>CAJYPV010000010.1 GCA_913776825.1 Burkholderiaceae bacterium
AGGTGCTCTCGGCCATCGCCCGGCAGGAAGACCTGAACGGCCGCATCCGCCGCAACGTGATGGACACGCGCCGCGCCGTGAGCTTCATGATGCGCAGCAAGATGCTCAACGCCGAGCAGTTCGAGGAAGCGCGCCAGATCCTGCGCGACATCGAGTCGCTGGACAACCACACGGCCTTCCTCTTCGACAAGATCAACTTCCTGATGGACGCCACGGTAGGCTTCATCAACATCAACCAGAACAAGATCATCAAGATCTTCTCGGTGGCCAGCGTCGCGTTGCTGCCGCCCACGCTGATTGCCAGTGTCTACGGCATGAATTTCCGATTCATGCCGGAGGTGGAATGGCAGTACGGCTATCCGTTCGCGCTCTGCCTGATGGCGGCCTCGGTGGTCGCCCCCTTCGTCTACTTCCGCCGCAAGGGCTGGCTCGCCTGATCGGCCGCGCGGGGACTCGTCGCCCAAAACAAAGGGCTTCCGCGCTGGCGGAAGCCCTGGGTAGAAAAGAAGCCTCAAGACGCCCCGTGGCCAACGAGGGAGGGAGGGAGGAGGAGGAGAAAGGCCTCGGGATTGCAGCTTAATGAAAAGCAGGTCTTGCGGCTGAAAGCTTGTGCTGACTTTACTCCGGTCAGCGCGGGACTGGTGGTAACCCTCGATACCCCTTGGTTTTGATCGTCAAGGCAGAGAGTGGCAAACCCCGTGCCCGGCATGTTTGGACCGGCGGCATGAGTCGCCTGCACGCAGTGGGGTCTGCGGCGGCGTGACTCAGTCCTGTCACGAACTGATGTCAATGGTGCAGCGCAATGCCGCCGTTGTCATCCCGAATCGAGAGGAAAAAGTGAGCAAGTGTCACGGCTGTACCGGCTAGCCGGGACACTTTTCCATCATGTCGAAACAGGCCCGCCAATTGCCATCAGAGGGGTTGTTTTGAACTCGACTGAAGCGCTCATGGCTTGCCTATTTCCCTCAGGGCTGCTGTGCCAGCAACCGATCCAGCGCCTGGGTGAAGGCCGGGCTTTCCGGGCTGACGCCGGAGGCAAAGCTCATCACTTCCTTGCCGGAGCGGGAGATCAGGTACTTGTGGAAATTCCACTTGGGCGCCTGACCCGTGCGCTTGGCCAGATCCGCGAACAATGGATTCAGCTCGGACTTGCCGGCGGCCACGCTGCTCTTGCTGAACATCGGGAACTTCACGTTGAAGGTGTTCTCGCAGAACTCCGCGATTTCCTTGTTGCTGCCGTATTCCTGATTGCCGAAGTCGCCCGACGGAAATCCCAGCACTACCAGTCCCTTGTCGGCGTACTTGGCGGAGACCGCCTCCAGCGCCTTGTACTGCGGCGTGTAGCCGCAGAAGCTGGCCGTGTTGACCACCAGCACCACCTTGCCGGCGTACTGGCACAGCGCCTGGGGTTTTTCATCCTGCAGGCGGGGCATGTCACGCTGCAGCAGATCCGGACAACTGGCCGCCGCATGCGCACTCCAGGGGGCCGCCATGAGGGCGGCAATCATCAGAACGCGGCGCATCGAGGCGCGCAGACCATGTGAAAACATGAGGAAAGCTCCTGGTTTTGCGAGAGATCGCATTAGGCCAGAAGCGTCGCGATCAGGGATTGTCATCATCACCCGTTTAGAATCGTTCGCATTACCGAGGACGCGTCATGCTTTACCCCGAACTCTTCAAGCAACTCGAAGCCGTGCGCTGGAACATGGATACCGACATTCCATGGGACAAGTTCGACGGGTCCAAACTCACCGATGACCAGGCGCGCACGATCAAGATGAACGCCATCACCGAGTGGTCGGCCCTGCCGGCCACCGAGATGTTCCTGCGCGACAACAAGGACGACAGCGACTTCTCCGCGTTCATGAGCGTCTGGTTCTTCGAAGAGCAGAAGCATTCGCTGGTGCTGATGGAATACCTGCGCCGCTTCCGTCCGGACATGTGCCCGACCGAAGCCGAACTGCACGAAGTGCGCTTCGAATTCGATCCGGCCCCGGCGCTGGAAACCCTGATGCTGCACTTCTGCGGCGAGATCCGCCTGAACCACTGGTATCGCCGTGCCGCCGAGTGGCACACCGAGCCGGTCATCAAGGCCATCTACGAAACCCTGTCCCGCGACGAAGCCCGGCACGGTGGCGCCTACCTGCGCTACATGAAGCGCGCGATGACCAAGTTCGGTGACGAGGCCAAGGCCGCGTTCACCAAGGTCGGCGTGCTGATGGCCAGCGCGCGTCGCACCGCGCAGGCGCTGCATCCGACCAACCTGCATGTGAATGCCAAGCTGTTCCCTCGTGACACCATCCAGAGCCGCCTGCCGGATCCGGAATGGCTGGAGCGCTGGCTGGACAAACAGATCCAGTTCGACAGCGTGTGGGAGAACAAGGTCGTCGATCGCATCCTGCACAACATGAGCCTGCTGATGGAGCGCAGCTTCGCCAGCGTGCAGGAGCTCAACCGCTATCGTAAGGAGCTGGCCCAGCGCGTCGCGCAGGCGGCGGCCCAAGCGGCGCCGTCGACCGGCGCCACGCCCCAGGCGACCTGATCGCCAATCTGGCCGACCTCGCGCGGCTGGGCCGGCAGACGTCCTGCCCGGTGGGCGCGGTGGCGACTTGAAGCGTCGCCCTGCGTCCCGCTTCAGAGGGTGATGGCTCACTGAGGCCGCCCACCCCGACCGCCTGTTGGCTTGCAGCCCCAGGCGGTTTTTGTTGGGCGCTCGCGCCAAGCACGTGCCGCCGGTCAGGCGGACAGAGCGCGCGAAGCGTCGCGCGCCACCCGCCACGTCCGCGCGTCAGCTGCCCTTGAGCTTGCGCCGCCAGGCGTGCAGCAGCGGTTCGGTGTAGCCGCTCGGTTGTTCACGGCCCTTGAAGACCAGATCGAGCGCGGCCTGGTAAGCCAGGCTGGTGTCGAAGTGGCCGGCCATCGGGCGGTACAGCGGATCACCGGCGTTCTGCGCATCCACCACCGCGGCCATCCGCTCGAAGGTGGCGATCACTTGCTCGCGACTCACCACGCGGTGATACAGCCAGTTGGCGATGTGCTGGCTGGAGATCCGCAAGGTCGCCCGGTCTTCCATCAGGCCGACGCCGTTGATGTCCGGCACCTTCGAGCAGCCCACACCCTGATCGATCCAGCGCACCACATAGCCGAGGATGCCCTGGATGTTGTTGTCCAGCTCCTGCTGCTTCTCGGTGTCGGACCAGTTGGGCGAGGCGGTCACCGGGATGGTCAGCAGCCGGGTCAGCAGGTCCTCGCGATCGACCTGCGGCGCTTCGGCTTCGATGCGCTGCTGCACCTCGGCCACGTGGACCTGGTGGTAATGCAGCGCATGCAGCGTGGCGGCGGTGGGGCTCGGCACCCAGGCGGTGTTGGCGCCGGCTTGCGGATGCGCGATCTTCTGGCTCAGCATCGCGGCCATCAGGTCGGGCATGGCCCACATGCCCTTGCCGATCTGGGCGCGCCCCCGCAGCCCGGCCGACAGCCCCACCAGCACGTTGTTGCGCTCATAGGCCTGGATCCAGGCGCTGGATTTCATGTCGCCCTTGCGCAGCATCGGGCCGGCCAGCATGGCGGTGTGCATCTCGTCGCCGGTGCGATCCAGGAAACCGGTGTTGATGAAGGCCACCCGGCTCGGCGCCGCCGCGATGCAAGCCGCCAAGTTGACGCTGGTACGGCGCTCTTCATCCATGATGCCCAGCTTCACGGTGGACGCCGGCAGCCCCAGCAGTTGCTCGACGCGTCCGAACAGCTCGTTGGCGAAGCCGACCTCGGCCGGGCCATGCATCTTCGGCTTCACGATGTAGATCGAGCCCTGCCGCGAATTGCGCAGGCCGGAGCCCGACAACTGGCGCAGGTCATGCAGCGCGATCAGGGTGGTGATCACCGCGTCCATGATCCCTTCCGGAATCTCGCGTCCGCCGTCGATCAGGATGGCCGGGTTGGTCATCAGATGGCCGACATTGCGCACGAACAGCAGCGATCGGCCAGGCAGCACCACCTCGCCACCGCCGGCTGCCTGGTAGCGGCGATCCGGGTTGAGGCGCCGCACCAGCGTGCGACCGCCCTTGGTGACTTCCTCCGTCAGCGTGCCGCGCAGGATGCCCAGCCAGTTGCGGTAGGCCAGCAGCTTGTCCTGCGCATCGACGGCGGCGATGGAATCTTCCAGGTCCAGGATGGTCGACAGCGCGGCCTCCATCAGCAGATCGGACACGCCCGCCGCATCGGTCTTGCCGATGGCGGAGGATCGATCGACCTGGATCTCCAGATGCAGCCCGTGATGGCGCAGCAGCACTGCAGAGGGCGTCGAGGCGTCGCCCTGGAAGCCGATGAATTGAGCCGGGTCGGTCAGACCCACCGAGCGTCCGTCGCGCAGCGTCACCGCGAGTCGGCCCGACTGCGCCTCATAGCGCACCGCGTCCGCGTGCGAGGCGCCCTGCAGCGGCGCCGCCTGATCGAGCACCTGACGCGCGAAGGCGATCACCTTGTCGCCGCGCACCGGGTTGTAGGCGCCGCCTCGCTCGGCGCCGTCGGTCTCAGGGATCACATCCGTGCCGTAGAGCGCGTCATACAGCGAGCCCCAACGCGCATTCGCGGCATTCAGCGCATAACGCGCATTGAGGATGGGCACCACCAGTTGCGGGCCGGCCTGCGTGGCCAGTTCGGCATCGACCTGGGTGGTGGTCGCCTGCGGCTGGGCCGGCGGTGGCACCAGGTAGCCGATGCGGCCGAGGAACTCGCGATACGCCGCCATGTCCTGGATCGGGCCTGGATGGCGCTGGTGCCAGTCATCCATCTCGGCCTGCAGCCGGTCACGCTCCTGCAGCAGCGCGGCGTTGCGGGGGGTCAGGTCATGCACCAGCGCGTCGAAGCCCGACCAGAACGCGTCGGGCGTGATGCCGGTGCCCGCCAGGGCTTCGGTGTCGATGAAGTGAGCCAGGTCGGCGTCGACCTGCAGGCGATGACGGGGGCTGCGTGCGTTCATGAGGTTCTCCGGCAAGTGGATCAACTGTAGGGCAGCACCCCGAGGCGATTGCGCATGGCTGGCGCGCAAGATCCCTGACTTTTTTGCACAAATAACAACGAGTCGGGTGTCCATTCATTGCCTCAAACGGTGCAACGCCTCAACAATCGTCCGCCATGGACCGCCTCAAACAGATCGAGTCCTTCGTCCTGGTCGCCGCGAAAGGCAGTCTCACCGCGGCCGCGCAGGCCGAGGGTGTCGCCCCCGCCGTGATGGGCCGGCGCATCGATGCTCTGGAAGCGCGGCTGGGTGTGAAGCTGCTGCTGCGCACGACCCGCCGTCTCAGCCTGACGCATGAAGGCAGTGCCTTTCTGGAGGACTGCCAACGCCTGCTGGTGGAATTCGACAACGCCGAAGCCAGCGTCAGCGCGGGGGGCGTCAAGGCCAGCGGCCATTTGCGTCTGACCGCGCCTGCCGGGTTTGGGCGCCGGCATGTCGCGCCGCTGGTGCCGCAGTTTCTGGCGCGCCATCCCGACGTGAGCCTGTCGCTCAATCTCAGCGACCGGGTGGTCGACATCGTGAACGAGGGCTTCGACTGCGCGGTCCGCGTCGGCGACCTGAGCGACTCCAGCCTGATCAGCATGCGGCTCGCCGACAACCGCCGACTGTGCGTGGCCGCGCCGTCCTATCTGCGCCGAGCGGGCACGCCACGGCATCCGTCCGAGCTGATGCGCCACGCCTGCCTGACGCTCAGTTCAGACGCCAGCCAGACGCGTGGCTGGGCCTTTCGGGTGGATGGAGAGGTCCAGCATCTGCGCCCCGTCGGCCGGCTGGATTGCAGCGATGGTCAGGTGCTGCATGACTGGTGCCGGCAGGGGATGGGACTGGCGTGGCGCAGCACTTGGGAAGTGGCGTCCGATCTGCGCGCCGGCCATCTGGTCAGCGTGCTGGATGACTTCGCGGCGCCGCCGAACGGCATCTTCGCGGTGGTGCCGCAGCGCAAGCACCTGTCCCTGCGGGTGCGGCTGTGGATCGACTTTTTAAAGGAACATTACGGCCAGGCGGATTACTGGATGCGCGCCGCCTCAGCTCCGTGGTCCGGGCCTGCATCGGACACTGCATCGGACATCGCATCGGAGAAGTCATGACCCTGGAAGCCCTGCTCGCCGGCCTGCACATCCTGGCCATCCTCAGCCTGGTGGTGTTTCTCAGCAGTCAGGCCGCGCTCTGCCGCACCGAATGGATGAATGCCGCCGTGTTGCAGCGGCTGGTGCGGGTGGACATGATCTATGGGATCACCGCCGTGGCCGTGTTGATCACCGGCCTGGCGCGCGCCTGGTGGGGCATGAAGGGTGGGGGCTGGTACTGGCACCAGCCCTTGCTGCACTTCAAGTTCGGGCTGTTCATCCTGATCGGCTTGCTGTCGATCAAGCCCACCTTGACCTACCGACGCTGGCTCCAGGTGCATGACAGCGGTGGCGGCCTGCCGACGCCGGATCAGGTGCGGGCCACCCGCCGGCTGATCATGCTGGAGGCCCACCTGCTGCTGCTGATCCCGATCGCGGCGGTGATGCTGGCCCGCGGGGTGCTGACTCGCTGAGCGGTCAGGCCCGCGGCGCCGCAGCGGGTCACTTGGCCGACAGGCATTCCTTCATGAAGGCTTTGCGCTCGTCGCCGGCCTTGCCCTTGGCCTCCGCATTGCAGGTCGTCATCTTCTGCTGCTGAGCGGTCTTGACCGGCTCGTCCGATTTGCCGGACAGACAGGCGCTCATGAATTCCTTGCGCTCGTCGCCGCTCTTGCCCTTGGACTGCTTGCTGCAATCGGACATGCGCTGCTGCTGCGGGGTCAGCGCCTTCTTGTCGGTCTTGTCGGCTTTCTCTGCGGCTTTCTCTGCGGTCTTGCCGGACTTGTCGTCCGCCGCATGCGCAGGCGCCAGCCAGGTCATCGACATCAGCGCGGCGGTCACCAGGGTCAGGATTTGCTTCATCACTCTCTCCTACGGGGGTTGGGGAACGGACCTCTCGGGCAGTGAACCACAGCAACGGACGATCTTCCATAGCGGTTGACGTCGGTCATTTCCTGACTGACTCACATGATGCGGCGCGGATGAGCCAGCGCTTCATGCGCGAGATGCAGCCGGCGCACCAGCACCTGAATGAAGGCGCGGTCGAAACGGTGCTGGCATTCGGGGCTGAGCTGGCCCAGCGAGTCCGGCGTGAACGACACCGTGGTGCAAAGGCTTGTCACCCGGATGTCGGTGCTGTGCCGGCGCAGTTCCGGGTTGGGCGCGAGGTAAGCCATCTCGCCCACCGACGTGCCGCCGCCCAGGGTCGCGACCAGCGCGCCATCGCGCCAGACCTCGACCTCGCCCTGGGCAATGATGTGGAAGGTATTGCCTTCCTGGCCGCGCTTGTAGAGCAGATGGTCGACCGGATAGCGCCGCCAGCGCGCCCGGCGCACCACCTCCCACAGTTCGACATCGCCGAAGCTGGCGAAGAACTCCAGATCGCGCAGCAGGTTGAAGCGCTCGGAATCCTTCACCTCGTTGAGCCGCGCCAGCGGCACCAGTTGCTTGGCCACCAGCTCGGACAGGGCCTGGCCGAAGGCTTCCCAATCCGCATAGCGTTCATGCGGATGCTTGGCCAGCGCCTTCAGGATGACCGCGTCCAGCTCCGGCGTCACGCCGCCCCGCTGGCCCTGCATCGGTTGCGGGGCCTGGTGGTAGATCTGATGCATCAGCGCCATCTGATTGGGCGCGTCGAAGGGCGGGCGGCCGCAGATCAGGTGATACAGCACCGCGCCCAATGAATAGATGTCGGCCTGCGCGCTGACATCGCCGCCCTCGATCTGCTCCGGCGGCATGAAGGCCAGCGAGCCGACCCGATGCACTTGCGTCATGTCCGCATTCAGGTTGAGCGCGCTGCCGAAGTCGCTCACCTTCACATCGGTCACCTGGCCGGCGCTGTCGAGCACCGCCAGCAGGTTGGCGGGCTTGATGTCGCGGTGGATCACGCCCTGGCGGAAGACATAGGACAGCGCCATCGCGCACTTGAAGCCGAGTTCGACGATCTGATCCAGCGGCAGCAGCCGGTCGCTGCGGCAGAAGTGCTTGAGCGTGAGCCCATGCACATATTCCATGACCAGATAGGGCGCATCGCCGTCCTGCACCGCGTCCAGGATCTGCACCACGTTCGGATGCTGCAGCCGGCCGGCGAGGGCGGCTTCGGCGGCGAAGAAGCGGATGCTCATCGCGTCTTCTTCGCTGGAGGGGCCGGACCAGTGCCGCATCCGCTTGATCGCGACTTCCTGGTTGTGGAAGTCGTCCATCGCCAGGAAGACATCGCTGGTCGCGCCTTCGCCCAGACGACGCAGCACCCGGTATTTGCCGATGTGTTCCGGCAGGTCGGTGCTTGGCGTCGACGCGGGGTCGCGCGGCGTGCTGGCGGAGGAGGACGGATCGGCGGTCGGGCTCATCAAGGGCTTGATCCTGCCGCAGTGCGGGTGTCAGCGGCAAGTCGCATGACGGTCTATTACAGGACAGGCCCCCTAAAATGCGACACATGATCCAAGCCAAGCAGGAATTGCTCACCGCCCTGGAGACCGTCCTCCAGGCCCTGAGCCAGGAAGCCGTTGCCGCCGGAGCCATCCCGGCCGCGCCCGCGGCCGCCTTCGAGACGCCCAAACAGGCCAGCCACGGCGATTTCGCCTGCACGGCCGCCATGCAGCTGTCCAAGGCGCTGAAGAAGAACCCACGCGAACTGGCGCAAACGCTGATCGCACAGCTGCAGGCCCAGCCCGCCGTCGAGCGATGGGTGGAGGCGCTGGAGATCGCCGGTCCGGGCTTCATCAACATCCGACTCAAGCCCGCCGCCCGGCAGGCGGTGATCGGCGAAGTGCAGGCCGCCGGCGGCGCTTTCGGCTCGCAGCCGGCGCGTGGCACCTCGGCGCTGGTGGAATTCGTCTCGGCCAACCCCACCGGCCCCTTGCACGTGGGCCATGCCCGCCAGGCCGCGCTGGGCGACTCGCTCTGCCATCTGTTCGCCACGCAAGGCTGGCGGGTCAGCCGCGAGTTCTATTACAACGACGCCGGCGTGCAGATTGCCACCCTGGCCCATTCGACCCAGGCACGCCTGAAAGGCCTGAAGCCGGGCGATGCGGGCTGGCCGGAATCCGCCTACAACGGCGACTACATCCAGGACATCGCCGAGGCGTTCCTGCGCAAGGAAACCGTCAAGGCCGACGACCGCGAGTTCACCGCCTCCGGCGACATCGACGATCTCGACAGCATCCGCCAGTTCGCCGTGGCCTATCTGCGCCATGAGCAGGATCTGGACTTGCAGGCGTTCGGTCTCCAGTTCGACAACTACTTCCTCGAATCCTCGCTCTACAGCGGCGGCCAGGTGGAAGACGCGGTGTCGCGCATGATCGCCAACGGCAAGACCTATGAAGACGGCGGTGCGCTGTGGTTGCGCTCCACCGACTACGGTGACGACAAGGACCGCGTGATGCGCAAGTCCGACGGCACCTACACCTACTTCGTGCCGGACGTGGCCTACCACGTCAACAAGTTCAAGCGCGGCTTCTCGAAGTGCATCAACATCCAGGGCACCGACCACCACGGCACCATCGCGCGGGTGCGCGGCGGTCTGCAGGCGACGGATGTCGGCATCCCGCAAGGGTTCCCCGACTACGTGCTGCACAAGATGGTGACGGTGATGAAGGGCGGCGAGGAGGTCAAGATCTCCAAGCGCGCCGGCTCGTACGTCACCCTGCGTGATCTGATCGACTGGACCAGCCGCGATGCGGTGCGCTTCTTCCTGATCAGCCGCAAGGCCGACACCGAATTCGTCTTCGACGTCGATCTGGCGCTCAAGGCCAACGACGAGAACCCGGTGTTCTACGTGCAGTACGCGCATGCGCGGATCTGCTCGGTGCTGCGCAAGGGCGAAGAGCAGGGCCATGACCTGGCGTCGCTGGGCGATGCCGATGTCTCGCTCCTGACCGCGCCCACCGAGTACGCGCTGATGGGCAAGCTGGCGGACTATCCGCGCATGCTGACCAGCGCCGCGCAAGACCTGGCCCCGCATGATGTGGCGTTCTATTTGCGCGACCTGTCCGGCGCGTTCCACAGCTACTATGCGGCCGAACGTGTCCTGAGTGATGACCTCGCCCTGACCCGGGCCCGCCTGGCGCTGCTGGCGGCCACGCGTCAAGTGGTGCGCAATGCCCTGGCGGTGTTGGGCGTGTCGGCGCCGGACACGATGGCTCGAGACAACCAGGAGCATCAATGAGCAAGGACAAGCAGCGCGGCGGCTTCGCCATGGGCCTGATCGTGGGCCTGTTGCTGGGGCTGGGCATTGCGCTGGGCGTGGCCCTGTATGTGACGAAGGCGCCGGTGCCCTTCGTCAACAAGCTGCCGCAACGCACGGCCGAGCAGGACGCGCAGGAAGCCGAACGCAACAAGAACTGGGATCCGAACGCGCCGCTGGCCGGCCGTTCGGGTGGCAAGATGGCCTCGGGCGTGGTCACGCCGGCCCAAGCGCCTGCGGCCAACACGCCGCCGCCGGCGGTCGCCGGCAATGCCACCAACGGGGCGTCCCCGTCCGCGCAAGGAGGCAGCTTCACGCCGCCGGCCGTGGAAGGTCGCCCGCCCGAGCGCGCCTCTGCGGCCCGGGCGGAGAACCGTCCGGCTGACACCGCCAAGCCCGCCGAAGCCACCAAGCCCGCCGATGGCACCCGCAGCGGCAGCTACTTCGTGCAGGCCGGCGCCTTCACCCGCATGGAAGACGCGGAGCAGCAGCGCGCCAAGCTGGCCATCCAGGGCTTCTCGGCCAAGGTGATGGAGCGCGAGCAATCCGGTCGCACCGTCTATCGTGTCCGCATGGGCCCGTTCGACAGCCGCGACGATGCGGAAGGCCAGCAGAAGAAGCTCGAAGCCGCTGGCGTGGAAGCGAACCTGGTCGCCGCACCGCGCTGACCTCCCGCCGACGGGCCGCCTGATGGGGGCCCTCGGCGACGCACGAACCGCTCGCCGGTCCACCGATTCCGCATTAATCCCGTTCTAAGTTTGACTCTCTAGGATCGCCGCGCCGGCATTGGCGTCGGCCACGCAAAGGAACCAAGATGAAGCGTCGCGAATTCACTGCCCTCTCCGCCCTGTCGGCCGCCAGCGCCGGTGCCCTGAGCCTGGGCAGTGCGCCCGCGATGGCCCAGGGCGGCCCGATCGAGGGTCGCCAGTACCGTCGACTGGAAACCCCGGTGCCGAGCGGCACGCCGGGCAAGGTCGAGGTCATCGAGTTCTTCTGGTACGGCTGCCCCCACTGCAATGTGTTCGAGCCGACGATCGAAAGCTGGGCCAAGCAACTGCCGGCCGACGTCGTCTACCGCAAGGTGCATGTGGCATTCCGCGAGAACGTGAAGGTCCATCAGCGCCTGTTCTTCACGCTGGAAGTGATGGGCAAGGAAGCGCAGGTCCGTCCGGCGATCTTCAATGCCATCCACCGCGGCGGCCAGAGCCTGAGCGATCCGAAGTCCATGGCCGCCTTCCTGGCGCCGCTGGGTGTGGACCCGGCCAAGTTCACCGAGACCTACAACTCCTTCACCGTGCAGACCCGTTGCCAGCAGGCGACCAAGCTGCAGGACAGCTACAACATCGACGGCGTCCCGACGGTCGCCATCGGCGGCCGCTTCCTGACCTCGCCCGCGATGGCCGGTTTCGGTCTGCGCGCCAGCGAGGAAGAACTCGGCCAGCGCTGCATCGCGGTGGCCAACTACCTGCTGCCGCTGGCCCGCAAGGCCTGATCGCCGCGACGGCGGCGGGTCGGTCGGGCGCCGCCTCGGCGTCTTTCCGATCGGATGCTGAAGAGCGCTCCGCAGTTCGCTGCCGAGCGCTTTTTTCATGCCCGAAGGGGAGGGAAAGTCCCGGGTCAGCGCGCCAGTCGCGAGCGGGTTGTCCCTGATGTCCGGGACGTTCGCCTGCGGCTTAATCCAGCCTTTCCTCGTTCCACTGCTGGTTCCCGCGATCCATGGTCCCCCTGGCTTCCGATGGCGCTGCACCCCGCCTGACCCGAGTGCATCAGATCGACCCCTTGTCCTGGGCGCCGCTGCTGGCGGCCAGCGAATCCGAGGGCTGGCGCATGCTGGGTCGCTTGATGGATGAATGGCGCAGCGGCGCGAACCGCTATGACCAGCCCGGCGAATCGCTGTGGGCCTGGATCGATGCGCACGGCCAGGTGATCGCCGTCGGCGGCCTCAATGTGGAACCGCCGCCGGGCCGTCCCGGCACCGGACGCATGCGCCGCTTCTATGTCCACCCGGCCTGGCGGGGTCACGGCCTGGCGCGGCGCCTGGTGGGCGCGGTCCTCGCCAGCGCGCAAGGACATTTCAGCCGTTTGCATGTGAACTGCGAAGGCGCGGCCTCCGAGGCGTTCTGGACCCGCTGCGGCTTTGCGCAGGTCACCGGGCTCGATGCTCAGGGCGTGACGTCACGTCCGGCCCGCTATACCCACGTCCGACTGTTGCCCCAGCTCCAAGCCGCCTGAGCGCGGACGGCCGTGCGCCACGCACGAGCTGACGTCGACAGCAGCATCTCGACGCTGCCGCGCTCTCCGGCTGTCCTGCGGCGGCCGCCCGGGGCCATCAGACCGATGGGGGCCAATGCTGGGCATGCACGCCCGCCACCTGCGGCAATGCTTCGATCCGCTTGAGCAGCGCAAAGAAGCTCGGGCGATGCGCCTCCAGATAAGGCCGCGTGCCGGACCACTTCGACACGATCACGGCCATCACGTCCAACGCGCCTGGCTGCGCACCGCTCAGCCAGGGGCGCGCCGGGAATTGGTCGGCGAACAAGGTCCAGTGCAGATGGAGCCGCTGGCGAGCCGCTTGGCGGACGGCCTCACGGGAAGCGTCATCCGTCTGCGTGGTGTAGCGCTCGGGATAGTCGGTGATGCTGATGCAGCTGTAGCAGTTGGCGGCCACAAAGACCAGGCCTCGCAGGATCTGATCGCGCTGCGCGTCATCGGCGCCGAGCAGGCCGGTGTCGGGGTGACGCCCACCGAGGTGCATGAGGATGGCCGCGCTTTCGGTCAGCACCGCGCCTTGTGGCGTTCGCAGCGTGGGAATCTGCATCAGCGGATTGAGCTGGCGAAGTTCCTCGCGGGCGGCATTGGCTTCCCACGACGCGGCCTGCACCACCCGATAAGGTTGTCCACACCACTGGAGCGCGATCTCAACGATCGCGGATCCCGATCCCTGCAGGCCATACAGCACGTACTCGCCCGACGCCGCCTGGCTGGCGGCGCTGGGGTTGGCCGAGCCATTTCCGGGCTGGGGTGACAAGGTTGGGAAGCCGATCGGCGTCGCGGCAGTCATGCAGCCCAGTTTAGGCATGGACGCCCCACCGGCAAGCCCCGATGCCGCGCAGGGGCACTCGATCGACCGATCGCCAGCTCGCCCACCGCGACGCGATGCAGCGGGGCTCCCCCCTGATCCCGCGACAAGACACCCAAATGAGGGCATGTCCACCGTGGCGCGGCGACGTCATCTCAGGGAAGCGACTCGGTAGAATCAGACGCAGAAACGAGCGGTTGTCGCACCGTTGTCGCACCGGATTCGAATGAAACTCATCGGTTCACTCACCAGCCCCTACGTCCGCAAGGTCCGCATCGTCATGGCGGAAAAGAAGCTCGACTACCAGTTCGAGCTGGAGGACGTCTGGGGCAGCGACAACATCCTCAAGATGAACCCGCTGGGCAAAGTGCCCTGCCTGGTCATGGAGGGGCAGGACTCGATCACCGGCGCGATGTTCGATTCCCGCGTCATCGTGGAATACGTGGACACCCTGTCCCCGGTCGGACGCCTGATTCCGGAGCGCGGTCGCGAGCGCTGCGAAGTCCGCACCTGGGAAGCGCTGGCCGACGGCCTGGTGGACGCCTGCGTCGCGGCCCGCCTGGAGGAAACCTGGAGCGGCCGCACCGACGCCCAGCGCAGCCCGGCCTGGATCGACCGCCAGATGGCCAAGGTCCATGCCTCGCTGCAGGCGATGGGCCACGGTCTGGCCGACAAGAACTGGTGCTCCGGCAATCACTTCACATTGGCCGATGTGGCGCTGGGTTGCGCCCTGGGCTACCTGGACTTCCGCTTCGCCGACATCGACTGGCGTGCCGCCCATCCCAACCTGGCCCGTCATTTCGACAAGCTGATGACCCGCGCCAGCTTCCAGGACACCGTCCCGCCCGGCGCTCGCTGACCTGAGCACGCAGCGCGGCCAGGATCGGCCGCGTGTTCAGGCGCGCACCCACGCGCCCTTCGAACCGCGCGCCGCGCGACGTCGACTTCGCCGGAGCCGTCAGCGCGTCTGACCGCCAGTCCGCGCGCCTGTCCTCGCCATTCCCCGCCATCCCCCGGTCTCCCTCTGATGGGTGGATGGGCCTCGCCGACACCATGACCAGTGGCTGAATGGCGATGCGCAGCGCATTCTGGCCTCACAATCGCTGGCGATTTGGCCTGCGGTCTTCGACCTTGGCACCGGCCTCAGGCTGGCGCTGAACGGTGGGACCGCGGGGTCGTCATGGAATCACTTTGTCGACGGTCTCGAATGCGTCTCCCAGGGAGGATGGAATGGGTCTGAAGCGTGTGTTGTCGCCTGTGGGCTGGTTTTTTGGAAAGCTGTGGTGGCTGCTGGACGGCACCCGGCGTGTGGTGCTGAACCTGCTGTTCCTGTTGCTGGTGATCGTGCTGCTGTGGGGCATCTTCTCGCACGGCAAGGTGCATCAAGAGAAGACCACGCTGGTGCTGGACATCCAGGGCGATGTGGTCGAGCAGTTCTCCGGATCGGCGCGCGATCAGGCCATGGCGCAATTGCGCGGCGAATCGCGTCAACAGACCCGTCTGCGCGATCTGCTGGCGGTGCTGGATGCGGCCGCCAAGGACGACAAGATCGTCCAGGTGCTGCTGGACCTGGACCAGATGGGCAGCGCCAGTCCCGCCACGCTGCATGAGATCGAAGCCGCGCTGACCCGCTTCAAGCAAAGCAAGAAGCCGGTGGTGGCCTTCGCCAATGCCTACGACCAGCGCAGCTATTACGTCGCCGCGCAGGCCAACGAGATCTACCTGCACCCGATGGGCTCGCTGACCATCGAGGGCTATGGCCGTTATCGCAACTACTACAAGGATGCGCTGGACCGACTCGGCGTCGCGGCCAACGTCATCCGCGTGGGCACCTACAAGAACTTCGCCGAGCCGTATTTCGCCAACGGCCCGTCGGACGCGTCGATCGAATCGGAAAGCTATCTCTACAACGACCTGTGGGCCCGCTATCAGCAGGGCGTGGAACAGGCGCGCAAGCTGGAGAAGGGCGCCATCGCCAAGTCCATCGAGGAACTGCCGCAGCGACTGGCAGCGGTCGGCGGCGATGCCGCCAAGCTGGCGCTGCAGGAAAAGCTGATCGACGGCATCAAGACCCGCGACCAGGTGCGCGAGCTGCTGGAGCAGCGCGGCGCCAAGGACGAGAAGCAGCTGCGCGCCATCCACCTGGGCGCTTATGCCGCGCAACTGCCGGCGAAGATGCCCAAGCCGGAGGGCCAGGTCGGCATCGTGGTGGCCGAGGGCGAGATCGTCGACGGCCAGGCCGCGCCCGGCCGCATCGGTGGCGAGTCCACCTCGCGGTTGATCCGTCAGGCGCGGGAAGACGACCGCGTCAAGGCGGTGGTCCTGCGCGTCAACTCGCCGGGCGGCAGCGCCTTCGCCTCCGAACTCGTGCGGCGCGAGCTGGAGCTGACCCGGGCGGTCGGCAAGCCGGTCGTGGTGTCGATGGGTGGCGTGGCGGCTTCGGGCGGCTACTGGATCTCGATGTCCTCGGACGAGGTCATCGCCGATGCGGCCACCATCACCGGATCGATCGGCGTGGTCGGCATGCTGCCCACCGGCGACAAGCTGATGGAGAAGCTCTCCATCCACACCGGCGGCTACACCACCACCTGGCTGGCGGGCGGTTATGACCCGCGTCGCCCGCTGGATCCGCGTCTGGCGGCGGTGGTGAAGTCGTCGATCGAGCACACCTATGCCGACTTCACCGGCAAGGCCGCCCAGGCCCGCAAGAAGTCGCCCGAGCAGATCGACGCCGTGGGCCAGGGCCGGGTGTGGACCGGCTCGCAGGCGCTGGAGCGCGGACTGGTCGACCGTCTGGGCAGTCTGAACGATGCGATCCTCAGCGCCGCCAAGCGTGCCAAGCTGGGTGAGGACCCGTCGGTGCGTTATGTGGAAGCCGAGCGCGGCCCGCTGGAGCGCGTGATCAGCAGCGTGACCGATGCGGCCGCGCCCACGGTGCAGGCCTCGGTGCTGCGCGCGCTGGGTGGTGTGCCGCAACTGCCGGTGCCGCTGCGGGAAGCGCAGGCCGACATGTCCTGGCTGGCCGAACAGGCGCGCAGTCAGACCGAAGGCCCCGCCAGCGCCCGTGCGCCGGTGAAAGCCATCGTGCATTGCCTGTGCGTGGCGCCTTGAGCGGCTGGCGGTCGCTTCGCGCGCTGAAGGCGCGAAGCGATCCGCATTGACGCGAATCGCGGCACGGGGAGGGCGCGCGGTCCGCCGTTGAACGCGCCCTCCTGGCTATACTTCTTCCTCATGGCGCCGATTTGTCCGGCTTGCGGGCGCCTTAGAAATGCAGCTAAAGGGGGACACCCGATCCAAGATCGAACCCGGTGTTCCGCTTCAAGCAGCGGCGCCGGGTTTTTTGTTGCCGCGCGCAGACGTTCAGGCGCTCGCGTGGTGCGTCCAGAGGAAGAGGTGGGTTATGGGTTCCGTCGGTGACGTCACACCGCAGCGACTCCTGTTCGACGAGGCGTTGCCGCTGCGCAGCGGCGCACGCATCAGCGATTACGAGCTGATGGTGGAGACCTACGGTCGGCTCAATGAGGACAAGTCCAACGCCGTGCTGGTCTGCCACGCGCTCAATGCCAGCCACCATGTGGCCGGCACCCATGCGGGCGTGGAGAAAAGCGAGGGCTGGTGGGACAACCTGGTCGGGCCCGGCAAGCCGCTGGACACCGACAAGTTCTTCGTCATCGGCATCAACAACCTGGGCTCGTGCTTCGGCTCGACCGGCCCGATGCATCTGAATCCGGAGACCGGCCGGGTCTGGGGCGCGGATTTCCCGGTCGTCACCGTGCAGGACTGGGTCGATGCGCAGGCGCGGGTGCTGGATCGCTTCGGCATCCGCAAGCTGGCGGCGGTGCTCGGCGGCTCGCTGGGCGGCATGCAGGCGCTGGACTGGTCGCTGCGTTACCCGGACCGCATGAGCCATTGCATCGCGGTGGCCACGGCGCCCAACCTGTCGGCGCAGAACATCGCCTTCAATGAGGTGGCCCGGCGGGCGATCATCACCGACCCGGAGTTCCACGACGGCTTCTTCTATGAGCACGGCGTGCTGCCCCGTCGCGGCCTGCGGGTGGCCCGCATGATCGGCCACATCACCTACCTCAGCGACGACGTGATGGAAGAGAAGTTCGGCCGCCAGATGCGCTCCGCCGAGCTCGGCTATTCCACCCACGACATCGAGTTCCAGATCGAAAGCTACCTGCGCTACCAAGGCGACAAGTTCAGCGAATACTTCGATGCCAACACCTACCTGCTGATCACCCGCGCGCTCGACTATTTCGATCCCGCGCGGGAGCATGGTGGCGATCTGAGCCGCACCTTCGCCAGCGCCCGCTGCAAGTACCTGGTGGTGAGCTTCACCACCGACTGGCGCTTCTCGCCGGCGCGCTCGCGGGAAATCGTGAAGGCGCTGCTGGACAACAAGCGCGATGTCTCCTACGCGGAGATCGACGCGCCCCACGGCCACGATGCCTTCCTGCTGGACGATCCGCGCTATCACGGCGTGCTGCGCGCCTATTTCGAGCGCATCGCCACCGAGTTCCGCCCGCCGCTGCCCCCGCAACCGATGACCGCGCAGGTGGCCGCATGAGTGACCGTGCCGTGATGGAGATGATCGCCGCGCTGGTGCCTGCCGGCGCGCGCGTGCTGGACCTGGGCTGTGGCACCGGCGAGCTGCTGGCGCATCTGCAGACCACCAAGGGCTGCACCGGTTACGGGGTGGAGCTGGACGACGCCAATGTGCTGGCCTGCGCGCAGCGCGGTGTGAATGTGATCCAGCTCAATCTGGAGGAAGGCCTGGCGATCTTCGAGGACCAGAGCTTCGATGTGGTCCTGCAACTCGAAACGCTGCAGAACCTGCGCAATACCGAGGCGATGCTGCGCGAGACGGCGCGGGTCGGGCGCACCGGCATCGTCAGCTTCCCCAACTTCGCCCATTGGCCCAACCGGCTGCAGGTGCTGACCGGCCGCATGCCGGTGACGCGCGTGCTGCCTTACCAGTGGTATGACACGCCCAACATCCGCGTCGGCACCTATGCCGACTTCGAGGTGCTGGCGCGCAAATGCGGCCTGCGGGTGCTGGACAGCTTCGGCGTGCAGAACGGTCGCGCGGTGCGCCTGATGCCGAACCTGATGGCCAGCATGGCGGTCTTCAAGTTCGATCGGGACTGATCCGCGGCACGGCTCGCTGCGTCGCGGCGCACCCGGTCGAACGACGCCGCACCCGGTCGAACGACGTCGCATCCCGTCGCGAGACGCTGCGAGGCGCGGCTCAGTCCTCGTAGCGCCCCAGCCGGACCATGGTCTGCCCCGCCTCGCCCGCGCGGCGCGACGGCATGACCAGCACGCAGTCGTCGTGGGGCGTGAAGAAGCGATGGCCATCGTCCTCCGCCAGCAAGGTGCCGGCGCGGGGAATGACCATCAGATGATGGGTCGGCATCACGAAGCGGAACGCCTGGCTGCGCGCCGCGATGCCTTCGCCCACACGCAGCAGCCGCTGACGCTCGGGCAGGGGGCAGCGCAGATGGGACTCGGCCCAGTCGGCATCGACCACGCCCAGATGCCGCAGAAAGCGCAGCGACACGTCGATCGCCAGCTCGGCGGAGATCGCCTCCCAATGCGCGCCGCACTCGATCAGCAGCGCCTGTCGCGGGCTGGCGGAATCGGCGAAACCGCCTCGGTCGATCAGCCGCAGGCCGGCGGCATGGCCGGTGTCGACCAGCATCGTGGCGGGCTGGCCGAGCGCGCGCGCCAGCGGCAGGCTTTTGTCGGTCATGCCGCAGATCGCCAGCGGCGGCGCGCCCGCTTCCTGCATCGAATGCAGATCCAGCAAGACGTCGGCCGCATCGATGAAGGGTCGCAAGGCCCGCGCGCGGCGCAGCTCGACGGAATCCCGCGGGCCGTGCAGCACCGCGTCGTCCCAGACCCGATTCAGGTCTTCATCGACGCACCGTGAGGCGTAGGGCGAGTTCGGATCGAAGCGCTCGAAAGCCGCCATGTTCGCGAACGCCAGCACCAGCCGCCCGCGCAGCGGTCGCACCTGCTGGCGCAGCAGCCAATCGAGGGCGATCGCGCCGCACAACTCGTTGCCATGGGTGAGGGCCTGCAGCATCACCGTCGGGCCGGGCCGTCCGGAATCGCGCACATGGACATGGTCCACCCCGCTGCCGCCATCGCGCCAGGGGCGCAGATCCGGTGGGGACAGCGCCAGCGGCGGCGTGGGGGTGTCGGGCATCGAGGGCGACATGGCAGCGTCTGGGGGCGAAATCCTGACGGTAGGCCAGCGTCGTCGCGCCCGGAAGTGGGGAAAGCCGCTTTTGGGCGGCCCGCGCGCGGTGTCTGCAAAAAAACCGGCGCGGGCGGCGGGCAGCGCGCCTGACGGCCCTCAACGCTTTCTACACTTCCGACCCATGAAAACTTTGAGCGGCCATGATGGCCTGCCGCTGCACTGGCGGGAATGGGGCGCCGACGCAGGCACCCCCGCCCGAGGCACGGTCCTGATCGTCCACGGTCTGGGCGAGCACATCGGCCGTTACGCCGGTGTGGCCGAGCGCTTCAATGACTGGGGCTGGCACGTGGCCGGCTATGACCAGCGCGGCCACGGCGCGTCCGGCGGTCCGCGGGGTGACATTCCCTCGGCGGATGCGCTGCTGCGTGACCTGTCCTGCGTGATCGATGCGGTCCGCGGCGATGCCCGGCTGGGCGGCGGTCCGCTGATGTTGCTGGGGCACAGCCTGGGCGGCCTGGTCGCGGCGCGCTTCGTGGCGGGTCAGGTGCCGCCGTCCGACGGCGGCGCGCTGCCGGACTGGTCGCGCCCGGTCGATGCGCTGGTGCTGAGCTCGCCCGCGCTCGATCCGGGCCTGTCCGGCCTGCAGCGGGCGATGCTGGCGGTGTCGTTGCCGACGGTGCCGCATCTGGCCGTGGGCAACGGATTGAACCCGGCCTGGATCTCGCGCAGTGCGGAGGTGGTGCAGGCCTATCGGGACGATCCGCTCGTGCATGACCGCATCACCCCGACGCTCGCCCGCATGCTGGCCGACTTCGGCGCCCCGGTGCTGGCCCAGGCGCCGCGCTGGCCAGTGCCGACGCTGCTGATGTGGGCCGGGGCCGACCGCTGCGTGGCGCCGGCCGGCAGCCTCGCCTTCGCCAAGGCGGCGGCGCAGGCGCCGGTGCAGGCGATCGAATTCCCCGGCCTGTTCCATGAACTCTTCCACGAGCCGGAGCGCGAGCGGGTCTTTGATCGCCTGAAGACCTGGGTGGCAGCTCGCTCCTAGAATCCATCGTCACACAAGGCGGCTGAACCGGCCGCGCAGGAGAACCGCATGAACGCACGTGATCCGTCGTTGCCGCTGCAAGCCGATGAAGTCAGCGCCCTCGGGAAATTCGCCGAACAGGTCTGGGACCGCGACATCGTCCCCGCGCTGACCGACTACATCGCCATCCCCGCCAAGAGCCCGATGTTCGATGCCGACTGGCAGTCGCATGGCTACATCGACCGGGTCGTGCGCGACGCGGCGGCCTGGGTGGAAAGCAAGAAGCTCCACGGCCTGAAGCTGGAGATCATCCGTCTGGAAGGCCGCACGCCGGTCATCTTCTTCGAGCTGCCGGCCACCCGCACCGACAGCCAGGACACGGTGGTGCTCTACGGCCATCTGGACAAGCAGCCCGAGTTCAACGGCTGGCGCGGCGACCTCGGTCCGTGGACGCCCAAGTACGAGGACGGCAAGCTCTATGGCCGCGGCGGCGCCGATGACGGCTATGCGATCTATGCCTCGCTGACCGCGCTGATGGCGCTGGACGAGCAGAACGTGCCGCGCCCGCGCTGCGTCGGCCTGATCGAGACCTGCGAGGAATCCGGCTCCTACGACCTGCCCGCCTACATCGACCTGCTCAAGCCCCGCCTGGGCAATGTCTCACTGGTGGTCTGCCTGGACTCCGGCGCCGGCGACTACGACCGCCTGTGGATGACCACCTCGCTGCGCGGCATGGTGTCGGGCATCCTGAAGGTCGAGGTGCTGAGCGAAGGCATCCATTCCGGCGACGCGTCGGGCGTGGTGCCGTCGTCCTTCCGCATCCTGCGCCAGGTGCTGGACCGGCTGGAAGACTCCAAGACCGGCCGCCTGCTGCCCGAAAGCTTCCATTGCGACATCCCCGGCGCTCGCCTGGAGCAAGCGCAGGCGACGGCCGCGATCCTGAAGGAAGAGGTCTACAAGCGCATGCCGTGGGCCTGCGGTGCCGACGGCGGCCCGGTGCTGCCGGTGACCACCGATCCGGTCGAAGTGCTGCTGAACCGCACCTGGCGTCCGACGCTGTCGGTCACCGGCGTGGACGGCTTCCCTGAGCTCAAGAGCGCCGGCAATGTGCTGCGCCCCTACACCGCCTTCAAGCTGTCGTTGCGCCTGCCGCCGCTGGTGGATGGCAACGAGGCCGCGCTGCGCCTCAAGGCGCTGCTGGAGGACAACGCGCCCTACAACGCCAAGGTCAGCTTCGTGCCGGATGGCCGCGCCGGCGCTTATGGCGCCACCGGCTGGAACACGCCGGATCTGGCGCCCTGGCTGAGCCAGGTGCTCGACGATGCGAGCCAGGCGCACTTCGGCGCGCCGGTCGGCTACATCGGCCAGGGCGGCACGATCCCGCTGATGAGCATGCTGCAGAAGGGTTTCCCGGCGGCGCAGATGATGGTCTGCGGCGTGCTGGGTCCGAAGAGCAATGCCCACGGCCCCAACGAGTTCCTGCATGTGCCGTATGGCAAGCGGCTGACGGCCGCAGTGGCTCAGGTGATCGCCGCGCATCCGTAAGCGCGCCCCCGACCGACGGCGGATCAGCCGCGGCAGCGGCGGAAGGAGCGTCATGGACCAGGTCAAGGCGATGCGGGTCTTCACCCGCGTCATCGATGAAGGCAGTCTGGCCGGCGCGGCCCGCGCGCTGGATCTCGCGCCGGCCGTGGTGACACGGCTGGTGGCGGATCTGGAGGAGCACCTCGGGGTGCGCTTGCTCAACCGCACCACCCGTCGCTTGTCGCTGACCGATGTCGGCGAGTCCTACCTCGAGCGCTGTCGCCGCATCCTCAGCGACATCGAGGAAGCCGAAGCGCTGGCCACGGCGGCGGTCACCGAACCGCGCGGCAATCTGCGGGTGCTGATGCCGCCGGCGATCGCGGTGCATCAGCTGGCGCGCCATCTGGCGCGCTTCCATGCGATGTATCCGCTGGTGAGCCTGGAGCTGGTGGCCTCAGGCCCGGTCGACACACTGGACGACAGCTTCGACATCACCGTCATCAGCACCCGGATCCCGCTGCAGGGCGAGTTCATCGCCAAGCGGCTGGCCCGCACCGAAGTGATCCTGTGCGCTGCGCCGGATTACCTCGCCCGGCGCGGACGGCCGCAGCATCCTTCCGAGCTCAAGCTGCATGACATGGTGCTGCCGCCGATCCATGAGCTGTCCCGCGGCGTGACCTTCGAGCGCTGCGGCGCCGACGGCGAACCGGCGGAGAGCTTCTTCACCATCCCGTCGCGACCGGTGATGACCACCTCGTCGGTGGACACCAAATACGCCTGCGCGCTGCATGGCGTCGGCGTGGCGGGCCTGCCGTCCTTCGTGGTGGGCGATGCGTTGATGGAAGGGGCGTTGGAGCGGGTGCTGCCGGAATGGCGCATCTACAGCTATTCGCTCTGGGCCGCCATGCCGACCCGCAAGTTCGTGCCGGCGCGCACCCGCGCCTTTCTGGACTTCCTGATCGAGGTCTTCGGCGGAGAAGACGACGATCCCTGGCTGGCCGCCGCCGGTTGCCCGACGATCGCGGCCCGCAAGTCCGCGGCGACCCGGGCCAGCGCAGCACGCGCCAACGCCTCGTCCGAGCCCTCGGCCGTTCCCGCCGCCGGCGCGACCGCCGCTGAGGCCGACGCGTCGACGGCGGTGCCGGCGTCCGCGGCTAGCGCAGGCTGAAGCCGGTCTGCATCAGCTCGGGTTGCAGGTCTTCCATCAGTCGGACCAGCGGTGTCAGCTCCATGTAGCGACTGGCCGTCTTCACGACATAGGCGTAGAAGCGCGGCAGGTCTTGCGCATAGTGCGGCTTGCCATCGCGCAGCTTCAGGCGGCAGAAGATGCCCAGGATCTTCAGATGGCGCTGCAGCGCCGTCCACTCCAGCGCACGCCAGAACAGGCCGAAGTCCTGCGCCATCGGATGCGGATCCGGTCCATCTTCCTGATCCGCCGTCGCGGGATCGATGCCGAACAGCCCCGTCCGACGCGCGCCTTCCCAATAGCGCACCGCCCAGTCCAGCTCCTCGGCTTCGTCCCAGGAAAGGAACGCATCGCGCAGCAACGACGCCATGTCGTAGCTGATCGGGCCGAGCACCGCGTCCTGGAAATCGAGCACGCCGGGATTGGTCAGGACGGCAGCGGCCGCGTCCGACGCGCTGCCGGCGGGGTCCAGGCTCGCGCTCGGCGCCGGCGCGCACACCATGAGATTGCGCGCCATGTAGTCGCGGTGCATCGGCACCACCGGCTGGGCGGCGATGTTGGCCACCAGCAGCTTGACGGTGCGTTCCCACTGCGCCTGCTGACGCTCATCCCATTGCTTGCCGTGATGGGCCTGGACACACCAGTCGACAAAGATCTGCAGCTCCCGACGCACGAAAGCTTCATCGAATCGGGGCAGCGAGGCGGCCGCGCCGCAGGTCTGCCAGCGCAGCAGGGCGGCGGTGGCATCGGCCATCAGCGCGCGGGCGGTGGCGGTGTCCTCGGCGGCCTGGGCGGTGCGCAGGGCGTCGAGATAGCCAAGCGTGCCGAGGTCTTCCATCAGCATGAAGCCCGAGATCTCGTCATGGGCCAGCAGGTGAGGCACATGCAGGCCGCAGCCGGCCATCAGGCCGGCCACGTCGAGGAAAGGCCGCACCTGGTTGGGCGTGGCCGGTGAATCCATGATCACGCGGCTGGCGCCGTCGGTCGTGAGCAGGCGCAGGTAGCGGCGGCTGCTGGCATCGCTGCTGGCGAGCGTCAGCGTCTCGGGCCGCAGCTGGAAGCGTTCCACCAACGGCGCGAGCCACTGCTGAAAGCGGGCGGCGCGGTCGGCGTCGGGCCACAGGGCAGGGGCGGGCGAGGGCCACGGCGCGGTCGAAGGGGAGGCGGTCATGCGGGGTCGGGGCGGTCAGCCGGCGGAGGGAGAAATGGGCGCGGAGCGCGATCGCATCGGGCGGTGCCCGAGGGCCCCGACGCCGCGCAAGTGCGGGCCCGGCGCGGGGCTCGTGCTCGTGGATAATGATTCTACAAACCCCCTCGGGCAGCGCGTCGTGACTCGCGCGGCCGCCTGTCCCATGCATGACGCCCCCGCCAGACGCCGCCCTGCCTTGATGCGATCCTCGGTTCCCCGCCTTCGTCCCCTGCCTCTGGCCGTCCTGCTGGCGATGACGCTGCCCGCGCTGGACACGGCGTGGGCCCAGGAATCCGCCGGCGAAGGCCTGGTGCTCAAGCCCAGCAAGCAGCTCAATCAGACGCGCCGCAAGGACCAGCGTCCGGCGATGGCGCTCAGCGCGGATCGGATCACCTCGGAAGTCGACCAGCGCTCCGAGGCCGAAGGCGATGTGCAACTGCGCTACGGCAACCTGCTGCTCAAGACCCAGACGCTCAGCTACGACCACGCGCAAGACCTGGCCACCGCGCAAGGCAATGTCGAACTGAGCCAGAACGGGGCGATCCTGCGCGGCCCGAAGCTGAGCCTCTTCATCGACCGCTTCGAAGGCCAGCTCGACAGCCCGACCTATTTCTTCTCCACCACCGGCGGCAGCGGCAGCGCGCAGGCGCTGCACTTCCTCGGCGAGCAGCGGATGCGGGCCGATGAGGCCACCTACAGCACCTGCCCGGTCTCTGAAGACGGTGAGCGCAAGCGCGACTGGGAACTGGTCACCAAGAGCCTGCGCCTGGACTTCGAGGCGGGCGAGGGCGAGGCCACCGGCGCGGTGCTGCGCTTCCTCGGCGTGCCCATCCTGGCCGCGCCGTCCTTGAGCTTCCCGCTGGGCGATCAGCCCAAATCCGGCCTGCTGCCGCCGAACGTCAACATCGACAACCGCAGCGGTTTCGAATTCGGCCAGCCCTATTACTGGAGCATCGCGCCCAATCGGGATGCGACCTTCACGCCGTATGTGATGACCAAGCGCGGCGCCGGCATCGACAGCGAATTCCGCTTCCTGGAGCGCGCCCATCGCGGTCAGTTCAACCTCGCCTGGCTGCCCAACGACCGCGTGCTGGGCCGCTCGCGCTGGGACCTGCGCCTGCAGAACGACGGCGACTTCACGCCCAACTGGCGCTATCAGATCAATTCCGAGCGGGTGTCCGACAACGACTACTGGAAGGATTTCCGTCGTCGCATGAGCAGCCAGACGCCGCGTCTGCTGCAGTCGGATTACCGCACCCAGCGCGACTTCGACTTCAACTGGGGCGATGTCCAGGCCTATGCGCGCGTCCAGCGCTGGCAGCCGCTGCAGGTGCTCGAGGTCAACGACCAGTTCGCCTCGCCCTACCAGCGCTCGCCGCAGATCGGCGTGCGCTTGCAGACCGAGGCGGATGACCCCGTGCTGGCGGGCTATCTGCCGACCGGTCGCGGCGCCCGACTCGAGGGCGGCGCGGAAGTCGAATACAACCGCTTCGACCTGCCCTCCGGCAAGCTGAGCAGCCAGACCCAGACCGGCGAGCGCATGCACATGCTCGGCCATGTCAGCCTGCCGATGAGCGGCGCGGCCTGGTGGCTGATTCCGAAGGTGTCGTTCAACTCGGCCAGCTACCGCGTCGATGAGCCGCTGCCCAACGGGCAACGCTCGATCAGCCGCACCATCCCGACCTTCAGCATCGACCACGGCTGGATCCTGGAGCGCAACACCTCCCTGTTCGGCCAGGAAGCCCGCCAGACGCTGGAACCGCGCTTCCTCTACCTGAACACGCCGTATCGCGACCAGTCGGCCGTGCCCAACTTCGATGCGGCGCCGCGTGACTACAACTTCGATTCGGTGTTCGCCGAGAACCAGTTCTCCGGCGTGGACCGCGTCAGCGATGCCCACATGGTGGCCTTCGGCGCGACCTCGCGCTGGATCGAGAACGAACGCGGCGAAGAGCAACTGCGGCTCGGCATGGTGCAGCGCTATCTGCTGCGCGACCAACGCATCTCGCCCGATGGCACGCCGCAGACGCATCGGCTGTCGGACGTGGTGCTGCTGGGCTCGGCCCATTTGAACCAGGCCTGGTGGACCGACAGCACCATGCAGCTGAATTCCTCCGACGGCAAGGTGGAGCGCACCGTGCTGCGGCTGCGTTATTCGCCGGGCCCGTTCCGCACCTTGAGCGCGTCCTATCGACTGGCGCGGGGTCAGAGCGAGCAGCTCGAATTCGCCTGGCAGTGGCCGCTGTTCGGACCGGACCGCAAGGCCGTCTCCGGCGGCCCGGGCTGCCAGGGCGCCTGGTACGGCGCGGGACGCCTGCAGTATTCGATGCGTGACAAGCGCTTCACCGATTCGGTGATCGGCGCCGAGTACGACTCCGGTTGCTGGATTCTGCGCATCGGCGCGGAACGCCAGGCCACCGGTCGCGCTGAAACCAATACCCGGCTGATGCTGCAACTGGAGCTCGTCGGCCTGTCCCCGCTGGGCTCCAATGCACTGAAGGTGTTGAGAGACAATATTCCGGGTTACCGTTCGCTGAGCTCGGAACGCTCGGCCTTTGGCACTTATGACTGAATTGCGTTCGATGCGAAATTTCAAGCAGGTGGCGATTGCCACGCTCGTCCTGTCCGCGATGGCGGGCACCGCGTCGTGGGCGCAAGACACCGCACCCGCCGTCGTGGCGCAGGTGAGCACACCCGCCGCGCCGGCCACGGCCGCATCGGCCGCAGCGCCGAGCCGTCCCGCGCTCGAGCCCCGCACCCTCAAGCCCGGCGACTACATCGCCGCCGTGGTGAACTCCGACATCGTGGCGGCCTCGGAAGTCGTGCAGCGCACCGAGCGCATGCGTGACGAGGCCCGCCGCCGGGGCGACACGCCCACCCAGGAGCTGCTGCACAAGCAGGCGCTGGACAGCCTGATCGATGAGCGGGTGCTGGTGACCTACGCACGTGAAAACGGACCGCGGGTCGACGAGCCGGAACTCGATCGCGTGGTGGCCAACGTGGCGACCCAGAACAAGCTGTCGATGGACGAGCTCAAGAAGCGTCTGGCCGCCGACGGCATCGACTTCCGCCGCTTCCGCGAGAACCTGCGCGACCAGATGCTGAGCGAGCGGGTGCGCGAGCGCGAGGTCCAGGGCCGCATCCGGGTGACCGACGGCGAAATCGACAAATACCTGGACGAGCGCCAGGCCGCGCTGCAGGACCGCGCGCAGATCAACATCGCGCAGATCCTGGTGCCGGTGGCTGAAGACGCCTCGCCCACGCTGATCGCCGAACGCCGCGCGCGCGCCGAAGC
This sequence comes from Burkholderiaceae bacterium, assembly GCA_913776825.1. GTDB lineage: Bacteria > Pseudomonadota > Gammaproteobacteria > Burkholderiales > Burkholderiaceae_C > Roseateles. The sequence continues at coordinate 27,776 of CAJYPV010000010.1, forward strand.
GGCGCTGGAGCGGGTCAAGGCCGGTGAGGACTTCGCCAAGGTGGCCCGCGAGGTGTCGGAAGACGCCAACAAGGCCCGCGGTGGCGAGATCGGTCTGCGCAGCGGCGACAAGCTGCCGGATGTGTTCGTCGAGGCGGTGCGTGACCTCAAGCCCGGCGAGGTGCGGCCCACGCTGCTGCGCTCGGGCGCCGGCTTCCATGTGATGAAGCTCATCGAGCGTCAGAGCGGCGGCGCGTCGATCAACACCGTGGTGCAGACCCGTGCACGGCACATCCTGCTGCGTCCGTCGGAACAGCTGAGCCCGGAGCAGGCCACGCGTCGTCTGACCGAGTTCAAGCGTGCGATCGAATCCGGCCGCGCCACCTTCGAGCAACTGGCGCGCGCCAACTCGGAAGACGGCAGCGCCCAGGAGGGCGGCGATCTGGGCTGGGTCTCTCCAGGCAGCTTCGTGCCGGAGTTCGAGGAAGCGATGGATGCGCTGCCGCTGAAGGGCATCTCCAATCCGGTGCCGTCGCGTTTCGGTGTCCACCTGATCCAGGTCATGGAGCGCCGCGACGTGGTGCTGGACAACAAGCAACTGCGTGACCAGGCCCGTCAGGCGCTGCGTGAGCGCAAGTACGACGAAGCCTATGGCGACTGGATGAAGGACCTGCGTGCGCGCGCCTTCGTCGAGACCCGCGAATGGCTGGACTGATCGTTCAAGGCTGAGTCGTCATGGGACATGTCGCGCGCAAGCGCTTTGGTCAGCACTTCCTGACCGACAAGGCCGTCATCGGCGCCATCATCGATGCCATCGCCCCCGGTGAGAACCAGGCGCTGGTGGAGATCGGCCCCGGTCTGGGCGCGATGACGCTGCCGCTGCTGGCCCAGCTGCCGGCCAGCAGCCAGCCGCTGACGGTGGTCGAGCTGGACCGCGATCTCGCGGCCCGTCTGCGCAAGCGCGGCGATCTGACCGTCATCGAATCCGACGTGCTGAAGGTGGACTTCGGTGCGCTGGCCACCGAGCGCGGCCAGCGTTTGCGGGTGGTCGGCAATCTGCCGTACAACATCTCGTCGCCGATCCTCTTCCATCTGCTGCAGTTCGTGGACCAGGTGGTCGATCAGACCTTCATGCTGCAAAAGGAAGTCGTGGACCGCATGGCCAGCGGGCCGGGCAGCAAGGATTACGGCCGGCTCAGCGTGATGCTGCAGTGGCGCTATCAGGTGGATGCGCTGTTCGACGTGCCGCCGGAAGCCTTCGATCCGCCGCCGCGGGTGAATTCCGCGATCGTGCGCATGGTGCCGCATGCGCAGCCTGCGGCGCTCGATGAAGCGCTGCTGAGCGAGATGGTGGCGGCCGCGTTCTCCCAACGCCGCAAGCTGCTGCGCCACAGCCTGGGCAAATGGCTGGACGCGCGCGGTTTCGAAGGCAGCTTCGATCTGCAGCGCCGTGCCGAGGAAGTCTCGGTGCAGGAGTTCGTCGCACTGGCGCAATCGCTCTGAGCGATCGCCGGGCGCGGGTCCGGCACCCAAGCAAAAGGCCTTCCGCATGCGGAAGGCCTTTGTTTTTCAGCGCACCGTCATCAGGCGGTCGCCGGTGTGCGCGTGGGGATCGATCTCAGGCGGCGTTGAGCCACATCGAGGTATCGAACGCGCTGCACATCATCGGCATGTTCATGCCGAAGTTGGGGTTTGGATTGGTCTTGGTGCTCTTGAGCACCGGCTTCTCTGCGGGGGCCACCTCAGTCGCCCGCTCCCATGACCCGATTTCTTGGGAGCGGGCTACTGAAAAGAATAGAAACAGCGGAACTGGACTTTCCGTTCTCCCCAGAAGTCGGCTGCTTCGCGGAAGACATCCAGCAACTGCTCGCGGGCTTCGCGGTCGAAACGCGCATGGTCGGGCAACTGATCCAGCACCACCACGAAACCAGGTTGGGCGCCGGACTTGTGGACCAGGTCGGTCATGCAGTCGTACAACGCATCCAGGTTCTTGCCGAAGTGAGCCGGGAACAGGAAGGCGCTGGCGATGAGCTCCAGCACATCCTGTTTGGTTTCCGCGGGCGACAGATTGGCATACAGGAAATGTTGGCCGGCATCATGGGCGGCCTGCATCAAGTCCTCTACCCGGTAGGCCCTGATGGCCTGCACGATGTTGGGACGGACTGTCTGCAAAAGCATGGTCGCGTTCCTCCTAGATGGTCACAGATTGCGGTTCCGCCGGTTCACGGCGCGATCTTGCTGAAGCTCGCGTAGTGGTCGTCGGTGTAATAACAAGCATCAGGCTTCGTCGGGGGCTTGCCGCCGCACACCACCCGCCGGGCACCGCGATGGCGCAGGCCCGGGGTCTGGACGGTGTACTCTCGGTAATAGCCTCGTGCCTTGGCCGGCAACTGCCTCTCCCGGTTGCCGAACACGGTGCCATCCTTCTCGTAAGGGAAGGGGCCACCGGACAGCACCAGGCGATAGGTCGATTGCGCTTCGGTCGGCAGCGCGGTCAAGGCCACCGTCTCGCCCCAGCGCTCTTTCGTGCTGCTGGAGGGTTGGTCTCGCGCCAGCGCGTGGCCGCCGACCAGCAGAGCGGCCGACACGGCGGCGGCGGTCCAGAACGAGCGGGAGATGGCCCCCGAGATCGCACTGGCGGTCGCGCCGCCCAGCGTGCCCAACCGACGCCAACCCACAGCGGTCACCGGCATCGACGGGGCCGGCATGGCCTCCAACCCTGACGGGGCGGGCCCTGACTTTTCGAGCCAAAACACGGGTTTACCCTGAATCCTGAAGCCGAAATGGTACAGAAAGGCCTCGTCATACTCAAGCCAGGGTCTGCCACCATGCCTGAAAATGCGGCATTGTGAGCATGCGCACACATTCGCTGAAAGCGAGCAGAAGCGCCAGAGTCATGGTCACGAAACCCTCTGGTGAGCCGCTACAAACTTTTTGTGAATCGGGGGTGAAGCCCGCCGAATTAATGACCTTAAAACAGGATTGACGGCCAGGATCGAATGATCGACGCCGCCTGACATTCTGCCCGCTGGCTTTCGCCATGCGGCATCCCGGCGGCTCGAATCGACGCTTCGCGGCCGTGGTTGCCGGCGTCAGAAACGCCGAAGCCGCCCTCAGGCGGCTTCGGTGCGGGGCCGTCGAGCGGCCTGGCGGGGATCAGCGGGCGGCGTTGGCGTCCGCGACGGTCAGCGCCGTCATGTTGACGATCCGGCGCACGGTGGCGGACGGCGTCAGCACATGCACCGGCTTGGCCGCGCCCAGCAGCACCGGGCCGATGGCGATGCCGCCGCCGGCGGCCGTCTTCAACAGGTTGTAGCTGATGTTGGCGGCATCGATGTTGGGCATGACCAGCAGATTGGCCTCGCCGGTCAGCGTGCTGTTGGCCATGACCTGCTGGCGATAGGCCGGATCCAGCGCGGCGTCGCCGTGCATTTCACCGTCGGCTTCCAGCCAGGGAGCGGTCTGCTGGATCAGCGCCAGCGCTTCGCGCATCTTGACGGCCGACGGGCAGTTGCTCGAGCCGAAGTTGCTGTGCGAGAGCAGCGCCGCCTTCGGCCGCAGACCGAAGCGCATCATTTCCTCGGCGGCCATGATGGTGATCTCGGCGATCTGCTCGGCGGTCGGGTCGTAGTTCACATGCGTGTCGACCAGCATCACCTGGCGACCCGGCAGGATGAGGCCGTTCATGCAGGCGAAATTCTTGACGCCGGGACGCTTGCCGATGACCTGGTCGATGTACTGCAGGTGCATCGCGGTGTTGCTCCAGGTGCCGCACAGCATGCCGTCGACTTCACCCTTGTGCAGCATCATGGCGCCGATCAGCGTCAGGCGGCGGCGCATCTCGATCTTGGCCAGCTGCTGGGTGACGCCCTTGCGCTCGGTCATCTGCAGATAGGTCTGCCAGTAGTCGCGATAGCGATGGTCGAACTCGGTGTTCACCAGGTCGTAATCGCGACCTTCCTGCAGGCGCAGGCCGAAGCGCTCGCAGCGCTGGGCGATGACCTGCGGCCGGCCGATCAGCGTCGGACGGGCCAGGCCTTCGTCCACCACCACCTGCACCGCGCGCAGCACCCGTTCCTCTTCGCCTTCGGCATAGGCGACCCGCTTGTGCTGGGCGCGCTTGGCGATCTGGAAGATGGGCTTCATCGTCGTGCCGGAGGCATAGACGAAGCTCTGCAGCTTCTCGATGTAGGCATTCATGTCGGCGATCGGGCGCTGGGCCACGCCCGACGCTTCCGCCGCCATCGCCACCGCCGGCGCGATCTTGATCATCAGGCGCGGATCGAACGGCTTGGGGATCAGGTACTCGGGCCCGAAGCTCAGGTTGGCGCCGGCGTAGGCGGCGGCGACCACCTCGCTCTGCTCGGCCTGGGCCAGTTCCGCGATCGCGCGCACGGCGGCGATTTCCATCTCGTCATTGATGGTGGTGGCGCCGCAATCCAGCGCGCCGCGGAAGATGTACGGGAAGCACAGGACGTTGTTGACCTGGTTCGGATAGTCGGTCCGGCCGGTGGCCATGATGGCGTCGTCGCGGACCTGCTTGACTTCTTCCGGCAGGATTTCCGGCGTCGGATTGGCCAGCGCGAAGATGATCGGCTTCGGCGCCATCGTGGCGACCATGTCGGCCTTCAGCACGCCGCCGGCGGACAGGCCCAGGAACACGTCCGCATCCTTGATCACGTCGCGCAGGCTGCGGGCGTCGGTCGGTTGGGCGTAGACCGCCTTGTCCGGATCCATCAGTTCGGTGCGGCCTTGATAGACCACGCCGGCCAGGTCGGTCACCCAGATGTTTTCGCGGGGCAGGCCGACCTTCACCAGCAGATTCAAGCAGGCGAGGGCGGCGGCACCCGCGCCGGACGTCACCAGTTTGACCTGCTTGATGTCCTTGCCCTGAACCTTCAGGCCATTGAGCAGGCCGGCGCTGACCACGATCGCGGTGCCGTGCTGGTCATCATGGAAGACCGGAATCTTCATCCGCTTGCGCAATTCCCGCTCCACATAGAAGCAGTCCGGCGCCTTGATGTCTTCCAGGTTGATGCCGCCAAAGGTCGGCTCGAGCGCGGCGATGACGTCGACCAGCTTGTCCAGGTCGTTCTTCTCGTCGATCTCCAGGTCGAAGACATCGATGCCGGCGAACTTCTTGAACAGGACGCCCTTGCCTTCCATCACCGGCTTGGAGGCCAGCGGGCCGATGTCGCCCAGTCCCAGCACGGCGGTGCCGTTGCTGATGACGGCCACCAGGTTGCCGCGCGAGGTGTAGCGGAAGGCGTTGGCCGGATCCGCGACGATCTCTTCGCACGCCGCGGCCACGCCCGGCGAGTAAGCCAGCGCCAGATCGCGCTGGTTGATCAGTTGCTTGGTCGGCGCGATGGCAATCTTGCCCGGCGTCGGAAACTCGTGGTATTCGAGGGCGGCCTGACGCAACTGCGCGCTTTTTTGTTCGGACGTGGGCATGGAAGGACTCAATCTGGTGGGCCACGACGGCGGGGCCTGGGCGCCTCCATCCAGCGGCTGAATCAGCATGCGGGACGGGTCGGGGATTGTAGGAGTCCACCTGACCACCGTCAGTGCGGACTATGCGTATCCTGCATGCGGCACTGCCGCGACGGGATACGCGAAACTGCGCATCCCGACCGATGGCCTCGGCGCCATACTGCCGGGCCCAACCCACGGGCTGCCGGCCCCCCGCTGCGTTCGGGCGTCTTCCGTCCGCTTCGCGGCGCCATCTTCCCGCTCCCGACGCGCTTTTCGCTCCCTGATGCCCAAGCCGATGCCCTCCCCATCGCTGACCCCTCCCATGCTGCGCCCGCGCCGCTGGCGACGCGCCTTGTTGTGGGGCGCGCTGGTGGCCTTGCTGCTGATCGCCCAAACCTTGCTGGTCGCGCTGACGCTGAATTACGAAGCGTCCCGGGCGCTGGAGGAATCGGAGCAGACGGCGGCGGAAGTCGTCGCGCGCAGCAAGCAACTGGTCGGGCGCGATCTGCAGGGCCTGCAGGGCCTGATGTGGGCGCAGGACGAAGACTGGCGCGACAACGCCGCCAGCCTGATGCGCCAGACCCGCATCCTGATGCGCATCGAGCTGCGCGACGAGCAGCGCCGGGTGCAGCGCATCGTCAACACGCCGTATTCGCCGCCGCTCTTCGCGCGGTTGGGACGCGACCAGCTGCAACTGGAAACGGAAGTGGCCTGCGCCACCGCGCTGCGCCAGGGCACGCCGCTGTTCTCGCGGTCCTACTTCGTTCCGCTGCCGGGCGGGGACGGGCTGGAAGTGACCGACCTCTGCCTGCCGCGGGTGCGTGCGGGCGAGCCGCCGTCGTATGTGGTGGCGACGCTGGGTCTGCGTCCGCTGCTGGAGGAATCGGTCGGGCAGGAGCAGGCGCGGGCCTTCGAGATGTCCTTCGTCGAAGGCGACGGCACCCGGCTGGCGCGCATCGGCCTGACGCGCGGCAGCGGCTACTACCTGGCCGAGCGACTGCTGGACCTGCCGGGGCTGAGCCTGCAGTTGCGCGTCGACAGCGCCACCGGCAAGCCCAAGTTGATTCCAAATCTGGCCACCGCGCTGGTGATGGGACTGTCGCTGGTGCTGTTCGCGCTGGTGCTGGTCCTGGCGCGTGATGGTCGCCGGCGCGCGCAAGCGGAGCATGCGCTGGCGGAAGCGCTGGCCTTCCGTCAGGCGATGGAGAACTCGCTGATCACCGGCCTGCGCGCGCGGGACCTGGACGGCAACATCAGCTATGTGAATCCCGCCTTCTGCGCGATGGTGGGCTATGCGGCGGAAGAGCTGGTCGGCACCGGCCGACCGCCGCAGGCGCCGCCCTACTGGCCGCCCGAATTCATCGAGGAATACTGGCGACGTCACCATGACCGCGAAGCCCGCTGGGAAGCCGGCCTGCCGCCACGCGAAGGCTTCGAGACCGTCTTTGCGCGCAGCTCCGGCGAGCGCTTCCCGGTGATGATCTACGAGGCGCCGCTGCTCAACGCCGAAGGCCAGCAGACCGGCTGGATGAGCGCGGTGCTGGACCTGAGCGCGCAGCGCAAGGTCGAGGAACTCTCGCGTCAGCAGCAGGAGCGGCTGCAGGCCACCGCGCGTCTGGCGACGGTCGGTGAAATGGCCTCGTTGCTGAGCCATGAACTCAATCAACCGCTGGCGGCCATCGCCAGTTATGCGACGGCGTCGATCAACCTGATGGTGCGCGAGGGCGATGATCCCCAGACGCCGGCCATGGTGCGCCAGGCCGTGACCCGCATTGCCGAGCAGGCGGAGCGGGCCGGCCGGGTGATCAAGAGCGTGCATGACTTCGTGCGCCGGCGCGAGCAGTCGCGCGAGTGGGTGCAGGCCGACCAACTGGTGGATGCGGTCCTGCCGCTGGTGCGACTGCAGGCGCGCAAGAGCGGCACCCGCATCGAGCTGGATGTGCCGCGCGGCCTGCCGCGGGTGCGCTGCGACCGGACCATGGTGGAGCAGGTGCTGTTGAACCTCACCCGCAATGCGATCCAGGCCATGGACGGCGCCACGCCGCTGGCGGATCGGGTGCTGATCCTGCGGGTGCGCCCGCTGCAGCCGCGCTGGCTGAGCTTCGCGGTGCTGGACCATGGGCCCGGCATTCCGGCCGAAGTGGCGCGTCAGTTGTTCACGCCGTTCTTCACCACCCGCAGCGAGGGCATGGGGCTCGGCCTGAGCCTGTGCCGCACCGTGGTCGAGCAACACGGCGGCGCGATGGATTTCGACAGCCGCAGTGCGCCCGATTCGCCCACCGGGACCGAGTTCCGATTCAGCCTGCCGTGCGAGGATGCGGCTGGCGGATCGCCCCGACCCGCTGTCGTTGGAGAGCCCTCCCCATGAAGCCGCCGTCCCTGCCAATGGTCTACCTCGTCGATGACGAAGAGGTGGTGCGTGATGCGTTGTCCTGGCTGCTGCGCTCCCGACGGCTGCTGTCCGAAGGCTTCGGCAGCGCGGAGGCGTTTGAATCGATGCTGGATGCGCTGCCCCGCCAGGGTCGCGACTGGCCCAGCGCGCCGAGTTGCCTGCTGCTCGATGTGCGCATGCCTGGCATGAGCGGCCTCGCGCTGTTCGAGCGGCTGATCGAGCGCGGCCTGCTGCAAACCCTGCCGGTGGTCTTCCTCACCGGTCATGGCGATGTGCCGACGGCGGTCGCCGCGGTCAAGCAGGGCGCGTATGACTTCGTCGAGAAGCCGTTCTCCGACAACGCGCTGGTGGATCGGGTGGAGCAGGCGCTGGCGGTCAGCGCAGCGGCGATCGAAGCGCGCGACCAGCATGCGGCGCTCGGGCAGCGCGTCGGCGAGCTCACCGAGCGCGAGCGCGAGGTGATGCAACTGGTGGTGCAAGGACTGCCCAACAAGCTGATCGCCGATCAGCTCAACATCAGCGTGCGGACCGTCGAGGTGCACCGCGCCCGGGTGTTCGAAAAGATGGATGTGAAGTCCGCAGTCGAGCTGTCGAATCTGCTGCGAGGCGCTGGCACCAGCGCATGACGGGCGACTGCGTCGCGCGCGGTCCTGCTCGATTCAGGGCGGTGCGCGGCGCCGCGCAGCGACAATGCCGCCCATGGGTGAATTCGATCTGATTGCGCGCCACTTCACGCGTCCCGGCCGGACCGAGGGCGGCGTGGTGACGCAGGGCATTGGCGACGACTGCGCCGTGCTCACACCGACACCGGGCTGGCAATGGCTGGTCTCGACCGACATGCTGGTGGAGGGCCGCCATTTCCTGTCCACGGTCGATCCGCGCCGGCTCGGTCACAAGGCGCTGGCGGTGAACCTGAGCGACCTGGCCGCCTGTGGCGCCACGCCGCGGGCCTTCTTCTTGTCGATGGCGTTGCCGCGAGCGGACGACGACTTCCTCACCGGATTCGCCGCCGGACTGTTCGCGCTGGCCGATGCGCATGGCATCGTGCTCGCGGGCGGCGACACCACCGCCGGACCGCTCAACCTCAACATCACCGTGATGGGCGAAGCCCCGCCCGGCGCGGCGCTGCTGCGCTCCGGCGCGCGGCCGGGCGATGAGGTCTGGGTGAGCGGCACGCTCGGCGATGCCCGGCTGGCGCTCGAAGTGTTCCGCGGGCAGCTGTCGCTGTCGGGCCAGGACTTCGATGCGGTGCGTGTCGCGATGGAACTGCCGCAGCCGCGTGTGGCGCTCGGTCAGGCCTTGCGGGGCGTGGCCAGTGCGGCGATCGATGTCTCCGATGGCCTGACCGGCGATCTCGGCCATCTGTTGCAGCGCTCGAAGGTGGGCGCGGAACTCCATCTGGACGATCTGCCGCGCTCCAGCATCCTGGCCGCGATGCCGCAGGCCATCCAGCAGCTGTGCCTGCTCACCGGCGGTGACGACTATGAACTCGTCTTCACCGCGCCCGCGGAGGCCCATGCCCGCGTGCTGGCGGCCGGCCGCGCGAGCGGCACGCCGGTGCATCGCATCGGCCGCATTCAATCCGAACCCGGCCTGCGGGTGCGCGATGGCCACGGCGAGTGCCTGCCGTCGACCTGGCAGAGCTTCGACCATTTCAAGTGATGACAGACGCTTCTTCTTCCCCGTCGCCCGAGGACCTTTCCCCCAAGCCTCAGGCGCCGCGTCGCCCGGACTTCCGCTTCATGGCCCGCCATCCCGCGCACTGGATCGCGCTGGGCTTTGGCAGCGGGCTGTCGCCGAAGGCGCCCGGCACCGTGGGCAGCTTGTGGGGATGGGCCAGCTTCCTGGTCTTCAATGCCTGGTTGACGCCGTGGCAATGGGCGGCCGTGATCGGCCTGTCGCTGATCGTCGGCTGGTGGGCGGCGACGGTGACGGCGCGTCATCTCGGCATCAGCGATCCGGGCGCCGTGGTGTGGGATGAGATCGTCGCCGTCTGGATCATCCTGTGGCTGCTCATGCCCGCCGGCTTCTGGTGGCAGCTCGCCGCCTTCGGCGTGTTCCGCTATTTCGATGCCGCCAAGCCCGGCCCGGTACGCTGGGCCGATGGCCTGTTCAAGACGCCGCCCGGCGGGCGTGTGAGCGCCGCGCAGGGCTTCGGCATCCTGTTCGACGATCTGGTCGCGGCGGGATGTACGCTGCTGGTGTTGGCGCTGGCGCGAGCGGTGGGTGTGGGGACCGGCCTCTGGTGACGGCGCGTCGGACCTGACTGTCCGACGACGACGACTGCGACTGCGACTGCGACTGCGACTGCGACTGCGACTGCGACTGCGACTGCGACTGCGACTGCGACTGCGACGACGACGAGATTGACCCATCCCCGATGACGCGGAGAGAGCCATGGTGTTGCCCGAAGCTTCTGAACTGATCGAACGTGTGGCCCTGGCGCTGATCCAGCGCAAGGAGCGCATGGGAACGGCCGAGTCCTGCACCGGCGGCCTGATCGCTGCGGCCTGCACCAGCCTGGCGGGCTCCAGCCAATGGTTCGAGCGCGGCGTCGTCAGCTACAGCAACGAGGCCAAGACCGAGCTGCTCGGCGTGCCCGCCGCCTTGATCGGCCTGCACGGCGCCGTCAGCGGCGAAGTGGCCGAGCAGATGGCCCGTGGACTGGTGGCGCATGCGCCGGTGGACTGGGCGCTCGCGGTGACCGGCGTCGCCGGGCCGGGCGGCGGCAGCGATGCCAAGCCGGTCGGCACGGTGTGGCTGGCTCTGATGCATGGCCGCAGCCGGGTGCGGGTGTGGCGCGAGCACTTCAGCGGCGATCGCCATGCGGTGCGCGAGCAGACCGTGCGCGCCGGCCTGCAGGCCTTGTGCGACGCACTGGAAGACCGCGACAGCTGAGCCCTGCAGAGCGGCCGCGTCGGTGGCACACTGCGTCGACTCTCTTCGACCTGTCCATGCCGCCGAAATCCGCCACCATCATCGATGTCGCTCGCGAAGCCGGCGTCTCGATCAAGACCGTGTCCCGAGTGGTCAACCAGGAAGCCGGCGTCCATGCCGAAACCCGTGACCAGGTGCTGCAGGTCGTCGCCCGGCTCAACTACCGGCCCAAGCAGTCGGCCCGCAGTCTGGCGGGCGGCCGCTCATTCCTCATCGGCCTGCTTTACTACGATCCCAGCGCGGCCTTCGTCGGCGGTGTGCAGCAAGGCGCGACGCTGCGCTGCCGGGAAGCGGGCTATCACCTGGTGGTCGAATCCCTGCACAACGACGCGCCCGATCTGGCGACCCAGGTCGATCGCATGGTGTCGGCGCTGCGGCCCGACGGCATGATCCTCACCCCACCGCTGTGCGACAACCCGCAGGTGCTCGACGCCCTGCGTGACAGCCACACGCCCTGCGTGCTGATCTCGCCGGCGGCGGACAACCCGGATCTGCCCAGCGTGCGCATGGACGACCTCCACGCGGCCGAGGAGATCACCAACCTGCTCATCAGCCTGGGCCATCAGCGCATCGCCATCATCAAGGGAGCGAAGGACCAGGTGGCCGCCAAGCGTCGCCATCAGGGCTATCTGGCCGCGCTCAAATCGCATCGCATGGCGGTCGACAAGGACCTCGTGGTGCAGGGCGACTTCACCTTCGATTCCGGCGTGGAGGCGGCCTATCAATTGCTCAGCCGCCGCCAACGCCCCACGGCGGTCTTCGCCAGCAATGACGACATGGCGCTCGGCGTGCTGGCCGCCGCGCAACGGCTGGGCCTGACGGTGCCGGGCGACCTGTCGATCGTGGGCTTCGACGACACGCCCGCCGCCTCGCGCGTCTGGCCGCCGCTGACCACGGTGCGCCAGCCGATGGACGAGATGGCCCGCGCGGCCGTCGACCTGCTGGTGGATGGCGCCGGCAGCGGCCGCGCCGACGCCAGCGGACCGAAGACGGCGGATCGTCGCGGCCCGCACCGCGTGCTCAAGCATGAGTTGATCGTGCGCGACTCGACGGCCGCGTTGTCGGCCAAACCCGCGCGCCTGAAGAAGGCGTGAGCGCGCAGATCTCACGCCATCGCTGAGCGGCGATGCGCAAGCCCTGACCCCTGACCTTTGCCCCTCTGGCTCAGTGACGCGGCTGAGGCCCCGTCGCGAGCGCGCGCCGCATGAGCGCGGTCATCCAAGGCCGTCGGGCCACACGGCGCTCGCTCAGGCGGCGAGCTTCACGCCGGCCTTGCGCATCATCTGCTCGATCAGCGCGCGATGCGGCGGCAGATCCCGCTGCGCATGGGCGCCGAGGGCGGCGATGGCGTGGAACTCCTGTCGCGCTTCCATGCCGCGCCGCAGCCCCGCGCGGGCGGCGCCAAGCTCGGTCTTGAACTCCATGCCGTAGAGCACGTATTGCCAGCTCGCCGGCAGGTACATCTCCAGATCGGTGATGAAGTCCAGCCGTTGCGGCGGGCGGCTGCGCCACATCGACAGACGGTCGCGCAGGCTGTCGGGGAAGCTGGCCGGGTCGGCGTTGTCGCGCCAGAAAGCGGTGTCGCGGCGCTGGGTCAGGCCGTAGTGGAGCTTGATGAAGTCAACGATGCGGGCGTAGCGCTCCCGCATGAAGGCGTTGAAGTGACGCGCGACCGGCTCCATCTGGCCATCAAAGGGGAACAGATGGCTGATGAGATACGCGCCGGTCTCGATCAGGCCGATGCCGGAGGATTCCAGCGGTTCCAGGAAGCCGCCGGACAAGCCCACTGCCACGCAGTTCTTGATCCACTGCGTCTCGCGATAGCCGACATCCAGCACCAGCTTGCGGGGCGTGAGTCCCTCGGAGGCGGGACCGATGTAGCGGCGCAGCACCTGCTCGGCGGCGTCGTCATCGGTGTGACGGCTGCTGTAGACGTGACCGATGCCGCGACGCTCCTGCAGGCCGATGTCCCAGGTCCAGCCGTTTTCCTGCGCCGTGGAAATCGTGCAGGAGGCGATCGGCGTGTCGGGCCGCTCGTAGGGCACCTGCATCGCCAGCGCACGGTCGACGAACAGCACATCGCGGACCGACTTGAAGGGCGATCCCATCGCCTCGCCGATCAGGCGCGCGCGGAAGCCGCTGCAATCGATGTAGAGATCGGCCTTCAGCGCGCCTTTGTCCTGGGTGTGCACCGCGGCGATCGCGCCCTGTTCATCGAGCTCCACGCGATCCACCGTGGCCAGCACGCGACGCACGCCCAGCGTCTGGGCATGCTCGCAGAGCAGCGTGGCGAAGCGGCCCGCATCGAAGTGATAGGCGTAATTGAGCGGGCCCATGAAGTCGGCATCGCTCACCCGCTTCGGGCCATGGCGCGCGTCCACCACGGCCTTCTGCAGCGTCACCGCTTCGGCGAAGGCCACGCCCGGACCGGCGTCGCCCTGCAGCCAGTACGGCAGCAATTCGGGCGCGCCGGGCCGCTGGCTGGGCAGGCTGAAAGGATGGAAGTAATGGTCGTGGCCGGGCGTGCCGGGCGGGCGCACCCAGTGATCGAAACGGATGCCCTGCTTGAAGGTGGCCGAGCAGGCCTGCAGGAAGCGCGCCTCTGAAATGCCGATGGCTGCGAGCGTGCCGCGGATCGATGGGAAGGTGCCTTCGCCGACGCCGATGATGCCGATGTCGCTCGACTCGACCAGCGTGATCCGGATGCCGCCATGCGAGCTGCCCAGATGCCGGGCGAGGAAGGCGGCGGTCAGCCAGCCAGCGGTACCGCCGCCGACGATGAGAACGTCCTGGATGGGCTTCATGCGCATGTCTCCGCAGGTGCAGGGTGCGGGTCCGTTGATCGCGTGGGCCCGTGCGGGGGCAGGGCGGCAGATCGCGTCGTCATCGGGATCCCGGGCCAGTGTGGCGCCGACGCATCGGTCGCCGCCCGGCGGCGGGATCATCCGCGTAATGGGACTACGAGGCACTACGGGTAAATGATAGTGCCCGAAATGACAACGATGTCTGTCCACCCGTTGACAACGTTGTCATGCCTTGCCTACGATGTACTCAAATTACAAGAACAACGCGGTAAAGAGCTTCCAAAAGCCCACCCTGGAGACAACATGAGTGCACCCCAATCCCGCCGGCCGCGCTTCGGTCTGGCTACCCCCGTCCACGTGGCGGTCCTCGCGCTGATGGCCGGCGCTGTTCATGCCCAGTCCGGCCCTGATGCTGCGCCTGCGCCTGCGCCTCAGCAGGAATCGGCGGCCACGTCGTCGTCGAGCACCGGCGAGGCCCGTGAATCCAAAGCCCTGCCGCAAGTGGTGGTGACCGCCACCAAGCGCGCCAGCTCGCTGCAGAAGACGCCGGTCTCGGTGACCGCGATCAGCGCCTCCACCCTGGAAGACGCGCACGTCCAGAACCTGCTGGATGTGTTCAACCTGGTGCCGAGCATGCAGGGCACCGGCCAAGGTGACCACGGCATCGTCAGCATCACCTTGCGCGGCATCGGCAACGATTCGGCCAAGACGGAATATGCCGATCCGGAAGTCGCCCTGTTCGTGGACGGCGTCTTCGCGCCGCGTCCCGAAGGCGCGGCCACGCTGCTGTTCGATCTGGACGGCGTGGAAGTCCTGCGCGGCCCGCAAGGCACGCTGTGGGGCCGCAACTCGACCGTCGGCGCCATCAACATGAAGACGGCCAAGCCGGTGTTGAAGGACCAGTCCGGCTACTTCGAAGGCGGCACCGGCAGCTACAACCGCCTGGGCGTGAAGGGCGCGGTCAACATTCCGCTGAGCGACACCGCCGCGATGCGTGTGGCATTCATCCATGAGCAGCACGACGGCTACGTCGACTATCAGAAGCCGACGCAATACACGCTGGCCCAACAGCAGGCCGCGTATTCCGCGTCGAACGGCGGCAGCCTGGTGGGCTTCCAGCCGATCAACTACAACCTGTTCGTCACCGGCGGCCCGAAGTACAACGCCCAGGACCAGACCGCAGCACGCCTGAGCTTCCTGTGGAAGCCGACCAGCCAGTTCCGCTGGGACCTGTCGCTGGAGCAGTTCGCCGATCGCGGCACGCCGGCGATGAGCCTGATGCAGACGCCGCGGGCCGGCCAGAATTTCTGGTCCGCGCTGATCGACACCGCGCCCACCCTCAAGCGTGATTCCACCTCGGTGCGCAGCCGCATGGAATACGACCTGGGCGGCATGGCGCTGGCGTATGTGGCGGGCTACACCCACTTCAAGGGTTCGAGCACCTACGACCAGGATGCGGGCGCGAATGTGCCGACCAGCTTCACCACCGGCGCCACCTACCAGGCCAACAACACGGTGTGGACCAGCTATCGCAGCTCCAGCCATGAGCTGACGCTGCAAAGCACCGACAAGCAGACCATCGACTGGGTGCTGGGCCTGTACTACGCGGCGGAAGACAACGGCATCCGCTTCGACATCCCCATCATGAACGGCACCCAGCAGGGCACCGTGAACTGGCAGGGTTCGTTCATCCAGCCGAAGGAAACCGTCGATTCCAAGGCCGTCTTCGGCCAGGCAACCTGGAACCTCACCGACGCCTTCCATGTGACCGGCGGCCTGCGCTACACCCACGACGACCGCAAGAACATCGGTGGCCGTGGCTGGACCTGGAACGGCAATGCCGCCGCGCCGCAGATCCCGCTGAACCCGACCATCGACCCGACCGATCCGGCCAACGGCTACATCGCCGGCAACATCAACGACGCCCATTACACCGGCAGCAAGACGACCTGGCTGGCCCGCGCCGCCTACGACCTGAGCAAGACGCAGATGGTCTACGGCAGCGTGTCCACCGGCTACAAGTCGGGCGGCTCGGGCGACGGTGGCCTGCACTACGGTCCGGAAACCCTGACCAACTACGAAGTGGGCTACAAGACCACGCTGTGGGATGGCCGCATGACCTTCAACGTCAGCGCTTATCACATGAAGTTCAAGGACTTCCAGTTCAGCGCACCGGTCATCGTCAACGGCAATCGCCAGTTCGCCTACAGCAATGCGGAAGGCGCGAAGGTCTCGGGTCTGGAAGTGGAAAGCGCCGTGCTGATCACGCCGGACGACCGCCTGCAGTTCAGCGCCAGCTACACCAAGACCAAGCTGGGTCAGCTGGTGGCGGCCTCCAACGATTACGCACTGCCCGTGTGCTTTGATGCGACGCTGGGCGGCAACTGCGTGAACGTGACCGGCAACGAACTGCCGCATGCGCCGAAGTTCGCGCTGCAGCTGATGTACGAGCACACCTTCCCGCTGTCCAACGGCGACCAGATTGCGCCGCGCATCAGCTACCACTACCAGACGGCCAACTGGCTGTCGGTGTTCAACCTGGGTGAGGGCGACCGCCAGAAGGCCTATTCCACGGCCGACATCAGCGTGCGCTACAGCTCGAAGAAGAACTGGTATGTGGATGCCTTCGTTCGCAATGTCTCGGACGAGAAGATCAAGACCAGCGCCGGCAGCTCGGGCAGCTATGCCAACAACCCGATCTGGAGCGCCCAGTACGCGCCGCCCCGGACCGTGGGCGTGAACGCCGGCTACAACTTCTGACGTCCGCATGAGGTCGTCCGTCGCGCCCGCGCCTGGCGTTCCTGCAGATCCCACCGATCCCATGAACCCGGACGCTGTCGAGAGGGACACCCCCGTGGCCGCCCCGACGGCGGCCCGCGCCCACACGACTTCGGTCGCGTGCGCCGGGTCCGCCCCGGAGGCGGCCGCGCCACTTTCAGCGGCGCAGCCGTGGTTGCCGCGCCGCCGCGTCACCGCCGCTGCGCTGGCCACGGGTCTGTCGCTGGCCTGTCCCACCACGCCCGCATGGGCGGGATTTTTCGGCCCGGATGAGCCGTCCGGGCCCGCCCCCTTGCGGGTGGCCACCTTCCCCGACCTGGACCGCGCCGCCCAGGCCGCCGCGGCGCGCTGGGCCAGCCTGCGGCCGAATGTGCCGCTCAAGCTGAGCTCGCTCCAGTACGCCGATCACCATCTGGCGATGACCACCGCGCTGGCCACCGGCTCCGGGCTGCCGGATGTGATGGCCATCGACCTGCGCTACATCGGCAAGTTCGCGGCATCGGGCGGCTTCGTCGATCTGGATCAGGCGCCGTATCTCGCCGCCAGCCATGCCAGCGACTACGCCCGCTTCGCGCTCGCGCAGGGACGAGGTCCCGGACAGCGCGGCCAGATCGCGCTGCCGGCGGACATCGGCCCCGGCACGCTGCTGTATCGCCAGGATGTGCTGGACAAGGCCGGCGTGTCCGAAGCCGAACTCACCCAGGACTGGGCCAGCTACCTCGCGGCCGGTCAGCGCATCAAGGCCCGCACCGGCGCCTTCCTGTTCGGCAATGCCGGCGACCTGCGCGACATCGCCTTGCGCCAAGGCCTGCGCGATGGCGAGGGCATTTACTTCGATGCCGACGGGCGGGTGCTGGTCGACTCCGAGCGCTTCCATCGGGCCTTCGAGCTGGGCCGTGCTGCACGGCGCGCCGGCCTGGATGCGCGGGCCGTCGCCTGGAGCAACGACTGGGCCGCGGGCTTCAAGCAAGGCCGCATCGCCACCGCCATGATCGGCGCCTGGCTGGTCGGGCATTTGCGCAACTGGCTGGCGCCTCAGACCTCCGGACTGTGGCGCGCCGCGCCGCTGCCGGGCGGCATCCAGGCCGCGTATGGCGGATCGTTCTATGCGATTCCGAAGAAGGCGCAGAACAAGGCGGCCGCCTGGGACTTCATCCGCCTGATGACCGCCAGCCCCGGCGTGCAGTTGCAGGCGCTGCAGGTGCTGGACAGCTTTCCGGCGCTGGTCTCGGTCTATCAGGATCCGGTGATGGATGAAGCCATCGACTTCCTCGGCGGTCAACGCGCGCGGCAGATGTGGCGGGAGACCGCGATCCGCATTCCCGCGATCCCGGTGCATCGCTTCGACGACCTGGCCACCGAAATCATCCGCAATGAATTCGAGCAGGTGATCGCCCGCGGCAAGGACATCGCCGTCGCGCTGGCCGAAGCCCGCCATCTGCTCGAGCGCCGAGCGCGCCGTCGCTGAAGGCCATCACGATGTTCCGCCGAGCCGTTCCCTCTGCCGAATCGGGTGTGCCCGCGCCCGTGGTCCGTCGCGGCCGGGATGCGCGGACCTGGGCGCCTTATCTGTTCCTGGCGCCGTTCTTCCTGATCTTCGCGGTCTTCGGCCTGTTCCCGCTGCTGTTCTCCATCTACCTGTCGTTCCAGCAGTGGAACCCGGCCGAAGGCCTGCAGACGATGCACAGCGTGGGCCTGGAGAATTACTGGTACGCGCTCACCGATCCGTGGTTTCACGACTCGCTGCTGAACACGCTGTGGTTCGCGCTGGTGTCGGGCGCGCCGCAGCACCTGGTGGCGCTGCCGCTGGCCTACTTCATCCATCGCCAGGTCAAGCGTGGCCGCGACCTGTTGGTGGGCGCGTATTTCGTGCCCTACATCACCTCCAGCGTCGCGATCGCGCTGATCTTCAGCACGCTCTATTCCCGCGACTACGGCCTGATCAACGCCGCGCTCGCGGAGCTGACGCGCATGCCCTTCATCGGCAGTCCGCTGGAGGCCGCCCAACTGGCTCGTGGTGGCCCGATCGACTGGCTCGGCGATGCGGACACCACCCGGCCGGCCGTTGCCTTCGTGGTCTTCTGGCGCTACCTCGGCTGGAACCTGGTGCTGTACCTGTCGGCGCTGCAGGTGATCGATCAGGACCTGTATGAAGCCGCCACGCTCGATGGTGCGTCGACCTGGCAGCAGTTCCGCCATGTGACGCTGCCGCTGCTCAAGCCGATGATCTTCTTCGCGGTCACGCTCACCTTGATCGGCAACCTGCAGCTGTTCGAAGAGCCCTTCATCCTGGTCGATTCCGAGAAGGGCGTCAGCCACTCGGTGATGACCAGCGCCATCTTCATGTACCGGATGGCCTTCAACGATGGGGACTTCGGCACGGCCTCGGCGGTCTCGTGGCTGCTGTTCCTGCTGATCGCCGGGCTGACCTGGCTGAATGCGCGGCTGTTCGGCCGTGATGCGCGAGGCGCCCATGAGGCCGGCTGACACCATGGCCCGTCCGCTGCCGTTGGCCCCCAGCGCCGCGCCTCGGCGCGCCTGGCTGTCCCGGCCCTGGTTCGCCTGGATGCTGATCCTCGCCGGCGCGGCGCTGCTGATCGCGCCGCTGTATTTCACCTTCGTGTTCGCGACCCACGGCCGCAGCGAGATCTTCAATTCGCCGCCGCCGCTGTGGTTCGGCGATCAGGCGCTGTCCAACTTGCGCCTGCTCGAAGAGCGGCTGCCGTTCTGGCGCAACCTGGGCATGAGCCTGTATGTGGCCAGCATGACCACGCTGCTGAATCTGCTGCTGTGCTCGATGGCGGGTTATGCCTTCGCCATCTACCAGTTCCGCTTCAAGCGCGCGCTGTTCGCGCTGGTGCTGGGGTCGATGATGCTGCCCAACTTCCTGCACATGATCCCCAGCTTCATGGTGATGGATGCGCTGGGCTGGATCGACCAACCACGCGCGCTCTATGTGCCGGCCGCGGCCAGCGCGGTGGGCATCTTCCTGATGCGCCAGTACATCGGCTCGTCGATCCCGCGTGACCTGATCGACGCGGCCCGCATGGATGGGTGCGGCGAGTTCCGCATCTTCCGCAGCGTCGTGCTGCCGCTGCTCAAGCCCGCGCTCGGCACGCTGGGGCTGATCACCTTCATCGCTTCCTGGAACAACTTCGTCGCCCCGCTGGTGGTGATGCGCTCGCCCGAGCACTACCCGCTGCCCCTGGCCCTGCGCTCGATGCAGACCCCCAACAACACCGAATGGGGCGCACTCATGATCGGCAGCGCCATCGCGATGCTGCCGCTCCTGATCGCCTATGTCTTCAGCGCCCGTCGCCTGGTCTCCGGCCTCACCGCCGGTGCCGTGCGCGGCTGATGCCCCGATCGGCCTCTCAACGATCTCCCGCCATGAACCCATCGACCATGAAACCGTTCGACTCCTCCTCCGCGACCGACACCGCCCTGATCCGCGACCTGATCCAGTCCCTGCCGGCCGATTTCCAATGGGGCTCCGCCACCAGCGCCGCGCAGATCGAAGGCGCCGCCCGCGAGGACGGCAAGGGCGAGTCGATCTGGGACCGCTTCTGCGCCCAGCCGGGCCGGATCAAGGATGCGTCCAACATCGATGTGGCCTGCGATCACTACCGCCGTTATCCGGAAGACGTGGCGCTGATGAAGTGGCTGGGCCTGGATGCCTACCGCTTCTCGTTCTCCTGGCCGCGCGTGCAGCCGCTGGGCCGCGGCGCCTGGAACGAGGCCGGCTTCGCCTTCTATGACCGCCTGATCGATGAACTGCTGGCCGCCGGCATCCGCCCGCATGCCACGCTCTATCACTGGGACCTGCCGCAGGCGCTGGATGACGGCATCAACGGCTGGCTGTCGCGCGACGTGGTGCCGCTGTTCGCCGACTATGCCGCCGAGATCGCCCGCCGCTTCGGCGATCGCCTGGCCAGCATCGCCACGCTGAATGAACCGTGGTGCTCGGCCACGCTGGGTTATGAGACCGCGCAATTCGCGCCCGGCCACACCAGCCGCGCCGAAGCGGTGCAGGTCTCGCATCACCTGCTGATGGCCCATGGCGCGGCCATGCAGGCGATGCGCGCGGTCGGGTCGAAGGCGCAACTGGGCATCGTGCTCAACCACACGCCGTCCTTCCCCGCCGATCCGAAGAGCGAGGACGACCGCCGCGCCGCCCGCATCGATGACGGCACCAATGTGCGCTGGTACATGGACCCGGTCTTCCGCGGCCAGTACCCGGCCGACATCATCGAGTACCTCGGTGCCGATGCGCCGAAGATCCAGGATGGCGATCTGGCGCTGATCCATCAGCCGCTCGATTTCCTGGGCGTCAACTTCTACACCCGCAGCCTGCTGAATGGCCAGAACGGTCAGCAGTCGATGGTCACGCCGCCCGCCGAGCTGGGCCTGACCGACATGGGCTGGGAGATCTATCCCCAGGCGCTGACCCAGCATCTGCTGCGCATCACCCGTGAATACACGCCGCCGCCCATCGTCATCACCGAGAACGGCATGGCCAATGCGGACCGCATCGTCGACGGCCGCGTGCCGGACGAGGCCCGCATCGCTTATCTGCGGGGCCACCTCTCCGCCGTCGCACAGGCGGTGGCGCTGGGCGCCGACGTGCGGGGCTATTTCTACTGGAGCCTGCTGGACAACTTCGAATGGAACTCCGGCTACCTGAAACGCTTCGGCCTGTTCCATGTCGACTACGCCAGCCAGGCGCGTCTGGCCAAGGACAGCGCGCATTGGTATCGCGGCGTGATCGAGCAATTCAAGGCCCGCTGACAAGCGTGCAGGTGCCGATGAGCCGCCGGGTCGGACCCTGTCGCACCGGGAGACGGATATGAGCGCGTCGAGTTCGGCCGCCACGTCCGCGACCCGGAGCGCCCGGCTGCTGGCGGACGTCGGCGGCACGCATGTGCGGTTTGCCAGCCAGGAGGCGCCCGACGCGCCACTCGAGCATCTGGCGCGCTATGCGTGCCGGGATTTCGAGTCGCTGGCCGATGCGATCTTCTATCACCTGCATCGCGAGGGCCTGCCGCGCCCGCACAGTTGCGCCATCGGCATCGCCACTGCGATCACCGGTGACCATGTGCGCATGACCAATCACCACTGGAGCTTCTCCACCAAGGCGCTTCAGGCCGCGCTGGGTGCGGAGCGGCTGCTGGTGCTCAATGACTCGACCGCGCTCGCGCTGTCGCTGCCCTCGTTGACCGCGCCCTCGCTGCGCCAGGTCGGTGGTGGCCAGGCGGTGGCGGGTGCGCCGATGGGGCTGGTCAGCCCCGGCACCGGCCTGGGCGTGTCGGGATTGCTGCCGTCTCAGGATGGGGCGCACTGGGCGGCGGTCGGCGGCGAGGGCGGCCATGTGACGCTCACCTCCTATGAGCCGGAAGAGCAGGCGGTGCTGGATCGACTGCATCGCCGCTTCGGTCATGTGTCGGCGGAGCGCGCGGTGTCGGGGCCAGGTCTTGAGCACCTGTATCTTGCGCTGGCTGAACTTCGCGGCCTGGTGCTGGCGCCCGGCGAGGGCCGCGATGCGCCGGCCATCACCGCCGCCGCGCTGGCCGGCGAGAGCTTCAGCGCCGACGTGCTGCGCATGTTCTGCGGCTTGCTGGGCGATGTCGCCGGCAATGTCGCGCTCATGCTGGGCGCGCGAGGCGGGCTGTATCTCGGCGGCGGCATCGTGCCGCGGCTCGGCACCTGGCTGGACGAGAGCCCGTTCCGCGCGCGCTTCGAGTCCAAAGGCCGCTTCACGGCCTTCCTTCGCGCCATCCCGACCTTCGTGGTCCGGGAGTCCGACCAGGCCGCGCTGCTCGGTGCCAGTCGCGCGCTGGGCGGCGACCAGCCGCATTGAGCGCGGGCGATCGGTCTCGCGTCCGCCGTTTCATGTCCACGCCGCCGTCCGCACTCCCGCCCCTGATCCGACGTCGCACCGATCGCGACGAGACGTCGCACGCGGCCACCGCCCCACCGATGCGATCGGAGACGCCGCCACGCGCGTCCGCTGGCGCAACTCCCGTCCCGACCACTTCACTTGCCACCCATGACGGCGAGGCCGCCCCGCTGGCGCGGCTGGCCGAAGCGGTGGATGCGTGGACGTCCATGATGGCGGCTGCGTCGATGGGCGTGCCGAGCGTGCCGGGTGCGCCGGCCGTGTCGGCGGTCGACGCGGTGTCCGCGCCGCCGTCCGCCGAGGAGGCGATGTCCGGGCGCGATCCGCTGCTGCGCCAGCTCATGTCACTGGAGCGCGCGCTGCATCGTCCCCAGATCCGACGCGATCCGCAGCGACTCGACGCCTTGCTGCACGCCGAGTTCGTGGAGATCGGCTACGGCGGTCGCCGTCACACCAAGACCGATCTGCTGGCGCTGCTCCCCACGCTGCCGCTGGATGGCAACGAGATCCGCGCGCAGGACGTCGAGGTGCAGACGCTGTCCCCTGATCTGGTGCTGCTGACCTACCGCAGCGTGCATCGCCATCCGGACGGCACCTTGACCCGCTTCAGCCATCGCAGCTCGTTGTGGGAGCGGCAGGCCGGGACGTGGCGGCTGCGCTTCCATCAAGGCACGCCGACGCAGGCCTTCGAGCTGCTGCCCTGGTCGGGGCCATGAAAAAGGGGCCGCGATCGCGGCCCCCAGGAAGGACGGTGGGCGCCGCCACGCGGGCGGCGCCGATGCATCAGCGGGCGCTGCCCGCCGGGCTCACCAGATGCGGATGCGCTCGTCCGAGGGCTTGAACATCTTGTCGCCCGGCTTGGTCTTGAAGGCCTCGTGGAAGCCGTCGTGGTTGACCGCGGCGCCATTGGCACGGAACTCCGGCGGCGAATGCGGATCCACCGTCAGCAGTTGCAGCTTGCGCTCTTCGCGGGCCTTCTCGCGCCAGGCTTGCGACCAGCCCATGAAGAAGCGCTGCTCACCGGTGTAGCCGTCGATCACCGGCGCGGGCTTGCCGCCCAGCGAGCGCAGATAGGCCTTGTAGGCGATCTGCAGGCCCGACAGGTCGGCGATGTTCTCGCCCAGCGTCAGCTTGCCGTTCAGATGCTTGCCCGGGATCGGCTCATAACCCTCGTACTGGGCGACCAGCTTGGCGCCGATGGCGTCGAAGGCCTTGCGGTCATCGTCGGTCCACCAGTTGCGCAGCGCGCCATTGCCATCGAACTGGCTGCCCTGGTCATCAAAGCCGTGGCTGATCTCGTGGCCGATCACCGCGCCGATGGCGCCGTAGTTCACCGCGTCGTCCGCCTTGGTGTTGTAGAACGGCGGTTGCAGGATCGCGGCCGGGAAGACGATCTCGTTCATCGTCGGGTTGTAGTAGGCATTGACGGTCTGCGGCGTCATCAGCCATTCGCGGCGGTCGACCGGCTTGCTGGCCTTGGCGGCCTGGCGCTGCCATTCGAATTGCGCGGCGCGCAGTCCGTTGGCCAGCGCATCACCCGCCCGCACTTCCAGCGCGCCGTAATCGCGCCAGGTGTCGGGATAACCGATCTTCACCATGTACTTGGACAGCTTGTCCTGCGCCTGCGCCTTGGTGGCGGGCGTCATCCAGCTGAGCTTGTCGATGGAGTCCTTGTAGGACGCCAGCAGGTTGTTGACCAGCGCCAGCATGCGGGCCTTGTCGGCGGCCGGGAAGTAGCGCTTGACGTAGACCTCGCCCACCGCTTCGCCCAGCGCGCCGTTCACATTGCCGACCGCTTGCTGCCAGCGTGGCTTCTCGCTCTTGGCGCCGGTCAGCGCCGAGCCGTGGAAGGCGAAATGCGCATCACGGAAGGCCTTGGGCAGGGTGTCGGCGGCGCCGTCGAGCGCATGCAGCGTCAGGTAGAGCTTGATGTCGTCCAGCGGCGCTTCGCCCAGGATCTTGGCGGCACCGACCAGGTAGCTGGGCTGCGACGCCGAGAGCTTGTCCAGGTTGGGCAGCGAGGCGGCGTTGAAGAAGGCATTCCAGTCGAAGCCGGGCGCCTGCTGGGCCAGCTCTTGCGGCGTCATCGGGTTGTAGAGCTTGACCGGGTCGCGGTTGTCGACCTTGTCCCACTGCACCTCGGCCAGGCGATGTTCCAGCGCGATGACCCGCTTGGCGGCGTCGGCCGGATCGTCCAGACGGGCCAGGCGCGCCAGCGTTTCCAGATAGTTCTGGTAGGCGCCGCGGGCCTTGGACAGGCGCTCGTCCTCGGTCTTCAGGTAGTAGTCGCGGTCCGGCAGACCCAGGCCGCCCTGCCAGGTGATCAGGCGGTTGATGGTGGGATCCTTGAAGTCGGCATCCAGCGTCAGCGGCACCGGGGTGTTGATGACGCCGGTCTGGCGGCCCATCCACATCGCGACTTCCTCGCGGGTCTTGATGGCCGCGATGCTGTCCAGCAGCGGCTTCACCGGCGCCAGGCCTGCCTTGTCGATCGCGGCGGTGTTCAGGTAGGCCGCGTAGTAGTCGCCGACCTTCTGCTCCACCGAGCCGGGCTTGCCCTTCTTCTTGGCCAGCTCTTCCACGATGCCGCGCACCCGCTTGTCCGACAGATCGCCCAACTGGACGAAGGTGCCGAAGGACGACTTGTCGCCCGGGATGTCGGTGGTGGCGAGCCAGTGGCCGTTGGCGGCGCGGAACAGGTCGTCCTGCGGCCGGACCGACTTGTCGAAGCCCGGCAGTGCCAGACCGGATTGCGGCGTGGCCGCCATGGCGATGCCGCCCAGATGCATCAGCAGAGCCAGGGTGGAGAGACGGAGAGCTTTCTTCATCACAGCAGGAAGCGGAGCGCGGGCCAGGCCCGACGGAGCCGACAGCCTATGCCAAAAGACACGGCATGCCAAAAGCCAGTCCCTCCGGGAAGACCCGCAGGTCGGCCGGACGTAGGCGGGGACGGCGCGGCCAGGGTGAGGACATCGTGGCGCGAGTCGGTCGGGCGAGTCGGTCGGGTGGGTCATGGACCCGGCGGTCCGGCTGCGATACTGCCCGCAAAACAATGGAGTGGCATCGTGGAGACCTTGCAGATGACGACCGATGCACGTGGCGTGGCCCATGTGCAGATGAACCGTCCCGACGTGTTCAACGCTTTCAATGAGGCCATGATCGGTGAGCTGGACGCCGCCTTTGCGGCGCTGGCGGACGATGCGGCGGTGCGGGTGATCGTGCTGTCCGGGGCCGGCCGGGCTTTCAGCGCCGGCGCCGATATCCAGTGGATGAAGCGGGCGTCCGAGGCCACGCAGGCCTGGAACCTGGACGATGCGCGCCGCTTCGCCGGCATGCTCGATCGCATTGCCCGCTGCCCCAAGCCTACGGTGGCGCGAGTGCACGGCCTGGCGCTGGGCGGCGGCGTGGGCCTGACGCTGGCCTGCGATGTGGCGATCGCCTCCTCCAGCGCGAAGTTCGCGGTCAGTGAAGCGCGGCTGGGCATCCTGCCGTCGGTCATCGGCCCGTATGTCATCAACGCCGTCGGACCGCGGCAAGCGCGCCGGCTGGCCTTGACCGCCAGCCGCATCGATGCGCGCGAAGCGCTGCAGCTCGGCCTGGTGCAGCAGGTGGTCAGCGACGGCGCGTCGCCGGAGGCGGACCTCGCGGCGCTCGATCAGGCCGTCGCCCACACGGTCGATGAGCTGCTGGCGAGCGGGCCGCAAGCGCAGGCGGAAATCAAGGCGCTGTTTGCGCAACTGAGCGCAGGCCCGGTGACCGAGTCCGTGCGGGAATTGACCGCGCAGACGATCGCCCGCGTGCGCATGAGCGACGAGGCGCGGGAAGGCTTCGCGGCGTTCCTCGGCAAGCGGCCGGCGGGCTGGGTGCCGTCGTCCGAAAGCTGACGCCCGCGCCCTCGGCATCGACGGCCGTCTTCGGCCGTCGTCGGCCATCGTTCGGGCTTGCCCTGACTGGATCGACGCCCACCCGGCGCGATCCGGCGCGTTCAGACGCGATCAGGCGCTTTACCCGTGATCCAGATCTGCCGGCCTGGACCGGCGCGGACGGGGATGCCGATCATCCCGGTCCGGCTTCATCTCAAGAGGAGACCCACATGACACAGACCCTGCAATCCTGGCGCGTGAGCACCGCCGCGCCCGCCGACGCGCCGGTGGCGGTGATCGGCGCGGGCGTGATGGGGGCAGGCATTGCCCAGGTGGCCGCGCAAGCCGGACATCCAGTGTGGCTGATGGACCTGCGCCCCGGCGCGGCCGATGCGGCGATCGTGCAGATCGGACAGGCGCTGGCGGGACTGGTGGCCAAAGGCCGACTGGCCGAGGACGAGCGCAGCGCCGTTCTGGGCCGGCTGCGTCCGGCGAGCGAGCTGTCTCAACTGGCCGATGCGGCGCTGGTCATCGAAGTGATCGTGGAGCAACTGGCGCCGAAGCAGGCGCTGCTGCGCGAGCTGGATGCGCTGCTGCCGGCGCAGGCGCTGATCGCGTCCAACACCTCGTCGATCAGCATCACCGCGCTGGCCAACGGCATGGCGACGCCGCAGCGGCTGGTCGGCATGCACTTCTTCAATCCGGTCCCGCTGATGAAGCTGGTGGAGGTGGTGTCCGGCGCCGAGACCGCGCCTGCCGCCGCCCAGGCCATCGAGCAACTGGCGCGGCGCTGGGGCAAGACGCCGGTGCATGCCGCCTCGACGCCGGGATTCATCGTCAACCGGATCGCGCGGCCCTATTACGCGGAGTCGCTGCAACTGCTGCAGGAGCAGGCGGCCACGCCCGCGCTGGTCGACCGCGCGCTGCGCGGCGTCGGCTTCCGCATGGGGCCGTGCGAGCTGATGGACCTGATCGGTCACGACACCAATTACCTCGTCACGCAGTCGGTGTTCGAGGCGAACTACGGCGACAAGCGCTATCAGCCCTCGCTGGTGCAGAAGGCGCTGGTCGACGGCGGCCGCTTGGGACGCAAGGTCGGCAAGGGCTTTTATGACGGCGTGCCGAGCGGCAGCGCCAAGGGGGCGGGGACCGAGCGCGCGGCGATGCCGGCATCGGCAGAGGCGCCTGCCGGGGCGATCGTCGTGGCCGGGCAGGGCGTCTGGTCCGATCAACTGGCCGGCTGGCTGACGGTGCGCGGGCTGGACTTCCACCGCGACACGCAGGCGGACTGGCAAGGCCTGGCCATCGAGGGCCTGCAGCTGCATGTGAGTCGGGGCCGTTGCGCGGCGCAGCTGGCGCATGAGCGCGGGCAGCCGGGCTTGGCGGTGATCGACTGGCCGCTGGCGCCCGACCGGATCGAGGGACTGGCCCTCAGCGTCGGTCCGGCCGTGACCGAGGCGCAACGCGAGCAGGCGCAGGCGCTGCTGCGGTCGCTCGGCTGGGAGGCGCTGGTCTGCCGCGACGTGCCGGGACTGGTCGTCGCCCGCACCGTCGCGATGCTGATCAATGAAGGCGCCGATGCGGTCTGGCAAGGCGTTTGCGACGAGGCCGGCGCGGACACCGCAATGAAGCTCGGCGTGAACTATCCAGCCGGGCCGTTCGAGTGGCTGGCGCAGGTCGGCGCGCCGGTGGTGACCGATCTGCTGGACGGGCTGTTCGCCACCTATCGCAGCGAGCGGTATCGCATCAGTCCGCTGCTGTTTCAGCGTTTGTGGGGCGGCTGAAGCGTTGCGGTGGTCGTGGGCGGCGAGGCCGGTGCGTCCGCCGCCTGCCCGCGCGTGATCCGATGCCGGCGTGCGCGCCGAGGGAATGCTTCAACGTTACGTCGCCGGCGCGCCAATGAAAAGAGCGGCCACTCGGGCCGCTCTCAGCAACAACGCGGGGCGTGACGGCCCTTACAGCAGCATGCGCAGGTGAGCCTGGGCTTGCAGCAGCGGGGGCAGGCAGTGCTCGACCATCTGCTCCATGCTCATGCGCGAGGCATGCACGCTGATGGCCATGGCGGCCACGGTGTCGCCCTTGTAGTTCTTCAGCGGCACGGCCACCGAACGCAGGCCCTGCTCGAGTTCCTGGTCGATCAGCGCATAACCCTGGGCCCGGGCGCGGGCGATCTCGATGCGCAGGCGCTCGGGATGGGTGATGGTGTGCGGGGTCAGGGCGGTCAGTTCCTGGCGGGCGATGAAGGCATCGACTTCAGCCTGCGGCTGCGCGGCGAGCAGCACGCGGCCGTTGCCGGTGCAGTGCGCCGGCACGCGCGTGCCGGGTTGCAGCGTCGGCGACACCACGCGGCCTGCGCTAGTGGCGGAGATGCAGATCACATCGTTGCCGTCCAGCACGCCGGCGGACGACGCTTCCTTCATCGCGTAGGCCAGCTTGTGCAGCTCAGGCTCGATGATGCGCGGCAGGCGGGCGGAGTGCATGTAGCTCTGGCCCAGGCGCAGCACCTTCGGGGTCAGCGCGAACATCTTGCGGTCCTGGGAGACGAACCCTAGATGGGTCAGCGTCAGCAGGTAGCGACGGGCCGCCGCGCGGGTCAGGCCGGTCCGGCCAGCGACTTCGCTGATGGTCAGGCGGGGACGCTCTTGATCGAAGGCTTCGATCACGGCCAGACCCTTTTCCAGGCCGGCCACCAGGTCACGCTTGAGAGGGCCCGTGCGCTCTTCAACCAGCGTCTCGGGAGTGGGGGAGGGGACCGACAGGGCGGTCAGGTCATCATGAGCTCGTGCAGCGGACATGGCAGACATAACGTGCGTTTGACGCCCAAATCTGCTGGGCGTAAGCAGTGATGTCCAGGACTATAGGGACAACCCGGTGAAGAATGTTTGCCAAGGCAAATGTTTTCTTCAGCATTCGCACACCTTTGCACCAATTTGGTTCATTTCGGGCGAAGTTGTCCGCACAGGCCACCGATTGGCGACCTGTGATGGGCGATCTTCGAAACAAATGGGTGAGACCGGGGTGTGATGTGCGTTCAGCGGGGAGGAAGCAGTCCGACATCAGTGCGCGGGGCGCATAACCTACATATATGAGCGATATGCGCCACCGATCGAGGTCAGTATCCCACGCAGTGTGCGATTAACGAGTACGTGGTCCCACGTGCTGCCATGATGATTTTTCAGCAAGCGTTAAGTTTTGGTGATGCCGGACGCCGTACGTCCAGCAGCCTTGACGCCTGCTGACAAGCGCTGACGCGTGGGCCAACGCGACGTCAGACCCGTTCCACCACCAGCGCGATGCCCTGACCCACGCCGATGCACATGGTGCACAGCGCATAGCGGCCGCCGATGCGGTGCAGCTGGTTGACCGCCGTCGCCACCAGGCGGGCGCCGCTCGCGCCCAGCGGATGGCCGAGCGCGATCGCGCCGCCGTTCGGATTGACCCGGGCGTCGTCGTCCTTCAGCCCCAGCTCGCGCAGCACCGCCAGTCCTTGCGCAGCGAAGGCTTCGTTCAGCTCGATCACATCCATCTGATCGAGCGTCAGTCCCAGTTGCGCCAGCACCTTGCGGCTGGCCGGCGCCGGTCCGATGCCCATGATCCGCGGCGGCACGCCCGCCACCGCCATGCCGAGCACCCGTGCCCTCGGCGTCAGGTGATGCCGGCGCAAGGCGGCTTCGCTGGCCATCAGCAGCGCGCAGCTGCCATCGTTCACGCCGGACGCATTGCCGGCGGTGACGCTGCCGTCCGGTCGCACCACACCCTTGAGCCGCGCCAGCGCCTCCAGGCTGGTCTCGCGGGGATGCTCGTCACGGCGGACGACGACCGGATCGCCCTTCTTCTGCGGCAAGGTAACGGGGCAGATTTCGTCGTCGAAGACGCCGTTGCGCTGGGCCGCCAGCGCCTTGGTCTGACTGGCCAGCGCCAGGCGATCCTGCGCTTCGCGCTCGATGCCGAAGTCATCGGCCACGTTTTCTGCGGTTTCCGGCATCGAATCGACGCCGTGCTCTTCCTTCATCTTCGGATTGACGAAGCGCCAGCCGATGGTGGTGTCATACAGCGCGCTGCTGCGCGAGAAGGCGCTGTCGGCCTTGGGCATCACGAACGGGGCGCGGCTCATGCTCTCCACGCCGCCGGCGATCAGCAGATGCGCCTCGCCCGCGCGGATGGCCCGGGCGGCCGTGCCGACCGCGTCCATGCCGGAGCCGCACAGGCGATTCAGCGTCATGCCCGGCACGTCGACCGGCAGGCCGGCCAGCAGCGCGGACATGCGCGCGACATTTCGGTTGTCCTCGCCCGCCTGATTCGCACAGCCGTAGAAGACATCGTCCAGCGCCGACCAATCCAGCGTCGGATGGCGTGCCATCAGGGCCTGGATCGGCAGCGCGCCCAGGTCATCGGTCCGCAAGGACGACAAGGCGCCGCCGTAGCGACCGAAGGGTGTGCGCTGGGCATCACAGATGAAGGCGTGCATGACAGTCTCCGGAATCTTTATGAGAATGCTGATCGCGGAGGATCATAGGGGGGCGGAAAATGGCGTGACAAGTTGCACGCTTGCCGGTTGAACGTCGCCGACATGGCCTGAATGGCCGCAATTTCGCTTAAGTTGCGCCCCTTGGCCGCCGAAGCGGTAACGAGGGCACCCGGACCCGTGGAAGAAAAATGAAGGACAGATCGGCCGATCCGTTGATCGATGTAAGCCAGCTCAAGGTGGGGATGTTCATCCACCTGGATCTGGGCTGGATGTCGCATCCGTTTCCGCTGAGCAGCTTCAAGCTGAGCTCCGACGAACAGCTGCTGATCCTTCGCCGTCTCGGCCTCAAGCAGGTGCGCTGGAGCCCCGGCAAGAGCGACCTGCCGATCGACGCCACCCCCATGCCCGCCGCCGCAGCGCCGGCCGCCGATGTCGCGCTCCCCGCCGCGCCCGCGCCGGTGGAAGACCCGGAACTGGCCGAGCACCGCCGGCTGCTGGCCGAGCAGCGCGACGCGCTGCAGCTCTGCGAGCAGCAATATGCGGAAGCCGCCGTCGCCCTGCGCGATCTGATGGAGCTCGTCCCGCGCGAGCCGCTGGATGCGCGCGATCGTTCCGCGGCGCTGTCGCGCGCCTTGCTCGACAAGATGCTGGTCGAAGGCGACATCAACATCCGCCTGCTCAACGAAGGCGCCGGCGATCGAGGCACCGCCCATGCGCTGAACGTGGCCGTGATCTCGATGCTGCTGGGCCGTGCGTTCGGCATGGTGCGCGAGGAAATGCTGGACCTGGGCCAGGGCGCGCTGCTGCACGATGTCGGCAAACTGGATGTCACGCCGCGTTTCCGCCATCGGGACGACGGCTTCACCACCGCGGAAGTGCAGGCCTATCAGCAGCACGTCGCCAAAGGCGTGGTGCTGGCGCAGAAGATGGGCGTCAGCCCGGGGCCCTTGCTGATCATTGCCCAGCATCATGAGCATGCCGATGGCACGGGCTTCCCGCAGCATCTCAATGCGGACCGCATGAGCATCGGCGCGCGCATCGTGGCGCTGGTGAACCGGTTCGACGGCCTGTGCAATCCGCTGGTGGCATCGAAGGCGATGACGCCGCATGAAGCGCTGTCGCTGATGTTCGCGCAAGGCCGCAGCCGCTTCGACGCGACCATGCTGAATGCCTTCATCCGGATGATGGGCGTGTATCCGCCTGGATCCGCCGTGCAATTGACCGACGACCGCTATGCGATGGTGGTCGCGGTGAATTCTTCCCGCCCGCTCAAGCCGCGGGTGATGGTCTTTGATCCGAAAGTGCCTCGTGACGAGGCGCTGATCCTGAATCTCGAAGCGCTGCCCGACCTCGGCATCCGCCGCAGCGTCAAGCCGCAGCAGTTGCCGCGCGCCGCGCAGGACTATCTGTCACCGCGCTCGCGCATCGCCTACTTCTTTGAAGCCGTCGGTCTGCCAGCCTCATCCGGGGAGCTGGCGGCGTGATCGTTCAAGGGCCTGTCAGCGCCGCCGTGCCGGCGCTGCCTGCGGCATTGCTGCCGATGATCGAAGGACTGCAGGAAGCGGTCTGGCTGGTCGACGCCCGCTCGCGCCAGGTCCTGGCCATCAACGAGGCCTCCGAGCAGTTGCTGGGTTTCACGCCCGATGATCTGGTCGGCTGCGCCGTCGAATCCCTGGTCACGTCGCCGGAGGACGCCCTGTTCTGGGCCGAAGCCGCGACCGGACGACGCGATGGTCTGCACACCGACACCATGATGCGCCACGCTGACGGCCATCTGTTGTGGGCCTCGCGCCGCATCAGCCATCTGCCCTTGCCGCAGGGCGACGGCGTGTGGATGGTCACCATGCGCGACCTGACTCGCCAGCGCCAGCAGGACGAGGAGCGCGACAGCCTGCTCTCCGAGCTGCGCGCCACGCTGGAATCGACGGCGGACGGAATTCTCGTGACCGATCTGGCCGGTCGCATCCGGCATTTCAATCAGCGGCTGGCGACGCTCTGGTCCATTCCGGAACTGCTGCTCACCGAAGGTCGCGATGAGGCGGTGCAAGCCTGGATGCGGCGCAGCGTGGTCGATGGCGCCGCTTATGCGACGCGACTGGCCGCGATCCAGGAAGCCTCGCTGCTGCACACGAACGACCGCATCGAACTGCTGGATGGTCGCGTGCTCGAGCGGGTCTCGCTGCCGCAGTGGAGCCGCGGTCGTCCGATCGGTCGAGTCTATTCCTTCCGCGATCTGAGCGAGACGCTGGCCGCGCATCAGCGCATCGAAGAGCTGTCGCACACCGACATGTCCACCGGCCTGCCCAACCGGCGCGCGCTGATGGATCGGGTGGACCATGCGCAGGCCGTCGCGCGCCGCGAAGCCTCCTCCTTCGCGCTGCTGAATGTGGACCTGGACCGCTTCAAGCAGATCAACGACACCCTCGGCCACGCTTATGGCGACCGCGTGTTGAAGGAAGTGGCGCTGCGCCTGAAGCAGTGTTTGCGCGAGGTCGACACCATCGCGCGGCTCGATGGCGACCGCTTCGCCCTGCTGATTCATCAAGCCGATGCGCGCGGCGCCGAGCATGCGGCGCGACGGGTGCAGGAAGCGATGTCGCAGCCGTTCTGCTTCGACACGCTCAGCTTCACTGTCACCTGCAGCACCGGTGTGGCGCTGTTCCCGGGCGATGGCGCGTCGTCGGAAGCGCTGCTGGCCAGCGCGGAACGGGCGATGCATTGGGTGAAGGAAAGCGGCCGTGGCAGCTTCCGCTTCCATCAGCCGCGCAAGGATGTGGATCTGCTGTCGCGCATGCGCCTGGATCACGCGATGCGTCAGGCGCTGCAGGAGCATGAGTTCCGCCTGTTCTTCCAGCCGCAGATCGATCTGCACAGCGGCGCGCTCATCGGCGCGGAAGCGCTGATCCGCTGGCGGGATCCGTTGCGCGGCGATGTGCCGCCGAGCGAGTTCATTCCGGTGGCGGAGGAAAGCGGCTTCATCATCGCCATCGGCCATTGGGTGTTGCAGCAGGCGGTGACGCAGGCGGCGCAATGGCTGGCGATGGGGCTGCGGGTGCCGGTGGCGGTGAACGTGTCCGCGCTGCAATTCCAGCAGGCGCAGTTCGTCGAGAGCGTCGCTCAGGTGCTGCGCGAGGTGAACCTGCCGCCGGAACTGCTGGAGCTGGAACTGACCGAATCCGTGCTGCTGCGGGATGCCGACGATGCGCTGCATCGCATGGAGGAACTGTCGCAGCTCGGCGTGCTGATCGCCATCGATGACTTCGGCACGGGATATTCCAACCTCGGCTATCTGAAGCGTTTCCCGATTCAACGCCTCAAGGTCGATCGCAGTTTCGTCGCCGGCCTGCCGGACGATGCAAGCGATGCGGGCATCGTCAATGCGATCGTGCAGATGGGCCGCGCGCTGAATCTGCTGGTCATCGCCGAAGGTGTCGAGACCGAAGCTCAGCGCGACTTCCTCGAGCAATGCGGCTGCCACGAATTCCAGGGCTACTTGTGCGCGCCGGCGCTGGATGCGCGGGCCTTCGCGCATCGATTCGCGCCCCGAGCAGGAGCCAGCCAATCGGCCCACGAGGCCACGCTGACACGCAAGTCAGCGCGCCGCGGCTCCAACGTGCGTTTGCTGCGCGGTTGACGGCGACGCCACGCGGCTGATGGCGGCCGGGCGCGTGCAGCGCTTTGCGCGCCGGTCCTGGCGGATGAAGCGCTCTCTTGGGATGCGTCGGCGGCGGGCCGGGTGCGGTCCGCGGCAAGCGGATGTCGCCTCTTCCTGATCGTTCCGGCTGACGCAAGTCCTGGCACGATGTCCTGACGGCACAATGCCGTGAACGGCTGCGACATCAGTCAGCCAGGAGACAAGCATGCTGTACAAGTTCAAATCGAAGGCGGGCGCGGACGTGATCATGTTGGCCGCGCATGGCGACCAGGCCTTGTCCGCGCTGGGTCGCTCACCATCGCCCACCGGCATCTTCCAGGCCGGTGATCTGGCGGGGCTGATCGCTCAGGGCGAAGCCGCGATCGCGCAAGAGCAGCAATCGACCGAGCGCACCGGCGCCACCGACGAGGATGCGGCCGACGACGAACGCCAGACCGCCAAGCGTTCCGAGGTCAGCCTGCGTCAACGCCTGTGGCCGCTGCTGGAGCTGATGAAGGCCGCGCAGTCCGCCAACACCGACGTCGTCTGGGGCGTCTGAGTGGAGCCCACGCTGATCCTGGCGGTGCGGCACGGCGAGACAGCCTGGAACCGCGAAGGCCGTCTGCAGGGCCATCTGAACCTGCCGCTCAATGCGTTGGGTGAGCGCCAGGCGCAGCGTGTGGGCGAGGCGCTGGCGGATCAGCCGTTGCAGGCGGTCTATGCCAGCGACCTGGACCGCGCCTGGGTCACGGCGCGCCATCTGGCCGAGCCGCATGGGCTGACCGTCATCCGGGATGCCCGGCTGCGCGAGCGCAGCTTCGGCGCGTATGAGGGCAAGCGCTGGGTGGACA
Organism: Burkholderiaceae bacterium; assembly: GCA_913776825.1. Lineage (GTDB taxonomy): Bacteria > Pseudomonadota > Gammaproteobacteria > Burkholderiales > Burkholderiaceae_C > Roseateles. The sequence continues at coordinate 62,853 of CAJYPV010000010.1, forward strand.
TCGAAGCCGAAGCGCCGGAAGCCGCGCTGCGCTGGCGCCAACGCGATCCGCTGTTCGAGCCGCCCGGTGGCGAGAACCTCACCACCTTCTATGCGCGTTGTGTGGACGCGATCACCGCGCTGTCTGCGGCGCATCCGGGCCAGACCATCGCCATCGTCGCGCATGGCGGCGTGATGGACTGTCTGTACCGCGCCGCCACCCGCATCGATCTGCAGGCGCCGCGCAGCTGGGTGCTGGGCAATGCCAGCATCAATCGGCTGCTCTACTCGCCGCAAGGCTTCAGCCTAGTCGGATGGAATGATGACCAGCATCTGCAAGGCCTGACCCTGGATGATCCGGGCGTCCCCGGCTTCATGCCCGGCGCGATGGTCTCGCCCAAGGACGCCCAGGCCGCCTCGTCGCCGATGGGCGGCGCTGCGCCAAGCGTGCCGCCGACGCACACCGCCAAGGTCTGACGCCGATGACCGAGGCGCAGATCATCGTGCTCGCCACGCCGATCTTCTTCCTCCTGATCGGCCTCGAGTTTGTGGTGGGACGGCTGCGCGGACGCCCCACCTATCGGCTCAATGACGCGCTCAGCAGCATCAGCCTGGGCATGCTCAGCCAGGTGGTGGGCGTGCTCACCAAGCTCTTCACGCTGGGCCTCTACACCTGGGTCTTCGAGCATGCCGCGCTGTTTCGGCTCGATCCTGGGGCCTGGTGGGTCTGGCTGAGCGGCCTGCTGCTCTACGACTTCCTCTACTACTGGCATCACCGACTCGGCCACACCACCGCGCTGTTGTGGGCGGCGCATGCGGTGCATCACCAGAGCGAGGACTACAACCTCTCCACGGCGCTGCGCCAAACCGGCAGCGGCTGGCTGGTGGGCTGGCTGTTCTACATCCCGATGGCGCTGCTGGGCTTCCCGCCGCTGGTGTTCGCGGTCGTGGCGCTGGTCGATCTGCTCTACCAGTTCTGGGTCCATACCCAACAGATCGATCGCCTGGGCTGGTTCGACCGCTGGTTCTGCTCGCCGTCGAATCACCGGGTGCATCACGCGGTGAACGATCCCTATCTGGACCGCAATTACGGCGGGATCCTGATCCTCTGGGACCGTCTGTTCGGCACGTTTCAGGAAGAGCTGCCGCAAGAGCGCTGCGTCTACGGCACCCGCGACGCGCTCGCGAGCTGGAGCCCGTGGCGCGCCAATCTGCAGGTCTATCAACGGCTGTGGCGAAAGATGCGCGCCGTCCCGCGATGGCGCGACAAGCTGCGATTGTGGTGGGAGCCCGCGCACTGGGAGCCGGGACTCGGCGCCCGCATAGCGCCCGGCTACGACCCCCACCAGCGCGCGCTCTTCGACCCGAAGGTCTCGCCAACGAACGCCTGGCTGGCGGTCGTGCTCTTCCTGCTGGTGCTGGGCGGCGTCGCCGCCTTCCTCTGGCACGCCCATCGATTCGGGCCGATCGAGCAGATGGCCGTGTTGATCGGCCTTCTGGTGAGTCAATCCTTGATCGCCCGGCTTTTGACTTCCATTCGCACCTAATGGGGAACTGTTGCAATTTCGCGTCGGGCAGGTGAGGTGCGGGCATCGCACTTCTATACTCCGCACACACTGCAGTAAGCCCCGCCCAGACAAGTGGCGAAACCTCCAACCATGAAGGTCGATATGAAGAAGATTGCAACTGCTGCTGCCATCGCGGCACTGTCCGCTCCGGTGTTCGCTCAAAGCTCTGTCACGCTGTGGGGCCGCATCAACACCACCGTGGAAAGCCAGAAGGTCGGCAATTCCGATCGCACCGTGGCGGTGAACAACAACTCGTCGCGTCTGGGCTTCAAGGGCACGGAAGATCTGGGTGGCGGTCTGAAGGCCAGCTTCGCCCTCGAGCACGGTCTGAACTCGGACAACGGCGCCGCTACGGCCGGCACGCAATTCTGGAATCGCGAATCCAGCGTGCAGCTGTCGGGTGACTTCGGCGCCGTGCGCCTGGGCCGTTGGACCAACGGTTCCTACTACGCGACCGCCGACTACGTGTCGATGCACAACCACGACACCGGCACGTCGTCCGACGCGCTGTATTCGGGCGTGGGCTTCTTCACCCCGAACGGCAACCCGCAAAGCAACAAGGTCGCCTACTTCACGCCGAACCTGAACGGCTTCAACGCTGAAGTCTCGCTGCACGCCGGCGAAGGCGTCGACCAGCGCGCTTACGACGTCGCCCTGAACTACGACCAAGGCCCGCTGCATCTGGGTGGCGGCTACTCCAAGCAAGGCTCCGCCAACCAGTACGCGATCCGCGGCCTGTATGAGCTGGGCGCCTTCACCTTCGGCGGCTATGTGCAGCGCGAAGACAGCGGCGTGGCTCAATCGCTGGGCGCCAAGGACACCCGCACCATCGGCCGCGCATCGGTCATGTACACGATGGGCCAGTCCGAGTACCACCTGAACGTCGGTGGCACCAAGGCCGGCGGCTACTCGTTCAACAAGGGTCGTAACGGTGGCAAGCAGTACACGCTGGGCTACAACTACAACCTGAGCAAGCGCACCAAGCTGTACGGCTACTACACCGTGATCGATGCGACGACCGCCAACAAGGCCGACGACTTCAATTCGTTCGCCGTGGGCGTGCGCCACAACTTCTAATCGACGCTGATCCCGTTGCAGGCCGCGTCAGCGGCCTCGCGTGCGGTCTGTCGATCATCGACCGCCTGTCTGGCTTCGCCGGCAGGCGGTTTTCTTTTGTCGACCTGACTGGGCTCTTCATCGGACGACACCGTGGACGAGGCAGCGTCTCAGGCCGTCGACTCTGCGGATGGCCGGCGGACGCATCGCCCAATTCGACGGGCCGGTCATGACGGATTCCCGCGCTCGACCCGCCGTCGCCCACAAGACCGGGTACGTGCGCGAGCGGCGTTGTGTTGCCACAATGTGGGCATCTCTTCTTTCGACCCTGGACGTTTTCCGACGTCCTCATTGAGCGCGACAGCCCATGAAGTATCTGCACACCATGGTTCGGGTGACCGACCTCGACGTTTCCCTGAAGTTCTACCGCGACGCGCTGGGTCTGCACGAGGTGCGCCGCAGCGAGCATGAGGCGGGCCGCTTCACCCTGGTCTACCTGGCCGCGCCCGGCGACGAGGACGCCCAGGTGGAGCTCACCTACAACTGGGATCCCGAGGTCTACACCGGTGGCCGCAACTTCGGCCATCTGGCCTATGCGGTGAAGGACATCTACGCCGCCTGCGAGCGGCTGATGTCTCATGGTGTGTTGATCAATCGTCCGCCGCGGGATGGCCGCATGGCCTTCGTCCGCTCGCCGGACAACATCTCCATCGAGTTGCTCCAGGACGGCCCGGCCTTGCCGCCCGCCGAGCCGTGGATCTCGATGCCCAACACCGGAAGCTGGTGATCCCATGCGGCGCCTGACCTCGTGTCTGCTGCTGCCCTGGCTGCTCGCGCCGCTGGCGGGCCAGGCGCAGGGGCAAGGCAAGCTGCTGCTCACCGGTGGAGTGAGCAGCATCGACGGCGCCGCAGGCGGTGGTCTCTCGCCCTGGGCCCTGACCGGCAGCTACGCCACGCAGGGCGAGATCGGTGCCACCGCTTACTTCACCCGTCTGCCCACGCGCGACTACGCGCTGACCGGTGCCGGTGCGCTGGTCGGCTTCGGTGAGCGGGCGGAGCTGTCCATCGCGAAGCAGACGTTCTCCGCAGGCGGCACCGGTGCTGCGTTGGGTCTGCCGGGGCTGCGGCTGAGGCAGACGATCCTCGGCGCCAAAGTACGTCTGGGCGGCGATGCGGTGCTGGACACCGACCGCTGGATGCCGCAGATCGCGATCGGCGCGGAATACAAGCGCACGGAGGCTGGTGGGCTCCATCCCACCCTCGACGCGCTCGGCGCCAAGCGCCACGGCGTCGATGTCTACCTCAGTGCCACCAAGCTGTTCCTGGGTCAAAGCACCCTGGTCAATCTGACGCTGCGGGCCAGCCGCGCCAATCAAAACGGGCTGCTCGGGTTTGGCGGTCGCGCCAGCGATCGCTACTCACTGCTGCCGGAGCTCTCGGTCGCCTATCTGCTGAACCGCCATTGGGCCGTGGGCGTGGAATACCGGATGAAGCCGGACAAGCTCAATCCCTCGCTGCTGGGTGATGCGCTGCGTGAGGACGACTGGAAGGATGTCTTCATCGCCTGGGCGCCGAACAAGCACCTGTCGCTGACGGCGGCGTATGTGGATCTCGGCCGCGTGGTGCCGGGTCTTCAGCCGCGGCGCCAGCAAGGCGTATACGGTTCGATTCAACTCGCGTATTGAGCGACCGTCCGCACGGACGGACGCGCAGGAGATTCGCCATGTCTCACGCCATGCGCATTTGGACTCGTCGGCGCCTGCTCGGAATGGCCGCGGCGTCGGCGCTGATCGGCGCGACTGCGGTCGCGGGCGCAGCGCCCGCAGACGATGAGCTCTATCAGGCGCTCGGCGGCGAGGAGGGTGTTCGCCGCCTCACTGCCGAGCTGGTGCAGCGGGTCTATGCGGATGACCGCATCAGCCCGCTCTTCAAAGAGACGAACCCGAAATTCCTCGCCGAGCAACTGCGCAAGCAATTCTGCGAATTGAGTGGCGGGCCATGCCGATACGACGGCGAGACGATGGCGAAGTCGCACGCCACCTTGGGCATCACCAAGGCCGACTTCCATGCGCTGGTCGAGGACCTGCAACTGGCGATGGCCGCGCAAGACATCCCTTTCCGCACGCAGAACCGGTTGCTCGCCTTGCTGGCGCCGATGCATCGGGACATCGTGACGCGCTGATGGGCTGATGGGCTGATGGGCTGATGCGCTAGGGCGCTGACGCTTGGCCACGGCTGTTGTCGTGGAGAACCCACCGGGGACGGCACGCACTGCTGGATGACGGGGCCGATGGTCGGCGCCGGTCATTTCATCGCCGCCCAGGCGATGCAGGAGTCCCCATGATTCCCAGTCACGTTCTGCCCTTCCATGCCGCGTCCTCTGTGGCGCATGATGAGCCTTTGGAGGACGCGGCGCCATTGGCGGCCGCGTCGGCGCAGGTCGGCTTCGATCCCAGCCGCCTTCAGCGACTTGAGCAAACCCTCATCCCGGAGCTCAATCGACATCAAGTGCCTTTGCCGGAAGCCGCGATGGCCACGGTGGAGTACCTCAACAGCGGCGATGAGCGCGCCTTCGATGAGGCGTTTCGACTGGCCCGGCAGCCCAACGTCAGGAATTCGTGGCCGCCGTTCAATGAGACGACGCCGTCACTGCCCGAACTGGCGAGCAAGGCGGTCGTTGAGCGCGGCGCGGACCTTCGGCTGGTGGTGTGTTTTCATCCTGACATCCGGGATCATTTCGAATCGTTCTACAGCCGGAACCTGGAATCGCTGCCCCGCAGTCGACGGCAGTTGTCCCCGCCTCCGGACCGTGTGGGTCATGCCGGCCAGCGGGCGGCGAACCTCAAGTTGATTCGCGCAGGCATTGATGAGCTGCGGCCAGGTCAGTGCATGTGGCTCAGCATGCCATGCGGGGAAATGTTTGCTCTGGGCCGCGTCGGTCAGGGCCTCAACGACTGGCTCGTGGTGGGCCGACATGCGTTCAGCAAGAATCCGGAAATCGTGATGCAGCAGGGACAAGACGCCCGGAATCGGCTGAGGATGGCCTTCGACTTTCCAGCTCAGGGACACAACTGGGGCATGGTGCTGCCCATGAACCCGCGCCAATGAGGTCGGTCCCGCAGCCGGCTGACGCGTTCACGCGTGCGGGCTCGGGTTGCGGCGGTTGAACAGCAAAAAGCCCCTGACTCCGGGAGGAATCAGGGGCTTCTTAGATTTGGTGGCCAAGGGCGGAATCGAACCACCGACACGCGGATTTTCAATCCGCTGCTCTACCAACTGAGCTACTTGGCCTGGGTGCTTGTGAACCTACCTGAGTAGGCGGGATCACTTGCTTCGATGTGTCAGTGTTGTGCTGAACAACGAAGACAGCGACTATAACACTAAATTCCGCCGCCGCGCTTATTTCTTGAAAGATCGACGCCGAGTTGCTTCAGCTTGCGGTACAGATGGGTGCGCTCCAGCCCCGTCTTCTCGGCCACACGGGTCATCGAACCGTTTTCCTTGGCGAGATGGAACTCGAAGTAGCTCTTCTCGAAAGCATCGCGCGCCTCGCGCAGCGGGCGGTCCAGCTCGAACACCTGCTCGGAGGCCAGGCCCTGATGCGGCACCGGTGTCACCGGCGCCAGGCCGGGACCCGACATCGACACCACCCCCGTCATCACCGGCATGATCTCCGGCCGCGCATAGCTGGGCAGACCGACCGTGACGGGCGGCGGCGGGGCCGGACGCGGCGCGGCCTTGACCAGCGCCTGCTCCACCGCGCGCAGCAGCTTTTGCAGGGTGATGGGCTTTTCCAGGAAGGCCATCGCGCCGAACTTGGTCGCCTCGACCGCCGTATCGATCGTGCCGTGGCCGCTCATCATGATCACCGGCATGGTGAGCTGGCCGGTGCTGCCCCACTCCTTGAGCAGCGTCACGCCATCCACATCAGGCATCCAGATGTCGAGCAGCACAAGATCCGGACGCATCCGCTCGCGGCAGGCGCGCGCTTGCTGCGCGTTCTCTGCCAGTTCGATGGAATGCCCTTCGTCCGAAAGGATTTCAGACAACAGGGCACGGATGCCCAGTTCGTCATCAACAACAAGAATGGTTGCCATGTATGCCTACTGTTCACGCGGCCGAGGCGCGTCGGGCGCAGGGCTCGGTGCAGTCGCGAGTTTTGAAAATGATAACGAAACTTGTGCCCCTATCGCGGGCTGTTCGGTATCACTACCCGGGTGAAGATTGATGAGTCGGATGCGTGCCCCATGTTCGTCCGCGATTTTCTTCACCACCGCCAGTCCCAGGCCAGTGCCTTTGCTCTTGGTCGTGACATAGGGCTCGAACGCGCGGTTCAGTACTTTCTCCGCGAACCCGTGGCCGTTGTCGGTGATCACCAGGCGCACGGCGCGCAGTTCGCCGTTGTCGTTGAAGGCCTTCTGCGTCCGCACCGTGACCCGCCCCTGCGGCAGGTCGCTCACCGCATCCAGCGCGTTCTGGACGAGGTTGTGGATGACCTGGCGCAGTTGAGGCGCATCGCCCAGGATGGCCGGCGGATCGGTGGCCAGTTCCGCCACCAATTGCCCGGCTTCCTGCGCCGCCGCATAGAGCGTCAGCACCTCGGCGACCAGTTCGTTCAAGTCCAGCGGCGCCAGCTTGGCGGCGGGCAGTCGCGCGTAGTCCCGGAATTCATTGACCAGCTGCTTCATCGCCTGCACCTGGTTGACGATGGTGCCCACCGAGCGCACCAGCATCGCCTGATCCGTGCCCTCCAGCTTCGACTCCAGCTTGAATTGCAGCCGCTCGGCCGACAGCTGAATCGGCGTCAGCGGATTCTTGATCTCATGCGCCAGACGGCGGGCGACCTCGCTCCACGCCGCCGAGCGCTGTGCCGACACCACCTCGCTGATGTCATCGAACACCATCAATCGGGCATCCAGCGGCAGTGAAGCGCCGCGCACCAGCAAGGTCAGCGCGCTCTGCTCGCCAAGTTGCAGCTCGAAGGAATCCTGCCAGTGATCGCGCTCGCCGGCTTCCGGTGTCTGCTGATCGAAGCGATGCCAGACCGCGCGGGCGAAGTCGGCCAGCTCGGCCACCTCGTCCAGATGCCGGCCCACATAGGCGGACAGCGGCAGCTTCAGGATGCGGGTCGCGCCGGGATTGACCGTCTCGATCCGGCGATCGCCATCGAACACGATCACGCCGGCGGTCAGGTTGTCGAGGATGGTTTGCAGATGAGTGCGAGCGCTTTCCAGTTGCGACACGCTCAGGTCGACCTGCGAGCGCGCATCGGCCAGCTGCTGCGTCATGTCCGCGAAGGATCGCGTCAGCCCGCCCAATTCGTCGCGGGAGCGGAACACCGCTTTCGCCTTCAGATCGCCGGATGCCACCTCGCGCATGCCGTCGGCCAGCAGCAGCAGCGGCTGCACCAATTGATTCGACAGGGCCACCGCCAGCAGCAGCGCCGCGAACACCGCCAGGATCAGCACCAGCGTCAGCGTGCCGAGATACATCCGACGCAGGCCATCGCGCAGCAGTGAGCGCTGCAGGTATTCCTGGTTGGCAGTCGACACATTCAACGCATTGCTGACCACCCGTCCCGGGATCGGCTTGACGACCATCAGGTAGCGGTCGCTGTTGCTCAGCTGCAGGCCGCTGCTCGGCAGCAGCGCCACCGCCCGCAGACGGGCCTCGCCGAGGACCGCCTGCTGCTCGTCTTCCAGGCCTTCCAGCCGCGACGACACCCCGTTGTTGCGCGCCTGGCTCAGCATCGAGCTGCTCGGCCGCTCCGGCAGCGCCGTCGACTCACCGCCGGCCGACAACAGCACCTGCCCGTTGCTGCCCACCAGCGCGACGGTGCGGGCGGAGAGCTGATCCCGCAGCCGCTCCAGCGCCAGTGGCGCGAGGGCGCCGTCTTCCCAGCGCTCGGCCGCGCTGCGGGTGCGGGCGGCGAGTTCGCTTCGCAGGTTCTCCAGCGTGTCCTGACCCAGCGCCAGACCGGCTTCCAGCGCGCTGGCCAGTCGTTGATCGAAAAGGCTTTCGATGCTGCGATTCACGAACTGATAGGAGACCGTGTAGATCAGCACGCCCGGCACGACGCCGACGAAGGCGAAGATCCCGGCCAGCTTGAGCAGCAGCTTGCTGCCGAAGCGGCCGCGCTGCACCCGCAGCGCCAGGCGCGCGGCGGCGACGCCGATCACCACCACCAGCGCCGTCGCGACCGCCACGTTGACCCAGAACAGCCACAGGTAATGGCGCTCCAGGAAACCGCGCTGGGCGGTGGCGCTGATCGAGAGCAGGAAGGCCAGCATGCCGCTGGCGCCAGCGATGGCCGCCACGGAAATCAACCACGCCAGGCGTGTCGACTTGGTCACGGGTGTCGATCCTTCAAGTGGCAAAGGCGTCCAGCGACCGAGCGGCACCTGTCAGCACAGGGACCGTCGGCGGGAGCGCGAACCGGCGGCGTCGTCAGGGTTGCGGCTTGTTCGGCGGAGGCGTCGATGCGGGCGCCTCCAGGTTGAGGGTCACGCTGCGGTCCACCGCCAGCGTCCAGCCCTGGCTCGCGCCCAGGCCGATCTGCATCGGGCGAGGGAGCTGGGTGGTGTCGAGCTTGTAGCTGAAGTCCAGGTAGTAGCGGCCATCGTCCTCGATGTCCTTGCTCTCGGCCACCCGCCAGCCCGAGACGCCACGCAGCGACGCGACAGCCTCCGGCAGGGTGTCGTAGCTTTGGTGCAGGCCGCCGGTGCTGACCCGGTATTGGCGGGTCAGGGGTTGCCAGGTCAGCCGCCAGGTGCGGGTCGCCTGGGCCACGCGAGCGTCGCGCCAGTACCAGCGGTTGCGCAAGACCTGGATCTCGGCGACGAAATACACCGCCACGCCCTTGAGCAGCGCGTCCTCGACCTGCTTGGGCAGCTCGAACCGGGTGCTGAAGCTGACGGCCAGGCCGTCCTCAGCCCGTTCCGCCGTCAATTGCTGCAGCGTCACCCCTTGCGCCAGCGCCCAGCCGTGCAGGGCCAGCAGCACGCTGACGAAGGTCAGGCGCCGCAGCCAGGAACGCAGCCATGCGGAACAAGGGAAACGACTCACGCAGTCGGGGACTTATGTAGCAAGGCGTAGTAGAAACCGTCGGTCACACCTACAACGCTTTGCTGAGAGGGATGCAAAGCATTGTCAGCGAGCGGCAGCAAATGCCCGCCGCCCTGAGCGAACTGACGCGACCGTGCGTCCCCGTGGCGTTGCAAAAACGCGTCGATTTGATCCTGCCCCTCGGCCTTGAAGACCGAGCAGGTCGCATACAGCAGGCGGCCGCCGGGCTTGAGCAGGGGCCACAAGGCGTCGAGCAAGGCCGACTGGATGGCCGCCAGCGCGGGAATGTCGGTGGCGCGACGCAGCCAGCGCACATCGGGATGGCGCCGCACGATGCCGGAGGCACTGCAGGGCGCATCCAGCAAGATGGCGTCGAACGGGCGGCCGTCCCACCAGGCGGCGGTCTCGCGCGCATCGGCAGCGCGGGTTTCGCCGCTCAGATGCAGGCGCTGCAGGTTCTGGCCCACTCGCTCCAGCCGTTGAGCGTCGGCATCCAGCGCCAGCAGATCCAGCCGATTGCCGGCCAATTCCTGCAGATGCGCGGTTTTACCGCCGGGCGCGGCGCAGGCGTCCAGCACGCGGGCGCCGTCGCCGAGCAAGGGCCAGGTCTCGCCGGGGGCCAGGTCTTGAGGCGTCATCGCGCCCAGCAGCAGCGGGGCGGCCAACTGGGCGGAGGCGTCCTGCACCGACGCATGGCCCTGATCGAAGCCCGGCAGCAGATGCACCGGTCGCGGCGCGTCCAGCACCACCGCCTGCGGCCAGAGCGGGCCGGCGGCGCGGGCGCCGATGCCGGCCTCGCGCAAACGGCTCAGGTAATGCGGCACGTCGCCATGGGCGGGATGAACACGCAGCGTCATCGGCGGACGCTGCTGGTTGGCGGCCAGCAGCGCGGGCCAGACTTCCGGCCAATCCTCGCGCAGGCGCTCCTGCCACCACAGCGGATGGTTGTGGGCGGCGACCGGGTCGTCCTGCTCGACCGCGGCAACCAGCGCCTCCCGCTCGCGCAGGAAGCGGCGCAGCACCGCATTCACGAAACCGGCGCTCTTGGGTGAGCGCTTGCGAGCGGCGTCGACCGCCTGATCGACCAGCGTGTGCGCGGTGTAGGCGGTTTCGCCCGGCCACAGCAGCGCCAGGGCGGTGATCAGCAGGGCGTCCATGCGCGCCGGCGGGGCTTTGGGCGCCAGACGCGCCCGCACCGCCTGGGCGGCGCCAAGCCGGCGCAGCACGGTGAAGCTCAGCGCCTGCACGCCGGGGCGAAGCTCGGGCGGGCAGCGCGCCAGCCAATCGGTCAGGGAATGGCCCTCGCGCACCGCCTGGACGGCATCGGCCCCATGGGCCAGCAGGCGATGAAGAGGAGGAGCGGCAGCGGAGGCAGGGACGGCAGACACCGGCGCAGTTTAAGGGCGAGGGCGGCGGACGCTTCCGAATGCACCCACGGTTCGCACGGAGCACTCCTTGGGCTGACAATCGCCCCTTCACCTCGTCTCTCTCGCCCATCCGCGGCATCACCACCTGGGTCGGCCCGCTCCGATCCCGACGATCCATGACTGCCACTCCTATCCTGAGCCCCGACGCGCTGTCCGAGCTGCCGGCTTCCGAGCGCATCCGCTACCGTCTGGTGCAGGCGCAGCGCCGCTATCACGCCAACGACAACATTGCCGAGTTCCTGGAGCCGGGCGAGCTCGACCAGCTTCAGCAGGAAGTCCAGGCCAAGATGCAGGAGGTGCTGCAGTCGCTGGTGATCGACACCGACGGCGACCACAACACCCAGGAAACCGCCAAGCGCGTGGCCAAGATGTTCCTGCGCGAGGTCTTCGCCGGTCGCTACGCCGCCGCGCCCTCGGTCACCGAGTTCCCGAATGTGGAGCGGCTCAACGAGCTGATGATCGTCGGCCCGATCACCGTGCGCAGCGCCTGCTCGCACCATCTGTGCCCGATCATCGGCAAGGTCTGGATCGGTCTGCTGCCCAACGAGCATTCCAACCTGATCGGCCTGTCGAAATATGCCCGGCTGACCGACTGGATCATGAGCCGCCCGCAGATCCAGGAAGAAGCGGTCACCATGCTGGCCAATGAGCTGCAGGCGCGGGTCCAGCCGGACGGCCTGGCCATCGTGATGGATGCGGACCACTTCTGCATGCACTGGCGTGGCGTCAAGGACATGGAATCCACCATGATCAACAGCGTCATGCGCGGTGCCTTCCTGAAGGATCCCAACCTGCGGCGGGAATTCCTGTCGCTGATCCGCAAGGGCTGACACCGACCCGCGCCGACCCGCGCCGGGCCGCACGGCGGGCCCGGCCGGCCTGAAGCTTGCATGCGGTGCGTCGCGCCTCAGCCGGGCGCACCGTGATCGAACCGACCCACGAACCAGGAATCGCCATGCTTGTTCGTCTTGTCTATGCCAGCCGCGCCGTGCGCGCGCTCAGCCCTCACGATCTGCAGGACATCCTGCGCCGCTCCCGCGAGCACAACCCCGCCGAAGGCATCACGGGCCTGCTCTGGCACAACGAAGGCGTCTTCATCCAGGTGCTGGAAGGCGGACGCGACGCGGTCAATGCGCGCTACAAGCGCATCGTCATGGACGACCGCCATGAGTCGCCCATCCTGCTCACCTATCAGGAGATCGCCGAGCGCCGCTATGCGGGCTGGTCGATGGGGCAGGTCAATCTGAACCGGCTCAATCCGGCACTGCTGCTCAAGTACAGCGAGACCCAGAAGCTCGATCCCTACCGGATGAGCGGCGCGATGCTGACGGCGCTGTTCGATGAGCTGGTGAGCTCCGGCGCGATCGAATGCGCTTGAGCTGCGGACTGCGGTCCGCAGATCGCTGACGGCACAGCGCTGAGCGCTGACCGATCGCGTGCTCGAGACGTCGCAGCGCAGCGCGCTCAGCCCAGCATGTCTGCCCACAGCGTGCGCGCCCAGTGCCACGCATATTGCGCTTCCAGCGTGCTGGGCGCGTCGGACACACCGCCGGAGCCGGGCACCACGCGATAGGTGCGCTCCGCCGGCAGATACCGGTGCACGCTGGCGACATGGATCACCCGCTCGCCATCGACATGGCTGTAGCAGGTGTTGGTGAGCATCGGTGCGGGATCGGGCGCCCATTCCGCCAGCGATGCGATCACCGCTGCGGCCGCGACCTTGGCGTGCGCATTCGCCATGTGCCCGCTCTTGGGCATCGCCGGCGCCACCTGGATCGCATCGCCGATGACATGCACCTCCGGCGCGGCCTTGGCGGCGAAGGTCTGATAGTCGATCTCGCACCACCGGCCGGCCGCGCCGGTCAGGCCGGCTTCGCGGGCGATCGCGCCGGCCTGCATCGGTGGCAGCAGATTGAGCAGATGCACCCGCTCCGGATCCTGCAATTCGAAGCGCACCGTGCTGCGCCCGTCGGCATCCCGGCCCGGATCGACCGCGATGGCCTTGTGCAGCGGCCGGTACTCGATCAGCCCGGGATATTGTTCCGCCCACACCTTTCGGAACAGCGCCGCTTTGGAGGTGATGTCCGGATTCGCATCGAACACCAGCAGCTTGGCCCTCGGTCGGTGCCGCTGCAGCCAGGCAGCGACCACACAGGCCCGCTCATACGGACCCGGCGGGCAGCGGTAGGGCGCCTCCGGAATGGTGATCGCCATCACGCCGTCATCCGGCAGATCCTGAATCTGGCGCCGCAGCGCCAGCGTCTCCGGCCCGGCCTTCCAGGCCTGCAGCACGCGGCCCTCGTCATGCGCCTCTCGCAGTCCGCGCACGGCGCTCCACGCCAGATCGATGCCGGGCGAGAGCACCAGCCGGTCATACCGCAGCGGTGCGCCGCGTTCGGGCATCACCAGCCGATGGCGCGTGTCGATGGCGCGCACCCGGTCCTGGACCCAGGTCACGCCGTGCTGCTGGCGCAGGCGGTCGATCGGCTGGCTCAATTCCTCCAGGCGGCGGAAGTCACCCAGCACCAGATTCGACATCGGGCAGGACACGAACATCGGCTGCGGCTCGATCAGCACCACCTCCAGCCGACCGCCGGACCACATCCGCAAATACCTGGCCGCCGTCGTGCCGCCGATCCCGCCGCCGATGACGATCACCCGGGCGCGCGTCATCGCGCTGGAGGCCCGCGCGGACAGCGGCCAAGCGCCCATCCCCAGCATCCCGACGGCCGCGCCCGTGCCGCCGGCACGCGCCAGCCAATCGCGTCGGCGGATCATCGTGGTGTCCCCGAGGTCGGGCCGGACGCGGCGGTCACGGCGCGGCGCGCGGACGGGCCTGGACGCGTGGGGCCGCCGACGGTCTCCGGCTGCGCCGCGAAGTAGCGGGCCACGGCGCGGAGCTGCTCATCGTCGTAGCCCTTGGCGATTTGCGGCATCACGGAGCCGGCCCGCTCCCCGCGCTTGAAGGCCAGCAGTTGCGCTTCGAGCGCGTCGGCGTCGCGCCCGGCGAGCCCCGGCACGGCGGGATCCGTCACCGCACGACCTTCGGCGCCATGGCAGGCGGTGCAGGTGGCGGCCAGGCTCGCGGCGCGCAGCGCCAGGGCAGGTGCGGGGTCAGGACTTGCCGAGGAAGACGCCAGCGCGAGGCTCGCCGTCCCCGCTCCCATCCCGATGGCGGCGGACACGGCGATCCGCGCGCCCCATCGGGCAGCGCGGCCCGCGGCGGGCGGAAGCCGGCGAAGGCATGCTCGAGGCGCTCGGCTCATGCGGTGTTCCCCATCCCAATGGCCCGGTCGGGCGATCGTTCGTTGCACCTTCGTGCGACGGCTGTGGCGCAGTGTAGGAGCGTGATCGTGGCAGCGCCAGATCGGGCGAGGGCGTCGGCCGCGCCGAGGCGCGCTGAGGCGAGGCTTACAGGCTGCGCGACTCGCTGAAGCCGAAGAAGCTCACCAGCACCCGGGTCGGGAACTGGCGCACCGCCTCGTTGTAGTTGTGCACCGCCTGATTGAAGACCTGACGGGCGAAGGCGCGCTGGCGGTCGATCAGCTTGAGCTCATCGATCACCGTGCTGAGCGCCGCATCCGACATCAGCTCGGAATGGTGCTCCACCAGCGACACCATCCGCGTCAGCGCAGCGCCGTGCACCGCGGACGTCACCGCCAGTTGCGCGATCGGATCGGCCGCATACGGGCGCGGTCGCACGGCCTGCGCCGTGGCCTTGGCTTCGGCCTGTGCGGTGGCCAGCGCATCGAGGCTGGCCTGCTCGCTGGGCAGTCGTTCCCGCAGCAGCACCAGCAGCGCTTCGCCTTGTTCGGTGCGGCGAGTCAGGGCCTCATCGAGCTGCGCGAACGCCTTGCCGATCTCATTGCGCAGCAGCATCACCCGGTTGTAGGCGCCGATGCCCCAGAAGAACATCAGGGCCGCCAGCACCCAGAGCGCGAGCTCCCAGACGCTGCTCATGGACGCGCCGCCCGGGCCTGCTCGAACTCGCGGTAGCCGCGCGCCCGCAGTTCGCAGGCGGGGCAATGGCCGCAGCCCCAGCCCCAGTCGTGGCGCGTGGTGCGCTCGCCCAGGTAGCAGGTGTGCGTGTGTTCCTTGATCAGCTCATTCAGCGCATCGCCGCCCAGCGCCTGCGTCATGGCCCAGGTCTGCGCCTTGGTGATGAACATCAGCGGCGTTTCCAGCGTCATCGGCGTGTCCAGGCCCAGGCTCAGCGCGACCTGCAGCGCCTTCAGGGTGTTGTCCCGGCAGTCCGGATAGCCGGAGAAATCGGTCTCGCACATGCCGCCCACCAGCACCGACGCGCCGCGGCGATACGCGAGCGTGGCGGCGAAGGTCAGGAACAGCAGATTGCGACCCGGCACGAAGGTGTTGGGCAGACCGTTGGCCTGCAGCTCGATCGCGCGCTCCTGGGTGAGCGCGGTGTCGGAGATCTGGCCCAGCAGCGCCAGATCCAGCAGGTGGTCCTCGCCCAGCTTCGGCGCCCAGTGCGGGAAGCGCGCGGCGATCTCGGCGCGCACCGTCTGGCGGCAGCTCAGCTCGATGCGATGGCGCTGGCCGTAGTCGAAGCCCAGCGTCTCCACGTCGGCGAAGCGGTCCAGCGCCCAGGCCAGGCAGGCAGTGGAATCCTGGCCGCCGGAAAACAGCACCAGGGCCTTGCGGCTGGAAGCGGTGACGGCGGCGGGCGGCGTGGCGGGCAGGGAGGACGACGACATGAGGCAAGCACTGAAATCGGAGACCCGGAAGTGTGCCAGGGCCGTGCTACCGTCGTCGCCGAGGAGGACAAGATGCAACGACTGTTCACGATTCTTGCGCTGGCGACCACCGCCGGCACGTTGACCCCGATGGCCGCCATCGCTCAAAGCCCGTCCCTGGCCAACGCGCCGGCCGGCACCATTCGCCAGGTGCTGCTGTACCCCGGCGGCGCCCAGGTGGACCGCCAATTGCGCGTGCCCGCAGGCACCACGCTGGCGCGGTTTTCCTGTCTGCCGGCGAACCTGAATCCGGACGAGCTGCAGGTGCAGGCTCCAGCCGGCGTGAATCTGGGCGAGCTCAAACTCGAGCGCCAGGCCCGCGATGCGCTGCCCGAATGCCGCCGACGCGATCCGAAGGTGCTGGACCTGGAAAAGCAGCGTGATGCGCTGCAGGCCGAAGTCGATGGCGTGGACCTCGCGCTGGGCTATCTGAAGGGCTTGTCGGACCGTGATGCCAAGCCCGGTCCGGCCCTGGGATCCGCACTGGAGACGGTGCGGCGTCAAGGGCAGGAGCTGGTGGCGCGCCGACAGTCGCTGAGAGAGCGCGTCCAGGAGCTGGAGCTGCAACTGAAGGCCGCTCGGGCGTCGCAGCCGGCCTCAGGCGGCGAGGTGTCCGTGGTCACCTTGCGGCTGTCCGCACCGGGCGATGCCGAGCTGGGGCTGAGCTATCGCCTCGCCGGCGCGGGCTGGCAACCGCAGTACCGGGCGCGGCTGGACACGTCGAGCGGCGCGCTCTCCGTCGAGCGGCTTGCCCAGATCGCGCAATCCAGCGGCGAGGACTGGGTGGATGTGAAGCTGCGGCTGTCCACCGTGCCGCCGCGTCAGGTGGTCGGGGCCTCGACCTTGCAGCCCTGGACGCTGGCGCTGATTCCGCACGTCAGCGAGAGGCTGGAATCGGATGGCATTTCAAGAATGGTGACGGCTCCGGCCCCTGCGCCGGCAATGGCGGTGGCGGATTTCAAACCGCTCGGCGCTGGAGGCCGCACCGAGCCGGTGAGCTTCGATCCCAGCGTATTCGAAGGCGAATTCGGCGCCGGATACGACCTGCCTCAGCCGGTCACGCTGATGGCCAATGGCGTTCGGTCCACCGTGAGCCTGGGTCGGACCGCGCTGGACGCCAAGCTGTTCGCGCGCGTGCAGCCGCAGATCGAGGAGGCCGCCTATCTGGTGGCCGAGGTGCCGCGTCCGGAGGGATCCTGGCCGAGCGGCCCGGTGCAACTGTTCCGCGACAACAGCCTGATCGGACAGACCCCGCTGCAACTGGGCCACGACCGCGTCTGGTCCTTGCCGTTCGGTCGCGACGATCGGCTGCGGGTGCGGCTGGAACCTGAGAAGCGCGACGCCGCCAACACCGGCCTGATCGGTTCCCGGCGCGACAGCGTGATCACCCGCCAGTGGCAGGTCGAAAACCTGCGCAGCAAGCCGGTCATGCTGCAGGTGCTGGAAGCAGCGCCGGTGTCCGAGCATGAGGACATCCGGGTGCAGACGCAATTCACGCCGCCGGTCACCCAGGACCACTGGCGCGAACAGTCGGGCGTGCAGCTGTGGGAACTGCGCCTCGCGCCGGGCCAGACGCAGCGCTTCCAGGCGGTCTACCGCATCAGCGTGCCGAAGGACGCGCTGGTCATCGGCCTGCCCTGACGGGGGCCATCGGCGGCGGGCCTGAGGCAGGTCGTCGCCGATCCCCGGCTTCAGGTCCGGATCTCGCCCTGTCCCAGCACGACCCACTTCATCGAGGTCAGCCCCTCCAGCCCGACCGGGCCGCGGGCATGGAACTTGTCGGTCGAGATGCCGATCTCCGCGCCCAGCCCGTATTCGAAGCCATCGGCGAAGCGGGTGCTGGCATTGACCATCACGCTGGCGGAATCCACCTCGCGCAGGAAGCGCATTGCGCTCGGATGGTGGGTGGTCAGGATCGCATCGGTGTGATGCGAGCCGTGGCGGTTGATGTGGGCGATCGCCTCGTCCAGGCTGTCCACCACCTTGATGCTGATGATGGGCGCGAGGTATTCGGTGTCCCAGTCCGCGTCGGTCGCGGCGCGCAGCAGCGGGCCGGGCACTTGCTCCAGCAGCGCCAGCGCGCGCGGGCAGGCGCGCATCTCCACACCCTTGGCGGCGAACACCATGCCGATGCGCGGCAGGAAGGCTGCCGCCTGCGCCGCATGCACCAGCAGGGATTCGGTCGCGTTGCAGGGGCTGTACTTCTGGGTCTTGGCGTTGTCGACGACGGTCACCGCCAGGTCCAGGTCGACCTGCGCATCCACATAGCTGTGGCAATTGCCGTCCAGGTGCTTGATCACCGGCACCCGGGCCTCGCGGCTGATACGCTCGATCAGGCCCTTGCCGCCCCGCGGAATGATGACGTCGACAAACGCCGGCATGGTGATCAGCAGCCCCACCGCAGCGCGGTCCACCGTGTTGATCAGTTGCACCGCGTCGCGGGGCAGGCCGGCTTCCTCCAGGCTGTCGGCCACCAGCGCGGCCAGCGCGAGGTTGCTGTGCAGCGCCTCGGATCCGCCGCGCAGGATGCAGGCATTGCCGCTCTTGATGGCCAGCGAGGCGGCTTCGATGGTCACATTCGGCCGGCTCTCATAGATCATGCCGAACACGCCCAGCGGCACCCGCATCTGGCCGACGCTGATGCCGGTCGGGCGGCGCTTGACGCCGGTGATCTCGCCGATCGGGTCGGGCATCGCGGCGATCTGGTCGCAGCCTTCGGCGACCGTGGCCAGCACCTTCGCGTCCAGCCGCAGCCGGTCCACCATCGCGGCCTCGAGGCCGGCGATGCGGGCGGCGTCCAGGTCGCGGGCATTGGCCTCGGCCAGCGCGGGGCCGGCCTCCCGCAGCCGGCGGGCGAGGGCCTGCAGTGCGTGGTTCTTGGCGGCGGTCGGCGCGGCGGCCATCAGCGTCGCGGCCCGTCGGGCCGATTCGCCGACGCCGGTCATGTAGACGTTCAGATCGGTCATGGCGGCATTCTGAACCATCGCCTCCCGGACGGCCCGGACGGCGGTCGGACCGCAGCCGCTCAGCCATCGCAAAGTGCCACGGCAGCCTTCGCGCGGCGATGGGCCAGCGTCGGGCTCGACCGGCATGCCGGCATGGGATCGCTCTGCGCGGGGCGCTCCCGTTCCGCCTCAGCGGCGGACGCGGCGTTCCGACGCGCCGACCGATTCGCAGCCCCTGCGCCACAGCGGCGCGCCCTCGACGACATCGCGTCCACCGCATCGGCCCGGGCTGATCCAGAATCGCCCGCATGGCACTGCACACCTGGACGCTTTATCTGCTGACCGTCATCGGTCTGTCGCTCACGCCCGGCCCGAACAGCCTGCTGGTGCTGGCCCATGGCGCGATGCATGGTCATCGACGCACGCTGTGGACGGTGGCCGGCGGCGCGCTGGGATTCACCTCGCTGATCGCGCTGTCGATGCTGGGCATCAGCGCGCTGCTCCAGACGGCGTCCAACGCCTTGCTGGTGCTGAAGGTGATCGGCGGCGCGTACCTGGTCTGGCTCGGCTTCCAGCTCTGGCGCGCACCGCCGCTGCGGCTGGCACCGAGCGCCGCGGGATCGGTGCAGGCGTCGGGACGGTCGCTGTTCCGGCAAGGGCTGCTGTCGGCGATCTCGAATCCCAAGGTGCTGCTGTTCTACGGCGCCTTCCTGCCGCAGTTCATCGATCCGTCCCGTGACCTGATGCTGCAGTTCACCCAGTTGGCGGCGACCTTCGTGCTGGTGGAAGCGCTGGTGGAGATCACCATCGCCACGCTGGCGCATCGGGTGCGGCCCTGGCTGGAGCGCAGCGGCCGTCGCTTCAATCAGGTCTGCGGAACGCTGTTCGCGCTGATGGGTGCGGCGCTGCCGATGACGCGCTGAGCAGGCGCTGCGGCCAGGACGACGAGCCACGCCCGCTGGACGGCGCGTCACTCGGACGGCGCTTGGACGCGCAAGCACCGCGGATTGCCCAGGCGGGTCGCTGGTCGCTGATCGCCGATCTCGGTCCGTGACCATGCGAATGCCGCTGACATCGACACCGCCAACGCAAAGGGGACGATGCCGATGGGCACCGTCCCCTTCTTCATGGTCCTGATCGATCACACGGCCCGGACCGACGGCCCGGGCGTGGCAGTCGTCAGGGCTTGGCCGCTGCCGGCATCGATGCTGCCGCAGCCGCGGCCGACGCGCTGACCGGCGCACCGGTCACATCGCGCAGTTCCAGCGGCTTGCGGCCGAGCTTCTCCAGCTGCGGCAACACCTTGGCCTTGTCGCCGACCGCCACCACGATCATCGCGGCGGGATCGACCCGCGTCTGCGCCGCCTGATAGGCGCTCTGCGCGGTCACGGCGCCGTACTGGCGCGGCAGCGAGGTGATGCTGTCGGCCGGCTGGCCCAGCGCCCATTCGCTCGCATAGGCCGAGGCCATCACGCGATTGGTGTCGAACAGCCCGGGCAGCGCCAGCAGCTGGGCATTGCGCACCCGGCTGAGCTCGGCCGCGCCCATCGGCTTGGCGCGCATGCCGTCGATCTCCTTGAACATGTCGGAGAGCGCGGCGCCGGTCACATCGGTGCGCACGCTGCCGCGAATGGCGAAGTTGCCGCTGTCGCGGTTCATCGAATAGGCGGAGTAGATGCCGTAGGTGTAGCCCTTGACCTCCCGCAACTGGGTGTTGATGCGGGAGGTGAACAGGCCGCCCATCGCCGCATTCATCACCTTCAGATCGGCGGCATCGCGCACGCCGGCCTTGGGGCCGGGCGCGACCACCGCCAGCGCGGTTTGCGGCGCATTGGGCTTGTCGACCAGCACCACGCGGGCGTCGATCGGTTGCGGCGCGGCGGTGTTGACCGGCGCAGCGGCCACGGTCGGGCGGGTCCACTTCGCGAAGAGGCTCTCCGCCAGCGACTTCAGCTCGTCGGCCGACAGATCACCGGCCACCACCAGCGCGGCATCGTCCGGGCGGTAGTGGCGCTGCCAGAACTGGCGCAGGGCGGTCGCATCGGTGCTCTGGATGGCGGCTTCGTCGCCCAGGCTGCTGCGGGCGAGCGGATGGCCTTCGCCATACAGCACGCGGTTGGCGACCACCGCCGCCACCGACGGCGCCTGCTCGCGCTGCTGCGCGAGCGCGGCCAGGCGTTCGGCGCGCTGGCGTTCCACCTCGGCCTCGGAGAAGGCCGGGTTCATCGCCACATCGGCCAGCAGCGCCAGGCTTTGACTGAAATTGCGCTTCAGGCTGCTGATCTCGATGCGGGCCTCGTCGCGGCCGGCACCGGTGGTGAGCGTCGCGCCCAGCGCGGCGGCTTCGTCGGCGATCTGCTGCGCGCTGCGGGTCTGCGTGCCCTGCTGCAGCATGGCGGCGGTGAAGCTGGACAGACCCGGCTTGTCGGCCGGGTTGGCCGTCTGGCCGGCCCGCACCACCAGGCTGGCGCTCACCAGCGGCAGGCCGGGATTGGGCACCTGGATCACCGTCAGGCCATTGGGCAGCGTCATGCGCCGGCCCTCGGGCAGCGTCAGCGGCTGGGCCTTGCCGCCCTTGGGCGGCGTCTTGCGCCAGCCGGCATCGGCATTCAGCGATTCCCGCTCGCCCTTGCCGGCGCGGGTGGGCATCGGCGGCGTCGGCACTTCCGGGGCCAGCTTCTGTTCACCCGGCGTCGCATAGACCACCACGCGCGAGGTCTTCTTGAGCTGCTGGGCCACCACGTCGCGCACCTGCACGGCAGTCATGGCCTGGTAGCGCGCCAGGTCCTGACCGATGTAGTTGGGATCCCCCGCCTGCTGGTTGTAGTAGTTGATCTGATCCGCCAGACCTTGCACCTTCTCCAGGCGGGTCAGCAGGCCGGTCTCCACGGCGGCGCGGGCGCGGGCCATTTCTTCCGGTGTCGGCGGGTTCTGCGAGAGCGCGTCCAGCTCGTCGTTCACCAGCTTCTCGATCTCTTCGAGCGACTTGCCCGGACGGGCCACCACCTCGATGTTGAAGACCGAGCCCAGCGACAGCGAGTACTGCGACACCGACACCGACTGCGCCAGCTGCTTGTCATAGACCAGCGTCTTGTAGAGCCGGCTGGACTTGCCGCCGCCCAGCACATGCGAGGCGATGTCCAGCTCCGCATCGCCCGGCTGGAACACGGCGGGCGTGTGCCAGGCGATGTTCAGGCGCGAGAGCTCGATGCGGTCGGTCACCGCCAGCCGCTTCTCTTCGGTGATCCTGGGTTGCGGCACCTGCACCGGCGGCACCGGCTCGCCGGCCTTGAGCGGGCCGAAGTATTTCTCCACCAGCTTCTTCGCATCGGCCGGATTGAAATCGCCGGCCAGCACCAGCGTGGTGTTGTTGGGGCGGTAGTAGCGGCGCGCGAAGGCCTTCACATCGGCCAGCTTGATCGACTGGATGTCCGCATGCGAGCCGATCACCGACGCGCGATACGGATGGCCTTCCGGATACAGCGCCTGGAAGACCGCTTCCTCGACGATGCCGTAGGGCCGGTTCTCGACCGACTGGCGGCGCTCATTGCGGACCACGTCCTGCTGGTTGGCCAGCGCGACCGAATCGACCTCGTCGATCATGTAGCCCAGCATGTCCGACTTCAGCCACAGGCCCAGCTCCAGCTGGTTGGACGGCAGGGTGAAGAAATAGTTGGTGCGGTCGAAGTCGGTGGTGCCGTTGGAATCGGTGCCGCCGGCCGCGTCGACGATCTTGTCGGCCTGACCGCGCGGGATGTGACGGGTGCCGGCGAACATGAGGTGTTCGAACAGATGGGCGAAGCCGGTTTGACCGGCCGCTTCATTGCGCGGGCCGGCATGCACCCACATGTTGAAGGCGATCAGCGGCAGCCGATGGTCTCCCACCAGGATCACTTCGAAGCCGTTGGCCAGCTTCAGCTTCTCCAGCTTCACCTGCAGCGAGCCATCGTGGGTGGTCACCGCGCTCGCAGCATTCGTCGCGGCCAGCACGGGGCTGAGACCCGCCATCGGCGCCAGCGCGCCCACGCTGAGCGCGGTCCAGAGGGCGAGGGTGAGGGCGGCGGGCGCCGGCTTCTTGATTCGCATGGTCGTTGTGTGCCCGCGCGGGGCAGAGATGGGATGGCTCGCACCCTACCTCACCGCAGCCGTCGCTCACAAGTGTGGGAACTCAGGCCGCGGACCGCGCGTCCCTGGAACGCGGGCCTGGAACGCTTCCTCTGAACGCGTCCTTTGAATGCGGCCCGAGTCGCCGACGCGTCAGCCCCAGCGCGACAGCCACACCGGCACGACCAGCCACAACGGCGCCGTCAGCGCGAACAGCAGCGTGCCGACCACGACCGCGCCGGACGCTTCGCCCTCCAGGGTGCGATAGCGCTGCGCAAACATCATGGCGTTGGAGCCGGGCGGCAGGCCCGCCATCATCACGATGACCGACAGACCCATGCCGGAGAGTCCGAACCCCCAGTGCGCGATCACCAGCACCAGCGCCGGCAGGGCCAGCAGCTTGAGCGCGATCAGCCCGCTCAGCGCGCCCCAGGCCTTCGGCCAGCCGTAATAGGACAGCGACATCCCGATCAGCACCAGGCACAAGGGCACGACCGCGCTGCCAAGCATCTGCAGCACCTCATCCAGCACCGTGGGCAGGCCCAGGCCGGTGAGGTTCCAGGCAAAGCCGGCCAGCACCGGCAGCACCACGGGATGGATCACCGTGTTGCGGATCGTCACCAGCACCATGCCGCGCAGGCTCGCGCCGCTGCGGTGATGGCGGGCGAGGTCCGATTCCACCAGGACCGTGGCGATGGTGAGCAGTGTCAGCGCATGCAGGCTGACGATGGTGATGTGCACCGCCAGGCCGTCCTCACCGAACACGCCGGCCACCAGCGGCACGCCCACCTGCAAGGTGTTGCCGAAGGTCGCGGTGATGCCGCGCACCGCCGGCGTGGCGGGATTCTCCGGACGCCGCGCCCGCTGCCAGAGATAGACGCCGATCAGCATCAGCACCACCGGCACGAAGAACGCGGCCACCGTCAGCCAGGGCAGGGTGGAGAAATCCACCCGCGCCGTGGTGCGGAACATAAGGGCCGGAACGAACAGGTAGAAGGCCAGGTTGGACAGGACCCGGGCCGGATCGTTGTCGCCACCGGCCTGACCCAGCCAGCGCATGTGGCCGACGAACCAGCCCATGCCCGCGGCGATGAAGATCGCCAACAGCTTGTAGAACAGGACGGCAGTCATGGCCGGCGAGTATGCCGCCCGGTCAGCGGTCCATCGCGCGAGGCCCGCACGGGCCGCGCGGCTGCGGCGCGGGTGGCGCCCACCATGCGGCGGCCCGCGCGGTACGCGCCGCGCTTCGCCGGCACCGGTGTCGTGTCGGCGTCGGCGTCGGCGTCAGGAGGCCAGCGGCAACGCCAGCGCGAAGCTGAACCGGCTGCCCTGGTTGGGCGCGGTCTCGACCTCGATCTCGCCGCCCATCAGCCGCACCAGTTGCTGGCTGATGGCCAGGCCCAGGCCGGTGCCGCCAGCGCGGCGGGATTGGTCCGCGACCTGTTCGAAGGGCTGGAACAGACGCTGCACCTGTTCCGGCTCCATGCCGATGCCGGTGTCGGTGACGGTGAAGCGCAATGAGAGGCTGGTCGGCCCCTGCGCGATCAGGTCGACGCTCAGGCCGACATGGCCTCGGTCGGTGAACTTGACGGCGTTGGACAGCAGATTCAGCAGCACCTGCCGCAGCCGCTGGCCGTCGGCGCGCACCCGGGTGGGCAACTGCGCATCCAGCTGCACATCGAAATCGAGACCCTTTTCCGCGGCGCGTGGGCGCATCGATTCGCTGCACATCTCCAGCAGGCCGCGCAGGTCCAGCGGATTGAGCTGCAGCGTCAGCTTGCCGGCTTCGATGCTGGCCACATCCAGCAGATCGGTGATCAGCACCAGCAGATGGTCGCCCGATTCCCGAATCAGCTTGACCTTGGATTGCTGGCTCGCGCTGAGGCTGGCGTCCATCTGCAGCAATTGCGCAAAGCCGAGGATGGCATTGAGCGGCGTGCGGAACTCATGGCTCATCGTGGCCAGGAAGCGGCTCTTGGCCTGGTTGGCGGTCTCGGCGCGCTGCTTGGCCTGGGAGAGCTCGACGGTCCGCTCGGTCACCAGGTCTTCCAGATGATCGCGATGCTGGGTCAGTTCCTGCTCGGCCAGGCGGCGCTGGGTGATGTCGCTGACCAGACCTTCGATGCGGGAGGTGCCGCCGTCCTGGACCAGATGCAGGCTCAGTTCGACCCACAGTTCCCGGCCATCGAGCGTGGTCACCAGCAACGGCACCTGCTGCAGCAGGCGGTGGCGCTCCAGCGCGCGGGCCAGTCGACGGTATTCATCATGCTCGACCCGCACCATGCGACTCAGCGTGCGGCCTTGCGCTTCCTCGGGCCGCGCCAGCCCCAGCATGTGGGCCAGCGCCTTGTTCACCCGCAGCAGCCGGCCGTGGCCATTGGCCTGGAAGATGCCTTCCGCCGCGTTCTCGAACAGGCTGCGATAGCGCTGCTCGCTGCTGCGCAGGCCTTCGGCGAAGTCATGCAGCCGGGTGCTCATCGCATTGAGCTGGTCGGTCAGATCGCCGAGCTCATCGGCATGCTGCGGCTGGATGTGGGCGCCCAGTTCGCCGCTGGCGACGCGCTGCGCCAGGCCACGCAGCCGCGACACCGGTTGCTCCACCAGACGACGCACCAGCACATAGCTGGTCAGCGCGATCGCCAGCAGCACCGTGGCGAGCAGGCTGGCCACCAGGCGACGGGTCTCGCCCAGGCTCTGATCGATGTAGGCGCGGGTGAAGACCAGGTGCGCGCGTCCCAGCGCACCCGCGGGTCCGACCGCGGGGCCGGTGCGGTGGCTGAGCTCGAACTCCATTTCCAGCGGACGCACCGCCGGCGTGTCGCGCTCACGGCGCAGCGTGTCCAGGCCGGGCGCGGTCAGGGAGATGGCCTGCACTTCCGGATCGGCCATGACCGCATCCAGCAGCTCGGACAGCGCGGCGCTGTCCAGGTTCCAGACCGGCTCGGCAAAGCCGCGGGCCACCAGCTGCGCCATGCGCTCCTGGCGCTCGACCAGCGCGGCATTGAGTTCCCGCTCATGGCGGTCGACCCAGTACAAGCCGATCAGGCCGACCAGCACGGTCGCGCTCAGGCTCAGCGCGGCCACCAGCCGCGTCTGGATACTCAGCGTCGATCGCCCCATGGCTCCCTGTCTGGTTGGAAAGTCTGCGGGCGAGTGTCGCAAAAATGCGGGCGCCGACCGGACGACGTCGGCCGGTCGCACTCAAGGATTTCACGGATTGCGGCGCGCCCGATCCCCACGCGGTGGACGCGTGAGGGGCACCCTCGTCCTCAGCG
The DNA here is from genome assembly GCA_913776825.1 of Burkholderiaceae bacterium. Taxonomy (GTDB): domain Bacteria; phylum Pseudomonadota; class Gammaproteobacteria; order Burkholderiales; family Burkholderiaceae_C; genus Roseateles. Next base: position 89,025 of record CAJYPV010000010.1, read on the forward strand.
CGCGCCGACGCGGCCCCACCATCGCGGCGGGGCCTGGCGGGCGGTGAGGACGGTCAGGACTTCGCGGCGGCCGTCTTCTTGGCCGCGGCCTTCTTCGCTGGCGCGGTCTTGGCGGCGCGGGGTTCGAACTCGAACATCACCTTGCCTTCCTTCTTGTCGTAGGCCAGGAAGGCCTTGAACTTGCGGCGCGTCTTGTTGGAGACGAAGTTCTCGAGCAGGTCGGTCTTGCCGGTGCTCAACAGCTTGGTCATCTGCGCCGGCTCGATCGGCTGCTGCAGGATGATCTTGCCGCTCTTGAAGTCGCAGGTGATGTTGGCGCCGACCGCATGCTCGCAGACATAGTTGCTGCCGTGGTCGAAGACGCGGCCGTTGCACTTGGGGCAATGGCCGAGCGGCGCCTGGTCGCCGAAGTCCACCGGCTCGCCGGATTCCTCGGCCTTGCGGGCGTCCTCGCCGAAATCGAATTCCAGCTTCCAGTTGTCGATCTCCGCATCGAAGACCAGCGCCAGTTCGGCGGTGAACGGCCAGCCGGCCTTGGAGCGGAAACCTTCCAGCGGACCGACCTTCTTGTCGCGCAGGAAGGTCTCGACCTCATTGAGCTCGAAGCTGCGGCCGCCCGGGATCTTGGGGATGGAGAAGCCGCACTCGTCGCCCTGGCCGGTCTTGCCGACGCAGGTGAAGCGACGGTAGTTCTCCTTCACCACGCCGCCGCACTTGGGGCAGGGCGTCTTCAGGGTGGCGTAGTCGCCGGGAATGGTGTCGCGGTCGTATTCCTTGGCCTTTTGCACCACCCGCTGGGTCATGGCGGCGATCTCGGCCATGAAGGCTTCGCGCTTGAGCCGGCCCTTTTCCATTTCCGAGAGCTGATGCTCCCAGTTGCCGGTCAGCTCGGGCTTGGTCAGCTCCTCCACGCCCAGGCCGCGCAGCAGGGTCATCAGCTGGAAGGCCTTGGCGGTGGGGATCAGCTCGCGGCCTTCGCGCAGCATGTATTTCTCGGCCAGCAGGCCTTCGATGATGGCCGCGCGCGTGGCTGGCGTGCCCAGGCCCTTCTCGGCCATGGCCTCGCGCAGTTCGTCGTCGTCCACCAGCTTGCCGGCGCCTTCCATGGCGGACAGCAGCGTCGCTTCGGTGTAGCGGGCGGGCGGCTTGGTCTGCAGCGCCTTCACGTCCGCGCTTTCGGTGCGCACCACTTCGCCGGCGGCCACGGGCACCAGCATCGCGCCGCTGGTGCCGGGTTCGGCGTTCTCGTCGGTGGCTTCCTTGCCATACACGGCCTGCCAGCCCGGCTTGACCAGCACCTTGCCGTTGGTCTGGAAGCTGTAGGACTTGGCCGCCGTCTTGACGGTGGAGATCCGGGTGGTGACCTGGAATTCCGCCGGCGGGAAGAACACCGCCAGGAAGCGCTTGACCACCATGTCGTAGAGCTTGGCTTCGGCCTCGGTGAGGCTGCGCGGCGGCTGCAGCGTCGGGATGATCGCGAAGTGGTCCGACACCTTGCTGTTGTCGAAGACCTTCTTGGTGGGCTTGATGTAGCCGTTCTTCAGCGCCGTCTGGGCATGCGGGGCCAGGGCTTGCAGCGGACCGGGCAGGTCTTCGCTGGCGATCATTTCGGCGGTCTGCTTCGCGACGCCGAGGTAGTCCTCGGGCAGGTAGCGGGAGTCGGTCCGCGGATAGGTCAGCACCTTGTGCTTTTCATACAGCGCCTGCGCCAGGCCCAGCGTGGTCTTGGCGGAGAAGCCGAAGCGCGAGTTGGCCTCCCGCTGCAGCGTGGTCAGGTCATACAGGCCGGGGCTGGCCTGGCTGCTGGGCTTGGATTCTTCGGTGACCGTGGCGGGCTGGGTGAGCACGGCGGCGGCGATCGCATCGGCCTCGGCCTGGGTCCAGACGCGGTCGGCGCGCTTTTCCGGGTCGTCGCTCTTCTTCCATTCGGTATCGAACCACTTGCCTTCGTATTGGCCGGCGACGGCATCGAAGGTGCCGCGGATTTCCCAGTAATCGCGATAGACGTGCTTGCGGATCTTTTCCTCGCGCTCGACCACGATGGACAGCGTCGGGGTCTGCACCCGGCCGACGGTGGTGAGGAAGAAGCCGCCGTCGCGCGAATTGAACGCGGTCATCGCGCGGGTGCCGTTGATGCCCACCAGCCAGTCGGCTTCGGAGCGGCAACGCGCCGCATCGGCCAGCGGCAGCATCTGCTGGTCGGTGCGCAGGCGCTCGAAGCCATCGCGGATCGCCTGCGGCGTCATCGACTGCAGCCACAGCCGGCTGACCGGCTTGTTGACCGCCGTCTTGGCGGTGCCGGCGTATTGCACGATCAGGCGGAAGATCAATTCACCTTCGCGGCCCGCGTCACAGGCATTGATCAGCGAGGTCACGTCCTTGCGCTTGATCAGCTTGACCAGCGCATTGAGCCGGCCCTTGCTCTTGTCGATCGGGTTGAGATCGAAATGCGGCGGGATCACCGGCAGGTGCGCGAAGCTCCACTTGCCGCGCTTGACGTCGAATTCCTCCGGCGCCTTGATCTCCACCAGATGGCCCACCGCCGAGCTGACGACATACGCGTCGTTCTCGAAGTAGTCGTCGTGTTTCTCGAACTTGCCCGACAGCGGAGTCAGCGCCTTGACGATGTCCTGCGCCACCGACGGCTTTTCCGCGATCACCAATGCCTTGCTCATTGCGCTTGCTTCTTTCGTCTTCGATCAGATCGTTCGAACTCGCCGAACGCCTGCCTACAATCCGGCCTCGCGCGCACATACGCGCGCGCACCCATGAATTCAATGTACCGGACTCGCTCCATGCCGCAAAAAAGCCCCGATTCGAGCTCCCCCCCCGCGACTGACTCGGCTCGCAGGAAGGGACGGCAGGCATCGGCGCCCGCCTCCGGTTCCGGCGATGCAGTCAAGTCAGCGGGCAAGGCCGGTTCCGCCTCGGCGCGCATCCAGGTGCGTGCCTCGGGCGTGCATGGTCGGGGCATGTATGCGGTGGCGGCGCTCACGGCGGGCGAACGTCTGATCGAATACCGCGGCGAGCGCATCGACTGGGACGAAGCCCTGCGCCGCCATCCGCATGACCCGGCACAGCCGGACCATACCTTCTTCTTCCACCTCGAAGACGGTCGGGTGATCGATGCGGCGGTGGGCGGCAACAACGCGCGCTGGATCAACCATGCCTGCGAGCCCAATTGCGAGGCCCGCGAGGCCGACGGCCGGGTGTTCATCCATGCGTTGACGGATATTTCCCCTGGCGAAGAGCTGTTCTACGACTATGGTCTGGTGATCGATGAACGCTACACCGCCAAGGTGAAGAAGCGCTTCGAGTGTCGTTGCGGCAGCCCGCGCTGCCGTGGCACGATGCTCGCGCCCAAGCGCTGAGCCCTGACGGGCGCATAGCGGACACCCTCGGCACGACGACCCAGACAATCCACGCGCGATGCAGCAAGAACACCTCCAATGGGGCGCGGAAGCGCTGTGGCAAGACCTGGAACCGCTTCTGCCGGGCCTCAGCATCGAGGTGCTGGCCCGGGTGGAGTCGACCAATGCGGCCCTGATCGATCGGGTCCGGCGCGAGGAACGCGGCCGCAGCGACGGCCGACCCTATGGCCGCCGCCAGCATGACCTGCAACCCTGCCTGCTGGTCGCCGAACACCAGACCCACGGCCGCGGCCGTCAGGGCCGCAGCTGGCACAGCACGGCGGGTGCTTCGCTGACCTTCTCGCTGTCCGTGCCGCTGGAGGCGGCGGATTGGTCGGGCCTGTCGCTGGTGGTCGGTGCCGCCATCGCCGAGGGCCTGGATCCGTCCGGTCAGCGGCTGCGGCTGAAGTGGCCGAATGATCTCTGGCTGGACAACCGCAAGCTCGGCGGCATCCTGATCGAGACCGTGCCGGCGGGCAGCCAGCGCATGGCGGTGATCGGCGTGGGCCTGAACATTTCCGATGACGCCCGTGTCCCCGATTCCCAGCTCACCACCGGTTTCGCGGCGCTCAACGAGTTGATCCCCGGCGTGACGCCGCCGCAGGCGCTGACGCGATTGGCGCCCTCGCTGGTGTCGGCGGTGGCGTCGTTCTCGACGGTCGGCTTCGCGGCCTGGCGGGATCGCTTCGCCGCCCGTGATCTGCTGAAAGGCCGACCGGTGACCGCCGGCGCCCTGGAAGGCGTGGCGGACGGCGTCAATGAGCGCGGCGAATTGCTGGTGAACACGCCCCAGGGCGTTCAAGTGGTCAGCGGCGGTGAGGTCAGCGTGCGGCTGGCCGGACCGGCGCAGGAGTAAGCCGGCGATGCTGCGTGCCCTGGTCATTCTGTTGTTCGTCGCCAATGTGCTGGCCCTGGCCTGGCACCAGGGCTGGATCTCGCCCGGCGCGCCGCCGGTGTCGCGCCTGAGCCTGCAGGTCCATCCCGAGCAGATGAAGCTGCTGGGACAGCAGGCGGTCACCCAGCTCGCCACGCAAGCGTGCGTCGACATCGGCCCGCTGGACGGCGAGGACGCGCTGCGCCGCACCACCGCCGCGCTGACCAAGGCGGGGCTGCCGAGCTCGGCCTGGCAAGCGCAGACCACCACCGTCGGGGGCAGCTGGGCGCTGGCCACCATCAAGATGCCCAACAAGGAATTCCAGGCGCGCAAGGAAGAGACCTACCGCAGCGCCCGGATCAACTTCGAACCGCTGACCGGCATGCCGGACGAGCAGCCCACGCTGGTGCTGAGCCGCCACGACAGCGAAGCCGCCGCGCAGGCCGCGCTGGAAGGCATGAGCCGCCGCAACTACAAGGGCCTGCGCGTGCTCGCGCTGCAGCCGGCACGTCAACAGACCGTGCTGCGCTTGCCCAGCATCGACGGTCTGCAACTGGCGAAGCTGGATGGCATCGCCAATCCGCCCTGGGGCGGCGCGCGCAACAGCTGCGATGTGCCGACCTCTGCCGGCAGCGCAGCGGCGGCAGCGGCCAGCGCGCCGGCATCGGCGGTGTCGAAGGCGGCGTCGCGTTGATTGGATGACGCGGGCCATGCCGGGGGCATTGGGCCGTCGTTGATGTCGAAGCTTGGGTGCGCGATTCGCTGATCGCGACGTGGGATGAGCAAAAAGGGCTGACCGCTCCACGCGATCAGCCCTTCTTCAATTCAGCAGATCCCTGCGGGGCGACCCCGCTTCGCCGGCGCGCTCAGTCGCGACGGCGGACGGTCGCCACTGCGCGGCGCTTGGGCCAGCGCAGCAGCAGCGCGGCCGAGGCCAGCGCCGCCAGCCACCAGCCGCTCATCGCGCCGCCGCCGCCACCGCCTCCGGAGGACGAGGTGGTGGGCGTGTCCGTGGTCGGGGTGGTGGGCGTCGTCGGCGTGGTCGGGGCCGGCGAGGTGGTCAGCGACGCCTGCACCGCGCGCACCGCCGCATTGGCGTCCAGCATGCCGGCGCCGCAGGTGCTGGTGGTGCAGGCGCACTCCAGCTGTGGCGACGCACTGTTGCCGGCCGTGCACTGCGCGAGGCCCGTCGGCGCGGCGGGAAATGCGCGGGCGGAGCTGGTCAGGAAGCTCTTCACTTCGGCCGGCGTCAGGCTCGGCTTGAGCGAGAACATCAGCGCCGCCGTGGCGCTGACCAGCGGCGTGGAGAAGCTGGTGCCCACGCCGGTGTAGTTGTAGGCGTTGTCCGCCGCGACCGGGCCCTTGGTGCCGCTGTTGCTGGTGGAGAGCATCGGATAGAGGCAGGCGCCGGTCTCATTGACGCAGTTGCCGCCGGGCGCGCTGATGCTGACCTGAGGTCCCAGATTGGAGAAGCCGACCTTGGTGCCCGCGTGGCGCAGACCCGCCACGCCAATCACGTTCTGGCAATTGGCCGGTGTGCCGACGGCCACGCCGCCGCCCTTGGACGCACCGGACGCCTCCACGCCGTTGCCCGCCGCGGCGACCACCACCGCGCCGGCGGCATTGACCGCGTTCACGGCGGATTGATAGCCGGTCGAGCAGGCGCCATCACTGCCCAGGCTCAGGTTGATCACCCGGGCTGGATTCGGATTGCTCGGCAGGCCCGGCACGCTCAACCCGGCGGCCCAGCGCATGCCGGCCTCGATGTCGGACTGCCAGCCACCGCACTTGCCCAGCACGCGGACCGGCAGCACCTTGGCGCCGTAGGCCAGACCCGCCATGCCCAGGCCGTTGTTGGTGGACGCGGCGATCAAGCCGGCCACACGCGTGCCATGCCACGAGCTGGTCGCGATATCGGCACTCGTGCACGAGGTGCCCAGGCTGCCGCTGTTGATGTCGTTCTGGTCGACCCAATCGCCGGGATCGCTCGGATCACTGTCGGCGCCGCCGCCATCGTTGGCCGTCGCCGTGGCGGAGGAACCCGGGCTGCTGAAGCCGATCAGGTCATAGCCCGGCAGGATCTGCCCGGCCAGATCGGGATGGTCGAAGCGCACGCCGGTGTCCAGCACCGCCACGACCACGCCGCTGCCGGTCGACACGTCCCAGGCCAGCGGTGCGTTCACGGGAGAGACCAGGGTGCTGTCTGGGGCCTTGAGGTACCACTGGCCGGCATCCACACCGCCCGCCGCCGCGGTGGAGTAGAGCGGATCGTTCGGCACCGAGTAATGGCGCCACCAGCGGTCCACTTCCACCGATTCGACTTCACTGTCCGCGGCCAGCCGCTGGGCCAGTTGGCGGGAGCTCAATCCGCGCGCGGTGAACACATGGGTGCGGCCGTCCAGGCTCAAGCGCGCGGTCAGACCCGCGTTGTGCCGCAGGCCGAGCGCCAGACCACGCGTCTGCGCGACCTCGCGGGCTTCATAGATCGTCGACCGGACCGACAGCGGCTTGGCCTTGACCGAGCTCGAATCCGTCTTGAACCGCACGATCACCCGGGCGAAGTCCGCCTGGTTGTCGGGGCTGATGGGGGGCGTGGCCGCCATGGCAGAGCCCGCGAGGGCCAAACCGGCCGACAGAGCGGACAAGGACAGCATCAAACGAACGGACATCGGTGCGGCTCCAGGCAACGCGTGAGTCCGATCAGTTTAGGGTGGTCGATAGAGAAAAATTGCTACTGATCTGACACAAATGGGTCGGCGGACGCAAAAAAGCCCCGCTTTCGGCGAGGCTCTGGTGCACAGCGGCCTGTGCAATTTGATACATCTGCGCGGCGGCAGAACCGCCGCCGGGCGAGTGCCCGGACGGCGGTGGGTCGGCCTTTACTGGGCGACGACCTTGACCATCTCCAACACCTTGTTGGAGTAGCCCCACTCGTTGTCGTACCAGGACACCAGCTTGACGAAGGTGCCGTCCAGCGCGATGCCGGCGTCGGCGTCGAAGATCGAGGTGCGGGGATCACCGCGGAAGTCGGTGGCCACCACCTTCTCCTCGGTGTAGCCCAGCACGCCCTTCAGCGCGCCTTCGCTCTGGGCCTTCATCTCGGCGCAGATGTCCTTGTAGCTGGCTTCATTGTTCAGCTCGACGGTCAGGTCGACCACCGACACGTCGGAGGTCGGCACGCGGAAGGACATGCCGGTCAGCTTCTTGTTGAGCTCGGGAATCACCACGCCCACCGCCTTGGCAGCGCCGGTGCTGCTGGGGATGATGTTTTCCAGGATGCCGCGGCCGCCGCGCCAGTCCTTGTTGGACGGGCCGTCCACCGTCTTCTGGGTGGCGGTGGTGGCGTGCACCGTGGTCATCAGGCCGCGCTTGATGCCCCACTTGTCGTTCAGCACCTTGGCCAGCGGCGCCAGGCAGTTGGTGGTGCAGCTGGCGTTGGAGATGATGGCCTGGCCGGCGTAGGTCTTGTGGTTGACGCCGTAGACGAACATCGGCGTGTCGTCCTTGGATGGGGCCGACATGATCACCTTCTTCGCGCCCGCTGCCAGATGCTTCTCGCCGGTTTCCTTGGTCAGGAACAGGCCGGTGGCTTCCACCACGATGTCGGCGCCGACTTCATTCCACTTCAGCTCGGCCGGGTCCTTGACCTGGGTCAGGCGGATGCGCTGGCCGTTGACGATCAGCGTGTTGCCGTCCACCGCCACCTCGCCGTCGAAGCGGCCGTGGACGCTGTCGTGCTTGAGCATGTAGGCCAGGTAGTCGGGCTCCAGCAGGTCGTTGATGCCAACGATCTGGATGTCCTTGAAGTTGGCGACGGCGGCGCGGAACACCATGCGGCCGATGCGGCCGAACCCGTTGATACCGATCTTGATGGTCATGAGGAAGTCTCCTGAGTGAAGTGAAAAAACAGGGGGCGCCGCCGTGGTCGAGGGTCCGTCTCAGTCCGCCTCGGCGGGCCTGGAGAGGGGCGCGCTGGCGGCAGCGGGCCGGGTCAGGTCGGCGGGATCCAGCGACAGCGCACCACAGGGCACGGTGATCTGCAGGGTCGAGCCGAACAAGTCGTTGGCCTGGAGATCGCTGAGGTCGAGCTCGCGCTCGCGCAGCCAGCGCAGGAAAGCCACCCGGTTCGGATCGACCGGGCGACCGGCGCTGACCTCGCTGGGCAGCGACAGGCCGTAATAGGTGTAGTTCGCCTTGAACGGGCAGTGCATGGTGTTGAAGTCGAAGTCCGCCTTCAGCGCCTCCGGCTTGCGGGTCATGCGCAGGAATTCGACCAGGGTGAAGGTGTCGCGCTGCAGCGCATACCGGGGCTTGCCCTTTGGGTGCATGGTCAGGACCTGACGCATCACCTGCGGCGCGTCGCCGGCCTGGCGGCAGGGCATCCGATAGCCCTGGATCCACTTCAGCATCTCTTGCTGGACGAAGTCATCCGCATTGCTGTAGAGCACCTTGGGTTCGGGCGGCTGTTGGCCATCGCCGCTGAAGGTCAGGGCCAGCACCACATGCTGCAAATCGCGACCCAGGGTGAAGCTGCGCAGCGTGAGGTCTTCTGCCGGGCGCACCACACACAAGCGCTGGCGGGCGGCGGTGGCGGCCAGCGGCTCCGGCAACGGTTCCACGCCGGAATTGCTGAACTTGAATTCCTGCACCGCCTCGACGGCGCCATCCTGCGGCGTCAGGCAAGGCAGCCGGTAGCCATTGACGTAATGCCGGACGATGTCCTGCATCTGCTCCCGCGCCGTGTTGGCCAGCACCTCCACCGTGGGCGGTGCGTCGGGCTTGTCGAAGCGGAGCTTGAGCCGCATCAGGCCGGCGCCGCGGTCCAGCGGACGGCCGCGCGGATATTCGGGACCGCGTTCCGGCCGCTGCAGGCAGCTCAGGGATTGGGCGGCGGAGGCGGGCGTGATGTCGGTCGGCGCGGCGGTCTGCGCCTGCGCGGTACCGGCGACGGCCGCCAGGGCCAAGGCGGCCAGGGCGCCGCAGGCGCTGAGCCTCCGGCGTGGCCCCTGGCCATCGAAGAGATTGAACCTGTGACGGCGGAGTGCCGTGACGGGGGGGCGCGCCACTCCCGGCGCATGTCGCTGAAGATCGATGTTCATCGTGGTCGTGATGGACGTGGGGACCTGGACATGGGGGAGGGGAGTGAGACGGGGCAATCCTGACAAAGCGAACCAACAACCCGACGGCCTGGACGCCGTGCAGCCACTGATTTGAACAGATCGCGGCCGGTGATTCCGCCGACCGGCAAGCACATTCGCGGGGGGTGGGGTCACGCCGCGCGCGGCCAAGAAAAAGGGGTGCACGAGGCACCCCTGTCTGCTGGCGTCGATCAGCCCTTCAGCCGGGCGTGGCCGATGGCCACTTTCACCGTGTCGGCGACGTTCTCCGGCGTGAAGCCGAAGTGCTTGAACAGCACATTGGCCGGCGCCGATTCGCCGTAGGTGTCCAGGCCGACCACGGCGGACACGCCGTACTTCCACCAGAAATCGGTGACACCGGCTTCCACCGCCACGCGCGGCAGGCCGTCCGGCAGCACGCTCTTCTTGTACTTGGCGTCCTGGCGATCGAACACGCTGGTGCTGGGCATGGAGACCACGCGCACTGCGATGCCGGCCACCGCCAGTTGCTGCTGAGCCTGCACGGCCAGCTGCACTTCGGAGCCGGTGGCGATGATCACCGCCTGGGCCTTCTTCTTCAGACCGATGTCGGCCGGCTCGCTCAGCACATAACCGCCCTTGGTGATGTCATCCACCGCAGCGCCGGTCTTGGCACCGTAGGCCAGGTTCTGACGGCTCAATGCCAGAACGCTCGGGCGCGAGGCGTTGGCGATGGCCATGGTCCAGGCGACGGCGGTCTCGGCGGTGTCGGCGGGACGCCAGACATCCAGGCCGGGGATCAGTCGCAGGCTGGAGACATGTTCCACCGACTGGTGGGTGGGGCCGTCCTCGCCCAGGCCGATCGAGTCATGGGTGAAGACATGGATCACCCGCAGCTTCATCAGCGCGGCCATGCGGATCGCATTGCGGCTGTAATCGCTGAAGGTCAGGAAGGTGCCGCCGTAGGGGATGAAACCGCCATGCAGCGCGACGCCGTTCATGATCGCGGCCATGCCGAACTCACGCACGCCGTAGTTGATGTGGCGGCCGCCATTGGAGCTGCCATCGGCTTCCAGGCGGAAGGCGGCGGTGCTCTTGGTGTTGGTCAGGTTGGAGCCGGTCAGGTCGGCCGAGCCGCCCAGCAGCTCGGGCAGCGCGGCGGTGAAGGCTTCCAGTGCCAGCTGGCTGGCCTTGCGGGTGGCGACGGTTTCGGCCTTGTCATGGGCGCCGATGACGGCTTGCGCCGCGACGTCGGCGAAGTTGGGCGGCAGCACGCCGGCGATGCGGCGCGAGAACTCGGCGGCCTGCTCGGGGAAAGCGGTGGCGTAAGCGTCGAACTTCTCGTCCCACGCGGCTTCGACGGCGGTGCCGGCGTCCTTGGCATCCCAATCGGCATAGACCTCGGCAGGCAGCACGAAGGGCTCATGCGACCAGCCCAGCGCTTCGCGGGTCAGCTTGATCTCTTCGGCACCCAGCGGCTCGCCGTGGGCTTTGGAGGTGTTGGCGCGGTTCGGGCTGCCCTTGCCGATGTGGGTCTTGGCGATGACGATGCTGGGCTTGTCCTTGCTCGTCTTGGCCAGGGCGATGGCGGCATCCACCGCCTCGACGTCATGGCCGTCCACCGGGCCGACCACGTTCCAGCCATAGGCTTCGAAACGCTTGGCGGTGTCGTCGGCGAACCAGGGGGCGACCTGACCGTCGATGGAGATGCCGTTGTCGTCGTAGATCGCGATCAGCTTGTTCAGCTTCCAGGCGCCGGCCAGCGAGCAGGCTTCATGGCTGATGCCTTCCATCAGGCAGCCATCGCCCATGAACACATAGGTGTGATGGTCGACGATGGTGTGGCCGTCGCGGTTGAATTCCTTGGCCAGCTGCTTTTCAGCCAGCGCCAGGCCCACCGCGTTGGTGATGCCTTGGCCCAGCGGGCCGGTGGTGGTTTCGACACCGGGGGTGATGCCCACTTCCGGGTGACCCGGGGTCTTGCTGTGCAGCTGGCGGAAGGCCTTGAGCTGCTCGATCGGCAGGTCGTAGCCGGTCAGGTGCAGCAGCGCGTAGATCAGCATCGAGCCGTGGCCGTTGGACAGCACGAAGCGGTCGCGATCCGCCCAATGCGGATTGGCCGGGTTGTGGCGCAGATGACGCTTCCACAGCGCCACGGCGATTTCCGCCATGCCCATGGGGGCGCCCGGGTGGCCCGAATTGGCCTGCTGGACAGCGTCCATGGCCAGGGCACGGATGGCGTTGGCCATCTGGGTGGTGTTCGGGGTGACGGCGACAGCGCTGGTCTCGGCCATGTTGGTTCCGGGCAGGAGTTGTTGGGGCAAACCCCAAATTGTAGGCCCTCCCCCTGATTGGGGGTGCTGGTGAACCACCCAGGTTGGCGCTGAGCGTCCCGGTGATGTTTGCTGCCGATGTTGGCGGGTGACAGGCTTTGCCAGCGGCGCATTCCGCATCGACACGCGATCACTGCGAGGAGCTCGCGCCGTGCTTCAAGGACTCGGGTGTAGGAAGATTAGACAGATTAGGCAAACCCAACAACGTTCCAAATTTTTCTATAGATCCTCGTGAGCGTGCCGATCCCGGGAACGCAGGTTGACGTGCCGACGCGCGCAGCCACCACGTCAGATGCAGGCCGCGCAGCCGCCCCTCTACACTTCGCCGGAAATTTTCCGGAACGACGATGCGAGCCATGATCCTCGCGGCCGGGCGCGGCGAGCGCATGCGGCCGCTGACCGACCACACCCCCAAGCCCTTGCTGAAGGTCCGCGGCAAGCCCTTGATCGAATGGCAGATCGAGGCCTTCGCCGCAGCGGGCGTTCGGGATCTGGTGATCAACACGGCCTGGCTGGAAGAGCAGTTCGAAGCCACGCTCGGCGATGGCGCCCGCTTTGGCGTGCGGCTGCATTACAGCCATGAAGGCCAGCGCTTTGGCGGGGCTTTGGAAACCGCTGGCGGCATCGCCACCGCGCTCGACCTGCTGTGCGCCGACGGAGATGACTGCTTCTGGGCGGTCGCCGCTGACCTCTTCGTGCCCGAATTCCGCTTCGATCCCGATCGGGCGGCCGCGTTTGCAGCGGGACCGATGCTGGCCCATCTGTGGTTCGTTCCGCCCCAGCCCCGGCATCCGACCGGCGATTTCGGCATCGATGCCCAAGGCTTCGCAACGCTGGACGGCGATCGTCAGGTCTACAGCAGCATCGGCCTGTATCGCCGCAGCTTCTTCGATGGCGTGCCCGCCGGACAGCGCCAGGCCTTGCGCGTCAGTCTGGACCGAGCGATCCAGGCCCGCGCGGTGACGGCGGAGATGTATGACGGGCCGTGGGTGAATGTGGGGGCGCCGGATCAGTTGGCTGCGTTGAACGCCGGCTGAACGGCCCGCCGCGGTGGCGTCGCAATCCCGGCGTCAAGCGGCCGTTGATGAGCGCTTGAAGCGCCGCAGCCTCAACCCGGCCGCCCCGCCCACCGCTCACACTGCTGCCGCACCAGCTCATTCAGCAGCTGCTCCTTCTCGAACACCCCGCGCGCCCAGGTGGCGTCATTGCCTTGCCAGCGCATTTCCTCGCGGATGTAGCGCAGCGCCGGCTCCGCCCGCAGGGCAACCGCATGAGGCTCGAGCGCATGCAGCGTGACGTTCAAGTCCTCGCGCAGGCTGCGGTGTTCGCCGGACTTCGGGTCGACGAAAGTTCCGTCCAGCCCGAACCGGCAGGCCTGGAAGCGGTTGAAGGTGTAGGGCAGGTAGTCGTCCTCGGCCAGCTCGAAGGGACGGTCATGGCTGATCCACCGCGCCAGGCATTGAATCAGCGCCGCCAGCGCTGACGCCTTTTCGATGGTCAGCGGCGTGTCCAGCACCCGGACCTCGATCGTCCCGTACTCCGGCTTGGGACGGATGTCCCAATAGAAGTCCTTCATGCTGCGGACCACGCCGGTGCGGGTCATCTTCTCGAAATAGACCAGGAAGTCGTCCCAGGTCAGCACGAACGGCGCGCGACCCGACAGCGGAAACGCGAACACCGAATTCAGCCGCGCGGAATGGAAGCCGGTGTCGTTGCCCTGCACATACGGTGAGGAGGCCGACAACGCGATCAGATGCGGGATGTAGCGCGAGAGTCCATGCAGCAGCCGAAGCGCCTGGTCCGGGCCTTCGCAGCCGATGTGCACATGCTGACCGAAGACGGTGAACTGCTTGCTCAGATAACCGTAGAGACCGGAGATCTCCTGAAAGCGCGGCTTGTCGAAGATGCGCTGCTTGCTCCAGTGCTGATACGGATGAGTGCCGCCGCCCGACAGGCCCAGATTGAGCTTGTCGGCACTGCGCACCAGCGCATCCCGGGTGATGGTGAGCTGCTCCAGCACCTGGTCATAGCTGTCGCAGACATTGGTGCAGAGCTCGATCATGCTGTCGGTGATTTCCGGCGTGACATCGCCGGGCAGGGCCACGCCCTCCATCACCCGCAGCAGATCCTTGGATCCGGGCATGAGGTCGTAGTCATGCCGGTTGACGATCTGCAGTTCCAGCTCCACGCCCATGGTCAACGGGCGCGAGGTGGCGAAGGCTTCCAGGCTCATCGCTTGGCCTCCCGATTCGGTGCCGCATGCGGCTGTTGTTCTCCGGCCAGACGCAGGCCCCACTGGACCGCGATCGGCCCCGCCAACTCCATCAACGCAATGCTGGAGAGGATCACCGGCGCCAGTTGCATCGCGATGTCCGGATGACGGGCCTGCACCTCGCTGAACAGCACCAGCGTCGAGCCGGAGATCGGACTCAGGCACACCGCCAGCGCCACGCCCTGCCGCGCATCGATGCCGCTGACGCGCGCCAGGCCCACCAGCGCCAGCGCCTTGGCCAGCAGCCGCAGCAGCAGCAAGGCCAGCGCGAGCACCGCGCCCGCGGCCAGCGCTTGCAGCGTCCAGGCCGAGCCGACGGCCACGAAGAGCAGCAGCACCAGCACGCCACCCGCCGTGCCGAAGTGGCGCGGCCACACCCACGGCCGCTCGGTCGTGTTGCGCAACACCATGCCGGCCATCAGCGGCACCAGCAGCGTGGACAGATTCAGCACCCGCGCCGTGCTCAAGGCCACCAGCACCAGGCCGAGCAGCATCAGCACCGAGTTCTCGTTGCGCAGATCCAGTCGACGCATCAGACCCGCGATCAGGCGCGCCAGCAGCGTGGCCACGATGACCGAGCCGATGAAGGCATACAGCGGCTGCGCGATGGCTTCCAGCCAGTCGCCCTTTTGTTCCAGCTGCAGCCAGCCCATGAGCAGCTTGTGCGCGAGCACGCCATAGATGGTGTTGAGCGCGGTCAGCGCCACCATGCGCTCGCTGACCTGACCCGCCGACTGCAGCTCCGAGCCGACGCGGCCGATCACCGCGCCGGAGGCGGCCATCGTCAGCACCGCGCAGCTCACCGAGATCAAGGGATCGACGCCCAGCAGCGTCAGGCCGAAGCCCACGGCGATGAAGCTGGCGGTCGCCTCGGCCGCGCTGGCCCAGAGCAGCGCCTTGTTGTTGCGCAGCCAGCGCAGATTCACGCGCGAGCCCATCTCGAAGAGCAGCAGCGCCAGCGCGAGGTCGACGACCAGACGCAGGCGCGCATCGAGCGCGCCGTTGGAATAGATGCCGTGGCCGGTGGCGGCCAGCAACATGCCGACCACGCTGTAGCCGACCACCCGGGGCAGCCCCAGGCGACGGTTGACGGCTTCTCCCAGCACGCCGGCGGCGACCAGGATCAGCGAGGCCCAGAACAGCCAATCCGCGCGGGGCGGCCAGCTGGTGAACTGCAGGAAGTTCGCAAGGTCGTTCATCAAAACGGGGGTTCCCTCGGTTCGTGGACGGCCGGCCATTCTAGTGTCCGGTCCTGGAATGACCGACCCGGGTGGCCGCCTGTCGCGGGCCCGGGTGGCCTCGTCATGGTCGCGCGTTGCGCCGCCACCTTCGCCCGATGGCGAGGCGCGAAAACCCGGCTTCGCCCGCGGCCGGTCGGTGCCGCGTCAGCCGCTGTGTGGCGATCGGCGCGGCATCCCGTCGTTCGCCGCGGTGACGTCGAGCAGGCCGCCGTGACGTCGGACGCTCACCGGTCACCGCGACCATGAAACGCCTGATCTTCCTCAACGGTGCCAGGACTTGCCTGTCGAATTGACGGCGACGATCCGAAGGAAATACCGATCGTCGATCAGCGCCCGGCGCGTCGCCCCGCCTGAATGGCCGCGCGGCACACCGCGCGACACCACGCACGCGTCGCCAGGGCAATCGGCGTTCCAGCCTCAACCGGTGCGCCGGGTCAACGCGATCAGTTGGACAGGGGCAGGGTGATCGCGTCGATGCGCGCGACGATCTCGGGCGTCAGCTTGGGCGTGACCGCCAGCGCGCCGAGGTTGTCTTGCAACTGCGATGCCTTGCTCGCGCCGAGGATCACCGTCGAGACACGCGGATTGCGGTTGATCCAGGCAATCGCGAGCTGCGCCAGGCTGCAGCCGAGCTCGTTCGCGATGCTGGCGAGCTCACCCACGGCGGCGTTCTTGGCGCGGTCCTGCAACTGATCGCGCATCCAGGCCATGCTCTCCAGCGAGGCGCGGCTGCCGGCCGGCACGCCGTCGCGGTACTTGCCGGTCAGCAGGCCGGACGCCAGCGGGCTCCAGGTAGTCAGGCCCAGGCCGATGTCCTCATACAGCCGGGCATATTCCTGCTCGACCCGCTTGCGATGGAACAGGTGGTACTGCGGCTGTTCCATCACCGGCTTGTGCAGATGATGCCGTTCCGCGATCTCCCACGCGGCGCGGATGTCCGCCGCGCTCCATTCGCTGGTGCCCCAGTACAGCGCCTTGCCCTGCGTGATGATGTCGCTCATCGCGCGCACCGTTTCCTCGATCGGGGTGTGCGGATCGGGCCGGTGGCAATAGATCAGGTCGATGAAGTCCAGCCCCATCCGCTTCAACGAGCCGTCCACCGCCTGCATCAGGTACTTGCGGTTGAGCGTGTCCTTGCGGTTGACCGTGGTGTTGCTCTCGCGGGTGAGGCCCCAGAAGAACTTGCTCGACACGATGTAGTCCAGCCGGTTCCATTTCAGCGCCTTGAAGGCCTGGCCCATGACGACTTCGCTTTCGCCTTGTGCATAGACCTCGGCGTTGTCGAAGAAGTTGACCCCTGCGTCGAAAGCGGCGGCCAGCATCTCGGTGGCGGCCTTGGTGTCGACCTGGTTGTGATACGTCACCCAGGAGCCCAGGGACAGTTCCGAAACCTGCAGGCCGCTGCGGCCCAGACGACGGTATTGCATGACGTTTTCCTCTCGCTCGATGTGGTTGTGGCCGATGCGCGGACCCGCCGCCCAAGGCGACGCCGCAGCCCTCCAGCCGCCGTGCGACCGGACCCGCGTGCGCGTGCAGCGCCGAAGCCTGACGGCGCGACCGATCGGCCTCGGCCGGGGCGCGGTGGCCCGCGAGCCGCGCGCAAGCGTAGCGGGTTTGGCGCGGCGCGGTGATGACCGCGGTCCGAATGACCCCACGGTGTTTCCGGGCCGCCGCCATGCCGCTTAGCGTGGCTCACCGATCGAGATCGGACTCGGGCGAAGGCCGCGCCGCGCGCCACCGCCGGGTCGAGGCCCGGCGCTATAGTCCCCACGACCGCCGCCTGACGCGGCGCTCTGCAGTCCGGGTCCATCGTCATGTCCGAGCCCTTCGCCACGAATCTTCCGGGCGCCCGCGCCCCAGGCCCTTCACCGGCCGTCTCTGCCGACGCCGCGTCGCCCACGCTGCGGCTGGCGGTGATCGGCGCCGGTCCCGCCGGCCTGGCGCTGGCCTTGCTGGCCGCGCGTTATCTGCCGCAGGCGCAGATCAGTCTGTTCGATGCCCGCCCGCTGGCGCGGGATGTGTCCGGCGATCCGCGCACGCTGGCCTTGTCGCTCGGCAGCGTGCAGTTGCTGCAGCGATTGAAGGTCTGGCCGGCCGCGCAGGCGCAGGCGATCCGTGAGGTGCTGGTCAGCCAGGCGCCGCCGACCTTGAGCGGCCCCTGGTTCGGCGCCAGTGGCGAGCCGCAGGTGCGCATTACCGCCGAAGAGCAATCGGTGCCGCAACTCGGCGCGGTGCTGGCCTATGGACAACTGGTGGCGCCGCTGCAGGCCGCCTGGCAGGAAGCCAGCGCGCTGGAGCCGCGTCGACTCATCAGCCGCTTCGGCCAGCCCGTGGCGGGACTCAAGCAGACGGCGCCGGATGAAGTCGAAGTGGATGCCGGCATCGCTGAACACTTCGATCTGGCCGTGGTGGCCGAAGGCGGCGTGTTCGCCGATCAGGCGCGCAAGTCGCTCAGCCATGATTACCGCCAGAACGCCTGGGTCGGCACGGTCACGCTGCCGCCCGGCGCGCCGGTGGGCGTGGCGGTGGAGCGCTTCACCCGTCGCGGTCCGCTGGCGCTGTTGCCGCTGCCGGAGCGGGACGGCCAACGCCGCGCCGCGCTGGTGTGGTGCCAGCCGCAGGAGGAGGACGAGGTCGCCGAACTGAGCGATGCGCAGCGCCTCGCCGTCCTGAAGAACCAGTTGCCCGATGTCGTCGGTCCCTTGCTCGGCATCAGCCCGCTCAAGTGCTTTCCATTGGGCCTGAACGCCGAACGGACGCTGGTCGAGGGCCGGCGCATTCGCATCGGCAATGCGGCGCAGACGCTGCATCCGGTCGCCGGTCAGGGCCTGAACCTCGGCCTGCGCGATGCCTTTGCCCTGGTCGAGGCGCTGCGCCGTGAGCCGGAGATCGACCGGGCGCTGCGCAGGGTCGAATGGCAACGGGCGCCGGACCGCTGGGCCACCATCCTCACCACCGATTTCCTGGCGCGCACCTTCGCCTGGCGCTGGCCGGGCCTGCCCGCCGCGCGCGGCCTGGGGCTGGCGGCCTTGCAGGCCCTGCCGCCGCTCAAGCGCGCGCTGGCCGGGCAGATGATGTTTGGCCGACGCTGAGTCGATGGGGCCGGCCGCCCCCGCCCACGGCGCTGAACCCGGCACACCGGCCTATCGCCGGCTCACGCTGGCGCTGTTCCTGGCGGGCTTCACCACCTTTTCCCTGCTCTACAGCGTGCAGCCCTTGCTGCCGCTGTTTGCGCAGAGCTTCCGCGTGGGCGCTGCGGCCAGCGCGCTGTCGCTGTCGCTGGCGACCGGATTGCTGGCCTTCGCCATCCTGTGCGCGGGCGCGCTGTCGGAAAGCATGGATCGGCGCCGCCTGATGTTCGGATCGATGGCGGCCGCGGCGGTGCTCAACCTGATCGCGTCGATCGCGCCGAACTGGCAGGCGCTGCTGCTGGCGCGCGCGATCGAGGGCCTGGTGCTCGGCGGCGTGCCGGCGGTGGCGATGGCCTATCTCGCCGAAGAGATCCGCGCCACCGGCCTGGGTCGCGCGATGGGCCAGTATGTGGCCGGCACGGCCTTCGGCGGCATGATGGGTCGGGTGGGCGTGAGCCTGCTCAGCGATGCCTTCGGCTGGCGGCCGGCGCTGTTTCTCATCAGTCTGGCCGGGCTGCTGGCGGCCGTCGGCTTCTGGTGGCTGCTCCCGCCCTCGCGGCATTTCGTGCGCCGCACCGGCGTGACCCTGACCGAGCATGCCCAGGTGTGGCGGGCGCATCTGACCCATCGTTCCCTGCCGCTGCTGTTCGCGATGGGCTTCCTGATGATGGGCACCTTCGTGGCGGTCTACAACTATGCGGGCTTCCGGCTGATGGGCGCGCCGTTCTCGCTCAGCCAGAGCGCGATCGGCCTGATCTTCTGCGCGTACCTGTTCGGCATCGTGGCCTCCGCCACGGCGGGCAGCCTGTCCGACCGATTCGGCCGCGCGCCCGCGCTGATGGCCGGCATCGGCCTGGCGATCCTGGGCGTGATGCTCAGCCTGTCCGATCGGCTGCCGGCGGTGATCCTGGGCATCGTGCTGCTGACGATCGGCTTCTTCGTCGCCCACTCGGTCAGCAGTGCCTGGGTCGGGGCGCTCGGTGGGCGCAGCAAGGGCCATGCGGCGTCCTTGTACCTGCTGGCCTATTACCTGGGCTCCAGCCTGCTGGGCGCGATCGGCGGCTGGTTCTGGGACCACCGCGGCTGGCCCGCGCTGGCCGGCTTCGCGCTGGCCCTGCTGAGCCTGGCGGCGCTGACCGCCGTCCTGCTGCGGCGCCGTCAGGCCGCATCTCCCTGACACCATCCTGAACGTCGCGCTCGGGGTTTCCCTGTACGGTTACCCCGGTGTGCAAGCGGCCGTGCTTGATGCACCATGTTTCAGGAACTGCTGGCATCGGGTGCGTCGAATCTCTGCAAGTGGACGCGATAGGGCCGGCCCTCCGCTCTCTCATGTTCACTAGACCAAACGGAGACAAGACATGAAGTTCAACCTGCGTTGGATGGGAGCCTCGGTGCTGGCGATCGCCAGTCTGAGCGCGCATGCGGCCGATCCGATCAAGATCGGGGTGTCGGGTCCGTTCACCGGCGGCTCCTCGTCGATGGGGGTGAGCATGCGCGACGGCGTGCGCCTGGCCGCCCAGGAGATCAATGCCGCCGGCGGCGTGCTGGGACGACAGATCCAGCTGATCGAGCGCGACGACGAAGCCAAGAACGAGCGCGGCGTCCAGATCGCCCAGGAGCTGATCAACCGCGAGAAGGTCGTGGCCACCGTCGGCTTCATCAACACCGGCGTGGCCCTGGCCGCGCAGCGCTTCTATCAGGACGCCAAGATCCCGGTGATGAACAACGTGGCCACCGGCTCGGTCATCACCCAGCAGTTCAAGGACGCGCCGGAAAACTATGTCTTCCGCAATGCCGCGCACGACAGCATCCAGGCGCCGATGATCGTCGAGGAAGCCGTGGGCCGCCGCGGCTTTAAGAAGGTCGCGATCCTGGCCGATTCGACCAACTACGGCCAGCTGGGCCGCGCCGATCTGGAGAAGGCGCTGGAGCTCAAGGGCATCAAACCGGTCGCGGTCGAGAAGTTCAACATCAAGGACGTCGACATGACGGCCCAGTTGCTCAAGGCCAAGGAAGCCGGCGCCGAGGCCATCCTGACCTACGGCATCGGGCCGGAGCTGGCCCAGATCGCCAACGGCATGACCAAGCTCGGCTGGAAGGTGCCGATGATCGGCAGCTGGACCCTGTCGATGGCCAACTACATCGACAACGCCGGCCCGGGCGGCGAGGGCGCGCGCATGCCGCAGACCTTCATCCAGGAGCCGACCACGCCCAAGCGGCAGTCCTTCATCGTCTCCTACCTGAAGACCTTCAACCCGAAGAACAGCCGCATCGATTCGCCGGTGTCGGCGGCGCAGGGCTACGACTCGATCTACCTGCTGGCTGCGGCCATCAAGCAGGCCGGCGGCACCGAGGGCCCCAAGGTCAAGGCGGCGCTGGAAGACCTGAAGACGCCGGTGGAAGGCGTGGTCACCACCTACAACAAGCCGTTCTCCAAGACCGACCATGAGGCGATCACCGCCAACATCCCGGTCTTCGGCGAGGTCAAGGGCCAGCGGGTGGTCTATGCCTATCCGGAGGACTTCAAGAAGGCGTCCGAAGTCCGCGTCAAGGATGTCAACGCCAAGGGCGCCCTGACCCAGAAGAAGTGATCCTCGCCAACGGCCGCCGCAAGCGGCCGTTTTTTCGTGCGTCGCCAGGCCGGCCCGTGGGCGTGGCCGGCGGCGCCGGTTGGATGGCGCGCCGGCCCGTGCCGGGCGCCGTTCCTGTCGTCATGGACCCCGTATGCAGATCCTGACCCAACTGGTGTTCAGCGGCATTGCGCTCGGCATGATCTATGCGGTCATCGCCTTCGGCTACCAGCTGACCTTCTCCACCTCCGACACCCTCAATTTCGGCCAGGGCGACGCGCTGATGCTCGGCGCGCTGGTCGGCCTGACCCTGGTCGGACACGGGGTGAACTACTGGCTGATGATTCCGCTGGTGTGCCTGTTCGGCGCGCTGCAGGGCGCTTTCGTCGAGCGCATCGGCGTGCGGCCGGCCATCAAGATCAAGTCGGAATTCGGCTGGATCATGTCCACCATCGCGCTGGGCATCATCTTCAAGAACGTGGCGGAAAACGTCTGGGGCCGGGATGACTTGAAGTTCCCCTCGCCGCTGCCGGAAGCGCCGCTCAAGCTGTTCGGCGCGAATGTGCTGCCGATGGAGATCCTGGTCGTGGTCGGCGCGCTGGCGATGATGCTGGCGGTGGAGCTGTTCAATCGCCGCTCGATCTATGGCCGCGCGGTGGTCGCCACCTTCAACGACCGCGACGCCGCCAAGCTGATGGGCATCAACACCGGGCTGGTGATCACCTTCTCGTATGCGCTGTCCTCGCTGACGGCCGCCTTCGCCGGCGTGCTGATCGCGCCGCTGACGCTCACCGGCGCGACCATGGGCGCGGTGCTGGGTCTGAAAGCCTTTGCGGTGGCGATCATCGGCGGGCTGACGTCCGGCATGGGCATCGTGGTGGGCGGGATCATCCTGGGCATCGCGGAAACCACCACCGGCTTCTATCTCTCCACCGGCTACAAGGATGTGCCGGGCCTGGTGCTGCTGCTGATCGTGCTGGCGGTGCGACCGGCCGGACTGTTCGGCAAGACCGCGATCAAGAAGGTCTGAGCGCCCATGAATGCGTCGATGAATCCCAAGAAGATCGTGGCCGGCGTGATCGCGGCCATCGCGCTGTTCGCCTTTCCGCTGGCGTCCGGCAATCCCTATTACATCCACCTGGTCGAGACCATCATGATCTACGCGATCGTGCTGTTCGGCCTGGACATCGTGGTCGGCTACACCGGTCAGGTGTCGCTCGGCCATGCGGGCCTTTTCGGCGTGGGGGCCTACACGGCCGGCGTGCTGGTGATGAAGCTGGGCCTGCCGGTCTATCTCACGCTGCCGGCGGCGGTGGCGGTCTCGGCGCTGTTCGGCGCGCTGCTCGCGTTGCCGGCGTTGCGGGTGACCGGTCCGTATCTGGCGATGGTGACGCTGGCCTTCGGCACCATCATCCAGATCCTGATCAACGAGATGGACTTCCTCACCAACGGCCCGATGGGCATCACCCTCACCAAGCCGAAGGTCGGTGAGCGGCCGATGAACGAGGACGAGTACTACTGGCTGGTCGCGGTGCTGCTGATCGCCTCGCTGGTCTTCGTGCACCGGCTGCTGCGCTCGCACCTGGGCCGCGCGTTCGAGGCGCTGCGCGGCAGTCCGGTCGCGTCGGACTGCATGGGCGTGTCGGTCTACCGCTACAAGGTCTATGCCTTCGTCATCAGCGCCGGGCTGGCGGGGCTGGCGGGCGCGCTGTATGCGTATTCCGAGCAGTACATCTCGCCCAACACCTACAACTTCGAGCTGACGGTGATGTTCCTGCTGGCCATCATCATGGGCGGCCGCAAGACCCGCACCGGCGCGCTGCTGGGCGCGGCCATCATCGTGCTGCTGCCCAAGGCGCTGGACGATGTGACGCTGTTCCGCTGGGTGTCGGTGATCTTCGCGCTGCTGGTGCTTGCGGCCACGACCGTCGCGGTGCGTCGCGGCAAGGCCGGCGGCCTGCAGGCGGCGATTCCGGTGGTGGGCAGCCTCGCGCTGGCGGGCCTGTCCTTCGTGCTGCAGACGATGACCGACTGGCGGCTGTCGATCTTCGGCCTGATCACCTTGTTCGTCGTGTACTACCTGCAGGACGGCATCGTCGGTTTCGTGCGTCATGCGCTGCATCTGAAGGCGCGGCCGCTGGGCGAGGGCGGTCCGGTCGGCGAGCGGCCGGCCGATGCGATCGCCACGGCCGGCGCGCTCGCCGAGGGCGGGGGAACCGGGTCGGGCGACGTGCTGCTCGATGCGCGCGGCGTGCTGATGCAGTTCGGTGGCCTGAAGGCCTTGAACCAGGTCGACCTGCAGGTGCGACGCGGCACGGTGCACGGCCTGATCGGCCCGAACGGCTCGGGCAAGAGCACGATGATGAATGTGCTCACCGGCATCTATGTGCCCACCGCCGGCACCTTGAGCTTTGGCGGGCGGTCGCTGGTGGGGCGGACATCTGCGGACATCGCGCTCTCCGGCATCGCCCGCACCTTCCAGAACGTGCAACTGTTCGGCGAAATGAGCGCGCTGCACAACGTGATGGTGGCGCTGCATCACAGCTTCGGCAGCCACCTGGTGCAGGTGGCGCTGCATGCGCCGCGCTACAAGGCGGAGGATGCCGCGGCCCGTGCACGGGCGCTCAGTCTGCTGGAGTTCGTCGGCCTGGCCGAGCTGGCGCAGGAAGAGGCCCGCAACCTGCCTTATGGCAAGCAGCGCCTGCTGGAGATCGCCCGCGCGCTGGCGCTGGATCCGCAACTGCTGTTGCTGGATGAGCCCGCTGCCGGCCTGACCGCGCCCGACATCAAGGAGCTGATGCGCATCATCGGCAAGATCCGCGATCACGGCATCACCGTGATCCTGATCGAGCACCACATGGATGTGGTGATGGGCATCTGCGACACCGTCTCGGTGCTGGACTTCGGCCAGAAAATCGCCGAGGGCCGACCCGCGCAGGTGCAGGCGGATCCGAAGGTGATCGAGGCCTACCTCGGCGGCCAGGCGGCTTGAACCGGAACACAGACATGCTGAAGATCGATCAACTGCATGCCGGCTACGGCAAGGTCGAGGTGCTGCACGGCATTTCGGTGGAGGTGCCGAAGGGCAAGGTGGTCACGCTGATCGGCTCCAACGGCGCCGGCAAGACCACCACGATGCGCGCGGTCTCGGGAATGATCGCGCCCAGCGCCGGCGCGATCACCCTCAACGGCAAGCGCATCGACGGGCTCGAGTCGTATCACATCGCCCGGCTGGGGCTGGCGCATTCGCCGGAAGGCCGCCGCGTCTTCGCCACCATGTCGGTCACCGACAACCTGCGGCTGGGCGCGTTCCCGCGCTACACCGGCGCCCGTCCGCGCGGCGATGTGGAAGCCGACCTGGAGCGCGCGATGGAGCTGTTCCCGCGCCTGAAGGAGCGCCGCCAGCAACTGGCGGGCACGCTGTCGGGTGGCGAGCAGCAGATGCTGGCCATGGCGCGCGCGACCATGCTCAATCCCGAGGTGGTGCTGCTGGACGAGCCCTCGATGGGCCTCGCGCCGATCCTGGTGGACGAGGTGTTCCGCATCATCGAACGGCTCAAGGCGCAGGGCGTGACCATGCTGCTGGTCGAGCAGTTCGCCGCCGCCGCACTGGCGGTGGCCGACTACGGCTATGTGCTGGAGAACGGTCGGATCTCGCTGCACGGCCCGGCCGAGCAACTGCGCACCGATCCGGCGGTGAAGGCGGCGTATTTGGGCGGGGGGCACTGACCATCGAAGGTCAATCGCAGGTCGCGACGACCTGACTGCGTCGTTCGAACGCTTCGATTGATCGCTGCGTGGGCGATAGACTGCTGGACCTCTTGAAACTGTTCGCGCACGGTGAACAAATGGCCAGCACGCTGCCTTCGATCGAAACCCTGCAGATCTTCGTCCGCGTGGCGCAACTGGCCAGCTTCACCCAGGCGGCGGCCAGCCTCGGGCTGCCCAAGGCCAGCGTCTCGACGGCCGTTCAACGGCTGGAGGCGAACCTCGGCACGCGTCTGTTCCATCGCACGACGCGGCGGGTCCAGCTGACGCAGGATGGCCAGGTCTGCCTGGACCGCTGCCAGGATCTGCTGGCCGACATGGACGACATGCAGACGCTGTTCCAGCCCGCCGCCAGTGGATTGCGCGGTCGGCTGCGGGTGGACCTGCCGATGCGATTCGCGCGTGATCTGGTGATTCCGCATCTGCCGGACTTCCTGTCCGACCATCCCGATCTGGAAATCGAGCTCAGCAGCACCGACCGCCGGGTGGATGTGGTGCGGGAAGGCTTCGATTGCGTGCTGCGGGTCGGCGCGCTGTCCGATTCCAGCCTGGTGGCCCGACCGCTGGGCCTGCTGCCGATGATGAATTGCGTCAGTCCGGGCTACCTCGCGGCGCACGGCGAGCCGCGCTCGCTGGCGGACCTGTCGCAGCATCGGTTGATTCATTACGTCGGCACCTTGGGTCAGCGCTCATCGGGCTTCGAATGGATGGATGCGCAAGGCGTCGTGCATGTCGAGGCGATGGGCGGCACGCTGACGGTCAACAACTCCGAGGCCTATGCCGCTGCGTGCCTGGCTGGGCTGGGCATCATCCAGGTGCCGCGTCACGGCAATGCGGCGGAGGTGGCGGCCGGACGCCTGTGCGAGATCCTGCCCGCCCATTGCGCCGCGCCGATGCCGGTGCATCTGCTCTATCCGCACCGGCGGCAGTTGCCGCGTCGCGTGCAGGCCTTCATGCAATGGCTGAGCGCTTTGCTGGCGCCGCGTTTGATGCCGGTATCCTCAGGCTCACCCACGCCGACCGGGTCCGCCTGAGTCGGGTCGCCTGATTGCCCATGCGAGAGGGGCCACGGCCTCATCTCGTGAATGCCTGATCGCCTGATCCCTTTGATCGCTTGATCGTTCGACATCTGCCGCCTGATTCTCGTTTTGGACCAGCACCCTCTGCCCCAACAAGCCCGCGCCGCCTTCCTGGCGGGTGATGTCGACGCTGCCCATGCGGCGGGCGAAGAATGGCTGTTGCTCGCGCTGGAGCAGGCCGATGAGCGCCAGCAGGCGCAGGCGCTGCTGCACCTCGCCTGCTGCGACCGTGCGCTGCATCGACCCGGTGATGCGCGCCCGCGCAGCGAGGTCGCGGCCCGGCTGTTCCGGCTGCAAGGCGATGCGCAGGGCGAGGCCGGCGCGTTGTCGGTGCTCGCGCACAGCGCCTCGCTGGCCAGTCATCATGAGGAAGCCATCGAAGCTGCCTTGCTCGGCTTGCGCCTGGCGCAATGGCGCGGTGACGGTGCCGCGCTGGCCGTGGCGTTGCGGGATCTGGGCGCCTGTTATGTGTGGGCGCGCAGTTTCGACAAGGCGGCCGAGGTGCTCCGCCAGGCCGCCGATGCCGCCAATGCCTGCAAGCCGCCGCAGAGTCCGCTGAGCGCCTGCCTGTGGCTGGCCTTGGGTGAACTCCTGCGCATGGCGTGCGAGCGCGAGCAGCGCGGCCAGTTGCCGACGCGCGGGGCGCTGGAAGGTCATCTGATCAATGCGCGCCATCTGTTGGCGCATGACGACGCGGCGCAGGCGCGGGAAAGCCACCATGAAGCCGATCGCGAGCAGGTGCGCGAATGGGAATGCTGGTGGACGCTGATGCAGACACTGTCCCAGATCTGGAAAGGCGCCTCGGCGCTCGCGCAGCCAGAGCTGCAGCAGGCCCTGGCGCTGCTGCCGCCCCAGGAGCGGCACTGGCTGGCCGCGCTGGCGGGCTGGGTGCAGACCGAGCTGGCCTGGTCGCGGCGCCTGTGGCCGCAAGCGCGTCGTGCCGCGTCGCAACTGGTGGCGCTGGCGGATGCCGGCCAGCATGAGCCGTTGGCGCAACTGGGCGAGCTCATCGCCAGCCAGATCGAGGAACAGCAGGGTCAGCCGCAGCGCGCCCTGCAGCGCTTGCGCGATTTGCGCGAGCGCGAAGCCCGTGTGCGCATCGCCAGCCTGGCCAGTCGCGCGGAGGCGGTGCAGTGGCAGCTCGAGGCCCGTCGCAGTGAACGCGACCGCGCCCAACTGGCGGACGAGGCGCAGCGCCTGACGCGGCTGTCGATGGAGGATCCGCTCACCAGCCTGGACAACCGCCGCAGCTTCGAGCAGCAGGTGCGGGCGCAGTTGTCGCGCGCGGAGGGCGGCGGGGTGTTGAGCCTGGCGCTGATCGATGTCGATCATTTCAAGCAGGTCAACGATCAGCACTCGCATGTGGTGGGCGATCAGGTACTCAACCAGATTGCCCGTCTGATGCGCCAGCATGTGCGGGAGCAGGATCTCGCGGCACGTCTGGCCGGCGATGAATTCGTGCTGTTGCTGCGCGGCGCCACCGTCGACATCGCGTCCCAGGCCTGCCACCGTCTGGCCGAGGCGGTGCAACGGCAGGACTGGTCGCAGGTGTCGGAGGGGCTGTCCGTCAGCATCAGCATCGGCGTGGCCCAGAGCCAGCCGGGCGACACCCTGGAGACCTTGCTGGCTCGCAGCGATGCCGCGATGTACGCCAGCAAGCGTCAGCGTCACGGTGACGTCGCTGGCCTGTCGCAGGAGATGGCCGCGCTGGTGGATGGCGAGGGGTCTGCGCCGGATTGATCGGTGGGACGCTTGACCGGGCCGTTGCCCGGCGTCAACGCCCTTGCTCCCCCGCCCGCCGCAACAACAACGCCTTCTCCCGTTCATTGCCCGCCATCGCGGCGGCGCGTTCGAATTCCTCTCGCGCTTCGATCGGTCGGCCGAGTTTGGCCAGCAGATCGGCGCGCACGCTGGGCAGCCAGTGGTACTGCTGCAGCGCGGGCTCGTCCATCAAGGGATCGACCAGCGCCAGCCCCGCCGCCGGGCCACGGGCCATCGACACCGCGACCGCATGGTTCAGCGCCACGACCGGTGACGGCTGTCGCGCAACGAGCGCTTCATAGAGCGTGGCGATGCGCATCCAGTCGGTGTCCTCGGCCCGAGTCGCCCGTGCATGGCAGGCCGCGATCGATGCCTGCAGCGCGTACGGGCCCAGGCGAGGCATCCCGTCCGGCGACGCCGCCAGATGCTCGGCCTGCGACAGCGCCTCCAGACCGCGCTGAATCAGCGGCGCATCCCAGCGGCTGCGATCCTGCGCCAGCAGCAACACCGGCTCGCCTTGCGCATCCACGCGGGCGGCGAGGCGCGAGGCCTGCAAGGCGAGCAGCGCCTCCAGGCCGTGGACCTCGGACTGCTGCGGCGCCAGCGTCACCAGCCGGCGGGCCAGTCGCAGCGCTTCGTCGCACAGGTCGGTGCGCATCCAGTGCTCGCCGCGGGTGGCGGTGTAGCCCTCGTTGAAGATCAGGTAGATCACCTCCAGCACCGCGACCAGCCGATCGGCCAGTTGCTCTCGCGCCGGCAGCTCGAACGGCACCCCGGCTTCGCCGAGCGTGCGCTTGGCGCGGACCAGGCGCTGCGCCACCGTCGCCTCCGATTGCAGGCAGGCCCGTGCGATCTCGGCGGTGGAGAGCCCCGCCACCATCTTGAGCGTCAAGGCCACGCGGGCCTCCAGGCTCAGCACCGGATGGCAGGCGCAGAACATCAGCCGCAGCACGTCGTCGCCGATGTCGCGCGCGGCACGGGTCTCGTCGAGGTCACCGACGAAATTGGGCACGATCATCGCCTCGCGCGCGTCCAGCTCATGCCCCCACTGCGTCAGCTTCTCGCTGCTGAGCTTGGCATGGCGCAGCCGGTCCAGCGCACGGTGCTTGGCCGTGGTCATCAGCCAGGCCGCCGGCTTGTCCGGCAGACCCTGGCGCGGCCAGGTTTCCAGCGCCGCGACCAGGGCGTCCTGCGCCAGTTCCTCGGCCAGGGCCACGTCCCGAGTCATGCGGGCCAGCGCGCCGATGATCTGGGCGGACTCGCTGCGCCAGACCGTCTGGAGGGCGCGATGCGTTTCGTCGCTCATGGGGGATCCGTCCGTCGCGATGCGGGGCTGAGGGGAGACGCCCGGCTCAGCCGGCCTTGGATTCCACGAAGCAGGGCGCCAGCGCGCGGACTTCCACCGTGCACCATTCCGCCGCCGGACACTCCCGGGCGATCGCCAGCGCCGCCTCGCGGCTGTCGACATTCAGCCAGAAGAAGCCGCCCACCATTTCCTTGGCTTCGGCGAACGGACCGTCCACCGTGCTGACGCGGCCGTCGCGCCGCGTGACGCGGGTCGCGCCATTCACCGACTGCAGCGACTGCGCACTGTGCAGCAGCCCCTGCGATTGCAGCTGAGCCGCGAAGGCCGTCATGCGGGCATAGGCGGCCTGGCCTTCTTCGGGCGTTCGCGCCTCACGTTGGCCCACAGGTTCATTGATCAGCAGGAGGTAGCTCATCGGGTGTCTCCGTCGCGCAATGGCGGCATTGGACACCAAACGCCCCGCCCCCAGCCCTCGTCCCCTTGGGGGGATCGACCCGCAGGTGGCCGGGACACGCCCCGATCCCACCGTCGGACACGCTCCACGCCTACCGATCCAGCGGGCGAGCGGCGCTCAGGATCGCTCGCTGACGGCGCACGCTTGCGTAGGATCGCGGGTTCGCTCGATTCAACAAGGAAGGACATCCATGCCCGCGTTTCTCGCCAACGTCTCCGCCTGGTGGTTGCTGGCCGTGGCCGGCGTGCTGGAGGTGGTCTGGTCGATCAGCATGAAGGCGTCCGACGGCTTCAGCAAGCCGCTGGCCACCGGGGTCACGCTGGTGGCGGCCTGGGCCAGCTTCTGGCTGCTGGGGTTGTCGCTCAAGACCCTGCCCGTCGGCACCGCCTATGCGGTGTGGACCGGCATCGGCGCGGTCGGCGCTGCGGCGCTGGGCATGGCGCTGTTCAATGAGCCGGCGACGCTGGCGCGCATCGGCTGCATCCTGCTGATCGTGGCGGGCATCCTCGGCCTGAAGCTGCTGCACTGAACGCGGCGACCGCCCTCACCGCGCGGTGGCCGATCGCCGCCGCGCTCACTTGAAGAACCAGTAGCCGACCAGGATCGCGCCGACCAGTCCGACCAGATCGGCGATCAGGCCGCAGGTCAGCGCATAGCGGGTCTTGCGGATGTTCACGCTGCCGAAGTAGACCGCCAGCACATAGAAGGTGGTCTCGGTCGAGCCCTGGATGATCGCCGCGAGCTTGCCCTGGAAGCTGTCGACGCCGTAGGTCTTCATCACATCCACCATCAGCCCGCGCGCGCCGCTGCCGGACAAGGTCTTCATCAGGCCCACCGGCAGTGCCGGCACGAAGTCGGTCGGCAGACCCATCGCGCCGACGGCCGCGGCGATGCCGCGCACCACATAGTCCATGCAGCCGGTGGTGCGGAACACCGAGATCGCCACCAGGATCGCGACCAGGTAGGGAATGATCTGCACCGCCACGCCGAAGCCTTCCTTGGCGCCTTCGACGAAGCTCTCGTAGACATTGATCCGCCGCCAGGCGCCCACGGCGATGAACATCACGATGATGCTCAGGATCACCAGGCTGCCCAGCAGGCCGATGGTCTGCGCCATCACCTCGGGCGGATAGCTGTGCAGCCAGACAAACAGCCCGGTCATCAGCCCGATGAAGCCGACGAAGAAGGCCAGCACCGGCGCGGTGAACAGATTGATCCGTTGATAGACCGCCACCGCCACCAGCCCGGCGACGAAGGAAATGAAGGTGCCGACCAGCGTCGGCAGGAAGATGTCGGCCGCATTGAAGCCGACCAGCCCCTGATCCACCGCCAGCGCCTGCCGGATGGCGATGACCGAGGTCGGGATCAGGGTGATGCCCGCCGTGTTGAGCACCAGGAACATGATCATCGCGTTGCTGGCGGTGTCCTTGCGCGGATTCAGCTCCTGCAGCTCCGCCATCGCCTTCAGGCCCAGCGGCGTCGCGGCATTGTCCAGACCCAGCATGTTGGCGGAGAAGTTCATCACCATCGAGCCGCCCGCCGGATGGCCGCGCGGCACCTCCGGAAAGATGCGTGCAAAGAACGGCGCCATCACTCGCGCGAACAGCTGGATCACGCCGGCCTGTTCACCGATCTTCATGATGCCCAGCCACAGGCTCATCACCCCGACCAGGCCGAGTGAGATGTCGAAGCCGGTCTTGGCCGTGTCGAAGATGCCGCTGAGCACCTGGGCAAAGATGGTCAGGTCACCCTGCAGCAGTCGCGCCAGGGCCACCACGAAGCCGATCAGGAAGAACCCGATCCAGATGTAGTTCAGAACCATGGGGCGGATTATTCCGGCTGGCGTACCGGGACGGGGGCGTCCGACTGGAATCTGCGCATGAGTGATTGATTCACGGGCATAACCGACCCACGACCGTCCAAGGCGGCGCCCAACCGTCGCCCGCGTCCTGGCGACACACGCCCCAAGCACCGGCCGCGCGCCGCGACCCGTGGCGCCCCGAGGACGTTCCGCCGAGGTCATCGACGCGCCGCACGGTGCGTGGGCCCGGTCGCGGGACCGGACGCCTGCGGACGGCGCGTCGGTGTCGCAGCGGTGTCGCGGCGGTATCGCGCCGATATCGCGCCGATATCTCGCCGGTATCGCAGCGTTGTTTTCCAAGGATGTCCCGAGTTGTTCTCCCGCCTTCACTGCTGCAGCCTCGTCATCCGTAGGGGATGGCGTCGGTCCATTCTTCTGATGCGCCCTCGGCCCTGGCGCCGCGCGTCCGCCGCCGCCAGCGGACTGGCGCTCGGCCTGACGTTCACGCTGATCCTGATCGCCGACGCCGCTCAAGCCGCGCAAGGCGGTACCGCGCTCCGCGGTGAGGCCGTGCCGGACTGGGCCGTGGGCAATGCGCGCTGTTCCGGCGTGCTCATCACGCCGCATGCGGTGCTCACCAGCCAGCAGTGCCTCAAGCAGTCGCAATGGACCGGCGCCCATCACCGCAAGACCGACTGGAGCTACGGCGGCGCCGACGTCTGGGGCGCGGAAGCGCTCGGCCCGATCGGCGACATCGGCCTGGTGCTGCTGACGGAGCCGTTCGGTCAAGGGCAGCCGATCGACCTGGCGCCGGTGCCGAGCTACCGCATGGAGCACACCTTGCTGAGCGACCCACCGTCGGACCGCAGCCGCGTCGCCGCCGACCGCAGCGCTGGCACGCCGCTGGTGGTCTATGCGGCGGACGGCGTCTCGCGCGACTACCGGCGATCCGCGCGTCGACTGACGGCCTATCTCCAGCGCGGGAAGGGGCCCGCGCCGTATCCAGACGCGGCGCCGCTGACCTATCGCTCACTCGCCTGGCTGCGCCGCTGGGAGCCGTGGTGGATGGGGCCGCAGACCGGCCTGTTCGCGCCGGGTCTCTTCGATCGCCTCTACACGCTGCCGTCCGAGGTCGGCGGGCTGGCCTGGGTCGATCAGGACGTGGACGACCAGTTGATCGCCTTCAGCGGCGAGGACCCGGCCGAAGGGCTCGTCTCCCCAGTGGGCGAAGACCCGGCCGATCGCGGCGCCGGCATCTTCGCGGTCGATGGCTCAGGCGCGGAGTGGCTGGTGGGCACGGTCTCCGGCGAGCGCTTGCAGCCGCGGCTGAGCGCTCACTGGCCCTGGATCGTCGAGACCCTGGTGCAGCACGGGCTGACCACTGACGCCCTGGCCTTGGCCCGCGCGGTTCTAGGGACCGGCGACGGGATCGAGGCCGATCCGCTGGCCACCGAAGGCGACATCCATGGACGTGTGGATCCGGTGAGCGGTCAGCTCATGTTCTATCGCTTGGTGCGCCGTGACGAATCAGGCGGCTATGGCGAGTTTCCCAACGGCGCGCAGAGCAACGCCTGGTGGGCGGTGCTGGGACACCAGTTGCCCAGCCGGCGCCAGGTGCTGGCGGCGTACGGGCCCTCGGCCTGGCCGTGGCCGTTGGCGACGCCGGCCGCGCCGATCACGGGCGCGTCGTTGGATGCGGCTCAGGCGTCCTTGCCGCAGTCCTCGCCGTCGTCACCGCCGTCGTCACCGCCGCGCGCTTCTCCGTCGACCGCCGCGACGCGCGAGGGCGCTGAAGCCTCACGACGACTCAGCCGGCCTCCAGGAAACGCTCCCGCACCTCCAGCACCTGCGGCAGCACGCTGATGAACAGCTCCACCAGGCGCGGCTCGAAATGCTTGCCGGCTTGTTCGCGCAGATGGGCGACGGCGCGGTCCACCGGCCAGGCCGGCTTGTAGGGCCGCACGCTGGTCAGCGCATCGAAGACATCGGCGATGGCGACGATGCGGGCTTCCTCCGGAATCGCCTCGCCGGCCAGTCCTTCCGGATAGCCGGTGCCGTCCCATTTCTCGTGATGGGCCAGGGCGATGCGGCGCGCGATCGCCAGCAGGCCGTGGGTCTGCTCGCCCAGGATTTCGGCGCCGATCTGCGGATGGCGGCGCATCACCGACCACTCGGCTTCATCGAGCTTGCCCGGCTTCTGCAGGATCGCATCGGGAATGCCGAGCTTGCCGATGTCATGCATCGGCGCGGCATGCAGCAGGTCGTCGGCCTCATGATCCGAGTAGCCGGCGGCGCGGGCCAGGATCTGGGAATAGTGGCTCATGCGCACCACATGCCAGCCGGTCTCGTTGTCCTTGTATTCCGCCGCGCGACCGAGGCGCTGCACGATCTGCAGCCGCGTGTCGCGCAGCTCCTGGGCGCGCACCAGCGACAGATGATTGCGCACCCGCGCCCGCACCACCGGCGGGCTGACCGGCTTGGTGATGTAGTCGACCGCGCCCGCATCGAAGCCGGCGGTCTCGTCGCCGGACTCCGCCAGCGCGGTGACGAAGATGATGGGGATGCCCTGCGTCGCCTCGAAGGATTTGAGTTGCCGGCAGACCTCCAGCCCGGAGAGCGCCGGCATCATCACGTCCAGCAGCACCAGGTGCGGCAGCTCGCTGCGCGCCAGCTCCAGCGCCTTGTGGCCGTCCCGCGCGAACAGCAGCCGATAGTCCTCCTGCAGCGCATGGCGCAGCACCTGCAGGTTGGCCGGCTCGTCATCGACCAGCAGCAGTTTGGGTCGGTGGTCGACAGCGCTCATCGTGCTTCAGCTCCGCAGCTCATTCGCTCATCCGCTCACAGGGACGGGGAGGTCGGCGCCGCCTCCGCCACCAGGGCGCCTGCCGCCAGCGCGGTGTCGAGGCCCTGCAGCGCCTGCAAGGCCGCGTCGAAATCGAAATCGTCGATGGCCTGCACCAGCGGCGCACAGCGCTCGGCGCCCAATTGCTGGCGCAACTGGCGCAAGGCGTCGTCGTCCAGCTCGCTGCCGCGCAGGGCGGCCGCCAACTGACGGATCAGCCGCACCAGATCGCGCTGTTCCGGCGCCAGCAGATCCAGCGGCGCGGGCGCAGTGGGCGGCGGGGCATCCATGTCGGCGATGGCCTCCAGCACGTCGGACAGCGCCATCCCCAGCGCATCGATCAACGCCGACAGCGCGTCGACGCGATCCTGACGCAAGGCCTCCTCGACCGCCGCGCTCGCGCTCAGCAGCGTGGGCATGGCGAGGTTGCCGGACACACCGCGCCAGCGGTGCACCAGCGCGCGCAGTTCCAGCCACTGGCGCTGGATCATGAGCGTCTGCAGCCGGCTCACGCCGTCCTGCTGCTCGGCGGCGAAGCGTCGCAGTCCCCGCTGCCAGGCCTGCGCGCTGCCCCACAGGCGCAGACCCTGGTGCCAGTCCAGCACCGAGGCATCGAGGGCGTCGTCATCAGCGCCCAGACCGCCCATCGCCGTGTCGCGCGTCGGCAGTGGGCGCGACGGCGGGGGCGCGGCGCCGGCGGGCAGCGACAGCCCCAGCACCCGGCCCATCTCGGCGAACAGCCGGGCCGGCTCCACCGGCTTCACCGCGAAGCCGTCCATGCCGGCCGCGAGCGCGGCCTGGCGGTCCTCTTCCAGCACGCTGGCCGTCAGCGCGACGACCGGCGTGTGATGGCGGTCCTGCGCCAGCTCGAAATTGCGGATGCGGCGGGTCGCACCCAGGCCGTCCAGATGCGGCATGTGCACATCCATGAGCACCGCATCGAAACGTTCCTCGGTGAAGGCCTTGAGCGCCTGCAGGCCGTCGGTCACGAGCCGCACCTGATGGCCTTCGCGGCTCAGGATCAGTTGCAGCAATTCGCCGTTCTGGGCCACGTCATCGGCGACCAGCAGTTTCAGCGGCGGCAGGCTCACCGTATCGGTCGACGGGCGCGACGCGCTGGCCCGGGCCGGATCGCCCAGCGGCAGCGGCAGCCAGACATGGAAGGTGCTGCCTTGCCCCAGCACGCTCTCGACCGTGATGCGGCCGCCCATGCGTTCCACCAGTTGCCGCGAGATCGTCGTGCCCAGCCCGGTGCCGCCAAAGCGGCGGGTGGTGGAGGCATCCGCCTGCGCGAAGGCATCGAAGATGCGGTCGAGGCGGTCTTCGGCGATGCCGATGCCGGTGTCGATCACGGCCAGATGGATGCGTCCGCCGTCGTGGCTCATGCGCAAGGTGACCGCGCCCTGCTCGGTGAACTTGATCGCGTTGCCGACCAGATTCAGCAACACCTGCTGAACCCGCAGCGGATCGCCGATGAAGACTTGCGGCCAGTGGGCGGGATAGTCCAGCTGCAGCGACAGCCGCTTGCGCTGCGCCAGCAGACGCAGGGAATTGAGCGCCTGCTCGCACACCAGGCGCAGCGAGAAATCGGTCTGCTCCAGGGCCATCGCGCCCTTGTCGAGCTTGGCGGTGTCCAGGATGTCGTTGAGCAGCGCCAGCAGCGAGCGCGCGGACCCGCGCACCGTGCCGAGATGGCGACGCTGGGCTTCGCTCAGCGTGGTGTCCAGCAGCAATTCGGTGAAGCCGAGGATCGCATTCATCGGCGTGCGGATCTCATGGCTCATGTTGGCCAGGAAGGCGCTCTTGGCCGCTGCAGCGGATTCGGCGCTCTCCTTGGCATGTTCCAGCTGCAGCTGCAGGCGCTTGGATTCGGTGATGTCCAGCATCACGCCATCGATCCATTGCGGCACGCCGTGAGCGTCGCGCACCGGCCGACCGCGCTCCGACACCCAACGCTCGCTGCCGCTGCGATGGTGCATCCGGTATTCGATGGTGTAGGGCAGGTCGGTGCGCACGGCCTCGGAGACCGCGTCGTTCACCGAGGACCAGTCCTGCGGATGGATCAGGGCGCCGCAATGCTGGCGGCCATCGATGAAATCGTCCATCGGCCAGCCTGTGAGGTCCTGCACCGCATCGCCGATCAGGACCATGCTCCAGTCCGCATCCAGCCGGCAGCGGAAGGTGACGCCGGGGCTGTTGGCGATGAGCGCGCGGTATTGGTTTTCGCTTTCGCGCAGGGCGCGGTCCATGTCCAGCAGCCGTTGGCGCTCGGCCATCAGCTCGCGGTTCAGCCGTCGATAGACCAGCAGGCCATTGGCACCGGCGGTGATCGCGCTGATCGCCAGCGCCACCAGGGTCACCGCCATCGCCAGCAGGCCGTTGTTCTGCAGCCCGGTGTTGCAGGGGCCGTCGGCATCGCCGACGAAGCGCGCGGCGCCCATCGCGGTGTAGTGCATGCCGGCGATGGCCGCGCCCATGGCCAGACCGCCCAGGCTGACGCCCCAGCCGGCCGACAGCCGCCCTTCCAGCCCGAAGGCGATCCACAAGGCCAGCATCGCCAGCAGCACCGCCACCACGATGGAGGCGCCGAACCAGAGCGGGTCATAGCGCAGCGCGGCGCTCATCTCCATGGCCGCCATGCCGGCGTAATGCATCGCGCCAATGCCGGCGCCCACCACCACGCCGCCGAGGCTCCAGGACCGTCGACTGAGACTGCCGCGCGACAGCAAGGCCAGGGCCACCCAGGACGCGAGCAAGGCCGGCAGCATCGACAGCGCGGTCAGCACCGGCGCGAAGCGCACGATGGTGCAGAGCTCGAAGGCCAGCATGCCGATGAAGTGCATCGACCAGACACCGCCGCCCAACGCGATCGCGCCGCTGGCGAGGATGAACTGGCGCCGCCAGCCGGTCGAGCGCCGCGCCATGCGGGCGCCTTGCAGCCCGAGCGCGGAGCTCATCGCCGCCACGGCGATCGACAGCAGCACCAGCGGCAGCGAGAAACGGCCCGTCAGCAGCAGCGTGGGATCGCCGTCGCGGAACAGGAAGAACTGCGGCAGGACGGCAGCGAGGTCGGACACGGTTGGCGGTTCGGGGGGCAGCCCGGGAAGTCCAGGAAGGAGGTGCCCGTGAACGTTCCAGTCGTCAGCACGCAGCGCGGGCCAGGGATGTTCCGGTGAAAGCGCCGGTCGTGTGCGGCACTAATGCGCGCCCCGCGCGCGCCCATGAAAAACGCCCCGCATTCGCGGGGCGCCGTGTGCAGAAAAGCCGCCCGGGCGCCGCACCGGCGCGACAGGGGCGCGGCCCTGGGGCCGCTGGCCGACCGTCAGAAGGCCGGCACCACCGCGCCCTTGTACTGGGTCTGGATGAAGCGCTTGACCTGCTCGCTCTGCAGGGCGGCGGCCAGCTTCTTCACGGCGGGCGCGTTGGCGTTGTCCGCGCGGGTGACCAGCCAGTTGGCGTAGGGCGATTCGCTGCCCTCGATCGCCAGCGCATCCTTGGCGGGATTCAGCTTGGCTTCCAGCGCGTAGTTGGTGTTGATCAGCGCCAGGTCCACCTGCGGCAGGATGCGCGGCAGCGTGGCGGCTTCGATCTCGCGGAACTTCAGCTTCTTCGGGTTCTCGGCGATGTCCTTGGTCGTGGCCAGGATGTTGGACTTGTCCTTGAGCTTGATCACGCCCGCCTTGTCCAGCAGCAGCAGCGCGCGGCCGCCGTTGGTGGGATCGTTGGGCAGCGCCACCGTGCCGCCTTCCGGCAACGCGGCCAGCGTCTTGTGCTTGGTGGAATAGGCGCCAAACGGCTCCACATGCACGGCCACCACCGGGACCAGGTTGGTGCCCTTGCCCTTGTTGAATTCATTCAGATAGGGCTTGTGCTGGAAGAAGTTGGCATCGAGCCGCTTCTCGGCCACCTGCACATTGGGCTGCACATAGTCGGTGAACACCTTCACCTCCAGCTCCACCCCCTGCTTGGCCAGCTCAGGCTTGACCAGGTTGAGGATCTCCGCATGCGGCACGGCGGTGGCGGCCACGCTCAGCTTCTCGGCAGAGGCCGAACCCAGAGCCAGAACCGCGAAGGCGGCGACAACGATCTTCTTCATGCACAACTCCTGAAACGACGCCGCACCACGCGGCAAGAAAAAACATGACCGGCACCCTGTCCGGACCGATGACGACTCGACGAAGCGCCGACGACGACCGCCCTCGCTCAGCGATGCGACACCCGCTTCACCAGCCAGTCGCCCAGCATCTGCAGCGCCTGCACCAGGATCAGCAGCAGCGCCACGGTGACCACCATCACCTCGGTCTGGAAACGCTGATAGCCGAAGCGGATGGCCAGGTCGCCCAATCCGCCGCCGCCGATCACGCCCGACATCGCGGTGTAGGACACCAGCGTGATCGCGGTGACGGTGAGCGCGGACACAAGGCCCGGCAGCGCCTCCGGCAGCAGCGCCTGCCAGACGATCTGGCGCGTGGTCGCGCCCATGGCCTGGCCGGCTTCGACGATGCCGCGGTCCACGCCGTGCAGCGCGGTTTCGACCAGCCGCGCGAGGAAGGGCGTCGCGCCGACGACCAGCGGCGGAATCGCGCCCGCCACGCCGAGCGAGGTGCCGGTGATCAGCAGCGTGAACGGGATCAGCACGATCAGCAGGATCACGAACGGCAGCGAGCGCAGCACATTCACCAGCAGCGACAGCAGCCCGTACAGGCGCGGCGAGGCCAGCAGCCGGCCGCGATCGAACAGATACAGGGCGATGCCCAGCGGCAGGCCGAGCAGCGTGGTGAACAGCAGCGAGCCGCCGAGCATCAGCAGCGTGTCGGAACCGGCCCAGGCGATCTCCGTCCAGTCGATGGCGGCCAGGGTCTGCAGCAGCGAGGTCGTGGTGCTCATTCGCGCAGCTCCTCGACCTGCACACCGCGCTCGGCCAGCAGGCGGCGCGCGGCATCCCGATCGCCTGCGCTGACGGCGATGGTCAGCTGGCCATACGGCTCGCGCTTGATGCGGTCGATGCGTCCGGCCAGGATGCCGAAGTCCAGCTGGGTCTGGCGGGCGATCTCGCCCAGCAGCGGTTCGTAGGTCCGATCGCCGACGAAGGTCAGTCGCCACAGCTGGCCCTGCACCTGCGCGAAGTCATCGCGCTGGTCGCCTTCATCCACATGTTCCGAGGCCAGCACGAAGCGCCGCGCGGTGTCCGAGCGCGGATGCAGGAAGACCTGCGTGACCGGCCCCTGTTCGACGATGCGGCCCGCCTCCAGCACCGCCACGCGGTCGCAGACGCGGCGCACCACATCCATCTCATGGGTGATGAGCACGATGCTCAGGCCGAGTTCCTCATTCAGCTCCGCCAGCAGATCCAGGATGGCGCGGGTGGTTTCGGGGTCGAGCGCGCTGGTGGCTTCATCGCACAGCAGCACCTGCGGCGACAGCGCCAGCGCGCGGGCAATGCCCACCCGCTGCTTCTGGCCGCCGGAGAGCTGGGCGGGATATTTGTCGGCATGCGCGCTCAGGCCGACGCGCGCCAGCAGGCTGTCGACGTGCGGCCCGATGCGGGCGGGTTCCCAGCCGGCGATGCGCAGCGGCCAGGCGACGTTCTGCGCCACGGTGCGCGAGCCCAGCAGATTGAAGTGCTGGAAGATCATCGCGATGCGTTGGCGCGCCGCGCGCAGGCCGGCGGCGTCCAGCGCCTGCAGGTCCTGGCCGGCCACGACCACCCGGCCGCTGTCCGGGCGCTCCAGCAGATTGATCACTCGCAGCAGCGTGCTCTTGCCCGCGCCCGAGGCGCCGATGATGCCGAACACCTCGCCCGCATGGACCCGCAGGTCCACGCCCTGGAGCGCGGGGATGCGCCGTCCGTCGACGTCATAGGATTTGTGAAGCTGTTCGAGTTCGATCACGGCAGGGAAGCAGACGGCGAGCCGGCAGGTCGGCTGGGCAAAGAGACAGGGCGTGGCGCCGTCTCAGGCGAAACCCGCAATCCTTAGGGAATACCCGACATTTGGCAAGCATTGAATCTTCATATGCATATGCCGGGCGAACGGGCGGCACGGCCGACGGGTCGCCGCGCTCGATGGCGCGCGTCATTCCGATGGCGTCGCGAGCCCCGCACAGGCGAGCGATCGGCGCGGCCCATCGCATCGGTCGTCGGGCGCGGAGGTCTCGGCCCGCGCTCCAGCCGCGCTCAGCGCGCCCGCCTCAGTTGGGCAAGGGCAGCGAGGCCAGCTCGCGGATCAGCTCGGCGATGTTGTTGCGCAGCGCCGCTTCGGTGGCGATGCGCAGCTGCTCATTGGGGCTGAGGCTGTCATCAATGCCGGCCTTCTGCGTGTTTCGCAGCACCCGCTGATACAGCGTGGCATTGGTGATGCGCTCGGTCAGCGTGTAGCGCACCGCGATCGCCACTTCCGGTCCCAGCGGGAGATTCGGCTGAGCCATGGCCAGCAGCTCCACCCGCAGCTGATAGCGGCCGCCATCCGGCAGATCGGGCATCAGACCAAGGCGGCGCAGCGATTCCTGATAGGCCTGGTTCAGGCTCATGTCGCTGATGCGGGTGCCCCACCACCGCGAGGTCTCCTGGCCGCCGCTGACCGGCAGCAGGCTGACATTGCGCCGCAGTTGCGGGCTGACCCAGGAGCGCAGCTGCAGCGAATCCATGTCGGTGATGGACAGCTCCAGCGGTCGCGCCGGCGCACCGCAGCCCGCGAGGCTGATCGCGCCGCCAAGCAGCGCCGCGCCCAGCGCCGCCCGCGTGAGGCGTGTGGCGCGCGTCACCACGCCATCGCCTGCCGGACGGTGGCGATCGGAGAAACGGGACGCGGACGCGAGCGTCCGATGCGAAGGCGCGGAGCAACGGTCGATCATGGGCACATCTTGCCTCCGACCGGAGGGGGTTGATCGCCGGAAATGGCCCGGAATCCGCGCAGAGATGCGGCGCACGACCGGACGCGGCCTCAGCCTGGATCTGGGCCGCGGCGATCCCGACGGGCTCAGAGCCGCCGATGCTTCAGCGCCGGCAGTTGGCGGCGCACCTGCGCCAGCCGGGCGGCGTCGATGTCGGCCACGGCCAGGCCTTCGCCTTCCGGCACGCAGGCCAGCACTTCGCCCCAGGGATCGACCACCATGCTGTGGCCCCAGGTGCGGCGGCCGTTCTCATGGGTGCCGCCTTGCGCCGCAGCGATCACATAGGCCTGGTTTTCCACCGCCCGGGCGCGCAGCAGCAGTTCCCAATGGGCTTGCCCGGTGGTGTAGGTGAAGGCCGCCGGCACGCTGATCAGATCCAGTGGCGGCTGGCCGTCCGCAAAGCTCATCGCGCGGAAGAGCTCCGGGAAACGCAGGTCATAGCAGATCGACAGCCCGATCCGCAGCGACGATCCGTCCGCCACGCCATCGGACGCCGCCCCCGGCGCCGCTGCGGACGGCACGAACGCGGCGCGCAGCGTCACCGGCGCCTCACCGGCCTCCAGCACACGGCCTTCGTCGTAGTGTTCGCGTCCGTTGTCGTAGCGGAACAGGTGCAGCTTGTCGTAGCGCGCCGCGAGCGTGCCGTCGGGCGCGAAGACGCAGGTGCTGTTGCGCACCCGCTCGGCCGGCGTGGGCGCGCCCTCGATGGCCATCGGCAGGGTGCCGCCGAGCACCCAGAGGCCGTGCGCCCGCGCGGCCTCGCTGAGCAGGCCCTGGATCGGCGCGTTCAGGTCGCCGGGGCGCTCGGCGAAAGCCAGCTTGTCGGTGTCCTGATGGCCCATCAGGCAGAAGTATTCGGGCAGCGAGACCAGCCGCGCGCCTTGCGCAGCGGCTTCGGCGATCCAGTGCCGGGCACGGGCGAGGTTCTCGTCCAGCCGGGTGCCGGACACCATCTGGATGGCGGCGATCTTCATGGGGCGCTGTCTCCTTGACCGGTGGCGGCCTCGGGGGCCTGAGAGCCGGACGGGCCGGTCCCGCGCGGCACCTGCTCGATTTTGGGGTCGGTCCAGGTGCCGGTGACGCGGAATTCCTCGGTGCTGGCCGCGACGATGGGCTTGCGCAACAGCCATTGCGCCAGGAAGGTGCCCAGGCCGATGGCCGGATTCACCGCCGCATAGGCCAGCGCCGCGCCGCCGGCATTGATCTCGGGCACCACCACCACATGCAGGTCCTGGGTTTCGGCCGCCAGGTTGGCCGAGCCCTCCATCAGCACCGCCGCCTGCAGGCCGCGCATGCGCAGGTTGTCGCTGCGGGCCACGCCCTTGACGATCTGGATGTCCCCGCCGACGTTGTCGAAGGCGAAGCCCTCGGAGAACACATCGCGGAAGTCCAGCACCAGCCGGCGCGGAATCGACTGCAGGCTGAGCACGCCCAGCAGCCGGCCCACGCCCGGCTCGGCCTTCAGGAACTGGCCGGAATCCATCGCCACCGTCAGCTTGCCGCGCATCGAGGCGTAATCCGGCGACATCGGCGATCCCTGCCAGCCGAGTTGCCCGGTCAGCTGGCCTTTGCCGCTGCGCAGCACCTGGCCCTGGCCGAGCCGCTCCAGCAACTTGCCGGCATCGACCACATCCAGCTTCCAGTCCAGCTCGGTGCGACGCACCGATCGGCCAGCCTCGGGCGCCCATTGGCCGGACGCGCTCAGCGTGGCGTCGGGATTCTTCAGCAGCAGCTTGTTGAGCTTCCAGTCGCGCTGTTCCGATTGCTGCTGGGCCTCGATCTCCAGCCGGCCCAGGCGCTTGCCGCGCAGTTCGAAGTCCTCGACGACGATGTCCAGCGTCGGCACCGAATGCGGTTGCTGGTCCAGCAACTGCTCGACCGTGTCCGCATCCGTCTTTGGCACTGACAGGCGCGACAGCCGCGCAAACACCCGGCCCGGATGCTGCGGACGGGCGCTGCGCACCTCGATGAAGCCGCTCAGTTGTTCCGCATCCACCGACACCCGCCAGCCGGCATTGGCGCTGTCGCGGCTGATGCCCGCCACCACCCGGTTGAGCGTGCGGCCGGAGGCCTGCAGCGTCTGCACCTTCAGCGCGAGCTGGCTGGGCACGTAGCCGCCGTCGATGGCGCTGTCCAACGCCGCATCGCTGTCGATCGCGGTGTCCCTGGCGGCGGGGTCCTTGTCCTTGCTGCCCATCAGCGGCGGCAGGGCGTTCTGCCAGGTGTCCGCATTCAGTTGCTGGAAGGTGGCCCGGGCCACGACCCCCTGCGCGGGCAACTCGGGCAGCTTGTCCTGCAGTGCCAGCGCGCCGCGCAGCACCTTGGGCTCGCCGCTGACGTCGCGTTGATAGAGCGCCTGCACCGGGCCGGCCTCGATGCGCAGTTCTTCCCGCTGGCTGCCGCTCGGCGCGGGCAGGACGCGGGTGGTGACGCGCAGGGGCCAGGTCTCCTCGCTGGTCTTGCGCAGCGGCGCGGGCAGGTCCAGGCTGATGCCTTGCAACTGGCTGGTCAGGGTGATCTCGGGCTGGCCCTTGGCCACGGCCAGTTCGAAACGCACCGGGGTCTGACCGGTCATCGCCTGCGCCGCACGTGCACCCAGGCCGAGTTCCGGCGCATTGCGCATCGCCTCGGCGGTCACCGTGCCGTTGGCGACGAAGCGCAGGCTGCCATCCGGCTGGCTGCCGCCCTCGAAGCTGGCATCGCCGCCCAGAATGCGGGCCTGGCCGCCGCGAATCTGCAAGCCCTTCTGATCGAACTCGATGCGGGCGCGGGCCTGGTTGAACATCGGCGCGTCCGGTCGCAGCCGCAGGTCGTTGCCGGCCAGCAGCACCTGACCCTTGACCGTCGTGCCATCGATGTGCGCCAGCGGCAGATGCAGCCCGAGCTTCAGCGCCAGCGGTCCGGTCGCGACGGCGGGATCCAGCACATGGCCGGTCATCTCGGCGACCGGCGAGCTGCGCACATAACGCAGCGCATCGGCCAGCGCGCCACGGCCCTCGCCGCTGATCTCCAGCACCGGCGCGTGGTGATAAAGATCGGCGATGTCGCCCTGGACGTCGCTCAGCTCCACGCCCATCAGCCGAGCCCGGCCATGGCGGATCTGCATCGCGGCGCGATCGAACACCAGCTCCGCCTGCAGTTGCTCCATCGCCGGCCAGGGCGACTGGACCGCGGGCAGCCCGTTCTCCGCCGGATGGCTGGGCACATAGGCCAGGGTCAGGTCGCGGACCTGGCTGCTGATGTGGAACTGGCCCTTGCTGCGCGGGGCGTCGAACGGGAAGTCGATCAGGTCGCCCAGCAGCCGCACCTGGATTTTCTGGACCACGCCATCCTGGATCGCATCCCGGATGTAGCGCCGCGAGTCCGGCCCCAGCGAGGCCGGCAGATAACGCAGCACGCGCGGGGCGCGGACCTCGTCGATGCGGCCGGTCAGGTCGAGTCGGCCACTGTCGTGCGGTCGGCGGGTCAGGGCGCTTTGCCAGACGCCGTCGACCTCGGCGGTCAGGTCGTCGGTGACCAGCTTGACCTGGTTGAACTGCACCGTCCATTGGCGGGTGATCGGCGCGGCGGCGCTGTCGCTGGCGGCGCCGCTGGAGGCGTTGGGCGTGGCGGTGGCCACCCGGTCGGCGGCTTGCGGCGAACGTGCGGCGGCGGTGGGCACGGCCGAGGTCGACGTCGGCAAGCGCTGCGCACGCCACTGCACGGTGGCCTGCGCCTGCTGCACCGGCAAGGTCGGTTCGGTGAACACGCCAGGCAGCGTCAACTGCCCGTTGGCGATTGCCAGCGTCGCGCGACCGCCTTGCTCATTGGCGTCGAACAGCAGATCCGCGCCCTGCACGCCCGGTCGGCCGAGCGGCGGTGCGGAGCCGGGATCGGCCGGCGCGACCGGCGTCGCCGCAGCCAGTTGCAATTGCTGCAGTTGGCCCTTCGCGCGGTAATGGCGTGGCGCGTCCAGCGGGCCGTCCCACTGGAGCTGCAGGCCGTTGAGCGCGCCGGCGGGCTTCATCTCGCTGATGAGCTGGCGTTGG
Source organism: Burkholderiaceae bacterium (assembly GCA_913776825.1). Taxonomy (GTDB): domain Bacteria; phylum Pseudomonadota; class Gammaproteobacteria; order Burkholderiales; family Burkholderiaceae_C; genus Roseateles. The sequence goes on from CAJYPV010000010.1 coordinate 133,882, forward strand.
GCGTCGCTCAACGGCAGGCGCGACAGGATCTGCGCGCCCAGCGCCAGGTCCAGCCGTTGGGCCTGGAAATCGCCGCCGGTCACCGTGCCGGTCTTGTCGTCCCGCTGCAGATGCAGCGCCCAGTCCGAGCGGGGCCAGTCCAGGCCATCCCCCGCCTGGAAGCCGAGCTGCTTGGCCTCCAGCGAAAACCGCTTGTCGGTCTGCTGCATCACCAGCCGACCGCCGACCTGGGCCAGGTCGAGCTCCGGCAGGTTGGGGGAAACCCGCAGCTTGACGGCGCGCAGGCCCATGTCCAGCGTCAGCTGGCGGGGCTGGCCCTTGTCCATCTCCAGCCAGGCGCGCAGCGCGCCATCGCCTTCATTCAGCTCGAAGGGCAGATCCAGATAACGGCGCAGCTCGCGCACATCGGTGCGGGGCAGGTCGGCGAAGAGCTGGCCGCTCCAGTGCTGCAGCGCGCCCGGTCGCTCCAGCAGCGACTGGGTGAACTGGCCGCGCAGGCTGAAGCGCTGGCCCCAGCCGGCGGGCGGGGTGGCATCCACGCGCAGGTGATGGCGGCGCAGGCCGTTGCGCAGCACCAGATTCAGATCGAAGAGCTCCAGCGGCGGCGCGGCGCGCAGCTCGTCCACCCAGCGGATGCGGCCATGCAGGATGACGAATTCCGGCTGCTGGAAGAACCAGTCGGCGGCGGCTTCCGAGGCCGGCGTGTCGCCGTGGCCGTCCATGCTCAGCCCGGCGACGAAGACGCGGCCTTGGGTGTCGCGACGCAGCAGCAGCTCGGGGCCGTCCAGCAGCAGTTGGGAGAAGCGCAGTTCCAGCGCCAGCAGCGAGCGCGCCGACAGCGCGGCGCTGACCCGCGGCAGCACCAGCGCGTCGCGGCCGTGGGCGTCGGTCAGGCGGACGTCGTGCAGGTCCAGCGCCGGCAGCCAGCCGCCGGATTTGGACGCGATGCTGCCGATGTGAACGGGTACCCCCAATGCCTGGGTGGCTTGCTTCTCCAGATCGGGGCGCCAGTCATCGATGTGCGGCAGAATCGCCCAATGCAAGGCCAGCCAGGCAGAGAACAGCAAGGCCAGCAAGATCAGCAGCGGACCGCCGATCCAGAGTGCGCAGCGGGTCCACCAGCGTCGCGATGCGACCGTGGGGCCGGAGGCAGTGCGGGGATCGGCGGGAGAGGACATGTAAGAGGGAACGGCGGTCGCCGAATCTAGCACAGCCATTCGGGCCATCAGCCAGCGAGAGTTTTCTTTACCGATGGAATCAGTTGCCCCGGCCACGACCGATGCGGCCTCAGCCTCCCAGGCCCCCGCCGCATCCGCCGATCACAGTCGTTTCGTTCAACGCATCCGGCGCCGTTATGGCGACGAGCTGAAGGCGTTGCCGCCCGGCTTGCCGGTCGATTCGGTCATGCGGGAGCTGGTCGCCCATCTCCAGCAAACGGGACGCCCGCTCGCCGCCGCGCTGCGGGTGATGCGTCAGCTGGTGATGGAGCGCCTGGCCGTGCTGGATGTCGAGCAGGGCGCGCCGATGACCGACATCACCCAGGCGATGACCCATCTGGCGGAAGTCAGCCTGGACCTGGGCGTGCAGCACTGCCGCGCCGAGCTGGATGCGATCCATGGCGCGCCCCGCAGCGCGGACGGCCAGACCATCGATTTCTGGGTCGTCGGCATGGGCAAGCTGGGCGGGCGCGAGCTGAATGTCTCGTCCGACATCGACCTGATCTATGTCTACGAGGACGACGGCCAGACCGACGGCCCGCAGCGCATCAGCGCCCATGAGTATTTCGCTCACCTGTCCCGCCGGCTGTCGACCCTGATCGGCGACGTGACCGAAGACGGCCAGGTCTTCCGCGTCGATCTGGCGCTCCGGCCGAACGGCAATTCCGGTCCGCCGGCGGTGAGCCTGGCGATGCTGGAGGAATATCTGCTGGTCCAGGGCCGCGAATGGGAACGCTTCGCCTGGCTCAAGAGCCGGGTGGTCGCGCCGCGGGAAAGCGTCACCAATGGCCGGGCGCTGCAGTTGCGCAGCCTGGTCACGCCGTTTGTTTACCGGCGCTATCTGGATTACGGCGTGTTCGAGGGCCTGCGGCAACTGCACCGCAAGATCCGCGACGAGGCCCAGCGCCGCGCCGCCGGCCGGCCCGAACGCGCGAATGATGTGAAGCTGTCGCGGGGCGGCATCCGCGAGATCGAATTCATCGTCCAGCTGCTGCAGGTGGTGCGCGGCGGGCAGTTCCCGGAAATCCGCACCCGCTCGACGCTCAAGGCGCTCAACCGGCTGGCCGCGCGCGGCCTGATGAAGCCCGACACCGCGCAGGCGCTGGCCAAGGGCTACGACTTCCTGCGCCGGGTCGAGCACCGCATTCAATATCTGGATGACCAGCAGACCCATTGCCTGCCCGGCGGGGATGAGGACATCGGCTGGATCGCCCGCAGCATGGGCCTGAGCTGCAAGGGCGCAGCCTGTCCGTTGATGGATCGCCTGCTGGAAGTGCGCGAGCTGGTCGCCACCGAATTCGATGCGCTGCTGCATGACGGCGTCGCGCCGTCGTCGGGCGGCTGCAAGGGCGGCATGTGCGGCGGGCCGCCGCTGCCCATCGACAGCGAGGAATTCCTGGACAAGCTGCAGCCGGAGCTCGCCGCCAATGTGCGCCGCTGGGCCCAGCAGCCGCGGGTGCAGGGCCTGCGCGAGGAATCGCGGCTGCGGCTGGCCAAGCTGGTTGGTCGCGCGGCGCTCGCGGTCCGTCAGGGCGAATGCACGCTGGATGCGGCGCAGCGCTTTGTCGATTGGGTCGAGCCGCTGCTGCGGCGCGAAAGTTATCTGGCGCTGCTGGTCGAACGACCGGCGGTGCAGGGGCGGTTGCTGCGGCTGCTGGGCCTGGCCCGCTGGCCGATGCGCTATCTGATGCAGCATCCCGGCGTGATCGATGAGCTGGCGGACGCGCGCTTGCTGCATGAGCGCTTCGATGGCGCGGCCTTCATCCAGGATCTGCAGGCCCGTCACGATGCCTGGGCCGACCATGGCGAAGCGAGCGAGGATGCGCTGCTGGACAGCGTGCGCCGCGCCCACCATGCGGAAGTGTTCCGGACGCTGGTGCGGGATGTGGAAGGCCAGATCAGCGTCGAGCAGGTCGCCGACGAACTCTCGCTGCTGGCCGATGCCACGCTGCAATGCGTGATCGACTGGGCCTGGGATCGGCTCAAGCAGAAGCACCGGCCCGCGCCGCGCCTGGCGGTCATCGCCTACGGCAAGCTCGGCGGCAAGGAGCTGGGTTATGGCGGCGATCTGGATCTGGTGTTCCTGTTCGATGACGACGACGACAGCGCGTCGGAGATCTACGGCGCCTTCATCCGCAAGCTGATCACCTGGCTGACGCTGCGCACGGCGGCGGGCGAGCTGTTCGACATCGACACCGCGCTGCGCCCGAACGGCAATTCCGGCCTGCTGGTGACCTCGATCGCTTCCTTCGAGAACTACCAGACCGGCCGCGGCAGCAACACCGCCTGGACCTGGGAGCATCAAGCCATCACCCGAGCGCGTTTCTGTGCGGGTGATGCGTCGCTGGCCGAGCGCTTCGAAGCGACCCGGCGCGCGGTGCTGACCGCGCCGCGCGATCCGCAGGCCTTGCGGCAGGAGGTGGTGGCGATGCGGGACAAGCTGCGCGCGGCGCGACCGGTGCGGGACGGCTTCTTCGACGTCAAGCACAGCCCCGGCGGCATGGTGGATGCGGAATTCACGCTGCAGTTCCTGGTGCTGGCGCATTCCGGCGCGCATCCCGAATTGCTGGCCAATGCCGGCAACATCGCGCTGCTGCAACTGGCCGAATCGGCCGGGCTGCTGCCGGCCGGCGTCGGACGCGCGGCGGCGGATGCCTACCGGGAACTGCGCCGGGTCCAGCACCGGGCGCGGCTCAATGAGCAATCGACCGCGCTCGATGGCGAATCGGCCCAGGCCATCCAGCCGCAGCGCGATGCGGTGCTGGCCTTGTGGCGGGCGGTCTTCGGCCCCTGAGGCCGCCGCGCGCCCGCTGTCTCTTCAATCCCCATGCCTGGACGCGCCTGGATGCTGGTGGCCCTCTGTCTGGCCATCGGTGCGCTGGTGGCGTGGGTTCAGCCGGCCGCGGTGCAGGCCGCGATGGAATGGCGTCCGTCGCTGGCCTGGCGCGAGCCCTGGCGGGCCTTCAGCGCTGCGCTGCTGCACTGGAGCGCCCAGCATCTGATCGCCAACCTGGCCGGCTGCGCGGTGCTGGGCCTGGTCGGGATGGCCGGTCGACTGCAACGGCGCGACGCGATTGCCTGGCTGCTCGCCTGGCCGCTGACCCAATGGGGATTGCTCTGGGAACCCGCGCTGCTGCGCTATGGCGGCTTGTCCGGCGTGCTGCATGCCGGTGTGGCGGTGGCCGCGCTGGCGATGCTGCGGGCGCCGCATGCGCATGGGCGCGAGCGGGTGATCGGCCTGCTGATCGGGCTGGGCTTGATCGCCAAGGTCGCCGCCGAACGGCCGCTGGCCGATCCGCCGCTGCGGCAGTGGGAGGGCTGGAGCATCGCCATCGCGCCGCTGGCGCATCTGACCGGCGTGATCGCTGGCGTGCTGACCACGCTGGTGTGTGCGTGGCTCGCGCGCTGGTGGATGCGCCGACGGCATGATCCCTCGCATGCAACGCAAGCATCAACTTGATGGCGCAGCGGTGGCGATCCTGTTGGGTTGCTGCCTGCTGTGGGGCCTGAACCAGGTGGCCGTGAAGGCCGCGCTGACCGAGATCGGCCCGCTGTGGCAGGCGGCGCTGCGCTCCGGCGTGGCGGGCCTGCTGGTCTGGGCATTCGCGGCGATGCGCGGCATCCGGCTGTTCGAGCGCGATGGCAGCCTGCCGGGCGGTCTGTTGGCGGGCGTGCTGTTCGCGGCGGAATTCGCCTGCATCTTCATCGGCCTGCAGTACACCACCGCCTCGCGCATGGTGGTGTTCCTTTACCTGTCGCCGTTTGTCGTGGCGCTGGGCATGCCGCTGATCTCGCCCTCGGAGAAACTGAACCTGCGCCAGGGTCTCGGGCTGCTGATCGCCTTCGGCGCGGTGGCCTTCGCATTCGGGGAAGGGCTGCATGGCAGCGCCGATCGGCCGATGCAGTGGCTGGGCGACACGCTCGGTGTGCTGGCCGCGTTGCTGTGGGGCGGCACGACGCTGGCCATCCGCGGGTCCCGGCTCTCCGCCGCGAGTGCGGAGAAAACCCTGCTCTATCAGCTGGCGGTGTCGGCGCTGGCGCTGGCCGTCGGCGCGCTCGCGACCGGTGAGGCGCTGCCGATGAGCTGGTCCTGGCGGCTGCTGGGCCTGTTCGGCTTTCAGGCGGTGATCGTGTCCTTCATCAGCTACCTGCTGTGGTTCTGGCTGATCCGCCACTATGTGGCGACCAAGCTGTCCAGCTTCACCCTCAGCACGCCGCTGTTCGGTCTGCTGGCGGGCGCCTTGCTGCTGGCCGAGCCGATCACGCCCCGCTTGATGCTGGCGCTGGCCGGGCTGACGGCCGGCATCGTCATGGTGAATCGGTGAATCGCTGAATCGCTGCCTGGTGCGCCGCGAGTGAGGCGGCTCCTAATCTGCTTCCGCCGGCCGAGCCTCGCGCTCAGGACCCGCAGTGCCGGCGATGAAGTGCCACGACCGGTCCTTCCGGATCCGGCTGTCCATAGACCGTGAGTTTCACGCCCTCTCGGCGGGCCCAGCGCGCCAGCCAGGACGGACCGAATCGGCCGCTGGCGGCGACGGGCCGTTGATAGGCCTCGTCCTGCAGCGCCTCGTCCAGTGTGATGAACCGGTAGCCGAGCGCCTCCAGCGTGCGCAGCGAGCGATCCAGCGTGTCCGCATTCAGCCGGTTGGCATGGATCAGCAGGATCTGCGGAATCTGCCGTCCGAAGAGTTGGTCAGACATCGATTCGAAGACGCCGATCGACCGCCGCAGATGGGCGTCGTAATCGTCTTCGACGGTGCGGCGATCTGACGCCGCATCGGTGCCGTCCAGGTGGTCGTAGACGCAGGCGAACAGGTAGTCGTCGTGCTCGACCGTGAAAGGAGCGAGCGTGTAGCCATGCGTCTGGAGGAAGCGTTCGAAGGTCTCGCGGTCGGCCTCGGTCCGGCCGGTCTGGGTGAAGGGCGGGCGGTAGTAGCGCAAGGGCAGGCCACGTCGCGTGGTCAGCCAACGGGTGATGACTTCGCCCTTCAACACGGCGGCTTGCACCTGGTCCACGCTGCTGGTCCACAGGCCCACATGGCCGAAGTTGTGATTGCCCAGCGTCATGCCGGCATCCAGCCAGGCCTCCAGGATGGCGACGCCGCGGTCGATCTGGCCCGGCACCAGCAGGCGGTCTTCATTCACGAAGCCGATGGCCGGCGCCTCATGCCGGCGCAGCGCCTGCAGCAAGCCGTCGTTCAGGCGGGCCGCTTCGGCCATGCTCATCGGCGTCGCGGAGGCATATGGCAGGTCGTCGACGGTGATGGCGATGCGCTTGTCCGGCGGCGGTGCGGCGAGGGACGCCGTGTGCATCGCGGCCAGCGTCAGCGCAAGGAGCGCCGCGTGGCCACGCGAGCGCGTCGCGCGACGCGGGCCGGGCGCTCCGAGGATCGATCGGGCGCTTCGGCGCGCTCGTTCCATCCAGGCCTTCATCCAGCCCTTCATCGATTCCGTCCGCACGCGCATGGCCACCTCATCCCGCCGTGAGCGACGTCAGCACCACCAGCGCGGCCACGCCCAGGCTGATCAAGGGCAGATAGAGCACGGTCAGCAACAGGCTGCGCCACACGCCGCCCCACCAGCTCACCCCATAGACCTTTCGCAGCGCCATCACGCCATAGACGACGGCCCAAGGCCAGACCAGGTAAGGCAGCCAGCCTGCGGCCAGCGACACCAGCGCGGCCAGGAACCAGAACGCATGCAGATGCAGCGCGAAGACGAAATGCTCGGCATATTTCAAATGCCGACGGAAGAACACCAGCGCCAGCAGCGCCGCGAAGGCCGGCTGCATCAGCAGCAGCGCATAAGGCGAATAGCGGTCGATGCGGGCCTGCAAGGCTTCCGGCTTGGTGGCCACCAGCCGCTTGCCGACATTGATCAGCGAGCGCTCCATCCAGCCGCAAGCCGGCTGACTGGCAGCCGACGGGCCCTCGTCGCGGCAGCTGTCGTGCTGCACCTTCACCGGCTGCGCGAAGTTGATGCGGAATTCCGCCCCGCCCACCAGATGCAGGACGATGAAGAACACGAAGCTCAGGCTCAGATAGAGCCGCAGCGGCTGCACATAGCGACGGCGTCGTCCCAGGAAGTACTCGCGGGTCAGTCGCCCGGGCAGCACCGCCAGCGCGCCCAGCGAGCGCCACAGCGGGCCTTCCAGCGCGACGTAATGGCCGATGAATTCATGGATGAATTCCCGCATCGAGGCCGGATGCAGCGGCGTTTCCTGACCGCAGCCGGGACAGAACCGGGCGGTCGCGGGCAAGGCGATCTGGCAATTGGGACAGGTCGCGGGATTGGCGTCGTGCGTCATCGAGCGAGCGATGGGGTTGTCTTTGTGGCGGATGTGGGCGGCGGGGCGGAGCGCCGCGCCGCCGGCCGTACCGCAGGCGCGCGGTCGTCCGCGGCTGGATCGGATGATAGGAAGCGCGCGCCGCGACGTCCCTGCGGGTAAGCGCGCGGCGCGTGCCAACAACACCTGACCCGAGGCGGCTGGCCGGCACTCGGGAGAGGCCTCTGAAGCGGTCGTCCGGCGAGGCTGACCCAGCCCGCCCCAGTCGTGCCAACCCCCATGCCGCGCCGGCGCCGATCGGACGTAGGGCGATCCACCACAGGAGGATCAGCCAAGCGCGGCTTGCCCGGGCGAGGGCGGTTTCCTAGAGTTCAACCACGGGCATCCAGGCCCGTGACGACCGTGACGGCGGCTTTGCCGCGCTTGCCGTCGCCTTCCGGGGAAGCGGTGTTCGCTTCACCAACCAGGTTGACCTATGGACCGCTCTTCGTTGCCGGAGATCACACCGATCGAGACCCTCCAACAGACGCCGCAGGAGCGTCACTGGGTCTATTTCCTGATCACCACCGTGCTGGCGATCGGGATGCTGGGCGCCATGACCGTCTATTTCGGCTTCAAGGAACGGCAGGAGACCGCTCGCGATCTGGCCCAGCTGCTGATCCAGCGCGAGGAAGCCAGCGTGGCGACCGACATGAAGGTGCTGGCCCGTCTGGGCCTATCCGATCTGCATGATGCGGAGTCGGTCAGCGTCTGTCGCGGGGCCGATTGCGCCAGCGCGGAACGTCCCGAGAACCCGGCCGTGCTGATCGACTTCGCGCGCCTGTGGCCCACCGGCTGCGGCGCCGCGCTGCGGGACGACCGCCCGCCGCGGCTGATGGTGCAGGTGTGCGTGTCCAGCGTCGAGGTCTTCGAGGACATCGGCCGCGATGTGGTGGTGCTCGGCGCCGCGCAGTTGCTGGGATTTCTGATCTGGCTGACGTCCAACCATCGCTATGCGGCGCGGCGTCGTTCCTGGCAGCAGCAGATGACGGCGCTGTCGACCTGCGACGCGGCCACCGGTCTGCAGAACCGCATGGGCCTGAAGAACCGCATGGCGGCCGCGGGCGACGCGTTGCGCAGTCAATGGCTGTACCTGTTGGGCATCGATGGGCTGAAGGCCATCAACGATGTGCACGGGCATGCCGCCGGTGATGCGGTGATCGAGCGGGTGGCCCGGCGGCTGATCCAGTGCTATGGCCGCGTCGGCCTGCTGGCCCGCACGGGTGGGGATGAGTTCGGCCTGCTGCTGCCGGTGCCCGAGGGCAGCGACCCGGCCGCGCAGGTGGCGGCGATCCGGGAGGCGATGGACACGCCCATCCTGTTCGAGGACCTCAAGCTCGTACCCACGCTGAGCATCGGCGCCACGCCGCTCAAGCGCTGTGCCGACGCGTCCGAAGCACTGCGGCGCGGTCATGTGGCCTTGCAGACCGCCAAGCGCGCAGGGCGTGGGCTGCTGGAGATCTTCGATGCCGCGCAGGATGCGGCGACGCGCCGCCAACATGCGCTGCGCACCGACCTGAGCGAGGCGATCCGCCACGGCCAGTTGAGCGTGCGTTATCAGCCGCTGGTGGATGGCAGCGGTCAAGTGGTCGCGGCGGAGGCACTGGCCCGCTGGCATCACCCGCGTTTCGGCGAGGTGCCGCCCGACGTGTTCATTCCCTTGGCCGAAGCCAGCGGCGCGATCCATGAGCTGGGCCTGTTTGTGGCCCGTCGCGCCTGCGCCGACCTGATCCATCTGCGGGCGCAGGGTTGCGCGCTGCGGCACATCGCGGTGAATGTGTCGATGCATCAGCTGCAGCCGGGTCTGGTCTCGGCGATGCGTGCGGCCGTCGAGTCGGCCGGCCTGCAGCCGTCTGACCTGGCGCTGGAACTGACCGAATCCGCCGCCATGGCGGCCGATGCTGGCGGGGAGATGCGGCTGCTGCACGAGCTGGCCGAGGTCGGTTTCCCGATGGCGATCGATGACTTCGGCACCGGGCACTCGTCGCTCAGCCGATTGCAGCAATTGCCGGTGCGCACCTTGAAGATCGACCGGGCCTTTGTCAGCGCCAGCGACACCCACTCCGGCGCGGTGTTGCTGGGCGCCATGATGACCCTGGCGCGCCAGCTCCAGTTGGTCTGCGTCTGCGAAGGCGTCGAGACCCGTCAGCAATTCGAATGGCTGCGCGCCCGCGGCTGTGACCTGTTCCAGGGCTACTACTTCGGCAGGCCGATGGCCCGGGATGACTTCGATCGCCATGTCCGATCCGGTGGTCCCTTCTGTTCGCAAGCCGAGGCGGCCTGAGCGCCGCCGCGCCCGATCCACGCGATGGCCCGCCGCCAACCCATTCCTTTGACGAAGCGAACCTGACCATGCCTTCCCTCCTCATCGTCGACGACAACGTGCAACTGATCCCGGTGATGGCCCGGATGCTGGCGCCGATGGGGCAGGTGCGATTCGCCACCAGCGGCGAGGATGCGCTGGCGCAGATGCGTCAGCAGCCGCCGGACCTGGTCCTGCTGGACGCGGAGATGCCGGGCATGAGCGGCTTCGACGTGTGTCAGGTGATGCGCAACGATCCCGCGCTGGACCTGGTGCCGGTGATCTTCGTCACCGGTCATGACGATCTCGGCGCGGAGCTGCGCGGTCTGGCCTGTGGCGCGGTGGACTTCATCTCGAAGCCCGTGAGCGAGCCGCTGCTGATTGCACGGGTGCGCACGCAGTTGCGCATCAAGCGGCTGACCGACGAGTTGCGCCGCACCGCCACCACCGATGCGCTCACCGGCCTGGACAACCGCGGCAGCTTCGATCAGCGCCTGCAGGCGGAGTGGTCGCGCGCGGAGCGCTCCGGCAGCTCGTTGGCGTTGGTGCTGATGGATGTGGATCACTTCAAGCGGTTCAATGACCATTACGGCCATCCGGCCGGGGATGGCTGCCTGCGCGAGGTCGCCTCGGCGATCCGTGACCAGGCCCGTCGACCGGCCGATCTCGCCGCGCGCATTGGCGGCGAGGAATTCGCCGTGCTGCTCCCCGAGACCGATGAAGACGGCGCCCTGCAGGTGGCGCAGCGGATTCGTGCCGCCATCGTGGCCCGCGCGCTGCCGCACGAGGCGTCCACCACGGCGGCGCATGTGACCTTGAGCCTGGGCGTCGCCTGCTGCCGGCCCGATCGGCAGACCGCCGGCTTGACGCTGGAAAGCCTGATGGCGGCCGCGGACCATGCGCTCTACGAAGCCAAGACCACCGGACGAAATCGCTGCGCCGTGGCGAGGATGGACGGGGTGAGCAACGGCGCTGCGGCTGCGACGGCTGCGACGGTGACGGCCGCCCAGTCGCTGCATTGAGCGTCGACAGCGTGTATCGACGCTGTCGAGGCCGACGAAGTCGACGCGCCGTTGAGCTAGCAAATTAGCGAATATGCGCAGCTGAAGGGATTGGCTGCGTGGGGCGATGGTCTGCGCTGGGAAGCGCTTGGCACCGCTGCGCCTTTCAAGATCAAGGACTTGGGAGATCTTGGCGCCGCAAGCGCAAGACCTGGCACGGCCATTGCGATACAAGGGCATATTCACTCCCAGCATCTCGGCGGTATCCATGCCTTCGCCCTCTCGCTCTCGCGCTCGTCCGTCGCTGGATTCCAGCCACACGACCGATCCGGCTCTGGCTTCGGGTCGTGCGGTGAAGGCGCGGCGTGGGGCTCGCGGCTCGCCGGCAGCGGCGCTGACCGGCATGGCGGCCATCGTCGCGGAGGCCTATGAGGTCTTCGGGCGTTATGCGTCGCCACAACAGCCGTTGAATGCGTGCGTGGCTTGCTGCATGGACCCCGCACTGGAAGCGGAGATGCGTCAGCATCCGTTGCGTTCGCTGCAGCGCCACCATTTTTATGACTACAACTGCGCCGCCAAGGATCGCGTGCAACCGGCGGCGGAAATCCTCTACTTCCTGCCGCGCCTGCTGGAGCTGTTGGCCGCGGGCGAGGAACTGCACCACTCGATCGAGCTGTCGCTGGATCGGCTGGGCGATGGTCCAGCCGAGACGCTCCGTCCCGAGGAGCGCGCGGTGCTCGATCGTTTTGCGCTGCAGTACTTCCAGGATGACCTGGCCTGTCCTCAGCCCGGGTGGCGCGGTGACCCGGTGTCGGTGCTGTTGATGGTGGATATCGCCGGTCTGGACATCACGCCCTTGCTCGAACACTGGCGTCAGACCGACGATCCGCGCGCCACGTGCGCGTTCGTCGACGCGCGGTACTGGGATTTCTCGGATCTGGGCGCGATGAGCCATGCCTTCGCGACCGACCGTGAGCGCTTCCAGCACACGATGTCGCGCTGGGTGCTGGATCCCGCGACGCGAGCGACCTTCGTGGACCGGCTGATGCGCCCCGAGTTCGAGGCGCTGGCGCAGCAGGAATCCGATCGCGGCTGCATGCGCTTCCTGACGATGGTCGACGCCGTGTTCGATCGACTGACCGAACCCGGCGCCGATGCCGACGCTCTGTCGATGTCGATGTCGATGTTGCTGACGCCCCCATCCACCCCATCCAGCGCGTGATCCCGAGCCAGCGGCCACGGCCGACTCACCTGAACAAAACAACAACATCAAAAGGCCGATGACGGCCATCGAAGGAGGACCCATGACGACTGTCCATTCCACCGCGGCTGCGGATTCGCAGACCCATTTGCATGACGACGCGGTCTATCGCGCATTTCTGGATCGCCTGCAGCAGCGCTTCAGCCAGCTCACCGAGGAGGGCGCGCGGCCGGTGTTCCTGACGGACAGCGCCGACCTGTGGACCCGCTACCTCGATGGCGCGCCGGATGCGGTCTCGCGTCAGCGGCGCCACTGCGCGGCCTGCCGCCAGTTCATCGAACGCTTCGGCAGCCTGGCGGTCGTGGACGGCGATGGATCGGTGCGGTCCGCGCTGTGGGATGCGGCCGATGCGCCGCCTGCGTATGCGCAGTCGGTGGCAAACCTGGCGCGCGCGGTGACGGGCGCGGCCATCAGCGGCCCGTTCCTGACGGCTCAGGCGGTGTTGGGTCGTCCCGAGGCGGGCGGCTGGATGCATCTGTCGCTCGCCTGGCCTGATGCCATGCGGTATCGCGGCCAGGTCAAGACCGCCGCGCAGGCGATGGCGGAGAAGCGCGAGGACTTCAAGACCGTGCGGCATGCGCTGCATGAATTCACCCGACCGATGCTGGACACGGCCTTGCGTCTGCTGAAGTCGGACCAGCTCTACAGCAGCGAGCGGGTGCTGGGGCAGGCCAAGTGGCTGCATCAGTTGCACGTGGCCCGCGCCGCGGCGCGTGGCGACGCCAAGGACGCCGTGGTGTGGGCAGCGGTGGCGACGGCGCCTGCGGGCTTCTGTCATCCGCGCAGCTCGATGATCGGCACGCTGCTGGAGGACATCGCGGCCGGCTTGCCCTTCAAGCTGGTGGCGCGTCGCTTTGCCGACAAGATGCATCCGCTGCGCTATCAACGCCCGCAGGCGCTGCCGAGCGCCGGCAACGTGGCGCAGGCGGAACAGCTGTTCGCGCAACTGGGTCTGGCGCCCGCACTGCCGCGGCGCATGGCGCGGCTCGACGAGCTGCCGCTGCAGTGGTCTCCCGCTGAGGCGAGTCCGGCGGCCTCGGCGGTCGCGACGGGAGGCGTGTTCTCGCGCTTGAAGACCAAGGCGAGCGCGTCCTTGTCGGCGATGACCGTGCCCGCGATCACCGTGACGGCGGAGAAATTCCTGCGGGTCGTGGTGCCGGAGGCGGAGGCCATCGAGGTCCAGCTGTCCGGCGGCCAGTTGCCGTTCATCGGCCTGACGACGGCGATGGATCCGACCGCGCCGCAGCTCTTCCAGTGGAACCATCCTGTCGCCTGGTATGTGTGGGATGGGGGTGCGCCGGCGAGCCAGTACGGGCTGTCGCCAGGTTGGGCGCCGTTGAGCGGCATCACCCGATTGCCCGCGCGATGGGGCGATGACGGCGATCGCTTCCAGCATCAAGGCGATGGCTGGGTGCTGCTGCTGGAGGGCGCACGCGAGACGAAATCCGCGTCGCTGGCGCTGTTCCCCGCGCTGCTGCGCGGTGAGCTGCATGGCGTGCGATCGACGATCGAGGCCTTTTCCAACAGCGGTCGCATGCTGGGCCTGGACGAGGGCAGCGCCGTCGGCATCGACCTGCGCCAAGGGCGCGGCAGCGTCTATCCGCTGACCCTGCGGGTGTCGACGGCGGGGCAGTGGCAGTCGTACGTGATCGATCGTTGGGATTGAGCGCTGGGCCGATCCAAGCCGGCCGCCGTGCACGCTGGCGGCGCGGCGGAACGTGCCGGGCGCTCGTCCGATCCCATCGGAGCTCAGCGCCGCCGATCGGGCCCGCGGTGACGCATCCCGACAGGGCCGAAAACGCGCTGATCTGAAGCCACGCTGAAGCCGTACGTCATACGACGATTCGGCGTGGCGCCGGTCACGCAGGGGGCGTGGACGTGACTGAGCACCCCCTCGGCGGTGCGATCGTGACTTGATTTCAGCCCATGGCATCGAAAGAATCGGCGCACGCTTGAGGATGATCTCGTCGTCAGGCGTCAGGGCAAACCAGTCGAAAGGCTGGGACGCAAAGCTTCCGGTCTACCGCATGAAACGCTTCATGCCATGGCAGCGGGGCCGCCGTGGGTCCGCCGTTGCGGATCGGCAGGTGGCTGTCCGGCCTGGCGCAACCCGGTCCTCGCCATGTCACCTCACGCTTCCTCGCTTGCTTCGCGATTCGTCTCTCTGAAGGCGGGCATCGTGCTGACAGCCGCGGTCTCGACCTTGTCGGCCTGCGGTGGCGGCCAAGCCGATTCACCGCTTCAGTCGGCGGCTGCGGCCTCCGCGGCCGCCACGACCGGCAGTGCCGGCACGGCGTCGGCGATGGCGGCCAATCTCCGTCTCGTTCCGTCGTATCACCTGTCGCCTGTGCTGCCGGGCGAACCGAGCGCCGTGGATCGAGATGGCAGCTCAGCGAGCGCGCGCATGCAGCCGCGCTCGGTGAACATCCCCGCCTCCAGCGAGGGGACATCGACCCACGCGCTGACCTATCAGGACCTGGTCGACGGGGCGTCGCGCGCGCATGCCTTGGGCGTGAGCGGCGGAACGGCGGCGCCGATGGCCACGGCGGGCACCAGCGTCACCTACACCCCGGCGCAGATCCGCGCCGCCTATGGCCTGCCGCCGGTGCCCAGCGACTTGAGCAAGATCACCGCGCTTCAGGCTGCGCAACTCGGCGCAGGCCAGACGATCTATGTCGCCGATGCCTTCCACGACGTCTATGCCTTCGGCGAATTGCTCGCCTTCAGCAACCTGTTCGGCCTGCCCGGCTGCACCCAATCCACCTTGGCCGTGACGGCGAGCTTGCCGATGGCGCCGCCGAGCGCCAAAGCCACGACTTGCGAGTTCTACCAGGTGGCCAGCGGTGCCGGTGGGACCGTCGCGCCGAGCTATCCGCGCCATGACCCGCAATGGGCCACCGAGATCGCCCTGGACATCCAGTGGGCCCATGCGATCGCGCCGCTCGCCCGCATCGTGTTGGTCGAGGCCGCCAATGACAGCATGGCCGCGATGAGTGATGCGATCCAGCTGGTCAATCGGCTCGGGCCTGGCGTGCTCTCGATGAGCTTCGGCGGCCCCGAGGGCAGCTATGTGGCGGCCAACGAGGCGCTGTTCCGCACCCCCGGCATGAGCTATTTCGCATCGACCGGCGACAACGGCGCGGCGGTGAGTTGGCCGGCGGCGTCGCCTTCGGTGGTGGCCGTGGGCGGCACCAGCCTGCGCTACACCGGCTCGGGCACTCGCACCGAGACGGCCTGGTCCCTCGCGGGCGGCGGCGTGAGCGCCTATGTCCCGCTGCCGACCTATCAAAACGCCACCCTGCTGCGCAACAGTGCCGTGACGCGCCGGTCGGTCGCAGATGTGTCGATGAATGCGGATCCCACGACCGGCCAGTACACAGCCATCATTCCGAATCAGTTGACCTGCACCTTCTGCCAGGTGAGTTGGGTGACGACCGGCGGGACCAGCCTGGCGACGCCGCAATGGGCGGGCCTGGCGGCGGTGGCGAATGCCTTGCGAGCGCAGGCAGGCAAGGCGCCGCTGGGCGCGCCACATGCGGTGCTGTACCAGTCGCTGGCCAACAGCAGCACCTATGCCAGTGCCTTCCTGGATGTGGTGCAAGGATCCAATGGCAGCTGTCCGACGTGTGCCGCCAAGGCCGGTTACGACGGCCCGACCGGCTTGGGCACGCCCAACGGGATGACGCTGTTGAGCCTGATGACCAATGGCAGCGTCACGCCGGCCACGCCGGTGGCGCCCACCGTGATCCCGAGCACCATCAACGGCGCGTATGGACAGGCGATCAGCGTCACGCCCTCGGTGTCGAGCATGAATCCCTACACCCTGTCGCTGACCGGCGCGCCGGCCGGCATGGTGGTGTCGGGCAGCACGGTCAACTGGCCCAGTCCGGTCGCCGGCACGTTCAATGTGAAGCTCACGGCGAAGGACACCAAGACCGGGCTGTCCGGTACGGATGTGCTCACCGTGATCGTGGCACCGCCGCCGCCGCCGATCGTGAGTGGAGGCAGCGTTACCGCGACGGCTGGCAAGGCGCTGAGTTTCGTGGTGTCCGTCGGCGATCGTTATCCGGCCAAACTGAGCCTGGTGGGCGCGCCGGCCGGCATGAGCCTGACGGCGGCCGGCATGAATGCGGCCACCCTCAACTGGCCCAATCCGGTGATCGGCACCGCGCGCTTCACCCTGCGGGCGGACAGCACGCAGACCGGTCTGTCCGCGCAAGGGGTGTACACGGTGGTGGTGAATCCGGCGTCTGCACCGCTGGTATCGGCAGGACAGATCGCGGCACCCGCCGGCAGGCCCCTGGCGGCGAAGCTGTCGGTGGTCGCGGTCAACCCCTACAGCCTCAGCCTGGTCGGCGCGCCGTCGGGGATGACGGTCGATGCCAGCGGCTCGCTGACCTGGCCTTCGCCCATCGTCGGCAACTATGCGGTGACGGTGCAGGCGCGTGACAGCAAGACCGGTCTAGTGGGCGCCGCCGTGGTGAACGTGAGCATCGGCAGCAGCACGGGGCCGGCGATCTTCAGCACGGTGATGTCCGGCGTGGCGGGCAAGCCGCTGTCGGGCCAGATCTCGGTGACTGATGGCGGCGCGAGCCTCGTGGGCATGGGCATCGCGGCCAATCATCCGGACATCAAGTTCACGATTGCGTTGGGCATGGGCACCACCGGCGTGAGCTGGGCCGCGCCCGTCGCTGGCAATTACACGATCCAGGTGTCGGTCACCGACTCGGCAGGCAAGGCCACGACGGCCTCGATCCCGGTGGTGATCAACGCCAAGTGATGGCCGGTGGTGCCGTCCGCGCGTGAGGCGGAGCCGCCTCACGCCCTCAGCGCAGGCGCTCCACCACCGTCTGCTGATTCGGCCAGACGCGCTGCTGGACCTGGCGGTGATTCTGGAACTCGGTGAACGATTTCATCTCCTGCGACTCGGAGCGGCGCAGCACCTTGGCGGGTCCTGAGCCGGAGGCGTCGATCAGCGTGGTGATGGTGCGGCGGTCCTGGATCCGGGTGTCCGAGTAGTTGCCCTGCCGCACGTCGAGCATCGCGTCCCCAGGGGCCTTCCTGAACTGCGCCGAGAGCTGTTCCGACATCGTCTGCGTGGTGCTCTCACGGCCGTTGCGTGTGGCTGAGGTCTGAGTCTTCTGGCTCAACGCGTAGGCCATGCTGCCCGCTTCATTCATGGTGCCCCGTTGGTTGGGGCGCATGGTCTGACCGCCGAAGCTGGCCTCGAAATCCGCCAGACCGCTCAGCGCCGACCGGGCGTCGTCATCGATGCCACCGATCCCATTCACGCCAGGGGTGGCGCGGGTCGCTGTCACCGGCACGTTGAGCGGCGTCGTTCCGCTGGCTGAGGTGGAGCTCGTGCGCACGGCATCGGACGCGTCGGCGGACAGGTCGTTGGCGCCGTCCGCATCGTCCTGGGCCTTCTCGCTGGCCACGCGCTGGAGATCGCTGAAGGCGCTCTTCATCTGCGCCAGCAGCGCCGCATTGGCATGGCTGCGGTCGGCGGCGCGGTCCATGCGATCGAGCGCTCGTTGCAGAGCCTGGGCCTGTCCGGTGCCGGGGGCGATGGCGCCGCGCGCCGAGGGGTCCACCGAGAGCGCCATCTCGCCATCGACGCCCTTCATCGACACGGCGAGCTGGTCGTCGCTCAGGCGCATGGAGAAGTCTTGCACCGCAGAGCCGGCGAGTGTCGGGTTGTTGAAGGACAGCTCCAGACCGGACAGCGTGCGGCGATCCATCGTCACCAGTCCCGACAGGTCCAGCACCGCGGACTCCTGAAGGCCCAGGCCTTGCAGCGCGCGATCCAATCCGTCGGCGAGTTGCGCGACCGCACCGCGCTCTGCGGCATTCAATGTGCCGGAGGACGCGATGTCCACCTGCATGCCGACAAATCCATTGATGCCGCCGCTGACCGCGATCTTGAGCTCGACCGACTGGCCGGAGCGGGTCTGGATCTTCAGCGTCGCATTCGGGGCATGGGTGGCGACGCCGTTGAGCGCGGCGATGCGCTCGGTCTGGATCTCTTCCGCGCGTTGGGCGGGGTCCTGGGTGCTCTGGCCGCTGAGGTCATCGGGCGTGAGGACATCGTCGACCATCGTCTGCGAGAAGTTCTCGCCGGTGTCGGCCAGCCGGCGAAGCAGCGCCCCACCCAACCCGCGCCATTGGTCGCTGACGGTGTAGGAATGGAATCCGCGATTGCGCGCCATCAGCGCGCTGATGGGGTCGTCCTTGGCCGAGGGCGACGACCAGATCGACGAGAGCGCCACGCTGCGCGGTGGGCCGTAGACGGGCGATGCCGTGCGCGAACCGCCGAGCGTCACACGCGTCGGATCGTTCGCCGCCGCGGAAGCGCTCCCCCGTGTCGCGGGCAAGGCGGGGGAGGTCGACGCGCGCGAGGCACCGACGGCGAGGCGCTCGAACACGCGAGACGCAGTGGCTGAGATCAGCATGGGCGATGGGAGTGTGAAGACCCGATCCCTGCTTCGTCGGCCGTTGGTGCGAGAACTTGAGCGAAATGTGCGTCGGCGGTGGAGCTTGTCCCTGGAAAGGATGAAGTGATGGAAGTCGTCAGGCCAAGTCAGCTCAGCTCAGCGCCGCTCAGCTCACCGGGGCGGTCAGGCGCGGCGCCCAACCCGTCGCGCCCAACTGGCCGGTCACCGCAGCGGCGGACGCGCCGAGATCGATGCCCAGATGCTGACGGGCCGCGGCCTCGCCCGCATCGTCACGGCGGGCGTGGCGAACGAAGTTGGCGAACGCGGGCCAGTCGGCCGCGGTCTGCTCGACCAGCACGCGGGCGAGGGCATAGGACAGGAGGTTGCCGTCATCGGTCCGACGGAATGAATCGCCGGACCAGAATTCCTGAATGCGCTCGTCGTTCCAGAAGCGGCCATGCATCGCATGAAGCTCGAAGGGCGTGTGCGGGCTGGGCGGCAGGCCGGCGATGCGGCGCTCGGTGTTGACCGCGATGCCTTCATCCAGCCACAGCGGCAGCGACAGGTGGGCCAATGCACTGTGGGTCAACTCATGCGCGATGACCGGTTCGATGCGAGCGAGTTCATCGCGACAGACGACGAAGTGCGGACAGCCGGCGTCGATGAACATGCCGCTGCTGAAGGCGAATTCGCCCTCGGTGGGGTAATAGATCGACACGTACTGGTAGTACGCCGCTTCATCGTCCATCACGATCAGGATGCTTTTGCCCTCGGCGGGAAACTCCGCCAGGCCCGCCAGCAATTGCGACACCCTTTTGCGGGTCTGGGTGATGTAGCCCGCGATCGCCCGCTGCGATACGTCTTCGAGCGAGGACAGCACGAAGGCGTCCTCGGTCTCGATGAGGCGGAAGTGCGGACCGAGCAGATGCCGCAGATGCGTCAGCCAGAGCCGTTGGCACGCGGTGCGTGCGGTCGGGCGCTCGGCGTCATCCAGCTCGGCCAGTGCCGTGTCGACCCATCGCCATTTCAGCAGCGGGAAGCCGTTCGCCTCGCCCAGGCCTTCCGCCAGCGACAGCACCTGTCCGCTGGGAAGGGTCAGGTCCGTGGCGGGCGGATCGTCGGGATGGTCGTCGTGAAGCTCATGATGATCGGCTCGCGACGACTGGCGGGTCGCCTCGCGATGATGCCGATGGAACTGGATCAGCGTCAGCAAGGCCATGAATGGGCCGACGATCGGGGTGATCCATACCATCGTGATCCACATGCCGGGTCGATACAGACCGAGCGCGCCCGCGCGGCGGACCGCCAGGGTGGTCACCACATTCACGGTCAGCCATACCGAAAGAAATGTCCAGAACGACATCCAATCCTTCCTCCCGGGCCGGCCTCTTGGGTGCGGGCCGATCTCCGATTGATCTCAACGTTGCAGGCGGGGATTAGAACGGATGGGTGGGGTGGCGCGGTTGGGGGGTGAGGGGCGGGGCGTTGATTGCGTCACGGACGGGGATGGAGCGCCAATCCAACGCCCTTGGCCTGCAACCCGCCTTTCCACCGACAGTGAAAGAATCGCTCGATTTGCAGCCCCGCGCCCATGGACCGCTTCGCGACCCTTCAGCTCTACGTACGCGTTTTCGAGAGCGGCAGCTTCACCCGCGCCGCGCAGGAAATGGGCATCGGTCAGCCCGCCGTGAGCAAGCAGATCTCGGCGTTGGAGGCGCACCTCGGCGCGCCGCTCTTTGTGCGGTCTCCGCGAGGCCTGCATGCCACCGCAGCGGGGGATGACTTCTACGACTCAGCCGTCAAGCTGCTGGCCGGATTCGAAGAAGCGGAGGCCCGCATCGGCCGTGGGCATGTCGCGCCGGCCGGTCTGGTGCGCTTGGCCGCGCCGCCGGCCTTGGCGCGCATGTACCTGGTGCCGAGACTGCCCGCCTTCTTCGCGCAGTTTCCGGACATCGCCGTCGAGGTGTCCGTGTCGGAACGGCACGTGGATCTCGTCAAGGACGGCATCGACGTCGCGCTGCGCATCGGCACGCTGAAAGATTCATCGCTGGTCGCTCGCAAGATCGGCAGCATGCACATCAGCACGGTGGCCAGTCCGGCCTACCTGGCGCAGCACGGCACGCCGCAGGATCCGACGCAGCTTCGGTTTCACAACCTGGTCGTGGGCTATGCCAATCACCGCGCGCTCGCCTGGCGCTTTCAAACGCCGGAGGGTCCGCTGAGCGTCGAACCGAGTGGCAATGTCCGCTTCAACGATGCGGAAGCGGTTCGGGCGGCCGTGCTCGCGGGCCTTGGCATCGCGCACGATTCGCAGGCGATGTTCCAGTCGGACCTGGATGAAGGCCGCGTCGTGCCCTTGCTCGAATCGTTCCGGCCGGCGCCGAGGGACATTCATGTCGTCACTGCGGGCGACCGGCGCCTGCCGCATCGACTGCGCGTGTTCATCGACCTGCTGGCAACGATGGTCCAGGAAGAGCCGGGCCTGCGGGCGGTCTGAGGGCGCCATTCCACGTGGGAATGGCTGTGAGTCTGAGACGAGGCCTACCTGAGAGCAGGTGCGATCGATAACGTGCAGACATCACTCACTACTTGTCTGCAGTCATGCATCCATCTCTCGAAGGCAAAGTCGTTCTCATCACCGGCGGATCGCGCGGCCTTGGCGCGGCGCTGGCCGACGCATTCGCGGATCAGGGCGCGCGTGTCGCCATCAGCTATGCCGCGTCTGCCGAGAAGGCCCATGCCGTGGTCGCCAGGCTCAAAGCCAAGGGCACTCACGCCATCGCTATTCAAAGCGATCAAGCGGACCTCAGCACCGCGAAGCCGCTGATCGACGCCGTCATCGCCGAATTCGGCAAGCTCGACATTCTGGTCAACAACGCCGGCATCGCCATTCAGGGTCAGTTCGTGGATGACCCGACGCTGGACGGCGACGCATACAACCGCCAGTGGCAAGTGAATGTGCTGGGCACCATTGCCAACACCCGCGCCGCCGCGCCGCGTCTGAGCGACGGCGGTCGAATCATCTTCATTGGTTCGTTGCTGGGCGCGGCGGTGCCATTCCCGGGTGTGGCCGATTACGCCGGCACCAAATGGGCGCTGGCCGGCTATGCCCGCGGCATTGCGCGCGAGCTGGGACGCCGCCAGATCACGGTCAACGTCGTGCAGCCCGGCATCATGCCGACCGACATGGCGTCCGACGTCGCCGGCGAACTGCCCGACCGTGAGGCCATTCTGGACATGCACCCAATCCGGCGCATTGCGACGCTGGAGGAAGTGGCGCAGACGGTGTGCTTCCTGGCGGGGCCGTCGGCGGGGTACATCAGCGGGCAGGCTTTGAATGTGGCGGGGGGGTTGGCGATCTGAGGTGATGGCTCTTGCGGATCACTCATCCCGCGCCCGGGAGGGCGTGGGGCGCTGGCCTGTGCTGCAGCGGCAAAGTCGACTGTCGTTCTGCGCTGCTTCTCGGGACGTTCGTCTACGAGCATCGATCGACCGGAATCAGCAGGTCATCGGCACGCTGGAATAGGCCGAACGGTCGGCTACTCGGCTCAGGGAGTAGAGCACGGCGCCGGAGTGAATGAGCTCGGGCACTGCATCCACAACGTCATGCTGGCGGAAGTGCTTCATGTCGGCCAGGCTGAGACCGCTTAACAGTCCCAGCGCACGCATCTCCCATTTGAGCTGGGCGTGAAGCGTTGTCGATTCGGACAGCTTGAACTCTTCCGCCAGATTGCGGTCGAGTGCGTCTTGAAGTCGATCATGGGCGGCGTCGAAAGTCGGTCGAATGCGGCGCTGCAATTCGCAGAGCGATTCAATCGGATCGAGTGAGGCGAGCAGCAGACGCCGTCCGGAATCGGCATCCAGGCGTGAGTTCAGTTCGCCAAAAATTCCAGTGAACGACTCTGACGAAAGGAGTCGGCGCTCGGCCGAGGAGCGCGAGCGGCTGCTTGTTTCCGGCAGCCAATTCGACAGCGCGGCCACCCATGCGGTCATCCCAGGTGCCTCATCCGCCTGGCTGGCACGGGCAGCGCAGGATTCACTCAACTCCCTCAGCATTCGTCTGACACCAGCGAAACGCCACAGCAGGTTCTGCTCGTCTTGGTATCCAAACTCCGGCGCGAAAGCGTCGGAGATCGCTTCGCTCAGCTGATGAAAGAGATGCCCGCTTTGGCGCGGTGGCTTTGCGCTGGCGATGTCATCGACGAGCCATTGCAATTGCTTGAAGGCCTCGTCGGCACGGTCGCGGAGTTCGAGCTTGGCCGCCTTCGTCTGTGCCCTGACCTCGATGAGCAACTCGCTGTACTTCTGCAGATGGGTGGCATTGGCGTTGCGCCGTTCTCGCGCGTCTTCGCGCTGGGCGACCCTTTCCTGCGCCTTCGCCGTGCGCTTGGCAACGATCAGTGACCACAGCGCGATGGTGACGCTCCCGGCGCTGAGGAGGAGTTCGATGTTCTCCATGGAATTGATGCGATGTGAAGTGATGGCGGGTGGAGATGGGATGGACCGCGCTCCAATGAATTCACACCAGCGGCTTTCGCAGATAGCGAACCCATCCGATGCGGCCCTCTTCGCGCACGCCGAGGTCGATGAAGCCGGCCTTGCCATACGCGGTGCGCGCGGCGTGATTCTCTTCGTCCACCGAGAGGACCACGAACCTCGTTTCCGGCCAGGCGGCGGATAGCCACTGAGACACGCTCTGCAGTGCGTGCGTGCCGAAGCCGCGTCCTTGATGGCGCAGATCGATTCGCAAGGCGCTGATGACGGCGTCCGATGGGTCGACCCAGGCGGGGGCGCTCGTGCCGCGCTTCAGCACAAGGAATCCAACGACTTCGTCGTCGTTCAGAACGGCCAGACCGGACACCTCGTGAGCAGGAAGGCTTTCGCACGTGGCCACAGCTCGCTCAATCGTCCCGGCGAATTCGACTTGCTCGGGCGTGAGGCTCAGGCGCATGACGGCGCTGCGCTCGGTGGGGGATAGGGAGGGGAGGGGTTTGAGGGAGACGGGCATGGGGCGGGGAATGCATTGCTGTCGTCAGTTCAACCTCATCGGCAAGCCTGTATGCCGAATGGGGTTGTGGACCAGCCATCTGTTTTCATCACAGGCCGGAAATCCGAGTGGTTCAGTTGAAACTATATTGACTGCAATCGGATAACTCAAAAAAATGCTTCTCACTTTGACTTACTTGCATGACCAGAGGGTTTCTGCAAAGGAGGACAGGTGGGTAAATTTATTAAAGTTTTGGCGTCATCGGCCATTGCTGCTGGATCTTGTGTTCCATCCACTTTCCAAAGCGCGTCAGGTCAGACAAATCTCCCAACCGTCGTTGTGAATGGGAGTTCCGGAAGCGGATTTGGCGCGTCAGGATTCCCGGGTGCAGGTTTTGG
Organism: Burkholderiaceae bacterium; assembly: GCA_913776825.1. Classification (GTDB taxonomy): domain Bacteria; phylum Pseudomonadota; class Gammaproteobacteria; order Burkholderiales; family Burkholderiaceae_C; genus Roseateles. The sequence continues at coordinate 157,807 of CAJYPV010000010.1, forward strand.
AGGCTATTCGGGTGGAGGCGGCTGTCAAAGCTGTGGCGGATTTCCGGAAGGCGAATTCAGTGGCAGTCGGCCAGCACCGCCGCCGAAGTCTGCGGAGCAGAAGCGGCGAGAGGTCCAGAAATGTGAAACGGCGAGGAATGAAGCAAGGTCAGAATTGCAGACGGCCTATACTGCCCAGATGGGTGTATGCGCATCGCGAAATGGTACGACGTTTGGCTATTTTTCTGAGCAGGTTAAAAGCTTTATGAATGAAGCCGCTGGAGTCGGTCCCGGGGATTGTTCCACGAATATCACGCGCCAGTATTCCCAGCTGTTGGCGATCTACGATGCCCGAAGGGATGCTTGTGTAGTGGCTGCAAACAAAGGTTGACGTATGGCGCTTAAGAATCGACACCTTATTCCTATCGTCGTGGCCGTTGGAGGTCTGATTGGGACTGGAGCGTGGACGCTTGGCAAAATTAGTCCTCCTGATTGGGTGTCCAACTCACCGGGCATTGACCCTATGAGAAAGAAATCGGCCGGACCGGACGACGTGAAAGCCGCCGCCTCTGGGCTTGAGCCGCCGCCCGCCTCAGCCAATACTTCCGCAAGTCAGCCTGCACTGCCACAGATCACTCATGCTGAAAACCTTAACGACCGGGTTGCGCGAGCTTTAGCAATGAAGGACGGTTTGACCGCCGCGAGCCTTGCAGAGGAATTGAAAGAGTGCGAACTTAACCTAAAAATCATGGAGGTAGAAGGTTCGCAAGGCGCTCAGGCGAACGCTGAGCCCGCCATTCTCGCCGTCAGGATGGAGCGATTGCACGCTTATCAACGCATTAATGCATCTTGTCAGACTGTTCCCGGGGATCCGAAGCAGACCCGACTACATCTTCTGCAGCTGGCGGTACAGCAAGGGGTGGTTGGCGCCGCAATCGAACGCTTTGAGGCTGGAGCTCGTGAGCCGTTCACGCTTGCCCACGTCGTGAGCGATGCAAGCTCCGGCGATGTCAGAGCCTTGGCGACCATTGCGATGTATGACATGAAAGTCTTCTCAATTTCACGGGATGAGCAAGATGCTGCACGATATGCGCTGAAGCTTGCGTCAACCGACCCGGCGGTTGGCGTCAAAGTGGTTAATTATCTGAAGATTGCTGAGAGCTACGCTGTGCCGAATTCGGAGTTTGACTTGTCGAAAATCAGCAGTGCGGCGCGTATGGATGGGGTGCAAATCGCCGGGAAGATCAGGGATAGGCTTGGGAAAGAAGCCTCATAAAACACGCAGTCCGTCCCGTACTTATGCCGAGATTAATCGATTCCCCTGTGTGCGAAATGCAAGGCGCACAAGAATCTGCGCCACCCATCTGTTAGAGACGTAAAGTGGTTTTGCGGGAATTAAATCCGCTGTCTTTGCTCGATTGCGAACTACCGGCGTTCGCTGGCGGTCATGTCGCGTGGGCCGCAGACGCATTCACAGGGCCGCTTCCAGTCGCGTTCACGCCTGTAGACGCCGGCGGCTTCGGTGGACTGCGGCAAGTAGGAACGATCAGCGTCGGGTTGGAGATGTATGGAGGTGCGGGAATCGGCTCGAATGCCGGAGGCGTGCGTTGCGGGAATTTCGGCGATTTGCAGATCAAAGGAATTGGTCCCAGTATTCTCGCCGGGCCAGGGAGAGATAAGTGGCACCGCCATGGTGCGATGTCGTTGCAGGACGCCGTCCGGGAAACGTTGCTTGGTGAATTGTTGTCCGTGGCTGGTCCGAACGGTGCAATCCGCGCGCTGGCCATCCTGGATTTAGGGTTCGACTTTGCAACAGAGGTTGGAAAGGAAAAGCTTCCTGATGCTGCGCCACGCGCTTTGCTTTATCGCGAACAATGCGTGCGGGTCGCACATTTCATGCGATCGTCTTTCATGAATGTGGGCCACGAACTGGCTGGACGCGAGTTGGCGCGTATGCGCGATGGAATTCCGCGCCTTGTAAATTGGCTGTGCGAAGGCGGGGTAAAGGTCAGTTTTGAGAATGCCGCGCGTGCCTTGCTGCGTGTCTTCGACTTGCATATGAGTCAACTCGCAGTGCTTCGGACCAAGCGCTTAGTCCACGGCTCCCTCATTCCATCAAACTTTTGTATTGATGGGCGCCTTGTCGATTTCACAACCACAACAGCAGTCTCCACCCTTCAACCTGTATTGGTGAGCGTGGGTGGTTGGTCCAGTCACCATCAGCATCACCAGGTACTCCTCGCTCTACCCGAATTGCTGTTTTATATTTCGAAGTTCGATTGCCGGTGTTCAACGGCTCGTGCTGGACTTGAAGAACATTCTCGGGGATTGGTCGAGGCACTTTCGACCACATATAACCTCTACCTGATGCGGGAGCATCTAGGTTTGATTGGGTTGCCCATCGACGCTGCACAAAAGCTTGATGAAGTGACCAAAAGCCGGTTGCTGTCAGCCCTCGTGGCTTTGATTGAATGTGGATCCGTTCAAGGACATTTGTACTTTGGAGGGAAAGAACATTTGATGCTGCCTCAAGCAGGATGCGACGATTTGCTTGCTGTGATCTCCGAGGCAATTTGCGAAACTACCGGCTTGTCTCTGCCCCAATTTGATGGCTATCGGCCGGATCCACATGCATTCCCACCGGCAGTGCGACGGGAATTTATTCAGGCATTCGGCGAGTCTGCTAAACAATTAGCGATGGTCGGACCGAGCTTGGTTGAACTGGGGATGGTCTGGCTGATTCGCGCGACGCAACGCAATGCGGATTTGACTCCGCTGTACCGTTGTGAGCTCGATTTGAAAATAAATGAAATTTGCAGGCGCCAGAGAACGCATATTTCCGAATTCATCAAGCTCATGGTTGAGCGTTGGTCAGGGATATTCGCTACGCCTTCTTGCGGCAGGATGATTCTAAAAGGGTGGCTGACTCAAGAAGATGTGTCCCTGAGTCCAGATGGTCGATTGGAGATCGACGGGCAGTTATTGAGCCCCTTGTCGCTTCCCGACTTTTCTGAAGCATTGGACATACGCGGAAGGCATCAATGGCTATTTGAGGTCGCTGCTCATAACAGGGCGCGACTGCGATGAGTCCATGGCGGAGGAGCGCTGGGTATGCTTAAGCTCGCGTTGCATGAATGCGAGATGTTGGATCAGGTGAGCCAAGGGGTGGTGGGCGCTGTCTCGATGCTGCTTGCGCAGGATGAGGAATGGCAAGGTGATCTAAAAAGGTTTCTCGCACACGAAATAATCCCTGCGGCGCGCCACGGGAAAATCGCATTCTTTCTAAACTTTGATAGTGTCCCTGTCGGGTTTGTTACTTGGGCGCATCTAGCAGCTGAGGCTGAGCAGCGCATACTCCAATCCATGGATCCATGGCTGCATCTGAGCGAGTGGAATGAAGGCGCCTCACTTTGGGTCAAATCGCTTCACGTGCCGGCCAGACTTCGACGCGAGGCCATCCGCCTTTGCCTCGTCAGTCCGTTCACCGACGAAGAAACAGTACGTTTGATGCTGCCCCGGAGGAGGTCAGTGTGCGTCGTTGAAGTGGATCGCTCCTCAATCGAGCGAATGCTTCGCCTGACTCGCTATCGATAGCAGGGAGCGCAGTCGGGAGAAAGGGCGGAATCGATCCTGAACTGAGCTTGGTTCATTTGCCGATTGGATCGAGGCTCCTCGGTCCCGTCGTTGATCGAAGGGGCTCCCTGGCCCCCTGTGGGGTCTCATCTAGCGTCGTAGGCCCCGACCTTCGCTGACGCGCAGTTGGCGCGCCTCAGCTCATGCAGGTCTGCCGCAGCGTCTCATTCAGTTTGAACCGCCCCGGATCTTGAGGAGGCTCATCACTCTGAGAGGATTGAGCTATGAGCAAATCGAACAAGTTCCCGCCCGAGGTGCGTGAGCGCGCAGTGAGGATGGTGCAGGAGCATCGGGGGGAATACCCGTCGCTGTGGGCGGCCATCGAGTCCATCGCGCCCAAGATCGGCTGCGTACCGCAGACGCTGAACGAATGGGTCAAGCGCGCGGAGGTGGACGCTGGCGTGCGTGAGGGCGTGACGAGCAGCGCGTGAAGGATCTTGAACGCGAGGTGCGGGAGCTACGCAAGGCCAACGAGATCTTGAAGCTGGCCAGCGCGTTCCGAATCAGAGACTGCGCATCAACTGCATGAACGAGCATTGAACCGCTGTATCACTCAACTTTGAACCATCGGCTTTGTGTAGCGTTCAAGGTTGAAGTTTTCCGCAGTCCCAAGGGCTGAAAGGCAAGGGGAGATCCGGGTGGACGTCCGGCCATCACCCGTCAGCGACAGAGATTCGGCCGAGGCTGACGCGGGCGCGCGCCGGGCTGGAACCTATGGCCGTTGTGGGCGGTAGAGTGTTGCCACCGCCGATGACCATCTAGATTCATGCGCAATTTTCTCGAGCTTGCTTCTGAGTGGAAGCTGCAACGAGCCCTCGCCCGCCGCACGGGTACGCTGTATCAGTTCAAGACACCAGAGCGTCTTCGATCTGGCTTCGACTGGGGCATGAGCACCGCCTTCCATTTCGACAAGGACGTGCCTGCTGCGGCATGGGTTTCGCTTCGCGAGCGCGTAGAGCAGGTGCTGCGTGCAGATGAGGAACTGCGCGACCTCATCGAGTTCGTGCCGTACTCGGAAGTGGGGGTGGACTTTGTCATTCAATGCAAGGCGCCGTTTGACGGCGGATATTTCCTGAGCTCATTGAACGAGTGGCTTGAATGCGGCGACTCCTGCAGGCCACCAGAAGCTTGTGAGGTGACGAATGCTCGCCTTCAAGCTGGAGTACAGCGTGTCATCCAGAGCTTGCCAGCAAGCGGCAGCGAGCTTCTTTCGCACGTCATACGCAAGACGTTCACCGAAGACGCGGCGTCCCAATTGCAGTTCATTGAAGACGGGCACTGGCGGATGTACGAACTGCAGCTTGCCGATGAGTATGTCGATTCGCTACTCGCGGTGACCCACTCTTGATGACCCTACGGAGGGCAGTCGACAAGCGTCTTCTGCTGGTATCCAGCAATGCGGCAGCAACTCGCTGGTCAAGTGGGCCGGCTGCGTTGGGATGAGATCGGGCCGGATTCCAAGTTAAGCGCAAACAATTCCAGACTCAGCGCAAACCGACAGACACCCCTTCCCCCAACACTTCATCCCCCCATTCCTGCAGTCCGTCGCCCCCTCCTGTCCCCCACCCCGGCCCATTGCTATGGTGTGCTACATCAGCAACACACCGGCGCCGGCAGGCGCGCAGCGACATGCACAGCTGGAATGATCACGCGCCGATCTACCAGCAGTTGGCGGACCAATTGGCCGCCCAGCTGCTGGAGGGCGATCCCCATGAGGGGCAGGCGATGCCGTCGGTCCGGACGCTGGCCAGCCGCTATGTCATCAATCCGCTCACTGTCAGCCGAGCGCTCCAGGCGCTGGTCGACGGCGGTTTGCTGGAAAGCCGCCGCGGCATGGGGATGTATGTTCGGGGCGGCGCCCGCGAGCGCCTGCTGCGCTCCGAGCGGGACCAGTTCCTGCAAGAGGAATGGCCACGATTGCGCGAGAAACTGCGCCGCCTCGGCTTGAGCGCGAACGATCTGAATTGGGAGGACGCATGAACGCATTGATCGAGGCCCGCCACCTGGGCCTCCACTACGGCCGCAAGGCCGCCCTGCAGGACCTGAACTTCACCATCCCGCCCGGACGGGTCGTCGGCCTGCTGGGCCACAACGGTGCCGGCAAGACCACCCTGATGAAAACCCTGGTCGGCCTGAAGCGCGCGGAAGGGGAGTTGAAGGTCCTGGGCCTCGACCCGCATCGGGAACGCGGCGCGCTGCTCAGCTCCCTCTGCTACATCCCCGACGTGGCGGTCCTGCCGCGCTGGGCAAAGGTCTCCCACCTCGTCACGCTGATGGGCGGGCTGCAGCCCCGGTTCTCCGCCGATCGGGCCCACGCGCTGCTGCGCCGCACCTCGGTCGGGCTGAATGACAAGGTCAAGCATCTGTCCAAGGGCATGGTCACCCAGCTGCATCTGGCGCTGGTGGCCGCGATCGACGCCCGCCTGATGATCCTGGACGAGCCCACGCTGGGCCTGGACGTGATGTCCCGCAAGAGCTTCTACGAAATGCTGATCGACGAATGGTGCGACGGCGAACGCAGCGTGCTCATCTCCACCCATCAGGTCGAGGAAGTCGAAACCCTGCTGTCCGACGTGATGATGCTCGACGAAGGCCGGCTGGTCCTCAACATCAGCCTGGAAGAAATGGACTCCCGCTTCGTGGCGCTCGCCCACGACCCGGAAGCCGCCGAGGCGGTCGCCGCCGGCCATCCGCTGCTGCGCTACCGCATGGGCGGACGGCCCGCCGCGCTGTTCGACGGCGCACCGCCGGAGACCGTCGCCCAGCTCGGCCAACGGGTGCGACCCAGCCTGGTCGACCTGTTCATGGCCCTCACCCGCAAGCCGGAAATCCAGCCCCGCGAAAGCTGAGCCCTGGACCAAGTCCCCGCCAAGAAAGGACCTGACATGACGATCTTCAAGACGCTGCTGCTGCGCGAATGGCTGCAATACAAATGGGTGTGGTGCGGGCTGGTGCTCACCTGCCTGGTGCTGATGGGCCTGGCCGTGTCCGTCAGCACGATGAACGAAGTTGACCTGCCCACGCCCGAACCCATCATGCTGATCGTGGCCGCCATCACCATGGGCGTGGTGATGACGGTGGTGATCCTGGCCGCCGGCTGGCAACTGATGCTGGTGCCGCGCCGCGACCAGCAGGACCGCTCGATCGAATACTGGGCGTCGCTGCCCGGCAGCCATGCCGCCAGCCTGGCCGCGCCGATCGTCGCCCACGGCGTGCTGATGCCGATCGGCGCGCTGCTGGCCTCTCTGGCCGTCGGCGGACCCTTGGGCGTGTGGATGGCCGTGCGCGAACTCGGGCCGGAAGCGCTGCAGCAGATGCAGTGGGCGCCGCTGGTCCAGGCCTGGCTGTGGATCTCGGCACGACTGGTCGTCGGCATGCTGCTGGCGGCGCTGTGGCTCGCGCCGATCATGCTGTTCCTGATGGCCGCGGCCGCCTGGCTGCGCATCTGGGGCGCGGTGCTGGTCGTCGTGCTGCTGCAGATCTTCACCCGGCTCTACGACATCACCGTCCTCAAGTCCTGGATGTTCGATCAACTGGTCGGCGTGCGGCAGGCCTTCGTCGCCAGCAGCACCGGCTCCACCATCCACTTCAGCGACGAGAACCCGTTCACGATGGAGCAGTTCTATGACGCGCTGTTCCGCATCCCCCGCTGGGCGCCGGCCGACATGCTGGAAGCGCTGCGCCACACCGCCAATCTGCAGTTCGTGAGCGGTCTGGTGCTGGCGGGCTTCTGCTTCTGGCTGTTGGTGCTGCAGCGCAAGCGCAGCCTGTGAACGCGGGCGTGTCCGTCGACGTGCACGTCGATGGCGAACGAGCCACCACCCAGCCGCGATGACGGCCTGAATGACGAACGGCGCCTCACAGCAGTGGGCGCCGTTTTTCTTTGGCTGGACGTCGATGTCGGTCCGGCGATCGGGCGCGATGCCCGCGCCAGTCAACCGCCCATCATCGGAAACGGGCTCACGCCGATCAGCCAGCGATGCCCGCCGAACACCAGAGCCGCCCAAGCCAGCGCGCCCACCACGATGGTCGTGACGGTGCCGGCAGCGGTCGGGGAGGGCAGCGGCGGCGCCGGGCGGCGGCGCGCGGAGCGGAAATCCAGCACCGCCCAGATCAGAAAGCTGCCGAACAGCAGCAGGTCGGCCAGCGTGTTGTTGGCCAGCAGATGGGCCAGCGCCCAGACCTTCACCGACAGCACCATCGGATGCATCAGCCGGGCCTTCAGATGATTGCGCGGCACATAGGCGGCGGCCAGCAGCACCAGAGAGATCAGCATCAGCAGGCCGGCCAGATGGCTCATGCCGCGTGGCGTCGGCCACAGCACGATCGGCGCCAGGCGCGCCTGACCGTACCCCCAGATGATCAGCCCCAGGCCGACGGCCGACAGGGCGCTGTAGCTCAGCTTCCAACCGGCCTCGCCCCAGGCCGCGCGCTGGCGGTCCCGGAAACCCGGCGCGACGATGCGCACCGAGTGAAGGCCCAAGAACAGAATCAGTCCGGCGATGAATGCCCACATGGCGTTGCTCCTCCTGGCGGCGCACTATGCATGCACCGCCGAAGGCCCGCCAGAGGCGTTTCCGTCAACAGACCATTGGCGCGAACGAGAGAGCAGCCGTGGCCGAGGCCGTCGCGGTCATGGGTACGCTGACGGGATCGGACCAGTCGCCGACCGGCGCCCGCACCTGTCGCAGATCGCCTTCTGCATGGTGCAGCAGCGCCAGCACCCCCCAGACCAGAGCGACGGCCAGCAGCACGCCCACCGCCCGCAGCAATCGCTGTCGCCAGCGGCGGAGCATGGCTTGACGCGCCGGATCGGCCGCGCCCGGCGGCAGGGCGCCGGGATGGACGTGGGCTTTCATGGCGGGCTCCCGGTCAGGGCAGCATGGCCCCGAGGCCCCACAGCAGGGCCGGGTAAACACCGCCCCAGGCCACGGCGACAAGCGCCATGGCCTTCAGGCCGGTGATCATGGGATGTCCGCGCTTGGCGGTGACAGAGGTGTTCAACATGGAATGCTCCTGGAGCTGGCCATTGTTCTGTGCAAACGTCGTGCCAACTCGTCTCGTTGACCGTTTGTGGCAATGCGGAACGGGAGTTACGCACGCTCACACGGGTCGCGTCGCGCTCAGTCTGCGCAACTTGAGACATCGTGCACATCCCCGATGAACAGGGGGGATCCCTCCGATTGGGTGGTGCCGCCTCCCACGTCGACACGTGCCGCCGCCTCGCGCGCCGCGGCTCAACGTGCTGGCGATGATCGCCCCGTTCCCTCCATTCGCGGGGGAACGAAACGCATGCCGACTGGGCCGTCGACCATTCATCCGCCAGAGCGCTCCGCCCGTCGTTGGGCTAAGCGCGGTCAAGCGTTCCGATCGACCCGCAAGGCGAGCAGCACCGATGTGTGGGTCTTGATCACGCCATCGATGTCGCCGATCTCGTCCAGCAAGGCATCCAGCCGGGCGGTGCTGTCGGCACGCAAGGTGGCCATGTAGTCGAAGGCGCCGCTGACCGAGGCGAGCTGGCGCAGCTCCGGAAACCGCGACAGCCGCTTCACCACCTCGCGACCCGCACGCGGCTGCACCGTGATGCCGACGAAGGCCTGCACGCCGCGCTCCACCGCCTCGCCGCCGAGGCGCACCGTGTAGCCGGCGATCAGGCCCTCCGCTTCCAGACGCGCCAGGCGGGCCACCACCGTGGTGCGGGCGACGCCCAATTGCCGTGCCAGATTCGCCGTGCTGGCGCGCGCATTGGCTTGCAGCAGCGCGATCAATTCGCGATCGATGCGGTCGCGCAAGGTGGCCAGCGCGGGTTCGGTGGCCGGGGCAGCGCCCTCCGCGGCGCGGGCGGATGCGGCGGGCTTCGGCGCGCTGGCGGTTTTTCGCGGTGTCATGACAAACCCTAGTTTTCGACGAATGAATGGAATCGGCTGACGAATCGTCGGAATCGTAGCGAGATTCGTCGAACTCGCGCTTTCTTTCGTCAGCACAGGTTGGGAGACTGCGGCCATGACATTCCCGGGCCGCGCACGGTCCATCGCAGACAAGGAGACAGACATGAAGGTGGCACTGCTGGGCGCCGGACACATCGGCCAGACGATCGCGCGACTGCTGCAAGGCAGCGGCGACTATCAAGTCACGGTGATGGACCGCAATGAAGCGGCGCTCAAGCCGCTGGCGGCACAGGGCCTGTCGATCCAGGTCGTCGACACCGACAGCCAGTCGCAGCTCGCCGCCGCGCTGCGCGGTCAGCAGGTCGTGGTCAATGCCTTGCCTTATCACCTGGCGATCACCGCCGCGCACATGGCGCTGGAAGCCGGCTGCCACTATTTCGACCTGACCGAGGACGTGGCCGCCACCAAGGAAATCAAGCGCATCGCCGAAGGCGCGCGCACCGCCTTCATGCCGCAGTGCGGCCTGGCGCCCGGCTTCATCGGCATCGTCGCCCACCACCTGGCCAAAGGCTTCGACCGGCTGCAGGACGTGAAGATGCGCGTCGGCGCGCTGCCGGCCTTCCCGACGAATGCGCTGAAGTACAACCTGACCTGGAGCGTCGACGGCCTGATCAACGAGTACTGCCATCCCTGCGAGGCCATCCACGATGGCGCGTCGATCGCCGCGCTGCCGCTCGAAGGGCTGGAGCATTTCTCGCTGGACGGCGTGGAGTACGAAGCCTTCAACACCTCCGGCGGGCTGGGCACCCTGTGCGAGACCTGGGAGAACCAGGTCCGCAACCTGGACTACAAGACCGTCCGCTATCCCGGCCATCGTGACCTGATGATGTTCCTGCTGGACGACCTGCAGCTCAAGAACGACCAGGAAGCGCTCAAGGCCATCATGCGCAAGAGCATGCCGGCCACCATGCAGGACGTGGTGCTGGTGTTCGTGACCGTTTCCGGCATGAAGAACGGCGTGCTGCTGCAAGAGGTCTTCGCCCGCAAGATCTTTGCCCAGCGCGAAGGCGAGCATCCGCTGTCCGCCATCCAGATCACCACGGCAGCCGGCATCTGCGCCGCGGTCGACCTGTTCCGTGAAGGCAAGCTGCCGCAGCGCGGCTTCATCCGTCAGGAAGAAGTGGCGCTGCCGGACTTCCTGGCCAACCGCTTCGGCATGGCCTATCAACAGTCGCGTCAGGTCGAATCGATCGGCTGACGCCTGTTGCGCGCACTGCCTGCCCTTGATCGGCCGGACGTTCCACTGAGCGCCCGGCCGATGGCCGTTCCGGTCTGTTCCGTGAAGGAGAATCTCTCGATGACCACCCCCATCCTCCCCCTGCTGGCCGCGCTCGGCGTGCCGGCCGCCGCCGCCACTGGCGGCTCGATGAACGTCCGCAGCCCGATCGATGGCGCGTCCCTCGGCGCGGTGCATGAGGCCTCGGCCGAGGACATGACCGCCGCCATCGCGCGTGCCCACACCGCCTTCCTGGCCTGGCGCAAGGTGCCCGCGCCCAAGCGCGGCGAGCTGGTGCGGCTGTTCGGCGAAGAGCTGCGCGCCCACAAGTCGGATCTGGCTCGCCTGGTCTCGCTGGAAGCCGGCAAGGTGACCAGCGAAGGGGAGGGCGAAGTGCAGGAAATGATCGACATCTGCGACTTCGCCGTCGGCCTGTCGCGCCAGCTGCATGGCCTGACGATCGCCAGCGAGCGTCCGGGTCACCGGATGATGGAGCAGTACCTGCCCCTGGGCGTCGTGGGCATCATCTCGGCCTTCAACTTCCCGGTGGCGGTCTGGGCCTGGAACTCGGCGCTGGCGCTGGTCTGCGGCGACACCTGCATTTGGAAGCCCAGCGAGAAGACGCCGCTGACCGCGCTCGCGACCCAGGCCCTGTTCGAGAAGGCCGTGGCCCGCTATGCGGGCGCGCCGGCGCATCTGTCGCAGGTGCTGAACGGTGGCGCGTCGGTGGGCGAAGCGCTGGTGGACGACCGCCGCGTGGCGCTCGTGTCCGCGACCGGCTCGACCCGCATGGGCCGCGCGGTGGGCCCGCGCGTGGCCGCGCGTTTCGGCCGCTGCCTGCTGGAGCTGGGCGGCAACAACGCCATCATCGTCACGCCCAGCGCCGACCTGGATCTGGCCGTGCGCGGCATCCTGTTCGGGGCCTACGGCACGGCGGGTCAGCGCTGCACGACGACGCGTCGGGTCATCGCGCATGAATCGATTCACGACGAGCTGGTGGCGCGCCTGGATCGCGCCCGCGCGCAATTGAAGATCGGCAGCCCGATCGAGCCCGGCCATCTGATCGGCCCGCTGATCGACCAGGCCGCCTTCGACGCGATGCAGGCCGCGCTGGCTGCCGCGCGCGAGCAGGGCGGCGAGGTCAGTGGCGGCGATCGCGCGCTGGCCCAGCAATATCCGAACGCCTGGTACGCCACGCCGGCGCTGGTCCGGATGCCGTCGCAGACCGACATCGTCAAGCACGAGACCTTCGCGCCCATCCTCTACACGCTGAAGTACAAGACGCTGGAGGAAGCGATCGCGCTGCAGAACGAGGTGCCGCAAGGGCTGTCCTCGGCCATCTTCACCAACGACATCCGTGAAGCCGAGACCTTCGTCAGCGCCAGCGGCTCCGATTGCGGCATCGCCAACGTGAACATCGGCACCTCCGGCGCCGAGATCGGCGGCGCCTTCGGTGGCGAAAAGGAAACCGGCGGCGGGCGCGAATCCGGCTCCGATGCCTGGAAGGCCTACATGCGCCGCACCACCAACACCGTCAACTATTCGCGCGAGCTGCCGCTGGCACAGGGCGTGAAGTTCGACGTCTGACGCCGCCCGGCGTCCGTGGCTTCTCCCGCGTTGATCTCCTGGATGACATGACCTTGACGACTGCTTCCCGCTCCCCGCTGGCCGCTGGCCCCGTGCCGACGCCGTCGACCTTGTTGACGGTGTCGACGGTGTCGGACCGCGCCGACTCCGGCCTGTTCCATGTCCTGTGCGCCGCGCTGGGCGAAACCCCGGCCCGTGCCGCCTTCGCTCAACTGGTGGTGGTGCCCGGCTTGCTGCGACCGGTCGGCGCGCGGCTGAGCCGCGCCGAGCTGGCGCAGGCGCTCAACATGGCGCTGTTCCTGGACGTGACCCGTCGGGTGCCGATGGCGTCGGCCTATGTGGCGGACCTGCAGCGCGCCGGTCAGCCGCTGGTGTTCGACCACGGCGCCCTGCGCACCGTGGCCTGGCCCAGCGGCGCGTTGCCGCCCGGGGAGGCGGCGATCACCCGGGTGCTGCGTCCGCTCGGCTTCAGTCTGGCGGCCACCTATCCGCTGACGCGCCTGAAGATGACCGGTCGCGCCTGGCGCCATGCCGACTTCCCGGAGGACATCGCGCAGTTCTTTGTCTCCGAGCTGCATCCGGAGCGCTTCTCTCCGACCTTCCAGGACGCGGTGAGCCGCGTGCTGGCCAGCTCGCGGGATCCGCTGTCGCCGGCGGACCTGGCGCTGCTGGAGCAGCTCGCGCGCGACGGTGAGCTGCCGATGGCCTCGGCGATCGCCTTGCTGCCCAAGCTGATCGGCTGCTTCGCCCGACAGCATGGCATCTTCGAGGCGGACGACTATCAGCGCCTGCTGAACGAATCCGCCGAGATGGCCTGGATCGCGACCGAGGGCAATGCCTTCAACCATGCCACCGATCGGGTGCAGGACCTGGAAGCCGTGGTCGCCGCGCAGCGCGCGCTGCAGCGCCCGGTGAAGGACACGATCGAGACCTCGGCCACCGGCCGCGTCCGTCAGACCGCCTTCAAGGCGGCGCGGGTGATGCGTGAATTCCTGGATCGCGGCCAGCGGGTCATGTTGGAGGTGCCGGGCAGCTTCCATGAATTCATCCAGCGCGCGCCGCTGGATGAATCGGGCGCGCTGGATCTGGCCTTCGATGCCGGCAATGCCACCGGCATCTTCAAGATGACCGCCGGCAGCGCGGGCCCGGACACCGCGTCGCCGGCCGCCGAGGCCGAGCACACCGCCGGCCAGTCGGCCGCCTGCTGAGCGCGAGATGACCGTGGCGATCAACGACAAGCCCGCGAGTCCGCCCGACGCGAATCCCCCCGACGTGAGCCGGCTCATCGACGAGCTCACCACGCTCTGCGGCCCGACGCAGGTGCAGGTGGGCGGCGCCATCGAGCCGCGCTTTCTGCAACCCGCGCGTTACGGCGCCGGACAGGCGGCGGTGATGGTGCGGCCGGGCTCGGTGGAGGAGGCGGCGGCGGTGCTGGCCGTGGTCGCGCGCCACGGTGGTCGGGTGGTTCTGCAGGGCGCGCACACCGGCCTGGTGCGCGCCGCCACGCCGACGGATGGCGAGCGCGAGGTCCTGCTGAGCACCGATCGACTGCGCCAGGTCTTCGAGCTGGACCTGCTGGATCGCACGCTGCGGGTCTCCGCCGGCTTCCGTCTTTCCGAGATCAACGAGCGGCTGGCCGAGCACGGCTTGTGGTTCCCGGTCGATCTCAGCGCTGATCCGAGCATCGGCGGCATGCTGGCGCACAACACTGGCGGCACCCGCATGCTGCGCTACGGCGATGTGCGGGCCAACACCCTGGCGCTGCAGGTCGCGCTCGCCGAGCCGGCGGGTCAGGTGCTGCGCTGGGGTCAGGGCTTGCAGAAGGACAACTCGGCGCTGGCCGTGGGGCAGCTGTTCATCGGGTCCTCGGGCAGCCTGGGGCTGATCACCGAGGCGACTCTCAAGCTGAGCCCATTGCCGCGGCAGCGGGCGGTGGCGCTGGTGGCGCCGGCGTCATTGGACGCGGTGTTCCCGGTCTACCAGGCGGTGATGCAGCGCTGGGGCGTGCTGGTGTCCGCCTTCGAGGGCCTGAGCCGAGCCGCGCTGGAGGCCGGTCTGCACGGGCAGGACCCGGCGCGCTGGTTCGGTGGCGATTTGCCGGATTACGCGATGCTGATCGAGCTCAGCAGCGAGCTGCCGGCCGAGCAGCTGGATCTGCGCGGTCTGCTGCAGGGCTGGCTGGAAGAAGCCTTCGAGAGCGGCCAGGTCAGCGATGCGGTGCTGGATGCGGATGAGGCGATCTGGGGATTGCGCCATCACATCAGCGAGGGCCTTCGGGCGCAGGGCAAGGTGATCGGTCTGGACCTGTCGCTGCCTCGCCGGCATTTCATGCGTTTCCGGGAGCGGGGCCTCGCCTGGCTGGCCGCGCATTTCCCTGAGCTGAGGCTGGCCGATTTCGGTCATCTCGGCGATGGCGGCATGCACTTCAACATGGTCTGGCCCAGTTCGGCGGGTCCGCTGGATCCGGCGCAAGAGCTGACCCTGCGGCAGGGCCTGTATGCCTTGGTGGCGGAGCTGGGCGGCTCCATCAGCGCCGAGCACGGCGTGGGTCCGCAGCTGCAGGCGGCTTACCGGGCGCATTGGGGGGCGGTGGCGCCGGCGGTTCTGGATTGGTCGGGGCGGCTGCAAACGGTCTTCGATCCGCACAAACGTTTAGGAAACACCGATTGGGGCGCATAAAGTTGTTGCGCGTATTCAAAACTGTGCTAAAGTCTAATTCTTCGCTGATGACTACCGCAAACGGTGATTGACAGCGAATAAATCCTGAAAGCCCAGGTGGCGGAATTGGTAGACGCACTAGTTTCAGGTACTAGCGGGTAACTCCGTGGAGGTTCGAGTCCTCTCCTGGGCACCAAATATGAAAAGCCGGCCTTGCGCCGGCTTTTCTCATTCTGACGCCCAGGAAGTGATGTCCAGTGGACATCACGGGAGGACTCGAAGGGGCGGGCCCGCAGGGCACGACCGGGGTCGCGTGGATGTGACCGAGTCCTCTCCTGGGCACCAAATACGAAAAGCCGGCCTCGTGCCGGCTTTTCTCATTCTGACGCCCAGGAAGTGATGTCCAGTGGACATCACGGGGGGACTCGAAGGGGCGGGACCGCAGGTCTCGACCGGGGTCGCGCGGGTGTGACCGAGTCCTCTCCTGGGCACCAAATATGAAAAGCCGGCCTCGTGCCGGCTTTTCTCATTCTGAGCGCCTCACCTCCCCTCACCGAAGGCTCAAGGTCGCGCTCTTCCAGTCCGGGGCCTGCCAGCGTTGGAAAGCGCCGAGCAGCGACGGGTCACCGGCCTGACGCTTGGTCTCCAGGCTGTCCAACTGGACCACCTCGAAGCTGCGGCGATACCGACCTTCCGCCCGCGCTTCCCGCGCAACCAGCAACTCCTGACCCCCAGGCAGCCAGCCCGCCAACTCGGCATAACCGAGCCCCGGCTGCGCCGCGGCCGGCGGCAGCACCGCGAACCGCCATCCCTGCGTCGATTTGCGCAGCACCCAGAGCTCGCGCCAGCCGTCCGCCGGCACCGACGCGATCGCCACCGCGTTGCCTTCACGGTTCACCCGCGCCGAGGCGCCCATCACCAGCCCCCAGCCGCAGTGCCGCAGCAGCACGTCGCGGGCGCCGACCGCGGTCAAGGTCAGGCAGGTCTCGCCCGGCTGGCCGGGTTGCAGCGACAGGCGCAGCCCTCCCAGCGTCTGCTCCGACGGGCCGGTGCCGCCCATCGCCAGCCAGCGCATCGCATTGCCACGCATTGCGGCTTCGTTGAAGGCGGCCTGGTCGTCTTCTGCCAGATCGATGGGAACGATGCGCGCAAACTGCGCCAACGCCTTTCGGGCCGAGACGGCGGCGGCGTCCGAGGCACCCGTCCCCGTCGCGCCGCTGGCCGCAGTCAGCGACGGACGGGCCGCGCCGCCCTCGGCCGTCGTTGGAACGGCCGCCGCGCTGCGCTCATCCACCAAGCCGATCGACGCTCCCGCGCGACGCGCCTGCAGATAGGCCAGGCTGCTCCAGACGCTGGTCTGGCGCATCACCAGACGATTGCGCCAATGGCTCGGCAGCCCGGTCGGGTCGACCTTGTCCAGCACATCCGCGCGCCATTGATCGAGCTGCTCGCGCTGCGGCGGCGTGAGCGCCGGGTCGATGCAATCCGGTCGCGTCAGCGCCAGCGCCGCCCGCACCTTCTGCTCGCCCGAGGCGGCGCCCAGCCCCAGCAGGCGGCGGAACGCATCCCCGTCGTAGCAGAGCTGCATCGCGCCGGCGTCGCGCGTCAGCGTGCGGAAGCGGATGCCGTAGCGCGCCGCCACCTCCAGCTGCGCGGCCAACTGCGTGTCGGCGGCGGTGGTCGCGCCGTCGGCCCGAGGCGGCGTCCGCGAGGCCCGGTCCGCCAGCCGTTCCGATAACTGCCCCAGCGCCTCCAGCGCCTCAGCGCCGCCGGCGCCATTCATCTGCTCCACCGAAGCGGCCTGCACGTACGCCGCAGCCAAGCCCAGTCCGAGCGATTCGGCACCCGGCTGCTGACGGACCAGCCGCAGCGCCGCCAACAGCGCGGCCGGCTCTGCGGTCGGACCGTCCAGCGGCAGCAACTGGCTCTTGCGGACGAAGCCGCCGCGCTCGCGTCGGTAGTCGTAGACCTGGAAGTGATCCAGCCGCTCACCGCGAATCTCCAGCGCTTCACCGCGCCAGAGCTGAGCCTGGATCGGCGCCGAGTCCTTGGCCGCCGCGCGCAAGGCGACGGCATCCTGCACCACCAGCGCGGTGGCGGCCTGAGCCGGTCCGCACAGCAGCAACACCACCGCGCTGCTCAGCGCCACCGCCGTGGTCAGCCACAGCGACGGCAGTTCACGCAGGCACAGCATCGTCCGGACAGTCATGGCTTACTCCTGCTCCTGTTGGGCGACGGGCGTGCCGGCGGAATTGGCGGGATTGGCGGCGGCATTGGCGGTCGCCGCGGTGCCCAGCAGCGTCTTGCCGATGAAGCCGCCATCCGACGGCGGCGGGGCGATGATCACCTGCACCTTGTCCGACAGCTTGTCCGCCATCGCCTTCTGGATCAGCAAGGGATGGCGACTCAGCAGCGCGCCCTCGGCGGCCATCTGGTCCACGGCGACCTTGCCGATGCGGGTCTGACGATAGGCCTCGGCATCCGCCAGCTTTTCGCGCGCCTTGGCTTCGCCGTCCGCTTCGATGGTGCGGGCCTGCGCACTGCCTTCGGCCATGCGGATGCGGGAGACGCGATCGGCCTCGGCTTCCAGCTGGCGCTGTTCCACCTGACGCTGCTTGAACGGCAGCACATGCTTCATCGCTTCTTCCTGACCGCGAGCGGCGATGACCTGTTCGCGGGCGGCGGCTTCGGCGGCGGTCTCGCGGCGCACCTTGTCGGCGGCGGCGGTCAGCTCGGTCTGCTTGACCTTCTTTTCCTCCAGCTCCAGCGTGTAGCGCATCTTCTCGCTCGCCAGGCCTTCGGCCAGCAACTGCTCCAGGCCCTGGCGGTACTCGGCGGGCAGGTCGACATTGCCGATCTCCACGCTGCGCAGGACGATGCCGTCCGCCGCCAGCTTGCGGCGCAGCTCCGCTTCCAGGGTTTGCTGGATCGCACCGCGCTGGGTGGAGAACACTTCCCGCACCGTGTGCGTGGCGATCTGGCGGTAGATGAGTCCTTGCAGCGCGGGCGCAATCACATCGGCTTCGACGTCGTCAGGCAGATTGGCGGCGAGTTGCGCCAGCCGGCCGGTGTCCACGCCCCAACGCACGGTCAGGTCCAGGCCCAGCGACAAGCCTTCCAGCGATTGCAGCGGCGCTTCGCCGTCGGCGCGGGCGAAGCGGGTCGGGTGATAGCTGCGATCGCGCAGCGGCAGATCCCGCACGCTGTGCAGGCCGGGGATGACCAGCATCGAGCCGCTGCGGGCTTCGGTCACGCCACCGGTCCACAGGTTGCTGCGCAGGCTCACATCGCCACGCGGCACCTCATGCATCGGCGGATGCATCACCAGCAGCGTGACCGCGCCGGCCACGGCCGTCAGTCCCAGCAACCAGGGCAGGGCGCGCACGGCACCGCGGCCCGCGCCGCGCAGCGCCGTGCCAGCGGCCTGGCGGGCGTCGGACGAGGGCGTCCACCGGCCCAGCCCGGCCCGGATCCGGGCAGCGGCTTGTTGCAGGGCGGTCAGGCGGGGTACGGGATGGTCGTTCATGAGGTTCTCCGGGAAATCCGGTGGTCGGGGGTCGATGGCTGCATCCTCGATCCAGCCCCCCGGAAGCCTCAATGCAGCCGCAGGCGCATGTGTTCACGCCCCGGAAGAAACCTTCACAGCCGCGCGACGGCGGGCTGCCGATAATCCGTCGCCATGCCCATCTCATCGAACAAGGTTGCCGTCATCGAGGATGACCGCCCCACCAGCGAGCAACTGGCCGGCTGGATTCGCGCCGCCCGGCCGGAGCTGCAGGTCGATCAATGGTTCGACCGCGACGCCGCCGAGGCCGCGCTGGCGCGGGAGCACTACGAGATGGTGGTGCTGGACATCGAACTCGGCCGCGAGCGCCATGCCGGTGTGGCGCTGATCAACGCCATCAACAAGCTCAAGGCGGGCACGCCGGTGCTGGTGGTGTCGGCCATGCCGGCAGCGGTCTATCGCGGCATCATGAAGGCGCTCGATGCCTGGGACTATCTGCAGAAGACCAGCTTCGACGAGGCCGAATTCGTCGACACCTTCCTCGACATCCTGCGCGCGGCCCGCGCTCGGCAGGGAAGCGCGCCGGTGCCGCCGGCGCCCGACGCGCTTCAGCTCGATCCGCTCTGGCAGCGCAGCCCGATGTGGCGTGGCCAGCGCATCAACCTGCCGCTGACGGCGCAGCGCATCCTGGCCACGCTGCACCAGCGCGCGCCGCAAGTGGTGTCCTATGACGAGCTGTATGACGTGGTGAAGAGCGGCCGCACCCGGGACAACGTGCGCAAGCATGTGTCGACCTTGCGCGAGGCGATCAAGGAAGTGGATCCCGACTTCGATGCCATCGAGAACGTGCCGATGCGCGGTTTCCGCTGGGCGGGACCGCGGTGAAACTGGGGCCGGTGGAGCTGCCCGCGCTGGCGGTGCCGCGACTCGGGCTGGCCGCGTTCCGGCGCCGGCTGGTGGTCCATCTGGCCTTCATCCTGCTGGCGGTGGCGACGGTGGGCCTGGTGCTCACCGTGCTGATCGACCAGAAGCAGCGGGCCTATCAGCGCTATGCGCAGGGCTTCCGGCAGTCGCTGTCGGAGATCGTGCTGCAGCTGCGGCATCCCAGCGGTCAGCTCGCGCTGCTCAATCCGACGATGCATCCGGGCGACCGCGACGGCCAGGCGCCGGTGCTGCTGCCGTTCTCCGCCATCGACTTCGATGACCAGGGCAAGGCCCAACGGGCGGTCGAGATGGCCGGCTGCGGCCTGCGCTGGCCGGATGGCGCCAGCCTGTGCGTGGCCGTGGGCGCCAATGCCTATGCGGGCGGCTTCATCTATGTGGTGGGCAGCCTGGACAGCGGCCCGCTGCACGGCCGCGGGCGCGGCGGGCTGGACCTGACGCAGGTGCATCGCGCCCGCATCACGCTCAAGCTGCGCGGCGAGACCCAGACCTGGATCGCGCCGTTCGAAGCGATGGCGCCCGGCGCTGCGGCAGGCTCGGCCGATGGTCTCGGCGCTCAGCGCGGTCGGCTGACCGGCTTCGTCGACACCGGGCCGGTGCTGGATCGGCAGGCCCGTCCGGTGCGTGATTTCCGGGGCTGGCTGTGGCGGGAGGGCGCCTGCACCGAACTCGCCGGCGGCGTGGGCGGTGCGGGACCGACGGTGGTGTCGCGCCTGCCGGTGCCGGATTGCGTGCGGCGCAGCTTCTATTCGATCCGGCTGCCGGTGGAGGCTTATCGGGCCGCGCTCTTCGAGAAGCGCTTGCCGGTCTGGCCGCCGGCCGACATGGCGCAGACGCGGGTGCGGGTCGAATGGCTGGCGCCATCGGACGTCGAGCCCGCGGAGGCTTCGGCGCCATCGTCGGCCCCGTCAGCCGCTTCGGTCGCTTCGGCCGCGCCCATCCTTTCAGCCTCGTCAGCCGTCGACCAGGCGCAGATCGCGGTGCCGCCCACGGTGCTGTTCGACAGCGCCCAGCCGGGGGCGTCGCTGGCGCAGTCGCTGGATCGTCTCGGCGCCGGACTGCAGCCCGGCGAGACGCTGCGCATCCTGAAGCTGCCGCCGCCGTCCTTCGTGTCGCGGCTGCCCGCGCCGCCGCAGGTCCTCGCCGAGCGACGCGGGCCCGATCTGCCCGAGCAGGCCTTGCCCTGGCTCATCCACCTCATCCGGTTGCTTCCGGTCGACGGCATGGCCGCCAGTGAAGGCCGCTGGCTGGAGGCCAGCGATGAAGTCGCCACGCCCAGCGGCCGCTATCGACTGGACTTGCGCGGCGACCTGCGCAGCCTGGATCGGCAACTGGCGCTGGAAGCGCGCCCGCTGGCCTGGCTGGCGGCGGCGATGTTGGCGGCCGTGGCCGCGGCCTGGCTGCTGGTCGAGCTCGGTTTGATCCGGCGCATCGCGGTGCTGACCCAGCGCGCGGCCGCGGTGTCCTACAACATGCAGGATGCCCGCGCCGATCAGCGACTGGGCGAGCTGGAGGTGGCGGATCTTCGCGGCCGCGATGAGCTGGGCATCCTGGCCGGCAGTCTGGCCGATCTGCTGCGACGGGTGAAGGAGGGCCTGCGCCGCGAGCAACTGCTGGCGGAACGCGAGCGCGACATGTGGCATGCGGTCGGGCACGAGATCATGTCGCCGCTGCAGTCGCTGATGCTGCTGCATGCGCAGGCCGACGATCCCAGCCACCGCTATGTCCAGCGCATGCAGCAGGCGGTGAAGGTGCTTTACGGCAGTGCATCGCCCAGCGAGGCCCTGGCCGCGGCCGATCTACAGGCCGGCGCGCTCGACCTGCTGGCCTTCTGCCAGGATGTGGCCGCCAATGCGCATTACGCCGGCATCGACGACGTTCGCTTCCACAGCGACCTGCCCGCCCCGCAGCGGGCGCATGCGGATGCCTATGCGCTGGAGGACGTCGTCACCCATGTGCTGCGCAATGCCCAGCGCCATCGAATCGCCGGCACGCCGATCGAGATGACGCTGAGCGCCGGCGAGCCCGGTCGGCTGCTGCTGAGCATCCGCAATCAGGGCCAGACGATCGATCCGGGCTGGCTGGACAAGATCTTCGAATATGGCGTGTCGGGCTCGTCGATCGCTTCCGAGGAAGCCGCCGGCGCCGCCGATGCGGTTTCCGCGTCGGGCGAGCACCGTGGTCAGGGACTGTTCGTCGCCAAGACCTATCTGGCCAAGATGGATGGCGCCATCCGGGCACTGAATCTGCCGGACGGGGTGATGTTTGAAATGAGCCTGCGCCAGGTCGCCGGCTGAGACAGGAGCCCGTCATGCCGATGAATGCCCATTACGCCCTGACCGAGCCGCTGCGTGAAGCGGTGGATGCGCTCTCCCACGAGGGACCGGTGCTGGTCGAGTTCGGCGCCCCCTGGTGTCCGCACTGCATCAGCGCCCAGACGCTGCTGGAGCAGGCCTTCGAGGGCGGCCATCCCAACCTGCGCCACATCAAGGTCGAAGACGGCAAGGGTCAGGCGCTGGGCCGGTCCTTCAAGGTCAAGCTCTGGCCGACGCTGATCTTCCTGCGCGACGGCCAGGAAGTCGCCCGGCTGGTCAGGCCCACCGAGGACGGGGATATCCGGGCCGCACTGGCCCGCGTCGATCCCGCTTGACCCACAATTCGGGGCATGACTCATGCTGCCCATGTGCTGCTGCCCCAGGACGGTCCGGCGGACCTGATGTTCGTGCTGTTGCACGGCGCAGGTGCCAACGGCGAACAGATGCGCCCCCTGGCGGAAGCCTTGCACCGCCAATATCCGCGCGCCGCCCTGGTGCTGCCCGATGCGTTCGAGCCCTTCGATGCCGTGCCCGGCGGCGGGGCGGGATTCCAATGGTTCTCTGAACAGGGTGACGAGGCCCAGCGTGCCGAGCGCCTGAGCGCGACCGTCCCCGCGCTGGTCACGCTGGTGCGCGGCTGGGCCGAACGGCTGGCGCTGCCGTGGGAGCGTGTCGCGCTGGGCGGCTTCTCACAGGGCGCGATCCTGGCGCTGGAAGCGTTGCAGCAGGAGCCGAAATTCGCCGGCCGGGTGCTGGCTTTTGGCGGCGCCTTCGCCTACTGGCCGCAACAGGCGCCTGAGGATGTCTGCATCCACCTGCTGCATGGCAAGGAGGATCAGGAGCTGCCCTACCCGCCGCTGCTGAAGGCGGCGCAGGAACTGGTGTCGCTGGGGGCGGACATCACCGCCGATGTGCTGCCCAACGTCGGACACGAACTCCATCCGCAGCTCATCGAGCGCGCGATGGAGCAGTTGCGCACCTTCATCCCCGCCAAGCTGTGGCGGGAAGCGGTCGTCGCGGCGGCTGAGCAGGACAACGCCGAGCCGCGGCACTGAACGCCGATCGATGCCGGCGGCGTTGAGCCGTCGGCAGGTGAGATTCGTCGCCAGTCCCGCCGTGCTCCTGGCGCCGTCTCGCCTTCAGCGCTGCCGAGTCGTGAGACTTTCCGCACTGGGGCCTGGACCGGGCTGAACGCCTCAGGCACCGAGACGGGCCGCGCTCAATCCAGCGTCACTTCGGTCCGCACGGTCCCTGCGCGCTCGGCGCTGGCCATCAGATTGATCCGCGTGCCCTTGGGCGCGCGCACCACCCACTCGCCCACGGCCCGGTCGCCGGTGACGTTCGCTTCCGGTCGGAAGGCGAGTTGCGACTGCCTGGGCGCGTGGCCGTCCAGCTGCGGGCCTTCCATGCGGGATTTGCCGCTCAGCAGGCTGATGGCGGACTCGTCCGGCAACAGGATCTCGAACATGACGCCGCGCACCTGTTTGCGGGTCAGCGCCTGCTTGGTCACATAGGCCGGCAGCCAGCCGCTGTTGGCCACGGCCAGGCGCACGCGCCAGGTGTCGGGCCCGAGCGCGCGGACCTCGGTGCGCAGCAGTTCCAGCCGCGGCAGGCTGAGCGCGATCTGGTTCATCCAGGCCGGGAATCGGGCGACCTCGCGCTCCCGCAGATGCGGCGGCGGGTTGCTCCAGAAGTTCATCTTGTCCCAGCCGCCGATCTCGACCGCGCCCAGCTGCGGATGCTGGAACGGCCGCCACTCCACATGGGCCTGGCCGCCGCACTGCTCGTCGCTCCAGCGCAGCAGCTTGAGGTCGTCTTCAACCGGATGATCGCGGAACCAGTCGATCCACTTGTAGCCGGTGATGCCGGCCTCCTTGTTGGGCGACCAGAGTTCGACCACCCAGAACAGCGCCCCCAGATGCTCATAGACCCAATCCTGGGTGCCGGTGATGACTTCCTTCGGGTGGTACTTGAAGTCGTGCCAGATGCTGACGCAGGGATAGCCGGTGTGCTTTTCCCCCAGCGCTGAAAAGCGCTGGAAGGTCCACAGGTCTTCCGGGGCCATGTCGTCGTCGCTGCGGGTGCCGCATGGGCGCAGGATCACGCCGCTGTGGGTGTGGAAGCTGATGGCGGCACCGATGTTGGGATGGCCGACCATGAAGTCCACCATCGCCCGCACCTCGGGCTCGCTGGTGGGATAGGGGCCGGCGCCGCTCTGCTCGAATTCCTGGCGCCATCCGGCGGGGAAGTTGCGGTTCAGGTCCAGGCCTTCGCGGTCCTTGTTGACCTGGAGGGTCAGGCCGTCGTGGTTGAGCACCAGGCCTTCGGGCATCAGACGGAAATACTCCCCGCCGAATTCGCCGGGCTCGCGGGCGACCATCAGGCGGGGATCGTCTGGATGCTTCTTGTAGCCGCCATGCGGATCGGGCACGCGCATCTGCAGGATGCGCCCATCGCCGTCGATGTCCTCCAGGGTCAGGCCGTCGACGGGCGCTTCGTCATGCGGATACGGCCGGGTGGACGAGCGGATGTGCCGAGGCCGATCCGCCAGCGCGAGTTCGGCCCCATCCGGATTCAGGCGCGGGACCATGTAGATCACGCGGGTGTCCAGCAGCTCGGTCACCTGGGCATCGCTGCCGTATTTCGTCAGCAGGTCGTGCAGGTAATAGAGGCAGGAGGTGCAGGCGGTGAGTTCGGACGCATGAATGTTGCCGTCGACCCAGAACGCGGGCTTGTCCACATCCGCGCCCGTGGCCGTGTGGGTGAGGATCACCACCCAGATGTCGCGGCCCTCATGGCTCTTGCCGATCGATCGCACCGACACCAGGTTCGGACGGGCCTCGGCGTAGGCGAAGAGCCGTTCGGTGAGCGCGTCGTAGCGCGGAAACTCATCGAAGCGTGGCGTGGGCAGCGGCGGTGGCGTCGGCATGGCGGGCCTGGCGGTGAGGGTGAGGCCATTGTGCCGAGCCCGACCCGGGACGCGCTTGGTTAAAACGCTAGTCGACGCAGGCGGAATGCCCCGACCGCTCACTGCCCCTTGAACAACCCCTGAAACTGCCGCGACACCGGCAGCTTCTCCGCCGAGCCCTTCAGGCTCAGCTGCATGGTGTTTTCATCCACCCGGGTGGCGCTGGCGACGAAGCGGCTGTTCACCACCACCGAGCGGTGCACCTGCCAGAACAGCTGCGGGTCCAGCTCGGTCAGCAATTCCTTGAGCGCGGTCCGGATCCAGGCCTCGCCGTCACGGTGCACCACGCGGGTGTAGCGGCTGTCACTCTGGAAGAAGAGGACGTCCTCCGGCGGAATCAGCTGGATCTCGCGACCGTGGCTCGCCTGGATCGGTCGCATCGTCGGTCGATGCGTCGGCAGCAGTTGACGCAGCAGCTCGAGCGTGCCGGCAGGCAGCGGCGATGCACCGCCTGCGGCGGGCACAGCGGCTTCCTCCGCCGCTTCCGCCGCCTGCGCCTGGCGTTGGCGGATGCGCTGCAGGCATTGCTGCAGGCGGGCGTCCTCGACCGGCTTGAGCACGTAATCGACCACGCCTGCATCGAAGGCGGAGAGCGCATGGTCGCCATAGGCGGTGACGAACACCACCTGCGGCGGTTCGGCGAGCTGGGCCAGCCGATGCGCCACGTCCAGGCCCGACAGGCCCGGCATGCGGATGTCCAGGAAACACAGCGCCGGCTCGTGGGCCAGGCAGTCATCCCACGCATCCACGCCATTGGCGCAGGCCGCCACGATCTCCAGTTCCGGCGCCAGGCGCTGCAGCGCCGCTCGGAGTTGCTCGCGGGGGCCTTCCTCGTCGTCGGCAATCAGGGTGCGGATCTTCATGGCGTCGGGGTGTCGTGGGCGGGTTGCGGGAGGGACGTGGCCGAGGGCGCTGAGGCCGGCGACGCGATGCGCGTCGGACCGATGGCGGGCGCCTCCGCTGACGGGGCGGCCGACGAGGCCTTTGCCGGTCGCGCGGGGTCGGGCTGCAGCGGCAGCTCGATCCAGGCCAGGCAGCCGGGCGAAGCGGGCTCCAGACCCAACTGCGCGGCGGTGCCGAACTGCGCCTGCAGGCGCTCGCGGGTGTTGGTCAGGCCCAGGCCGTCGCAGGCGTCGGCGGGCAGCCCCTGGCCGCTGTCCTGCACTTCCAGTCGCAGCAGGCCGCCTTCGCCCGCACGCGCGCTCGCCGTCAGGCCGACGCGGATGGCCACATGGCCGCCGCGCAGGCTGGGTTCGATGCCGTGGGTGATGGCGTTCTCCGCCAGGGTGAGCAAGGTGCCGGGCGGCAGCGTGGCCGCCGCCATGCCGGACTGGCTGCCGGGCGCGAGATCGACCGACCAGGTCAGCCGCTGGCCCAGTCGGGCCTGCATGACCTCGAGGTAGCTGCGCACGATCTGCAGCTCCTGCTCCAGGGCCAGACGCTCCTGCGCAAACATCGGCAGCGTCGCCCGCAGGTAGCGGGTGAGCGAGCGCAGCATCGGGCCGGCGCGCTCATCGCGGGTGTCGACCCAATGCTGCAGGGACGCCAGCGTGTTGAACAGGAAGTGCGGCTGAATCTGGGCCGTGGCCAGCCGCTGGGCCAGGGCGATGCGCTCCTGCTGCGCATCCAGTTCTCGCAGTCGGGCCTCGATCTGCTGGGTGCGGTAGAGCGTCAGGAACCACCACGACGTCATGATCAGGCACATGCCGCCGATGACGAAGGGCATGCTCTCCAGCACCTGGGTCTTCCAACCGAACCGGGTCAGCAGCACCTGGGTGGACGCGATGCCGACACCGGTGGCCAGCGACACCACGTTGTAGCGGGTCCGCGTGGGATTCCGCCAGAGCCACCGAGCGACCAGCAGGCCGAGGGTGCTCACGCCCAGCACGCTGATGACCGCACCCACCGCGCTGCCTGGCGGCATCTGGTTGTAGAAGATGGCGACGATCAGCACCACGTTGGTGTAGACGTAGCCGTCGATCGCGGAGGACCAACCCGGCCCGCCGGCCCGGGCGAGTTCCGCGGCCGTGAAGACCCGGCGCGGCCCGGGGAAGAGCCACTGGGACCAATGGAAGCGAGGGGTATCGGCCATGGCGCTGCGAAGAGTCATGAGTCTGGAGTCTAGGCCGCGTCACCCTGGACGCCCCACGCCTGCGGCGAATGGCAGTCAGACGGGATGAATGGGGCGGGAGGCTCGGTCGGCGGCGCCCAGCGGCCGGGAGTGGCGGGGGGGCTGACCGATAGCGGCGCGCGGGCGCAGGATCAAGCGGACGGCGGCGCGTGTCGACGGTTCAGCAGAAGGCCTCGCCGCCGACGAACACCTTCAGCTCGCCCGGCGCGATCGCGCACCACGGCTCATCGCGGGTGAGGGGCTCGGTGGCGACGATGGCAATGCGGTCGGTGTCGGTGTTGCGGGCGCCGAGGTCCACGGTCAGGTCCTCGTCCTGCAGCGTGACGGGGCCGAAGGGCGGCTGGCGCAGCAGGTAATGCAGATGGGTCGATCCATGCGCCCACAGCGCCTGGCCGTTGGACAGCAGCATGTTGAAGGTGCCGTGCCGGTTGAGCTGCGGCAGCAGCTCGCGCAGGGTGTGGTTGAGCTCCTCGATCGCCGGCATGTCCGCATGGGCCTTGGCCAGTTCCTGCATCAGCCAGCAGAAGGCCTGCTCGCTGTCGGTCAGCCCGACCGGGCGGAAGGCCGCATGCAGCCGCGGCGCGAAGCCCTTGAGGTCGCCGTTGTGGGCGAACACCCAGTAGCGGCCCCACAGCTCGCGCACGAAGGGATGGGTGTTCTCCAGCGCGACCACGCCTTGCGTGGCCTTGCGGATGTGCGCGATGACGACATCGCTCTGGATCGGATAGCGCTTGACCATCTCCGCCAGCGGCGAGACTCGCGCGCTGTGGTGGTCGACGAAATGCCGCAAGCCGCGGCCTTCGAAGAAGGCGATGCCGAAGCCGTCCTTGTGCTCATGGGCCCGGGTCGCCAGTCCGGTGAAGCTGAACATCACATCCGTGGGGCGGCGGGCGTTCATGCCCATCAATTGGCACATCGGGTCGGCTCCGTCAGGTGAAGGATGGCGAGATCATCGGGCCACGCGGTCAGTGGACCACAGCCGCAGGCGTCTGCGAATGCGCCGGTGGCATGTGCTTATTCGATGACCGGCGCGCGGGATCACAAGATCACAGGATCGCAGGATCACCGCATCACGGTGGCGCGCCGGCATGGCGCGTGGCGCGTCATTCCAGGAACAGCCGGGTCAGGCCCTTCAGGCTGACCAGGTTGCCGGGGTTGCTGGTCTCGTTGAGCACGCCGCTCATGCGGGCCACCAGGCGCGGGCTTTTCTTCGCGCGCCAGATCAGCAGATCGGCCAGCCACGGGAAGCGGTTGACGCGGTTGCCGCGCTCATAGAGGTCGTACTTCGGCTGCAGGCTGCGCAGCGCGGTCTCGTAGGTGGCACGCACGCGGGCGTCGTCAGCGGCGTGCGCCAGGATGGCTTCGGCGGCCAGCAGGCCGGTTTCCATCGCCTTGCCGATGCCTTCGCCGGTGAAGGAGTAGGTGGAGCCGGCGGCCTCGCCGGTGACCAGCAGGCCGGGACGGGTCCAGCGCGCACCCTTGAGCGTGCAGCGCAGCGGGGCGCCCTTGAGCTCGCCGATCATGACGCCCTCGGACATCAGGCGCTGGGCGGGCGGATAGTGCTGGACGAAGGCGTCGAAGATCTCGCGCAGGTTCACGTCCTTCTTCTGGCCCTTGCCGGCCAGGTCGCGATGGCTGTCGGTGACGCCGACGCCGATGTTGAAGCTGCCGTCCGGCGCCGGAAAGATCCAGCCATATCCAGGCTGCACCGGCTTGCACCACACCACCTCCAGCGCCTTGATCTCATCGACCATCGACGGCGCCCGCACATAGCCGCGCAGCGCGACGCCGCTGGGCGTGTGGCGCTCGCACATGCCGGCCGCGGTCAGCGCCTTGGGCACGGCGCCGGTCGCCAGCAGCACCCAGTCGGCGCGGATCTCGCGGGTCTCGCCATTCACGGCGGCCCGTGCGCCGCAGACGCGGCCCTGAGCGTCTTCCAGCGGGGCTTCGAAGCGGGCCGGCGCGATGAAGCGTGCGCCGGCTTCCTGGGCGCCGATGTTGAGGATCTCATCCAGCACCTTGCGCGGCAGCACTGCCAGATGGCCGGGCACATCGATGCGACCGCCCCGCGGGCCGATGCAGCCCACGTGGGCGGAGCGCTGCGCGCGGGCCATCACGCGGTCCAGCAGGCCCAGTCGCTCGAGCGCGCGGTGCGCATCGGGGATCAGGCCGTCGCCGCAGACCTTGTCGCGGCCGAGGGGCTGCTGGTCGATCATCACCACGTCCTTGCCGGCACGGGCCAGCCAACGGGCGGCGGCGCTGCCAGCCGGGCCGGCGCCGATGATGAGGACGTGGCAGGAAGCAGGCCAGGAATCGGCGGACATAGGGTGGTGGGGGGCGGTCGTCATGGAGCGGGTGATTCTAGGGAAGCTCGGCACCTTTGCTGCCGGGGAATGCGGCGTTGCGCCGTGCGGCGCGCGCTCCGACAGGCCGCTCTCGCGCCGCTGCCGCACCGAGGCGGCACCGATGGCCGTTCTGAGCCCGCCGCCATCGGGACGAAAAAAAACGGGAGGGTCTCCCCTCCCGTTCGTCTCGCTTCAGACGAGGCGCCCGAGGCGCCAGGTCTTAGAACGAGTAGGTGGCACGCACGTAGTACGCGCGGCCGGCGGCGTCGGCATAACGCGAATCCCAGCCACCGCCCTGGAACAGGTCGTCCTGGTTGGTGAACGGCGGATCGCGGTCGAACAGGTTGCGCACGCCCAGGACCAGCGACAGGTCCTTGCGCGGCGACCAGGAGCCGTACAGGTCGGTCGTGGTGTAGGACGGCACGCGGGCATGGGTGGCCGGGTTGAAGTCCACATAGCCCGACTTGTAGCGCAGCACGGCGCCGGCGCCGAACTGGTCATAGCGCCAGTTGGCGGTCAGGTTGTGCTGCCAGCGGAACACCGGGCCCGACTGGCCGTAGGTGCCCACGTTCTGGACCCAGTAGCCGTCCTTGAAGTTCTGGAACTCGTACTTGGCGACGTAGGTGCTGTTCAGGCCCAGATCGATCTGACCGGCACGGGTCGACAGGCGGTAGGCGCCGCTCAGGTCGAAACCGTTGGTGCGCACCTTGCCCAGGTTCAGCAGGGTCTGGTCCACATAGCCGCACTGCGGGCCCGGGCAGACCAGGCTCGACAGCGCCAGCGTGTTGCCGGCGGCGAAGTGGAAGTACTGCTGCAGCTGCGGGTACTGGTTGTACTGGTTGAACAGCGCGAACTGCGGGATCGAGCCGATCGAATCCTTCAGGCCGACCCACCAGAAGTCCACACCGATGCTGGCGTTGGCGATCGGCTCGACGACGATGCCCAGCGTGGCGGTCTTCGACTTCTCAGGACGCAGGTCCGGGTTGCCGGAGTTCATCACCTGGAACTGGGCCTTGCACTGGGTGCCGGTCTTGCCGTCCGGGCACAGCACCGGGTTGGCATAGCTGCCGCCGGTGTTGGTGTAGGAGCTGTTGCCATACAGCTCATACAGGGTCGGCGCGCGGAAGCCGGTCGAGGCCGAGCCGCGGATCAGCACTTCCTTGACAGGCTGGAAGCGGAAGCTGACCTTCGGGTTGGTGCTGCTGCCGAAGTCGCTGTACTTGTCGAAGCGCAGCGAGCCGGTGATGTCCAGGCTCTTCAGCACCGGCACGTTCAGCTCGCCATACAGCGCGCTGACGTTGCGGGAGCCTTCCGAGCGGAACTCGGGGTCCACGCCGGTGGAGGCCAGCACCTTGGTGGCGAACTCCACGTCGGCGGCCGACTCGAACTTCTCGTGGCGGAATTCCACGCCCAGGGCCAGCTGAGCCGGACGGCCCGCCTTCAGCCAGTCGCCCACGTCACGGCTGGCGTTGGCGCGGATGTTCTGCACGGTGCCGGTGGCGTATTGCAGGCGGCCGCTCAGGGCGGCGTCCTGCAGCAGCTTGCTGCCTTCGGCGGTCTGGTCGCCGAACGGGTTGATGATGCCGCGCAGCAGGCCTTCGCCGATCATGTCGCCGTCGGCGTAACCGCTGATCAGGTACTGGTTGACCTTGTTGTGGTTGTAGGACGCGGCCACGGCGTAGTCCCAGCCCAGCGCATTGCCGTCAGCGGTCAGCAGCAGACGGTTCTGCGTGTTCTTGTTCATCTGGCCGCGCGATCCGTTGGGGAAGTCGCGCCAGTAAACATACGCATAACCCGGCAGCACGTTGGCCGGGTTGGGGAACGCCGCGGTCGGGTTGTTGAACGGGCTGCCGGCGAGCTTGTCGTCGTCGAAGGTCGGGCTCAGCGCGGGGTTGTTCGGGTAGTACGTGGTGCCCGGGTTGATCACATAGCCGCCGTAAGGCACCGGCGCGACGAAGGTGGTGACCTTGTTCTGCGTGGTGAACAGCTCGGCGCCCACGGTCAGGCTGTCGTTGACCAGCAGGCTGCCCTTGAGCATGCCCGAGTAGGTCTCGGTCTTGGGCTGGAAGTCGACGAAGGACGCGGTGACGAGCTTGCACTCGCCGTCCGAGTTGATCATCTGGTTGCCCGTGCAGGCGGTGCCGGTCGGGTTGTAGAACGTCGCGTTGTCCTGCGTGTAGTTCGCGGGCGCGGTGCTGTAGGACAGGCCGCCCGGCAGGCGACGGTTGAAGTCGCGCTGGGTGCCGCCGATGGCGTCCTGCTTCTTGTAGCTGACGAAGCCGAAGACGTTGAAGCCTTGCTGCTGCAGATCGCCGTAGCCGAAGCCGGCGTTCACGCTGCGGTTCTTGCCACCGGACTTCTCGGGCGAGTCATATCCCACCGAGATCGAGCCGCCCTGGTAGTTGGACTTGGTGATGAAGTTGATCACGCCGCCGATGGCGTCGGTGCCGTAGAGCGCGGAGGCGCCGTCACGCAGCACTTCGATGCGGTCGATGGCCGCGAACGGGATCATGTTCAGGTCGGGCGCCGAGCCGTCCACCGCGTTGTTGGCGATGCGTTGGCCGTTCAGCAGGATCAGCGTCTTGTCGGCGCCGAGGCCGCGCATGTCGGCGAACGAGGCGCCGCCGCTGGCGGAGCCGATCGACTGGGCGGTGTTGGCGGAGGCCTGGACGGCGGTCAGGTTGGCCATGACCTGTTCGACCGAGGTGATGCCCGACTTCTTCAGGTCATCCATCTTCACCACCGTCACCGGGACGGCGGTTTCGGCGTCGATGCGCTTGATGGCGGAGCCGGTCACGACCACGCGTTCCAGCTGGTTCTGTTCGGTGCTCTGGGCCAGCGCCGGGAAGGACGCGGCCGCAATGGTGGCGGCGACTGCCAGGCTCACCGCGTTCAGCTTGTACATCTACAACTCCTAGAGAGGGTGCTTGGCCCCGGTCCTGCGCGTCGAACGACGGTGGGTGAGACCAAAAAAACTGCCCCGCAACGGTGCGGGGCGTGACCAAAGTTTGCAGAGTTTTGACAGCGATGCCGCAGGCTGGTGCGCAATGCGTCCGAAACGGTCGGCAGCGGCCTTGAAACGACCCAAAACTAGGGTTTACACCCAGGTAAATACGCGCAGTCGGTCGTAGCCGCGCCACATTCTTCACGCTTTACGACTGCTTTACTCGTACGTTCAAGTCGGACATTCGGGGCCGGGATGGGGCGTGTCGCCTCTGAAAAGCGCGCAGGAGGGGCCGGCAATCCCCTGAATGGTGCGTCGACATGAAAAAAGGGCGCCCCATGACGGGGCGCCCTTGGGCAGCGCAGCAGCGCAGCCGCTCAGCGCGGCAGATGCCGGCTGAGCTCTGACCTCAGAGGCTGTAGCGGAGGCCGATGTAGTAGCGGCGGCCGATGGTGTCGTAGATCGCGGCGGTCTCGTTGCCGGTGACCGATCCCGGCAGCGGCGTGATCACCGGAGCAGGCTTGGTGTCGAGCGCGTTGTCGATGCCGATGTACACCTGCGCGTTCTTGGTGAAGTTGTAGGTGCCCTGCAGGTCGAGGTAGGTCTTCTCCTTGACGCGGTAATCGCTGCGCTTCAGGTCGGGGATCTCCAATCCCTTCATGAAGACATCGTCGAGATAGGACTGGCCGATGTAGGTCGTCGTGGCCGCGATGCCGAAGTTGCCGATGTTGTAGCCCAGGTTGAGCAGCCAGCGGTGCTTCGGCTGGCCGATTTCACCGTCGAACCGGTTGGGTTTCGAATCAGGCGTCGGCTGGTTGTAGGCCTTCTTCATGTAGGTGTAGGCCAGTCGCGACGAGAACTGTCCGCCGCCCAGACGCGTGACGTAGGTCCCGGTCAAGTCGATGCCTTCCACGAAGTCGCCGCCGGTGTTGGCGGAGGTCTCGTTGATGTACTCCAGGGAGCCAGCGCTGTAGCTGCCGACGGGACCGCTGCGACGGGTGATGTACTGGCAGAACGAGGTGTCGCCGCCTCCGAAGCATTGATCCAGCGCGTACTGGCGTCCCGGGGTGTTGATGGCGTTCTTGACCTTGATCCGGTAGTAGTCGATCGTCAGCGCCAGGTCTTTCACCAGATCCCGCGGCGTCAGGACCACGCCGAGGGTGGTCGACTTGCCCTTCTCGGCCCTCAGGTTCGGATTGCCGCTGTCGAAGCCGCTGATGCCTTGGAGGTCCGCCTGGCCCAGCGTGAACACGCCGCCGTTGGCCTGCGCATTGGCCAGGACGCCCGGACTGGCGAGGCACGCCTGGCCCTTCGCCGTGGTGTCACCAATCTTCACGCCCTCGCAGGGATCGTTCAAACCGGTCGGGAAGGTCTGGCTGGGGGCCTGGTAGAGCTCGCCGATGTTGGGCGCGCGAGTCGACACCGAGTAGTTGGCGCGGAATCGCACGGTGTTGTTGACGGCCCAATCCAGTCCGCCGTTCCAGCTGGTCGTGCTGCCGACGCTGGAATAGCGGCCCTGACGCACGGCCGCAGAAGCATCCAGCGACTTGATGGCGGGCATGTCCTTCAGCAGCGGGAGGCGTGCCTCCACAAACACTTCCTTCACATTGAAGCTGCCGGCCGTGTTGGGCAGCGCATTGCCGGCGTTCAGGCCCGTCTGGGTGAGGGCGTCGAACTCGGTGCTGGAGGTCTCGCGGCGGTATTCACCACCGAAGGCCACGCCCACCGGACCGGCCGGCATGCTGAACGGCTCGCCGCTGAGCGAGAAGCCGGCCAGGGTCTGGGTGGTCTTCGTGTTCAGCGAGCTCGGCGCATGCAGGTAGGCCGCGGCCGCCGGGCTCAGAGTGTTGGCGCCAAAGATGTTGGCCGGCACGCAACCCTGTGCCCGTGCAATCGGATCCAGACAGATGAGATCCGTGGTGCTGCCGTTGTTGTTGACGTCATTGACATCGCGAACCACGGCCAGCGCCTGACGGAAATTCAGCACATTGATTTGGCCGGTGCCCGTCTGGCCTTCCTTCGTGAAGCCGTAGCCGACATAGGTGTCGTAGTTCCAGCCAGCGCCGACGTCGCCCTTCACGCCGGTCAACAGGCGCAGGGTGTCGCGATCGGCCTTGCTGCTGCGCGCGGCCACATCGGACATGCGGCGGGTGAAGCTGAAGTCCTTCAAGCCGTCGCCATCCACGTCGATGGCGTTGTTGTAGATGCGGTCCGGCACCAGCGCATTGCGCGTCACCACGCCGTTCACCAGGAACTCTGCGGGAGCGAGGCCGCTGGGATTGAACACATCCGTGGAGTCCAGCGGGTAGGGTTCCAGGCGGGTCTTGGTCTTGGTCGAGGCGTAATTGCCTTCAAAGAAGACGGTGTGGCGGTCGTTGAGGTTGTACTCGCCCTTGCTGGCCAGCATCAGTCGATCGGTCGGAATCGCAATGGTCCGGTAAGCCGAGCGGTCGAAGCCCGTCGCCCCGACGCCATCGCCATTGGGGCCGTTCGTGGACACCGGAATCTGGTTGCCATTCGCGTCGAAGGTGAAGCGATTGGCCACCGGACCCTTGCCCGCGGTGACTTCCGGGGTGTAGTAGGTGAACGTGCCCTGCGGTGCGAAGCTGGAATAGAAGGGGCGCAGGGGTTTGAAGAGGTCCTTGATGTCGCCGGTGTCAGCCAGCGCCAGGGAGTATTGGTCGGTCGCCGAGAAGCTGCGGTCCTTCGAATACACCGCGCCCTGCTTCGAGCCCGAAATGCTGAACATGATGTTGCCGCGGTTCTCCGGTGCATTCACACCGAAGGTCGCGCTGAACTTCTTCTTCTCATCGTCCCCGCGTTCGCTCTTGCCGTATTGAGCGTCCAGCTTCACGCCCTCGAAATTGCGCTTGAGGATGATGTTGACCACGCCGGCGACCGCGTCCGAGCCATAGGTGGACGACGCGCCACCGGTCATGATTTCTACGCGTTCGATGAAGTCGGCCGGGATGCTGTTCAGGTCGACGGCGCTCGAGCCGGGAACGCCTGTGACATAGCGGCGGCCATTCACCAGCACCAGCGTGCGGTTGGAGCCGAGGTTGCGCAGGTCAATGGTGGAGACGCCGGCGCTGGAGGTGGAGAAGTTCGAGTTGGTGCGGCTGATGGCCGGCGTGCCGAACACCGGACTCTTGAGCAGCAGTTCCTGCAAGTTCGCCACGCCCGACGCCGCGATTTCCGCCGCCGTCATGACCTGGATGGGCGCCGCCGATTCGGCGTTCAACGACAGGATCCGGCTGCCGGTCACCTCCACCCGCTCCAGCGTCTGCTGAGGTGCGGGGGTCTGCTGCGCCAGCACCGCCCCGGAATAGACGCCAAGACACGCCAACACGGCGGTACTGATCGAGCCACGCTTGAACATGAGAGCACTCCTCGAAAGGAAAAACGGAAAGTCCGTCGCAGGTGCCTCGTGGATGTTGTGCGGCCCGTCTCCCCAAAGTCAGGACGGACGATTCATTCGGCTGCGACGGAAACGTTTGAGGAGTGTTTGTTAACCACTTCGACACGTTTGGGCGGGTTCGTCCCAATTGAGTGCGCCAGCGCCCGGCCATGACTTTCGG
Source organism: Burkholderiaceae bacterium (assembly GCA_913776825.1). Taxonomy (GTDB): domain Bacteria; phylum Pseudomonadota; class Gammaproteobacteria; order Burkholderiales; family Burkholderiaceae_C; genus Roseateles. Next base: position 193,556 of record CAJYPV010000010.1, read on the forward strand.
AAGTCACGTAACTGCTTGTCGGAAGAGGAAGTTTTCTCGCGTGGTCCGTCTGGCGTCAGGGTTTTCTTGAACCAGAATTCAGCGATGCGCTTGTCCCCTGCGACCGTTGCGAGTGGCCCGCCGGCAACAGCGAGATACAGACCGATGGGGGATGGATTTCCGGATGGTCGGGTTTGACGGCGCGTTTGTGTCGGCGCGTTCATATACCTGTCGACGAGCTGAATGGCTACCTGTCAACTTTTACCGCACCAAGTTGGACATTTGCACCTGCGAAGTGCATTCACCCGATTTGTGAGAGAGCAGTGACCTGCCAGCGGATCTGGGCGCTAGTCGTTTCAGTTGGGGAAAAACTCACAAATTCGTGAGCAGGTTGTTGGGGGGCAACAACGCCTAACCGTACACATTGCACGAACTGCCACGCTGGCCTCAAACGGCTATTTGGGTAGCACACTGATGGTGCAGAAAAAATTTCCGCTTATGAATCAATGACTTGGCGCGGTTTGAGAGCCCAAAAATGCTGCTAAACGTTTCCGGCTGACCTCAATTCGTTGCAACGGCTTAAAGGCTTTCCCGAAGAAGTCAGGGGGGGTGCCATTCCTCACAATCGCTTCGCTCACGTCCTTTGTCGAGGTTGTGTGACGCGTCCGACCTGGATCAGTCAGCGGCCGAGCAAGCGCAGAGGTTTACCGCCCAAACGCATTTCCCCCTTCGGAGAAGTCATGCATCAACGTTCCAAGATATCCCTGGCTGCCGTTCTGGCCCTGGGCAGCCTCGCTGGCCTGGTTCACGCGCAGGAAGCCGCGCAACCTCAACAAATCGAACGGGTGGAAATCACCGGTTCGCGCATTCGCCAAATCGACATCGAGACCTCGCAGCCCGTCTTCAAGATGAGCCAAGAGGAAATTCAGAAGAGCGGCCTGGTGACGGTCGGCGACATTCTGAATTCCATGTCGTCCGCTGGTTCTCCCGCGTTCTCCAAGGGCTCGGTGCTGACCTCCAACCGTGAACAGGGCGGCCAGTACATCAACCTGCGCAACCTGGGCGCCCAGCGTCTGCTGGTGCTGGTGAACGGCAAGCGCTGGAGCTCGACCGTCGCCGGTTACACCGACCTGTCGACCGTGCCGTCGGCCATGATCGACCGCATCGAAGTGCTGAAGGACGGCGCCTCGTCGACCTACGGCTCTGACGCCATCGCCGGCGTGGTCAACATCATCCTGAAGAAGTCGATGGAAGGCGGCACGTTCAGCGCCTACGTCGGCGAGAACGACAAGGGTGACGGCCGCACCGAAGACTACAGCCTGAGCTACGGCGCCGGTAACGACAAGGCGTCGCTGATGTTCGGCTTCAGCTACTCGAAGCAAGAGCCGGTGTGGGCGAAGGATCGCACCATCACCGCGACCAGCTTCGGTCCCGCTCACATGAATGCCGGCTACGGTGCCGCGCCTTGGGGCCGCATCTGCGCCGTGTCGTCGACCGGCGGTTGCGGCGGCCTGCTGGGCAACACCAACGGCCAGATGATCAACCACACCGGCGGTCCGCTGGGTGATGGCGTGGGTCAGGCATCGAACGTGATCGGCAACTACCACCCCTACGCGGGCGCGGATGCCGACACCTTCAATTCGTCCAGCCAGATGATGTTCCAGTCGCCGACGGAACTGAAGACGCTGTTCACGAAGGGCTCGATCGAAGTGACGCCGGATGTGCGCTTCAACTCGACCGCGATGTACGCCAAGCGTGACTCCGAGCGCCAGATCGCCGGCTACCCGGTGACCAGCACGACGCAGCTGAAGTACCCCGTCTACATCGACGCCAACAGCTACTTCAACCCGGTGCCGGGCACCCAGCTGTACTTCGCACGCCGCACCATCGAAGTGCCGCGCGTGACCGCCAACGCCAACCGCACCCTGCACCTGGATGCCAACCTCGAAGGTGACGTCACCATCGCTGGCATGCCCTGGACCTGGAGCACCGGCGTCAACTACAGCAACGTGAGCGGCACCACGCTGAGCACCGGCAACCTGAACCTGCTGAACCTGAAGAAGGCCCTGGGCCCGTCCTTCAAGAACGCGCAGGGCGTGGTGCAGTGCGGTACCGCAGCGGCCCCGATCCCGCTGTCCGAGTGCACCCCGTTCGACATCATCGGCGGCCCCTCGGCCTCCACGCCGCAAGCGCTGGCTTACGTGATGTCCACCGGCCAGGGCACCTACGGCTCCACGGTGAAGAGCTTCACCGCCGACGCGTCGGGTGAAATCTTCAAGCTGCCGGCCGGCAACGTCGGTGTGGCGTTCGGCGTCGAGCGTCGTGAAGTCAACGGCTTTGACCGTCCGGGTCAGTTCGAGCAGTCCGGCTACTCGACCGACCTGGCCGCCAACACCACGCAAGGCCAGTACACCGTCAAGGAAGCCTACGCCGAGCTGAACATCCCGATCCTGAAGGGCATGCCGCTGGCGGAAGCGCTGTCGCTGAACCTGGCGAGCCGCTATTCCGATTACAGCAGCTTCGGTGACACCACCAACAGCAAGGCCAGCTTCGTCTGGAAGCCGATCAAGGACCTGCTGACCCGTGGTACCTACGCTCAGGGCTTCCGCGCCCCGACGCTGGGTGACACCTTCGGTGGCGGTTCGCAGTCCTACGACAGCTACCTGGACCCGTGCGATTCGTCGTTCGGTGCCGTGGTGGGCAATGCCACCGCGAAGGCGCAGTGCGCTGCCGCTGGCGTGTCGACGACCTTCCGTCAGAAGAACCAGGCCGGCAACAACGTGCCGTCGGGCGGCGCCCAGACCCCTTACCCGTTCAACTCGGGCGTGGGCAACGGTTCGCTGACGCCTGAGAAGGCCACCACCCGGACCCTGGGCCTGGTGTACAGCCCGTCCTACCTGGCCGGTCTGACCGCGTCGCTGGACTGGTACGAAGTCAAGGTCACCAACCGCATCGCCGGTGTGAGCGCGGCCTACGTGCTGAACCAGTGCTATGTGGAAGGCGTGCAAAGCTTCTGCAACAGCATCAAGCGTGACTCGACCGGCCAGATCACCTATCTGGAGCGCGGCAACCAGAACCTGGGCGAGCTGAAGACCTCCGGCTTCGACCTGGGCCTGAACTACCGCTTCCCGGCGACCCGTTTCGGTCAGTTCTCCTTCCGCAGCGAAACCAGCTACGTCGACAGCTTCAAGATCAAGAGCACGCCGACGGCCAACTGGGCCAACTACACCGGCGAGTGGAGCTACAACCGCATCAAGTCCAACATGGCGGTGGACTGGCGTCTGGGCGCCTGGAGCGCGACCTGGTCGGCACGTTACTTCAGCGGCATCCGTGACCGCTGCTGGAACAACGGCCAAGCCGCTGGCGCCACGGCCGTCGAGTGCAGCAACCCGACCGGCAGCACCGCGACCGTGGGCACCGGCCTGGGCTACAACCAGCTGGGCTCGCTCGTCTATCACGACGTGAGCGTGGGCTTCAAGACGCCTTGGAAGGGTCAGATCCTGGTTGGCGCGAACAACGTGTTCGACAAGCAGCCTCGCGTGACCTACCTGGCCAGCAGCACCTACGGCGGTACGTCGTCGGCGTCGTCGGTGGATCCGGATCTGCCGATCGACCGCTTCATGTGGGTGCGCTATAACCAATCGTTCTGATCGCGCGGATCGACCGGCTCATGCCGGTCGCCTGATCCCGAGGGCTTCGGCCCTCGGCGCAAGACCAGCACGCAAAAACCGCCTGTCCGGCTCGCCGGCAGGCGGTTTTTTCATGGTCGAAGGGAAGACGAATCTCAGACGGACTCGTGGTGTTGGCCCACCGCCCCGGCTCCCGCACAGGATCGCCGATGCATCCGCATGGATGCGCGAAAGCGCATCACGCCGCAGGCCTCGCAGCCGTGGAGCGACATCTGAGCCGCGCCGCAGCGCTGCGCGGCACGAAGGCGAGCGGCCCGGGCGCTACTCGTCGAACAACTGCCCCGCCTGCTTCGGCGGCGCCACACCCAGATGCCGATAAGCGGCGAGTGTGGCGATGCGGCCCCGCGGCGTGCGCTGCAGGAAGCCTTGCTGGATCAGGTAGGGCTCGATGACGTCCTCGATGGTGCCCGGCTCCTCGCCGATCGCCGCAGCGACGTTGTCCAGGCCCACCGGGCCGCCGTCGAAGCGGTGCACCACGGCTTCGAGCAGCTTGCGGTCCATCAGGTCGAAGCCCTGGGGATCGACATCCAGCATCGCCAGCGCCTTCTCGGCGATCTGGCGGGTGATGGTGCCGTCGCCCTTGACCTCCGCATAGTCGCGCACGCGGCGCAGCAGCCGGTTGGCGATGCGGGGCGTGCCGCGTGAGCGGCGGGCGACTTCCATCGCGCCCTCGGCCTCGATCGGGGCCTGCAGCAAGGACGCGGAGCGGGTCACGATGCGCTGCAGCTCCGGCGCGGTGTAGAACTCCAGTCGGGCGACGATGCCGAAGCGGTCGCGCAACGGATTGGTCAGCATGCCGGCGCGCGTCGTGGCGCCGACCAGCGTGAAGGGCTGCAGGTCGAGCTTGATCGAGCGCGCGGCGGGGCCCTCGCCGATCATGATGTCGATCTGATAGTCCTCCAGCGCGGGATAGAGGATTTCCTCGACGACGGGCGACAGACGATGGATTTCGTCGATGAACAGCACGTCGTTGCGTTCGAGGTTGGTCAGGATCGCGGCCAGGTCCTTGGGCTTCTCGAGCACTGGACCGCTGGTCTGGCGCAGGTTCACGCCGAGCTCGGCGGCCACGATGTGGCTGAGCGTCGTCTTGCCGAGTCCGGGCGGGCCGAACAGCAGCACATGGTCGAGCGCTTCGCCGCGCTTGCGGGCGGCGCTGATGAAGATTTCCAGCTGTTCACGGGCCTTGGCCTGGCCGACGTATTCGTCCAGCAGCTTGGGACGCAGGGCGCGCTCGATCGCGTCCTCGTTGGGCGACGAGGGATGGGCGCTGATCAGGCGGGCCTGCTGCGGCACTGGGGTGAAGTCGTCGGTCTGGATGCTCATGGCGGGGGCGATTGTGCGGGGCGACGCCGCTTGATCATGACAGGTGCTTCATCGCGAGCTTGATGCCTTCGCTCACGCCGATGTCGGCCGGAAGGGATTTCAGCGCCGCGCCGGCTTCCTTCTCGCTGTAGCCCAGGGCGACCAGGGCCTGGAGGATGTCGGCCTGCGCGTCGTTGGCCACCGACACCGGCAACGACAGGTCCGGGCTGAGCTTGCCTTTGAGTTCCAGCAGCAGGCGCTCGGCGGTCTTCTTGCCGATGCCCGGCACCTTGACGAGTCGGCCGGCCTCCTGGCGGGAGATGGCTTGGGCGAGGTCGCCGACGGACATGCCTGAGAGCAGCGACAGCGCCATCTTCGGTCCGACGCCGCTGATCTTGATCAGCAGGCGGAAGGTGTTGCGTTCTTCCGGCGTCAGAAAACCGAACAGCACATGGGCGTCTTCGCGGATGCTGAGGTGGGTCAGCAGCGTGGCGCGCTCGCCCAGACCGGGCAGATTGAAGAAGGTGCTCATCGGCACATCGACTTCATAGCCGACGCCTTGCACATCGATGAGAACCTGCGGGGGCGATTTTTCCGCGATGACGCCGGTGAGTCTGCCGATCATGGAACCGGATTATCGCGGCGCCGTGGGCGCCTCATCGCTCGCTCAAGCCGTCACGACGATCGGATTGATCACCGGCGCGCAGGACGCGACAAGTCAGGCAGGAGCCCAGCAAGAAAACCAGAGCGCCCCGCGCGACAGGTCAAGCGGAGCGCAAGGCGCGACAAGTCAAGCAGAGCCCATGGTCCGGCTCCGCCGGACCATCGGGCTCGCCCCCTTGAGGGGGCCGCCGCAGGCGGTAGGGGGGGAGCTCAATTCCTTCCAAAGAGGCCCAGGCGTTGCGCCTCGAGGGCCGCTTCGGCGCGCGAGCTCACGTTGAGCTTGCGGTAGATCTGCTTCACATAGTCGGCGATGGTGTGGCGCGACAGGCCCAATTGCACGCCGATCTCCGGCAGGGTGAAGCCCTTGGCCACGCGCAGCAGCACCTCGGTTTCGCGGTCGGTCAGCGAGACCTCGTGCAGCACGGCGGCAGCCTGGGGACGGCGTTGCGAGGTGAAGTAGGCGATGACCTTGCGGGCGATCGACGGCGACAGCGGCGGTTCGCCCTGGCTGATCCGCTGCAGTTGCTCGACCAGCAGCTCGCGCGACTGTTCCTTCAGCAGATAACCGAACGCGCCGGCCTGCAGCGCGGGGAAGAGATGTTCATCGTCGTCATGGATGGTGACGATGACCGACTGCACTTCCGGCTGCTTCTCGCGCAGCGCGCTGATCACATCCACGCCGGAGCCGTCGGGCAGGCCCAGATCCAGCAGCGCCAGCGTGAAGCGCTGGCTGTTGACCTGCTGCAGCGCATCCTGCACCCGCGAGCACTCGGTGACCACCGCATTGGTGAACACCTGTTTGATCAGGACCTTCAACCAGGCGCGGATTTCGGGAATGTCTTCAAGCAGCAGGATATGGTTCATACGAGGAATTCTTGCGCAAATAGCGGAGGGGCGGCGGTTCTTCGCGCCCAATGCAACAGTAGGGCCTAAACCGTCGACTGCCTATCCCGATCTGTGCAGGCGCGGCGCGGATGCGCAATGCATCACGCCAGCGAGACACTTCGGCGCGTCGCCGTCTCCGGGGCACGACGACATTTGCCTGTCGTGCCGCTCATGGGCGACGTCCGGATCGGGCCGAACCGCATCGCGGTGTCGACGGGGCGAGGGTTGACGGGTCACGCTCCGGCCGACTCGACCGGACCGGCGCTCACAACGGAATCGTCAGCCGGATCACCGTGCCCCAGCCCGGACCGGACTCGACCAGGCATTGCCCGTGCATCTGCTTGGCGCGGGATTTCATGCTGGCCATGCCATGTCCCTTGTCCAGGCGACCCTCCAGCTCCAGCGGAATGCCCTGGCCGTTGTCCTGAATCACGACCGAGAAATACCCGTCCTGCGCCGAGCACGCCACCACGCAATGGGTCGCGCCCGAGTGCTTGATGATGTTGCTGACGGCCTCCCGCAGGATGCGGGTGGTCTGCACATACGCGCGAGCGGGGAAGGTGTGTTCGATGTCCTCGGCGGGCGACTTCCATTCCGCCAGGATGTTGGCCTGCGCCAGTCGCGACACCACCTCCGCCCGCCAGTCGCCGAGCGCGTCCAGCAACTGCACCGGCTTGCCCGTCAGGCCGCGCACCGACAGCCGCATCTCTTCCAGCGCTTCCCGCGCCAGTGTCGAGATGCGGTCGGATTCGCTCGTGTGGACAATGGTCAGCAGCTTGGCACCCAGGTCGTCATGCAGATCGGCGGCGATGCGCTTGCGCTCGCGTTCGGTGACCTGCTCCAGCTTGGCCTCGGCGACCTGATCGAAATGGCGCTCCAGTTCGGCGATGCGCTCCTGCAGCCGGAGCTCGCCTTGCAGCACCTGCAGTTCCGCCTGGGTCAGCGCGCGGGCGAAGCTGCGCACCCGCTGCAGGCCCAGGCCGATCAGCGCCAGCGGCGCGAGCCAGAACGCCAGCCCGCTGTGCGGCCAGACGCACGCGGTGATCACCGCCAGCGCGCCGAGGGCCATCAGGCTGCAGCTGAGCATGAAATCGGCTCGCGGATAACGCTCTTCCAGCGTCGGCAGGAACATGTCCTGCCACAGATGCCAGATATGCCAGGCCATCGCTCCCAGCAGTTGCGCGCTCAACCACCACAGCACGACCGTGGCGAGGGTCGACGCCGGCACCGGCAGCAGCAAGGCGAAGGGCAACACGATGGCCTGCAGCAGCAGGGCGCGGTGCAGCCGTCGATCGCGACGACGCAGGCGTCGCAGGAGATAGTGTCCGGCGCACCACAGCAGCCAGGGCGCCAGGATGACCGACACGCTGATCGGCCACGGCGTGGCGGGCGCCACGCCGGCCAGCATCACCCAGCCCGGCATCAGCGCGATCAACCAGGCCAGATGCCGCTGAGCGCGGCGCTGCCAGATCAGCAGGCTCAAGGCCACCGCCAGCACCAGCAACATCGCATTCAGACCGAAGGCGACGGTGGCGTTCAGCTCCGGCCAGCCTGGGCTGAGCGCCGCGCCCGCTGCGGGCGCGCTGAACGAGACCGATGGCAGCGTCTGCGCCCTCAGCGAGCCGCTGGCGCCGAGCGCGGCGATCGCCCAGCCGCCCCAGGCGCTCCAGTCGCTCACGCGGCGGGGCGATGCCGGCTGAATCGAGTCCCTCTGGCCGCCGTGCGGCTGTTGTTGTTCTGCGGTCCGGTGCATGAGCGCGATTGTGCAGGTCGCCAAGCGCGACGTCCCGTCCGCGCGCGACAATAGCCCCCTCAACCCCCCTGAATACGGAGACAGTGCCGTCTTGAATCTGCGCCACGCCTTCATCCCTGCCGACAACCGGCGACTGGCCCATCTGTGCGGCACGCTGGACGAGCACCTGCGCCAGATCGAAGCCGCGCTGCAGGTCCGCATCGCCCATCGCGGCGAACACTTCCAGATCGATGGCGACAAGCCCGCCGTACAGCGTGCACTGTCCCTGCTCGAATCCCTCTATGCGCGCGCGGATCGCCCCATCCCCGCCGAGAGCCTTCGGCTGGCCATCGTGGAAGCGGCCGGCGACGTCGCCGCGCCGCAGGCCGCGCTGGACGGCGCGCCCACCAGCGAACTGGTGCTTCGCACACGCCGCGCCGATCTGGCCGCGCGCACACCGAATCAGCATCAATACCTGCGCCAGATCCTGTCGCACGACATCAGCTTCGGCCTCGGTCCGGCGGGCACCGGCAAAACCTTCCTCGCCGTCGCCTGCGCGGTGGATGCGCTGGAGCGGTCGTCGGTCCAACGCATCATCCTGACCCGGCCGGCTGTCGAGGCGGGCGAGCGGCTCGGCTTCCTGCCCGGCGATCTGGCGCAGAAAGTCGATCCCTACCTGCGACCGCTGTACGACGCGCTGTATGACCTGATGGGCTTCGACCGCGTCACCAAGGCCTTCGACAAAGGCCAACTGGAAATCGCACCGCTCGCGTTCATGCGGGGCCGCACCCTCAACCATGCGTTCGTCATCCTCGACGAGGCCCAGAACACCACGCCGGAACAGATGAAGATGTTCCTGACCCGCATCGGCTTTGGCAGCAAATGCGTGGTCACCGGCGACACCAGCCAGATCGACCTGCCACGCGGCATGGTCAGCGGTCTGGTGGATGCGCAGCGGGTGCTGGACGGCGTCGACGGCATCGCCATGACGCGCTTCACTCGCGCTGACGTGGTGCGCCATCCCCTGGTGGCGCGGATTGTTCAGGCGTACGAGGAACGGCAGGCTCGGCAGGATCAGTCAGCCCCACGTCCGGATGAACGCGCACGCACCGACGGGTGGCGGCGCGACGGCCGCTCGGAGATGGACACCGACGAAGCAGCGCCGGTGATGGCGACGTCATCGTCGGACGCGTCGGGAGTGGATGTGCCAGCTCCGAGCGCCGGGTCGCGGACCCGACCGACGGTCGGCGCAGCGGCCGGATCCGCACCGAAGAAAGCCGCATCGACTCGGTCAACGTCTGACTTGAAGAAGGCTGGGCGTTCAGCGCCGCAAGCCGCCGCCGCGTCCCGCTCGCGCGAGGCAGCGGCGCCGGTGCCGACGAAGTCCGCCAGCAAGGCGGGCTCGGCTTCCAAATCGGCAGGGCCCACCACGTCGGGCAAGGCCGCCGCCAAGGCCGCCGCCAAGTCCACCGCCAAGTCCACCGCCAAGTCCGCCGCCAAGTCCGCCAAGGCGACCGCTTCGAGCAAGCGAACCGCCAGTGCGCCGGCCGCCAAGACAGCGTCTCGAAAGCAGACAACGGCGGGCTCGACAAAGGTCAAGGCTCCGCCAGCCGCTCAGCGAAAGACGTCCTCTGCGGCGTCCGCCTCGGCATCGCGACCCCGTCGCTCGGCCACCGGCGCGTCGGCGCGCCGCAGCAAAACCACCGCGAAGGGAGCGGTCTGATGTCTCTGCCCGATCTCACCCTGTCGTTGCAGTTCGCCGATCCGCGGCACAAGGCCTTGCTGCCGCGTCACAAGGTGATGCGCTGGATGCGCGCTGCGCTGGAGCTGCCGGGCGAAATCACCGTCCGCATCGTGGATGCGGAGGAAGGTCGCCATCTCAACAACGACTTCCGCAAGAAGGATTACGCGACCAATGTGCTGACCTTCGACTACAGCCATGAGCCGGTCGTCGCCGCCGATCTGGTCATCTGTGCGGAAGTGGTCGAGCGCGAAGCGCGCGAGATGGGCCTGGACCTGGTGGCGCACTATGCCCACATGCTGATCCACGGCACCCTGCATGCGCAGGGCTATGACCACGAAGAAGACGATGAGGCCGCCGCGATGGAAGCGCGTGAGAGCGACATCATGCGCCAGCTCGGCTTCGCGGACCCGTACCAGCGGCATTGAGCGCGCGTCGCGGGGCGCCCTCGGCAGTGAGGGCGACCGCGACGGCTGAACGCCGCGAGGCCGGCTACTGATGCGTGCTCAGATAGCGCTTGCGCCAGAAGAAGCCGCCCAGCCCGATGGCGATCAGCACCATCAAGGCCACCGCGATCCAGAAGCCGGTGGCCAGATGGATCAGCGGCAACGCATCGAAATTCATGCCGAAGATGCCGGTGATCAGGTTCAGCGGCAGGAAGATCGCGGTCAGCACCGTGAGGGTGCGCATGATGTTGTTGGTGCGCTCGCCGGTCAGCGAGAAATGCATCTGCACGACGCTTTCCGCCGACGACTCCAGGCGCCGCACATGCGTCAGCACCCGCTCGATGTGTTCCAGCACATCGCGTGAGCGCACCCGCAGCAGTTCGCGCTCGCGTTCGGCATGGTCGTCGCCGACAGGCCACTCGCCCAGCGCGTCGATCCATTCTTGCACCGCGCTGCGCTGGTCTTCGCAGGTGTCCTCCAGCCGCGACAGCGCATCCCGCGCCACCAGCACCACCGGCCAGTCACGGAACTGGCTGTGTCGATCCAGCAGCAATTGCTGCAGCGTGGTCAGTTGCCGGGTCAGCAGCCGGCGCAGGTCCAGGTAGCTGTCGACCATGTGGTTGACCATGCGCAGCATCAGCTCCGCGGGACTGGTCGGCAGCCGCGCGCTGCCGCGCAGGTCGCGGCCCTCTTGCTGGGCGCCGAGCTTGGTGGCGAAGTAGTCCCGCAAGGTGCATTCGCCGGGATGCACCGTGATCAACACCCGGTCGAAGACCGCGAAGCCGACCGGGCTGGTGTCGATGGCCTTGAGCGCGCGGTCGACCGCCGCGACCGTGCGCGGCTCGTCATCCGACGGCATCGTGCCCGGCAGCGCGGCCAGTCGCCGAAACACCATCAGGTCATAGAGGCTGGTGTAGTCGAAGTGCGACGGCAGCTGCTGGTTCATCAGATCCGACACATGCAGATCCAGCAACTGCGCGCCGGTCCAGCGCTGCAGTCGCTGCTGCAGCGTGCCGAGGTGCAGCTCGAATTCGCGACGGGGCAGACCGATCCAGAGGAAGCCGTCGTCCGGCATCGATTCCGGCAGTTCGGCGAGCTCCTGATAGACGCTCTCGCTCAGATGAAAGATCCGCATCGGCCGACCTGGGCTCACGCGCCCTTGAGCAGGCGCGCGGCTTCCAGCGCGAAGTAGGTCAGGATGCCGTCCGCGCCCGCCCGCTTGAAGGCCAGCAGCGATTCGAGCATCACCGCATCGTGGTCCAGCCAGCCATTGGCGGCGGCGGCCTTGACCATCGCGTATTCACCGCTGACCTGATAGGCGAAGGTCGGCACGCGGAATTCCTCCTTCACGCGGCGCACGATGTCCAGATACGGCAGGCCGGGCTTGACCATCACCATGTCCGCGCCTTCGGCCAGGTCCAGACCGACCTCGCGCAGCGCTTCATCGCTGTTGCCCGGGTCCATCTGATAGGTCTTCTTGTCCGCCTTGCCGAGGTTGGTGCGCGATCCCACCGCATCGCGGAACGGCCCGTAGAAGGCGCTTGCGTACTTGGCGCTGTAGGCCATGATGCGGGTGTGGATGTGGGCGTCGGCTTCCAGCGCCTGGCGGATCGCGCCGATGCGGCCGTCCATCATGTCGCTGGGGGCGACGATGTCCACGCCCGCGCGGGCCTGGACCAGCGCCTGCTGCTGCAGCAGCTGGACGGTGCGGTCGTTCAGGATGTAGCCGGCCTCGTCCAGCACGCCGTCCTGGCCGTGGCTGGTGTAGGGGTCCAGCGCGACATCGGTCAGCACGCCCAGCTCGGGCACCTGCTCTTTCAATGCGCGCACCACGCGCGGGACCAGGCCGTCCGGATTGGTGGCCTCGATGCCGTCGGGTGTCTTCAACGCCGGATCGATCACCGGAAACAGCGCGATCACCGGAATGCCCAATTCCACACACTCTCGCGCCACCGGGATCAGCCGGTCCAGGCTCAGGCGGGACACCCCTGGCATGGAGGCGACCGCCTCGACGCGGTTCTCGCCCTCATGCACGAAGACCGGAAGGATCAGGTCATTGGCATGCAGCCGGTGTTCGCGAACCAGGGCGCGGGTGTAGGCGTCACGACGCAGGCGGCGGGGACGGCTGGCGGGGAAGGGGGCGGGCAACTGCATGGTTCTTCACATATTCCGAGAAATGCCACCGAATTGAGGGGGGCTGTACGGCAAATGAGCTGTGGATCGAAATTCGGCAGATCTGTTAAAGTCGCTCCTGAATGATAGCCGCTCGGTTGTCATTCCCTGCTTTTCCTCCCTGAGCAGGAGCCTTAACGTGATGACAGCGATAAGGCTTTCCAACCCCGGCTGTGAAGCCGGGGTTTTTTTTTCGCCGCGTCGATAATGCGCGAATGCTCTGGATCAAAGCGCTTCACATCATCTTCGTGTCGGCGTGGTTTGCCGGCTTGTTCTACCTGCCGCGCATCTTCGTGAACCTGGCCATGGTGCCCGCGGACAGCCACGCAGAGCGCGAGCGCCTGCTGCTGATGGGCCACCGGCTTTATCGTTTCAGCACCGGCCTGATGCTGATCGCGCTGGCTTTCGGTCTGACGCTGTGGCTGCATTACGGCATCGGTCGCGGCCCGGGCAATGGCTGGATGCATGCCAAGCTGGCGCTGGTGGTGGCCGCGATCGGCTATCACCATGTCTGCCGCGCCACGCTGCGGCGCTTCGAGGTGATGGCCAACCGTCGCAGCCATCGCTGGTTCCGGGTCTTCAATGAGGTCTCGGTGCTGCTGTTCGCGGCCATCGTGATCCTGGTCGTCGTCAAACCCTTCTGATCGAGCCATGGAGCGGCGCAGTTCCGCCACCTGGCTGGCCCTGTGCTACGGCCTGCTGGTGGTCTATGCCAGCCTTTACCCGTTCTGGCCCTGGCGGGTGCCGCCCAGCCTGCCGTGGCCCGGCATGGTGGGTCTGCCCTGGCCACGCTATTGGGGCCGCTTCGACATCTGGGCCAATGCCCTGGGCTACTGGCCGCTGGGCCTGCTCGCCTTCGGCGCCGTGATGCGCAGCGGCGGCCGCATCGCCGGTGCGCTGCTGTTGTCGATGGTGGGCCTGCCGCTGCTGTCGTTCTCCATGGAGACCCTGCAGTATTTCCTGCCGGGTCGCGTGCCGTCGCTGGCGGATTTCCTGCTCAACAGCGCCGGCGCCTGGCTGGGCGCGCTCAGCGCCTGGGGCCTGCATCGTTTCGGCGGGCTGGCTCGCTGGACCGGCTGGCGAGAGCGCTGGTTCGTGCCCCACAGCGCCGGGGCGCTGGCCCTGCTGGCGTTGTGGCCGATCGGCTTGCTCTACCCGGCGCCGGTGCCGCTCGGTCTGGGCCAATTGCTGCCGCGGCTGCGCGAGCTCGCCGGAGCGATGCTCGAGAACACCCCCTGGCAGATGACCACCGACGATCTGCCGATCGATCTCCCGCTGCCGCCCGGCCTGGAGGCGATCGCCATCGCGATGGGCGTGCTGGCGCCTTGTCTGCTGGCCTTGTCCGTCGCCCGACCCGGCAAGCGGCGGCTGGCGCTGGTGATCGGCGCGGCGACGCTCGGCATGCTCGGGACCGCCTGGTCGACGCTGTTGAACTTCGGCCCCGACCATGTCTGGGCCTGGCTGACGCCCGCCACCGCGCCGGGCCTCGGGACGGGCGTGTTGCTGGCGATGCTCGCCTGCTGGATGTCACGGCGCGCCAATGCCGCCTGGGGCCTGGTCGTGCTGACGGCGCTGATCGCGCTCGTGGCCGAAGCGCCGGCCGATCCGTATCTGCTGGAGAACCTGCAAGCCTGGGAGCAGGGCCGCTTCGTCAATCTGTATGGGCTGGCGCAGTGGGTGGGCTGGCTGTGGCCCTTTGCCGCACTCGCCTGGCTGCTGTACGGTGTGACCCAGAGCGATCGACCGCGCCAGGCCCTGCATTCGATTCAGGACGCGTTGCCGGATGAGGTCGTCGCACCCGCAGCTCAGTCCTCCCACCGCGCGTTGCCCGGCGTCGCGGCGCCGTCGCCCGAGGTGGCGACCCCGGGCGCGCCGCTCGCCACAGGGGTCGATCCGCGTGACAGATCGCACACATCGGCCGTCGGTGAAAACCCCGAACCTACAATCAAGCCATGAGCTATTACCAGCGCCACATCTTCTTCTGCCTGAATCAGCGCGAAGGCGAAAACGCCTGCGCTCAGCATGATGCGCAGGCCTCGTTCGACCACTGCAAGAAGCGCGTGAAGGCCGAAGGCCTGGCGGGCCAGGGCGGTGTGCGCGTGAACAAGGCGGGCTGCCTCGATCGCTGCGCCGGCGGCCCGGTCGCGGTGGTCTATCCCGATGCGGTCTGGTACACCTTCGTCGACAAGAGCGACATCGACGAGATCGTCGAGCGCCACCTCAAGCACGGCGAGGTCGTGGACCGGCTGGTGCTGCCGGACTCGGTCGGCCGTTGATCACACGCTAACGGACAGCGCGCGGACGTCGCCGTCCAGCGCCTTGATCGATCCCGCTCGCACCTCCCCTTCCCATCGCCTCCTCTCATGAACGCACAGACTCAGCGCCAGCAGATCGCGGGCCCCGCCGGCCAGATCGAATGCGCCATCGATGAACCCGCCGTGGATGCCGGCCCGCTGCGCGGCATCGTGGTGATCTGTCATCCCAATCCCACCCAGGGCGGGACGATGGACAACAAGGTCGTGCAGACGATCGCGCGCGGCTTCGTGCATCTGGGCTACCGCGCGGTGCGCTTCAACTTCCGCGGCATCGGTCAGTCCGAAGGGGGCTGGGACGAAGGACGCGGCGAGGTCGACGACGCACTCGCCGTGATCGCCGCCTTCCGCGATCCGGCGCTGCCGCTGGCGCTGGCCGGGTTCTCGTTCGGTGGATTCGTGGCCTCGCAGGCCGCGTTGCGTCTGACCGAGCCGGCCGAGCGATTGCTGCTGGTCGGCCCGGCCGCCAGCCGCTTCGGTGTGGCCACCGTGCCGGCCGATAGCGTGGTGATCCACGGCGAACAAGACGATGTGGTGCCGCTGACCGCGGTGCTGGACTGGGCGCGCCCGCAGGCGTTGCCGGTCATCGTGGTGCCCGGTGTCGGGCATTTCTTCCATGGGCAGTTGCCGCTGCTCAAGAACCTGGTGCTGCGCAGCTGGCATGCCGCCGGCGTGGCGCGCGCCTGAGGAACTCCTCCGAAATGAAACGACTCTTCTCCCACGTGCTGGTCCTGGGCGCGGGCCTGCTGTTGTCCGTTGCCGCGCAGGCCCAGGCGCTGCAACCGCCCGAGATCGCGGCGCGCAACTATGTGCTGATGGACCTGACGACCCACCAGACCCTCGCCGAGCGCGAGGCCGATGTGCCGCAGGATCCGGCCTCGTTGACCAAGCTGATGACGGCCTACATCGTCTTCGATGCGCTCAAGGCCAAGCGCCTGACGCTCGAGCAGACGCTGACCGTGTCCAAGCGGGCCTGGGATGAGCGCAAGGGCGATCCGTCGCTGATGTTCATCGACACCACGATGACGCCCAAGGTCGACGAGCTGCTGCGCGGCATGATCATCCAGTCGGGCAACGATGCATCGGTGGCGCTGGCCGAGGGCGTGGGCGGCACGGTCGAGCAGTTCGTGTCGATGATGAACCGTCAGGCGCAGGCCTGGGGTCTGAAGAACACCAGCTTCAAGAACGTGACCGGCATCACCGAGCCCGGCCACAAGACCAGCGCCCGCGACATCGCCGTCGTCTTCGCGCATGTGATCGAGGACTATCCGCAGTACTACGCCGAGTACTACTCCAAGCGCGATTACACCTACAACAAGATCCGCCAGCCCAACCGCAACCTGCTGCTGTCGCGCGACCCGAGCGTGGACGGCGGCAAGACCGGCTTCACCGATGCCGCCGGCTACTGCCTGGCTGCCAGCGCCCAGCGTGATGTGCCCAACGGCAAGCGTCGTCTGCTGAGCGTGGTGATGGGCACGGCCTCCAAGGAAGCCCGCGCGACCGAAAGCCAGAAGCTGCTGAACTGGGGCTATGCCGCGTTCGATGCGGTCAAGCTGTTCGAACAGGGTCAGGCCATCACCACCGCCAAGGTCTGGAAGGGCACCAGCGATGAGGCCAAGCTCGGCGCCGCCGGGCCGGTGTTCGTCGCCGTGCCGCGCGGTGAAGGCAGCAAGCTCAAGACCGATGTGCAGCGCACCGATCCGCTGGTCGCGCCGCTGGCCCTGGGCCAGCGCGTGGGCACGTTGAAGGTGACCACCGCCGGCGGCGCCGCCGTCGCAGAAGTGCCGCTGGTGGTGCAGCAGGAAGTGCCGCTGGCCGGCATCTTCGGCCGCGCCTGGGATGCGATGCGTCTCTGGATCAAGTAAGCCCGCGCCGGGCGCTCGGTCCGCGTCGCGTTGACGAGGCGGGCTGAGCGTCCCCGCGCCGTCGAATCACACGTCAGCGCGTCAGCAGCATCAACGCGTCCGCACATCCGCACATCCGCACATCCGTCGTTTCGCATTCCAATTCCGCATGACCCGCGGCCGCATGCGCCTGCCGCGAGTGGCGGCACCGGCCCCGGGCCGGCGTACAGTCGGCGTGTGCTGGGTCTGTGGCTTTGCGGGAGATGCTGATGACCGCTTCCTGGAACGATTGGCCTTGTTATCTGAACGGGCACCTGAGCCGCCTCGGCGACGCCCAGGTGTCGGTGATGGACCGAGGCTTTCTCTTCGGCGACGGGGCCTATGAGCTGATCCCCGTCTACGGCCGACGGCTGTTCCGGGTGAATGAGCATCTCGCCCGGCTGGGTCGCAGCCTGCAGGCGTTGCGCATCGAGGATCCCTACGAGCGCGAGGCCTGGCTGGATCTGCTGCGCAGCCTGGTCCAGCATCTGCCCGAGGTCGACGACCAGTGGATCTATCTGCAGGTGACTCGCGGCGTCGCACCGCGCAACCATGTGATGCCGCGCGACATCGAGCCGACGGTGCTGGCCTACACCTCACCACAACTGGCGCTGACCGCCGAGCAGCGGCATCAAGGCCTGTCCTGCACCACCGCCCGCGATTTCCGCTGGCAGCGCGGCGATATCAAGAGCATTTCGCTGTTGGGCAATGTGCTGGCCCGGCAGATGTCCGCCGATCAGGGCGCCGACGAAACCCTGCTGATCCGCGATGGATTCCTGACCGAGGCCTCCGCCAGCAATGTGTGGATCGTCCGGGATGGGGCGCTGCTGGGGCCCGCGCCGGGCGAACTGCTGCTGGAAGGCATTCGGATCGAGCTGATGCGCGAGCTCTGCGAGGAACTGGGCATCGCCTTCAACCTCTGTCCGATCGCTGAAACCGAGCTGCCCACCGCGGACGAAATTCTGCTGACGTCCGCCACCAAGGAAGTGGTGGCGGTCACCCGGCTGGATCACGAGCCGGTCGGCCACGGCGCACTGCGCGGCAAGCCCGGACCGGTCTATGCGCGGCTGTACGAGGGCTACCAGCGCGCCAAACTCTTGCAAAGCCTTTGATCATCTCCATCTGCTGTCCATCATGACCACCGCCTTCAACGCTCCGATTCCGCCCGATCAATCGCTGATCGAGTACCCGTCCCGTTTCCCGATCAAGGTGATGGGCAAGCATGTCGAGGGCTTCCCGGCCGCGATCGTCGCGGTCGCACGCCAGTTCGATCCGGACTTCGATGAGTCGAGCGTCGAGCACCGCCCCAGCAGCGGTGGCAACTATCTGAGCATCACCATCACCATCACCGCGACCAGCCGCGAGCAGCTCGATGAGATCTATCGCACGCTCACCTCGCATCCGATGGTGAAGGTGGTCTTCTAAGCGCTGAGCAGATCCCGCTCAGCGGCTCGGCTTCGGCGCCGCTCGGCCATCGGCTCACGGCGGCGCGAACAAGTCACCAGTCCAGCTCGCTTCACGGGCGCCTTCGGGCGCCCGTGGACATGAAGACGACCCGATCGCCCGCTCAGACCGTCCCGGCTTCTTCCGCCAGCGCCGCGTCCACCGCCTTGACCTTGGCCGCGGCCGCGACATCGCCGTTGCGCGCGGCCGCTTCGTACCAGTAGCGCGCCAGCCGGAGGTCGCGCGCCACGCCCAGCCCGCTTTCATACATCGACGCCATCAGATACTGCGCGCCGACATCGCCGCCATTCGCGGCTTCCCGGTACCAGCGCGCGGCCTCGGCCATGTCGAGCGCCGCTCCGCGCCCCAGATAGAACGCGGTGCCGACGGCCACCTGCGCATCCACGCTGCCGTGCGCGGCGGCTTTGAGATACCACTGCTGCGCCTGGACCAGGTCCGGCACGCCGGTCGCTTCGCCCTGTTCATGGAATTGGCCGAGGGCCAGTTCGGCGCGCACCAGTCCGCGCGCGGCTGCGCGCTCCAGCAATTGACGAGCGACGCGCTTGTCCGGGCGCGGCAATTCGCCTCTCAAATGCATCATCGCGAGGTTGTAATCGCCCAAGGCCACGCCTTGTCGGGAGAGTGCGCGGAACTGGCGCTCCGCCGCGCGGAGATCGCCGCGCTCATAGGCATCGAGCGCATCGGCGAGCGTCTGGCGGGGAAGGGCGGAGGTCGAGGCCGCCGACGCTTTCGGTGCTGGCGCTGCGGCTTGGACGAGCGCGGGCAGCCCGCTTCCCCATCCGATGACAAGAGCCACGACGGCGCGCAGCGCGACGTGCGTGGCCCGGCGGGCGAAGGGCGTGAAAACGGACGGCATGCGGTGCTCCGGAATGTCCCGATCGGGCTCATCCTAGGCCGATCGCCGCTAGCATGCCGGCATGTTGATCAAGACCTTGGGCCGGGTGGATTACGCGGCCACCCTGGAGGCGATGCGCGCCTTCACCGAGCAGCGCGGACCGGACACGCCGGATGAGCTGTGGTTGTGCGAGTTCGATCCGGTCTATACCCAGGGCCTGGCGGGCCAATCGGACCATGTGCTCGATGCCGGAGGCATCCCCGTCGTGCAGACCAACCGCGGCGGGCAGGTGACGTATCACGGGCCAGGCCAGGTGGTGGCCTATCCGCTGGTGGACCTCAAACGGCTGGGGATCTTCGTCAAGGAATATGTGTTCCGACTGGAAACCGCCGTGATCCAGACGCTGGACAGCTTCGGCATCACCGGCCATCGGGTGGCCGGCGCGCCCGGGATCTATGTGCGGCTGGATGATCCCGGGGCGCATGGCGCCCTGACCGGGCCGGCCGATCCCGCTGACCCGTTCAAGGGCCTGGGCAAGGTCGCCGCGCTGGGCATCAAGATCAGCCGGCACTGCACCTATCACGGGGTGGCGCTGAACGTGGCCATGGACCTGAAGCCCTATCGCGGCATCAACCCCTGTGGCTATGCAGGGCTCGAGACGGTGGACCTCGCTACACTTGGGGTTTTCACGCAATGGGCCATGGTGGCCCGGCGGTTCGGCGAGCGGCTTGACGCCCAACTGAGCCCCTGAGCCTGCGACGGAGCACGCCTGCGATGGCAACCGAGAACATCACTCACGAAGCAAAAAGCGCGGCGGACTACGACGCCACCGCCAAGCAAAAGGCCCAGGCCAAGACCGCCCGCATCCCGATCAAGATCGTGCCGGCGGAACAGCTGAAGAAGCCGGACTGGATCCGCGTCAAGGCCGGCTCGCCCAGCACCCGTTTCTACGAGATCAAGCAGATCCTGCGTGAGCACAAGCTGCACACCGTCTGCGAGGAAGCGTCCTGCCCGAACATCGGGGAATGCTTCGGCAAGGGCACAGCGACCTTCATGATCATGGGTGACAAGTGCACCCGTCGCTGCCCGTTCTGCGATGTCGGCCATGGCCGCCCGGATCCGCTCGATCCGGATGAACCGCTGAACCTGGCCAAGACCATCGCGGCGCTCAAGCTGAACTATGTGGTCATCACCAGCGTCGACCGCGATGACCTGCGCGATGGTGGCGCCGGCCATTTCGCCGACTGCATCCGCCAGGTGCGCGCGCTCAGCCCGCGCACCCAGATCGAGGTGCTGGTGCCCGACTTCCGCGGCCGCATGGACCGCGCGCTGGACATCCTCAAGGCCGCGCCGCCGGATGTCATGAATCACAACCTGGAAACCGCGCCCCGGCTCTACAAGGAAGCGCGTCCGGGCTCGGATTACCAATTCAGCCTGAACCTGCTCAAGCGCTTCAAGGAAGCCGTGCCGGGCGTGCCGACCAAGAGCGGCATCATGGTCGGCCTGGGTGAGACCGATGAGGAAATCCTGCAGGTCATGCGCGACATGCGGGCCCACCAGATCGACATGCTGACCATCGGTCAATACCTGGCGCCGTCGGGCCACCATCTGCCGGTGCGGCGTTATGTGCACCCGGATACCTTCAAGATGTTCGAGGAAGAGGCCTACAAGATGGGCTTCACCCATGCCGCCGTCGGCGCCATGGTGCGCAGCAGCTATCACGCCGACCAACAGGCGCATGCCGCGCTGGAAAAGGCGAGTCAGGCGGGCAGCGACGCCGCCGCTCCGGCGACGGTCTCGATGCCCTGACGCCGGCATGACGCCCCGCCCGCCAGGGGTGGGGGCGTCTCGATTCCTTGAGCGGCAGCCGGATCGAACGGCTCAGATCGCTCGCACAACGGCCCTTCATGGGCCGTTGGTCGTGATGGCGTGGGATTCGGCGCTCGGAGCGCAACCGGCAAAGCCTGCGGTGGAGCGGGAACGGCCGGAGACGGCAGAAGACTGACGGGCGTCTTCAGCCACTCCCGCTCACCCCATGTATCCCCGTCCTGTCTCACACGTCTTGTTCCTGACGCCGGCGTGCCCGCCCGCCACGTCCGCTGGCCGTCTCGACGGCGCGAATCCCCCGCCGTCGGAGCCACGACGCCTCAGCGCTCAGATGGCCCTGACCTGCCCATCCGCTTCCCGTGAGGACGTCCCGGATGCGTCGGCGCGGGGGGACATGTCGTGGCCGTCGGCGTCCGGTGCGTTGGCGGATCGACTGCAGGAGTGGGTCCGCGAACCCGGCGCTGAGGGCGAGGATCGCGCTGCGGCGGCCATCCTGATTGAGCACGCGTGGCGGACCCGGGCGGAATGCCTGCCGCTGTCCACACTCGAACTGAGCTCGCTGCCTGACTTGCCGGGGTGGAACGATCTGAAGATTCTGGCGCTCAATGGACACGCGATGGCCCATTTCCCGCGGATCGAGGCACCGCAGCTCGAGCTCTTGTACGTGCGCGGCTTTGCCAACAGCCCGATGAAACGGTGCGAGTCCTTCGCGCCGTGGGAGGCCCGCATCCAGGCCGGCAAACTTGCCCTCTCAACCGACAGCAATGTCGCAATCCGGTTCAGCCGTGCGCCGAATTCAGCCAACCTGTCGGAGTGGGCGAGTCGCGTTCGCCGACAAGCCGACGTGCAGGGAGCGCCTTTGAACCTCTCGTTCGAAAAATGCATTCCGTCATTGCCGTCGTCGGCACTGCTCGAGTGGCTCTACGCTTCAGCGCCAGGGTCGCCGCTGACGAGGGACCGACGAATCGATGTCAGGCCGGCGTCCAACGTCCCGCAATGTTCTTCAGCAGCAGGTTCACTGCGGCCAGCTGTCGATTGCGAACCGCCAGCCAAGCGGCCTCGGTCGTGATCGCACTGGTCTGCGCGGCGGTCACTTCCAGGAAGCTGACCGTGCCCGCGCGGTACTGGTCGGTCACCAGTTCCAGATTGCGCTGCGCCGACTCCAGCGCCTGCTGCTGCAGCTCGGCTTCCTGGGTGAGCCGGTCGGCCAGGACCAGGTTGTCCTCGACTTCCTGAAGCGCCGTCAGCACCGCCTGGCGGTAGGTGGCGGTGGCCTGTTCCGCCGTCGCGCGCGCTTGAGCGCTGGCCAGCCGCCGGCTGCCGCCATCGAAGATCGATGCCGCCAGCGACGGCCCGATCGACCAGAACAGATTCGGCGCGCTCACCAGGTTCGCCAGGCTGCTGCTGCGATAGCCCGCGCTGCCTGTCAGGGTGAGCGACGGGAAGAACGCGGCATCCGCCACGCCGATCTGGGCATAGGCCGAGGCCACGCGGCGCTGCGCCGCCGCGATGTCCGGACGACGCTGCAGCAGGTCGGAGGGCAGCATCACCGGCACCGCCGGCGGCTGTGGCAGTTCCGCCTGTTTCGTCAGCGCCAGCGCGGAGGGCGGCAAGCCGAGCAGCACGGCGATCGCATGTTCCAACTGGGCGCGGCTGGCCTGGCTCTCCAACAGCTGCGCCTGGGCGGACCGCCATTGCGTCTGCGCCTGCAGCACGTCGCTGCGCGCGGCAACGCCGCCTTGATAGCGGGCCTCGGTCAGCGCCACGGAGCGCTCATACGCGGCCACGCTGCGGGCATAAAGCTGCTCCTGCGCCTCGGCGGTCCGCATCGAGAAATAGGTCTGCGCCAGCGTCGCCTGCGCGGACAAGCGCGCGGCGGCCAGGTCGTCCGCACTGGCCTGCAGGCTGGCTTGAACGCCTTCGCTGGCCAGGCGCAGCCGGCCCCACAGATCCGCTTCCCAGCTCGCATTCAGCGACAGCGACACGCTGTTGGTCGGCCCGCGACTGATCGAGCCGCCGCTGACATTGCCATCCGGGCTGGCGCTGCGACTGCCGGACAAGCCCGCCGACAGCGTCGGGAACAGCACCGAGCGGCTCGCTTCCACGGCCGCTCGGGCCGCTGCCACCTGCGCGATGGCGGCCTTGAGGTTTTCATTGCCGATCACCAGGCGCTCCTGCAGATCGTTCAGCACCGGATCGTTGAACAGGGTCCACCACTGGTCCGGCACCTGGGTCGGCGCGGTGTCGGTGGCGGCCTTGCGCCACAGATCGTCCTGCTTGAACGCGACCGGCGCCGTCACCGGGGCGGGCGGTTCCTGGCGCGTGATCGCGCAGCCGGACATCAGCGCGACCAGTCCCATCGCGATCGCCAGGCTGTGGCGGGCGTGCCGCGAGGGGATCGAGTCAGGTGCCCGGCGAGCCGCCTGGACGTCAGAACAGAAACGGAAGAAAGACATGGCTCAGCCTTGCGGAGAGTTCATCGGCGCGCCGGGAGTGCCGGCCGCGTCCGCGGGAAACGGGGTGGACGCCGACGGCGTCAAAGGGCGGCGACGGCGCTGCACGCGTTGGCGCAGCCGCTCCATCAGCACGAAGACCACGGGAGTGGTGTAGAGCGTCAGCAACTGGCTCAGGATCAGGCCGCCGACGATCGCGATGCCCAGCGGCTGGCGCAGCTCCGCGCCATCGCCACTGCCCAGCGCCAGCGGCACCGCGCCGAAGATCGCCGCGAAGGTGGTCATCAGGATGGGCCGCAGCCGCAGCTTGGCCGCGCGGAAGATCGCGGCGCCCGCGCTGAGCTGCGCATCGGTGCGCTGCCGGGCGATGGCGAAGTCGATCATCATGATCGCGTTCTTCTTCACGATGCCGATCAACAGGATCACGCCGATCAGGGCAATGATGGAGAACTCGGTGTTGAACATCATCAGCGCCAGCAGCGCCCCGACGCCGGCCGAAGGCAGCGTCGACAGGATCGTCACCGGATGCACCAGGCTCTCGTACAACATGCCCAGCACCAGATAGATCGCGATGACGGCCGCACCGATCAACAGCGGCTGCGACTTCAGCGCGTCCTGGAAGGCATTCGCGGTGCCGGCGAAGCTGCCGCGCACCGAGACCGGCACGCCCAGTTCCGCCATCGCGTTGTGGATCGCGTCGGTGGCTTGTGACAGCGACACGCCTTCCGGCAGATTGAAGCTGATGGTCGAGGCCGGCGCGCCGCCCTGGTGATTGACCGACAGCGGCGTGTTGGTCGTCTCCACCCGCGTGAACGCCGACAACGGCACCTGCGTGCCACCACTGCCGATCACATACAGCTTGCTCAGGGTCTCCGGGCCTTGCAGGTACTCGGAGGACAGCTCCATCACCACCCGGTACTGGTTCAGCGGGTTGTAGATCACGCCCACCTGGCGCTGGCCGAAGGCATTGTTGAGCGTGGTGTCGATGTTGCTGACGGTCACCCCCAGCCGCGCAGCGGCGTCGCGGTCGATGACCAGCGAGGTCTGCACGCCCTTGTCCTGCTGGTCGGTGTTGACGTCGGTGAGCTCTGGCAATTGCGACAGGGCGTTGCGCACCCGGGGTTCCCAGGTCCGCAGGTCGTTCAGGTCATCGGCCTGCAGCGTGAACTGGTATTGCGCATTGGACTGCCGGCCGCCGATCCGGATGTCCTGCACCGGCACCAGGAACAGGTTGGCGCCGGGCTCGTGCGCCATCTTGTCGCGCAGCCGGTTGACCACGCCATCGGCCGAGATGCGCCGCTCCTTCAGCGGCTTGAGCGTGATGTAGAAATTCGCGGAGTTGCGCTGGCCGCCGCCGGTGTTGCCGTTGACGTTCTCCACCGCCGGATCGGACAGGATGATCTCCATGAAGCGGTCGACCCGCGCCTTCATCATGTCGAAGGAACTGCCCTGATCGGCCTGCACGCCGCCGAACAGCACGCCGGTGTCCTGCTGAGGGAAGAAGGTCTTCGGGATCGCCCCGTACAAATGCACATTGAGCGCGATCACCGCCAGCAGCGACGCGATCGCCACCGGCTGATGGCGCAGCGTCCACATCAGCGAGCGCCGGTAGCCGCGCACCAGCGCCAGGTTGAAACGGTTGACGGTGCGGGCGATCCAGCCGGGACGCCGCCGCGTGCCGGGCTCGGGCGCGCGGCGCGGTTTCAGCACCCGCGAGGCCATCATCGGTGTGGTCGTCAGGGACACCACCATCGACACCAGGATCGCGGACGACAGCACCACCGCGAACTCGCGGAACAGCCGGCCCACCACCCCGCCCATCAGCAGGATGGGAATGAACACCGCCACCAAGGACAGGCTGATCGACACCACGGTGAAGCCGATCTCCCGCGCGCCGCGCAGCGCGGCATCCCGCGGCGTGGCGCCTTGCTCGATGTAGCGGGTGATGTTCTCCAGCACCACGATCGCGTCGTCGACCACGAAGCCGGTCGCCACCGTCAGCGCCATGGCCGACAGGTTGTCCAGGCTGTAGCCGCACAGATACATCACCCCGAAGGTGCCCGCCAGCGACACCGGCACCGCCACCGCCGGCAGCAGCGTGGCTCGCCAGCTGCGCAGGAACAGCAGCACCACCAGGATCACCAGGCCGACGGCGATGGCCATGGCGCGCTCCACTTCCTCCAGGGAGGCGCGGATGGTGGGGGTGCGGTCGCTGATGACCTTCAGATCGATCGCGGACGGCACCGATGCCTGCAGCCGCGGCAGGATCTCGCGGATGCGGGCGACGGTCTCGATGATGTTGGCGCCGGGCTCCTTTTGGATGAAGAGCAGCACGGCGGGCTGGCCGTTGGACGCGCCGTAATTGCGCACGTCCTGGACCGAGTCGACCACCTGCGCCACATCCCGCAGGCGCAGCGCGGCACCGTCGCGGTAGCTCAGCACCACGGGCGCATAGTCGGCGGCGGTGCGGGCCTGATCGTTGGCGCCGATCTGCCAATACCGACCGGCTTGCTCCACCGAGCCCTTGGGCCGGTTGGCATTGGTGTTGGTGATGGCCTGACGGACCGTGTCCAGCGCGATGCCGTTGGCGGCGAGCTTGTCCGGATTCAAGGCGACCCGCACCGCCGGCAACGCGCCGCCGCCCACATTGACCTGCCCCACGCCGCTGACTTGCGCCAGCCGCTGCGCCAGCACGGTGGAGGCGGCGTCATACATCTGGCCGCGGGTCAGCGTCTGCGAGGTCAGCGCCAGGATCATGATCGGCGCGTCGGCCGGATTCACCTTGCGATAGGTCGGGTTGCTCGGCATGCCGCTGGGCAGCAGGGTGCGCGCCGCATTGATGGCGGCCTGCACATCCCGCGCAGCGCCGTTGATGTCGCGGCTCAGGTCGAACTGCAGCGTCACGCTCGACGATCCCTGCGAGGAGCGCGAGGTGATCTCGGTCACGCCGGCGATGCTGCCCAGCGCGCGCTCCAGCGGCGTGGCCACGGTGGCGGCCATCGTGTCCGGGCTGGCGCCGGGCAGGGATGCCGAGACCGAGATGGTCGGGAAGTCCACCTGCGGCAGGGGCGCGATCGGCAGCAGGCGATAGCCGAGCAGACCGGCCAGCGCGATGCCCAGCGTGATCAGCGTGGTGGCGACCGGCCGGTGGATGAAGGGCGCGGAGATGTTCATGGGCGCCCCGGCAGATCCGATGCCTTCGGCAGATCGGTGCCCTCACCGCGGTGATCGCCGCGCTCGTCGCCCGCTCGTTCCTGCGCGCTGCGCCGCTGGGCGCGCTCACGCCAGCGCTGCGACAGCCGCGCGAAGCCGAGGTAGATGACCGGCGTGGTGAAGAGCGTCAGCAACTGGCTCACGATCAGGCCGCCCACCATGGTCACGCCCAGCGGATGGCGCAGTTCGTGACCGACGCCGGTGCCCAGCATCAGCGGCAGGGCGCCGAGCAGCGCAGCCATCGTCGTCATCAGGATCGGGCGGAAGCGCAGCAGGCTGGCCTGATGGATCGCTTCGCGCGGGGCCAGGCCTTGCTCGCGTTCGGCTTCCAGGGCGAAGTCGATCATCATGATCGCGTTCTTCTTCACGATGCCGATCAGCAGCACGATACCGATGATCGCGATGATGCCCAGATCCAGCCCGCCCACCAGCAGCGCCAGCAGCGCGCCCACGCCGGCCGAGGGCAGCGTCGACAGGATCGTCACCGGATGGATGTAGCTCTCATAGAGCACGCCCAGCACGATGTACATCGTCACCACCGCGGCCAGGATCAGGAACAGCGTGCTCGACAGCGAATTGCCGAAAGCCTGCGCCGCGCCCTGGAAGCTGGTCTCCACGCTGGCCGGCAGATCCAGCCGGGCCTGCGCGGCCTTGATCGCGTCCACCGCGTCGCCGAGCGCCACGCCGGGCGGCAGGTTGAAGGAAATCGTGGCGGCGGGGAACTGAGCCACATGGTTGATGGCCAGGGCGGTGGGCCGTTCGGTGAACTCGGCCACCGAGCTCAGCGGCACCTGGACCGTGGTCGTGCTGCTGGTGCCGTTGGCATTGGTGGTCGTGGTGCTGCCGGGCACATACAAGCCTTCGAGCGCGCGAGGTCCGGTGCGGAATTCCGGCCCCGCTTCCAGCACCACGCGGTATTGGCTGGACTGGGTGTAGATCGTCGAGATCAGCCGCTGGCCGAAGGCGTTGTAGAGCGCGGTATCGATCGCGGCCACCGTCACGCCCAGCCGGCCGGCGGCTTCGCGATCGATCTGCACCCAGGCCTGCAGGCCCTCGTTCTGCAGGTCGCTGGCCACATCGGTGAGCTGCGGCAGCGTGCGCAGGCTCGCCATCAACGCGTCATTGGCCTGAGCCAGATCCTTGGCATCCGGCGAACTGAGCAGGAATTGATACTGGGTCTTGGAGACGCGGTCCTCGATCGTCAGATCCTGCACCGGCTGCATGTAGGCGGTGATGCCCGGCACGCGGCGGTTGGCGTCGGTCAGACGCGCGATGATCTCGGTCGCCGAGCTGTGGCGCTGGGCGAAGGGCTTGAGCGTGATCTGCATCCGGCCGGTGTTGAGCGAGGCATTCGCGCCATCGACCCCGATGAACGAGGCGATGTGGTCCACATCGGGATCCTGCAGGAAGGCCGCGGCGAGTTGCCGCTGGCGCTCGCCCATGGCGTCGAACGAGGTGCTCTGCGTGGCTTCGGTGATCACCTGCACCAGGCCGGTGTCCTGCACCGGGAAGAAGCCCTTGGGCACGAACACGTAGAGCAGAGCGGTCAGGCCCAGCGTGGCCGCGAAGCCCAGCAGCGTCAGGGCGGGACGGTCCAGCACCCAGTCCAGACCGCGGCCGTAGGCCTGGATCATCCGGTCGAATCGGTCGCCGAACCACTGTCCCAGCCGTGTGTGCGATTGCTCCACTTCCGGCTTCAGCAGCCGGGCGCTCATCATCGGCGTGAGGGTCAGCGAGACGAAGGCGGAAATCAGGATGGCCACCGCCAGGGTGATCGCGAACTCATGGAACAGGCGGCCCACCACATCGCCCATGAAGAGCAGCGGGATCAGCACCGCGATCAGCGAGACCGTCAGCGAGATGATGGTGAAGCCGATCTGCTTGGAGCCCTTGAAAGCCGCTTCCATCGGCGAATCGCCTTCTTCGACATAGCGGGCGATGTTTTCGATCATCACGATCGCGTCGTCCACCACGAAGCCGGTGGAGATGGTCAGCGCCATCAGCGTCAGGTTGTTGATCGAGAAGCCCGCCAGATACATCACCCCGAAAGTGCCGACCAGCGACAGCGGCACCGCCACGCTCGGAATCAGCGTGGCCCGCGCACTGCGCAGGAAGACGAAGATCACCGCCACCACCAGCGCGATCGCCAGCAGCAGCTCCAGCTGGGTGTCGTCGACCGAGGCGCGGATGGTGGTGGTGCGGTCCGCCAGCACCTTCACATCCACCGAGGCCGGCAGCGTGGCCTGCAGCTGAGGCAGCAGGGCCTGGACCCGGTTGACCGTCTGGATGACGTTCGCCCCCGGCTGACGCTGGACATTCAGGATCACGCCCGGCGTGGTGTCGGCCCAGGCAGCCAGACGCAGGTTCTCGGCGTCATCGACGATCTCGGCCACATCGCGCAGCCGCAGCGGATTGCCATTGCGCCAGGCAATGATCAGGTTCTGATATTCGGCCGCGGACTTGAGCTGATCATTCGCATCGATCGTGGACGCGCGCTGCGAGCCGTCGAAACTGCCCTTGGCCTGATTCACATTCGCGGCGGCGATGGCGCTGCGCACATCGTCCAGCGACAGGCCCAGCGCCGCGAGCGTGCGCGGATTGGCCTGGATGCGCACGGCCGGGCGTCGTCCGCCAGCGATGCTCACCAGGCCCACGCCTTCCACCTGTGACAGCTTGGGCGCGAGCCGGTTTTCCACCAGGTCATGCACCTTGATCACCGGCAGGGAGGGCGAGGTGATCGCGATCGTCAGCACCGGCGCATCGGCGGGATTCACCTTGCTGTAGACCGGCGGCATCGGCAGATCGCCGGGCAGCAGGTTGGAGCCGGCGTTGATTGCCGCCTGGACCTCCTGTTCCGCGACATCCAGCGACAGGCCCAGCGAGAAGCGCAAGGTGATGACCGAGGCGCCGCCGGAGCTGCTGGAGGTCATCTGGCTGAGGCCGGGCATCTGCCCGAACTGGCGCTCCAGCGGCGCGGTGACGGTGGTGGAGATGACGTCCGGGCTCGCGCCCGGGTAGAGCGTCGTGACCTGGATCGTGGGGTAATCGACCTCGGGCAGCGCGGACAGCGGCAACAGCCGGTAGGCCATCAGGCCGGCCAGCAGGATCGCCAGCATCAGCAGCGAGGTCGCGACCGGGCGCTCGATGAAGGGGCGGGACGGGTTCATGGCCTGAGGTCCCGCTTCACTGCGCGTTGTCCGAGGGGGCCTGACGTTTGGCGCGCTCGGCGCGGCGCTCGGCGATCCAGGCCTCGCGCTCGGCGGGGCTCATCGTCATCACCTTGTCTTGCAGCTCCGGCGGCAGGCGGTCCAGCCAGGCGGGACGGCCACCGTCGCCCGACGCACTGCCCGCTGCGGCTTGATGGCCGGCACCGGCCGGAGCGCCAGAGGCGGGCCGCATCGACGCATCGGCCGGGCTGCCCGCGCGCGGAGCCGAGCCCATGCCGACCGCGCCGGAGGCACCGCCGCCGGGGGCGCTCGCGCCTCGGCCACGGCGACCGGCCGGCGCATTGGCGCCCGCGCGCTGCTTCGGATCGGCGGCGATGACCTCGACCTTGGCGCCCTCGCGCAGGCGGTCCACGCCGTCGATCACCACCCGCTCGCCGGCGTTCACCGGTCCGGTGATGGCCATCCAGTCGCCATCGACCGGGCCCGGCGTGACCACCCGGGTCATGACGCTGTTGTCGTCCTTCACCACGTACACATAGAAGCCCTGGGCGCCGCGCAGCACGGCGGCGGCGGGTACCGAGAGCTGCTGCGCCAGGGTCGCCAACTGCAGGCGCACGCTCACCGACTGATTCGGGAACAGCGCGTCATCGTCATTGGGGAACAGCGCCTTCAGCTTGATGGTGTCGGTGCTGACGTCGATCGCGTTGTCGGTGGTGGCGACCTTGCCGGTGGCCAGCCGGGTCTTGCCATCCCGGCTCCAGGCTTCGACCGTCATCGGTGCGTTGTTTCGCAGGGAGGTGGTGACCTGCGGCAACAGGGCGGACGGCACGGCGAAGGTCAGCGCGATCGGCCGGGTCTGGGTGATCGACACCACGCCATTGGCGTCACCCGTCTGCACCACGTTGCCGATGTCGACCTGCTTCAGACCGACGCGGCCGCTGATCGGCGCGATGACCCGGCTGTAGGTCAGCTGCAGGCGGGCGCTGTCGACGCTGGCCTGATCGGCCTTCACCGTGCCTTCGAGTTGCCGCACCAGCGCTTCCTGGGTGTCCAGCTGCTGACGGGCGACCGCATCCTTGGCGACCAGATCCTTGTAGCGGGCCAGGTCGATGCGGGCGTTGTCGAGCGTGGCCTTGTCCCGGGCCAACTGACCTTCGGCCTGACCCAGCGTCGCCTGAAAGGCCCGCGGATCGATCTGCGCCAGGGGCTGACCCGCTTTGACCTGCTGACCCTCCTTGAAATGGATCGCTTGCAGCACGCCGCTGACCTGCGCGCGCACCACGGCCGTGTTGGACGCGCTGATGGTGCCGATGGCGGAAGCGGTCTGGCGGATGTCCTGCAGCCGGGCGGGCGCGACGGACACCGGCTGGACGCGATTCGCAAAGCGCCGATTGGCGCCAGCGCCGGCCCCGCCCGGCCCACCCGCGCCGCCTGGCCCGCTGGCCGGTCCTGCGGTCCGTGCGGCGTCAGCGCCGGCACCCTCAGCGGCCTGACGGCTCTTCCACCACCACACACCACCACCGACGGCAGCCAACAGCACCAGCGCGATGAGCCAGGTGGCAGCCTTGCCGGACTGTCGGGATCGCGGATACGAAGACGCGTGGGAAAGGGCGCGAGCGGCGCGGGAAACTGCGGTGGTGGCCGTCGGGCGGAAAATCATCTTGTTCGTGTTCATGCGGGACAGGCGGGTGAATCCGGGGGCCAACCGTCGATCCGCGCCAGGTCGATGCCATGGCGCGCGGGTCGAGGACCGGGGACTTCAGCGAAACAGGCCGGGCAGGATGGCGAAGACCCCTCGAGACGGCAGGGGAGCGGGCCGGGCTGGGCCATGTCGACACCCTAGTATCGGGTGGCGGCTCGGCCGTGTCGCCCAGGAAAAGAATCGCAAAGCAGGGCAATTGGCGGGCGAGGGCGGGGGGCGGGTGGGCGGTCGGCGACCGCGCGTCTGGTGGCGAATTGCGGCGGGCTGTCTGCGACGTTGGGCGCGACACCGGGAGAACCGGCAGCCCTGATCGCTCAGACACATTCGCTCTCAGAGCTGCCGGTCCTCCCGGTGCGGGGAAGTGAGCGGTGCGGTGATGCGGTGATGCGGCGATGTGGCTGGTCGTGGACCGTTGCTCGCTTGGTCGGGAGTCGGGGTCTTCTCAGGTCGCTTCGTGCGACGTTGGGCGCGACACCGGGAGAACCGGCAGCCCTGATCGCTCAGACACATTCGCTCTCAGAGCTGCCGGCCCTCCCGGTGCGAGGCAGTGAGCGGTGCGGCGATGCAGTGATGCGGCGATGTGGCGATGCGGCGATGTGGATGGTCGTGACCGTTGCTCGCTTGGTCGGGCGTTGGGGTCTTCTCAGGTCGCTTCGTGCGGCGTTCGGCGCGACACCGGGAGAACCGGCAGCCCCGATCGCTCAGACACATTCGTTCTCAGAGCTGCCGGTCCTCCCGGTGCGAGGCAGTGAGCGCTGCGGCGAAGGGCGCTGCAGAGAGGTGAAGTGAGGTGAATTGGTCGTGGTGGCCAGGCGGGCGCGGGCACCATGCAAAAGGCCGCCGAACGGCGGCCTGGAGGCAGAGGTGGGAGCGTTCAGCTTTCCGCCAGCAACTTTTCGATGGTCTGGTGCAGCGCAGCGAAATCCGGCTCGCCGACAAAGCGTTTGACGATCTCGCCCCGCTTGTTGATGAGGAAGGTGGTGGGCGTAAGTTGCACCTTGCCAAAGCGCTGCGCAATTTCGCCGGTGTTGTCGATGGCGACCCCAAACGGCAGCTTGCGCGATTCAGCGAAGTTCGCCACGTACGCCGGCGGGTCGTAGCTCATGGCCACCGCCAGGGTGTCAAAGCCCTGCGCCTTGTACTTCTCGTGGGTGGCGATGACCTGCGGCATCTCATGGACACAGGTGGTGCAGGACGTGGCCCAGAAATTCACCAACATGACCTTGCCCGGCCAGGCCTCGCTGGAATTCTTCGCACTGCCGTCCAGCAGCACATAGCGAACCTGGGGCGCAACCTCACGTTGCGACAGACCTTGATAGGCCCAACCCGCGCCAGCAGCAAGCACCGCAACCAGCGCGACCGGAACAATCCAACGAGGCAGCTTCATGCGCGCAAGTGTAGGTCAGCACCCCCGGAATGTGCACGCCGTGTCGACGACGCGCCCCTGCGCCAAAGCCTCAGCCTCAGCCAACCCGGCGAAGGTTCAGAGCGCCTTCGACAGCTCGAACAGCAGCACCGAGGACAGCGCATCCGTCAAATTGGCGCGGGAGATGCGCGCCATCCGATCGTCCGTGGCGGTCGACAGCTGGGTCTGCTGAACGGCCTCCCGCACTTCGATGAAGGCGAAGTGCGGCACCTCCGCCGTGATCTCGGCATGGAGTCGGTCGAAGTCGGCATCCCGCAGCGATTGCTCGAAGGTGATGCCATGCGGCAGGCCTTCCTCGCAGAAGCGCAGCGCGTCGTGCATCGACGGCACCGCATCCACGATCAGTCCCATGTGCCGGATGGACGCCAGGATTTGCTGCCGCAGCTCGCGCCGTGGGGAGACGATCAGCAAATGGCAGCCGGCCAGCGGCTTCGAGTTGTGCGAGGGCAGCGGATCATCCCGGTCCAGATGCGCAGGCACCGCGGGCGCCACCAAATGCGGATCCTCGCTGACCAGGTCCGAGAAGGTCAGCGTCAGCCGTGTGATGCCCGCCTCATCTTCCCGCAGCGGCTGCACCCCGAGCGCTGCGGCGGTTTGCTCGATCAGGCGCCATTTCAGCGAGGTGAGCGATTCCGGCAGTTCAGCAATGGCCGCCGCCGGCGCGCTGCCCAGGTCCAGCGACCGATGCGCGAAACGGCATACCCACCGCGCCTGCGACGGCCGGGTCTGGGTGTCCAGCCGCATCTCCAGCGAGGAATGGGTGTTGATCAGCGCCCAGTCCATCACCGCATTGAGCAGCGAGAACAGCAGCGGCGCATCGCTCATCACCTCGATCGGCTGCAGCAGTTGGCGAATCTGAATGCCGCGCGCCTGGGTTTCACGACTGCGCTGCGCCAGCAAACCACGCAGCACCTGCGTCAGATGAACCCGTTCTCGAGACAGCCGTAGCCGCCCGGACGCCAGCCGGGCCAGTTGTTGCGTGACCATCCCCGCCTCTCGCGCCTGCGCCACCGATTCCCGCAGCGCCCGCAGGCCCTGACGGTCGATCTGACCGGTGCTGATCAGTTGCTGAATGCGCTCCAGCGCATGGCTGAGCGGCCCCGCGATCTCAGCGCCCAGTTGCTGGACGATGTCACCCCATGGCGTCTCGCCCGCCCGACTCCCCAACCCATGGGCAGCCGCTGGTGGAACGAGAGACGGAATCGAACGGGACATGGAGACTCAAAGTGGCGCCCGGAACCGGGCAGCAAGGAAGCTCGCCATGGTTCCGAGGCCCCTCCGGAGCGTCCATCCCGCGACTTGGGGGCACCCCGCACCTCGGGCCTCAACCGTGAAATGCCTCACGAATTGCAACAAGATGTGTGCCATTTCTCACGACAGTGAGGCCGCAGTCGGACGGTTGCTGAGGTCCGCATTCCGTGCATCGGAGCGGTTTCGCGTGGCGTCTCGAGCCAGTTCAGGACGACTTTGAATCCTCGTCCCTCAGGCCATCCTCGGCGACTTGAGCCGCCAGCGGCAACAGGATGTCCAACAGCGCCGGCACCGCCGACACCATCGGGAAATGGCCGGTGGGGATCTCGTGGATCGCCCAGTCACCTTGCTCGCGCACCCGCTGCCGCGAGGCGGCGATGGTGAGCAGCGCGGGCCGGTTGCAGTCGATGAAGGTGCGCGGCAGTCGCCGCCACGCCGGCTCGTCGAAGGCGAGCGGGCTGTCATACACCCCGCCCGGATGCGGTCGCTGGCGACGCGCGACCCAGTCGAAGTCGTCCGCCTTCAAGCCCATGCCCGTCGGCGGCGCGGGTGGCAGATGGCCATGCTGCGCGATCAGCGCACGTCGGTCGGTCTGGGTGGCAGCGGTATGGCCGCTGGACCAGCATTCCCCCGATGTCGGCACCACGGCATCGACATACACCAGCCCGGCCAGGCGATCGGCCATCTGGTCGGCCACGCCAGTGATCACCATGCCGCTGTAGCTGTGGCCGACCAGCAGGACCCGGCTCAGTTCCTCGCACTCGATGACGGCCTTCACGTCGTCGATGTGGGTCTGCAGCGTGATGTCCTTGGGCGATTGGTGAGCGCGCTCACCCGTGCCGCTGACCGACACCGCGAACACCCGATGGCCGGCCTCGCGCAGCGGTCCCAGCACCCGTCGCCAGGCCCACGCGCCGCCCCAGGCGCCGTGCACCAGCACGACATCGGCGCCGCGCGCCGGCGTGGGGTCAGGGTTGGATGGTTGCGAGCTCATGCGATGACTCCTGCCGCGCGCCAGGCGGCGATGGTGGCGGGATCGTGTCCCAGTTCGGACAGGATCTCGTCCGTGTGTTGTCCCAACAAGGGCGGGGGCAAACGGTAGGCCACCGGCGTCGCGGACAGCTTGATCGGACTGCCCACCAGCCGTAGCGCATCGCTGAGCGGATGGGCCATCGGCACCACCATGTCGCGGGCCTGGACCTGGGGGTCGTCGAACACTTCCGACAAATCATTGATCGCGCCGCCCGGTACCTTGGCGGCCTCCATCGCCGACAGCCAATGCTGCCGAGGCTTGGCCGCGATGCGCACCGCCAGCAACGGCACCAGATCGTCCCGATGCCGCACCCGCTGCGCATTGGTCGAATAGCGCGGATCAGCCGCCCAGGCCGGCTCGCCGAGGATGTCGCAGAACTTGGCGAACTGCTTGTCGTTGCCGACCGCGACGATCAGGTGGCCGTCGCTGGCCTGGAAGACCTGATAGGGCACGATGTTCTGATGGGCGTTGCCCATGCGTTGCGGCGTCCGCCCGGTGCACAAATAGTTCGCGCCCAGGTTGGCCAGCATCGCTACCTGCGTGTCCAGCAGCGCCATGTCGATGACCTGACCTTGACCCGTGAGGTCGCGATGCCGCAGCGCCGCCAGGATCGACACCGTCGCATACATGCCGGTGAACAGGTCGGCCACCGCCACGCCCACCTTCTGCGGGCCGCCGCCGGGCAGCGCGTCCTGCTCGCCCGTGACGCTCATCAAGCCGCCCAGGCCCTGCACCGCATAGTCATAACCCGCACGGTCCCGATACGGGCCGGTCTGACCGAACCCGGTCACCGAGCAAAACACCAGCCGCGGATTGAGCTGCAGCAGGGCGGCAGCGTCCAGTCCGTATCGGGCCAGATCGCCGACCTTGTAGTTCTCGACCAGCACATCCGACTTCAGTGCCAGTTCCCGGATCAAGGCCTGACCCTGTGCGCTGGCGATGTCGACCGCGATCGATCGCTTGTTGCGATTGGCGCCCAGGTAATAGGCCGCTTCAGACGAGTCCTGACCGTCGCGGTCCTTGAGGTACGGCGGCCCCCAGGCGCGGGTGTCGTCACCGCCGGGATGTCCGCCTTGCGGGGGACGCTCCACCTTGATCACATCGGCGCCCAGATCGGCCAGCGTCTGCGTGCACCACGGACCCGCCAGCACGCGGGACAAGTCCAGCACACGCACGCCCTGAAGCGCCATGGCGGAAGAGGGAAGAGAGGTCGCGTCGCTCATGCCGCATTGTGGTCGATCGCCCACCCATAATCGTCGGATGAAACCGGTCAACGCCCTGAGATCTGGACAGCGTCAACGCCTGGATCGCGGCGCCGCGACGGCGTCTTCCAGCAACCGCACGCGACGACTCATCGCTGTCGCGCTGGTCGGCCTGACGGCGTGCACACCCGCGCTCAATTGGCGCGAAATCACGCCCGAGGGCGCCGGACTTCAATTGATGTTCCCCTGCAAACCCGATCGCGAGGAGCGACAGCAGCCCGGCCCCGGCGGACGCCCGCTGAGCCTGCACACCCTCAGCTGTGAATCTCGCGGCTGGCAGTTTTCCCTCACATGGACCGACCTGGGCGATGCGTCCGCCGTGCCCTTGGCACTGCAACGGATGAAGGACGGCATCGCTCGACAACTGACCCTGCAATCGGCCGCGCCCCTGACGATTCAGCGCATGACGC
This sequence comes from Burkholderiaceae bacterium, assembly GCA_913776825.1. Lineage (GTDB taxonomy): Bacteria > Pseudomonadota > Gammaproteobacteria > Burkholderiales > Burkholderiaceae_C > Roseateles. Next base: position 230,403 of record CAJYPV010000010.1, read on the forward strand.
CCGATCCGTCAGCGGTGCAGCAGCGCCTCCGCACGCCGGCCGGACAACCCGCGCAGCAAATTCGGCAAGCCGTGTTCGCCAGCCGTGGCCATGTCTATCAATTGCTGATGCAAGGCCGCGCAGAGGCCCCGTTGGCCGGTGGGTCCACGCCTCCGCCTGACACGCCGGCCTCCGGTGGTGCGGCAGACGCGGGCATCGGTCACTCACCTGCCGCGTCCGCTACGCGCAGCGCCATGGTTAGAGGTACCGCTGGAAAAGCGGCGCCAAACGAGGCGGACGAAGCGTGGGAAGTGTGGCTGGGCTCCATCCGACTGCCGGGATAAGCGCGGTCCAGCCCGCCTGCCGCACGGTCCCGAGAGTCCTCATGTCGCTGTTTCGGGACCGCCGAGAGTTGCTTCTGGCGGATCCGAGCATGGGGTCGTGTGAAGGGGAATGTGCGAGCCGCGCCCGCACCGCGTGGTGGCGCACGATAATGTGGCCATGTCCGGCTTGCTCCTGATTGCTCACGCCCCGCTCGCGACTGCCTTGAAGCAGGTGGCGGAACACACCTTTCCGCACTGCTCGCTGCAATTGAGCGTGCTGGATGTCACCCCGGAAATGGGCGCTGACGAGGTGGAGTTGCGGGCCCGTGCGCTGATCGAGGCGTCCGGCCATCTTCAAACCCTGGTGCTGACCGATGTCTATGGCGCCACGCCCACCAATGCAGCCCTGCGTTTGCAGGGAGAGCGGGTCAAGGTGCTGGCCGGCGTGAATGTGCCGATGCTGTGGCGGTCGCTGTGCTATGCCGGCGAGGGCCTGGATGCCCTGCTGCTGCGCGCCAGCCAGGGCGGCGCCCAGGGCATCGTGTCTGAACAGTCGCCCACTTCTCCGCCAGAACGTTCCTGCTCATGATCAAGTCCACGCTCACCATCAGCAACAAGCTGGGGCTGCATGCCCGCGCATCGGCCAAACTGACCAAGCTGGCGGGAGGTTTTAAGGCGGAGGTCTTCATGACCCGCAACGGCCGCCGCGTGAATGCCAAGAGCATCATGGGCGTGATGATGCTGGCCGCCGGTCTCGGCGCTGAAGTCGAGCTGGAGACCGAGGGCGACGACGAGCAAGCCGCGCACGACGCCATCACCGCGCTGGTCAACGACAAGTTCGGCGAAGGCCAATAAGCGCCTTCGCCGCGAGTGCGCCACGAGCGCGCCTCATCGTGCTCGTGCAGCATTCGGAGGTGCGTGATGCACTCGCCGCACCGGCGCGACTTGCGAGCGCGCCGCCCTGAGCCTGCCGCCTTAGCGCTTGCGTAGGCGTGGGCGTGGGCGTGGGCGTGGGCGTTGGCGCGGATGCCTGACGCGGCCTCAAGGCCGCGCCGGCGGATTACCGTCCCAGGAAATGGCGCCGATAGCGCGCCGGCAGGTCGGCGATGCGCATCATCATCGGCAGGTCGGCGGTGTTGAAGTCCGGATCCCAGGCCGGGCGACCCAGAATGCGGGCGCCGCAACGCAGATAACCCTTGATGAGCGGCGGCGGTTCGACCACCAGATCCTGGCGCAGCTCATCCACCGGCAGCGGCAGCCGCGGACGGACCTGCCATTCGATGTCCGCCAGATGGCTTTCCGACAGCTGGCGCCACAGGCTGGCGGCATAGTGACCGCCGTCGCGCATGCTGATGCTGGCGCAACCGATCATCGTGTCGAGGTCGTTGCGCACCATGAATTCGGCCAGCGCGCCCCACAGCGCCATGATCGCGCCGCCATGACGATGGTCCGGATGCACGCATGAGCGGCCCAGTTCCACCATCCGTGGCCGCAGCGAGCGCAGGCGGGTGAGGTCGAATTCGGTTTCGCTGTAGAGCCCGCCGGCACGCCGGGCAGCTTCTGGCGTGAGCACGCGATAGGTGCCGATCACCTCCGCCGGACGGTTGTGCTTGTCCAGCACCCGCACCAGCAGGTGCTCACAGAACGGGTCGAACAAATCGATGTCGTGCCCCTTCGGCGCGCCGGCCGGCGGCGTCAGGCGAGCGCCCATCTCCTCGACGAAGACCTGATACCTCAGGCGCTGGGCCTGACGGATTTCCTCCGCGGTATGCGCCCAACCCACATGGAAGCGAGTGCGCGCAGCTTCGCCAGCCTCGGTGGACGGGCCTGCTGGAAGTGACCTCCGGGACGCCTCGGCCGGGCGCAGATCGGAGAAGGGCAGGGTAGGCAGCGGCAGATCCCTCATGGCAAGGCCTCACGGTATGCGGTGTCGCCATCCTCAGCGGAGGGGGTGACGCGTCCGTGACCGGCACGTGAACGAATCGTGACGTTGTGATCGAACGCGTCAACGAGGTCATCGGTCACCGCCGCTTCGGTCAAGGACCGAGGGCCACCCGGGCGCAGAGCGGGAGCGTCGCTGCTAAAGTCGGCGCATGAGCTTCCAGGTGTTTGGCATTCCTGTTTCTCGTGGTGTGGCCATCGGTCGTGCGGTACTGGTGGCGTCCAGTCGCGTCGACGTCGCGCACTATTTCATTCCCGCTTCCGACGTGGACCAGGAATACGACCGCCTCACGCGCGGCCGCGATGCGGTCACCCGCGAACTGCAGGGCCTGAAGGCCGATCTGCCGCCCGATGCGCCGCATGAGCTGGATGCGCTGCTGGATGTGCATTTGCTGCTGCTCAATGACACGGCACTGGTCGACGCCGCCCGGCAATGGATCCAGGAGCGGCACTACAACGCCGAATGGGCGCTCTCGGCGCAGCTGGAAGTGCTGGCTCGCCAGTTCGACGAGATGGAAGATGACTACCTCCGCGAGCGCAAGGCCGATCTGGAGCAGGTCGTCGAACGTGTGCTGTCGGCGCTGGCGGTCGAGCAGGATGCGGCTGCCACGGGCGGTGCCGCAGCCGTGGTGGCTCGCGACTTTGCGGGGGAAGATCCCCTGCTGCTGGTCGCAGCAGACATCGCGCCTGCGGACATGATCCAGTTCAAGCGCAGTGTGTTCCAGGGCTTCATCACCGACATCGGTGGCAAAACCTCGCACACGGCAATCGTCGCTCGGAGCATGGACATCCCGGCGGTGGTCGGGACCCGCGAAGCGTCCCGCCTGATCCGGCAGGATGACTGGGTCATCATCGATGGCGATGCGGGCACGGTCATCGTCAACCCGTCGCCCATCATTCTGGAAGAGTACCGTTTCCGCCAGCGGCAGTCAGAACTTGAACGGGCGCGGCTGGCTCGGCTGCGCCACACCCCTGCGATCACGCTGGACGGTCAGCGCATCGAGTTGCATGCCAACATCGAGCTGCCTGGCGACGCTGTGGCGGCGCTCGCCGCAGGCGCCACCGGCGTCGGACTGTTCCGCAGCGAGTTCCTGTTCATGAATCGCGAGGGTGAATTACCCAGTGAGGATGAGCAGTTCGCCGCTTACAAGGCGGCGGTGGAAGCGATGCGCGGCATGCCGGTGACGATCCGTACCGTGGACGTAGGCGCGGACAAGCCCCTGGACCGCATGAGCGTGAATGAACTGCGCCATGAGCATGTGCTCAACCCGGCGATGGGATTGCGGGCGATCCGGTGGAGCCTGGCGGAGCCCAGCATGTTCCGCCAGCAGCTCCGCGCGATCTTCCGCGCCAGCGCCTTCGGTCAGGTGAAGTTGCTGGTCCCGATGGTGGCGCATTTGAGCGAGATCCGTCAGGTTCAGGAGGCCATCAAGCGGGTGAAGCAGCAATTGGACGAATCTCGGCAGCCGTATGGCGAGATCCAGCTCGGCGTGATGATTGAAGTGCCTGCCGCCGCGTTGATGCTGCCGCAATTGCTCAAGCATGTGGACTTCATCTCCATCGGCACCAATGATCTGATCCAGTACACCTTGGCGATCGACCGCGCCGATGAGGCGGTCGCGCACTTGTATGACCCTTGGCACCCGGCGGTGCTGCAGTTGCTGGCCAATTCCATCGCCCAGGCGCGGAAGATGGGGAAGGAAGTCAGCGTGTGCGGCGAAATGGCGGGCGACGCCGGCTTCACCGACTTGCTGCTGTCGATGGGCTTGCGGTGCTTCTCGATGCATCCGTCGCAGATTCCGTCTGTCAAACAACGGGTGCTCCGCGCCGACGCGCAGCGGCTGTCGACGGTGCTGCCGCGCATTCTGGACAGCGACGACCCCGCCAAGACGGCGACCGAGGTCTTCGCCCCTCACCAGCGGTTCCACTGAATCAGCAAAGGTGACGGCAAGATGTTGCGCCCGCTTGCAAAAGCATGCTACAGTCGCGCTCTTCGCTGAACGACAAACGTTGTTTCAGCAGCCGTCGGAGGAACTGCTGGCGGTGGTCGAATGAATATGTTTGATGTTGATTGATCACTCTGTGATTAGCACACAAACCACTGGTTAATCTGATTCGATTGGCTAGATTCATTCGGCGGCGAGATTCTCGCAGTTGATGTTGAAAATAATTTCACCGACTGCTTGACGAATTCAAAACGAATCGTTAATAATCTCGCTTCTGCGCTGCTGACAAGTCAGCGACGCAAACAAGACGACGCAAGTTGTTTTGATGTTCTTTAAGAATTTGCAGCCGATAAGCGTGGGCGTCTGGACCGAGCGACCTGAGAAGGTTA
>CAJYPV010000011.1 GCA_913776825.1 Burkholderiaceae bacterium
ATCCAGCTGGCGTTCAAGCCGGCGGGCGTGGTCATCGCGCTGATCTTCATCGGCCTGCCCTTCGTGGTGCGCACGGTGCAGCCGGTGCTGGAAGACTCGGAGAAGGAGCTGGAAGAGGCTGCGACCAGCCTGGGCGCCACGCGCTGGCAGACCTTCACCCGGGTGATCCTGCCGTCCGTCACGCCCGCGCTGATGACCGGCTTCGCCATGGCCTTCGCCCGGGCGATCGGTGAATACGGCTCGGTCATCTTCATCGCCGGCAACATGCCCATGGTGTCCGAGATCACGCCGCTCATCATCATCGGCAAGCTGGAGCAGTACGACTACGCGGGCGCCACGGCGGTCGCGGTGGTGATGCTGGCCATCTCCTTCGTGCTGCTGCTGGTCATCAATGCGCTGCAGGCCTGGCAGCGCAAGAACTCATGATGTTCCCCCTGAGTCGCTTCGCGCCTTCCCCCCGAGGGGGACGCAGCCGGTGGCCGGGCAAAGCCCGTTCCACGGCTGCTCTGGCCTCTGCCGCGCCTGCAACGGCTGCCCTGCGCTTTGGAAAATCCCTATGAACAATCATCCGACACGTGCTGTGCGCCGAGCGCAGTCCGGCACCACCGAGGCGCCCTGGGTGCGCCGCACGCTGCTGGGCATCGCGCTGGTTTTCCTGCTGCTCTTCCTGGTGCTGCCGCTGGCCGCGGTGTTCGTCGAGGCCTTCTCCAAGGGCGTCGATGCCTACATCGCCAGCCTGCGCGACCCGGACGCCTGGTCCGCCATCCAGCTCACGCTGATCACCGCGGTCATCGCCGTGCCGCTGAACCTCGTGTTCGGCGTGGCGGCGGCCTGGGCCATCGCCAAGCATGAATTCAAGGGCAAGGCCTTCCTCACCACGCTGGTGGATCTGCCGTTCTCCGTCTCGCCCGTGGTGGCGGGGCTGATGTACGTGCTGGTCTTCGGCGCCAACGGCTGGTTCGGCCCCTGGCTGCTGGAGCACAACGTCAAGATCATCTTCGCCGTGCCCGGCATCGTGCTGGCGACCGTGTTCGTCACCTTCCCGTTCATCGCCCGCGAGCTGATCCCGCTGATGCAGGCGCAGGGCAGCGACGAGGAACAGGCCGCCATCGTGCTGGGCGCGACCGGCTGGCAGACCTTCTGGAACGTGACGCTGCCCAACATCAAGTGGGGCCTGCTCTATGGCGTGATCCTGTGCAATGCCCGGGCCATGGGGGAATTCGGGGCGGTGTCGGTGGTGTCGGGCCACATCCGCGGCCAGACCAACACCATCCCGCTGCACGTGGAGATCCTCTACAACGAATACCAGTCGGCGGCGGCCTTCGCGGCGGCATCGCTGCTGGCCCTGCTGGCCCTGGTCACGCTGGCCATCAAGTCATTCGCCGAATGGCAGAGCGAGCACGAGCGCAAGGCCGCTGCCAACCTGCCCCCGGAACGGCCCACACCCGCGCCGGGCCCACGCTGAAAGCCATAGAACCATGAGCATCGAAATCCGCAACATCAGCAAGCAGTTCGGCCAGTTCCAGGCACTGCGCGACGTGAGCCTCGATATCGAGTCGGGCGAACTCATCGCGCTGCTCGGCCCCTCGGGCTGCGGCAAGACCACGCTGCTGCGCATCATCGCCGGGCTGGAGACGCCCGACGTGGGCAGCATCCACTTCAGCGGCGAAGACACGACCGACGTGCACGTGCGCGAGCGCAACGTGGGCTTCGTGTTCCAGCACTACGCGCTGTTCCGCCACATGACGGTGTTCGAGAACGTGGCCTTCGGCCTGCGCGTGAAGCCGCGCAGCCAGCGCCCTGGCGAGGCGCAGATCAAGCGGAAGGTGACCGAGCTGCTCAAGCTGGTGCAGCTCGACTGGCTGGCCGACCGCTACCCCTCGCAGCTCTCGGGCGGGCAGCGGCAGCGCATCGCCCTGGCGCGTGCGCTGGCCGTGGAGCCGAAGGTGCTGCTGCTGGACGAGCCCTTCGGCGCGCTGGATGCCAAGGTGCGCAAGGAGCTTCGCCGCTGGCTGCGCCGCTTGCATGACGAGCTGCACATCACCAGCATCTTCGTCACCCATGACCAGGAAGAAGCGCTGGAAGTCGCGGACCGGGTGGTGCTGATGGACCATGGTCATGTCGAGCAGGTCGGCTCGCCGACCGAGGTGTACGAGCGCCCGGCCACACCGTTCGTCTACGGCTTCCTCGGCGCGGTCAACCGTTTCGAGGGCCGTTCCGAAGGCGGCATCGTGCGTGTCGGCGAGCAGACGCTGGCGCAGGACCTGGGCGCGGGCGCGCAGCCGCAAGGTCTGGTGCAGGCGTATGCCCGGCCTCATGAACTGCGCATCGTGCTGAGCCAGGATGCCCCGGGCCTGCCCGCCACCGTCGAACGCGTGCTCAGCTTCGGCGCCGCCGCCCGCATCGAACTGCGCGGCCCCCAAGGCGAGCACCTGGAAGCCGAGGTCAGCCGGGAGGAGGCCGAAGCGCTGCAACTCTCCGGCGGCCAACAGGTGCGCCTGCAGGCCGCTCGCCTCAGCCTGTTCGCGACCCAGCCCGCATGAGCCTCCGGTCTCCCGTCCACGTGTTTCAGCTGTCAGGTGCTGCGCACGCCAGGAAGTTTTCTGCCCAAACGGAGACCTGGCCCCGCCAGGCGACCCGTCCAGCGGAGCCCGGGAGATCTGGCTCCGCCAGTCCCCGGCTCGCCCCCTGGGGGGCCGGCGCAGCCGGTAGGGGGGGGCCAAAACCATGAATCTTCAGCAACTCCGCATCGTCCGCGAAGCGGTGCAGCAGAACTTCAATCTGACCGATGTCGCGGCCGCGCTGTTCACCTCGCAGTCCGGCGTGAGCAAGCACATCAAGGATCTGGAAGATGAGCTGGGCGTGGAGCTGTTCCAGCGGCGCGGCAAGCGGCTGCTGGGACTGACCGAGCCGGGCAAGGAGCTGGCGGTCGTGGTCGATCGCATGCTGCAGGACCTGCGCAACATCAAGCGGCTGGCCGAGCAGTTCTCCAGCGCCGAGCAAGGTCAGCTCACCATCGCCACCACCCACACCCAGGCGCGTTATGCGTTGCCGCACATCGTGGCGCGCTTCAAGGCAGCCTTTCCGCGGGTGCATCTGGTGCTGCATCAGGGCAGTCCGGCCGAGATCGTCTCCCTGCTGCAATCCGGTGAAGCCGACATCGGCATCGCCACCGAAGCGCTGGGCAAGGACGATGCGTTCGTCACCTTTCCCTTCTATGCCTGGCATCACGCCGTCGTGGTGCCCGACGGCCATGCGCTCACCCAGCGGCCGTTGACGCTCGAGAGCCTCGCCGAACACGCGCTCATCACCTATCACGAGGGCTACACCGGCCGGGCCCGCATCGATGCCAGCTTCGCCAGTGCCGGACTGGCGCCGGACATCGTGATGTCCGCGCTGGATGCCGATGTGATCAAGACCTACGTGCAGGTCGGTCTCGGCGTGGGCATCATCGCGGCGATGGCCTTCGAGCCGGCGCGCGATCCGGGTCTCACGCTGCTCGATGCCAGCCATCTGTTCCCCGTCAACACCACCCGCATCGCGCTCAAGCGCGGGCATTACCTGCGCGGCTTCGCCTATCGATTCCTGCAGGAATGCGTGGCCACGCTGACCGAAGACGTGGTGCGCCGCGCGATGGAGCTCGAAGGCTGATCACGATCACGCCTGCGATGGGCACAGGGCAGAGGGCAATGCGCGATGCCGCGAATGCAGCAATGCTTATCGATATTTGTTGGAGGACAGCCAGGGCGAGGATTCGAATAATGAATCCGCATAAGGACCCCTGGCCTCGCTGAGACGACACGTGGGTTCCACGCCCCACGACCCCCTATCACGAGTCCCTCCATGAATTTCCAGCAATTGCGTTCGGTGCGCGAGGCCCAGCGCCGCGGCTTCAATCTCACCGAGGTGGCGAATGCGCTGCACACGTCTCAGCCCGGCGTGAGCCGTCAGATTCGCGAACTGGAAGATGAGCTCGGCATCGAGCTGTTCGTGCGTGTCGGCAAGCGGCTGACCGGTCTCACCGAGCCGGGCCGTCATGTGATGCCGATCGTCGAGCGCCTGTTGCGGGAAGCCGAGAACCTGCGTCGCGCCGGCGAGGACTTCGCCCGCGCCGATCGCGGCCATCTGCGCATCGCCGCCACCCACAGCCAGGCGCGTTATGCGCTGCCGCCGGCCGTGCGCGACTTCCGCCAGACGCATCCCGACGTCAGCCTGCAGTTCCAGCAAGGCTCGCCCCAACAGGTGGCGCAGTTGCTGATCGATGGAGACGCGGACATCGGCATCGCCACCGAAGCCTTGGCCCTGCATCCCGAATTGCTGACACTGCCCTGCTACCGCTGGACCCACACGGTGCTGGTGCCGCCGGACCATCCGCTGGCCCAGGCGCAAGCCGCCGGCGAGCCGCTGACGCTGGCGCGCCTGGCCGAGTTTCCGATCATCACGTATGAGACCGGCTACACCGGCCGGTCGCACATCGACGCCGCGTTCTCGCGCGCCGGCATCGCGCTCAATGTGGTGCTGGTCGCGATGGATGCGGACGTGATCAAGACCTATGTCGAGTTGGGATTGGGCGTGGGCATCGTCGCCGCCATTGCCTACGACGAGCAGCGCGATCGCGAGTTGCGGGCCATCGATGCGCGCCACCTCTTCGCCGACAACCTCACCCGGCTGGCCATGCGTCGGGATGTCTATCTGCGCGATTACGTCTATGACTTCGTCGAGACCTTCGCACCGCCGCTCAATCGCGCCGTGATTGAGCAGGTGCGGCAGGAAGCCGCGCACGTGGATTGAATGGCGCGTCTCGCGATTCGTGCAAAGCAAAGCAGATCTTGTTGTTTCACTTTGGGACGTCGGCTGCCTACATTGAGCGCTCCCTCACACCGTCCAGAGAACCCTCCGTGAACGCTCTTCGCCGCACCTTCTCGCTGATTGCCGCTGCCACCCTGTTCACCGGTGCGTCGCTGGCGCAGGCTCAGACCACGCTGCTGAATGTGTCGTACGACCCGACGCGTGAGCTCTATCAGGACTTCAATGCGGCTTTCGCCAAGTCCTGGAAAGCCAAGACCGGCGAGACGATCACCGTCAAGAACTCGCATGGCGGCTCGGGCAAGCAGGCCCGCTCGGTGATCGATGGACTGGATGCGGATGTCGTCACCCTCGCGCTGGCCTACGACATCGACGCCCTGTATGACCACGGCCGTCTGCTGCCCGCCGACTGGCAGAAGCGTCTGCCCAACAATGCGTCGCCCTACACCTCGACCATCGTGTTCCTGGTCCGCAAGGGCAATCCGAAGCACATCAACGACTGGGCGGACCTGGCGCGCAGTGGCGTGGAAGTGATCACGCCCAATCCCAAGACCTCCGGCGGTGCGCGCTGGAATTACCTGGCGGCCTGGGGCTTCGCGCTGAAGCAGCCGGGTGGCAATGCGGAGTCGGCGAAGGCCTTCGTCAAGCGGATCTATGGCAACACCAAGGTGCTGGACTCCGGCGCGCGCGGCGCCACCACCACCTTCGTCGAACGCGGCATCGGCGATGTGCTGATCGCCTGGGAGAACGAGGCCTATCTGGCCGTCAAGGAGCTGGGCCCGAGCAAATTCGAGATCGTCACCCCGAGCGTGTCCATCCTGGCGGAGCCGCCGGTGGCGGTGGTCGACAAGAACGTCGACAAGAAGGGCACCCGCAAGGTCGCGCAGGCCTACCTCGAGTACCTCTACACGCCGGAAGGTCAGAACATCGCCGCCAAGCATTACTACCGGCCGCGCGATGCGAAGGTGGCCGCGCAATTCGCCAAGCAATTCGCGCCGGTCAAGCTGTTCACCATCGACGAGCTCTTCGGCGGCTGGCGCAGCGCCCAGAAGACCCATTTCGATGATGGCGGCATCTTCGATCAGATCAACGCGGTCCGCTGAGGCGCGACGCCTGAGACGGCCGGAATGCGCGTCGGCCGTCTGATGTTGTTCCCACCAATGCGGTGAAGGCCCGACCCGGACGCCACGCGTCTGGCCGTCGGTCGGGCGACTGTTTGTCTCCTCGGTCGGTCGATCCGCACCTCCATCAGGGTCAGGACACCACGACCGCTTGCTCTGTGCGAGCGACCCCGCCTGGCGCCCACGCCGGCGGGGTTTTTTTTCGGCCGACGAGCCGGCCGTCGGGGCTGGTTCGGCCCAGGGTGTCTGTCCCCGATCCGGTGCGTGTGGATGGATGGCGACACCGGCCACCCGCGCGGACGGACGGCCTGTTCGGCCCGCTGCGGAGACCGTTATGCTGCGGCCGTGACGAGCCTTGCCCGACTGCGCTGCAACTGCGCGCATCCACGCTTCCTGGCCGGCCGCGCGCGGCGCGCGGTGGCCGATCGGTGCTTGGCGTCGAGAGGTCGCGGCACGGCGCGAGCGCTGAGCGACGTCGCGTTGGCGATCGTGCCGATGATCGCGCTGGTGATCTCGCTGTCCCCGCGCGCCGCGCTGGCCGCAGAGCCCGAGGTGGACCGCATCACCTGGCTTTCCTCCGACAACACCGGCATGCAGGGCGTCTCCGATCCGACCGGCGTCACCGGCAACATGATCAAGCTGGTGGGCCGGCACTGGCCGCAGTTGAAGCAGGACATCCTCATTGCCAACACCAAGCGCAGCTGGCAGATGATCGAGGACGGCCAGCAGGTCTGTCGCGCCAACGTCGTGCGCACGCCGGAGCGCGAGAAGGCCGCGTACTTCCTCAACACGCAACTCACGCCGCCGCCGCAACTGATCGTGCGCCGGGACTTGTTGGCGCGCGTGCCGAGGGTCGCGTCGGGCGAAGTCCAGCTGCCCGCCTTGCTCGCAGATGACCAGCTGCGCGGCGCCTTGATCGATGGCCGCAGCTATGGGCCGGCGCTCGATGAGCTGTTGGCGAAGCGGCCGCCCAATGCGGCGGTTTCGTTCTATGCGCCGCGGGATTTCGGCGGACGCGTGCTGCAGATGTTGAGCCTGGGCCGCGCCGATTACGCCATCGACCTGGACATGGCGCTGATCATGACCGGTCATCCCAAGGATCTGGTCAGCGTGCCGATTCAGGGCGCGAGTGACCTCGTCATGGCCGGTATCGCCTGCCCGCGCACGCCGTGGGGTCTGCAGGCGATCCGCGGCATCAACCGGGCGCTCGGTCGGCCCGAAGCCGCCGCCTCGCTGCGCCGGGGACTGATGCGCTGGCTCACGCCCGAAACCCAGGCGCACTACGCGGCGCAGTTCGATGCGTTCTATCGGGAGCGCTCCCGGCCCGCGAAGATCGATCCCTAGGATCCGCCGGTTTATCCCTCCCTCCATGCAGAGTGCGCGCCAAGCCCGCAGCGACGCGGATTGGCATCGATCGGCGAGCGAGGTTTTCATCCGACACGACTCGTCCTGACTGTGGATTCACCTGTCTCAGCGATTGATCACCGGCCCGGACCAGCGAACAGTGTGTGCCCCTGAATTCGCTCGACGAAAGGCGCACCGTGTTTCGACCCGCTGACTTTGCCCCCGCCCGTTTCTTGTGGATGGATCGCCTCTCGGCGGCCATCCCACGTCCGCCACGTGTAGTGATGCTCGGCGCGATCGCGTGGAGCGTGATGCTGCTGCAAGCCTGCACCACTGGCCAGTGGGTGCGGGACGGCATGTCCACCGTGGACGTCGATCGTGATCTCTTCCAGTGCGAACGGGAAGCGGCGCAGATGTATCCCGCCGTCGTCGTGCAGCAGGCGCCGCCCTGGGCCAATACCGCCACCGAGAACACCCAATGCACGACCAAAGGCAACTCGGTGAACTGCAAGACTACGACCAACCCGCCGATGACCTCCGCCACCGATGCCAACGAAGGCCGCCGCGAGCAGGCGCAGGAGTCCTGCATGCGCGCCCGCGGCTATCGGTGGCGTGAGAATCGCTGAGCGCTCCTGGCCACGCATCGACGCTGGGATTGAGCGCGGTGCGCCGATGGCGTGAACGAAGCGCCATGCCTGATGGACCACCGCAATGACGGCGATGACGGCGGCACGATCGCACGACGTCCAAAAGCACAGCGGCCCGCTCGGGGCCGCTGTGGCGTTCAATCCATCAAGACCGGCGGCCCACGCCGCCGTGCTCAGCTCGCGTACTTGATCGAGCAGCCATACGGCCGCGTATTGGCTTGCGAGACCTTCTTGCCGGCGGCCAGCTCGCCCAGGGCGACCTTGACATAGGGCTCGGCCTTGGCGATGTCCTCGGGCTTGGCGGTGGCGATGCTGTCGATGCCGCCCTTGTAGACCAGCACCCCTTGCGGATTGATGATGTAGAGATGCGGCGAGGTCTGCGCGCCATAGGCCTTGCCGATCTGGCCCGTCGGATCGAGCAGGGTGCCGCTCGGAGCGGCGCCGCGCTGTTCATTGAGCTTGATGGCCGTCGGTCCGTCGACATGGCCCTGCTGGCCCGGTGCCGACGAGATCACCTGCAGCCAGACCACACCCTTGGCGATGGCGTCCTTCTGCTGCGCCGGGATGTTGCCGCTGCCGTAATGCTTCTTCACATAGGGGCAGTCGTGGTTGGTCCATTCCAGCACCACCGTCTTGCCGCGCAGGCTGTCCAGCGTCACGGTGCGGCCATCCGCCGTGGTGGCGCTGAACGCCGGCGCAGGCTGATCGATTTGCGCCTGCGCCTGAGCCGCACCCATGGCGGCGCTCAACAGCGCGCCCACCAGCACGGTGCGACGGGACAGGGCGGCGAAGGTCGTGGTCGTGGTCATGAGCTCTCCTTGAAAAAAGCAACGCAGTGGCGCATCAGGTCGCTCCGCCCTGCAGGGCCGAGGTCACGATGCCGGGGGTCAGGATTTGCGGCAGGACCTGGGCGTCATCGCCCGTTCCGGCCGGATAGAACAGATACAGCGGCACGCCACTGCGGCCATGGCGGCTCAGCAGCTCGGTGATGCGCGGATCCTGGCGGGTCCAGTCGCCCTTCAGATAGGTGATGCCGCCGGTCTGGAACGCGGCCTTGACCTCGGGCGTGGACAGCGCGACCTTCTCATTGACCAGGCAGGTGATGCACCAGGACGCGGTCAGGTTGACGAACACCGGCTTGCCTTGCGCGCGGAGTTCGGTGAGCCGCTCCGGCGAGTAGGGCTCGACCGACGCCTCATGACGGGCCTGCGCGCCGGCCGATTCGGGTGATTCGGTCGTCAGCATCGGCAGCAAGGCGAAGGCCGCAGCGATGGAGGCCAGCGCGGTGATGGCGCCGGTCCAGCGGCCTCGCGGTCCCGCAAAGCGGCTGACCGTGCGCAACCAGGCCGCCAGCGCGATCAGCCCCATACCGACCAGCGCCAGCAGCACGCCCTGCGGACCGGCCTGCTGGGCCAGCACCCACACCAGCCAGATCGCCGCGCCGAACATCGGAAAGGCCAGTCCCTGCTTGAGGACTTCCATCCAGGCCCCCGGCCGCGGCATCACTCGCTGCAGCGACGGCCACCAGGCCAGCGCCAGATACGGCACCGCCAACCCCAGGCCCAGCGCCAGGAAGACGGCCAGCAAGGGCAAAGGCGGCTGGGCCAGTGCGAACGCCATGGCTGCGCCCATGAACGGCGCGGTGCACGGCGTGGCCACCACCGTCGCCAACACGCCGGTGAAGAAGCTGCCGGTGAGACCGGGACGGCTGGCCAGGCCCTGTCCGACCCCCGCCAAGCCCGCGCCGATCTGCAACACGCCGGCCAGCGACAGGCCCATCATGAACATCAGCCAGGCCAGCAACATCACGAACAGCGGCGAGTGAAACTGGAATCCCCAGCCCACGCTGCCGCCCGCGCTGCGCACCGCGATCAGCACCCCCGCCAGCGCGGCAAAGGCCACCAGCACACCGCCCGTGTAGGCCAGGCCATGACGACGATGTTCCGCTGCGTGACCGTTCAGGAATCCCAGCGCCTTGATCGCCAGCACCGGGAACACGCACGGCATCAGGTTGAGCACCATGCCGCCGGCGAAGGCGAGCAGCAGCGCTGTCCACAGACCGAGGCTTTCGCCGCTGGCGGATCGGTCGGCCGGGGTGTCAGTCGCGGCCGTCGCCGTGTTGGTCGCCGCGCCTGCGCCCGGTGCGGCGGCCTGCCCACCGAGCATGCTGCTCACTTGCCACGCCTGGCCATCGACCAGCAACAGGCCCTCGAGACGCTCGCCGACCTTGGCGGGCTGCTCGCCCAGCGGCATGCGCAGGCGCCACTGATCGCCAGCACGGTCCAGCGACGCCTTGGCCGCATGCTGAATCCGGCCCCAGTCCTGCGGCAGGAACAGCGCCTCGGTCACCGGCTTGTCTCCGGTTCCCGAAGACGGCCAGCTCACCTGCAGCTCGGCACCTTCCGCCCGAAGCGCCACCGCGAACGGGGCGGGCTGAGGCAATCGGGCGCGCGCGGTCTGCAGTGTCTGGGCGTCCTCGCTGTCCGCGGATTGGGCGACGACGGGCAGCTGGAGCGTCAGCGTCGCCTGCTGGGGAATGCATTCCTCGCGGCAGACCAGCCACGTGGCATCGGCCTTGAGCGCGACCGGGCGTCCGACCGGCAGGTTGTCCGGCAGCTTGACCTCGGTCAGCAGCAGGGCCTGGTCTTCATAGCCGTAATTGGTGATGGGGCCGACGTCGAACCGCTTGGGCGTCGGCCATTGCATCGCCCCGGCCGTGGCGCCGTTCGGCAGCGTCCATTCGATGCTGGTCGGCTGGCCGGAATCCCCCGGGTTGCGCCAATAGGTATGCCAATGCGGCGCGATGCGTTGTTCCAGCGCCAGCAGGACCGTCTGGCCCGGTTGGACGCGGGCGGACGCGCTGATGAGGCGGACTTCCACCTCATCGGTCCGTGATCGATCGGACGCGCTGGCGGCGACCGTTGCCGGCGCGGCGGCCGGTGCCTGAGCCCAGGCCAAAGCGGCCTGCAAGGCCAATGTGCTGAGAAGAATCAGAGAACGCATGGCCGCGATGCTAGAGGCTGTGGATGCCCCTCACAACCCAGCGGATTCTGAGGCTGAGGGCGGTGATTTCTGCAGGGGTTGGGACGCGTCGGAGATGGGCAGTGTCAGGGTCCGCGTCTGACCGCTTCCGACGCCGATTCCTTGTTTCCTTACTTTCCGGTTGGCGGAAATCCGAGATCCATGTCTGTCGGGAATCGATGCGTCCTTGTTGAGGGCAGCGCGCTGCGGCGCCGGCCTTGGGCCGATCAAGCGCCAGGACGACCGATCTGCCTGAGACACGGCGATTGGCGCCATTGGGGACCCATTCCACCCGGAAAACATGTCAAAAAAATGCGTAGACCCTGACCAACCCTGACAAGTCTTGGTTGGGCGCGCGAAGGGACAGAGCCGCGACGCATCTGCTCCGATCCGTGTCAGGACTTCGAAATGGCAATTCCCTCGAGAAAAACGATGAGAAGGTGACAGTTGCTGACAGTCGGCCATCGGAATCTCGAGTCCTGGAGAGCAACACGGCCATGACAACGCGCGAATGACGCAGAGACGCTTCAAAAAATGATCAGACCCTGACATCACCTGACAGCATGCGACAGGGGTCGATCCGAAGACTTGGGCGCGGCTTTGCGAATGCGTCGTCGGATGACGCCAATCGCGCTGAAAAATGCGGTGAGGCTGACAACCTGCTGCCATTGATAGCGGCGTTTCCGCATCGCAGGTCCGGTCCGAATCGGCTTTCGACATCGATGCAGAGATCAGCTCGAAAAAATGAGCAGACCCTGAAAGCTGCTGACATCCGAAAACGAGGTTTTCCGCTTTCATGGCGAGACAAACCATCGGCTCCAAAAAGAGAGCTGAGGTTTGTCCGCCGTGATGAACCAGTCACCCGCGCGGCGGGCCCGGCGATCAATCCGCGATCACTTGCTGGCGGCGCCTGTCCACACCCGCATCACGCGGTAGGGCGGCACGCCTTCATCGGCGCCACCGGTGAAGGACGGCGATTTGTAGAGCTGATTGATGGAGACATAGAGCCAGTCGTCCCCACCGAAGTGCAGGCTGTCGGGCCAGTCCAGACGCGGGTCTCGCACCACGGGCGTGAGCTGGCCGTTCGGTCCCAATTGGTCGATGCCGTGATCGTTGAGGTTGGTGAAGTAATGCACCCCCTTGGCGCTGGTGGTCGCGCCATCGGAGACCGGTTTCGGGCCCACGCGCCGGATGGCGGCGGCGGTCTGCGCATCGCTGACGCCGATGCGCAACTGCTTTGCCGGCACCGAGTACCAGGTCTTGCCATTCATCGCCCCGAAGAACACCGTGCGACGGTCCGCCGACAGGGTGATCGGATTCACCGCCACCCTGGCCGGGCCGCCCTGGAACTGGATGGCCTTGCCGTCGATGACCATGGTGGCATCCGGCTCGGCCTGCAGGCTGGGATGACCGCTGAAACGGCGCGCCTGACCGGTCGCGATCTCGACCGCAATCAGACCCGGATTGGCGATGTCGGCCAGATAGACCCATCCGTCACGGTCATCCACGGCCAGGTCCTGCACGAAGCTGCCCTTGGGCGCCACCGCTGCGGGGATTTCGAGGCGATGCACCGTCCGTCCCGTAGCGATGTCGAAAGCCCAGACGCGCGTCTTGCCCAGTTTCAGGCCCATGTCGGTGATCCACACCCGCTGACGGCTGTCGATGGTGATGCCCAGCGGGGAGTCGATCTGATCGTCGTTGGGAGCGCCGGCACCGCGTTGCAACTCGACGCTGGGCCAGGGCCGGTAGGTGTCGCGACCGGTGATTTCGATCAATTGCGCCGCCGCCGGCGCGCCCAGCGGATGCACGGTGGCGAAGAGCCTTCCCTTGGCCGCCGGCGCCACGTTGCCCGGCCGGATCTGCAGCTCGGCGACCACCTCCAGCGTGCCGGGGGTGACGGCCAGCGCCGCCGACACGCTCGCCGCCGTCAGCAGGGTGGCCAGCGAGAGTGATCGAAGCAGCGACCCGCCCGTTCGGCGGGCTTGGCCAGCGGCTGTGACGCTCGAAGAGCCGCGTTCGGCGGCGCTCAGGTGTGGAGGAGGGGAGGTCTGGAAAGAGTTCGACATGGACGACACGCGGAGTGAAGAAACAAGCCGCTCAGTCTGGTGTGTCGATGCGCCTGGAGGAAGCCGGCTGGCAAGGAACGTCTTTCAAATGACGCTTGAAAATGGGCAGTCAATATCCTCTTTCGTTTTCAGATGGAAACAGTTGGACGTGCAGCTCATGCCACCGGCGTCGCTCACACCGAGAACGACCATTCCAGAATGCTCGCCCGATCCGCGCGATGGGCACGCGCCGCGCGGGCCCGTGCCGCCTCGACCCAGCGTTTGGCCAAGGGGAACGGGCCGAAGCCGGATTCCGCATTGATGTGGCCCACCAGCCCGAGGTTGCTGTAGCTGCTGCCCCAGCGGGTGGCCCAGCGCAGCGCGCTGGCGGCGCTCATCCAGGGGTCGTTCTGGCTGGCGATGAGGCTGCTCGGTCGGCCCAGCCGCTGATGCGGCAGGCGCTCGGACAATCCGAACTTGTCCGGCTCCGCCGGGGCGACGAAGAGCACCTCCCGTACCGGCGAATCGGGATGCTGGCGCAGGTAATGCGCCAGGGCCAGGCAGCCGAAGCTGTGCGCGACAGCGATCCATTCCCCATCACCGGCATGGCTCAGGCGGGACTGTATGCGGTCGGCCCAGCGGTCCAGATCCGGTTGACTGAAGTCCCGTTGGCGCACTCGATGGGCATCGCGGTATTGCTGTTCCAGCCAGGTTTGCCAGTGCGCCGGGCCGCTGTCGTGCAGCCCCGGCACGATCAGCAAGCGAGGCGAGGCCGCACCCGGTCGCAGCGTGCGAGCGGAGGGGGCTGTGAACGGCGCGGATGACGCGGTTGAAGCGGGCAGGGCAGTGGGCACGATGGACTCCTCGCGCTCACAGCGTGGCGATGGACACTTCGGTCGACTTGACCAGCGCGACGACTTCCTTGCCGACGGTCAGGTTCAGCTCCTTCACCGAACGGGTCGTGATCACCGAAGTGACGACCAGTCCGGCGGCGGTCTGCACATCGACTTCCGACACCACGGGTCCCTCGATGATTTCCTTGATGGTGCCTCGGAACTGATTGCGGACATTGATGGCGCTGATGGTCATGGCGACTCCCGGATGAATGGCCTTCAGCTTAGGCAGACGGCCTTCTGCACTGAACGAAGCCTTGCGACCATGGTCATGCGACGGATTCATAAGGACCCCGACGCCCGCGCGCGGATCTGTCTGGGTACACCTCCGGATCTCATTCCGGACGACGCGGTCATCCCATCGAGCGACTCGCCGGTAAAGCATCGGTAAAGCGCCTGTCTCCTCGGATGACCCCGCACGGGTCGTCACGGACCGGCAGGCACAATTCCGCATCCCTGCGGGTGCTTGCCCCAGGCCCCTCATCCCTCCAGCGGCCCCTGTGGGCCTTCGGTCCATGCTCAGTTCAATCGCTCGCGGCCTGACCGCACTCACCATGCTGGCTGCCGGTTGCGGCCAGGCCTTCGGCTTCGGCGCGGTCGGCCACAACACCGTCGGCGACATCGCCGCCCAACTCATCAAAGGCCATCGCGCCGAGACGGAAGTCCGCCGCATCCTGGGACCGGTCTCTCTGCGCGACATCGCGGTCTGGGACGACTGCGTGAAGGGCATCGACGTCTACAACGACTTCAAATACGCGGTGACCGGCCGATTCCCCGAATGCGCGGTGTTTGAGAACAACCCCGACGAAGAAGCCCGCATGCGCGACTACGTCAAGCGCAACAACGAGCAGTGCCATCCCAAGCCCGGCGACGAGAACTGCCACAAGCAGTACCACTACGCCAATGTCGCCATCCAGCGCGGCCGCTATGTGTCCGGCGCGGTGGGCACCAGCGACCATGACCTGGTGCCGGCGCTGCAGGCGGCGATTCTGGTGCTGAAGGGCCAGAAGGCACCCGGCCCGATGGACTTCAATGAGCGGGAAGCGCTGGCGCTGGTGGTCCATGCGCTGGGCGACATGCATCAGCCACTGCACATGGGATCGCTCTACCTGGACGGCGACGGCCTTCCCTACGATCCGGACGAGAAGGGCGCCGATCCGCAGACCCATACGGTCGGTGGCAATGCGATCACGCTGCCGCGCCCGGACGGCACGCCCGGCGGCAATCTGCACAGCTACTGGGATGGGCTGCCCAACCGCCTGAGCGCCGATCAACTGGCCGCCTTGCCGGGACTGGCGCGCAAGCAGCCGGCCTCGTCCGGTTCGCCCGACACCTGGGTCACCGACTGGGCGAGTGAATCCCTGCTGCAGGCTCGTGTGGCGTTCGACGGCATGACCTTCGGCCCACGTCAGCCCAGCCTGCGCGGTCCGCGCTGGCTGGCCAAGCCGCCGGCCGACTACGACGCCCGCAGCACCGAGCAGATCCGTCTGCAGTTGGTGAAGGGTGGCGCCCGTCTGGCAGAACTGCTGCAAAGCATCTGGCCGGACAAGCGCTGACCGATCGCCACCGGCGGCCTGTCAGCCGCCGACGGGATCCGCTGACCCCACCGCAAGCCCCGCGTGAGCCTCGCCTCCGCGGGGCTTTTTCGTGGGCGAACGGGCCGACCGCTCGCTACCTTCCCATCGCCACAGCGGAAGCGCTTGCGCTCGGCGCTGCTGCGCGATGGCGCGCGAGCAGCGCCCATATCGCTCATTTCGACTGAGTTTTGGCCGAGTTTTGCCCGTTCACAACCCTGTGGACGGTTCCGGGACAACCGCCTGCTTGTCCACAGCGCGGACCGGTTTTGAAAAGTTGTTGTTGGTGAGTCCCGCGATCCAAGCCTGTCCGCCCACATGGTTTGGCCGCGCGCAAGTGGTTGATCGGCAAGGCGTTTCGGACGTTTTCCACAGAAGTGGTCAAACACCTATTAATACGACCAAGGAGATATTCAAGACAAGGAATAAGAAAAAGCGGACATGTCACACTCTCGGGATGTCTTCATCTCCCTCTCATTTGTTCACCGCCTCGGCGGCGTTCGAATCAGCCTGTCAGATCGATGCCTTGCCCGTGGGGCATCGCAGTCGCGGTCTGCATGGCCACAGTTATCTGGCCACGGTCCGCGCGCAATTGCCGGACGGCTGGGCCCCCTTCCCAGGATCGGAAGTCCATGCGCTGCGGGACTGTCTGGAGCGCTGCGTCGCGCCGCTGGATCACGCGCTGTTGAACGCCCACATCGCCCAGCCCACCGACGAGAACATCGCCCGCTGGATCCGCCATCGGCTGGAAACCGAATTCGGCGTGCCGGGCATCACCCAGGTCGGCATCCACAGCACCGCGAACTCGGGCGTGGACCTGGATGCATCGGGTCAGGCACATGTCTGGCGCCGTTATCGCTTCCAGGCCGCGCATCAGTTGCCCAACGTCCCGATGGGCCACAAGTGCGGCCGGATGCACGGTCATGGCTTCGAGCTGATCCTGCATGCCAACCAGGACCTCGGTGAGCGCGACCTGAGCATCGATTACGACCACCTCGACGCGATCTGGGCGCCGTATCACGCCCAGCTGAACTACCACTGCCTCAACGAGATCGAGGGCCTGTCCAATCCCACCAGCGAGGTCATTTCCTCCTGGCTGTGGGCGCGCCTCAAGCCTCAGCTGCCGGAGCTGAGCTGGGTCACCGTCTACGAGACCGGCTCCAGCGGCGCCAACTTCGATGGCGAGCGCTACCGGATCTGGAAGGAATTCACCCTCGACAGCGCGGTGAAGCTCCAACGCGCGCCCAGCGGCCATCCGCTCGCCGGCATCCACGGCCACACCTTCACCCTGCGCCTGCATCTGAGCGCGCTGCTGGACGAGGTCTATGGCTGGGCCATGGACTTCGGCGATGTGAAGCGGCTGTTCGATCCGATCTTCAAGTCGCTGGACCACCAACCGCTGCATGAACTGCCCGGCCTGGCGGATGCGGACACGGCCTCGCTCGCAGCCTGGGTGCTGCGGGAGGCGCAGGCGCAGCTGGCGCCGCTGGAACGCGTCGACCTGTTCGAGACCCGCGGCAGCGGCGTGATCGTCAGCCAGGGCCCGTTCGAGGAGCTGATTCCGGTATGACCTACGCCGTCAAGGAAATGTTCTACACGCTGCAGGGCGAGGGCGCGCAAGCGGGCCGTGCAGCCGTGTTCTGCCGCTTCGCCGGATGCAACCTCTGGAGCGGCCGGGAACAAGACCGCGTCGAGGCGGTCTGCACCTTCTGCGATACCGATTTCGTGGGCACCGATGGCCAGGGCGGCGGCAAGTTCGCCACGGCCGAGGCGCTGGCGGACGCGATCGCGGAGAAATGGCCCAAAGAGCAGCCGGGGCGCCCCTACGTCGTGTGCACGGGCGGAGAACCGCTGCTGCAGCTGGATGCGCCGCTGATCGAGGCCTTGCATGCCCGTGGCTTCGAAATCGCGGTGGAGACCAATGGCACTCAGCCCGCGCCCGAGGGGCTGGACTGGATCTGCGTCAGCCCCAAGGCCGATGCCGAGCTGGTGCTGACCCGCGGTCATGAGCTGAAGCTGGTCTATCCGCAGCCGCTGGCGCCACCCGAGCGGTTCGCCGATCTGGCCTTCGACCACTTCTTCCTGCAGCCGATGGATTCGATCCTGCAGCGCCAGAACACCCGTGACGCGGTGGCCTATTGCATGGCCCATCCGCAGTGGCGGCTGTCGATCCAGATGCACAAGGTGGTCGGCATAGACTGAAAGTTGTTAGCCTGTAAAGCCAACAAGGCTGTGGACAAGTTTTTCACAACTGGGTGCTTGTCCACAGCGTGGGCGCCGTCGGCCAGATTGTTGTCAGTTCATCCCTGTCTAAACCAGGGCGCCGCACACAACGTTTTGAGTTGGCTAAGTGGTTGTTGCTCAACGGGTTTTCATGGTTGTCCACAGAAAGGGTGCGCCTCTACTAAGACAACTAAAGAGAGATCTTTAAAACCTATGTTGAAAAGAGAAGGCGCAAATTTCCTGAAGACGTTGTTCCCACACAGCCCGGTCGCACAAGGCGCTTGAGCCCGGGCAGCGGCTTCTGCACACTGCCGACCCATGGACATCGCTGATCTGCAACGCCGGCTGCGCGACTTCGCTCAGGCCAGGGCGTGGGGACCCTTTCACACGCCCAAGAACCTGGCCATGGCGCTGGTGGTGGAAGCGGCCGAACTGGTCGAGATCTTCCAGTGGCAAACCCCGGAACAGTCCCAGGCGCTGGACGAGCCGACCCGTGAGCATCTCGGCGAAGAAATCGCGGATGTGCTGATGTACCTGATGCAGATCGCCGACCAGACCGGCGTCGATGTCGGCGCGGCGGTGGAACGCAAACTGCTCCTGAACGCCCAGAAGTACCCCGCTCCCCAGACCACGGGCTGACCGTCGGCTGCGGCCGATCGCCCACTGACTCCACCGCATGAAGCGCACCCTCGCCGTCATCGACTTCGAAACCACCGGCCATTCCCCGCAAGGCGGCGGACGCGCGACCGAGATCGCGGCGGTGCTGCTGCGCGATGGCCAGATCGTGGGCCAGTACCAGAGCCTGATGCGCACCGGCGCGTGGGTGCCGCCGATGATCGAACGCCTCACCGGCATCAGCAACGAGATGCTGGAAGACGCGCCCGATGCGGCGCGGGTCATGCGTGAGGTCGCCGACTTCACGGCCGGCTGTGGATTCGTGGCGCACAACGCCGCGTTCGATCGCGGTTTCTGGATGGCCGAGCTGGCGCGGCTGGAGGAGGGGTCGCCGTCGATGCCCGGTTCCAGTCGCTACGCGCCCGAATTCGCCTGTACGGTGAAGCTGGCGCGCCGGCTTTATCCGCAATCCCCCAATTGCAAGCTCGGCACACTGGCGCGATATCACCAACTGCCCGACAATGGGCGGGCCCACCGGGCGCTCGCTGACGCGCTGACAACCGCTCAACTGGTCCAGCGCATGCAACGCGACATTGGCCTTGAATTGGCCGAGTCGCTGGCGGAACTGAGCGTCGAACACGAACTGTTGCTTCGACTTCAGGCGGTGGCCAAACCCTTGTGGCAGAAGGCGGCGACGGGCTACGCCCGAGATATGCGGCGCCATCTGCAAACATCCCTCGTTTGATCCGCTGACTTGATCGACGGCACGGCCGTGAAATCAGGTCAGCAAATCAATTGCTGTCAAGGTGTCCGATCAGCCGCAATGGCTGGGACAATCTTGCCCTTTCCCGTTTTGCGTTTGTTCTCAGGTATGTCGAGTATTCAGGTTCGCCCGGCCACATTGCGTGATGCCAAGGCCATCGCCCAGATCCAGGTTGCCGCGGCGCAAGACGCTTACAAGGAATTCTGGCCCGACACCGCCCTCAACGGGCTGTCGATCGCTCAACGGCAAGCGTACTGGCGTGAAGCCATCAACATGTGCGAGCCCCAGGTCCTGGTGGCCCACCTCGACAACGAGGTGATGGGTTTCGTCGGATTCGATCGCTCGCGTGATCGCGGCACCCCGTCCACCACCGGCGAGATCTGGGCCATGTATGCGGCCCCGTCGCATTGGGACAAGGGCGTCGGCCAGGCGCTGGTGGAAGCCGCGCAGGAAGGCCTGCACGAAGAGGGCTGCACCCGGGTCACGCTGTGGACCTACAAGAACAACAAGCGCGCCCTGCGCTTCTTCGAGATCGCCGGCTTCCGCGCCGAGAACGACACCGTCAAGGCGGTGGATGTCGAAGGCAAGGCGCTGGAACAGCTGCGTCTGCAGCGTTCGCTGGTCTAAGTCCACGCATTGCGCATCGACGGGCGGGCGCGTCGCGCCTGACGGTTCAGCTCGGTGACGAGGACCCACCGCATCGGATGATCGATCCGTGCCCGTTGTCATCGCAGGAAGTCAGCGGGTCAGGGCGCGTCGTTCACCGGATCGGCAGCGTCGCCCGACTGCCCACGTGCGCAGCGCATCGGCCGCTTTCACGCGGCCTTCTTTTCGCCTTGTCCCTTGGACAAGGAATCCTTGTTTCACGGAATGTCCGCTTCGACCGATTCGACGTGGACGGCGTACGCCTTGCTGGCACAGGCGCGGCCGTCGACACGTGGGGCGGTGGTCGCGGCTGAATCACACATCGTGCTGGCCAAGCTCACATCCAAGAACCAATTGACGCTCCCGAAGAGCGTGACCGATCAGCTCGGTCCGGTGCAGTACTTCGAAGTGCAGTTGCAGTCGGGCCAGGTGGTGCTGACGCCGGTGCGCATCCAGCGGGGCGATGCGGTGCGCGCCAAGCTGGCGGAGCTGGAGCTGGACGAAGGCGTGTGGGACGACGCATTGGCCTGGGCCGAACAGGCCAGCGGTCCCCGGACTCGCGCCACCGCAATTCCGAAAGCGTCGAAGTCGTCGCGTGCCGCTGTCGCGAGCGCGGAGTCGGCGTCGGCGTCGGTCTCGGTCGTGAAGAAGCCGTCTCAGAAGGCCCGCAAGGGCGCTGCCTCGACGTTGGACAAGCAGTCCGCCAAGCCGGTGAGGGCGACGACGTCCACGAAGACGTCCGCCGCCAAGGCTGTGGCGAAGTCCGCTCGCACACCAAAGGTCGCTTCAGCCGATGGTGAGACGGACCTCCTCAGCACCTCGTCCGCCACCGCGAAGAAGGTCAAGCGTGCGGCGACCTCGTCACGTCGGGCCGGTTGATCGAATGACGTCGCGGATGGAACGCGCCGAGCGGGTGGTGCTGGATCCCGTCTGGCTGCTGCACGGGCTGCTGGGATCGGATGCGCGTGCGCAGCGTGTGCGTCGCGCGTGGCAGACCGGCCTGATTCGCCCGCTGGTGAGCGCGGAGAGCGTGAAGCGGCTGATGCGGGCGATGGCGTATCCGGCGCTCGGTCTGACGCTGGACGATCAGCAAGAGCTGCTCGCCGATTTCCTGCCGTATGCGGCCGTGGTGAAGCTCGACCCGGCAAGACGTGGCACCCGCGTCGCGAGCTTGCCGGCGTCACTGTCGATGGCGGTGGACCTGGCGCTTCAAGGCGATGCCGACCGACTGCTGACGGACGATGAGCGGCTGCGTGCGTGGATCGCACGGAGCCGTCATCCCTGGGCGCGGCAACTGTGCGCGATCAGTGATTTTTCAGCGTGGATGCAAGCGTTGTCCCCCTCCCAGCGAGCCCAGCTGCTTTGCTAGATTGACGGCCTGTCATGGCCAGCTTTCAAGATCGCATTCCAACCAACATGTGGCGCGTGGTGTTCTATGAACGCCGCGGCAATCGCGTCCATGTCGACCGCACCGGCCCCTGGTTGCCGGAGAAAACACTGGCCCAGCATTGGGCCCGCTGGTTCACCGAGCGCGGCTATCACGTCGCCTTGCAGGACCAGGCCGGTCAGCTCGAGAAGAGCACGCCGGGACTGCCGAGCTGACGCACCGAGCAGCCGCGCTCAGGCCGCCGTCCGAAACCCCTGACGATCCAGCGCCCAGCCATCCGTTGCGGCCGCGCCGTGCTGCTGAACGCGCACATTGCTGAGCCGCTTGCTGGCAGCGCGGTGCACCAGTTGCTCGGCCTGTTGCGGGGTCAGTTGTCGCGCGAAGTGAGTCCAGCGACGCTGCAGCAGCGGATCGCGCCAGGCATCTTCCAGCGCCCAACGGATCGCCATCGGATCGGTCAGCGACTGGCTGCGCAGGACGCGCGGCACCAGCGCCAGCACGAAGCGAGAGAAATCCGCGCGCTGTTGATCGTCCAGCAGCGCTTCCAGACGCGTCAGCCGCTGACTCCAGCCGGGTGTGGCGAGTTGGCGCGTCACCAGCGCCTGCAACGCCTGGATCGGATTGAACAGCCGCAGCCGATTTGACGGCAGGACCAGCATCGGCAACTGGCAGGCGAGGTCGTGCGGCATCTCGGTCACGAAGCTCATCAGCACGGCCATGCGTTCCCAGGCATCGGCGCCCAGACCGCCGGCTTGCACCATCGGGCCTTGACGCAGGCTTTGTCCCATCGCCCAGGCCTGCTGCCAGGTGCGGTCGGCCTTGGCCTGGTTGGCGGCACGGCTGATCAGCGCCAGATTGCCGGCGGCATAACCGGCGTCATCGCGCAGCCGGTCGATGGAAGCTTGTTGCGGATGCAGCGTCTCGTCGGTGAGCGGCAGTCGGCTGATCGGGCAATGGGTGGTGTCCAGCTGCTGCAGATAGTTGGGCGTGACCAGCAGGGTCTCGAAATGGCGACCGCGCAGCCAGGCATGCAGCCGCAGCGACAACCATTGCTGGGTGTGGCGATGCGACTTCAGCGTGCGCTGCCCGAAGGTCGCGCGGCCCAGCTGCCAGCCTTGCTGCAGCGGCGATTGCTGGAACAGCTGTTCGACCGGCGGGGTCTGGCCGTGGTGGGCGTAATCCCAACCCAATTCGAAGCCGACGCGCTCATGGCTGGAGGTCATGCCCGCTGCATCCGGAGCGTCCGGGGCGTCCGTGCGGGACGGATCCGTGGCCTCGGTCTCCGAACGGGCGGACGCGTGCGCCATGGCCATCGGCAGGGCCAGTTGCTGGGCAGGGATGTCTGCGGCAGGACGGTGGATCACGGCAACCATGGGACTCTCCTTGAAGACAGTGAATCGGGCGTTGGTTCAGCTTGGAATCCAGTGTCGTCGCCAGGTAGCTCATAGAATGAGCCACCTCTGATCCCGTCACGCCGCCGTTGTCAGAATTTGTCAGCAGGGTGGTCTCGGCCTCCACGCGCGTCCTGGCTGCTGCGATGACGGACGGATCGTGTCGTCCTCATAGCCTGCAGATCTGTTGCCCATGGACCGTACCGAACGCTTCTACAAGATCGAGATGCTGATCCGCAGCCGTGTCTGCGTGAGCTTCGCGGAGCTGCTGGCTGCCGTGGAGGTGTCGCCCGCCACGCTCAAGCGCGATCTGCAATATCTGCGGGAGCGGATGGATGCCCCGATCGAATATGACGCGTCGGAGCGCGGCTATCGCTTCGGCCAGCAATGGCGCGGGCAGACGCATGAGCTCCCGGGCGTGTGGTTCAGCGAAAAGGAACTGCATGCGCTGTTGACCATGCATCAGCTGATGGCCAGCCTGGACGACAACGGCCTGCTGAATCGCCATCTGCAACCGATGCTGGACAAGCTGATCGGCCTGCTGGGCGGCGATGAGACCCAGGCGCAGGAAATGACGCGACGGATCAAGCTGATCTCCACGGCGCGGCGTCGGGTGGGCTCGGACCACTTCGAGACGGTCGGCAGCGCGGTGGTGAAGCGGCAGCGACTGCAACTGCGCTACCGCAAGCGCGGGCAGGGCGGCGGCGCGGTCAGTGAGCGGGTGGTGTCACCGCAGCGCCTGGTCCATTACCGCAACACCTGGTACCTCGATGCCTGGTGCCATGCCAGCAACGGCTTGCGGCGATTCGCGCTGGATGCGATGGAAGCGGCGACCGTGCTGGAGGACGTCGAAGCCGTGAGCCTGCCGCTCAAACAACTGGAAGACGAGCTGGATCAGGGCTACGGCATCTTTGCGGGCGGCGATCCGCAATGGGCGACGCTGATCTTCAGCGACAGCGCTGCGCCGTGGGTGGCCAGCGAGGAATGGCATCCGTCGCAACGCAGCGAATGGCTGCCGGACGGGCGCTGGCAACTGGAACTGCCCTTCGTCGATGCGACCGAATTGCTGATGGACCTGCTGCGCCACGCCGGTCAGGTCGAGGTGGTGAGCCCGCCGGCCTTGCGAGAGGCCTACGCGCAGCGGCTCAGAACGGCCGTGGCGGGCCTCGCGGCGTGAGCGGGCGCCCAAGGGTCAGGCGTCGGATTCGAAGCGACTGGCGGGCCGTTGATCGCCTTGGCCCGCACCGCTGGCCAGACACAACGCTCGCCGCGGTGCCGGGATCGACGTCAGAACGTCGGGTCGATCCGGCATCGTCCTTCGGTCACGTCGCGTCGGTGACCTCACCGCTGGCCGTCGGCGCGCCGGCCTCCTCGGCGTCATAGCGGGCCAGGCGCTCGCTCTTCCAGTAGACGTCGTCACCGCCCTTGCCGTCGAGGTTGGCGCGGTTGAGCACGCGCGCCAGGACGAACAGCAGGTCCGAGAGTCGATTCAGGTAATGGCGCGGTGCCTGATTCAAGGTCTCCTGCGCGGCCAGGGTCACGACGGCGCGCTCGGCGCGTCGGGCGACGGTGCGACAGACATGCGCGATCGCCGCGCTGCGGGTGCCGGCGGGCAGGATGAACTCGGCCAGTCGGGGCAGGGTGGCGTTGTAATCGGCCAGCGCCTGATCCAGATGCAGCACGGCGGCGTCCTTCAGCAGGCTGTAGCCGGGCATGCAGAGCTCGCCGCCCAGGTTGAACAGCTCATGCTGGATGGTGATCAGCAGGTCTCGCACATTGTCGGGCAGCGGCTCGGCGAGCAGCACGCCGATCTGCGAGTTCAACTCGTCCACATCGCCCATCGCCTGCACGCGCAGATGGTCCTTGGGCACGCGGGTGCCGTCGCCCAGGCCGGTGGTGCCGTCGTCGCCGGTGCGGGTGGCAATCTGGGAAAGTCGGTTGGCCATGTCGAGTCGGCGTCAGGCGCCTTGCTGCGGAAAACCCGCCATGTTGCCGCAGATTGCGCGAGCCTCGTGCTGATCCACCGTTTGGCGGGATGCCGGCCAGGCCTTTCGCGCCGCATCCCCTCTGAAGCGGGAGCTGATTTCAGCCTTCGATGGGAGCGATCGACGTGGGTCGTCACGACCATCGCTTCCTAGAATGGTCCATCAGCCCGCAGCGGGTTGCGACCGAGGGGCGCGGCAGGACCGCGGGCCCGCCAGCAGGAGACCGTCATGAATGCGCCCCGCGATCCCATGCTTCCGCATCCTGCGGATCACACGCACCGGCCGATGCCGCCCGCGATGCTCGAGGCCTTGCGTCAGCGCTTCGGCCCACGTTGCAGCACCGCGCTGGCGATGCGCGAGCAGCACGGGCGCGATGAATCGCCGTTCGATGTGGCGCCGCCGGACGCGGTCGTCTTCGCGGAGACCCCGGACGAGGTGGCGACCGTGCTGGCGCTGGCGCATCAGCATCGGGTGCCGGTGATTCCCTATGGCGCGGGCACTTCGCTGGAAGGCCATCTGCTGGCGGTGCAGGGCGGCGTGAGCCTGGACGTGTCGCGGATGAACCGGATCCTGCGCATCCAGCCGGAAGACCTCACTGCCACCGTGCAGGCCGGCGTCACCCGCCATCAGTTGAATGCCGAGCTGCGCCAACAAGGCCTGTTCTTCCCGATCGACCCCGGCGCGGATGCGTCCTTCGGCGGCATGGCCGCCACCCGGGCCAGCGGGACCAATGCGGTGCGCTACGGAACGATGAAGGAGAACGTGCTGGGGCTGCTGGTCGCGACGCCATCGGGCGAGCTGATGCCGACGGGGTCGCGCGCTCGCAAGAGCAGCGCGGGTTATGACCTGACCCGGCTGTATGTGGGCAGTGAAGGCACGCTCGGCGTGATCTGCGAGGTCACGGTGCGGCTTTATCCATTGCCGGAGGCGGTGTCCGCCGCCGTGTGTTCATTCGACAGCATCGATGCGGCGGTGCGCACCACCATCGCGATCATCCAGATGGGCGTGCCAATCGCGCGCTGCGAACTGCTGGATGCGCATGCGGTGCGTGCGGTCAATCGGCATGACCGGCTGAGTCTGCGGGAAGCGCCGATGCTGTTGATGGAATTCCACGGCTCCGACGCCAGCGTGGCGGAGCAGGCGGCGGTGGTGCAGGAGATCGCCCGTGAGCAGGGCGGCATGGACTTCGAATGGGCCACCACCCCGGAGGCCCGCAGCCGGCTTTGGGCCGCGCGTCACCATGCCTATCTGTCAGCGTTGCAGACGCGGCCGGGCTGCCGCTGTGTCACCACCGACACCTGCGTGCCGATCTCACGGCTGGCGGAATCGATCCAGGCGTCGGTGGCGGAGGTGGAAGCCAGCGGCCTGCCGTATTTCATCGTCGGCCATGTCGGCGACGGCAATTTCCACATGGGTTACCTGATCGATCCACAGATCCCTGCGGAGCGCGAAACCGCCGAGCGGCTCAGCGCGCAGATGGTGGACCGCGCCATCCGGTTGGAAGGCACCTGCACCGGCGAGCACGGCATCGGCCTGCACAAGCAGGCCTTTCTTCGGCAGGAGGCGGGTGACGTGGCGATCGCGCAGATGCGCATGATCAAGCAGGCGCTGGACCCGCATCACATCATGAATCCCGGCAAGATCTTCGTCTGAGCGAGGACCGGCGGCGCGCAGAGCGCAGGCCGGCTCCATCGGTGTGGCCGATGCGCGGCGTCAGTGCTGCGGTCCGGGCACGCTCCATCGACGGGTCACATCGCCGCGACCGTTCACGCTCTCCATTTGCACGCCGAAGCCCCACAAGCGGGCGACATGCTTGAGCACTTCCTGCGCATCGTCATGCAGCGGGCGGTCGAGATGCTGGGTATGCCGCAGCGTCAGCGATCGATCGCCGCGCAGGTTGACATTCCACACCTGGATGTTGGGCTCGCGGGTGGAGAGGTCGTATTGCCGTGACAGGGCCTGGCGCACATGCTGGTAGCCGGCCCCGTCGTGGATGGCGGAGATCTCGTATTCGGCCTGGTGCTCGTCGTCGAGGATCGAGAACAGCCGGAAATCCCGCATCAGCTTGGGGCTGAGGTATTGGGCGATGAAGCTCTCGTCCTTGAAGTTGCGCATCGCATGGTCGAGCGTGGGCAGCCAGTCCGAGCCGGCGACGCCCGGGAACCATTCGCGGTCCTCCTCGGTCGGCTGCTCGCAGATGCGCTTGAGGTCGGTGTACATCGCAAAGCCCAGCGCATAGGGATTGATCTGCGCCATCGGCGGCTGCGCCACCACATTGGTGTGGGACTTGAGCCACTCGATCATCATGCCGTCGGACAGGTAGCCGTCGTCGTACATGGTGTTGAGCAGCCGGTGATGCCAGAAGGTGGCCCAGCCTT
Organism: Burkholderiaceae bacterium; assembly: GCA_913776825.1. GTDB lineage: Bacteria > Pseudomonadota > Gammaproteobacteria > Burkholderiales > Burkholderiaceae_C > Roseateles. The sequence goes on from CAJYPV010000011.1 coordinate 26,839, forward strand.
CGTTCATCACCTGTGTCTGCCGCTGGGGATAGAAGTACTGCGCGATCTTGCGGACGATGCGGACGATCTCCCGCTGCCACGGTTCCAGCAGCGGCGCATTCTTCTCGATGAAGTACAGCAGGTTCTCCTGCGGCTCGTCGGGGAAGCGGCGCTTCTCTTCGGCCTTGGCTTCATCCTCCGGACGGCGCGGCAGGGTGCGCCACATGTCGTTGACCTGACGCTGCGCATAGGCTTCGCGGTCCTTGCGCATGGCCTGCTCCTGCGCGAGCGAGAGCTTGGCCGGCCGTCGATAGCGGTCCACGCCGTGATTCATCAGCGCATGGCAGGAATCCAGGGTGGATTCCACCGCATCCAGGCCATGGCGCTGCTCGCAATCGGCCACATAGTTCTTGGCATAGACCAGGTAATCGATGATCGAGGACGCATCGGTCCACATCCGGAACAGGTAGTTGTTCTTGAAGAAACTGTTGTGGCCGTAGCAGGCATGCGCGATCACCAGCGCCTGCATGGCCATCGTGTTTTCTTCCATCAGGTAGGCGATGCAGGGATCGGAGTTGATGACGATCTCATACGCCAGGCCCATCTGGCCGCGCTTGTAATGGCGCTCGGTCGAGATGAACTCCTTGCCGTAGCTCCAGTGGCGGTAGTTCACCGGCATGCCGACCGACGCATAGGCATCCATCATCTGCTCGGCGGTGATGACTTCGAGCTGATTGGGATAGGTGTCCAGGCCATACCGTTCCGCCGTCTGGCGAATGACGTCGTGGTATTGCTCGATCAGATCGAAGGTCCAGTCGCTGGGCGAGGGCAACGGCTGATCGGGCCGCTTCTCCAGCGGCCGCATCTGGGTCAGCGGCGGCCGCACGCGGCGACCGCCGTACTCGCCCTGGCTGATGCCCAGGCCCACATGGCGACGGTTTTCCAGACTGCTCATCGCTTCATCCTCCTGATCCAACGGGCCGGCGTCCGCGTCTTCACGCGGGAGGGACGGCGCCGTCAAGCGCTGACCCCTTCCTTCTTGAAGAGATCGCGGAACACCGGGTAGATCTGCGAGACCTCCACCGCCTTGCGCATTGCGAAGTGGGGCTCCTCATCGGCCAGCTTGGCGTATTCCTCCCAGAGGTTCTGTTCGGCTTCGGCCACTTGCACATAGGCGTAGTAGCGGCACAGCGGCAGGATCTTTTCGGACAGCAGTTCACGGCAGCGTCCGCTGTCGTGATGCCAGTTGTCGCCATCGCTGGCCTGCGCGCCGTAGATGTTCCAGTCGCCGGCGGGATAGCGGGCGCGGATGATCTCTTCCATCATCACCAGCGCCGACGACACCACCGTGCCGCCGGTCTCGGTGGCATGGAAGAAGTTCTGCTCATCGACTTCCTGCGCCTGGGTGTGATGGCGGATGAAGACCACCTCGATCTTTTCGTAGTGCCGCGTCAGGAACAGGTAGAGCAGGATGAAGAAGCGCTTGGCGAGATCCTTGCGGCTTTCATCCATCGAGCCGGACACATCCATCAGGCAGAACATCACCGCGCGGGTGGTGGGCTGCGGCACCTTGATGCGATTGCGAAAGCGCAGGTCGATCGGATCGAGGAACGGGATCGCGCCGATGCGTTGGCGCAGCAGCACGATGCGGGCCTCGGTCTCGGCGATCAAGGCCTGGATGTCGGGCTTGGCCAGGTCCTCTTCCTGACGCAGCGTCAGCAGGCGGGTTTCGAGTTCATGCAGCTCGCGCCGCTTGTCCATGCCCAGCGCGATGCGGCGTCCCAGCGCGCCGCGCATCGAGCGCACCACATGCAGGTTGGTGGGCGTGCCGTCGGTCACATAGCCGGCGCGGACGGTTTTGTATTCCGGGGTTTCGGCCAGCGTGGTGCGGGCCAGGTTGGGCAGTGCCAGGTCCTCGAAGAAGACCTGCATGAACTCTTCCTTGCTGAGGTGGAAGACGAAATCATCCTCGCCTTCTCCGGAGTCACTGGCCTGGGAGCCGCCCTGGCCCTTGCCGCCGCCTTGCGGCTTCGCGATGCGGTCGCCCTTGATGTGCTCGGTGTTGCCGGGCCGGACCACTTCGCGGGTGCCGCCATCCCCGTGGCTGAAGACGGGTTCCTTCAGATCGCGCTTGGGGATGTGGACATCCTCACCACGCTCCATGTCGCGGATGCCGCGGTTGTCCACCGCGCGCCGCACCGCGTCGCGGATCTGGTCCTTGTAGCGACGCAGGAAGCGCTCGCGATTGCCGATCGATTTGTTCTTGCCTGACAGCCGTCTATCGATGATCTGTTGAAGCATGCACGACCTCGTTCGTTGCGACCAGTCTCGCGTCCCACCGGACCGCGCTCCCAGCCCTTACCCCCACCCCCCGCCAAACCGCCTCAGCGCCCACCCAGCAGAGGCCACGGTCCGGCTCCGCCGGCCCGTCGTCCTCGCCCCCTGAGGGGGCCGGCGCAGCCGGTAGGGGGGGAGCCCATCAACTGGATTTGCGCACCCGCAGGTACCACTCGCAAAGCAATCGGACCTGCTTGGGGGTGTAGCCCTTGTCGACCATGCGCTGCACGAAGTTCTCGTGCTTCTTTGCCTCGTCCGCGCTGGCCTTGGCATTGAAGCTGATCACCGGCAGCAGCTCCTCGGTGTTGGAGAACATCTTCTTCTCGATCACCGTGCGCAGCTTTTCATAGCTGGTCCATGCCGGGTTCTTGCCCGCGTTGTTGGCCCGCGCGCGCAGCACGAAGTTGACGATCTCGTTGCGGAAATCCTTGGGATTGCTGATGCCGGCGGGCTTTTCGATCTTCTCCAGTTCCGCATTCAGCGCCGAGCGGTCGAAGACTTCGCCGGTGTCGGTGTCGCGGTATTCCTGGTCCTGGATCCAGTAATCCGCATAGGTCACATAGCGGTCGAAGATGTTCTGGCCATATTCGCTGTAGCTCTCCAGATAGGCGGTCTGGATTTCCTTGCCGATGAATTCGGCATAGCGCGGCGCCAGCACTTCCTTGATGAAGCCGACGTATTTCTGCTCGGCATCCTGCGCGAATTGCTCGCGCTCGATCTGCTGCTCCAGCACATACATCAGGTGCACTGGATTCGCGGCCACTTCGGTGGAATCGAAGTTGAAGACCTTGGACAGGATCTTGTAGGCGAAGCGGGTGGAGATGCCCGACATGCCTTCATCCACGCCCGCATAGTCGCGGTACTCCTGGATCGACTTGGCCTTGGGATCGGTGTCCTTCAGGTTGTCGCCGTCATAGATCTGCATCTTGCTGAAGGCGCTGGAGTTCTCCGGATCCTTCAGCCGCGTGAGCACCGCGAACTGCGCCATCATCTTCAGCGTGCCGGGCGCGCACTTGGCCTCGGCCAGTGAGGAGTTGCGGATCAGCTTCTCGTAGATCTTCACCTCTTCACTGACCCGCAGGCAGTACGGCACCTTCACGATGTAGATGCGGTCCAGGAAGGCTTCGTTGTTCTTGTTGTTGCGGAAGCTCTTCCATTCGCTCTCATTGCTGTGGGCCAGCACGATGCCGTCGAATGGAATCGCGCCGAAGCCTTCGGTGCCCTTGAAGTTGCCTTCCTGCGTAGCGGTCAGCAGCGGATGCAGCACCTTGATCGGCGCCTTGAACATTTCCACGAACTCCAGCAGACCCTGGTTGGCCAGGCACAGACCGCCGGAATAGCTGTAGGCATCGGGGTCATCCTGCGCATAGGTCTCGAGCTTGCGGATGTCGACCTTGCCCACCAGCGAGCTGATGTCCTGGTTGTTCTCATCACCCGGCTCGGTCTTGGCGACGCCAATTTGCTTGAGCACGCTGGGCAGCCGCTTGACGACCTTGAACTTGCGGATGTCGCCGCCGAATTCATCCAGCCGCTTGACCGCCCACGGGCTGAGGATGCGATTGAGATAGCGGCGCGGGATGCCGTATTCGCGCTCCAGCAGCGGGCCGTCCTCAACGGGGTCGAACAATCCCAGCGGCGATTCATTGACCGGCGAATCCTTCAGCGCATAGAAGGGCACCTGCTCCATCAGCTGCTTCAAGCGCTCGGCGATCGAGCTCTTGCCGCCGCCGACCGGCCCCAGCAGATAGAGGATCTGCTTCTTCTCTTCCAGTCCCTGCGCCGCATGGCGGAAGTAGCTGACGACCTGCTCGATCGCGTCTTCCATGCCGAAGAACTCGGCGAAGGCGGGATAGATCTTGATGACCTTGTTCTGGAAGATGCGCGACAAACGCGTGTCATTGCGTGTGTCCAGCATCTGCGGTTCACCGATCGCTTTGAGCATGCGTTCGGCGGCCGTGGCGTAGGCGAGGGGATTGCGCTTGCACTCCGCCAGATACTCCTCCAGCGTGAGCTCCTCGACCTTGGTGCGTTCGTACCGAGCCGCGAAATGGCTGATCACATCCATGCTGACCTCCAGGGTTGTCATTGGGAGGCGAAGCGCGGCCCGATCGGGATCGGTCCTCGCGTTCGTCCAGGAAGTTCTGGCGACGTCCATGACTCAAGGCGTCATCAGAGCTTTCCGAGCTCAGCGTGATCTCAGCAAACGGCCAGCCTATGCTGGTGCAAAGCGGCGCGGCTTGCAGCGTCTGCAGAAAGACGACCGCGTTGCCGGCGAGGCTTTGTGTCGGTTGATGCTACGCCCATCGGCGTCGATGCGCGATAGCAAGACGTGACCCTGCTACAACGAGCGGGGCTATCCTGGGTTGACGGGGGTTTACCGCAGGTGGAGGGCCTCATCCACAGGGAGAATCGGCCGTTTGAGCGTGAAAAAAAGCCGCCTGGGCCCGGAGCCCTTGGCGGCTTTTTCTCACAGCTTGCGCGCCGCGTTTCAGCGACGATACAAACGATCAGTCCTCAGCGTTCTCGGCGTCGGGACCGCGCAGCTTTTGCAGCAAGCCATTCAGCTCATCCAGCGAGCCGAAGGCGATGGCGACCTCGCCTTGCTCGCCGCGCTTGGTCTTCTTCTTGACCCGGATCTCGACCGTGGCGGTGAGCAGGTCGGAGAGCTCTTCTTCCAGCCGCACCACATCGCGCGTCTTCGACGCCTTCACCCGCAGCAGCGGCGCTTGCCGACCGGACGAGGCCTGCTGGCGCTGCACCAGCTTTTCGGCTTCGCGCACGCTCAGTTTCTTGGCGGCGATCTCGGTCGCGCTGGTGATCTGATGGGCACCATCCAGCGACAGCAGCGCGCGGGCATGGCCCATGTCGATGTCGCCCGCCATCAGCATGTTCTGCACCGGCTCCGCCAGATGCAGCAGGCGCAGCAGGTTGCTCGCGGCACTGCGCGACCGACCCACGGCTTGAGCGGCCTGGTCGTGCGTCAGACCGAATTCATCGACCAGCCGCTTCAGGCCCTGCGCTTCTTCCAGCGCATTGAGGTCTTCGCGCTGGATGTTTTCGATCAGCGCCATCGCGGCCGCGGACTCATCCGGGACCGGCTTCACCAGCACCGGCACTTCCGCCAGACCGGCCAGACGCGCCGCCCGGAAGCGCCGTTCACCCGCGATGATTTCGTAGCGCACCGCACCCTGCGGCGCGATCGGACGCACCAGGATCGGCTGCATGATGCCCTGCGCCTTGATGCTCTCCGCCAGCTCGTACAGCGAGCCCTCATCCATGCGGGTGCGTGGCTGGTACTTGCCGGCCTGCATCTGCGCCAACGGCAGCACGCCGGGTTCGCCTTCGCGCGCCGCGGGGGCGTCACTGACTTTGGGGCCGAGCAGGGCCTCCAGGCCCATGCCCAGGCCCTTGGGTTTCTTTGTCACCATGGGGCGGGATTGTCGGTGATCCTGCGCAGCAGGGCGCGGCCTTCGGGCCAGTCGCCCAATCCGGACGCCGCATTGAGGTGACCCTTCGCCCCCGCGACCACCAGCGTCGCGCCCCAGTCGCTGGCCATGCCGGCGCTGCGTTCGGGGCTGCAGAAGGGATCGTCGGTGGAGCTGACCAGCACGCTCGGGAAGGGCAGACGCTGCCGGCGGATCGGCCGCCAGTTGTGCAATTGCGGGGGCATGTCCTCGCGCTCGGTGTCGGGCGCGGCCACCAGCAGTGCGCCCGCGACCCGCGCGGTATGCGCCGAGTGAGCCGCCCATGCGGCCACCAGCTGACATCCCAGGCTGTGCGCGACAAGCAGGGCGGGGCGCTCGATCAGGCCTGGCGTTTGCTGCAGCACCTCGTCGAGGCGGGCCATCCAGTCGCCCCGTCGCGGCCATTCCCAGTCGGCCTGGTCGACCCGCTGATCCCCATGGCGCCGTTCCCAATGGCTTTGCCAATGGTCGGCATCGGAGTTCATCCAGCCCGGCAGCAGGAAGACGGTCCGATCACCGATCGAATCGGGCGCCAGCCCATCCGTCGGGCTCGGTGCATCGGAGGGCGTGACGGTGTCGGACATCTATTGGCCTTATGCTTCGCGCTTCGTTTGACAGCAGCGGATTTTGCAGGAGCGGCGGTGATGAAGTACGCGGTGTACGTGGACGGGCAGGAGGGCACGACTGGCCTGCGCATCAATGACTATCTGGCGCAGCGCACCGACATTGAGGTGTTGCGCATCGACGCCGACAAGCGCAAGGACGCCGCTGAGCGCGCGCGCCTGCTGAATGCGGCGGATGTGGCCTTCCTGTGCCTGCCGGACGCCGCCTCCCGCGAGGCCGCGGCGATGATCACCAATCCGAACACCTGCCTGATCGATGCCAGCACCGCCCACCGCACGGTGTCGGGCTGGGTCTTCGGCCTGCCCGAGCTGGCCAAGGGTCAGCGCGAGGCGATTCGCGGCTCCAAGCGCATCGCCAATCCGGGCTGCCATGCCAGCGCCTTCATCCTGGCGGTGCGGCCGCTGGTGGATGCCGGACTGCTGGCGCCGGAGGCGCTGATCAGCGCCACGTCGATCACCGGCTATTCCGGTGGCGGCAAATCGATGATTGCGGAGTACGAGGCCGGCGGCAACGCGAAGCTGAAGTCGCCGCGACCGTATGCGCTGGGCCTGGCCCACAAGCACCTGCCCGAGATGATGGCCCACACCGGTCTGCGTCATGCGCCGGTGTTCATGCCGATCGTGGCCGACTTCTACAAGGGTCTGGCGGTGACCGTGCCGCTGCACCTCAGCCAGCTGCGCGCCGGCACCACGCCCGAGCAGGTGAGGGAGGCGCTGGCCGCGCATTACGAGGGTGAGCGCTTCATCCGCGTTCAGCCGCTGCGCGATCCGGAGACGCTCGCCACCGGCTTCTTCGATGTGCAGGCCTGCAACGACACCAACAACGTCGACTTGTTCGTCTTCGGCAGCGACCAGCAGATCCTGGTGATGGCCCGCCTGGACAACCTCGGCAAGGGCGCCAGCGGCGCGGCAGTGCAAAGCATGAATGTGCACCTGGGCGTCGACGAAACGCTCGGCCTGGTCTGATCACGACCAGCGGCTGGCGAGGTCCTGCGGATGACGACTTCGCTTGAATGGCGTCGGGATGACGCCGTCCCGGTTGCGGATCGCCACCTGATCCGCGACCGGGTGATCACCCACGGTCGACAGCAGACCCAAGGCAGCGACGCCGCGGACATCGCGGTCGCGCTGTACGAGCAGGGCGAGTTGATCGCCGGCGCGGTCGGCCGAACCGAGTTTCAGCGGCTCTACATCAGCTATCTCTGGGTGAGCGACGAGCGCCGCGGCCAAGGTCTGGGCGGCGATTGCCTGCGCCAGATTGAAGCCTTGGCCCTGCGTCGCGGCTGCGTGGATGCGCTGGTGGAAACCTTGCTGGATGAGGTGGCCGCGCTCTATGAGCACCTCGGCTACGCCTGCATCAGCCATGTGCACGACTTCGTGCCGGGCTTCACCCGTCACACCCTGCTGAAGGTCTGGCAGCCCCGCGACTGAGCCGCGAATCAGGCCCAAGCGCGCGGATCGCGGCTGCGGTAGTGGTAGCGATAGGCGGTGTGGAAGCCCAGCCGACCGTACAGGCGCTGCGCCGTGACATTGCCGGCGCCCACCTGCAGATACGCGCAAGTGGCGCCTTGCCGACCCGCTTCAGCCAGCAGCGCGCTGCACAGCTGGTGCCCATGGCCGCGCCCGCGCTGAGCCTCGGGCGTGAAGATGTCGAACAGGCCCACCATCGGGCCACCGGGGCTGAATTCGGGCGTCGCGGACGGTGCGCCGCTCAGCGCCGGCGCCGGATCCAAGGCGATCTGTCCGCAGGCGAGCAGTTCGCCGGCCGCTTCCAGTTTGAATGCCTGGTGCGGCACAGGCGCTCGGCGCAGACGTTCCGCATGGCCGTCGATTTCTTCAGCACTGGAGCCCCGCAACTCGCCGATCAAGCGGGCGTAGTCGTCCGGCGAGAGGCGCTGCAAGCCGCCGGGATCCGTCACGGCGCCCAGCGCCGGCAACACCATCACCAGCGCGGGCTCGAAGGCGGTCCAGCCCATGGCGGCGAGGCGCTCGTCCAGATCGGTCGGTCGGCTGTAGGGCGTGATCCGAAGGATCAGCGGCAGATCCGCACGGTCGAACGGGATCTGGCAGCGGGCCAGCACGTCCTCCAGCGGCAGGCGGCCTTCGGCCAATGCATTGACGCAGCGGGAGCGCTTGGCCTGGCCCGGCGACAGCCGCAGCAGCCAGCCCTCGATCTGGGCCTCGTGGGGCGCGGCAGCGGCGTTCAGACCGGCTTGTTCGGCGCGCCGGCCCAGCGCGTCCAACAGCGCGGCGGGGAGGGGAGCAGGGGCTTCTGACATGCGGCCGGTGCGGGGCGATCCGCTCAACGCATCGCGCTGACGCGCTTGACCATTTCCTTGGCGAAGTCGATGAAGGCCTGCGCGCCCTTGGACGCGCCGTCGAAGACCACACCCGGCATGCCGTAGCTCGGCGCCTCGGCCAGACGCACGTTGCGTGGGATGACGCTGTCGAACACCTTCTCGCCGAAGTGCGCCTTCAGCTGCTCGCTCACCTGCTGCTGCAGGGTGATGCGGGGGTCAAACATCACCCGCAGCAGGCCGATGATCTGCAGGTCGGGATTCAGATTGGCGTGAATCTGCTTGATGGTGTTGACCAGGTCGGTCAGGCCTTCCAGCGCGAAGTATTCGCACTGCATCGGCACCACCACGCCATGCGCCGAGCACAGGCCATTGAGCGTCAGCATCGAGAGGGACGGCGGGCAATCGATCAGGACGAAGTCATAATCGTCGTTGGCCGCCGCCAGGGCGGTTTTCAGGCGCTGTTCCCGGCGCTCCAGTTCCACCAGCTCGACTTCCGCACCCGCCAGCTCCCGATTCGCGCCCAGCACGTCATAACCGGCGGCTTCGCTGCGTTGGCGGGCTTCAGCAATGGTGGCGGACTCCAGCAGCACGTCATAGACGGTCAGCGCGAGGGCGCGCTTGTCGATGCCCGAGCCCATCGTCGCGTTGCCCTGCGGATCGAGGTCGACCACCAGCACGCGCTGTCCCACCTTCGCCAAACCGGCAGCCAGGTTCACGGTCGTGGTCGTCTTGCCGACGCCACCCTTTTGGTTTGCAACGCAGAAGATCTTGGCCATGGAGTTTTCGAGAGGCAGGAATTCAGCGGGATTCAGGCTGGACCGCGGGACGACGTTCGCCGGGCGTTCGAGGCGCCCGTCACAGGCGCCGTGCGGCGAGATCGCGACAGCAGGTCAACAGCGGGGCAGGGGCGAGAGCTTAACCGCTCCACCCGGCCGCAGTCATGATTGGGAAAGCCGCTCGGGCGCCCTCAGACCGCAGGTGTCGTATCCGGGCGAATCCACAGCAGGCAGCGCTGGGCATCGAGACCCGGCACCTGCAGTTGTTCCACGTGAAACACCGACAGATCCGGCATGCGCCGAGCCAGTTCGTCGAGCTCTTCCGCCGGATGCTGCCCCTTCATCGCCGCCCAGACCGCACCGGGCTTGAGGTGCATCCGCGTCCATTCGGTGAAGTCGGCCAGCGAGGCAAAGGCTCGGGAGGTGATCACATCGAACGGAGCTGCCTTCAGCTTCTCCACCCGTGAATGCTCACCATGCAAGTTGGGCAGGCCCAACTCTGCAGCGACCTGAGCGATGAAGAAGGCCTTCTTGCCGACCGCGTCGACGCAGGTCACATCGATGCTGGGATCGCAGATCGCGATCACCACGCCAGGCAGACCACCGCCGCTGCCCACGTCCATCAGCCGCAGGGGCTGACCGGCGGCGTGACGCCGAAGCGGCGGAATCAGGCTGAGGCTGTCGACCAGATGCTGGGTCAGCATCGCCGCTGGCTCCCGCACGGCGGTCAGGTTGTAAACCTTGTTCCACTTCGACAGCAACGCCAGATAGGCCATCAGGCGATCCAGTTGTGCATCGTCGAGCTGAAGCGCCAAAGTGTCGGCGGCGGCGGCCAGGGAAGCGCGGAGGGCGAGGTCGGTCATCAAGTGCGGGTCAGGAAATTGCGGCGGAACTGGAGGAGGGCCGAGGTCATCAGGCCGGCTGGGCGACATCGCTTTCGGCGCCGGAGGCGTCCGTGAAGCCTTTGAAGCGACCCTTGCGCAGATGGATCAGCAACAGCGAGATCGCGGCGGGGGTGATGCCCGAGATCCGCGACGCCTGGCCCAAGGTCTCGGGCCGATGCTTGTTCAGTTTCTGGCGCGCTTCAAACGACAGGGCGGTGACCAGGCCGTAATCGAGGTCCTCGGGCAGACGCAGGTGCTCGTAATGCGAGGCGCGGGCCACGTCCTCCTGCTGCTTGCTGATGTAGCCGGCGTATTTGACGCTGATCTCCAGCTGCTCGACGACAGCATCGGCCATGGTGTCACCCAGCGCTTCGACCAGCTTGGCGCGCGACACCGAGGATTCGGGACGCGCAATCGTCGCCACTTCCGCCACGGTGTCGTAGGTGACACCCGGACGACGAAGCAGATCGATCAAGTTGTACTCGCGCTCCAGGGCCTTGCCGACCAGGCGTTCCGCGTCCGCCGCGGGCAGGATGTGCGGGTGAACCCATGTCGACTTCAGCTTCTCTGTTTCACGTGAAACAGCATCGCGCTTCTTGTTGAAGGCATCCCAGCGGGCGTCGTCCACCAAGCCCAGTTGCCGGCCGATTTCGGTGAGGCGCATGTCCGCGTTGTCCTCGCGCAGCTGCAGGCGGAACTCGGCGCGGCTGGTGAACATGCGGTAAGGCTCGGTGACGCCCTTGGTGATGAGGTCATCCACCAGCACGCCCAGATAGGCCTGATCGCGGCTCGGGAGCCAGGCGTCCTTGCCCTGCACCTGCAGCGCTGCATTCAAACCGGCGAACAGGCCCTGCGCCGCCGCTTCCTCGTAGCCGGTGGTGCCGTTGATCTGGCCAGCGAAAAACAGGCCGCCGATGGCCCGGGTCTCAAAGCTCGACTTCAATTCGCGCGAGTCAAAGTAGTCGTACTCGATGGCATAGCCGGGCCGCAGGATGTGGGCGTTCTCCAGGCCAGGAATCGACCGCACCGCTGCGAGTTGCACGTCGAAGGGCAGGGAGGTGGAGATGCCGTTCGGATAGAACTCGTGGGTGGTCAGGCCTTCCGGCTCCAGGAAGATCTGGTGGGAGTCCTTGTCAGCGAAGCGATTGACCTTGTCTTCGATCGACGGGCAATAGCGCGGACCGACGCCCTCGATCACGCCGGTGAACATTGGGCTGCGTTCGAAGCCGGAGCGGATGATGTCGTGGGTGCCGGCATGGGTGTGGGTGATCCAGCACGGCAGTTGCTTCGGATGCTGGGCGGCATGGCCCATGAAGCTGAACACCGGCACCGGATCCAGATCGCCCGGTTGCTCGGTGCATTTCGAGAAATCGATGGTCCGCCCATCCAGCCGGGGCGGCGTGCCTGTCTTCAGCCGACCTTGCGGCAGTCGCAGTTCCTTCAGCCGCGCCGACAGCGAGACCGCCGGCGGATCACCGGCGCGTCCAGCGGCGTAGTTCTGCAACCCGATGTGGATGCGCCCATCGAGGAAGGTGCCCGCGGTCAGCACGACCGCACGGGCACGGAAGCGCAGGCCCGACTGGGTCACCGCGCCGACCACACGATCGCCTTCGACCATCAGGTCATCGACCGCCTGCTGGAACAGCATCAGGTTCGGCTGGTTCTCCAGCCGGTGGCGAATGGCGGCTTTGTAGAGCACGCGGTCCGCTTGCGCGCGTGTGGCGCGAACGGCCGGCCCTTTGGATCCGTTCAGGATGCGGAACTGGATGCCGCCCTCGTCGGTCGCAGCGGCCATCGCGCCGCCCAGCGCGTCGACCTCTTTGACCAGGTGTCCCTTGCCGATGCCGCCGATCGACGGATTGCAGCTCATCTGGCCCAGGGTTTCGATGTTGTGGGTCAGCAGCAAGGTGCTGGCGCCCATGCGGGCAGCCGCCAGGGCGGCCTCGGTGCCGGCATGGCCGCCGCCGACGACGATCACATCGAACTCTTTGGGATAAAGCATGGCGCGCAGTCCAGCCTCGCGGCGAAGGGGGCCGAGGCCATGACAGGCGAGGGCGGGCCGGGCTGGAGATCAGATGAGGGACGGGCGCCAATTTTACGCGGGGCTGTGGATAAGTCACAGCGTCAGGGCCATCGACGAGGCCGGAGCCGCGACAATTTCGCCATCATGAAATGCCGTCCCCATTGCGCCGCGTGCTGCATCGCGCCGTCGATTTCCAGTCCGATTCCGGGCATGCCGGACGGCAAGCCCGCCGGCGTGCGCTGCATCCAGCTCGACGACGATCTGCGCTGCAAGATCTTCGGCCATCCCGACCGACCGGAGGTCTGCGGATCCCTGCCGCCCTCCGAAGACATGTGCGGCGAAAGCCGCGAGCAGGCGATGCGATGGTTGGGCTGGATGGAAGAGCAGACAGCACCGTGACAGCTGCGCCGGCTAGAGTCGGCGCTCAAGGCCAGTCCGATGGCCGATACGGAGACAACGATGCCCGATTCCCGCCTGCTGCCCGGCCCCGCGACCGCGCTGACCGAAGCCCCTGCGTCGCTCACGGCCGACGCGCCGCCTGACGACATGCGCCGCCGCTTCCTGCAAGCGGCCTCGGCCGGTGGCTTGTTGGCGGGGTTGCCTGGATGGGCCACCGCTCAGGGCACGACGAACTGGCCGACCCGATCGGTTCGATTGGTGGTGCCGTTCGCGCCCGGCGGCAGCAGCGAGATCGTGGCCCGCGCGACCGCGCTGGAACTGACCAAGACGCTGGGCCAGACGGTCTATGTCGAAAACAAACCGGGCGGCAGCGGGAACATCGCGATGTCGGAAGTGGCCCGCGCGGAAGACCAGCACACGCTGGTGCTGGGCCACATCGGCACGCTGGCGGTGAATCCCTACATGTACGACAAGCTGCCGTACGACCCGATCAAGGACTTCAAACCCATCACGCTGCTGGCCAAGGTGCCCAGCCTGTATGTGGTCCACCCCGATCTGCCAGTCCGCAATCTGAAGGAGTTCATCGCGCTGGTGAAGTCCAAGCCCGGCCGCCTGAGCTATGGCTCCGCAGGCAATGGCAGCGCCGGCCATCTGGCGATGGAATACCTGAAGATGGTGGCCGATCTCTTCATCCTGCATGTGCCCTATCGGGGCACCGGTCCGCAGTTGACCGACCTGTTGGCGGGGCGGCTGGAAGCGGCGTCGGTCGGCGCGCCGGCGATCATGCAGTTCATCAAGGCGGGCAAGCTGCGCTGCATCGCGACGGGATCGAAAGAACGTCTGCCGCAGCTGCCGGATGTCCCGACCGTCGCGGAGCAGGGCTTCCCCGGCTTCGAGATGACGCAGTGGTACGGCCTGTGCGCCCCTGCCAATCTGGCGCCGGCCGCCGCGGAGAAGCTGGCCGCCGAGTCGGCCAAGGCGATCAAATCCGGCTCGTCGCGGGAGCGGCTGAGCCACGATGCGGCCGAGGCGGTGGGCAACACGCCCGCGCAATTCGCAGCCTTCATTGCGCAGGAACAGCAGCGCTGGAAGGCGGTCGTCCACCGCGCCAAGATCCGGCCGGATTGAGCCGTCGCCACCGCGCGGCGGTGGCTCGCTTCACGTAGGGGACGAGACGCGGCGCGAGGCCGCGTCCGCCAGCGGCGCTCGCCGGGCCAGCGTCAGATCGTGCTGACCTTGGCCAGCACCGCATCCGCCTCGCGCTGCGCGCGCACGGCTCGGCGGTGGTTCCACCAGGCCTTCAGCGACGGATGGCCCCAGTACTTCTCGAAGAAGTGATGCATCACCGTGTTGACCAACGGCTCCACGAACGTGACCGCGCCGGCCACGGCCACATTGCCGGTCATCGCGAAGGTCACACCGAAGGAGGTGCCCAGGTGCATCACACCGAAGGTCGCGGTTTTCGCCATTGCCATCTCCTATCAACCAAAATCGTTAGATAGGTGGATGCTAATGATTCGCAACGACGCCGACCAATTGGACGCCTTGATGACGGCCATAGCCGGCGACCACGTGGAGCGATCGGCGCCATGTCAAGGGCGGGGAGTGGGGCGTCTCAGCGCATCTCGCGCGACGGCGATGGAGCTCGGCTTGCAGGCCCAACGCCTCCCGCTGCAGGGGACCGCGCATGCGCACGGTAGCCCTGCCGTTGGGCCTGCAAACCAAGCAACTCTGCCGGTCGGGCCCGACCTGGTGCCGCTTGAGCGGCGCGGGGTGAGGCGAGATCCGACGGACTCGGTCTGAACTCTGCCGCGGCAAGGGCCGGTCCGGCAGAGCTCCGGGTCAGTCGTCGATGCAAGCCGGAGGATGTGGGTGGCACGCAGCCACCACCGAGGACTCGCCGGTCAGACTGACCAGGTGAAGAGGGTGGCCGAACGGCCGGGCGGGAGATGCAGCATCTCCTGGCGGCCCGTTCGGCGGTGCGCAGGACACGGACGACGGCGCAGACCGACGTCCGTCCTGGCACAAGCGGCGATCCGACCGGGGGACGATCGGATCACCGAAGGGATTACCAGGTGCCCTTGGGCGTCGGCTCGGTGCCGCCAGCCAGGGTCGAGATCACGGGATCTTCGTTCCAGGTCCCCTTGGGCGTGCCGCCTCCAACGAGGTCGAGGAGCGCCGGGTCCAGTTCAACCGGGCCGTTCAGCGGTTGGAAAACGACGGATTGGCGATGAGCTTGTTCGTGGGCTTGCATGAGAGGCTCCAGATTCGGTGACGTGCATCGGTTCAATCAGCACGGAACGAATTGAATCAGCCACCCGCCAGGCCGGTAACTGTCAGCTCTTACAGTGTTTACCAGCGATTCGAGCAGGCAAGCTCAGCGGATCAGCCCCATGCGCAGGGCTTTGAGCACCGCCTGGTGCTTGTTGGTGCAGCCCAGCTTGTGCATGGCGTTATTGATGTGCAGGACCGCCGTCCGCTCGGTGATGGACAGGATCGTCCCCACTTCCCACGCGGTCTTGCCCTCCATCGTCCAGTGCAGGCACTGGAGTTCGCGCGGCGTCAGGCGCGGCGCGTCGGTGTCCTGGCCGATTGGCAGCAGCACCCGCATCGCTGCATCCACCGCGTGCACGGCGAACAGCTGCAGGTCCGCGACCATGCGGGTCAGGGTGACGGGATTGCTCGGGAGCGTCTGCTCCCGGTTCACGCCCAGCACGAAATGCCGACCTTCCGGCAGATGCAGCGCCAGCGAGATCCCGACCTTGTAGCCGAACGGCGCCTGCGCTTCCCAGAGCTCGGGCGCATCGTTCTTCACATAGGTCTGCTGATTCCAGACGATCGGGACGCTCTGCCGCTTGCAGTGCTGCATCACCGGATCCTTCTTGCCCAGGCGCGGGTCGTTGAAGATGTCCGAGAAGCCCGGCGGCGCGTTCTGCACCGAGATGAAGTCAGAACCGCCGATGGGGTGATCCACGACCAGGATCGCCGAGAAGCGCTCGAAGTCGAGGTCGTTGGCGAAGCGCGTGATCTCGCTGCGGAATTCCTCCCGCGAACGCGCTTCCAGAACTGATTGATATCCGCCTTGCAGCATGGATCGCCCCGGCTGAGCCGGTCCTTGGGTCTCCGTGACAGGGTAGCGCGGGATCTCGTGAGGGTGTCACGGGGCGCGCCCTGCTAGGGTTTACAGCTGGCGAGCTTGCCCTGTGCTACCGACACTTCAAGACAGGGAATGACAAGCCCACCCATTCAACTCAACAATTCTGACAAATGACTCCAGCCTGGATTGTGTACGCGTGGCCGCGGATATTGTGTGATGTGCAGCGGCTGCCTCGCCTGCAGTTCGCGCATTTGAGCACGCGCGTGTTGGTCACGGGAGACGATGACCGGCCAGCGATGGGGCAAACCCTGTGGTCGGGCGAGTCCGAGCTGGGCGCGGCCGGTGTGGCCTGGGACTGGGTGTGCATGCCCTACGGCATGGTGTCGATGGTCGACCCGATGGCGCTGGTCACCAACCTGCAATTCCTGAACCGCGCCGGCGAAGTGCTGGCCCCGATGGAATCGGCCATCCAGCTCAATGGCATCGTGCACACGCTGCCCTGGCAGGAGCAGGTGCAGCGCGCGCTCGCGATGCGTCATTGAGCCTGGATCAGCGCGCCACCGCCGCGCGCATCGAGCGGGTCACGAAGGCCAGACCCGCCACCGTGAGACCCGCGCCCACCACCACCGTGGGCAGCACCTGCGCCAGGGTCAGCGCTTCTCCCTTCAGCACCTGCAGCATCAGCATGTTCTGGGCAAGACCTGGCACCCAGACATGCCACGCGGCATCCGCGCCCGGATTCATGATGGAGATCACCGGCGTGAGCGACACCGCCGTCATCACCAGCGTCGCGCTGGCCTGCGCTTCCTTGAAGGTCTTGGTGCGGATCGCCAGCGCCATCAGCACCGCCGACACGCCCGCGCCGAGCGGGATCTGCAGCAGCAGGAATTTCATGGCTTCCGGCCAGCCGAACTGGAACATCGCCTGCAGGCTGTCGCTGCGCATGAACTGCTGAGCCGGCAGGAAGCTGATGTTGGCCAGCAGCGCCACCAGCATGCCCATCAACGCCACCGCGCCCCACTTGCCCGCGACGATCGCCGCATGCGGCGCCGGATTCACCAGCAGCGGCTCCAGCGAGCCCCGCTCGCGCTCGCCGGCCGTGCTGTCCAACGCGGCGGTCAGCGCGCCGTAGAGCACCGCCATCATGATGAACATCGGCAGCATCGCGGTGATGCGGGTCGCGCGAGCCTGCACGCTGGCCAGGTCGCGCTCTTCCACCATCAAGGGCTGCAGCTGATCGCTGCCCACGCCGCGCAGCGCCAGGGTCAGCATCGCGCGCTCACGGCCGAAGCCCTGCAGCAGCCGCTGCATCGGGCCGACGCCCACCGAGGCGCGCTGGTTCGCGCTGTCGCTCACGATCTCGACCGTCACCGGCAGGCCGCCCGCCAGCAGGACTTCGAAGTCCTTCGGGATGATCAGCACCGGCTCCGGCAGACGCGACGCCCGCAGCTGCGCTTCATAGTCCGCGGGGGCGGTCTTGATGACGTAGGTCTGGCGCTCGAGGAAGTTGCGCAGCGTCGGCGCATGCTCGATGCCGATGATGCTGATCTCCCGCTTCTCGGCCCGCTCTTCGAAGGATGCGATCAGGCCGGACATCATCACCAGCATCAGCGGTCCCATCAGCAGGGCCGGAATCATCAGACGCAGCAGGGTGCGCCGGTCCCGCATCGCGTCGATGACTTCCTTGGCGAAGACGGTGCTGAACGCTTTGAAGAAATCGCGGCTCATGCGGGCTGCTCCTGACGATCGATGAGGGCGGCGCTCGGGGCGCCGGGTGTGGCTTCCGGGAAGGCGAGGGCGACGAAGGCATCCTCGAAGCGATCGCAGCCGGTCTGCGCCATCAGTTGCTCGACGCTGCCGTGGGCGACCGATCGGCCGTGAGACATCACCACCACCTGGTCACACAGCTGTTCGACCTCCTGCATGATGTGGCTCGAAAACACGATGCACTTGTTGCCGCCGGCCGGCGAGCGCAGATGGCGCAGCACCTCGCGCAGCGCGCGGGTGGCCAGCACGTCCAGGCCGTTGGTGGGCTCGTCCAGCACGATGTTGGCCGGGTCGTGCACGAGCGCCCGGGCCAGCGAGGTCTTCATCCGCTCGCCCTGACTGAAGCCATCGGCGCGGCGCTCCAGGATGGCGCGCATGTCCAGCAGATCGGCCAGCGCTTCGGCGCGGGCCTGGGCCTGGTCGCGCGGCATGCCTTGCAGCCGGGCGTAATAGACGATGTTCTCCCGCGCCGACAGCCGCGGATAGAGCCCATGCGCATCCCCGAGCACGCCCATGCGGGCGAGCGCGGCCCGCGGAGCCTGCAGCACATCGATCTCATCGACCTGGATGCTGCCGCGATCGGGCAGGAACAAGCCGGCGAGCATGCGCAGCGAGGTGGTCTTGCCGGCGCCGTTCGGGCCCAGCAAGCCGGTGATCTGGCCGTTGGGCGCGTGCAGGTCCAGGTGGTCGACGGCGGTGACCACTTTCTTGCCGGCGCGCTTGAGCAGGCCGCCGCCGGTGCGGGCCTCGAATTGCTTGTGCAGAGCGTCGATGCGGATCATCGTGCGGTCTCCTTGACCGAAGGCTTGTCGGCGTCCCGGGCTTGCGACGCCTGGGCGGCGGACGCGGCGGCCGCCAGGCTGGCGGGATCCGGGGGCAGGAACACGGGCGGGCGCGGAATGCGGGCTGCGCAATCGGCCTCGACCTTCAGCGCTTGCGCGTCCTCGGCGGCGTCGATGAAGCGGGAGACCACGTCCCGCATGCAGCCCAGCGTCAAGCCGACGCCGTGACCGGCCTGTGGCACCACCACATGGCGGGCGTTGGCCCCCAGCCGCTCGGCCACGCGCGCGCCATGACGCGGCGGCGTGACCGGATCGGCCCCACCGCTCAGCACCAGCACCGGCGTCTTGGCCGGCGGAATGTCATAGAACGCCGCCGGCACGTTGCCGCGCGGCCAGTCCTTGCAGACCTGGGTGTAGAGGTTCCGATCGGTGACACCAAAGTCGGCGCCCGGTGCATCGGTGGACTGCGCCAGCCGGGGCAGGTCTTCCGCGCACACCACCGAGAAATGCATGCCTGCGGCAAGACGCGTCGATCGGGAGCCCCCACCGAGCTGTCCCGCCAGCGCGCCGAGACCGTCAAACCGGCCTTGCGTGGCATCGTGGATCGCCGCCGGCAGCGCAGCGGCCAGCGCCGGCACATACAGCGGCGGACGCACCGCATTGACCAGCGATTCGCGGGTCAAGGTTACTTGCTCGGATTGCCCGGTCAGCGGATGCCGCATCGTCACCGGGCGCGGCAGGCTCTTGAGCAGCGCCTGCCAGTCGTCGCGCAGGCTCGGATAGCGGGCCTTGCAGGCGGGATCGGTGTCGCAGGCGGTGAAGACCGCCTCGAGCGCTGCCTGGCCATCGCGGGAGAAGGAGGCCGGCAGCGCCATGTCCGGCGGCGCGACGCCATCGATCACCGCGCGGCGCACCCGGTTCGGGAACTGGCGCTCGTATTCCAGCGCGGCCCGTGTGCCGTAAGACGCGCCGATGAGGTTCCACTGGCTCACGCCCAGCGCCTCGCGCACGGCATCCATGTCCTGCATGGCGATCGTCGTCGTGTAGAAGCGCAGGTCGCCGTGGGGCAGGGCCTTGAGCTGCTCGCGACAGGCGTCCATCGCCCGCTCCCGGGCCTGCGGCTCCAGCGCCTCCTTCAGCGTCAGCGGCATCTCGTCGCGGCACTGCAGCGGCGCTGAGCGGCCGGTCCCGCGTTGATCGATGAACACCAGATCGCGCCGATAGTTCAGGCGGGACAGCCGCGGCAGCACCGAGCCGGTCAGCGCGATGGCGCTCTGCCCGGGGCCGCCGGCCAGCAGCAGCACCGGATCCGGCAGCTTGTTGCGGGCCAGTGCCGGCACCACCACCACATGCACCTCGATCTGGCGGCCCTGCGGCTGGGCGGGATCCAGCGGTCGTTGCACCCGGCCGCACTGGACCTCGGTGGAGACGCCTTCGACGCGGCATGGTTTGAGGAACGCGCCCGGCTCGGCGGCGTGCGCGGGCGAGCTGCTCAGACCGGCGATGGCCAGACCGACCGCCAACGTGATGGCCACGCCGGACCGACGACCCGCGCCGCTGCGCTCGCGCTCGGCGATGGCGTCGGATGAGGCGTCTGGCATGGTCGGATGGCGCGCCGCTGACGACGACGTCCCCGTCGACGGGGCGGGGGCGTGTGGCCGGCGGGGGCCGGGTCTTGCCTGTGAAGGCGCTGGGTATCCCATGAACTCGCTCCTCTCCAAAGTGCCGGCGCATTATGGCGAGCGGTCCAGGGCGGATCTGAGCCGAACCGACGTTTGGGCCGTGGGCAGGATGGAACGACCATCGCAGGGGATGAACGGCGGGTGGGTGGCTGGGCCGTCATCGTCCGGCGGGCGACCGCTGAACCTGGATCGGGGCACCGCCATTGCGGATTCTCCAGCGGGCGCGTAAGGTGCAGCGGTCTCGGCCGGCCCCGGACAGGGCGTCGGCCATCCCGGTCTGACCGAAGGATGGCCGCCACCCGCCAGCGCCCGGGCTGCCCGCCGCCCCACAGTCTTTCCGACGCTCAGGAGACCCCCATGAAGCTCTATTACAGCCCCGGCGCTTGCTCGCTGTCGCCCCACATCGTCCTGCAGGAGGCCGGCCTGGCCTATGAGCCGGTGCTCGCCAGCACCAAGACGCACCAGCTCAAGGACGGCACCGATTACTACGGCATCAACCCGAAGGGCTATGTGCCCCTGCTGGAGCTGGACGACGGCCAGCGCCTGACCGAAGGCCCGGCCATCGTCCAGTACATCGCCGACCAGGTGCCGGACAAGCAGCTCGCGCCCGCCAACGGCACGATGGCGCGCTACCGCCTGCAGGAGTGGCTCAACTTCATCACCTCCGAGCTGCACAAGGGCTTCAGCCCGCTGTTCAACCCGTCCATGCCGGAAGAAGCCAAGGCCCAGTTCCGCGCCAAGCTGCAGGACCGCTTCAAGTTGGTCGACAGCCAACTGGCCGGCAAGACCTTCCTGATGGGCGACGTGTTCACCGTGGCCGACGCCTACCTGTTCACCGTCACCAACTGGGCGCCGCGGGTGGACGTGGACCTGTCGAGCCATGCGAACCTCGTCGCCTACCGCGCCCGCGTGGGCGAACGGCCGGCGGTGCAGGCCGCGATGAAGGCCGAAGGCCTGCTGAAGTAATCCGCATCCGCCCGCTTTCATGGAGAGCCGCCCATGACCGAGACCTCCCCCCAGCCCGGCCCCGCCGCCGCTGATCCGCAGGTGTTCGACGGCGGCTGCGACTGCGGGCGGATTCGCTACCGGCTGTCGAGCCGGCCGCTGTTCGTGCATTGCTGCCACTGCCGCTGGTGCCAGCGCGAGAGCGGCGGCGCCTTCGCGCTCAACGCGATGATCGAGGCCGACCGCCTGCAATGGCTGACCGAGCCGCCGCAGCGGGTGCTGACGCCGTCCGCCAGCGGCAAGGGCCAGCAGATCTGGCGCTGCCCGAGCTGCTGGATCGCGCTCTCCAGCCATTACGCCGGCGCCGGCGAATCGATGCATTTCGTGCGGGTGGGCACGCTGGACGAGCCGGACCGCCTGCCGCCGGACATCCACATCTTCACCGCCAGCCGCCAGCCCTGGGTGCAGCTCTCCGGCGAGGTGCCGGCGGTGCCCGAGTACTACGACCGGCTCGACCACTGGCCGGCCGACAGCCTGGCCCGGCGCGAGGCGCTGCGGGCCCGGCTGCGCGCCCAGGCGGCCCCGCCGCCGCCGCCAGCGCCGGATCCGTCGCAAGCTTAGAAAACCCCCGCATATCGAGCCCGGGCCGCCGGCGTCACAATGCCGGACCGCTGCCGGCTTACCGCGCCGCGGCGCCGCCCCACCCGGTCGGCGTCGGGCCGGTGTCGATCCCACTGATCTCTCCGACCACGACATCATGACCCTGCGCCGCTCGCTGCATCGCCATTTCCGCCTCCGCCTGCTGGCTGCGGCATTGACCACGGTCTCCCTCGCCAGCGTTCCGGCGCTGATGCCGTCGGCGATGGCGGCCGCAGCGGCCTCGTCGGTGTCCTGGCAGAGCGCCTCGGCCGATGCCGACATCGAGCGCGCGTTCGCCCAGGCCCGCAGCGAGAAGAAGCCGGTCCTGCTGTACTGGGGCGCGAAGTGGTGCCCGCCCTGCAACCAGCTGAAGGCGACGCTGTTCAACCGCGCCGACTTCATCGAGCAGTCGCGCGCCTTCGTGGCCGTGCACATCGATGGCGACAACCCCGGTGCGCAGCGCCTGGGCGCCCGGTTCAAGGTGCGCGGCTATCCGACCATGATCCTGTTCAACACCGAGGGCCAGGAGCTGACCCGGCTGCCCGGCGAGGCCGATGCGCCGCAGGTGATGCGGGTGCTGCAGATCGGCCTGGCGGGTGGCCGGCCGGTGAAGACGGTGCTGGCCGATGCCCAGGCCGGCCGCAAGCTCAGCGCCAGCGAATGGAAGCTGCTGGGTTTCTATTCCTGGGAAACCGATGAACAGCAGCTCGTGCCGGTGGCGCAGCGCCCGGCGCTGCTGGCCAAACTGGCCGCCGCCAGCCAACCGGTCGATGACGAAACCGCCACCCGGCTGTGGCTCAAGGCGCTGGCCATCACCGAAGACGGCAAGGGCCTGAAGCCGGACGCCGCCTTGCGGACCCGCGTGGATCAGGTCCTGGCCAGCCCGGAGGCCTCGCGCGCGCAGATGGACGTGCTGGGCAACTATGCGGAAGACATCGCCCGCGCGCTGGCCCCGACGCCGGGTGCCGAGCGTCAGGCGCTGGTCGCCAGGCTGGATGCCGCGCTCAAGCGGTTCGAGGCCGATGCGTCCTTGTCCCGCGCCGATCGGCTGCAGGCGCTGATCGCCCGGGTCGACCTGGCCCGCATCGATGCGCCGAAGAACGAGCTGCAGCCCAAGCTCTCGCCCGCGCTGCTGACCGAAGTGAAGGCGGCCGCAGCCAAGGCGGACAAGGAAATCACCGACGGTTATGAGCGCCAGGCGGTCATCACCTCGGCCGCGCATCTGCTGGGTCGCGCCGGTCTGTGGAGCGACAGCGATGCGCTGCTCAAGTCCAGCCTGGCCAAGAGCCACTCGCCGTACTACCTGATGAGCCAGCTCGGCGGCAATGCCCGCAAGCAGGGCAAGAAGGACGAAGCGCTGCGCTGGTATGAAGAGGCCTTCAACAAGAGCGAAGGTCCCGCGACCCGACTGCAATGGGGCTCGAACTATCTGGCCGCGCTGGTGGAGCTGGCACCGCAGGATGCCGCGCGCATCGAGAAGGCGGCGTCGCAACTGCTGGTCGAGGCCGACAAGGACAAGGGCGCGTTCTATGAGCGCAGCGCGCGCTCGCTGCAGAAGGTGGGCAGCCAACTGGTGGCCTGGAATGCCGGCGGCCAGCATGAGGCCAGCCTCGGGCGTCTGCGCACCCAGCTGGATGCGGTCTGCGCCAAGCAGGACAGCGGCGACAAGGCCGCCTGCGAAAGCCTGCTGAAGAAGAAGGGCTAACGCGGACGCTGGCGCTGATGCCAACGCCGCCGGCCGTCAGTCCGGCATGAGATGGTCCTGACCATCATCCAGCGGCGGCCCCATCGGCGTCGCGCGGGCCAGGGCCATCCAGGTGCCGAAGTCCGGGCGCATCGCCCGGCGCGGCGCCGGCCGGCCCAGCTCGAAGCGCAGGCCGCCGTCGCGACCGACTTCGTGAGCGATGAGCACGCCGAACGCGGCGGGAATCTCCTCCACCGTCGCGATGCCGGCCCGCAGCACATACCAGCACTGGCCGCTGAGCGCGAGATAGGCCTGTGACTTCGCCGGCCGGCGCAGCTCGCCGAGCAGGTCGGCGCGGCTGACCTTGATCTCATGCACCGTGGGCTCGAGGTAGTCCTCGACCGTCGTCTGCCGCACCGAGTACAGATCGGGCATCGCATTCACCCAGCGCATCTTCTCGGGATCGTCCTCGCGCGGCAGCCCGGCGCGCAGCGACAGCCCGCGCCACACGATGCGGCCGGCCCGTTGCAGCTCGAGTCCCATGCGCTCGACCAGGTCCTCATGCCGATTGCGCAGCGCGCGGTTCTTCTGCAGGCCCTGATGCAGCACGGCCAGGCCGGTGTCGGTCAGCCGCAGCGTGTCGCGCCCGTGGCCGTCGCGGTGGCGCTCCAGCCAGCCGCGGGTCAGCAGTTCCACCTCCAGCAGATCCTGACAGGGCCAGCCGGCCGATCGCCACAGCTGGCGCAGTCGACGGATCTGGAACACGGTGGGCGCGGGCAGCGTGGGCATCGCCGTCACGGCTGCAGTCATTGGCGCGGCGAGGGCGGGTGCGTCGGCGCCAACGCTGATCGCCTCAGATGCCTCAGGCGCGGCAGGCGCCTGTGAGGCTTCGGAAGCTTCTGACGCTGCTGATGCCGACGAAGCCGACGTCATCGGTACCGCAGACGTCGACAGCCGCGGCGCGACACAGGGCGCCGACGCAGGCGACGGGGAGGGCGAGTCAGGCGATGCGGCACTCATGCGGTGATCTTGCCGCAAGGCGATGTCGACATTCGTCAGCAGTCTAGGGACCCCACGCCCGAGCCGCCGAGCGCTGATTGGCGGCTGAGCGCCGGATCGCGCCGTCGCGGGGCGAAAAAAAGCCACGCCTCCGAAGAGAGCGTGGCCAACAGGGAGGTCGATGGGGCGGGTCGTTGCAGGCGCGACGCCGCCCGGTTCAGCACGCCGCGCCCATGGGCGCGGCGACGATCAGCGCTCGCGCCGCAGCGAGCCGATCATGTTGTTGGGATCGCCCAGCACGAACACGGTGTAGACGCTGGAGGACAGCAAGGTCATGTCGGTCATCGTGTAGACCGCCGAGGCGGACGAGGGCGAGGTGACGGTCAGCAGCGCGGTGGTGGAGGCGGCGGTCGACAGGGCGGTCGACGCATTGCCCGGCGTCACGCTGGAGGCGAGCGCGCTGTAGTCCACATTCAGCGTCAGGCCGGTGCTGCCGCTGGTCACGCCGTTGACCAGCCGGATCTTGGCGTAGCCGGTGTTGGCGGGCAGCCGGTTGTCGTCATTCAGCACCTTCAGCACCGGGCCGGTGTCCGAGCCCCAGACCATCAGCGTGTAGTCGTTGCCGGCGGTCAGCGTCGGGCTGGCGAGCGTCACCGGGCTGCCGTTCACATAGACCGTCAGCGTGTTGGTGCCGGCGGCCACCGTCTTGTAGGCCCCGATGGTGGGCGAGCTGGAATTGCCCATCAGCTCGACATTGCCCAGCGAGCCAGCCACCGCCGCGCTGCCGGAAACGGCGGCCACCAGCCGGGCGCGGGCGGTGGCATTCGGGAAGTTGGTCACCGTGCCTTGCTGGACCAGTTGCATGCCGTTCACCAGCACGCCGCCGGCCGTGCCGGTCAGCACCAGCGTGGACACGCCGGTCGAGCTCAGCGTCACCGCCGGGATGTCCAGGCGCACATCGTTCTTGTCGCCGGTGCCGGTCAGACGGACGCGGTAGGTGCCGGCATTCAGCGTGTTGTAGCCGCTGCCGCCGCCGGCGGAAATGCCGGTGGAGACGGCGGTCGCCGCATCCAGCGATTCATCGGTGGCGGTCAGATAGACATCCAGCGCGCCGGCATCGGGTGCCAGGTTCAGCACCAGCAGCTTGGATTTGCCGGAGGCTGGCGCTTCCTGGTCTTCCTGCAGCAGGGCGGTGCGGGCCGAGCCGGCCGCGCCGTAGGCGATCATCGTGTACTTGGCGCCCGCGGTCAGCGAAGGCGTGGTCGAGGCGACGGTGCTGCCGACCGAGCTGTTCTGGATCTCGGTGCCGGTGTCGCTGGTGCTGATGCTGGCGTATTCGCCCACGGCGGCATAGGCCACGCCACTGTTCACCGTGGTGCTGTCCACCACCAGGTCCAGCGAGGCATAACCCACGCTGGCATTGAGCAGGCGCATCTGCGCCTTGCTGTCGTCGCCACCACCGCCACAGGCGCTCAGCAGCGCCACACCGGCCAAGCTCAGGCCCCAGGCCCAGGTCTTCAATCGCATCATCCAACTCCTCACAAGGATGGCGGCATTGAAGCGGCCGCACATTGCTGCGGCTTGTGGCGGCTTGCCCGATTTGTGAAGTTGGATATCGGTCCCGACACAAACGCTTCGGGTTGACCTGCCTCGACGGCTGCCAGCGCCGCGCTAGCATCCTCGCGATGAATGCCTATCCACAGCTGCTCTCGCCCCTGGACCTCGGATTCACCACCCTGCGCAACCGGGTGCTGATGGGCAGCATGCACACCGGTCTCGAGGACTCCCGCAAGCATGTCGAGCGGCTGGCCGAATACTTCGCCGAGCGCGCGCGCGGGCAGGTCGGGTTGATCGTCACCGGCGGCTATGCGCCCAACATCGAAGGCTGGGCAAAACCCTTCGCCGGCACGCTGGCCACCGCGGGTGCAGCCCGTCGGCATCAGGTGCTGACGCGGGCGGTGCACACCGAGGGCGGCAAGATCGCGCTGCAGATCCTGCACACCGGCCGCTATGGCTATCACCCGCTGAGCGTCGCGCCCTCGGCGCTGCGATCGCCGATCTCGCCCTTCACCCCGCGCGCGCTGAGCGAGCGCGGCATCCAGCGCCAGATCCGCGCCTTCGTGCGCTGCGCGTCGCTGGCACGTGAGGCCGGTTATGACGGCGTCGAGGTGATGGGATCGGAGGGCTACTTCATCAACCAGTTCCTGGCCGCCCACACCAATCACCGCACCGATGGCTGGGGCGGCAGCTATGCCAATCGCATGCGGCTGCCGATCGAGATCCTCAGCCGCATGCGCGAAGCGGTGGGGCCGGACTTCATCATCATCTACCGGTTGTCGATGCTGGACCTGGTGCCCGAAGGCAGCGACTGGTCCGAGGTGCTGCAGCTGGCGCGCGCCGTGGTGCAGGCCGGCGCGACCCTCATCAACACCGGCATCGGCTGGCACGAGGCCCGGATTCCGACCATCGCCACCAGCGTGCCGCGCGCCGGCTTCGCCTGGGTGACGCGTCAATTGCGCGATCAGTTGCGGGCCGAAGGGCTGCAGGTGCCGCTGATCACCAGCAACCGGATCAACACGCCGGAGGTGGCCGAAGCGCTGCTCAGCGACGGCTCGGCGGACATGGTCTCCATGGCCCGGCCGCTGCTGGCCGATCCCGCCTTCGTGCGCAAGGCGGCGGAGGGCCGTGCGGACGAGATCAACACCTGCATCGCCTGCAACCAGGCCTGTCTGGATCATGTGTTCAAGCAGGAGGTCGCGTCCTGCCTGGTGAATCCACGGGCGGGCCATGAGACCGAGTTGCGCCTGGTGCCGTTGCGGCCGGGTCAGGCGGCGCAGCGGGTGGCGGTGGTGGGCGCCGGGCCGGCCGGTCTGGCCGCGGCCACCAGCCTGGCGGAGCGCGGCCATGCGGTGACGCTGTTCGATGCCGCGACCGAGATCGGCGGTCAGTTCAACATGGCCAAGCGCATTCCTGGCAAGGAGGAGTTCTTCGAGACGCTGCGCTATTTCGCCCGGCGCCTGGCGGTGCTGAAGGTGGACCTTCGGCTGGCGACGAGGGTCGGTGTCGAGGATCTGCTGGAATTCGATCAGGTGGTGCTGGCCACCGGCGTGGTCCCGCGCGATCCGCGCATCCCCGGCCAGGCCGAGGGGCAGGCGCGGGGTCAGGTCTTGTCCTATCTGCAGGTGTTGCGGGACGAAGCGCCGGTCGGACGACGGGTGGCGGTGATCGGCGCCGGCGGCATTGGATTCGATGTGTCCGAATTTCTGCTGGAGGCCGGCCATTCCCTCACGCTGGATCCCGCCGGCTGGCGCGCGCACTGGGGCGTGGGCGATCCCACCCAGGTGCGCGGTGGGCTGGTGCCGCCGCGTCCGACGCCGCCGACGCGGGAGATCACGCTGCTGCAGCGTCGTCGCGGCAAGCCGGGCGACGGCCTGGGCAAGACGACCGGCTGGATCCACCGCGCGGCGTTGAAGATGAAGCAGGTGCAGATGCTCAGTGACGTGCGCTATGAGCGCATCGACGAACAGGGCCTGTGGATCAGCCGGGGCGATCAGCGCGCCGATCCGGAGCATCTGGCGGTGGACACCATCGTGCTGTGCGCGGGACAGGAGCCGATGCGGGCGCTGGAGGCGCCGTTGCGCGCGGCGGGGCGGCCGGTGCATCTCATCGGCGGCGCGCTCGAGGCCAAAGAATTGGACGCAAAACGTGCAATCCTGCAGGGAACCCGGCTCGCCGCAGGGCTGTGATCTCTGGCAGAGCGGGGGGCGGCCGACCATACTCCGGCGTCGTCGAAGGAGAGGGACGGACCGCCATCCGCGGGCCGATCGACGGATGCCGCGTCACCGCGGGCCCCACCGATAAAAACATGGGCCCACCATGCGTTCCAAGTCTGATCGCCTGCACCGTCGTTGGGGAGGACCGTCCGTGTCCGCGCTGGTCGCGAGCCTGTTCGCGCCCGCGTGCGTGAGCGCTGCCGCCGACCTGCCGGCAACGCTCGGATCGTCCGCTCTGCCCGCCTGGGCTGCCAGCGGCAGCGCCATGGCCTGGCTGGTGGGCGGTGCGGTGGCCGGTGGGCTGACGCTCGGTGTGGCGCTCAGCCTCGTGCTGCATCAACGCCTGCGCTGGAAGCGCCGGCGCGGCGAGCTGCAGCGGGTCCGCCGGGAGCGCGCCCGGCTGAGCGCGCTGCTCAATGCGATCCCTGATCCGATGTTCTTCAAGGACGCCACCGGCGCCTACGAAGGTTGCAATCCGGCCTTCGAGCGGGTGATCGGTCTGACCGAAGCCCAACTGCTGGGCCGGCGCGACGAGGACCTGCCGCGACCGCCGGCCTGGACCGTGAACCCGTCGATGGGCCGCTCCCAGGTGTGGCAGAACGATGAGTTCGGCGAGGTCCGTTGCCTGGACGTGCTGAGCGTGCCGGTGCATGACGACGGTCTGTGCCTGGGCCAGGTGGCCATCGCCCGCGACGTCACGCGGCTGCAACTCGCCACCGAAGCGGCGCGCCGCGCCGCCACCGTGTTCGAGCATTGCGGCGAAGGCATCATGGTCATCGACGACCAGTTGCGCATCTGCGAGGTCAATCCGTCGATGTGCCACATGATTGGCCACGATCGCCAGACCTTGCTGGGCAAACGCCCGCTGCTGCTGCGCGAGACCGAGCAAGGCGCGGAGAAGCTGCGCCAGCTCTGGCTCGAAGTGGAGACCCACGGCAAGTGGAGCGGCGAGGTCACCGAGCGCCACAAGAATGGCGATTCGATTCCGATGTGGGCCACCTTTGTGCGGGTGCCCGGTGAATCGGCCGAGCAGGTGCAGTACCTCAGCGTGCTGACCGACATCTCCCGCATCAAGCAGACCGAAGCCGAGCTGCTGCATCAGTCGCTGCACGACGGCCTGACCGGCCTGCCCAATGCGGCGCTGCTGCGCGACCGCATCGCCCGCCAGATCGGCATCGCCCAGCGCGAGCAGACCTGCGTGGCGGTGCTCTACATCGACCTGGACGGGTTCCGCGATGTCAACGACATCGCCGGCCATGCCGCCGGCAATCAGGTGTTGCTGACCGCGGCGGCACGCTTCGTCAATGTGGTGCGGCTGTCCGACTCGGTCGCCCGGGTGGGCTCGGATGAATTCGTGGTGGTGCTGTCCGGCCTGGTGGATGAGGAAACCGCCATGCGGCTCGGTGACCGGCTGATCCAGGCGATGAACGATCCGATCGTCATCGACCATCATCGTTTCAATGTCGGCGCGAGCATCGGCCTGGCGCTGTTCCCGGCGGATGGTGTGCAGGTCGACGATCTGCTGCGCAATGCCGAGGTGGCGATGTGCCGCGCCAAGCTGCAGGCGCGGGGCTCGGTGCAGGCCTATCGGCCGGAGCTCACCCAGGCGGTGCAGCAGCGCTTCGAACTGACCCATGCATTGCGGCAGGCCAATGAGGCCGCGCAGTTCCGGCTGGAATATCAGCCGCAGGTCCGGCTGTCCGACGGCGCGCTGATCGGCGCCGAGGCGCTGCTGCGCTGGCGTCACCCGACGCGCGGGCCGATTTCGCCGGCCGACTTCATCCCGCTGGCGGAGGAGACCGGCCTGATCATTCCGATCGGCCGCTGGGTGCTGGAGCAGGCCTGCGCGCAGGTGGCGCGCTGGCGCGGTCAGGAAGGCAAACCGCAGCAGGTTGCGGTGAATGTGTCGGCCCGCCAGTTGCGCCAGCCGGACTTCATCGAGATGGTCGACTTCATCCTGGCCGACACCGGCTGCCCGCCGCAGGCCCTGGAGCTGGAAGTCACCGAAAGCCTGCTGCTGGAAGATGCGGAACAGGCGGTCAGCCTGCTCAGCCGCTTGTCCAAACGCGGCGTGCGGGTCGCGATCGATGATTTCGGCACCGGGTATTCGTCGCTGGCTTATCTGAAGCGCATGCCGGTCAACACGCTCAAGATCGACCGGAGCTTCGTCAACGAGCTCAGCAGCGATGCCAACGTCGCGGCGATTGCCCGCACCGTCATCGTGTTGGCGCGCAGCCTGCATCTGGATGTGCTGGCCGAAGGTGTCGAGACCCTGGATCAGGCCGAATGGCTGCGCCGCGAAGGCTGTGACTGGGCGCAAGGCTGGTATTACGGCCGTCCGATGGCGGCCGAAGACTTCAATTACACGCCGCCGCCGGAGCCGCGTCGCCCCAGCAAGCGGCTGCAGCTGGCGTGAGCGCCGCGCCGGTTTCTGCCGTACGACGCACGCCGCGCTCATCAACGGCTCACACAGCGCGCCCACACTGCGACATTGCTGACGATTGGAGCGGCTTCGATTCCCGACGCTGCCGCGCTCAGCCTTAAGCTGATCTGCATGCCTGTTGACTTCGCTTCCACCGCGCTGTCCGTCGCCGCTGCGGCGCCTTTGAGCGCCACCTCGCCGTTTGGCGTCGCCGGCTATGCGCCGCCGCCGGTCTCTGCCTGGATGCCGTTCTGGCACGTGCTGACCCGATTGGGCGAAGCGCAGGTGCTGCTGCCGCTGGCGGCGCTGGCCGTCCTGGGCTTGTGGGCCTGCCCGCAGCAGCGCCCGGTGGTGCGGCGCTGGTTGCTGGGTTTCCTGGCGGCCTTCCTGTTGACCACGGTCTCCAAGGTGGCCTTCATGGGTTGGGGCATGGGCATCGCCTCCTGGGACTTCACCGGTTTTTCCGGCCATGCGATGAGCGCCGCGTCGGTGCTGCCGCTGCTGGCCTGGCTGGGACTGCAGGCCTGCCGCTCGCCCGGCGTGCGCGTGGCCGGGCTTGGCGCGGCGGTGGGATTGGCGGCGGTGATTGCCTACTCTCGTCTGCCGGTCGGCGCTCATTCGGCGTCGGAGGCCGTGCTGGGCTTCGTTCTGGGCTTGGCGGCCAGCTGGTATGCGCTGCATCGGGCGAGGCCCTCGGTGAGCGATGCGTCGTCGTCCCGAGTCCTGCGCCGCAGTGCCGCCCTGGCCGTGGTGATGCTGGCGGTGCTCACCGCCGCGCCCTGGGTCAGCCCGCCGACGCGCACCCACCAGTGGGTGACTGCGCTCAGCCTGAAGCTGTCGGGTCGCCCGCATCCTTACACCCGCCAGCAACTGCATCACCGCGCGGCCATGCCGGTGCCGATGGCCCTGGCCGCGCCGGTCTGAACGCCGGCGTTCGGCACTCTCCGTCGCGCTGCGCGGGCATCCGCTGAGCCGCCGCCATCGCGGTCCGCTCGGGTGCGGCCGGTGCCGTGGAAGCGGGAGCGGGATCGAGACCTGACCTCGCGAGCGCTGGCGCATGCCCATGAGCGTTCGACGACGGAGGGTGACCAGCGCTCGTCGCTCGTGTTCCGGCTGCTGACCGGTCTGTCGAGGCTGGCGTCCGGGCGGTGATTCCCCACTCGCGCGCGCTCAGCTCGCGCACTTCCAGCCCGCGTGTGAGCAGGTAGCTGGACTCATGCCAGTTGGCGACGGGCGGGGTTGGGTCGTGCCCGCTTTCGGGGTCGATGGGCGCTGCCTCGACAGTCGCATCGAGCGTGGCTGGAGGCTCGGCGCGGGTCGGTGCCGCAGGCAGAAGACTCGGTAGCGGTCCTGCGCTGCCTGAGGGGATCGCGTGGGGCGCGGTCGGCGGGGATGGGGCTCGGCCACGCGGCCGGTGGTGCAAGGGACGATCGGACATCGGCGAACCTCATTGACGGGCGGTGAACAGCTCGTCAATTTCGTCCAGCGCGGGCGGGGCGGCCAGCCCGCCGAGGGTGGCGATGGTGGGGGGGCGGTGAGTCCCCCCGGGGGGTCACCGCGTGCGGGGTCTCGCGGTCATGGTGTGTATGAATCCCTTCAACACGACCACTCGGCGCCATCAAAGCGACCCCTACAAAGGCGAAGGCCCGATCAACAGACCGGGCCTTCAAAGTCGCTTACCGGAAAACAAGTTCGCCGGGGCTCTCACAACATCGAGCGTTGAGAGTGAACTCGCAACGTCTGGCGCGATATTACTGCATCGCTAACGCCGAAGCAACGCCGAAATGTCGAAAGCGCCCTTTTTGGCGCTACCCGACGGGTTTCCTTGAACGAAAACTAACGATTGTGATGGCCATGAGTGCGGCATATGCTGAACCTTCAGCCTGCATAACCTACCTCCAACCCGCTCAGCGCCCATGCCACTTGATCACACGGATGTCATTTCAGCGCTTTCTGGCTCTCGCCTCAAGCCGTATCGAGCGTCCTTGAATACCAAAAACTTGAGTGAAACTCTTAAAATCAAGTACTTATTGAACGATATCAGCCAGCATTTCTATGTACCCCTGCGACTGGTCGAGGTGGCCCTTCGAAATCGGGTCAATGACGTCATCAGCAAGGCATTCGGTGCAGCGTGGTACGACGCGATCCCCTTGTCGGCAACAAGCCAGAGGTTGGTCGCTCAAGCAAAGTCATTGGCGGTGAAGGAGGTGACTTCACGTAAAATCGTTCCGGACGATATTGTCTGTCGACTGATGTTCGGCTTCTGGGTATTCATGCTCGACAAGCCCTATCGGAATACCACGGATTCCACCAGACATATATGGACACCGACCACATTCAAAGCCGCGTTTCCAGGCGTTGGCACTGGGCTTTCGATCGCAACTGTGATGGATAGGCTGAAATCATTAAATGGTCTTCGCAATCGCTTATTCCACCATGAGCCTATTTGGAAGAATTCCCGAGTGAAATCGGTCGAGGACGCGGTGGCGGTGCTCAATGCGCATTACTCAGACCTTTGTGAGGTGCTGAAATGGCTCTCTCCCGAGCAGAATGCGCTCGTACATGCTTGGGGCTTTCCCGGCCGATTCATGAAGAGCTGCACCATCGACCGGTTTGACCGGCAGCTCTGGTAAATCACCCACTCATCGCCGAGCGCCGCGGTCCGGCTGCTCTACGGCAAGCGCGAACCGGCGTCACAACGGCAACGCCGTCGTGTGCTTGATCTCCTCCATCACCGCATACGTCCGCGTCTCCCGCACGCCGGGCAGGGTCCAGATCACCGCGCCGATGAACTCGCGGTAGGCCGCCATGTCGGAGACCCGCGTCTTCAGCAGGTAATCGAAACCGCCCGCCACCAGGTGGCATTCCAGAATCTCCGGACGGGCCTGGACCGCCGCGCGGAAGTTGTCCATCACGTCATGGACCGTCCGGTCCAGCAGGATCTCGATGAAAACCAGCATCGACGCCCCCAGCTTGGCAGGATTCAGCCGCGCTTCGTAACCGAGGATGTAGCCGTCCCGCGTCAGGCGCTTGACCCGCTCCAGCACCGCCGTGGCGGACAGGTGGACTTCCTCCGCCAGCTTCAGATTGCTGATGCGGCCATCCTGCTGCAGCACGCGCAGAATGCGCAGGTCGATCTTGTCCAGGTCGTCGGGCGGGGTCATGGGAATCCTTTCAGCTGCCGCATTTTCGTCGCCAAAGCGGTCGATGAACCGAATTTAATCCGGAGCCAGCCTCTCTACAGTCGCGCCATTCACTAGGGGCCCGCCACATCCGTCCGCCGGGCCCTTGTCACGCCCCGAGGACACCATGAACGCCTTTGCCCTCCCGCCCGAAGCGGCCCGCCTGCCCGATCCCTATCGTCCCGAGCTGCCGCTGGTGCGTGCGCTGGCGCAGGAGCTCCAGTCTCTGAACTGGCCGGCGGTGCTGGACCAGGCGCGGCCCTGGGTGAGCCAGGTGCGAGCCAATCCCGCGCCGTTCTGGGCGATGGAATCCCTGCTGCGCGAATACCCGATCACCAGCGCCGAGGGTCTGGCGCTGATGCGACTCGCCGAAGCGCTGCTGCGCGTGCCGGATGCGGAAACCGCCATCGCCCTAACCGCCGACCAACTCGGCCGCGCCCAGTTCGATGGCGGCTCCGAGGGCCCGCACAAGATGTTGGCCGGTCTGGCGGCCAGCGCGATCTCGCTGTCCAAGAAGTTCCTGCCGGATGCCGAGTCGGAAGCGGGCCTGTTCAAGCGGCTGGGCGCTCAGACCGTGGTCGGCGCCACGGTCCGCGCGATTCAGCTGCTGGGCCGTCAATTCGTGCTCGGTCGCCACATTCAGGAAGCGATGAGCGAAGCCGATGCCGCTCGCCAGGCGCAGGATCGTGCGCTCGGCACCAAGACCGGCGCGGCGGGCGCGGGCCATCAGCTGCG
Organism: Burkholderiaceae bacterium; assembly: GCA_913776825.1. Taxonomy (GTDB): domain Bacteria; phylum Pseudomonadota; class Gammaproteobacteria; order Burkholderiales; family Burkholderiaceae_C; genus Roseateles. The sequence goes on from CAJYPV010000011.1 coordinate 61,331, forward strand.
CTTCTCCTACGACATGCTCGGCGAGGGCGCTCGCACCGAGAAGGATGCCGAGCGCTATCAGGCCGCCTACCTGGCCGCGATTGCCGCCATCGCCGGCGGCCGCAAGGCGGAATCGCCCGAAGGCAGCGACGGCATCTCGATCAAGCTGTCCGCGCTGTTCTCGCGTTATGAAGTGCTGCAGCGCGAGCGCGTCTATGCCGAGCTGCTGCCGCGCGTCTGGCAATTGGTCGAGAAGGCGGCGCAGGCCAACATCAACCTGACCATCGATGCGGAAGAGGTCGACCGCCTGGAGCTGTCGCTGGAGCTGCTCGAGGCGCTGGCCGCCCGCATCGCCACCCATTTCCCGCAATGGCGCGGGTTCGGCCTCGCGGTGCAGGCCTATCAGACCCGGGCACGGGACGTGGTGGAGGAAGTGGCCGCCATCGCGCGTCGCCACGGTCTGCGTTTCATGGTGCGGCTGGTCAAGGGCGCGTATTGGGATGGCGAGATCAAGCGCGCGCAGGAGCAGGGCCTGCCGCATTACCCGGTGTTCACCCACAAGCCGCACACCGATGTCTCTTACCTGGCCTGCGCGCAGGCGATGCTGCAGCACCATGAGGTGATCTATCCGCAGTTCGCCAGCCACAACGCCGGCACCATCGCGGCCATCGTGCAGATGGCCCGCGCGCTCGGCGCCAAATTCGAAATGCAACGCCTGCATGGCATGGGCGAAGGCGTCTATCGGGAAGTGCTCAAGGACGGCAGCATCCCGTGCCGGGTCTACGCGCCGGTCGGTGAGCATCGCGATCTGCTGGCCTATCTGGTCCGGCGTCTGCTGGAGAACGGCGCGAACTCGTCCTTCGTCCATCAACTGGCCGATCCGTCGGTCGCGCCCGAGGAACTGCTGGCGTCGCCGCTGAGCCTGATCCACGAGCGGTCCAGCCTGCCGCTGCCGATCGACCTGTACCGCGATCACGCCGGCCGCGGCCGTGACAACTCCGCGGGCCTGGACCTCGCTGTTCCCGCCCAGCGCCAGCCGCTGCTGGACGCGCTGGCTCAGTGCCAGGTGCCGGTGATGATCGAGGCGACGGCCGAGGAAGTCGCCACTGCGATGTCCCAGCTGCAGACCGGCTTCAGCGCCTGGAATGCCACGCCGGTGACCGAGCGCGCCGCCGTGCTGCGCCGTGCCGCCGATGCCCTGCAGGCGCAACTGCCGGCATATTGCGCGCTGCTGGTGAAGGAAGCCTTCAAGAGCCTGGGCGATGCGATTTCGGAAGTCCGCGAAGCCATCGACTTCATGCGCTATTACGCCGATGAGGCCGAACGCCTGAGCGCCGAGGGCGTGGCCCTGAACGGCCGTGGCGTGTTCGTCTGCATCTCGCCGTGGAACTTCCCGCTGGCGATCTTTGCCGGTCAGGTGGTCGCGGCGCTGGCTGCGGGCAATGCAGTCGCCGCCAAGCCGGCCGAGCAGACCCCGGTGGTGGCGCGCGAGTGCGTCGCGCTGCTGCATGCGGCCGGTGTGCCGCGCGACGCGCTGGCGCTGCTGCACGGCCAGGGCGAGACGGTCGGCGCGGCGCTGGTCGGCTCGCCGCTGACCGCTGGTGTGTGCTTCACCGGCTCGACCCAGGTGGCGCAACTGATCAACCGTCAGCTCGCCGCCAGGCCGGGCGGCGCGGTGCTGCCGCTGATCGCCGAGACCGGCGGCCTGAACGCGATGATCGTGGACTCGACCGCGCTGCCGGAGCAGGTCATCGACGCCGTGGTGCAGTCCGCCTTCCGCAGCGCGGGTCAGCGTTGCTCGGCGCTGCGTCTGCTGGCGGTGCATGAGGCGGTGGCCGATGGCGTGATCGAGATGCTGCGCGGCGCGGTGCGTGAACTGCGCGTCGGCGATACCGCCGATCTGAGCACCGACGTCGGCCCGCTGATCGACGACGAGGCCTTCCAGGCCATCTCCGGCGATGTGCAGCGCCTCAAGCGCGACGCCAGGCTGATTGCCGAGGCCTCGCTGGCCGATGCCTGCCCGCGCCTGCTGCCGCCGGTGGCGGTGGAACTGCCCTCGATCGACGCGCTGAAGAAGGAGATCTTCGGCCCGGTGCTGCATGTGGTGCGCTGGAACGGCGATGTCGACGAGGTGGTGCGCCAGATCAATGCGCTGGGTTATGGCCTGACGCTGGGCATCCAGACCCGCATCGACAGCCGCGCGCTGCGGCTGGCTTCGGAAGCCCGCATCGGCAATGTCTATGTGAATCGCAACATCATCGGCGCCGTCGTCGGTGTGCAGCCGTTTGGTGGCGAGGGCATGTCCGGCACCGGACCCAAGGCCGGTGGTCCGCACTATCTGCTGCGCTTTGCTGCGTCGTCGTCGTCGGCGGCCCCGTCCGAGGTGGCGGGCGCTGATGGCGCGGCGGCGGAGCGCGCGTCCGAGGCGGCGTTGTCGACGACCACGCCGGGCGCCGACTTGAGCGTGCTGTTCCATGCGCACGAGGCCTGGACCGCGCGTGCGGTGGAACAACGCGCCGCCGCGCTGGAGCGCTCGATCGCCGGTCAGCGCGAGGACATCGCGGCGGCCTGGCGGTCGCTGGCCCAGGCCGCGCGTCGCGCCCTGGTCGATCAGACGCTGCCCGGACCGACCGGCGAAAGCAACGAGCTGCGGCTGCATGGCCGTGGCGTGATCGCGGTGCTGGCCCAGGGTGCATCGCCGCTGGAACTGGCGCAGGCGCTGGGCGCGGCCTTGGTGGCGGGCAATGCGGTGGTGGTCGTGGGCGGTGGCGACCTCGCTCAGGAGCTGCGCCAGACGCTGCTGCGCGGCGGCATCGCCGCCAATGCGCTGGAGCTGCGTCCGGCCGATCAGTGGGGCGCCGTGCTGCGCGCGCCGCGACTGGCCGGTGTGGTGGCGGCGGCCTCGATGCTGCGTGCGGCACAGCGCGAGCTCGCCAGCCGCGATGGCGCGATCCTGCCGGTCATTGCGACGGCAGAGGCGGCGCAGCCGCGCCAGCTCTATCGCTTCGTGGCGGAACAGACGCTCACCATCAACACCGCAGCAGCCGGCGGCAATGCGGCCCTGCTGGCGGGCGTGCACTGACGCCGTCCCTACCCGCCGACACCGCCCAGAGCGCCCCGCTCAGGGCGGCGATCACCCCGGCCGCATCGTCGCCTGATCCCTGGCGCCACGGCCTGAGCATCGACCCCGCAGGGCTACACTGCCGCCCCATGAGTTCCTGCATCGCTTTCATCGGCGGCGGCAACATGGCCGGCGCGATCCTGGGAGGTCTGCGACGTGCCGGACTGGCCGCCGAAGACCTGTTGGTCGTCGAGCCGATGGAAGCGCAACGCGCGCGGCTGTCGACGGAATTCGGCATCACCGCGCTCGCCAGCGCCGACGCCTCGCTGACGCGGGCGCAGGCGGTGGTCTGGGCGGTCAAGCCGCAGCTGTTTCAGGAGGCCGCCGCGCCGGTGGCGCCCTTCGTCGCTCAGGCGCTGCAGCTGTCGGTGATGGCCGGCCTGCGCAGCGACGCGATTGCCACGGCCACGAGCGCCGCTCGCGTGGTGCGCGGCATGCCCAACACGCCCGCGCTGATCGGGCAGGGCATCACCGGCCTTTTCGCGCGCGCCGGGGTCACCGATGACGACCGCGCGCTGGTGGCGCGCCTCCTGCAGCCGACCGGCCGCCTCGTGTGGGTCGATCGGGAAGAGGACCTGGATACCGTGACCGCGCTGTCCGGATCGGGGCCGGCTTATTTCTTCTACGTCATCGAGCATCTGATGGCCGCCGCGCAGGCGCTCGGATTGAGCGAGCGGCAAGCGCGTGAACTCGCGCTGGCCACCTGCGGCGGCGCCGCGGCGCTGGCGCAGCATTCCGGCGAAGCGCCGGCCGCGCTGCGCGAGAAGGTCACGTCCAAGGGCGGCACCACGCATGCAGCGCTGACCAGCCTGCAGGCGGACGGCGTCGGCGCTGCGTTGGAGCGGGCCGTGCAGGCCGCGCATCGCCGCGCGCAGGAACTGGGTGACGAGTTTGGCCGTGCGTGAGCGCGTGGCCGGGGCGGTGAGGGGCATCGGCCACGTGGTCGGGGTCGATGGTCGCCGCGACGATCACCTCGATGGTTGCGCGCGCACGATGGCCGCCGCCACCCACCAGCGCCCGCAGACGCTGAACTGACCGCGACGATCGCCCATGGGAATTGCTGATCGATGGGGCCTGCGGGCCTGGCTGCGGGCACCGGGCTCGCTGAGCAAGCGACTTGCAGCCACCGGACGTCGCTTCGAGGTCCAGGTCCTGCGCCAGACGGCGGCGCCGCTGCGTCCTCAGGAGCGCGCAGCGCTGGGTCTGCCTCGGCGTGGTCTCACGGTGGTGCGGGAAGTGCTGTTGCGGGTGGATGGCCGGCCGCTGGTGTGGGCCCGCTCTGCGGTCCACGGCGATGCGCTGAAGGGCCCGTGGAAGGCGCTGAAAGGGCTGGGCAGCCGACCGCTGGGCCATCTGCTCTATGACGATCCACGCATCCACCGCAGCGAACTGCAGCCTCGGCGAGTGACCCGCCACGGCGCGACCCATCGCCAGATGCAACGCCAATGGCGAGAGGCCACCGGCACCGACGCGCCGGCGGGCATGCAGTGGTCGCGGAACTCGGTGTTCCGTCGACATGGCACGCTGCTGCGGGTGATGGAGCTGTTCGCGCCTGAGGTGGCGTCGCGCCATCCTGGACCGCTGCGGCTCAAGCGTCGCCGGCGTTGAGGGGCTGAGCGCGGGGTGAAGGGGTCACCGGCTTCTCACGTTCGCCACGATGAACGGCGCCTGGCGTCCGCCCTCATCGCTCCACCACGCTGAGAGGGTTGCGGCGTCGACTCACCGCGCCAGGATCAGCGCGTGGCCAGATCGATCACCGTGCCGGCGAAGATCGCGAAGCCGACCCAATGGTTCTCGCGGAAGGCCCGGAAGCAGCCGTCGCGGGTGCGGTCCTTGATGAGCTGATAGTGCCAGACCACTTGCGCGGCGGCGACGGCCATGCCGGCGAGGAACCAATGGCCCATGCCCAGGCGCAGGCCGAGCGTCGTCCACGTCGCCAGGAACACCCCGTAGAAGCTCATGATGCCGATCACGTCGAATCGACCGAGGGTGAGGGCGGAGGTCTTGATGCCGATGCGGATGTCGTCATCGCGGTCGACCATCGCGTATTCGGTGTCGTAGGCCAGCACCCAGAACAGATTGGCCACCAGCAGTCCCCAGGCAGGCAGCGGCACGGCCGCGTTGATGGCCTGCAGGCTCCATTCGCGACCGCCCAGCGTGGCCGAGAACGCCATCGGGATGCCGAAGGAGAAGGCCACGCCCAGCACCGCCTGCGGCATCGACACCCAGCGTTTGGTGAAGGGATAGAGGATGGTCACGCCGAGCGCGGCGAAGGACAGCAGGATGGTGGGCGCATTGGTGGTCAGCACCAGGGCGAAGGCCACCAGGGTCAGCGCGGCGCCGAGGCCGAGCGCCTGTTTCACGCTGATCAGCCCGGCGGTGACGGGGCGCTGCGCGGTGCGTTTGACGTGTTTGTCGAAGTCCCGATCGGCCACATCGTTCACCGCGCAGCCGGCGCTGCGCATCAACAGCGTGCCCAGCCCGAAGACCAGCAGCAGATGCCAGCCCGGCCAGCCATCGGCGGCCATCCACAGCGCGGCCAGCGTGGGCCAGAGCAGCAGATAGGTGCCCGCCGGCCGATCCCACCGGATCAGGTTGAGATAGAGCGACAGGCGTGACGGCGCGGCGGAGGAGGGAGCGGCTGAGGTCATGCGGGGGATTGTCGCGCTGGATGCGAGGGCGTTGAACGAGCGGGTGGATGCCGGTTGGATCGACACACCGTCATGCTCGTGAAATCGATCCTTATCCCCTGAAGGCTCGATTTCACGAGCATCCAGCGCCGTCGGAAAGGGCTCGCCCGTTCACGCCCCGCGATTCAATGCCCAGAGGCGGCCCCCTTCGCTCCCCGCACGCGCTGCCACAGCGCCCCGAACTCGCCGACCAGGCCGCGTCGGAACGCGAGCACGCAGATGATGAAGATCAGCCCGGTGACCAGGCTGACCGATTCGCCCAGGCCGACGAACCATTGGATGCCGGTGAGGTCGGCCAGCCATTGGCCGAGGTCGCCGATCTTGTTCTCGAGCGCGATGATCAGCAACGCGCCGACGATCGGACCGACCATCGTGCCCATGCCGCCCACCAGGGTCATCAGGATCACCAGGCCGGAGGTGGTCCACAACGCATCGGTCAGGGTGGCGAAGCCCAGCACCAGCGTCTTGGTCGCGCCGGCCAGGCCCGCCAGCGAGGCCGAGAGCACGAAGGCCAGCAGCTTGAAGCGATCGGTGTCGTAACCCAGCGAGGTGGCCCGCGCTTCGTTCTCGCGGATCGACGTCAGCACCTGGCCGAAGGGCGAATGCACCGTGCGGTAGATCAGCCAGAAGGCACCGCCGAAGATCAGCAGCACCAGGTAGTACATCGTCGTGTCGTTGGTCAGGTCCAGCCCCAGCAGGCGGCCTCGAGGCACCGATTGCAGGCCGTCCTCACCGCCGGTGAAGGGCGCTTGCAGGAAGTAGAAGAACAGCATCTGGGCCAGCGCCAGCGTGATCATCGAGAAATAGATGCCAGAGCGGCGGATCGCCAGGAGGCCGAACGCCAGACCCGCCAGACCGGCCATCAGCGTGCCGAAGGCGATGCCTACCAGCGGCGGGAAGCCCCAGACCTTGAGCGCATGGCCGGCCGCATAGGCGGCGGTGCCGAGGAAGGCGGCATGGCCGAAGCTCAGCAGGCCGGTGAAGCCGATCAGCAGGTTGAAGGCGCAGGCGAAGAGCGCGTAGCACATCACCTTCATCGCGAAGATCGGATACACGCCCAGCAGCGGCAGCAGCGCCACCGCAGCGAACAGGGCCAGATAGCCGGAGGTCTTTGGAGTCATGTCGGGGGCCTGCGCGCGGGTTGGCGGGGAAGGGGGCTCAACGTTCTTTGCCGAAGAGGCCGGCGGGTCGCACCAGCAGCACCAGCGCCATGATCACGAACACCACGGTGTTGGACGCTTCCGGATAGAAGACCTTGGTCAGGCCTTCCACCACGCCCAGTCCGAGCCCGGTGAGGATCGCGCCCAGGATCGATCCCATGCCGCCGATCACCACCACCGCGAACACCACGATGATCAGGTTGGAGCCCATCAGCGCATTGACCTGCAGGATGGGCGCGGCGAGCACGCCGGCGAAGGCCGCCAGGGCCACGCCGCCGGCGTAGGTCAGCGAGATCATGCGGGGCACGTTCACGCCGAAGGCCTGGACCAGCTTCGGGTTCTCGGTGCCTGCGCGGAGCGTCGCGCCGAGCGAGGTTTTCTCGATCAGCGCCCACACGCCCAGGCACACCACCAGCGAGGCCACCACCACCCAGGCGCGGTAGTTGGGCAGGATCATGAAGCCGAGATTGGTCGCGCCGGAGAGGGCGTCCGGGACGGAATAGGGTTGGCCGCCGACGCCATAGAACGAGCGGAACACGCCTTCGATCACCAGCGTGATGCCGAAGGTCAGCAGCAGGCCGTAGAGGTGATCGAGCTTGTAGAGCCACTGCAGCAGCAGCCGTTCGATCACGAGCCCGAACGCGCCCACGATCAACGGTGCCAGCAGCAGCATCGCCCAGTAGTTGATGCCGAAATAGTTCAGCCCCATCCAGGCCAGGAAGGCGCCCATCATGTACAGCGCCCCATGGGCGAAGTTGATGATGTTCAGCATCCCGAAGATCACGGCCAGCCCCAGCGACAACATCGCATAGAACGACCCGTTCACCAGGCCCAGCAACAGCTGGCCCAGCAACGCCGGCAGAGGCACTCCCAACACGTCAGCCATGAACGGTGCTTTCCTGTTCGTCCATCATCCGCATCGCCCCCTCGGGCGCTTGCTCGTCCCCTCAAGGGACCGCCGTCATCCGGCAGAGAGAGGCAACGCCCCGCAAGGTCCAGCGGAGCAACGACCCGGCTCTGCCGGGTTCCCGCTCGCCCTCACAAGACAGTCGTCACCCCGCAAAGAGGGGCCCCGCCCCGACCCATCCAGCGAAGCACGGAGATCCGGCTCCGCCGGGCTCCTGCTCGCCTTCACGGGACAGTCGTCACCCCGCAAAGAGGGGCCCCGCCCCGACCCATCCAGCGGAGCACGGAGATCCGGCTTTGCCGGGCTCCTGCTCGCCTTCACGAGACAGTCGTCACCCCGCCAAGAGGGGCCCCGCCCCGACCCATCCAGCGGAGCACGGAGATCCGGCTCTGCCGGGCTCCTGCTCGCCCCCTAGGGGGGCCGGCGTCAGCCGGTAGGGGGGGTCTCACCTCTTACATTTTGAGTCGGCGAGCTTGGTGAAGGCCTCTTCGCCGGGGATGCGCGTCACGACCTTGAAGTAGTCCCACGGCTCGGTCGATTCCTTGGCGGACTTGACCTGCAGCAGGAACATGTCGTGCACCGCGCGACCGTCTTCCTTGCGGATCGTGGCCTTGGTGTAGAAATCATTGACCGGCGTGGCCTTCATCTGCGCCATCAGCTTCTCGCCGTCGTCCGACTTCAGCGTCTCCACCGCCTTCAGGTAGTGGGTCAGCGCCGAATAGTCCGCCGCCTGCAGCGAGGACGGCATGCGCTTCATCTTCTCGAAGAAGCGGCGGCTCCAGGTGCGGGCCTCGGGCGATTGATTCCAATACCAGCTGTCGGTCAGGTACATGCCTTCGGTGGTCTTGAGCCCCAGCGAATGGACATCGTTGATGAACATCAGCAGGCCGGCCAGCTTCATCGTATTGGTCACGCCGAATTCATTGGCGGCCTTGATCGCATTGATGGTGTCGCCGCCGGCATTGGCCAGGCCCAGGATCTGCGCCTTGGAGCTCTGCGCCTGCAGCAGGAAGGACGAGAAATCGCTCGCATTGAGCGGATGCTTGACCGAGCCCATCACCTGGCCGCCCGACTTGGTCACCACCGCCGAGGTGTCGGCCTGCAGCGAGGTGCCGAACGCATAGTCCGCGGTCAGGAAGAACCAGCTTTTGCCGCCGGACTTGGTCACCGCCGCGCCCGTGCCATTGGCCAGCGCCACCGTGTCGTAGGCATAGTGAATGGTGAAGGGCGTGCATTCCTCATTGGTCAGCCGCGACGTGCCCGCGCCGATGGCGATGAAGGGCTTTTTCTTCTCGGCCGCCACCTTGGCCATCGCCAGACTGGTGCCGGAGTTGGTGCCGCCGATCAGCAGGTCCAGACCTTGGGTATCGAACCACTCACGCGCCTTGGAAGCGGCCACATCCGCCTTGTTCTGGTGGTCGGCGAAGACCAGCTCGATCTTCTTGCCGGCGACCTGGCCCTTCATGTCCGCGATCGCCATGCGCAGGGCCTCCACGCCGCCAGCGCCATCGATGTCCGCATACACGCTGGACATGTCGGTGATGAAGCCGATCTTCACCACATCGCCCGACACCTGCGCCTGGGCCCCCAGGCTGCCGCAGGCCAGCACCGAGGCCAGGGCCACGGTCTTGATGGACATCTTCATCGCTTGTCTCCTTTGATGACGGGCCTTTTCAAGGCCTCGCTCGACCTGCTCAGGTCGGGTTTCAGACTCACACGCTCAACAGTTCATCCAGCAGCGCCCGCTTGGCGTCCAGCTCGGAGGCCGGGAAGGACTCGACCACCTGGCCGTGCTCCATCACGACGAAGTGATCGGCCAACGGGGCGGCGAAACGGAAGTTCTGCTCCACCATCACGATGGTGAAGCCTTGCGCCTTCAGCGCGGTGATCATCCGGCCCAGGGCCTGGACGATCACCGGCGCGAGACCTTCCGAGATCTCGTCCAGCAACAGGATGTCGGCCCCGGTGCGCAGGATGCGGGCCACCGCCAGCATCTGCTGTTCCCCGCCCGACAGCCGGGTGCCGGGGCTGTGGCGCCGCTCGGCGAGGTTGGGGAACATCGCATAGAGATCGGCCTCCGACATCACCTTGCCGCGGCCCTGCGTCAGCCGCGGCGGCAACCGCAGGTTTTCCTCGGTGCTCAGCGAGGCGAAGATGCCGCGCTCCTCCGGGCAATACCCCAGCCCGAGCTGCGCCACCCGGTGCGTGGGCAGTCCGATGGTCTCCTGGCCGTGCACCCGGATCGAGCCGCTGCGGCGGTCGGTCAGGCCCATGATCGCGCGCAGGGTGGTGGTGCGGCCGGCGCCGTTGCGTCCCAGCAGGGTCAAGACCTGGCCCTGCGGCACGGTGAGGTCGATGCCGTGCAGGATGTGGCTTTCGCCGTACCAGGCCTGCAGACCGCGAAGCTCCAGCGCGGCGCTCATCGGATGGCGGCTCGCGCGGTGAGTCGCGCGGTGAGTCGGCGTCGGGCGACGATCATCAGTGCGCTCCTTGCAGTTCGGTGGCTTCGCTGCCCATGTAGGCCTCGAGCACGCGGGGGTGGCGGGAGACGGTGGCGTAGTCGCCCTCGGCCAGCACTGCGCCACGGGCCAGCACGGTGATGCGGTCGGCGATCCGGCTGATCACCTTCATGTTGTGCTCCACCATCAGCACGGTGCGGCCTTCGGCCACGCGCTTGATCAGGGCGGTGACGCGATCCACATCCTCATGGCCCATGCCCTGCGTGGGCTCATCCAGCAGCATCAGCTCCGGCTCCATGGCCATGGTGGTGGCGATTTCCAGGGCGCGCTTGCGGCCATAGGGCAGATCGCCGGCGCGGGTCTGGGCCATGTCCTGCAGGTCGACCAGGGCCAGCAGCGCGAGCGCGCGGTCATCCAGCTTGCGCAGCGCGGTCAGGCCCTTCCAGAAGTGATAGCTGGTGCCGGTGAAGCGTTGCAGCCCGATGCGCACGTTCTCCAGCACCGTCAGATGCGGAAACACCGCCGAGATCTGGAAGGACCGGATCACGCCACGGCGCGCGATCTGCGCGGGCTTCTCGCCGGTGATGTCGATGCCGTTGAAGAGGATCTGGCCGCGGGTCGGGACCAGGAACTTGGTGAGCAGGTTGAAGCAGGTGGTCTTGCCGGCGCCGTTGGGTCCGATCAATGCGTGGATGTGCCCGCGCTGCACTTGCAGGTCCACGGCATCCACGGCGGTGAAGCCCTTGAATGCCTTGGTCAGTTGGCGTGTCTCCAGGATGAGGTTGCTCATCGGCGCAAGGGTGGGTGCCGTTGACCGGCGCCTCGGTAGTGGATCGTGGAATTTAGGGCGAGCCGCCCGACCGTCGACAGCGTAAAACCCTTTACGCAGCATTGCGCAAGGGCTAACCCTGGGCCTGCTGCGTGCCCGGCGTTCCGTGCGCCGGTTCCAGGCGGCGTCCCCTGAATCCTCCGTTCGGACGGGGGCTCTCTCCCCACGACGGCAGAGGCATCGCCGCGTCGATATGCTGCGCCCTCGCTGCGCGGACTCGCGCAGGCCGATCCCATCGTTCCCACATGTTCAGGAGCTTCGCCATGTTCCAACTGAATCGCCGCGTTGCGGCACTCGGCCTGGCTTTTGCCTTCGCCGCTGCCGGTGTGCAAGCCGCCGCGCCCCAGATCAAGACCCAGGCCCCCGGCTACTACCGCATGATGCTGGGTGACTTCGAAATCACCGCGCTCAACGACGGCACGCTGGATCTGCCGGTCGATCAGCTGATGGACAAGGCCAAGCCGGGCACGGTCAAGCAGGCGCTGCAGAAGGCCTATCTGAAGCCGCCGGTCGAGACCTCGGTGAACGGTTATCTGATCAACACCGGCAGCAAGCTGGTGCTGATCGATACCGGCGCGGCGGGCTTGTTCGGTCCCACTGCGGGCCGTCTGCTGGCCAACCTGAAGGCGGCGGGCTACACGCCCGAGCAGGTCGACGAGATCTACATCACCCACCTGCATCCCGACCATGCCGGCGGCCTGCTGCAGGACGGCAAGGTGGTGTTCCCCAATGCCGTGGTGCGCATGGATCAGCACGATGCCGACTTCTGGCTGAATGCGGACAACGCCGCCAAGGTGGCCGAAGGCCATCGGGGCTTCTTCCCCGGCGTGATCGCGGCGCTCAAGCCGTATCAGGATGCCGGCCGCCTCAAGCCGTTCAGCGGTGAGACCGAGCTGGTGCCGGGCATCCGCACGCACGCGGCCTATGGCCACACCCCAGGCCATACGATCTACATGGTGGAGAGCCAGGGCCAGAAGCTGGCGGTCTGGGGCGACCTGATGCACGTGGCGGCGGTGCAGTTCCCCGATCCCACGGTGACGATCAATTTCGACAACGACTCCAAGCGTGCGATGCCCGAGCGCCGCAAGGCCTACGCCGACGCCGCGAAGAACGGCTACTACGTCGCCGTGGCGCATGTGTCGTTCCCGGGCATCGGCCGGCTGCGCGCCGAGGGCAAGGGCTATGTCTGGGTGCCGGTGAACTACAGCATCAAGCCCTGACCCCGACCCCGCCAGGCGTGGCGTTTTCATCGCGGCTGGTGCTGGAACCCCTTCCGGCCCGCCGCCGACTGGCGATGCTGCCACCCATCCCGGGTGTGCGAACCTCTGCGTTCACAGGAGCAGCATGAACACATTCTTCGCCACGGCCGCGCTGACGGCCTCCGTCCTGGCGGGTGCCAGCGCCGCCCAGGCCGCCACGCTCGAGCCCGGCGTGTATGGCGCGTTGTTGTTGGGCAGGACGGACGGCAGCAACCCCAACTATCGCCACGGCAACGGCATTTCGTTGGGCGGTGGGCTGGGCTATCGCTTCAAGCCCGAATGGGGGGTGGAGGTCTTCACCCGCGAATTCGACTTCCAGCCGTTGCGCATCAGCACCAGCTATGCCTATCCCGAGCGCCACATCGGCATCGCCGCCACCGGCGAGCTGCCCTTGAACGGCACCTTCGGCGTGACCGGTCGGGTCGGGCTGGGCCAGACGCAGATGACGCGCCGCAACATGGAGGCGGGCGATCGCACCTCGGTGTCCCTGGGCGCCGGCCTGGTCATGCATCTGGGCAGCCACGTCTCGGCCACGCTGGGCTATGAGCGCTACACCCGCGTCAACGTCAATGCCTATCTGGCGGGCGTGGAGTTCCGCTTCTAAGGCGGCCCGGCTCGCGCCGCGGCGGCTGGAGCGCCGCCGCGGGCGATGCCTCACGCATCCATCTGCTTCTGGAACACCAGACCCGCATGTTCCCGCAGCGCGTGGAACTTGATCTTGGGCCAGTTCTCCTGCATCGCACGGAGTTCGCCGGCGTATTCCAGCAGCACCGTCGGCGCATTGACCGCATCCCAGGCGACGCGGTGCGCGTTGTGGTCGATGAAGCGACGCAGCTCGCGCTCGCCGCCATCGGCTTCGTCGCAGGTCACCCAGCGCGCGACGTTGTAGCGCGCCGCGGTGACACGGGCCTTCACGCCGTACTCATGCTCCAGGCGGTGCGCTACGACTTCGAACTGCAGTTGGCCGACCGCGCCCAGCAGCAGCACGCTGCCGGCTTCCGGACGGAACACCTGGATCGCGCCTTCTTCGCCCAGCTGACGCAGGCCCTCGCGCAGTTGCTTGGTCTTGAGCGGATCGGCCACTTCCACCGAGCGGAACATTTCCGGCGCGAAGAACGGCAGGCCGGTGTATTGCAGCGCCTCGCCTTCGGTGATGGTGTCACCCAGCTGCAGCACGCCATGGTTCGGGATGCCGATGATGTCGCCGGCGAAGGCCTCGTCCAGCAATTCGCGGCGCTGGCTCAGGAAGCTCACCACGGTGTTGGGACGCAGCTCCTTGCCCGAGCGCACCACCTTCAGCCGCATGCCGCGTGAGAAGTGGCCCGAGGCCACCCGCAGGAAGGCGATCCGGTCCCGGTGCGCCGGATCCATGTTCGCCTGAATCTTGAAGACGACGCCGGAGAACTTCGGCTCTTCCGGCTGCACCACCCGCTGCATCGCGGCGCGCTCGGCCGGCGGCGGCGCCAGCTCGACCAGCGCATCCAGCACTTCCTGCACACCGAAGTTGTTCACCGCCGAGCCGAAGAACATCGGCGTCTGGCTGCCCGAGAGAAACGCCTGCAGATCAAAGGCCGGCGCGGCCTCGTTGACCAGCTCGATCTCGCCCTGGGCGTTCTCGTATTCCATGCCGAAGCGCTCGGCATAAGCCGGGTTGTCCAGCCCTTCCAGCACTTCCTCGGTGCCGGCCACGCGGTCCTCGCCGGGCGAGAACACCCGCATGCGCTGCTGGCGCAGGTCCATCACGCCATGGAAATGCTTGCCCATGCCGACCGGCCAGGTGAAGGGCACGACGGTCATGCCCAGCTCGCGCTCGATCTCATCCATCAGCGCCAACGGCTCCTGGACCTCGCGGTCCATCTTGTTGACGAAGGTGAGGATCGGCGTGTTGCGGGCGCGGCAGACCTGCAGCAGGCGACGCGTCTGCGGTTCCACGCCGTTGGCGGCGTCGATGACCATCAGCGCGGCATCCACGGCGGTGAGCACGCGGTAGGTGTCTTCCGAGAAGTCCTGGTGGCCCGGGGTGTCCAGCAGGTTGATGACGCAGTCGCGGTATTCCATCTGCATCACCGACGAGGCGACCGAAATGCCCCGCTGCTTTTCGATCTCCATCCAGTCGGAGGTCGCATGGCGCGAGGCCTTGCGGGCCTTGACCGAGCCGGCGATCTGGATCGCGCCGGAGAAAAGCAGCAGCTTTTCGGTGAGCGTGGTCTTGCCGGCGTCGGGGTGGGAAATGATGGCGAAGGTGCGACGACGGCGCACTTCGGACTGGATGCGGCTGGGCTGCTGGTCAGTGGACATGGCGTGAAGCCTTTGCGCATGAAGCGCTGAGGGCACCGTCGTCCGACCGGGCATCCGCGATTCGCGGCAATCGGTCAGGCGACGGCGCAACAAGGAAGTGATGCCGGCGGCAAACCGGCGATTATCGGCGAAGGGCCGTGCGCGGCGGGACCGCGCAGCGCGGCATCGGCCACGGATCAGCCGCGACGGGCGGCGATCCGGGCGGGCCTGACGCGTCAGCGCGATGCCGACGGTGCGGACGGCCGGTTATGGCGGCGTCATGAACGGGCGCACGCGGGCCAGCAGCGCATCCACGTAGCTGGTTTTCTCGCCGACCGGGGCGGCATAGGTCAGCGCCTCGCGGGTGGCGGCTTCGCCGGCCTTGGTCCACATCAGCCAGGCCGACAGGTATTGCGACGCCAGGCAGCCGCCCGCTGTGGCGACCGGGCCGCGCGCATGGAAAGGTTCATCCAGCACCCGCACGCCGGCCTCGACCAGCCACGGGCGGGTCAGGGTGTCGGTGCAGGCGGGCGCGTCGCCCAGCAGGCCCAGCCGCGCCAGCAGCAAGGCGCCGGAGCACTGGGCCGCGAGCAGCTGACGGGTCGGGTCGAGCTGCAGCCGGTCCAGCAGCGCCGAGTTCTCGGCGATGGCGCGGGTGTAGAGGCCGGATCCGAACCAGACCGCATCGGCCTCGTTGGCCCATTCCAGCGGACGCTGCAATTGCACGCTGACGCCATTCATCGACGTCACGATGCTGCCCGGCCCGCACAGCTCGGCGGACCAGCCCAGCGTCTTGAGGCGGTTCAGCAGTCCCAGCGGGATGAAGCTGTCCAGCTCATTGAAGCCGTCGAAGGAGAGGATGGCGATGTGCATGGTGTGTCGCCGACTGTAGCGCCTGTGCCGTGAATGCCCAAGGGAAGCGCTGCATCACTCCCGCGAGCGGGGTCACCTCGGCCGTGAGGCGTGAGGCGTGAGGCGAGAGGCCGCGCTTGCCCAGCGGTCCGATCCTGCGCCTCACTCAGCCATGGGGCGACGATCCGCTGGACGGCCCGCTGGCGCCGCGCTCCCCGGGGGACAGGTCATTCGCGGGCGCGCCGAGCTGATGACCGATGCGCTGCAGCAGGTCCGCCCGCACACGGGCCACCACCTCGGCCGCATCGGCGGGGCCGAGCTCCTCGGCCAGTTGCCGATGCACCTCGTAATGCAGATAGAGCATGCCGCGCAGTTGCTCGAAGCCGCGCTCATGGCCGTCGCGGCACAGGCTCAGGTCGTTGTCCAGCACCCGCTGGATGACGCCCGGCTCCAGCAGCCGGATGTGGCACATGATGGCGAGCTGGGCCACCTCCAGGTCCACGTCTTCGGTGGTGCGGGTCCATTCGTCATGGCTGTGGCGCTGCTTCGGGGTGGTCATCGCAAGCTCCTCGCGGAAAGGCCGGTGAAGGGATGAACGGCGCCGGCGGTCGGACCTCACGTGCCGCCCGCCAGCAAGGCGTAGGTGTGGCGGGCCACCATGAGTTCCTCATCGGTCGGGATCACCCAGGCGTCGACGCGGCTGCGGGCGGCGCTGAGGCGGCGCTCGCCCCGGGCGGCGGGGTCGACGTCCTCGTCCGGCACCAGGCCCAGCCAGGCGCAGCGGTCCAGCACCTGACGACGGATCGATGCCGCATGCTCGCCGATGCCGGCGGTGAACACCAGTCCCTCCAGGCCGCCCAAATCAGCGGCCAGCGCGCCGATTTCATGGCTGATGCGATGCACGAAGACGTCGATGGCCAGTCGGGCGCGGGGGGCGTCGCTGGCCAGCAGCTGGCGCATGTCGTTGGACACGCCGCTCAGCCCCAGCAGGCCGGATTGCTGATAGAGCAGCCGCTCCAGCGCCCGGGCGTCCAGGCCGTCGCGATCCATCAGGTAGAGCAGCACGCCCGGATCCAGCGCGCCGCAGCGAGTGCCCATCGGCAGGCCGTCCAGCGCGGTGAAGCCCATGCTGGTGCTCACGCTGCGGCCCTGGTGCAGCGCACAGGCGCTGACGCCATTGCCCAGATGCAGCACCACCACCCGGCCCTGCGCCAGCCTCGGCGACACCGCCGGGAGCCGCGAGGCGATGTATTCATAACTCAGCCCGTGAAACCCGTAGCGCCGGATGCCCTGCTGGTACAGAGCGTAGGGCAGGGCGAAGATTTCGTGCTCGATCGATTGGGTGCGATGGAAGGCGGTGTCGAAGCAGGCCACCTGCGGCACGCCGGGCAGCGCCTCGAAGGCCCGACGGATCGGGGTCAGGTTGTGCGGCTGATGCAGCGGCGCCAGCGGCACCAGGGCGTCCAGCGCGGCCAGCACCTCCGCATCCACCCGCACCGGTTGGTCGAAGCGGGCGCCGCCGTGCACCACCCGATGGCCCACGCCCAGCAGCTCGATCCGTGGGAATTCCTGTTCGACGAAGTTCACCAGATGGTCCAGCGCCCGCTCGTAGGGCAGGCTGCCCACCGGCCAGTCCCGGGTGCCGGCGGGCGAGCCGTCGGCATGGCGGGCGTCGAAGTGCGGCGCGCTGCCCAGGCCGTCGATCTGGGCATGCAGATCCAGACGCAGCGGTGCATCGCCCGCCAAACCACCCGTCAAATCGCCCGCCACAGCGCCCATCGCGTCGCCATGCAGCGAATACATCGACAGCTTGATGCTCGACGAGCCGGCATTCACCACCGCGATGAAATCACCTTCGAGCTCAGGTCTCATGCCATCCCTCCGAGAGGCCGGTTGAACCGGGACCTGCCGACCCCGGGCGGACACGCGACCCGTGGCCGGCGTGCGAGGCCCCATCATGGAATCGCCGGCTCGCCAGGACAAGCGCTTCGGACCCGCGCGTTGATCCAGGCAGGGCGATGCGCGATCGAGCCCGCCGTGACCTTGCGCATTTCGACAGTGGACGACGATGCCGCCCTCGGCGCGGGTTGTGGCGGCCAGGGTCCGCCTGCATGATCGGGGGCATCCGAACACGGCGCCGGAGTGCCCTGAATGACCTCAGCCCATCCTCACTACGATCGCCTGCTCGAGGCCGCCCATGCGCTGCCGCCGCGCCGGGTCGCCGTCGTCCATCCTTGCAACGAGATGGCCTTGCAGGCTGCGGTGGAGGCCGCATCGCTGGGGTTGATCACGCCGGTGCTGATCGGTCCGACGGCGAAGATCCGCGCGGCGGCGGAAGCGGCCGGAGTGGATCTGTCGGGTCTCGCGCTCCAGGACGTGCCGCACAGCCATGCGGCCGCGGATGCGGCCGTGGCGCTGGCGCTGCAGGGTGAAGTGGACGCCTTGATGAAGGGCAGTCTGCACACCGACGAACTGATGTCGGCGGTGGTGCGGCGCGACGGCGGGCTGCGCACCGCGCGGCGGATCAGTCATTGCTTCGTGATGGATGTGCCGGGGCATGCCCAGCCGCTGATCATCTCGGATGCGGCCATCCACATCGCGCCGACGCTGGAGGAGAAGGTCGACATCGTGCAGAACGCCATCGATCTGGCGCAGGCGCTGCATCTGCCGCAGGTTCGAGTGGCGCTGCTGTCGTCGATGGAGACGGTCAATCCGAAGGTGCCGTCCACGCTGGATGCGGCCGCGCTGTGCAAGATGGCGGACCGCGGCCAGATCACCGGCGCGCTGCTGGATGGACCGCTGGCGCTGGACAACGCCATCGACCTGGAGGCGGCGCGGATCAAGGGCATCCAGTCGCCGGTGGCGGGTCAGGCGAATGTGCTGATCGTGCCGGATCTGGATGCCGGCAACCTGCTCGCGAAAAGCCTGAGCTTTCTCGCCGGCGCTTATGCGGCCGGCATCGTGCTGGGGGCGCGGGTGCCGATCATCCTCACCAGTCGGGCGGACTCCCGTGCCGCGCGGCTGGCGTCCTGTGCGCTGGCGTCGCTGCTGGTGCAGGCGAGCCAGGCGGGGCGCATCAAAGCCGTCGGCTGAGCGCCGCGGCTCGGCCATCGCGCATCGCGCGCGACCGGCCGTCACGGCACGGTCCGCGCGGACGCGACGGCGTCAACTCTTCAACGATCTTCCAGCAGGCTGCGCAGCATCCAGGCGGTCTGCTCATGGACAGTCAGGCGCTGGGTCAGCAGGTCGGCGCTGGGCTCGTCGCCGGCCTTGTCCACGATCGGGAACAGCGCGCGGGCGGTGCGGGCCACGCCTTCATGGCCCTCGACCAGGATGCGCACCATCTCCAGCGCCTTGGGCGGCGTGGCGGGCGCGTCCTTCAGCGAGCTCAGCGCGGCGAACTGGCCGTAAGAGCCGGGCGCCGGATGGCCCAGCGAGCGGATGCGCTCGGCGATCGGGTCCACCGCGTTCCACAGCTCGGTGTACTGGGCCATGAACATCGCATGCAGCGAGTTGAACATCGGACCGGTCACGTTCCAGTGGAAGTTGTGGGTGGTCAGGTACAGGGTGTAGGTGTCGGCCAGCAGCTTGGACAGGCCTTGGGCGATCGCGGCGCGGTCCTTGTCGCTGATGCCGATGTTGATGGAGGGCACGCCCTTGGCCGAAGCCGGGGCAATCGCTGATTTCTTGGCCATCTGTGAGCTCCTGTGTGGATGGATGACGATGAGGAAAAGGGGCGGACCCGGCAGTTCCCGCCTGACTGCGGGCCGGGGCCTGACCACCGGACACTGCGCGCCGAGGGCGATCCGGTGGGGCCTCAGCCTAACCGATTCGACGCCGCTTGAGGACCGTGCGCAGGCGCTCCGACGGGGTCGGCGTGCGGTCGCTGGCGTGGCCGCGCATGGCTCGCACGGGGTCAGGGCGGGCGACCATGAAGGCCATCAGGGGCCAGGTGTTGCCTGGCCCCTGAGGTGGCGTGAAGCCGCGATCCCGGCGGTCGGATCACACGCTGGTGTGCCGCATCCAGTCCACCAGCGCCTGCGCATTCAGCGCGGCGCCCGCCAGCGTGAGCGCCAGGCCCAGCAGGCGGCGGCCTTGAGTGACATTGGTGAAGCTCATGTCGATCTCCTGTGAGGGTGGCGAGGCGCCGCGCGAAAGCGTCAGGCGGTGAAGGCGATGTCGAGCTCGCGCAGTGCGGCGCGCACCGATTGGCCGTAGGCCGGGTCCGCCTTGTCGAAGTGGCCCAGTTGGCGGTCGATGATGAAGGCCGGCACGCCCTTCATCGAGGCGGCGATGTTCTGTCCCAAACGCCGCTGCTGGTCCGCGCCGAGGATGCGGAACAGGGCGCCCGGCTGGCTGTAGTCCTCATTGCCGTCGCGGTGGTTGAAGCGGTCCGCGTCGCCATTCAAGCGCAGCGGCGGTTCGGCGACCGAGGGATCCTGCGTCGCGCCGCCGAAGCTGTTGGGCTCGTAATAGGCGTCCGCCGCGCCGGTGGGCGTGCGGAAGAACTTCATCGAGCCATCCTTGTGATAGTGATGGACCGGGCACTTCGGCGCGTTCACCGGCAGCGCTTCATAGTGGGTGCCCAGGCGATAGCGATGAGCATCCGCATAGCTGAAGATCCGGGCCTGCAGCACCTTGTCGGGGCTGAAGCCGATGCCGGGCACGATGTTGCTGGGCGAGAACGCGGCCTGCTCGATCTCTTCGAAGTAGTTGTCCGGGTTGCGGTTCAGCTCGACCACGCCGACTTCGATCAGCGGGTAATCGGCATGCGGCCAGACCTTGGTCAGGTCGAACGGGTTGTAAGGCGTCTTGTCGGCCTCCAGCTCGGGCATCACCTGAACGAACATGGTCCAGCGCGGATAGTCGCCCTGGTCGATCGCGCCGAACAGATCTTCCTGATAGCTCTCGCGGGACTGGCCGATCACGGCGGCAGCCTCGCTGTTGCTCATCGTGCGATGGCCCTGGCGCGTCTTGAAGTGGAACTTCACCCAGAAGCGCTCGCCCTGGTCATTCCAGAAGCTGTAGGTGTGGGAGCCATAGCCATTCATGAAGCGCGGGCTGACCGGAATGCCTCGGTCGCTCATCAGGATGGTCACCTGATGCAGGCTTTCCGGCGACAGGCTCCAGAAGTCCCAGGCCGCCGTGGCGGAGCGCAGATGGCTGACCGGATGACGCTTCTGCGTGCGGATGAAGTCCGGGAACTTCAGCGGATCGCGGATGAAGAACACCGGCGTGTTGTTGCCGACCAGGTCCCAGTTGCCTTCCTCGGTATAGAACTTCAGCGCGAAGCCGCGCACATCGCGCTCGGCATCGGCGGCGCCCAGCTCACCGGCGACGGTGGAGAAACGAGCCAGCATCGGCGTGGTCTTGCCGACCTCGCCAAACAGCTTGGCGCGGGTGAAGCGGCTGATGTCGTGGGTGACGGTGAGGGTGCCGAACGCGCCCCAGCCCTTCGCATGCACCACCCGCTCGGGGATGCGCTCGCGGTTCTGGTGCCCCAGTTTTTCGATCAGCTGGTAGTCCTGCATGAGCACCGGCCCGCGCGGACCCGCAGTCAGCGAATTCTGGTTGTCCGCGATCGGCGCGCCGGCGGTGGTGGTCATGACCGGGCACTGGGCCGGATGGGCGGTGGGGTGTTGGGGCTTGTCGCTCATGGGAACTCTCCTCGATGCGTTAGGTCGTGGCCCCGGATCGGGCCTCGATACCGGGACCTCAGTCCTCCCGGCGGCGTCATGGACGGCGTGGTGGTGACTTTAAAAATCGGCCGGAGATAGCGCAATTCGAATAGCTTAAGTTCAGTGATAGCGAAAAACTACTCCCCAAACGGCGTAGAACATCACCCGGCGTCGGAGGTGCCGGCAGAGGCCTCGCCCTGGGGGTGACGCGCACGCCGGCGTCGCGCCGCCTCGCCACGGACGAAAAAAAGCCGCCTCGAAGACGGCTTGGATCGGTCGGCGCTGCGCGCGGCAGGCAGCCGCGCGGCGTCCGTCAACGGGTCTGTGGATGGGTCTGTGGGCGACTCACGCCTGACGACGCTGACGGCGACGGCTCCAGCCCACGGCCAGCAGGCCCAGACCGGCCAGCGCGTAGGTGCCGGGTTCCGGGACGGCATTGGCCTGGATGAAGTCGCGATGGATGCTCACCGGCACGAAGCCGTTGAACTCGCCGAAAGTGGAGTTCAGGTCGTCGTCGATGTCACCGAAGCCCGAGCCGAAGCTCAGACCGAAGGAGTTGACGCTGGCCAGCTTGCCGTTGACGAAGCCCGGGCCGCCCGAGTCGCCGCCGGCGATCGAGACCTCGTTCAGGCCCTTGCCGGTGTTGCAGTACTTGCTGGTGCCGGCCAGACCGAAGCCTTCCACCGCGACGCGGCAGCTGGCGTCGTTGGCGGCCAGGCCGTTGTCGAAGTCGGACAGGTAGGTGTATTCGATCTGCTCGTCCGGCTCGCCCAGCACGCTGCCCCACAGGCCGCCGAAGTCCTCGTCGCCGAGCCGGAAGTCGTAGCGGTTGTCGCCCTGACGCAGACGGCCGGTGCCGAGGTTGTCACCCACATTGCCGCCGCCATCGGAGCGGGCGCCGTAGCCGGCGACGTTGAAGTCCACGCCGGTCAGGTCATCGCCGCCGTACAGGTCATAGGACTTCACCGACCAGTCCACCAGCCGGTCCAGCGTCAGCACGGCGATGTCGTTCTGGTCGATCACGTGGCCCGTGTACGCCGAGTTCACCGCATAGTTGGTGACCTGATAGACGAAGCTGGGCTGGTTGTAGGTGACGTTCTCCGGATCGGTGCCGGTGTAGAAGTAGACCGTGGTGCTCAGCGGCCGGGCCGAGGTGCCGTCGCTGACGCAATGGCCGGCGGTCACGATCGACTTCTGATTGCCCAGCAGCGTGCCGGAGCAGATGAACTGGTTGCCCGCGCCGTAATCCATGATCAGCGTGGCCACGCCGCTGTATTGCGAGCGGGGCGCCAGATAGCGCGGGTCACCGCCCGCGGCGCCGGTGGCGGTCGAGTTGACGCCGACGATGGTGCTGGAGGCGGTCCAGTCCATGCCGCCGTAGGAACCGGACACGGTGGACGGCGCGGCCTGCGCGCCGGTGGCGGCCATCAGGGCGGCCGCGGTGAGGGCGGAAAGGGTCAGCTTCACGGATGCTCCTTGTGCTGCGAGGCAAGAGGGCGCCGACCAGGGCGTGACAAGCGTGCGCAGGTCGAGCAGGCTTTCAGGCTATCCGTGCGCTTTGCGAGCAATATTCACGCTATCCCTGAGCATCCCCTTGTTTCAGGGGGTGAAGGGATGTTTCCGCCGGGTGAAGTGGGTCGGCTTGTCGCCGGCGCAGGTGACATCAAGCACGTCGGCACGCCCGCAAGGCCGGCGCGCCACCGCGACTGGAGGCACGCCGATCAGCGCTCAGGACAGCAAGGTCACCCGATCCAGCTTGCAGGCGTAGACCGCATTGCGCAGGGCGGCCACCGCTTCATAGCGGGTGAAGGTGCGTCGCCAGGCCAGCACCACACGCCGGGTGGGCGCGGGCGACTCGAACGGGATGTAGCGCAGATGGTCGGGCACCTGGGCCGGCACGCTCAGAGCCGGCACCACGGTCACGCCCATGCCGGACGCCACCATGTGCTTGATGGTTTCCAGCGAGCTGCCCTCGAAGCTCTTGCGGATGCCTTCGGCATCGGTCGAGAAGCGGGCGAACTCGGGGCAGACCTCCAGCACGTGGTCTCGGAAGCAATGGCCGTTGCCGAGCAGCAGCATGGTCTCGGCCTTGAGTTCCTCGGCGGTGATGCGGGTGCGCTGGGCCAGCGGATGGGTGGCCGGGACGGCGACGACGAAGGGCTCGTCATACAGCGGCGCGATCGCCAGGCCGGCATCGGGGAAGGGCTCGGCCATGATGGCGCAGTCCAGCTCGCCGGTGCGCAGCATGTCCAGCAGCTTCTGGGTGAAGTTCTCCTGCAGCATCAGCGGCATGCGCGGATGGTGCTCGATGCAGTGCTTCACCAGATCCGGCAGCAGATACGGGCCGATGGTGTAGATGATGCCCAGCTTCAGCGCGCCATCGAGCGGATCCTTGCCGCGCTTGGCGATGTCCTTGATGGCGCTGGCCTGCTCGATCACCGATTGCGCCTGGCGGACGATGTCCTCGCCCAGCGGCGTCATGCTGACTTCATTCGCGCCGCGCTCGAAGATCTTGACGTCCAGTTCTTCTTCCAGCTTCTTGATGGCCACCGACAGCGTCGGCTGGGACACGAAGCAGGCCTCGGCGGCGCGGCCGAAGTGGCGTTCGCGGGCGACGGCGACGATATAGCGCAGTTCGGTGAGGGTCATGGGCGCCATTGTCCTCAGAATGGTCGGCCCTGACACGGCCCGGTACACTGCCGGCCCACCCAAGGGACCCACCCACCCGGGGGACTCGCATGACCACTGACCGCAAACCCATCACCCTGCAACGGCTGCTCGACATGCATGCCGCCGGCGAGAAGATCGCCATGCTGACCTGCTATGACGCCGCCTTCGCCCATCTGCTGGATGACGCCGGCGTGGATGCGCTGCTCATCGGCGATTCGCTGGGCAATGTGCTGCAAGGCCAGCAGACGACGGTGCCGGTGCGGCTGGACGAGATGGTCTATCACACCCGCTGTGTGGCCCGCGCACGGCGACATGCGTGGATCGTGGCGGACCTGCCTTTCGGCACGTATCACACCTCGGTGCAGGCGGCCTGGGAATCGGCCATGCAGCTCGTCCAGGCCGGCGCCCACATGGTCAAGCTGGAAGGCGGTGGCTGGACCACCGATGCGGTCCGGTTCCTGACCGAGCGCGGCATCCCCGTCTGCGCCCATCTGGGCCTGACGCCGCAAACGGTGACCGCGCTCAGCGGCTTCAAGGTGCAGGGCCGCGACGAGCAGGGCGCCGCCCAGCTCAAGGCCCATGCGAAGGCCTTGGTCGATGCGGGCGCGCAGATGCTGGTGCTGGAGATGGTGCCCGCCGCGCTGGCCGGTGAACTGACCGCGTCGCTGGGCATTCCGGTGATCGGCATCGGAGCGGGCGCGGCCTGCTCCGGCCAGGTGCTGGTGCTGCACGACATGCTCGATGTGACGCCGGGCCGCCGACCCCGCTTCGTCCGCAATTTCATGCAGGGCGCGTCGTCCATCCAGGACGCGGTGGGCCGTTATGTGGCGGATGTGAAATCGGGCGCTTTCCCGGAAGCCATCCACAGCTACTGATCCGCTGGATCGGCGTCCTCCCCCCTTCTCCCACTCCTCTGAACGACCTTTCTGGCGAAGCGAGCATGCAGATCCATCACGACATCGCCGGCCTGCGGGCCTCGCTGGCAGGCGGCCGCGCGGTCGCCCTGGTGCCCACCATGGGCAATCTTCATGAGGGCCATCTGGCGCTGGTGCGCCAGGCCCGCGAGGCGGTCGGACCGGACGGCCGGGTGGTGGCCTCGATCTTCGTGAATCGGCTGCAGTTCGCGCCGCATGAGGACTTCGACCGATATCCCCGCACCCTGACCCGCGATGCCGAGCTGCTGGCGGGCGCCGGCTGCGACCACGTCTTCGCTCCGGACGAGGCGACGATGTACCCCGAGCCGCAAGGCTACAAGGTCCATCCGCCCGCCGAGCTGGCCGACATCCTCGAAGGCCATTTCCGTCCCGGCTTCTTCATCGGCGTCTGCACCGTGGTGGCCAAGCTCTTCAACATCGTGCAGCCGGATGTGGCGGTCTTCGGCAAGAAGGACTACCAGCAGCTGATGGTGATCCGCCGCATGGTGGCCCAGATGGCACTGCCCATCCGCATCCTGGCGGGCGAGACCGAACGCAGCGAGGCCGGTCTGGCGCTGTCCTCGCGCAACGGTTATTTGAGCGAGGAACAGAAGGTGCAGGCGCTGCTGCTGTCGCGCACGTTGAAGACGCTCATCGCGCGCTGGCAGGCCGGCGAACGCGACACCGACCGGCTCGAAGCCGATGCCATGCAGACGCTGCGCGAGGCCGGCTGGCAGCCGGACTACCTCACGCTGCGCCGCCAGCACGACCTGGGTCCGGCGCGCGACGGCGAACCGCTGGTGGCCCTGGCGGCGGCCAAGCTGGGCGCGACCCGGCTGATCGACAACATCGAGGCCTGACCCCGGCCTGCATCGGCCCGCGCGGACGCGATGGCGCGGGCGGCGGGAAAACCCTCGATCGCCGGTGCGCGCGACGCACGAAGTGGTGCGCGCATGTCAACCTTGACACGATACTGCGCGCTTCTTCGCAACCGCGATCAACGCTGGGTCTGACATGTCTTCTTCGATGATCTTGAAGCGCCGCGTGCTGGCGCTGGTCGCCGCCTTCGGCGGTTCCTTGCTGATGGCCGCCTGCGGCGGCGGCGGCGACAGCGGCTCCGGTCCGCTCTTCCCGCAGCCCAATCCCAAGCCGACCGCGCCGACGACCACCTGCAGCGCCGCGGGCGTGGCCGCGTCCAATGCCAGCGCCATGCCGCGCACCGTGTGCATGCTGACCAGCGATGGCGAGATCGTGATCGAGCTCGATCCCGCCAAGGCGCCGATCACCGTCGCCAACTTCCTGAAGTACGTCAACGCGAAGTACTACGACAACACCATCTTCCACCGCGTGGTGCCCGGCTTCGTGGTGCAGGGCGGCGGCTACAGCAGCGGCGGTACGGCCAAGGCGAGCAATGGCACGCCGATCAAGCTGGAAACCAACGTCGGCCTGAGCAATGCCCGCGGCACGATCGCCATGGCGCGCACCGGCGTGCCGGACTCCGCCATCACCGAGTTCTACTTCAACACGGTGGACAACAACGTGCCGGCCAAGGACACCAACCTGGACTACATCGATGCCAATCGGCCCGGTTATGCGGTCTTTGGCCGGATCATCTCGGGCCTGGGCACCGTGGACGCCATCAATGCCGAGCGGCAACTGGGCGCGGGCGCGGACCGGCCGGCCACCGAGGTGGTGCTGTACTGGGCGATCCAGCTGAAGTGAACGCGGCGCTGCGGCGCCGGGGCGAGCCACCGCTGGCGGCTCGCCGGGCGCGGACGGCGCAACGCTGACGCGCGGTCCGCGCCGGCCGCAGCCGACGCAGGGAACGGCGCTTACTTCAGGAAGTTGCCGTCGTTCCGGCTGGCCGTCGCCCCCGCTGCGCAGGACGTGAAGCTGCGATTCCCGCTGGCGGTGGCCTGATTGGCTTCCCACACGGCGGTGCTGCCGTTCCATTTCACATACTTGTACTGGGTGGCGGTATTGGCCGGCAGCACCACGCTGCCCGACCAGGTCGCCGACGCGCCGCTGCCCTGCTGAGTCAGCGGGATGCCGCGGCTCGGGGTCCAGCTGCCCAGGGCGGTCTGGTTGCCCACCAGGTAGACCCGCTGGCCGCTGGTGGTGCCGGCATTGGCCACGCTGAAGCTCACCGCGCAGGACACGCGCTGGCCCACATGGATCGCCACCGCCGGCACGGTGCTGCCGCCATCCGCCGGGACAGTGAGGGTGGTATTGCCGGCGGCATCGACCGTCACCGCATCCGCCGTGCAGCCGTTGCCCGCGGCATTCGCCAGGCCGTGGATCACATTGCAGTAAGTGCCGGCCGGCAGTCCGGTGGCGAAGCTGCGGGTCCAGGCGGCGGTGCTGTTGTTCAGCGCGATGAAGCCGACCTTGCCGCGACTGAAGGCGATCTGGTTGGCATTGCCGCTGACCCAGTTCTGGATCGGCTGGCCGCGCGCGGCCGAGCGGAACTTCACCATCGCCGCCAGATGCGGCCAGCGATGGATGAAGTCCCAGTTCACATTGACCTGCGCCACGCCATTCACATAGGGACTCGCGGCCGGCTTGCCCTGATCCTTCTGGGTGAAGCGATAGCCGGAATGCAATTGCGCTTCGCCGTAGCCCTGGGCCAGCATGAACAGATTGGCCAGGTCATAGCGGTGCGACCCTTGCGTGTCGTTGGTCAGGCCGGTGAAGTTGCTGGCGTTCAGCGACGTGCCTTCGCGCTCGCTGTCCCAGTTGTTGACGAACACCGTGGCCTGCGCCGGCTGCAGGAAGCCCCAGGTGCCGCCCCAGTTGTTCCAGGTGCCCATCGCGTTGGGAATGGACGCCGGCGTGGCCCCATTCAGATTGCGGAAGGCCTCCTTCATCAGGTAGACGTAGCGGTACTCGTTGAGCGTGCCGTTGATCAGGTAGTCCTGACGCGCGACTTCCGCATCCGGAATGATTTCCTGGGTGATCCAGATCGGCTCGCCGAGCTGCGTCGTGGGCCGCGAGGCCTTGAGCGTCGTGAGGATCGCATTCAGCGCGCCGGCTGGCTGATGCTTGGCCGCATCGATGCGGAAGCCGTCGATGCCCATGTCCAGCAGGGTGCGCAGGTAGGTGACGATCTGGCCCTGCACATAGCTGCTCTCGGTGCGCAGGTCCGGCATGCCGCTGAGGCGGCAGTTCTGCACATTGGATCGGCCGGCGGCGCTCTCGTAATCGGCGGGCTGGATGGTGCAGTTGCTGTGGAAGTCGTTGGCGCTGAAGTAGGGATAGCTCAGCGTGCCCGCGCTCCAGGACGAGCCGTCCGAGGCCAGCCCGGCCGTGGCGCTCGAATCGCCGGCCAGCTGATTCACGACGACATCGGCGTACACCCGCACGCCGGCCGCATGGCAGGTGGAGATCATGGCGCGCAGCTCGGCTTCGGTGCCGAAGGTGCTCTTGAAGCTCACAAAATTCACCGGCTGATACACGCCCCACCAGGCATTGGTGACCTTGGACGCGGTCGGCGGCGAGATCTGGATCGCCCCATAGCCATTCGGCCCGAGCGACTGGGTGCATTCATTTGCCAGGTCATTCCATTTCCACTGGAACATCTGGACCGAGGTGTCGTTGGGATTCAGCGCGAAGGCGGAGCCTGTCAGGCCCAGCCCCAGACCCAGACCGAGCGCCAGTCCCAGCCCTCGACCCAGCGGCGCGCCGAGCTGCCGAATCGCGCGCTGCAAGGGCGACCGGGCGGGCGACGGCTGCGGCGTCAAGCCGGAACGGCGTCCATCGACGGCACGCAGAGGGGACGGACGGGGCGAACGGGGCGAACGGGTGAAAAGTGTCATGCTGGGACCGCGACAGGCGCGGTCCGCCCGCACGGGCCGCATGCCAGTGCGGCTCACCGCGCGAGGAAAGCCGACACCTTATGAACGACGGCGGCGGTCCGCTGTCATCAAGTGCTTGAGCCGGTATCCGCGAGCGTCGAGGTGTAAAGCCGCACGCCGCGTGCCATGGCCCCATCCGGGTGCGCGCGGGCGGTGGCCGACCCATGCCGACCCTTCAGCCCGGCCGCTTCAGGCTTTCAAATACTCGGTCTTGTGGCCGAGCCAGCGCTCCACCTGCAGCTGCGCCGCGCGGGGATGTTGGTCCAGCAACCGCGGCGCGAGCGCGCGGGCGGCGCTCAGCAGCGGCGCGTCTTCCTGCAGATCGGCAAAGCGCAGCAGTTGCGCGCCGCTTTGGCGCGCACCCATGAATTCGCCGGGGCCGCGGATGTCGAGGTCGCGCCGGGCGATCTCGAAGCCATCGGTGGTTTCGGCCATCGCGCGCAGCCGGGACTTGCCGGTGTCGGACAGAGGCCCGGTGTAGATCAGCACACAGACGCTGGCCACCGAGCCGCGACCCACGCGCCCGCGCAACTGATGCAGCTGCGACAGGCCGAAGCGCTCCGCATGCTCGATCACCATCAGGCTGGCATTGGGCACATCTACGCCCACTTCGATCACGGTGGTGGCCACCAGCACGCTCATCTGGCCGCTGCTGAAGAGCGACATCACGGCCGCCTTTTCGGCCGTCGGCATGCGGCCATGCAGCAGGCCCACCTGCTGACCAGGCAGTGCGGCGCCCAGCTCGGCATGGGTTTCGGTGGCGTTCTTCAGGTCCAGCGCCTCGGACTCCTCGATCAGCGGACAGACCCAGTAGACCTGCCGGCCGTCGGCCACCGCGGCGGCGATCTTCTCGATCACCTCGTCGCGCCGGCCGTCGGCGAACACGCGGGTGACGATCGGACTGCGGCCGGGCGGCAACTCGTCGATGGTGGACACATCCAGGTCGGCGAAATAGGTCATCGCCAGCGTGCGCGGGATCGGCGTCGCGCTCATCATCAACAGATGCGGCTCCATCGGCTGGCCGTCGTCATCCGGCACGCCATCGGCCAGCTTGCGCCGCAGCG
This sequence comes from Burkholderiaceae bacterium, assembly GCA_913776825.1. Lineage (GTDB taxonomy): Bacteria > Pseudomonadota > Gammaproteobacteria > Burkholderiales > Burkholderiaceae_C > Roseateles. The sequence continues at coordinate 91,044 of CAJYPV010000011.1, forward strand.
CGAGTCGCTGGGCGACGCCGAAGCGGTGCTGTTCATCGATGATCGCCAGCCCCAGTCGCGCGAAGCGCACCTTGTCCTCGATCACCGCATGCGTGCCGACGATCAGCTTGGCTTCGCCCGACGCGGCGGCGTCCAGCATCTTCTGGCGGGCCTTGCCCTTCACGCTGCCGGTGATCCAGGCGACCTGCACGCCCAGCGGTTCCAGCCAGCCGATCAGCTTGCGGAAATGCTGCTCGGCCAGGATCTCGGTCGGCGCCATCAGGGCGCATTGCCAGCCCGCGTCCATGGCCACGGCGGCGGCCAGCGCGGCCACCACCGTCTTGCCGGAACCGACGTCGCCCTGCAGCAGCCGGTGCATCGGCTGCGGTCGCGCCAGGTTGAAGGCGATCTCTTCGGCCACCCGCTGCTGGGCGCCGGTCAGCGCGAAGGGCAGGGCGGCGAGCAGCTGCTCATGCAGACCGCCGGGCCGCCCGCGCATCACCGGCGCGCGCAGTTCGGCCCGCTCGCGCTGGGCGCGCTGCTGGCTGAGCTGCTGGGCCAGCAGCTCCTCGAACTTCAAGCGCTGCCAGGCGGGATGGGTGTGGTCTTCCAGGGTCGACAGGCCGGCCGACGGCGGCGGATGGTGCAGGAACTGCAGCGTGTCCCGCAGCGAGGGCAGCCCTTTGGGCACCATGCCGGCGGGCAGCACTTCATCCAGCGGTGCGCGCTTGAGCGCCGATGCGATCGCCTTGCGCAGATAGGCCTGTGGCAGCTGCGCGCTGGTCGGATACACCGGCGTCAGCGAGGTCGCCAGCGGCGTGTCCTCGCCGACCTGTCGGAAGCTGGGATGCACCATTTCCCGACCGAAGAAGCCCACGCGGATCTCCCCCCGCACCCGCGCCCGCACGCCGACCGCCAGGGTCTTCTGATGCGACGGGTAGAAGTGCAGGAAGCGCAACAGCAGTTGGGCGCCGTGGTCGTCGCGGAGCTTGACCAGCAATTGGCGGCGGCCGCGCACCTCGATGCGGCTCTCGATGACCTCGCCTTCGCACTGCAGCGTGTCGCCGTCGCGGGCCTGGTCGAGCGGTGTCAGCCGGGTCTCGTCCTCATAACGCAGCGGCAGATGCAGGGCCAGGTCGATGTCACGCACCAGGCCCAGCTTCTCCATCGCCTTCTGGGGCGCGGACTTGGCCGGCGCGGCGGGCCTGGCAGGCGAGGGCGGAACGGACGGAGCGGGGGGGCTGGCCTCGGGCATCGGCGGCATCTGGGAACAGGTGGCGGATTTTGCCTGGGAACGTCGCGGCCGCTGAGGAGTGCCGAAGCGTGTGGCGTCGGGACGTGGCCGGCTGGAACCCGCTGCGCCTTGCGGACGCTGATGGCGCCGACGGCGGCGACGGCGACGTGGCACGTGGCACGTGGCACGTGGCCCGCCCGCGCGGACTGCGCCGGCTCAGCCTTGTGACCGAATGCCGCATTTCGGTCGGGCAGGGGGGCGCCGTCCCTGAATTGAGGCGGCGCGCCGGGACGTGCCGCGCTACGCTGGACGCATCGCCACTTTCGGCATTCGCCGTCGCCCGTATGACCCGCCGCAGGGCTTGTCTGATGAGCCTGGCCACGCTGGCGTGGCCCGCCGGCGCGCGCGCCCTGGCGGGCACGGCGGCGACCTCGCCATCGCCCTCGCCGGCCACGGGCGCGGATGGCGCGACCGTCCGTCTGGTGAGCACGGAATTCCCGCCCTACACCGGCGCCGCGTTGCCGGGCGGCGGCATCGCCTGCGAAATCACCCGCGCTGCGCTGCGGCAGGTGGGACTGACGATGAGCCTGCAGTTCCGACCCTGGGCGCGGGCGCTGCTGGAATTCCAGCGCGGCGAGCATGACGGCGTGATCGGCGCCTGGCGCACCCCGGAGCGTGAGCGGCAGATGCGCTTCCCGTCGCCGTTGGGCATCGTCAACCAGATCGGTTTCATGGCGCGGGCGGATGCCCGGCATCGGGTCGACGATCTCGACAGGCTCGCCGGGCTGCGCATCGGCACCGTCAACGGCTATGCGAATCCGGAGCGCTTCGAACGGGCGCGGCTGCAGGTCGAGCCGGCCGTCGATGACCTGGCCAACCTGCGCAAGCTGTTGGCGGGGCGGATCGACCTGATCCTGATCGACAAGGGCGTGGGCGCTCATCTCATCGACACCCAACTGCGTGAGGCCGTGGGACGGCTGGTCTGGCTGGAGCCCGGCATCACCGAATTGCCGCTCTACACCGTGTTCTCGCGCACCCAGACCGATGGCGATCGCCTGACTGCCGCGCTCACCCGTGGCCTGGGCGACATGCAAAGCAGCGGCCGCCTGGCGGAACTGGTGCGACGCGGGGCGCGCTGGCAGTAGCGCGTCGGCGGACGGGGCTGAGCGCGCGGGCGCTGCGCGAGCGGCGGTCAGAGCGTCCCTCATCGAGCATGGGAGAATTTCAGCGAGCGCGGTGCCGCTCGCGGCTGGGTCCGCGACGGACGCTTCGCCTCCTCGTCATTTCCCGATCGAGCTTCTGTCTTGCGTCGGTCGAACGTCGGCTCAACGCCGGTCGTTCGCCGACCGTTCGCGGCCGATTCCGACTTTCCATTGGTACGGGCCTCGTCAGGCCCTCAACTGGCAGGGCCTGCCGGCCCTGGTGTGCGCATGTCTGCAACCTTCACCGTGAGCGACTTCGATTTCGCTCTTCCTCCCGACCTGATCGCCCAGCATCCCGCCGCGGAACGCACGGCCTCGCGCCTGCTGGACGGCCGTCAGATGCCGCCGGTGGACCGGATCTTCCGGGAGCTGCCGTCGCTGCTGAATCCCGGCGATCTGCTGGTGTTCAACAACACCAAGGTCATCAAGGCGCGGCTGTATGGCGCCAAGGCCAGCGGGGGCGCGGTGGAGGCGTTGGTCGAACGGGTGCTGCCCGGCACGCAGGAAGTCTGGGCTCACATGCGCGCCAGCAAAAGCCCGAAGCCGGGCGCGGTGGTCCGTTTCGCGGACGCCTTCGATGCGGAGGTGCTGGGTCGTTGTGGTCCGGACAACGGGCTGTTCCATCTGCGCCTGTCCGGCGATCCGTTCGAGTTGCTGGAGCGCCATGGCCATGTGCCACTGCCGCCCTATATCGAGCACGGCGATTCGGCCGACGATGTGCGCCGCTACCAGACCGTTTTCGCTCGCGAGCCGGGCGCGGTCGCGGCGCCCACCGCGGCGCTGCATTTCGATGAGGCCTTGCTGGCGCAACTGGCGGAACGCGGGGTCGGCACGGCCCATGTGACGCTGCATGTGGGCGCCGGCACGTTCCAGCCGGTGCGGGTGGAGGCGCTGGCCGACCACAAGATGCACAGCGAATGGTTCCAGGTGAGCCCCGAGACGGTCGAGGCCATCCAGCGCTGCCGCGCGGCGGGCGGCCGGATCACGGCGGTCGGCACGACGACGCTGCGGGCGCTGGAATCGGCGGCGCTGGGGGGCGCGCTCGCGGCCGGGGAGCGGGAAACCGACATCTTCATCACCCCGGGCTTCGACTTCCGCGTGGTCGATCGGCTCATCACCAACTTCCACCTGCCCAAGAGCACGCTGATGATGCTGGTCTCGGCCTTCGCCGGCCATGCGGCCATCATGTCGCTCTACCAGCACGCGATCGCGCAGCGTTATCGCTTCTTCAGCTACGGCGACGCGATGCTGCTGGACCGCGTGACGGCTTGATCGGTTGATCGGTTGATCGCTCGATCGCTCGATCGCTCGATCGCTCGATCGGTTGATCGCAGGAAGGCTGGACCGTCGCCACGCCGAAGCGCTGATCGGCCCGACGAGCGCCCGCGACGAGCGGAGCGGCCGGCTGTGACAGCTCGTCACAGCTTGCCCAATCCTGGGGCGGCTTCACCGTTTTGGTCCGCGCCCATCCTGCTTTGGGGTGGGTTTGGTGCGACGTTCGCGCAAATTTCAAGCTCACCCCCCGTGGGCACGGGGGCGAAATAGTCGCACGCATTGGGGACAATTCACGCTCATCAGCCGGCGTGTGACTTGCTTTGGAGTGACGCGCACGACCTGCCCAATCCGGGCAGGGCGGTCCAGGCCACCAACCATTCCAAGAATCCTTCGGGAGTTCCATGAAGCTGCTTGCTCGTACCTCGATTGCCGCCGCCGCGCTGTTCGTCAGCGGCCTGGCCTCCGCCGGCACCATCGCCGGTCTGGTGAACACCGGCGCCGGCCTGACCGCCGGCAGCACGGACACCAACTACAGCTTCTCGGTCGTCGGTGGTGATTTCTCCGGCCTGAGCGGCGCGGGCGTGGTGGCCAACGGCAACACCGACCCGTTCCCGAACTGGCTGGCCAACACCGCGTCGTCGTCCTGGCTGATGCCCACGGCCGACCAATCGGTCAACTACAGCACGTCGCAGAGCAGCACCTTCACCTGGTCGCTGAACTTCGACATGACGGGTTACGACCTGAGCTCCGCCGCCATCACCGGCCGCTGGGCATCGGACAACAGCGGCGTGCTGCTGCTGAACGGCACGGTCATTTCGACCATCCTGGGCAATGGCTACAACAGCTGGACCAACTTCAGCGCCATCAACCGCGCCCTGACCGCCGGCAAGAACACCCTGAGCTTCGTCGTGACCGATGACGCCAGCGACACCTACAACTTCACCGGCCTGCGCGTGGAGTTCGCCAGCGCCTCGGCCAACCTTGGCACGCCGCTGGTCACCCCGGCCGTTCCCGAGCCGGAGAGCTACGCGATGATGCTGGCGGGTCTGGCCACGCTGGGCTTCCTGATCCGTCGTCGCCGCGACTGAGCGCGACGCGCGCCAGGTGACGGTCCCCCGTCACCGCTCGCCGCATGAAAAAAGCCGCTGGGTCTCAGCGGCTTTTTTTCGTTCCGTGACCCGTCCTGCCCCGCGTTGACACCTCGGACTCCCTGAAAGGGCGAGATCGATGGACACGAGGGAAAAGAGAACACAGCGCGACTACACGATGGCTTTTAAGTTGGCGGTGGTGGCGCAGGTGGA
>CAJYPV010000012.1 GCA_913776825.1 Burkholderiaceae bacterium
TCCACCTGCGCCACCACCGCCAACTTAAAAGCCATCGTGTAGTCGCGCTGTGTTCTCTTTTCCCTCGTGTCCATCGATCTCGCCCTTTCAGGGAGTCCGAGGTGTCAACGCGGGGCAGGACGGGTCAAGGACATGAAAAAGGCAGCCTCTCGGGCTGCCTTTTTTGCTTGAGCTCGGCGCACTTCAAAGTGCGCTTGACGGTGGGATCGACCGTCCCGTGCTGAAGCGTGCTGCGCTGGTTGCCTGACGGAGTCGGCGCTGAGCCGGGTTCCGGTGGCGGAGCCTCCTGACGCGGAGGCTCGCGACCTCAGACGCGCTTGCGGTACTCGTGGGTACGGGTGTCGATTTCGATGTGGTCGCCCTGGGCCACGAAGATGGGCACGGGGATTTCGAAACCGGTGGCGATCTTGGCAGGCTTGAGCACCTTGCCCGAGGTGTCGCCCTTGACGGCCGGCTCGGTCCAGGTCACTTCACGCACCACGCTGGTGGGCAGTTCGACCGAGATGGCCTTGCCGTCGTAGAACACCACTTCCACTTCCATGCCGTCTTGCAGGTAGTTGATGGCGTCGCCCATGTTCTCGGCTTCCACCTCGAACTGGTTGTACTCGGTGTCCATGAACACATACATCGGGTCGGCGAAGTAGGAGTAGGTGCACTCCTTCTTCTCGAGGATGATCTGGTCCATCTTGTCGTCGGCCTTGAAGACGACTTCCGTGCCCGAGTTGTTCAGCAGGCTCTTCAGCTTCATGCGCACGGTGGCGGCATTGCGGCCACCGCGGCTGTATTCGGTCTTCAGCACGACCATGGGGTCCTTGCCGTGCATGATCACGTTGCCGGCGCGAATTTCTTGAGCGATCTTCATGATGATTCCGGGAAAGAGTCCGGGGACAGTCACTGGATCAGAACTGTTCCGGCAGTGGCGCGTCCCACGATGTTGTCGCGGCCGATCCGTCTGGACCGGCCCGCCAAAGTGATTCCGTCAGCAGCGTGTCGTCGGGGATGAGGGGCTCAAGGACAGCGCGCCAGGCGCGTTTTCAGTGAGCGTCGATCCTTCCGGCGGACCCTGCAGGCTGACGCGGGATTGCTTCAAGCGGGACGCGAAAAGCCGCGCATTCTAGCCCGAAACCCCACGCTCGCGCGAAACGAAACCCCGCAGCGCCGTGACCAGATCCGTCTGTTCACCCAATCCCGCACGCCAGCGCCGCGCCTGATCGGTGGCGGGTGCCAGTTGGGAGAGCGCGCGGTCCGCGGCGTCGGTCCACGGCGCCAGCCCGTTCCAGGCGCGCGCCAGCGCCCAGGCCTCCTGCGCCACGGACGCGGCGGCGCCGGACCACGCCGCCTTCAGGAAGGCATCCAGCTTCGGGCCGTGCGCGCCGTCGTCCTGGAAATAGATCTGCCACAGCATCGGCCGCCCCGCCCATTGGGCGCGCACAAAGGAATCCTCGCCGCGCACCAGGTTCAGGTCGCAGGACCACAGCAGCCGGTCGTAGTCCGATTGGCTGAGATAGGGCAGTGCGAGGGCCCGTTGACCGGCGCGCAGCCGTGGCGGCACCGCTTGCTGCGCAGCGCCGGGGCACAGCAGCAGCAGCCAGCGCTCGCCGTGCTGCGCGAGGGCATCGAGGAACGCGTCCCACGGCGCTTGCGGATAGGCGAACAGGCTGAGCACCCGCTCGCCCGATGTCGGCGCCCAGCCGCGCGCCTGCAGCCATGCCTGGCCGTCGAAGGCCTGGATGGTGTCGATCAGCGCCGGCTCACGCAGCAGCCCGCCGGTGCGGGCATTGAAGCCGGGATAGAAGAACCATTTGTCCAGGCCTTCGCCCGGCCCGGAGAACTGCGGCGAGCGCAGGCCATGGCTGCGCTCGACATAGTCTTCCGCGCTCAGATATTCGAGATTGATCCACACCGGCGGCGGCTGGCGTCGCCCCATCGCCCGCACGAAGGGCTCGGGCAGGTCGCATCCGAAGGTCTCGATCACCACATCGCCGGGCGCGGCGGTGATGGACTGCTCCCAAGGCAGGCAGCTCAGGCCAGGGACGGGCTCGGGTTGCATCCACGCCAGGGCGGACAGGTCGTCGCACCACAAGCGGACCGATTCACCGCGCAGGGCGAGATCGCGACCCAGCCGAAGGCTCACGCCGAGGTCGCCATGGTTGTCGATGACCCGACAGAACAGGTCCCATTGCAGCGTTGCCTGGGGCGACGGCACTGCCACTGGAGCGTGCGGGGCGAGGGGATCGTGATCGGAAGAAGCGGGCACGGCAGCGGCGAGCAATGAGCGATGGGAGGGCTGAGCGAATGCGGCGCGGCGGATCGTCGAGCGCTTCGGAGGGGCATGCCGGTCGACGCGCGCCGGCGCGATCTGCGAAGGGCCTCCATGGCCGCTCGCGATGAGCGCGATTATCCGGCGGCACAATTCCGTCCATGAGCAACCTTCCTGCCGACACCCCCAGCCCGGTGCCGGATGCCCCCATCGCCGGCTCGCCGGCCCCGGCGGTGCCTGCCGCCGCCGTCTCGACGTCCGCGCCGGACCACGCCAGCGCCTGGAATGAGCAGAGCGAAGCGATCGGCGCCGCGGAGAACCTGCGCGTGGCGGACATGGAGTCCGCCGCACGCGCCGTGCGCGACCGCGTGCTGGCCGAGGTCGCCGCGCTGCCGCAGTTGCCGGGGGTCTACCGCTATTTCGATGCGCAGGACCATGTCCTGTATGTCGGCAAGGCGAAGAACCTGCGCAAGCGGGTCTCGAGCTATTTCCAGAAGGACCACGGCGGCACCCGCATCGGCATGATGGTGGCGCGCATCGCGCGACTGGAAACCACCGTCGTGCGGACCGAAGCCGAAGCGCTGCTGCTGGAAAACAACCTGATCAAGGCCTTGAACCCGCGGTTCAACATCCTGTTCCGCGACGACAAGAGCTATCCCTATCTGCGCCTGTCCGGCCATGCCTGGCCGCGCATCAGCTATTACCGCGGCGCGGTGGATCGGCGTCATCGCTACTTCGGGCCGTTCCCGACCGCCTGGGCGGTGAAGGAATCGATCCAGCTGATCCAGAAGGTCTTCCATCTGCGGACCTGCGAGGACACCGTCTTCAACAACCGCAGTCGGCCCTGCCTGCTTTATCAGATCCGCCGCTGCTCCGGCCCGTGCGTGCCGGAGGGCCAGACCGAGGAATACCGCCGCAACGTCAGCCATGCGGAGCGTTTCCTGCTGGGCGAAACCCAGGAGGTGATGGACGGCCTGCAGGCGCAGATGATGGCGCACGCCGAGCGGATGCAGTACGAGCAGGCGGCGGAGCTGCGCAATCAGATCGTGTCGCTGTCCAAGGTGCTGCAGCAGCAGGCGGTGGATGAGAACAGCGCCACCGGCCGTGATCGTGACGTCGACATCCTCGCGGTGAAGCTGCAGGGCGGGCGGGCGTGCGTCAATCTGGCGATGGTGCGCGGCGGTCGACATCTTGGCGACCGCGCTTACTTTCCCAAGCATGTGGAGGATGCGACCGCCGTTCAGTTGATCGATGACGATGAGCTGCCGATGGTCGAGACGGTGACCGACGAGCGACCGATCGCGGAGGACGGGGCCATCGCCGTCGCTGGCGAGTCGCCGGACGCGTCGACGCTCGGGAACCCTGCGATGGAAGCGGGCGCCGTTCCCGAAGGCGAGGGCGCTGCGGCGTCGCCAGTGCCGTCCCCGGCTCGCGTCGCCCGACCGCAGCGCCCGAGCCCGGAGCGTCAGGTGCTGGAGGCCTTCTTCGCCCAGCACTATCTGGAGGCGCCGGTGCCGTCGTTGCTGGTGCTGACCGATGCGGTCGATCCGGCCTTGGCGGAAGCGCTGAGCCTGCAGGCCGGTTACCGGGTCACGACCCAGGCGCAGCCGCGCGGGCAGCGTCGGATCTGGCAGGAGATGTGCGCCAAGGGCGCCGAGCTGGCGCTGGCGCGTCTGCTGTCGGAAGAAGGATCGCAGCAGGCGCGCACCCGGGCGCTGGTGGATGCGCTGGACCTGAGCGTGGCGGAGCTGGACAAGTTCCGCATCGAATGCTTCGACATCAGCCACACCGCCGGCGAAGCGACCCAGGCCTCCTGCGTCGTGTTCGAGGGCCATCAGATGCAGAGCAGCCAGTACCGGCGCTTCAACATCGAGGGCATCACCGGTGGCGACGATTACGCCGCCATGCGCCAGGTGCTGACACGCCGTTACAGCAAGATGGCGGAGGCGGCTCAGAATGGCACGGGCCGGCTGCCGGATCTGGTGCTGGTCGACGGCGGCAAGGGTCAGGTCTCGATGGCCCGCGAGGTGTTCGAGGAACTCGGGCTGGATCTCAGCCTGATCGCGGGGGTCGAAAAGGGCGAAGGACGCAAGGTCGGTCTGGAAGAGCTGGTGTTCGCCGATGGCCGGGAGAAGGTTTATCTCGGACGCGATTCGGCGGCGCTGATGTTGATCGCGCAGATTCGCGACGAGGCTCACCGGTTCGCGATCACCGGCATGCGCGCGAAGCGGGCGTCGGTGCGCACCGGCGGCTCGCGCCTGGAGGATGTGCCGGGCGTCGGGCCGAAGAAGCGCTCGCAGTTGCTGCAGCGTTTCGGCGGTGTGCGCGGCGTGGCGGGGGCGAGCGTCGAAGAGCTGTGCAGCGTGAAAGGCATTTCGCGCGACCTGGCGGAAGAGATCTATCGGGCGCTGCATTGATCGCGTCGTCCATCGGACAGGCGTGGCGCGATGCGTATCGCGCAACCGGCGCCGGGTGAGCGGGCTGGCTTGATGCTTGCCCTGGGACTCGCCAGCTAAGCCGTTGAAGGCGTCGAGACGGTCCATGTCCTGCACCGTGGCCTTTGGGCGCATGAATTGAACAAGGATGAACAAATGTCGACACCCATCCGGGGTCTGAAAGAGCGGCGGTTGACCCGTCATGGTGGTTGGGCATTGGGCGTGGGGCTCACGCTGTGTCTGGCAGGGTGCGGCAATCAGGCGCCGCGCGCGCCGGCCTCGCCTGCGCCGGCTGCGGAGCCGGCGCGGCCGGCAGCGCCTCGTCCCGCGCCGGCGCCGGATCTCGCTTCCGGCCTGGCCGAAGGCGCTGCCAACGCCCGCACGCTCGGCGCGCCACTGCCGGTCACCACGCATGAGGCGCTGCGCCGCCAGGCCGCGCAACGGCTGGTGGCGGCCAATCCGGAGCGCGTCTACATGGGCGAGGTGCCGGCGGTGCTGCTGGCGATTCCGGTGCTGGAAATCGAGCTCAACCGCGATGGATCGGTCAAGCACATCCGCGTGCTGCGCCGGCCGGGGCAGGCGGTCGACACCATCGACCTCGCCATCGCCGCCGTGCACAAGGCGGCGCCGTTCGGTGATCTGAGCCGGCTGCCGCATCCGTGGAAGTTCAACGAAGTCTTCCTGTTCAACGACGATCGCCGCTTCAAGCCGCGCACCTTGGACGAGTGAGTGCCGCCCGCGAGCCAGGCGCGGGCTCGCGCGCCGGCTCACTGATTCAGAGACAAAACCACATCAAAAGGTGGGCACAATGCCGTCCATGTTTCTGACGTTGCCAACCTTGCTGACTTGGGCCCGCATCGTGGCCATCCCGCTGATCGTCGGGGTGTTCCATCTGCAGATGGCCCCTGCCCATCAGAACCTGCTGGCCACCGTGCTGTTCATCACCGTGGCGTTGACCGACTGGGCGGACGGCTATCTGGCGCGCAAGCTGAACCAGACCTCGTCCTTCGGCGCGTTCCTGGATCCGGTGGCCGACAAGTTCTTGGTCTGCGCGGCGCTGTTGGTGCTGCTGGAGCAGCAGCGCGTGGACGCGCTGGTCGCGCTGGTGATCGTGGGGCGCGAAATCGCGATCTCGGCGCTGCGGGAATGGATGGCGCAGATCGGCGCGTCGCGCTCGGTGGCGGTGCACATGCTGGGCAAGCTCAAGACCACGGTGCAGATGGTCGCGATTCCCTTCCTGCTGTATGACGGCGTGCTGTTCGGGCTGGTCCACACCCGGCTGTGGGGCACGTGGCTGATCTATCTGGCTGCGGTGCTGACGATCTGGTCGATGGTGTATTACTTGCAAAAGGCGTTGCCGGAAATTCGCGCGAAGGTGCGCTGAATCGTCGGTGCGGGCGGCAGTCGCTCGGCCGTCGGGGTGACGTCTTCATCCCTGCGGCGGCGCTGTCGGGCGGCGATTCCGCGGCCCATGCGACCGCTGAATTCGCGACGAATTCAAGCGTTCATCGACCGGGCGACTGGCGAGCATGTCCCGGCTATCGGGACTTCTCCCTGATCGGGCCCACAGTTGAATCCGTCTAGAATCCGCTTCCCGCGCCGCGCTGGAATTCCTAGGGAAAATCTCCTGTGGGAAGCCTGTTCGGTGCGACCGGTTCGGTGGTGATGGCCGCCTGGGCGGTGGGCCGTCGCGGTGAAATCAAAGAGGGGGTACCTTCGTGAACAAGTCCGAATTGATCGAGCACATCGCCAAGCAGGCAGACATCTCCAAAGCTGCTGCCGGCCGTGCGCTGGAGGCGGTGATCGGCGGCGTGAAAACCACGCTCAAGAAGAACGGCTCGGTGTCGCTGGTCGGCTTCGGCACGTTCAGTGTCACCAAGCGGGCGGCGCGCAGTGGTCGCAATCCCCGCACCGGCGATGCGATCAAGATCAAGTCGGCGAAGGTGCCGAAGTTCCGTCCGGGCAAGGCCCTGAAGGACGCCGTGAACTGATGTCTGGTGATCGGCCCTCTGCAGGAGGCCTCGGTCACCCCATCCGTCAACGGATCACCGGACTGCTCGACAGTCCGCGCCAAAGGCCCTGCGACATGGGTGAATGAACAAAATTCCTCGGGCGCTTAGCTCAGTTGGTAGAGCGGCTCCTTTACACGGAGTAGGTCGGCGGTTCGAGACCGTCAGCGCCCACCATTCCCGAGGCTAGAATGCCGCAGCTCAAAGGCGAACCGAGGTTCGCCTTTGTCGTATGTGATGTCCGCTGTGCCGCTGCTGGCGAACGGCGCTCCCAAGGGGCGCCGCCGTCAAGCCCGGCGGTCGTGTCCACCTGAGGTTGTTGATGTTTGATTTCGTACGCAAGCACACCCGGCTGTTCCAGTTCGTGCTCCTGATCCTGATCCTGCCGTCCTTCGTGCTGCTGGGCGTCGAGGGCTACAGCCGTTTCCTGGACGGCAGCAATGCCGCCGTGGCGACGGTCGACGGTCACAAGATCACCCAGACCGAGTGGGACCTGGCCCAGCGCCAGCAGGTGGACCGCATGCGGGCCCAGATGCCCAACGTCGACGCCAAGCTGTTCGATTCGCCGGAAGTCCGCAAGAACGTGCTGGACAACCTGGTGCGCGAGCGGGTCCTGCAAGCCGTGGTGCAGAACGAGCACCGGTTCATCAGCGATGAGCAGCTCGTCAACCTGATCCGCAACGACCCGCAGTTCGCGGTGCTGCGCGGTCCGGATGGCAAGCTGAACATGGCGCTGCTGGCGGCGCAAGGCATGAGCGCGGACAGCTTCCTCGCGCGCCTGCGTCAGGACATCCAGAACAACCAGGTGCTCGCGCCGATCACCGAAAGCGCCGTGCCAGTGCAGGCCAGCGCCGATCTGGCCTTCGATGCGTTCCTGCAGCAGCGCGAGCTGCAATTCCAGCGCTTCGACGCCAAGGACTTCGCTGCGGCGCTGAAGCCCACCGATGCGGACCTGGAAGCCTTCTACAAGGATGCCAAGGTCTCGTCGGCCTACCAGCTTCAGGAGTCCGCCCAGATTGAATACGTCACGCTGGATGCGGCCGCACTGCAGGCCGGTCTGGCGATCAAGCCGGAAGACGTGCGCAAGTTCTATGACGACAAGGCCAACGAGAAGCGCTTCCAGCTGCCGGAAGAGCGTCGTGCCAGCCACATCCTGATCAAGGCCGGCGAGGGCATGACGGCGGATGCCAAGGCCAAGGCGAAGGCCCGTGCGGAAGCGCTGCTGGCCGAGGCCCGCAAGAATCCGGCGGGTTTCGCTGACCTGGCGCGCAAGAACTCGGAAGACGAAGGATCCGCCGCTCGCGGTGGCGATCTGGATTTCTTCGGTCGCGGCGCGATGGTCAAGCCGTTCGAAGATGCCGCCTATGCGCTGAAGCAGGGAGAGATCAGCGATCTGGTGCAGAGCGATTTCGGCTATCACATCATCCAGGTCACGGGTGTGCGCGGTGGTGGTCTGCGGCCGTTCGAATCGGTGCGTGCCGACATCGAAGCCGAGCTGCGCAAGCAGGAAGGCCAGAAGCGCTACGCCGAAATGGCTGAGGACTTCAACAACACCGTGTACGAGCAGAGCGACAGCCTGCGTCCGGTGGCGGACAAGTTCAAGCTGACCATTCAGAAGGCCACCGTGCAGCGCAAGCCCGCGCTGGATGCCGCCGGCCCGCTGGCCTCGGTCAAGCTGCTGGATGCGGTGTTCAGCCCCGATGCGCTGAACAACAAGCGCAATACCGCCGCGGTGGAAACCGGCCCGAGCCAACTGGTGTCGGCGCGCGTGGTTTCGCATCAGGCGGCACGTGTGCCGGCGCTGGCCGACGTCAAGGACAAGGTCGCCGCGCAGTGGGTGCGCGAGAAGGCGGGCGAGGCCGCGGTGAAGGCCGGTCAGCAGCGTCTGGCCGATCTGAAGAAGAGCGGCGCCGCTGACGGTCTGGGCGACGCGGTGGTCGTGTCCCGCGCGAAGCCCGCCGACCTGCCGCAGAAGGCGCTGATCGAAATCATGCGTGCTGATGTGAGCAAGCTGCCGGCGTATGTGGGTGTCGACGCGGGCGAGGGCGCCTATCTGGTGGTGCGTATCGGCAAGCTGCTGCCGCGAGATCCGGCGGTGGTGGATGCCAAGCGCGCCTCGGACCAATATGCGCAACTGTGGACGGCGGCTGAAACCCAAGCCTATTACGGCGCGCTGAAGACGAAATACAAGGCGACGGTGAAGCCGTCGGCGTTGAAGTCGGCAGAGGCCGCGTCCGCTGCGACGAACTGATGGTGATGAAAATGGCGCCGTGTGAACGGCGCCATTTTTTATTCGCACGCTTGATCAGAAGTTGTCCGGAGGCGCGCCTCAATCGCTATATGATTCGCGCCCTGGCGACAGCAACGGTTCATGGAATCGTTGCGCCGTTCGGCCTTCGAGACACGTGCGATTCACTCGTACGAAGTTCGAAAAAAGATTTGAAAAGTACTTCCCAAGAAGAGGAATGTCAGCCATAATCTAAGGCTTCTCCGGTGGCTATAGCTCAGTTGGTAGAGTCCCAGATTGTGATTCTGGTTGTCGTGGGTTCGAGTCCCATTAGCCACCCCAAAAATTGAAACGCCGACAAGATGAAAGTCTTGTCGGCGTTTTTCTTTTCCGAAGCGCTGATCGCGTTTTGCAGCGCGGACTATCTGGCGCTGCGCTGACTTGTCGCAGCGGGTTTACGGCCTTGTGAACGGCCAACCTGTGAATGCCGGATCAGAGAATTCCGGCCCACCCATTTCCGGGTTCATCGCGCCAAGCCGCCGCCGCTCACAATCGGTTCATGTGCAACCTCTATCACATGACGCCGAAGGACGACTTCGAGCGATATGTCCGGCGGCACATCGGCAAGCTGTGGCTGCCGGAAGCGCCCGATCCGCGCCCCGGGCTCGCACCCTCCGCCAAGCCGACCGTCGGGCCGTTCGACACGGGCTTCTTCCTCCATGCGATCAGCGACGGCACGCCCAGCGCGGTCACGGGTCGCTGGGGTCAATGGGGTTTGATTCGTCCGGGCGCACCTGCGCGGCGCGAGTGGATCGCGCCCAAGGTCGTCCCCGGCAAGAAGCCCCTGGCGGCCCGGCCCCGAAGTACCAATAACGCCCGCGCGGAAACCGCCGCGACCTTGCCGACGTTCCGTGAGGCCTGGCGCGCCGGTCGCCGCTGCCTGATTCCGGCGCTTTGGTACCAAGAGCCCAATTGGGAGACCGGCCGCAATCGTTGGTGGCAACTCCGACGCGCCGATGGCGAGCCCTGGATGCTGGCGGGACTCTGGAATGAATGGGTCGATCCGGACACCGGCGAATGGGTGCCCAGCTACACCCTGCTGACCTGCAACTGCGATGCGCACCCGTTGCTGCGGCGATTGCATCGCCCGGACCCCAAGCTGCCGCCGGATGCGCAGGACAAGCGTTCGGTGGTCCACATCGGGCCATCCGATTGGTCGGTCTGGCTCGAGGGCGATGAGGCCGAGGCGCGCGCGCTGATTCGGCCTCCACCCATGGACGCCTTCGATCTCGCCGACGCGCATGCGACCGACGCGGCCTTGCACGCGGCCGGCCTGACGGGCAGCGACATCAACTCGACTGGCGACCAAGACGGCGCTTGAAACGGCCACGGGCGCAGTCGCCCATCTCATTCACGCAACGTCCGAGCGCGCGGGGCGCAACGAAGCTGCGCGGTCACGGGAAGCGGTAGTAGAGTGCCGTCCTGACTCGAACCTTCATCAGGACTGACCATGCCAAAAGGCCAACAACGCAACGACAAGGCCAACAAGAAGCCGAAGAAAGACGCCGGCTCCAAGGAGACCACGTCCTCGCCGGATTCTCCGCGTCCGGTGGCGCCCATGACGGCGGTGATGCCCAAGGGCAAGCTGAAGAACAAGGCCGGTTGATGACCGCCCGGGCCTGGCCGCGCGCCAGGCCTGTCCATCGGCGGGATGCCGATGCACGCGGCTCATGAGGCCGCGAAGCGCGGGCGAGCGGCTGGCTCGCACGCGAATCGAGCTTCAGGTGAATGGGTGGGAATGCGAGCGGGCTGACGCCGTCCGCGTCGGCGATTCACGCCGCTGGCTTAGACCAGGCCTTGCTTGCTCGCCAGCACCGCGGCTTCGGCGCGGCTGGAGACATTGAGCTTCTTGTAGATGCTCTTGATGTGGTCATTCACGGTGAACCACTTGATGCCCATCAGGTTGGCGATTTCCTTGATGGTGAAGCCCTTGCTGAGGTAGGTCAGCACTTCGTTCTCGCGCGGGGTCAGCCGTTCCCATTCGGGCAGCGGCTCCAGGGTGACGCCGCGACTGGCCGGCGTCGCATTCGCGGTGAGCGTGCCGAAGCCGGAGTTCAATCCCATCGGACCGGAATCGCCACTCGAGCCCGGTCGGAAGTGCGACAGCAAGCGCCGCGCAATCGCCGGGGACAGTGGCGGCTGGCCGCGCACGATGCGCTGCAGCTCCTCGACCAGCACCTCGAAGCGATCTTCCTTCAGCAGATAACCGTCCGCGCCGCGCTGCAGGGCGGGGAAGAGGTGGTCATCGTCCGAGTAGAGCGTGGTGACGATCTTGACTGCCGGCTTGTTGGCCAGCTCGCCCAGGAATTCCATGCCGTTGCCGTCGGGCAGTTCCAGGTCGACCAGGATCAGCTTGAAGCCGCTGCCGGCGCCCTCGGCCTCGACCTTCGCCAGATGGCGACGCGCGCCTTCGAGATCGCCGGCTTCGGTGATCTCCATGCCGTCGCTGAAGCTCTCGCGCACGACCCGGCACAGGAAGCTCCGGGCTACCGGGTTGTCTTCAACGATGAGTACTTTGACGGCCATGGTGTGGAGAAACGAAAGCCTCCGCATCCTAGCAAAGGGCCGTCCGCTTGCATGCCCCGCGAAGAAGGGTGTGGGCGGTTCAGGAATTGACCACCACCAGCTTGCCCACCACCTGCCGCGAGCTCATTCGCGCAAAGGCCTCCGGCAGCGACTGCATCGGCAGCACCTGGTCGATCACCGGCTTGATCTTTCCGGCGGCATACCACTGGGCCAGCGCCATCATCATCGCGGCGTTCTGACGCGGCTCGCGCTTGGCGAATTCGCCCCAGAACACGCCCACCAGCGACGCGCCCTTGAGCAGCGCCAGATTCAAGGGCAGCGACGGAATCGCGCCTTGCGCGAAGCCGACCACCAGATAGCGACCGCGCCAGGCGATGGCCCGGAAAGCGGCTTCGGCCATGTCGCCGCCAACAGGGTCAAGCACCACATCCGGGCCTTTGCCTTCGGTGAGCGTCTTGAGCGCGTCGCGCAGCGGGGTGGTCGTGTAGTTGATGGTGGCATCGGCGCCCAGCGCGAGGCACCGGGCGCACTTGTCGTCGGTGGAGGCGGCGGCAATGACTCGCGCGCCTGCTGCCTTGGCCACCTGGATGGCGGCCGTGCCCACACCGCCTGCCGCGCCGAGGATCAGCACCGTCTCACCGGGCTGCAGGGCGGCGCGATCGATCAGCGCGTGATGGCTGGTCGCATAGGTGCAGATGAATGCGGCCGCGTCCTCGAA
Organism: Burkholderiaceae bacterium; assembly: GCA_913776825.1. Taxonomy (GTDB): domain Bacteria; phylum Pseudomonadota; class Gammaproteobacteria; order Burkholderiales; family Burkholderiaceae_C; genus Roseateles. The sequence goes on from CAJYPV010000012.1 coordinate 12,236, forward strand.
CGGAAAACCGGCGGGCAGCGGCAAGGCCAGGGCGGCCGGAACCAGCGCCTGCGTCGCGAAGCCCCCGGTGCCGGTGAACGCAGCCACGGCATCACCCACCTGGAAACCGCTCACGCCCTCGCCAATTGCTTCCACCACGCCTGCGAATTCGGTGCCCGGCACGAAGGGCAGCGGCGGCTTCATCTGGTACTTGTTCTGGATGATCAGCAGATCCGGAAAGTTCAGGCTGGCCGCCCGGATGCCGACGCGCAATTGACCGGGGCCCGGCTCCGGCGTGGGCAGTGCCTTCCATTGCAGGGCATCCACCCCGGTGGGGTTCTCGCACAGCCAGGCGTTCATGGGGCTCTCCTTGAGGGTCGTGTCGGGCGGGTGTGTCGGGCGGATGATAGGCAGCCGGGGACAGACCCTGCGTCGCTTGGGTGACGTGCTGCCTACAATGCCTTCATGCGCATACTCATCGCCAATGACGACGGCTATCTGGCTCCCGGCCTGCATGCCCTGGTGGCCGCCTGCGAAGGACTCGGCCAGATCGAAGTGATCGCGCCCGAGCAGAACGCCAGCGGCACGTCCAACTCCCTCACGTTGAGTCGACCGCTGTCGGTGTTCACCGCGGCCGACGGCTTCCGGTATGTCAACGGCACGCCGTCCGACTGCGTCCACCTGGCGCTCACCGGCCTGCTGGACTACCGGCCCGATCTGGTGCTCTCCGGCATCAACAACGGCGCCAACATGGGCGATGACACGCTCTATTCCGGCACCGTCGCCGCGGCCACCGAGGGCTATCTGTTCGGCATCCCGTCGATCGCGTTCTCGCAAGTCGAAAAGGGTTGGGGCCATCTGGATGCCGCCGCCGCCATGGCGCGCCAGCTGGTGCAGCAGGTCATCGCCGGCGGACTGGACCATCCCTTCCTGCTGAGCGTGAACATTCCGAACCGCTCCGATGCGGCCTCCCTGCCGCGCCGCGTCACCCGCCTGGGACGACGCCACGCCAGCGAGGCCACCATCCAGCAGCGCAGCCCGCGCGGCGAGATGATCTATTGGATCGGCCCGGCCGGCGATGCGCGGGAAGCAGGCGAGGGCACCGATTTCCACGCGACGGCCAATGGCATGGTGTCCATCACGCCGCTGCAGGTCGACCTCACCGAACATGCGACGCTGGGCGACTGGCGCCAGCGCCTTCAGCTCGATCCGCGTTCATGAGCGACACGCCGTCGCGCGGCAAGCGATTCCCGCTGTCGCTCAACCAGCTCGGCGCGCCCAAGGCCACCGTGGCCAGCGACGCGCGTGAACCGCTCAAGCCGCAGCGGCATTGGCAGCAGGCCTCGGCCATCAAGGCGCGCCAGGTGCCGCCCAGCGGACTGGGGCTGGATTCGGCCGGCGTGCGACGGCGCATGGTGGAGCGTCTGCGGCGCGAAGGGCTGAGCGATGAGCGGGTGCTGCAGGCGCTGGCCACCGTGCCGCGTCATGAATTCGTCGACAGCGCGCTCGCGATCCAGGCGTATGAGGACACCAGTCTGCCGATCGGGCATGGGCAGACCATCTCGAAGCCGTCGGTCGTCGGCCGCATGATGGCCTTGATGCTGGCCGCGCCCGGCGCGCAGCAGCGCGGTCATCTGGGCAAGGTGCTGGAGATCGGCACCGGTTGCGGCTACCAGGCCGCGCTGCTGATGCAGGTGGCGCGTCAGGTGGTGTCGATCGAGCGGCTGCGGCCGCTGCATGACAAGGCCCGCACGCATCTGGCGGGCCAATCGCAGATTCGCCTGGTGTATGGCGACGGCATGCTGGGCCATCCGCCCAACGCCCCTTACGACAGCATCATTGCCGCCGCCGGCGGCGATGACATTCCGTCAGCCTGGATGGACCAACTCGCCCCGGGCGGTCGGCTGGTCGCCCCGATGACCGCGCCGAGCGGGCGAGGGCAGGTGCTGGTCTTGATCGATCATGTTCGGGACGCTCAAGGCTCGCGTTTTGTGCGCAGCCTGCATGAGCCGGTCCTCTTCGTGCCCCTAAAATCCGGCGTCATGTAGCGCGAGCTCGGGACACCCGATGCACGCATGGCTCCGCAACGACAACCACGAACGCATGCAACAACTTCTTCGTCTTCCGCTGCTTGGGTCTTCCGTGTTGGCGCTGGCCCTGGTGGGTTGCGCCGGTCCGGCACATCGCGCACCGGTCGAGGAACGCAGCGTCGGCGGCCGCCCGGCCCCCGTCGTTTCGACCGCCCCCGTCACGCCGGCCTCGGCCGAACCTCCGAAACCGCTGCCGGGCGCTGAGAACGCCGGCAAACCCGGCTACTACAGCGTCAAACCGGGCGACACGCTGATCCGCATCGCCCTCGACAACGGCCAGAGCTGGCGCGATGTGGCGCGCTGGAACGGCATGGACAACCCCAACCTGATCGAAGTGGGTCAGGTGTTGCGGGTGGTGCCGCCGGGTGTGGACCCGACCGCGGTCACGACCCGTCCGCTCACCTCCGCCAAGGTCGAGTCTCGTCCGCTGGACGGCAAGGCCCCGATCGCGTCCGGCACGCCGGCCAGTGGCGCGTCGGCGCCGCCCGTCACCGCCGCCGCCAGCAGCACGACCCCTGCGCCCGCCGTGGTGCTGCCGAAGGACGACGACGACATCAGCTGGGGCTGGCCCGCTTCGGGCTCGGTCATCGCCAGTTTCGATGAAGTCCGTAACAAGGGCCTGGCCTTTGCGGGCAAGTCGGGCGACCCGGTTTTCGCCGCCGCGGATGGCCGCGTGATGTACGCGGGTGCGGGCTTGCGCGGATACGGCAACATGATCATCATCAAGCACAGCACCAACTATCTGACGGCCTATGCGCACAACCAGACCCTCCTGGTGAAGGAGGATCAAGTCGTGCGCAAGGGCCAGAAGATCGCTGAGATGGGTTCTACCGACGCGGACCAGACCAAACTGCACTTCGAAGTGCGGAAGCAGGGCAAGCCGATCGACCCTGCGAAACTGCTGCCCGCGCGTTAGTAGGCGCTGAAGGAGGCGCCGCGACATGAACCAACGCGCCGCCTCAATGAACGGGCATGACATGCCCGAAGGCCGTGATCACGGCCCGGGTCGCTTCGCGCTTCCGCCCGATCTGGCCGCCCGCGCACTGTCCGATGAACCGCCCTCGTCCGGGGGCGATCTCCCGCCCGACACGCTCTCGGGTGCAGACTCGGAGCTCGGCGCCGACGCCAGCGCGCCGACCGCGGAGCGCGGTGATCTCGATCTCCCCTCAGACCTCCCGGACGATCTGCCGTCCGATGACGAGCGCGCCACGCCCGCCCGCAGCGGTGCCAAACGGGACGAGGCCGGGCAAGCCTTGCTGGCGCCTGTGGATGGCGACGTCGGCAATGCGCTGCAGGCCTATCTGCGCGACATCCGGCGCACCCCGCTGCTCACCCCCCAGGAAGAATTCGATACCGCCACCCGGGCCCGGGCGGGCGATTTCGAGGCCCGTCAGGCCATGATCGAGCACAACCTGCGGCTGGTGGTGAGCATCGCGAAGAATTACCTCGGGCGCGGTCTGCCGATGAGCGACCTGATCGAGGAAGGCAACCTCGGCCTGATGCATGCGATCGGCAAGTTCGAGCCGGAGCGTGGCTTCCGTTTTTCCACCTATGCCAGTTGGTGGATTCGCCAGGCGGTGGAGCGCGCGCTGATGCATCAGGCGCGGCTGGTCCGTCTGCCGGTGCACATCGTGCGGGAGCTCAACCAGGTGCTTAAGACGCGCCGCGCGCTGGAAGCGCTCGCGGCCGAGCGCGGCGGCGAGGCTCAGGTCCGCGCGGAGGAAGTCGCGCAGGCGCTCGGCCGTCCGGTCGAAGAGATCGCGGAACTGTTGGCCTACTCGGAATTGCCCAGCTCGCTGGATTCACCGGTCGACCGCAACGGGGAGGGCGGTGAATCGATGGTGGATCTGGTCGCGGATGAGCAGGCGATGGATCCGGTCGGGCATCGGCTCAGCCATGAGCTGGAGGACTTGCTCAAGACCGGGCTGGCCTCGCTCAGCGAGCGCGAACGCGAGGTGCTCGCCGGCCGCTATGGGCTGGCCGACCGTGAGCCGGAGACGCTCGATGTGCTGGCCGTGCGCCTGCGACTGACGCGGGAGCGCATCCGTCAGATCCAGATCGAGGCCTTGGCCAAGCTCAAGCGCAACATGATGCGGCAGGGCATCGATCGCGACTCGATCTTCTGACGGTCTCTGAGGCCGCGAGCGCGGCGGTCGGGCTGTCGCCAGATGCGGTGATGTGTGACGGTGTGTCGCCGTTGCCTGGTTGGCGCCCTCTGGCTGCGGGGATAATCGCCGCCCATGACTGATGTATCGGAATGGCTGAAGGTCGAATCGCTGGACCTTGAAGCGCAGGGCGTCGCCCACAACAGCGAAGGCAAGGTGGTCTTCATCGAAGGCGCGCTGCCGGGTGAGGAAGTGCAGGTCACCGTCGGCCGCAAGAAAAACAACTGGGAGCAGGCGGCGCTGGTGGCCATGCGGCGCGAGAGCTCGCAGCGCGTGCGTCCGGTCTGCCCGCATTTCGGTCTGCATGCGGGCGCCTGCGGCGGCTGCAAGATGCAGCATCTGCACCCGGCTGCGCAGGTCGCGGTCAAGCAGCGTGTGCTGGAGGACAACCTCTGGCACCTGGGCAAGGTGAAGGCTGAAAGCCTGCTGCGCCCGATCGAAGGTCCGGCCACCGGCTACCGATACCGCGCCCGTCTGTCGGTGCGCTATGTGCCGAAGAAGGGCCATGTGCTCGTCGGCTTCCATGAGCGCAAGAGCCGCTACATCGCCGACATGCAGGTCTGCAAGGTGCTGCCGGAACGGGTCAGCGCGATGCTGATGCCGCTGCGCGAGTTGATCGGCTCGATGGAGGCGCGCGATCGTCTGCCGCAAATCGAACTGGCCATCGGCGACAGCGCCGGCACGCTGGTGATCGCCTTGGTGTTGCGTCATCTGGAGCCCTTGAGCCCCGGAGACGTGAACAAGCTGCGCGCCTTCGGTGCGGATCACGGCGTTCAGTGGTGGCTGCAGCCCAAGGGCCCGGAGACGGTCCACCTGCTGGATGAGGGCGGTCCGGAGCTGGCCTACACGCTGCCGGAGTTCGGCGTGGTGATGCCGTTCAAGCCGACCGATTTCACCCAGGTCAATCACCACATCAACACGGTGCTGGTGGGCCGGGCGCTGCGGCTGCTGGCGGTGCAGCCGGGCGAGCGGGTGATCGACTGGTTCTGCGGTTTGGGCAACTTCACCTTGCCGCTCGCCACGCAGGCGCGCGAGGTCCTGGGCATCGAGGGCAGCGAGGCGCTGGTGCAGCGCTCGCGCGAGAACGCGGCGCGCAACGGGCTGGATCACAAGGCCAGCTTCGTGGCTCGAAACCTGTTCGAAATGACGCCGCAGCTGTTGGCCGCCGATGGCGAGTCCGACCGCTGGCTGGTGGACCCGCCGCGCGAAGGCGCCTTCGCGCTGGTCAAGGCGCTCGCCGACCTGGTGCAGGACCCGTCGCTGGCGCCGGGCTGGACGCCGCCGCGTCGCATCGTCTATGTCTCCTGCAACCCGGCCACGCTGGCGCGCGACGCCGGCCTGCTGGTGAATGTGGCGGGCTATCGCTGCACGAATGCAGGCGCGGTCAACATGTTCCCTCACACGGCGCATGTGGAGTCGATCGCGGTGTTCGAGCGCTGAGGCGGGGTCTCGCCTGTGAGCGGCGTGCGTGCACTCGCTCATACGGCGATATTCGGCACAGTGGACCACGTGGCTGGCATGTCGGAACTGTGAGCGGCGCTGGCATGGACTGACGGATTCCTCAACTTCCGTCAGGAGACCTCCATGTATTGGCCAGGTAATTCGACCACCACGGTGTCGCGGGGCGCGCTCGACATGTTCGGCGCGCAGCCCACCAATGGTGCGGAACGCGCGGCGCCGTGTGGCATGACGCAGCGTCAGCAAGCCGATCAGTTGCTGGACGAGGTGACGCGGCAGGTCGGCCGCACGCCGCAAGGCGCGGCCGCTCAATCCTTGGAGTTGGCGCGAACGCTGCACGAGCAGGTGTTGAAGAGCGCGCAGTCCGCCGCTGACCGCGGCCACTCACTCTCGCAGCTGAACTCGGTGCGGGATGCGCTCGTGCAGGCACCCCCTCGCTGAGTCAGCGCTCATCGTGGCTCACTCAATGAGCTGACAAGCAAAAGAGCCGCGAGGTCGCCCTCGCGGCTCTTTCATTTTTGTCTTCCCGGATCGGGGACTCAGCGACACGCACGCAGGCGCGTGTGTTCCCCTCGATCAGTCCCGATCGCCGCCGAAGATGCCCAGCAACTGCAGCAGCGCGGTGAACACGTTGTACAGGTCCAGATAGATGTTGAGCGTGGCGCTGATGTAGTTGGTCTCGCCGCCATCCACCACGCGCTTCACATCCACCAGCATGAAGGCCGAGAAGATGCCCAGCACGGCCACCAGCACGGCCAGTTGCACACCGGTCGATTGCATGAAGACGTTGGCGATGCTGGCGATCATCACGATCACTGCGCCGACGAACAGGAACTTGGCCAGGCCGGACAGGTCGCGCTTGACCACGGTGGCCAGCGTGGCCATGGCGAAGAAGATCGCGGCCGTGCCGCCGAAGGCGGTCATGATCAGGTTGCCGCCGTTCTTCATCCCCAGAATCACAGCGAGCAGTCGCGACAGCATCAGGCCCATGAAGAAGGTGAAGCCCAGCAGCGCCACCACGCCGGTGGCGGAGTTCTTGGTCTTCTCGACCACGAACATCAGACCGAACGCGCCCACCAGGAACACGATCATGCTCAGGCCGGGGCCCATCGCGGCCAGCAGGCCGGTTTGCACGCCGATCCAGGCGCCGAGCACCGTGGGCACCAGCGACAGAGCCAGCAGCGCATAGGTGTTGCGCAGCACGCGTTGGCGATCTGCGGCGAGACCGCCGTTCAGGCCGCCGAAGCCGCCGGGATGGCTGTGAGGTTGCAAACGCTGGTCGTTCATGTTGGTGCGCCCCATGAAGTGAAAGTTGGGCCGATTTTAGGCGTGGGCCGATGGCCTTCGATAAAGTGCGACTCTCACCATTGACAAGAACGGAGCGAGCATGAAGCACAAGCCCTATCTGACCCTTGAGGATGTCAAGCGCATCGCCGCGGCCGCCGAAGCCGAGGCCGTCAAGAACAACTGGGCGGTGACCATCGCGATCGTCGATGACGGCGGCCATCTGCTCTGGCTGCAGCGCCTGGACAACGCGGCCGCGACCTCCGCCGTGATCGCGCCCGCCAAGGCCAAGACCGCCGCGATGGGGCGGCGCGAATCCAAGGTCTATGAAGACATCGTCAACAACGGCCGCGCCGCATTCCTGAGCGTGCCGCTGGAAGGGCTGCTCGAAGGCGGCGTGCCGGTGATCGTCGAAGGCACTTGCGTGGGCGCGGTCGGCGTGAGCGGCGTCAAGTCCAGCGAGGATGCGCAGATCGCCAAGGCCGGCATCGCCGCGCTGGGCTGAGCTCGGCGGGCGGCTTCCGCTGATGGCGCGACGCGCTGCGGAGCGCGACGCCGCCCCCCATGGCCGCGTCGCGTTCAGGAAGCGCCATTGATTGAGGGCGAACGCGGACGAATGCCGTCCCGAATCCGCCGAGAGGCCGCTGACGAGGTCATCGACAACCGGGCGTGGGTGTCAATCGCACGCATGACGTGTCTGGCGGATGACCGTTTGCGCAAATGTGCTCGGTGAATACCCTGGCGGGTTATACTTTGCAGGTTTACCCGCAACCTACCGCGTCCGGCCAACTCCCACCCCATCCCCGCTGAATTCCAGGCAGCCAGACCGTAGGGCTGATGCTGACTGGATTCCATCTCGCGAAGCCTCGCGAGAGCTTGACCCCCAGCTGATGCGCTGCTGGGCCACCCCGTTGTCCAGGGGCGGCCAGAAGCGGTCAGGATCCGGCGGGTTGGGCCAGGAGCAGCAACCGGGCGCGCGCACAACAACGGAGTTCCCCGTGCTGCCCGATCTGCTTTCCGCTCCTCCTGCGATCCTCGCCCTGGCAGACGGCACGGTCTTCAAGGGTTCCGCGCTCGGCGCCGCCGGCCGGACCGTCGGTGAAGTGGTGTTCAACACCTCGCTCACCGGCTACCAAGAAATCCTCACCGACCCCAGCTACTGCCGCCAGATCGTCACCCTGACGTATCCGCACATCGGCAACTACGGCGTCAATGACGAGGACGTCGAGGCTTCGAAGATCCATGCCGCTGGCCTGATCATCAAGGAGGCGCCGGTTCTGGACTCCAACTTCCGCAAGAACCGTTCGCTCCGCCAATACCTGCGCGATGAGGGCACCGTCGCCATCGCCGACATCGACACCCGCCGCCTGACCCGTGTGCTGCGCGAAAAGGGTGCGCAGAACGGCTGCATCCTGGCGCTGGACGCGGGTCAGTCGATCACCCAGGCCCACATCGACGAAGCGATCGCGCTGGCCAAGGGCGCGCCCAGCATGGCCGGCCTGGATCTGGCCAAGGTGGTCAGCCGCACCGAACGGGAAGTCTGGACCGAGACCGAATGGACGCTCGGCCAGGGCTATGGCCAGCAGACCTCGCCGCGCTTCCATGTGGTGGCCTTCGACTTCGGCGTGAAGAGCAACATCCTGCGCATGCTGGCCTCGCGCGGCTGCAAGGTCACGATCGTGCCGGCGCAGACCCCGGCCTCCGAAGTCTTCGATCTGGAGCCGGACGGCGTCTTCCTGTCCAACGGCCCGGGCGATCCGGAGCCTTGCGATTACGCCATCAAGGCCACCGCCCAGTTGATCGAAGCCGGCATCCCGACCTTCGGCATCTGCCTGGGTCACCAGATCATGGCGCTCGCCTCCGGCGCCAAGACCTTCAAGATGAAGTTCGGCCATCACGGCGCCAACCATCCGGTCAAGGATCTGGACAACCAGCGCGTCAGCATCACCAGCCAGAACCACGGTTTCGCGGTCGATCCGGACAGCCTCCCGTCGAATCTGCGCGCCACCCATGTGAGCCTGTTCGACGGCACGCTGCAAGGCCTGGCCCGCACCGACAAGCCCGCCTTCTGCTTCCAGGGTCACCCCGAAGCCAGCCCCGGCCCGCACGATATTTCGTACTTGTTCGACCGCTTCATCGGTCTGATGTCCAAGGCCTGATGAAGAGAGAGACCCGTTATGGCAAAGCGTTCTGACATCCAAAGCATCCTGATCATCGGCGCTGGTCCGATCATCATCGGCCAGGCCTGCGAGTTCGATTACTCCGGCGCCCAGGCCTGCAAGGCGCTGCGCGAGGAGGGCTACAAGGTCATCCTCGTCAACAGCAATCCGGCGACCATCATGACGGACCCGGACACCGCGGACGTCACCTACATCGAGCCCATCACCTGGCAGGTGGTCGAGAAGATCATCGCCAAGGAACGGCCCGATGCGATCCTGCCCACCATGGGCGGCCAGACCGCGCTGAACTGCGCGCTGGACCTGCACAAGCATGGCGTGCTGGACAAGTACAAGGTCGAGATGATCGGCGCCAACGAAAAGGCGATCGAGAAGGCCGAAGACCGTCTGAAGTTCAAGGACGCGATGACCAAGATCGGCCTGGGATCGGCCAAGTCGGGCATCGCGCATTCGCTGGAAGAAGCCTGGAACGTGCAAAAGCGCATCCAGGCCGAGATCGGCGGCGACGGCTTCCCGATGGTCATCCGCCCCAGCTTCACGCTGGGCGGCACCGGCGGCGGCATCGCCTACAACCCGGAAGAATTCGAGGAAATCTGCAAGCGCGGTCTGGACCTGTCGCCGACCAATGAGCTGCTGATCGAAGAATCGCTGATCGGTTGGAAAGAGTACGAAATGGAAGTGGTCCGCGACAAGGCGGACAACTGCATCATCGTCTGCTCGATCGAGAACCTGGATCCGATGGGCATCCACACCGGCGACTCGATCACCGTGGCCCCGGCCCAGACGCTCACCGACAAGGAATACCAGCTGCTGCGCAATGCGTCGATCGCGATCCTGCGCGAGATCGGCGTGGACACCGGCGGCTCCAACGTGCAGTTCTCGATCAACCCGGTGGACGGCCGCATGGTGGTGATCGAGATGAACCCGCGGGTGTCGCGCTCGTCGGCGCTGGCCTCCAAGGCGACCGGTTTCCCGATCGCCAAGATCGCCGCCAAGCTGGCGGTCGGCTACACCCTGGACGAGCTGCGCAACGACATCACCGGCGGCATCACGCCGGCGTCGTTCGAGCCGAGCATCGATTACGTCGTCACCAAGATCCCGCGCTTCGCCTTCGAGAAGTTCCCGATGGCGGACTCGCGACTGACGACGCAGATGAAGTCGGTCGGCGAAGTCATGGCCATGGGCCGCAACTTCCAGGAATCCTTCCAGAAGGCCCTGCGTGGCCTGGAGACCGGCATCGACGGCCTGAGCGAGCGCAGCACCGATCGCGAGGAAATCATCCAGGAAATGGGTGAGCCCGGCCCCGAGCGCATCCTGTTCCTGGGCGACGCCTTCCGCATCGGCATGACGCTGGAAGAAGTCTTCGAGGAAACCAAGGTCGATCCGTGGTTCCTGGCGCAGATCGAGCAACTGGTGAAGATCGAACTCAGCCTGCAGGGTCGCGCCCTGAAGGACCTGAGCGCCGACGAGCTGCGCCTGCTGAAGAAGAAGGGCTTCTCCGACAAGCGCCTGGCCAAGCTGCTGGGCACGAATCAGCACGAAGTCCGCCAGACCCGCCATGCGCTGAATGTGCGTCCGGTCTACAAGCGGGTCGACACCTGCGCCGCGGAATTCGCGACCCAGACCGCCTACATGTACTCGACCTATGACGAGGAGTGCGAGGCCAACCCGACCGACAACAAGAAGATCATGGTGCTGGGCGGCGGTCCGAACCGCATCGGCCAGGGCATCGAGTTCGACTACTGCTGCGTCCATGCCGCGCTCGCCATGCGGGAAGACGGCTACGAGACCATCATGGTCAACTGCAATCCGGAAACCGTGTCGACCGACTACGACACCTCCGACCGCCTCTACTTCGAGCCGGTGACGCTGGAGGATGTGCTGGAGATCGTGGCCAAGGAAAAGCCGGTCGGCGTGATCGTGCAGTACGGCGGTCAGACGCCGCTGAAGCTGGCGCTGGATCTGGAAGCCAACGGCGTGCCCATCATCGGCACGACGCCGGATTCCATCGACATCGCCGAGGACCGCGAGCGCTTCCAGAAGCTGCTGCATGAGCTGGGCCTGAAGCAGCCGCCCAACCGGACGGCGCGCAATGAGGACCAGGCCGTGGCCCTGGCCAATGAGATCGGCTATCCGCTGGTGGTGCGCCCGAGCTATGTGCTGGGCGGTCGCGCGATGGAAATCGTGCACGGCGACAAGGACCTGGAGCGCTACATGCGCGAAGCGGTGCGGGTCTCTGAAAAGTCACCGGTGCTGCTGGACCGCTTCCTGGAAGATGCGGTCGAGGTGGATGTGGACTGCATCTGCGACGGCGAGGACACCATGATCGGCGGGATCATGGAGCACATCGAGGCCGCCGGCATCCACTCCGGCGACTCGGCCTGCTCGCTGCCGCCCTACACCCTGTCGCAAGCGCTGCAGGAAGAACTGCGTCGCCAGACCGCTGCGATGGCCAAGGCGTTGAAGGTGGTCGGCCTGATGAATGTGCAGTTCGCGATTCAGGGCGATGTCACCAAGGGCCTGGCGGAGAACACCGTCTACGTGCTGGAAGTGAATCCGCGCGCCTCGCGCACCGTGCCGTTCGTGTCGAAGGCGACCAGCCAGCCGCTGGCCAAGATCGCCGCGCGCTGCATGGCCGGCGTCAAGCTGAAGGATCAGAAGGCCGCGCACGGCCGTGCGCCGGTCGAGATCCAGCCGCCGTACTTCAGCGTCAAGGAAGCGGTCTTCCCGTTCAACAAGTTCCCCGGCGTGGACCCGATCCTCAGCCCGGAAATGCGTTCGACCGGCGAGGTCATGGGCGCCGGACGCACCTTCGGCGAAGCGATGCTCAAGAGCCAGCTGGGCGCGGGCTCGCGCCTGCCGCGCCAGGGCAATGTGCTGATCACGGTCAAGAACGGCGACAAGGTGCGCGCGGTCCAGTTGGCCCGCGACCTGACCGAGCTGGGCTTCGGCGTGGTGGCCACCAAGGGCACGGCGGCCGCGATCAGCGAAGCCGGCGTGCCGGTGCGGGTGGTCAACAAGGTCAAGGATGGCCGGCCGCACATCGTCGACATGATCAAGGGCGGTGACATCCAGCTGGTGTTCACCACCGTGGACGAAACCCGCACCGCGATCGCCGACAGCCGCCACATCCGCCAGGCCGCGCTGGCCAATCGTGTGACCTACTACACGACCCTGGCCGGCTGTGAAGCCGCCGTGGAAGGCATGAAGCACAAGGACGGTTTGCTGGTGCAATCGCTGCAGGAACTGCACGCCGAACTGCATTAAACTGGTCCATCCCATTCCGCCGCCGCTGCTCAGCGACCCTGAGCGGCAGCGGCGGTTTGTTTTGTTTTTCAAGGTTCTAGAGACATGGCCACGATCCCACTGACCAAGCGCGGTGCTGAAAAGCTCAAGGAAGAACTGCATCGACTCAAGACGGTCGAGCGGCATGCGGTGATCAATGCGATCGCCGAGGCGCGCGCCCAGGGCGATCTGTCCGAGAACGCCGAATACGAAGCTGCGAAGGACAAGCAGGGCTTCATCGAAGGCCGCATCCTTGAGATCGAGGGCAAGCTGGCCGCCGCGCAGGTGATCGATCCCGCGTCGGTGGATGCCGGCGGCAAGGTGGTGTTCGGCACCACGGTCGACCTCGAAGAAGAAGAGTCCGGCAACGAGGTGACCTATCAGATCGTCGGCGACGACGAGGCCGACCTCAAGCAAGGCCTGATCTCCATCAGCTCGCCGATCGCGCGTGCGCTGATCGGCAAGGAAGCCGGCGACGTGGCCGAAGTGCAAGCCCCCGGTGGCATCAAGCGCTACGAGATCGTCGACGTCCGGTATGTCTGACGACCACCCCCTACCGGCTGCGCCGGCCCCCTCAAGGGGGCGAGCCTGACGGATCGGCAAAGCCGGTCCGTAGGCTCCGCTTGAAAGGCGGTGCAGGCGTTGCCTGGCACCTAATTTTTTCGTGGGCGATCTGGGTGGGATGTGCGGCTGGCTGTGGCGCTGTCCCGGCGGAATTCAGCCGGGAGCGCTTCTTGCGCGGGCCTGGACTCACGACGACACAGGGCCTTCGACGCGTCAGCGCTGATGGTCTCCATGCCGAGATGACGGGAGCTGATGAATGCTGATGCGGATCCGAGCCTTGCTGGCAGCGCTGTGGGCGGGTGAACTGCTCGCGGTGGCGTTTCTCGCGGCGCCCAACGCGTTCGCGACGCTGGATCGCGCGATGGCCGGCCAGTATGTCGCCCGACTGTTCGAGATGGACGCCCGGATCGCGCTGGCCTCGGGCCTCCTGCTGGCCATGATGTCGCGTCGACTGCAGCGCGATGGTCTGCTGCCGGGCTCGGTGATGAGCTGGGATCTGATTCTTCCGCTGCTGGCGATCGGTCTGACCGCATTCGGCTATTACGGGCTCCAGCCATTGATGGATGCCGCGCGAAGCGGGCAGGGCAGTTGGACCTTCATGCAACTGCATGCAGTTTCCCTGGTCTGCTTCGGCCTGCGTGGCCTCGCGGTGCTGGCCTTGGCTTGGCGCGTTCAGCCTCGCGGCGGGGTCGGGTCGCGCTGATTCGGTGGGGCGCGCGGGGCGACCCATTACCAAAAGCTCTTGCTGGTTTAGCCTGGTGGCGCTGAGCACGGGCGGCTCGGCTCAGATGTCGATGCGAACCGTGCATTCGCGCAGGACTCGTCGCCGATGAGATCGGATCGACACCGGACATGAAAAAGACGGCCCTGGGGCCGTCTGCGATCGGTGCCTACGGTGACCTGGCCTGCTGAAGCAGGCAAAGCGTGTGAGGCGGGCGCCCGAAGGCGCGGTCCTGATTACTGGGCGCCTTTTTTGACGCTGGTCTGGCGGGGCTTCTTGGCGCGTTTGACTTCGCCGCCCTGGGTCACGCGCTGGTTGCCCAGCACCTGGACCTTCTTGATCTGAGGACGGTTGTTGCCGCTCTTGGAGAACTTCACGATCTTCACGACCTTGGGTCCCGGCCGCGTGTCTTCCTTGACGGCCTTTTCCTTCTCCGGCATCGGGCGCCACAGCACCAGCAACTTGCCGATGTGTTGGATGGGAGCGGCGTCGAGGCTGTCGGCCAGGGTGGCCAGGATCTGCTCGCGACCGTCCCGGTCGTCCGACATCACCCGGACCTTGATCAGTCCGTGGGCCTTCAAGGCGGCGTCCACTTCCTTGGTCACCGCGGCGGTCAGTCCATCCGCGCCTATCATCACCACAGGATCCAGGTGGTGGGCGTCGGCGCGTTTTTCCTTGCGCTGGGCAGGGGTCAATTGAATAGCAGGCATCTGCCTATTATCCGTGCAATGAAAGTCGATACCAAAAGCAAAAAGGTGAACAAGGCGTGGCTGAATCAGCACGTCAACGATCCCTACGTCAAATTGGCCCAGAAAGAGGGCTACCGATCCCGTGCGGCGTTCAAGCTCAAGGAGATCGACGAGGAATTCCAGCTGATCCGCCCCGGCCAGGTGGTTGTGGACCTGGGCGCCTCCCCCGGCGCCTGGAGCCAGTACCTGCGCCGCCGTTTCGCGCCGAAGGAAGCCGGCGTCGGCGGCGCCGCGGTGGGCGCGCTGAACGGCCGCATCATCGCGCTTGATCTGCTGGAGTTCGAACCCATCGAGGGCGTGGAGTTCATCCAGGGCGATTTCCGGGAAGACGAGGTCCTGGCGCAGCTGGAAGCGACACTCGGCGGCGCGCAGGTGGATCTGGTGGTGTCGGACATGGCGCCCAATCTGTCCGGCATCGGCAGCACCGATGCGGCCCGCATCGCGCATCTGATCGAACTGGCGCTGGATTTTTCGCAGAAGCACCTGAAGCCGGACGGCGCCCTCGTGGCCAAGGTGTTCCATGGCGCGGGCTATGACGAGCTCGTCCAGGCGTTTCGTGACCAGTTCCGCAAGGTCAAGGTCGCCAAACCCAAAGCATCGCGCGACCGTTCGTCGGAAAACTTCCTGGTGGGCGTGGGGCTGAAATCTCGTTGAGAGTCCGGCTCAGTTGGAATGTTTTGCGCTTCTCAGGCGGCAAATTGATTGACGCGCAGCGGGCAGGGTTCGCCGCTTGCCCAGTCGCATCGCGCATCGGTGGAGCGACTTGAGCGGACCTTCGGGGATTTTCACGTGAGCCGAAAATTCACCAATGGGCCTTGTTGAAGCGAGATGGCGCCAAATGTTCTCAGCACGGCGTCCGGGTTTGATGAACCAAAAACCGCAGATGTGAGCGGGTCAATCTGGCCGATCCAAAGCGTTCAAAATCGAGCGCGTAACCGTGAACAGCGCTCAATCAGCGGATCAGCGCGGAAAGTTGCCCCCGCTTTGCCGCGCCGTCCCGGCGTGGTCATGGCAATATCTATCAGCGCGCGTGGGATTGCCAATCATGGTCCAGCACTTGACTGCCATAGAATCAACCCCATGTGCCGTGAATGGCCCGGGCCACCGTTGTGAGGTGGCGTCGCGGTGACGGAATGACAAAGGAGTCGCGGTGAACAATCAGTGGTTCTCTAAAGTGGCTGTGTGGATGGTGATCGCCTTGGTGCTGTTCACCGTCTTCAAGCAGTTTGATCGCAGCGCAACGCAGGGGACTCCGATCGCCTATTCCGACTTCCTCGATGAAGTCCGCGCGAAACGGATCAAGCAGGTCACGCTGCAAGAAGGCGGTACCGGCACCGAGATCGTCGCCCAGACGACCGACGGCACCAAGCTGCGCAGCACCGCAACCTATCTGGATCGCGGCCTGGTCGGCGACCTGATCAACAACGGCGTCAAGTTCGACGTCAAGCCGCGCGAAGAGCCGTCGGTCCTGATGAGCATCCTGCTCAGCTGGGGCCCGATGCTGCTGCTGATCGGCGTGTGGGTCTACTTCATGCGCCAGATGCAGGGCGGCGGCAAGGGCGGCGCCTTCAGCTTCGGCAAGTCCAAGGCACGCATGCTGGACGAAGCCAACAACAGCACCACCTTCGCCGATGTCGCCGGCTGCGACGAGGCCAAGGAAGAGGTCAAGGAGCTGGTCGACTTCCTGAAGGACCCGCAAAAGTTCCAGAAGCTGGGCGGTCGCATTCCGCGTGGCGTGCTGCTGGTCGGCCCTCCCGGGACCGGCAAGACGCTGCTGGCCAAGGCCATCGCCGGCGAAGCGAAGGTCCCGTTCTTCACGATTTCCGGTTCTGACTTCGTCGAAATGTTCGTCGGCGTGGGCGCGGCCCGCGTGCGCGACATGTTCGAGCAGGCCAAGAAGAGCGCTCCCTGCATCATCTTCGTCGACGAAATCGACGCGGTCGGCCGCCATCGTGGCGCCGGCCTGGGCGGTGGCAACGACGAGCGCGAGCAGACCCTCAACCAGATGCTGGTCGAGATGGACGGCTTCGAGACCAACCTGGGCGTGATCGTGATGGCCGCGACCAACCGTCCGGACATCCTCGACCCCGCGCTGCTGCGTCCCGGCCGTTTTGACCGCCAGGTCTATGTCACGCTGCCGGATGTGCGCGGTCGTGAGCAGATCCTGAATGTGCATATGCGCAAGGTGCCGGTCGGCCAGGACATTCGTGCGGACATCCTCGCCCGTGGCACGCCCGGCTTCTCCGGTGCCGATCTGGCCAACCTGGTCAACGAAGCTGCACTGTTCGCCGCTCGCCGCAACGGCCGTGTGGTGGACATGCAGGACTTCGAGAAGGCCAAGGACAAGATCATGATGGGCCCCGAGCGCAAGTCCATGGTCATGCCCGAGGAAGAGCGCAAGAACACCGCCTATCACGAAGCCGGCCATGCGCTGGTGGCGCGCTTGCTGCCCAAGACCGACCCCGTCCACAAGGTCACGGTGATTCCGCGTGGTCGCGCCCTCGGTGTGACGATGCAATTGCCGGAGAACGACCGCTACAGCATGGACAAGGACCGCATGCTGTCGACGATCTCGGTGCTGTTCGGCGGCCGCATCGCTGAAGAAGTGTTCATGAATCAGATGACCACCGGCGCCAGCAACGACTTCGAGCGCGCCACGGCGATCGCCCGAGACATGGTCACCCGCTACGGCATGACCGATGAGCTGGGCCCGATGGTCTACGCGGACAACGAAGGTGAGGTCTTCCTCGGCCGTTCGGTGACCAAGACGACCAACATGTCCGAAGAGACGATGCGCAAGGTGGATCAGCAGATCCGCAAGATCATCGACGAGCAGTATTCGATCGCCCGCAAGCTGATCGAAGACCATCAGGACAAGATGCACGCCATGGCCACGGCGCTCCTGGAATGGGAAACCATCGATTCGGAGCAGATCGAGGACATCATGGAAGGCCGTCCGCCGCGTCCGCCGAAGGACTGGACGCCGCCGAGCAACAAGCCGGACAACGGTGGCACCCCCGCCGTCAGCACCGGCAGCGCCACCGCTGCGGCCTGATCAGGCTCACAACACGTCGAAAGGCCGGTTCTGTTGAACCGGCCTTTTTTCTGCGCGATCGGACTCGGTCCTGGCGTCTCGTTCGGCCGCCGAGCGACCGTCCGTCGGCGCGGCCGCACCGGCCGGGATCAAGGCTGTCGAAATTTGATCGGACGGCGCATCATTCGCCGTGGCGATCTCTCGCGGGACGAGAATGCGTGGAGAGTCCCAGCTTGGGCCGAGGCGGCCGTGGCCGGTTCGACGGCTTCTGCACCTGCAACGTCATCACGCCAGATCCTGAGTCTCGTTGCCCAGCCGCTGCCGAAGTGCGGCGGTGACCGTGTGCTTCGCCGGGCCCAGGCAGGTGCGTGCACTCGGAACGACCCGGCAGCCATCGTTGACTGCGCTTCGGTACGGCCGAGTCGTTCGCGGGCCAGCAGCCATCGTCGGCAGAAGCACAGCGACCGCTGCTCGCTCCGGCCGTGCCCCTTGCGATTCAACGTCTTCCATCGTCTTCCATTGCCTTTCTCCGCTTTCCTCCCATGAGTGCACCGCAGATCTGGACCACCACCCGCTTCGACCTCGACCTGGCCGAGCGACCGCTGGTCATGGGCATCGTCAACGTGACGCCCGATTCCTTCTCCGACGGCGGCCAGCATCTCGATGCGACCCGCGCCATCAACTTCTGCGAACGGCTGTTGGGGGAGGGCGTCGACATCCTCGATCTGGGCGGCGAGTCCACGCGTCCGGGCGCGCCCAAGGTGTCGGCCGATGAGGAATGGGCTCGGCTGGAGCCGGTCGTGCGGGCAGCGCTCAGCCTGGGCGTGCCGGTGTCGGTCGATACCTGCAAGACGGAGGTGATGCGGCGAGCGCTGGACCTCGGCGTGGACATCATCAACGATGTGCAGGCGCTGCGCGATCCGGGGGCGGAGGCGCTGGTCGCCGAGCATGGCTCGGTGGGGGTGTGCCTGATGCACATGCGCGGCGATCCGGCCAGCATGCAGCAGCAGACCGATTACGTCGACGTCGTGGACGAGGTGCGCGATTTCCTGCGCGCGCGCCTGGACCGGATGCGTGAGCTCGGCGTTGCCGCATCGCGGATCACGCTGGATCCGGGCTACGGCTTCGCGAAGACGGTCGAGCAGAATGCCGAGCTGCAGCATCGCCAGCATGAGTTGCAGGCCCTGGGCTGCCCGCTGTTGGTGGGCTGGTCGCGCAAATCGACCTTGGGCGCCTTGACCGGTCGACCGGTCGATGAGCGCCTGCCCGCCAGCCTGGCGGCTGCGCTGGCTGCGGTGGCGACGGGTGCGCGCGTGGTGCGGGTGCATGATGTGGCGCCGACGGTCGATGCGCTCAAGGTCTGGCAGGCCTTCATGGCCCCCCGCAAGCACGGGAGCTGAGGCTCCAGCGCGAGGGCCGCGCGTCCGTCGCGGACGGAACCCTCTGCGGCATGGGCGACAATCCGCGAATTCGAGCATTCAGGAGGTCGCTCCCTATGAGCCGTAAGTATTTTGGGACCGATGGCATTCGTGGCACGGTCGGACAAACGCCCATCACGCCGGATTTCATGCTGCGTCTGGGCCATGCGGTCGGCCGAGTGCTCAAGCGCAGTTATGCCAAGCCCAGCGTGCTGATCGGCAAGGACACCCGCATCTCCGGCTACATGCTGGAGTCGGCGCTCGAAGCCGGTTTTGCCTCGGCCGGTGTCAATGTGCTGTTGACCGGCCCGTTGCCCACGCCCGGCGTCGCTTACCTCACCCGTGCGCTGCGCCAGCATCTGGGCGTGGTGATCTCGGCCTCCCACAATCCGTTCGCCGACAACGGCATCAAGTTCTTCTCGTCCAAGGGCGAGAAGCTGCCGGATGCCTGGGAGCTGGATGTGGAAGCCGTGCTGGAAGAGCCGCCCGTCTGGGTCGATTCGGCCAGCCTCGGGCGCGCCCGTCGTCTTGATGATGCGCAGGGTCGCTACATCGAGTTCTGCAAGGCCTGCTTCAGCAGCGATCTCAGCCTGCGCGGCATGAAGCTGGTGGTGGATGCCGCCCACGGCGCCGCCTATCAGGTGGCGCCCGCGGTGTTCCATGAACTCGGCGCCGAGGTCATCTCCATCGGCTGCAAGCCGGACGGCTTCAACATCAACGACCAGGTCGGCGCGACCGCGCCGGCCGCGCTGGTCGAGGCGGTGCGCACCCATGGCGCCCATTACGGCATCGCGCTGGACGGCGATGCCGACCGGCTGCAGATGGTCGACAGCGAAGGCCGCCTCTACAACGGCGATGAGCTGCTCTACGTGATGGTGGCCGATCGGCTGGCCCGCGGCGAGCGGGTGCCGGGCGCCGTCGGCACGCTGATGACCAACATGGCAGTGGAGCTGGCGCTGCGGCAGCGGGATGTCGAATTCGTCCGCGCCAAGGTGGGTGACCGTTATGTGCTGGAAGAGCTGTCCGCGCGAGGCTGGCAGCTCGGCGGGGAAGGGTCCGGCCATTTGTTGGCGCTGGACAAGCACACCACCGGCGACGGCATCGTCAGCAGCCTGATGGTGCTGGAGGCGGTCAGCCGCAGCGGTCGTCCGATGGCCGATCTGCTGGACGGTGTGTCACTGTTCCCGCAGACCCTGATCAATGTGCGTCTGCAGGCCGATCAGCAGGATTGGAAGAGCAATCCCGCCCTGGCGCGCACCGAGGCGGAAGTCACCGCCGAGCTGGGCGACCGCGGTCGGGTGCTGATCCGCAAGTCAGGCACCGAGCCGCTGCTGCGGGTGATGGTGGAAGCGAGCGAGAAGGAGCTCGCCCAGCGCTGCGCCGAGCGGCTCGCCGACGCCATTCGCGGCTGAACAGCGGTTGAAGCGCGACTGCTGGCGGCGGCTGGCGGCTGACGCCCGCCAGCGCCCGGCAGCGCGGTGCGGACTTCAGGCACGAAAAAAAGGCCGAGGCGTGAGCCTCGGCCGAGTGTGCATTGGTCTTGGCAGCGTCGATGCGCTTACTTCTTCGGGGGCATCAGCACGCGGTCGATGACATGGGCCACGCCGTTGGTGGCGCCCAGGTCGGCCTTCTGGACCATCGCGTCTTCGACGGTGAGGAAGGTGCCGGCGCGGGCCACGGCCAGCGGGGCGCCTTGCACCGACTTCAGGCTGCCGGCCTTGGCATCGGCGGCGTCCACCTTGCCGCTGACCACGTGATAGGTCAGCACCGACTTGAGCAGGGCCGGATCCGCAGCCAGCGCATCCATCTGCTTGGCGGGCACGGCCTTGAAGGCGTCGTCGCTCGGCGCGAAGACGGTGATCGGACCGGCGGCGCGCAGCTCCTCGCGCAGGCCAGCCTGGTCGACCAGGCGGTTGAAGGTGCTCAGCTCGGGCTCGCGCTTCAGGCTGTCGGCCAGCGGGGCGGGCGCCGGCGCGGTGGCGCAGGCGGTCAGGGTGACCAGCGCCGCAGCGCCCAGCAGTCTCCCAATGGCGCGCAGGGTGCGCGCGGTCGTCTTGGATGTCGTCATCATCGGTTCTCCTCAGGCTCCATGGGCGGGTTGTCGCCCGACGGCCGGGAGCGTAGGGATCGAACATGACAATCGGGTGAATCGAATATGACAACTCGCCTAGTCCCCGCCCAGACCGGACTGGCGTCCCTCGGGGCGGGGGCCGCGCAGCCGTATCGAGGGCCTGTCACCAACGTCACGGTTGTGTCACATTCGGGTCATAGCATCTGGTTCCGTTCGCTTACCAACCCTCGCGATAGGACTGAATGACCATGAATCAATTCCGTGCTGGCTTGTTGTTCGCCGCTTGCGCCACCCTGTTCTCCGTGGCCCATGCGCAAGAGGTGACCGGTGCCGGCGCCTCGTTCCCCGCACCCATCTACACCAAGTGGGCGGATGCCTATAACAAGGCCACCGGCGTTCGGATCAACTACCAGTCCATCGGTTCGGGCGCTGGCCTGAAGCAGATCCAGGCCAAGACGGTCGATTTCGGTGCCTCCGACGCGCCCCTGAAGGACGACCAACTGGCCAAGGACGGCCTGGTGCAGTTCCCGACCGTCATCGGCGGCGTGGTGCCGGTGGTCAACATCAAGGGCGTGGCCCCCGGCCAGATCAAGCTGACCGGCCAGGTGCTGGGCGACATCTATCTTGGCAAGGTCACCAAGTGGAATGACGTGGCCATCACCGGCCTGAACCCGGGCGTGGCGCTGCCGGATGCCACCATCGCCGTGGTCCGCCGCGCCGATGGCTCGGGCACCAGCTTCCTGTTCACCAACTACCTGTCGAAGGTGAACGCCGAGTGGAAGTCCAAGGTCGGTGAAGGCACCGCCGTGAACTGGCCGACCGGTGCGGGCGGCAAGGGCAACGAAGGCGTGTCGTCGTACGTCAGCCGTCTGCCCAACTCGATCGGCTACGTGGAATACGCCTACGCCAAGCAGAACAAGATGACCCATGTGCAGATGAAGAACGCCTCCGGCGCCTTCGTCGCGCCCAGCGATGACGCCTTCAAGGCCGCCGCCGCCGGTGCCAAGTGGAACGAAAGCTTCTACCAGGTGCTGACCGAGCAGCCGGGCGCTGCCAGCTGGCCCATCACCGGTGCCACCTTCATCCTGATGCACAAGCAGCAGGACAAGCCCACCGCTGGCGCCGCTTCGCTGAAGTTCTTCGACTGGGCCTTCGCCCAGGGCGACAAGATGGCCGATGACCTCGATTACGTGGCCCTGCCGGCCGCGGTGAAGGACCTGATCCGCAAGCAGTGGGCGGACCAGGTGAAGGACAGCTCGGGCAAGGCCATCAGCTACAAGTGAGCCTGACCGAGTGACGACAGCCCGGTGATCCTGATCCAGGAACACCGGGCTTTCGCACAAGAAGGACGCTTCCGGAAATCGGCGCCCAGGCGTGCATTCCCGGCCAGCGTCCGGGCGGACCGATCGAGGCGGCCGCCTGATGCGCGAGAGAAAACCAGAAGCAACCAAGAGCGGAGGCCCCGTGGCCGCAATACTTCCAGCCAATTCCCTTGAACGTCAGCGTGCTGACGAGCAGGCCCGCCAGCAGGGTCGACCGCCCGAGCGCCGCCGCGTGGCGCCGTGGGCCGACACCGTGTTCGCCTTCCTGGCGCACGGGGCGGCATGGCTGACGCTGGCCGTGCTGGCCGGCATCATCCTGTCGCTGATCATGGGCGCGGCGCCGGCCATCAAGCAGTTCGGCCTGGGCTTCCTGACCAGCACCGACTGGGATCCGGTGCAGGAGAAGTTCGGCGGCCTGGTGATGATCTACGGCACGCTGATGACCTCGCTCATCGCGCTGCTGATCGCCGTGCCGGTGAGCTTCGGCATCGCGCTGTTCCTGACCGAGCTGGCGCCCAACTGGCTGCGCCGCCCGCTGGGCATCGCGATCGAGCTGCTGGCCGCCGTGCCGTCGATCGTCTACGGCATGTGGGGTCTGTTCGTGTTCGGACCGCTGCTGGCGACCTATGTCCAGCAGCCGCTGCAATCGCTGCTGGGCGGCGTGCCGTATCTGGGCGCGCTGGTGTCCGGACCGCCGGTCGGTCTGGGCATCCTGTCGGCGGGCATCATCCTGGCCATCATGATCATCCCGTTCATCGCGTCGGTCATGCGCGATGTGTTCACCGTCACCCCGGCCATGCTGAAGGAATCGGCTTACGGGCTGGGTTCCACCACCTGGGAAGTGGTCTGGAAGGTGGTGCTGCCCTACACCAAGACCGGCGTCATCGGCGGCATCATGCTGGGCCTGGGCCGTGCGCTGGGCGAGACCATGGCGGTCACCTTCGTGATCGGCAACATGAACCAGCTGAATTCGCTGTCGGTCTTCGAGGCCGCCAACACCATCACCTCGGTGCTGGCCAATGAATTCGGCGAATCCGGCCCCGGCAGCCTGCATCAGGCGTCGCTGCTGTATCTGGCGCTGGTGCTGTTCTTCATCACCTTCGTCGTGCTGGCCTTCTCCAAGATCCTGCTGAACAAGCTCAAGAAGAACGAAGGAGCTCGCACATGAGCGCGACCACCGCCGCCCGCCAGGCGATGTACCAGAAGCGTCGGCGCGTCAACATCGTGGCGCTGACGCTGTCGATGGCCGCGATGTCGCTCGGCCTGATCTGGCTGATCTGGATCCTGTTCGAAACCATCACCCAAGGCATCGGTGGCCTGAGCTGGGCCACGCTGACCGAAATGACGCCGCCGCCCAACTCGGAAGAGGGCGGTCTGGCGAATGCGATCTTCGGCTCCGCGCTGATGGTCTGCCTGGCCACGCTGATCGGCACGCCGATCGGGGTGATGGCCGGTGTGTATCTGGCGGAATACGGCCAGAAGACCTGGCTGGGCAACAGCGTTCGCTTCATCAACGACATCCTGTTGTCGGCGCCGTCGATCGTGATCGGTCTGTTCGTCTACACGATGATCGTGCTGCGCTTCCGCGGCTTCTCCGGCTGGGCCGGCATCTGCGCGCTGGCGCTGATCGTGATCCCGGTGGTCATCCGCACCACCGAGAACATGCTGAACCTGGTGCCCAACGCGCTGCGTGAAGCGGCCTATGCGCTGGGCACGCCCAAGTGGAAGCTGATCCTGACGGTGACCCTGAAGGCCGCCCGCGCCGGCGTGCTGACCGGCGTGCTGCTGGCGCTGGCCCGAGTCTCCGGTGAGACCGCGCCGCTGCTGCTGACGGCCTTCAACAACCGCTTCTGGTCGACCGACCTCAGCAGTCCGATGGCCAACCTGCCGAAGGTGATCTTCGATTTCGCCATGAGCCCGTACGGCAACTGGCAGAAGCTTGCCTGGGCCGGCGTGTTCATCATCACGATCGGCGTGCTGGTGCTCAACATCGCGGCCCGCGTGCTGTTCAAGAACAAGCATTGAGCCCGAGCGCGGGCGGGCGGCCGATGTCGGTGCGCCCAGCCCGCCCAGATCGCTCAATGCCCCACACGATTCAAGTCATTCCAGGAGGTCCAACGATGGACGCCAAAGTCGATATGCCGGTGACCGAACGCGCGAAGCTCTCGGTGCGCAACCTGAATTTCTTTTACGGCAGCTTCCATGCGCTGAAGAACATCAATCTGGACATCCCCGAGCACAAGGTCACCGCCTTCATCGGACCGTCCGGTTGCGGCAAGTCCACCCTGCTGCGCACGCTGAACCGCATGTTCGAGCTCTATCCCGAGCAGCGCGCCGAAGGCCAGATCCTGCTCGATGGGGAAGACATCCTCACCAGCAAGGAAGACGTGTCGCTGGTGCGCGCCAAGGTCGGCATGGTGTTCCAGAAGCCGACGCCGTTTCCGATGTCCATCTACGACAACATCGCCTTCGGCGTGCGCCTGTTCGAGACCCTGTCTCGTGTCGAGATGGATGAGCGGGTGGAGTGGGCGCTGAAGAAGGCGGCGCTGTGGAACGAGGTGAAGGACAAGCTCAACCAGAGCGGCTCCGGCCTGTCCGGCGGTCAGCAGCAGCGTCTGTGCATCGCCCGTGGCATCGCGATCAAGCCCGAAGTGCTGCTGCTGGACGAGCCGTGCTCCGCGCTGGACCCGATCTCCACCGGCAAGATCGAAGAGCTGATCCATGAGCTCAAGCATGACTACACCGTGGCCATCGTGACCCACAACATGCAGCAGGCGGCGCGCTGCTCGGATTACACCGCCTACATGTACCTCGGCGACCTGATTGAATTCGGCCCGACCGCCGAGCTGTTCATGAAGCCCAAGCGCAAGGACACCGAGGACTACATCACCGGCCGCTTCGGCTGAAGCCGGTCCGCCGCGGGCAACACGGCCCGAGGCGGCCGCCCAGCCCCGGCCCGCGCGCCCGCAGGCTGCCATGGCGAGGTGAGGGCGGCCCGACACCGACGACGACATACGGAGAACCTACATGACCGATAAACATCTCTCCACCCAGTTCGATGCCGAGCTGAGCGGCATTTCCACCCGCGTCCTGGAAATGGGCGGCCTGGTGGAATCGCAGGTGGCCCAGGCCGTCGAGGCGCTGAGCACCTTCAGCGGCGACATCGCCAGCCATGTGCTGAAGCAGGAAGAACTGGTCAACGGCATGGAAGTGGAGATCGATCGTGATCTTTCCACCATCATTGCCCGCCGCCAGCCGACCGCCCGCGATCTGCGCCTGCTGATCGCCGTGTCCAAGACCATCGCGAATCTGGAGCGCGTCGGCGACGAAGCCGCCCGCATCGCCCGCACGGTGCAGCGCCTGATCAACACGGGCGTGTCGAGCCGTCTGCGTCTGCCGATGTCCGACCTGTCCTATGAAGCCGAGCTGGCGACCGCGCAACTGCGCAAGGCGCTGGATGCCTTCGCCCGCCTGGATGTCGATCGCGCGCTGGAAGTGCTCAAGGCCGACGACCAGATCGACAAGGAATTCGACGGTCTGATGCGCAAGCTCATCACCTACATGATGGAAGACCCGCGCACGATTTCGTCGAGCATCGACCTGGTGTTCGTCGCCAAGGCGATCGAGCGCGTCGGCGACCATGCCAAGAACCTGGCAGAAGTGATCATCTACGTGGTCAAGGGCACCGATGTGCGTCACAACACGCCCGACGCCGTCGAGCACATGGTTCGCTGAGCCGTCCGCGCCTGCAGAACGCCGAGAAGGTAAAGAGGAGACTCACGCATGAGCCGTATCCTGGTCGTCGAGGATGAATCCGCGATTGCTGAACTGATCTCGATCAACCTGCGTCACGCCGGTTTCGAGGTGACCCTGGCCGCCAACGCGGAACAGGCCCAACTGGAAGTCGACCGCGTCTTGCCGGACCTGGTCGTGCTCGACTGGATGTTGCCCGGCCAATCCGGCCTGGGCCTGGCCCGGCAGTGGCGCGGCGCCACCCGCACCCGCGAGCTGCCCATCATCATGCTGACCGCGCGTGCGGAAGAGGCCGACAAGGTCTCCGGCCTGGACGCCGGTGCCGACGACTACCTGACCAAGCCGTTCTCCACCAACGAGCTGCTGGCCCGCATCCGTGCGGTGCTGCGTCGCAAGGCGCCGGAAGCGCTGGATTCGGCCGTGGATGTCGGCGGTCTGGTGCTGGATCCGGGCACCCGTCGCGTCAGCCGCGAGGGCGTCGAGGTCAAGCTGGGCCCGACCGAATTCCGCCTGCTGCATTTCTTCATGACCCATCCGGAGCGGGTGCACAGCCGGTCGCAATTGCTGGACCGTGTCTGGGGCGACCATGTCTTCATCGAAGAGCGGACCGTCGACGTGCATGTGAAGCGCCTGCGCGAAGCCCTGGAGAAGGTCAGCTGCCAGCGCATGATCGAAACGGTGCGTGGCGCCGGCTATCGCCTGACCCAACACAGCAGCGCCCTGTCCGCCTGAGAACACGCGCATGACCTGGGTGTTGTCGCGGGTGCTGATGCTGGTGCTGACCGCTGGCATCGGCGGGTGGATTGGCTGGTTCCTCGGTCACTGGATGCTGGCGGCCCCGGTGGCCGCGGCGCTCGGCGCCGGGGTGGCGGTCGGTCTGATGGCCTTGTGGGATTCCGTGCGGGCGCACCGGCTGGTGGTCTGGCTGCGCGGCGATCAGACCGGGGATGCGCCGCGTCTGGGCGGCCTGTGGGGCGAGTTGTCCTATCGCATGGAGCGCGGCCTGCGCGACCGCGAGCGCCGCTTCGAGCGGGAGCGGCAGCAGCTGGAGCAGTTCCTGCAGGCGATCGAGGCCTCGCCCAATGGCGTGATCCTGCTGGACGAGCACGACCACATCCAGTGGTGCAACAGCGTGGCGGCGGATCATTTCCAGCTCGATCCGCAACGCGACAAGCTGCAGCGCATCACCAACCTGGTCCGCTTCCCGGCGTTCGTTTCCTATCTGCAATCGCATCAGTTCGGCCAGCCGCTCGCGCTGCCGAATGCGCGCGGCCGCGCCCATCTGCAGGTGCTGGTGCGCGACTATGGCGTGGCGGGCGAGTGCCGCAAGCTGGTGCTGTCGCTGGATGTCACCGATCGGGAGCGCTCGGAATCGATGCGGCGGGATTTCGTGGCCAATGTGTCGCATGAGATCCGCACGCCGCTGACGGTGCTCTCCGGCTTCATCGAGACCATGGCCAGCCTCAACCTCACCGAGGTGGAGCGCAAACGCGTGCTGTTCCTGATGCAGCAGCAGACCGCGCGCATGCAGTCGCTGGTGGGCGATCTGCTGACGCTGGCGCAGTTGGAGGGCAGTCCGCGTCCGGCGGCGGATCATTGGGTTGCGCTCGATCCCTTGCTGATGCGCGTGGCGGCGGATGCGCAGGCGCTGTCGGCGGGCCGTCATGAGTTGGTGTGCGAGCGCCAGACCCATGCCGAGCTGGCCGGTGTCGAGACCGAGCTGCTGAGCGCCATCGCCAATCTGATGAGCAATGCGGTGCGCTACACGCCGGAGGGCGGACGCATCGAGCTACAGTGGCGCTGGCTGCCGGACCACGGCGCCGAGATCGCCATCATCGACAACGGCCCCGGCATCGCCCGCGAGCATCTGCCTCGACTGACCGAGCGCTTCTATCGCGTCGACGGCAGCCGTGCGCGCGACACGGGCGGCACCGGCCTGGGTCTGTCGATCGTCAAGCATGTGGTGCAGCGCCATGGCGGTGAACTGCGCATCGACAGCGAGCCCGGCAAGGGATCGAAGTTCCGTCTGCTGTTCCCTGCGGCCCGCGTGCGGACCTCTGATGGGCCGGCCTTGGGCGAGGAGTCCGCACCGGCTGCGTTGGCGGGCGGCGACGATCGCTGATGGGCGGTGAGGTTCGGACGGTGCAGAGGGCGGTCATGGCGCACGCGGTGCTCATGGCACTGACGGTGCTTGTCGCGCTCAGGCGGATGGCTCTCACGAGACGCCTGACGAGACGCCTGACGAGAAGCCTGACAGACCCGATGTGAATCGCGATCGACCGCGACTCCCCAATGAAATGGCCGCTCCTGGAGCGGCCATTTTTTCTTGAAGCGGCGTCGGATCAGCGCTCTCGGCGCAGCACGACGTAGCCGCCGGTGCGCTCCGTTGGCCGTCGGACGACGGCTTCCGCATGCCAGCCGGCGGGCGCGGCGGTGGCGCCCTCGGCTTGGGTGGTGATGCCGATGCTGCAGGCGCTGACGTCCAGCGATTGGGTGGCGTCCACCTTCCAGCCGCCCTGGAATTCCAGCGCGGCCAGCACATGCAGCGGCAGGCCCGGCGCGGCGATGCAATCGACCGTGGGCGGCAGGTAGGCGCCGATGCGGTCCACCAGCGGCTTGTTGCTGCGGGCGTAGTTCAGCGGATGCAGCCCCAGCGTCATCGCCAGCAGCCAGGCCAGGGCCACGCCGCCGGCGGGCAGGGCGAGGCTCTTCCAGATCGCGTGGCGGTGACGCGCGGTGCGCCAGCGCACCAGGCCGATCCAGGCGAGCGTGCCCAGCGTGGCGAGAATGAAGGTCAACCAGCCGAAATCGGGCTCATAGCCTTGCGCCAGGCGCCGCACATTGGCCAGGAACTTGGCCGGCCAGCCCAACTGAAGCGCGCTGTAATAGAGCCACAAGAAGATGGCGCCGGCGCTGAAGAAGAACACCGAGAACCAATCCAGCAGCGCGCTCGCGCTGCGCTGGAAGGTCGGCAGCGCGAAGCTCGCCAGGACCGCCAGCGGGGGCAGGGCGAGCAGCAGGGCGCGCTCATCGGCATTCATCAGCAGGCTGCACAACAGCGGCACCGAGGCCGCGAGCAGGGGCACCGACAGATGGCGACGCTGCAGATGCGCACGCCAGCGCCACAGGGACCAGAGCGCCAGCGGCCAGGCCGGCCAACAGAACCAGCCCACCAGCTTCACCCATTCCAGCGGACTGCGGCCGTTGGCCTGAATCCGCCAGGCCCAGCCATGCATCGGCCAGGCCGCCAGCGTGGCCAGCGCCATCGCGCCCAACAGCCACGGCAGCAGGCCGCGGGCTTCGTCATAGACCGAGCGGTGCGTGATCCAGAGCGCGCCGAGCGCCAGTGCCAGCGCGACGGCGGGAGCGCCGCTGGTGGCGAGCATCGTCAACGACAGCAGCAAGGCCAGGCGCGCCTTCCAGCGCCGGAACGGCGCGGCAGCGAGGCCATACACGAATAGCGTGATGCCCAGCAGTTGCAGGATTTCAGGCGTGGTTTCGTGCCCCAGTCGCAGCAGGCCGAGGCTGGCGATCAGCGCCAGCAGGCTGCCATCGGCCATGGCGCGGGCGTAGTCGATCGCATGCGCCTCGCCGCCGAACGCAAACGCCACGGGCTGCGCCGCCTCGGTGCGCGCCAGATGCAGGCAGCTGTACCAGACCAGCGCCAGCACGGCGGCCAGCATCAGGCCGAACGGGATGCGAGCGGCCAGCGAGGGATCGAGAAACGGCAACAGCTTGATGAACAGGCCGCCGACCCAGTAAGGCAGCAGGCCGCCTTCCGCGGGCAGTCCGGCGATCGCGGGTTGCAGCCAGGAGGCATGGCCCTGCGCGATGCTGGCCATGTAGCCGAACGCGGTGAGGTCGGCATTGCGCCACGGATCGCGACCGAACAGGCCGGGCAGCACATAGGCGGCGCACAAAAGCAGCAGGGCCCAGCGCGGAATGGGGTGGGCGCTTCGCTCGGCCACGACGGCCGGGGTTGGCAGATTCATGCGCGTCTGTCTCGTGTCAGGGTGGGAAGCCGGAGCGCATCATGCCGCAGGTTCGAGGTGCCAGACGGAAACCTGCCTGGCGCGCGGACATGAAAAAAGGCAGCCGGAAGGGCTGCCTTTGTCGGTGGGCGCTCGGGACGCGGGTGCAGGGTGGGCGGGGCTGGCGATCGGTGCGGAGGTCTGAACCCCCGCCGTGTCGCGCTCCGCCGGGATCTGCGAATGTCCCGAGGCGTCGCGGCCCGATTACTTCTTGTTGGGCACCAGGCGCGAGAACTTGTTGCGGAACTTCTCGACGCGGCCGCCCAGGCTGTCGATGCTCTTCTGGGTGCCGGTGTAGAACGGGTGGGATTCGCTGGAGGTTTCCAGCTTCACCAGCGGCAGCTCGCGACCATCGTCCAGCTTGATGGTGTCACGGGTTTGGACCGTGGAACGGGTCACGAATTGGAAACCGTTGGACAGGTCGACAAACGCGACGTCACGGTAGTTGGGGTGAATGCCTTCTTTAGCCATTTTGGAGCCTCGCTGCAATGCCGCCAGCCACACCACACCGTGCAGTGCACTTATCGACA
This sequence comes from Burkholderiaceae bacterium, assembly GCA_913776825.1. Lineage (GTDB taxonomy): Bacteria > Pseudomonadota > Gammaproteobacteria > Burkholderiales > Burkholderiaceae_C > Roseateles. The sequence continues at coordinate 42,867 of CAJYPV010000012.1, forward strand.
GCGGAAAAACGCGGAGTATAGCTGAAAAGCGCCATGGCGCTCAATGCCAGCCCGCCATGAAAACAGCCGCCCTGGGGCGGCTGTCGTGACATCCGTCGGCGCGTTCGCCCACGGATGTCGAATCGGATGAGACCGATGAGGATCGAAGCGATCCGTCCCATCGGCCGGCCAGCGCGACCGCGAGCGTGCACGCTGACGGTCCAGGCGTCGGTGGATGGCTGAGCCGACGCCAGGACTCTGATGCGCGGGCCTCAGCCGCCGCGGCGCATCATGTCGAAGAAGTCGATGTTGTTCTTCGACGATTTCATTTTGTCGAGGATGAACTCCATCGCCTCAATCTCGTCCATCGGATAGAGCAGCTTGCGCAGGATCCAGCTCTTTTGCAGGATTTCCGGCTTCAGCAGCAGCTCTTCACGGCGGGTGCCCGACTTGTTGAGCAGGATCGACGGATAGACGCGCTTCTCGGCCATGCGACGGTCCAGATGGATTTCGCAGTTGCCGGTGCCCTTGAATTCTTCGTAGATCACCTCGTCCATCTTGGAGCCGGTGTCCACCAGGGCGGTGCCGATGATGGTCAGCGAGCCGCCTTCTTCGATGTTGCGCGCGGCGCCGAAGAAGCGCTTGGGGCGCTGCAGGGCGTTGGCGTCCACACCGCCGGTCAGCACCTTGCCGGAGCTGGGCAGCACGTTGTTGTAGGCGCGGGCCAGGCGGGTGATCGAGTCCAGCAGGATGATCACGTCCTTCTTCAGTTCCACCAGGCGCTTGGCGCGCTCGATCACCATTTCGGCAACCTGCACGTGGCGCGCGGCCGGTTCGTCGAAGGTGGAGCTGATGACCTCGCCGCGCACGGTGCGCTGCATTTCGGTCACTTCCTCGGGGCGCTCATCCACCAGCAGCACCATCAGGTGGGCGTCGGGATAGTTGGCGGCGATCGAGTGCGCCAGGTGCTGCATCATGACCGTCTTGCCGCTCTTGGGCGGGGCGACGAGCAGCGCGCGCTGACCTTTGCCCAGCGGGGCGATCAGGTCGATGATCCGGCTGGTGATGTTGTCGTCGCCGCGGATGTCGCGCTCGAGCCTGAACTGTTCCTTGGGGAACAGCGGGGTCAGGTTCTCGAACATGATCTTGTGCTTGGACTCCTCGGGCGTGAGGCCATTGACGCGGTCGACCTTGACCAGCGCGAAGTAGCGTTCACCGTCCTTGGGCACGCGCACTTCGCCTTCCACCATGTCACCGGTGTGCAGGTTGAAGCGGCGGATCTGGCTGGGCGAGAGATAGATGTCGTCCGTCGAGGCCATGTAGCTGGCCTCGGGAGAGCGCAGGAAGCCGAAGCCGTCAGGCAGGACTTCCAGCACGCCGTCGCCGAAGACTTGTTCGCCGGCCTTGGCGCGCTTTTTCATGATCGCGAACATCAGCTCCTGCTTGCGCAAGCGTGCGACGTTGTCGATCTCCAGCTCTTCGCCCATGTGGATCAGGGCGGAGACGTGAAGCGCCTTCAGTTCAGAAAGATGCATGGGTTGAACCCGGTGGTCTGTCGTCCAGAGCCTGCCAAGACCAGGGACACAAACAGCGGCGAGCCCAGGCGTCGCGCATCACTCGTCGCGTCCCGCTGGTCGAGGGGGACGGGCCGTCCGGTCGCATGCAAGCGAGAAGGATTGCTCCGACTTCGCGTCACGCGGCGGCAAGGGTTGAAACCTTGCGGGTCGCTTGAGCAGGCGGTTGAGGCACTGCGGGCCGCGACCAGCGGCAAAAAGAGTCATGCGGGAGCTTGGGCGCCGAGTCCACGCGCTCACCTGAAGGGCTGTCCGCCGAATTGCGCCAGGCGCTTTGCGGTCTTGAGCCGGCCCAGGAGGGCGTGTTGGCAAAAGTTCGTCGAGGCCGCTCGGCCCCGACGAATTGGAGAGATTATAGGTGGGCGTCCAGGAAGGACGTCAACTGGGCTTTGGACAGGGCGCCGACCTTGGTCGCGGCGAGTTGTCCGCCCTTGAAGAGCATCAGCGTCGGGATGCCGCGAATGCCGAACTTGGCCGGGACCTCGCGGTTGTCATCGACATTGAGCTTGGCGATCTGCAGGCGGTCGCCGTAATCCTTGGCCACTTCGTCCAGGATGGGGGCGATCATCTTGCAGGGGCCGCACCATTCGGCCCAGTAGTCGACCAGCACTGGCTTGTCGGCTTGGATGACGTCGGCCTCGAAGGACGCGTCGGAGATGTGTTTGATCTGTTCGCTGCTCATTTAGGGGGTCCTTGCTTGAAGTCCCTGCTGGGTCGGCGGGGTCGGCTGGGAGAAGCCCGCTCGACAATCCCGCCGCCCGAAGGCGCCAGGGATCAAGGCACAATGATTCTTACACAAGCCCAGAGCCCTCATGTCGAGTAGGCACACGTCGTAAATACGGGTGCGCCGACAGAACTCAAGAGGCCATCCCCGTCCCGTGATCCCATCCGCCGCCCGAGCTGCCCCACCCATGACGCCTGATTTCCCGCTGGACGCCGCCCCCGAGAGCGCGGCCTTCTGGGACCGATTGGCGCAGCGGGCCGCCGCCTGGTTGAGCGCACAGGAGCTGTCGGCGCGGGATGCGGTGCTGCTATTGCCCTTCGCCCAGCATCTGGCGCCTGCGCGCCGGGCGTGGATGAAGCTGTCGCGCTGGCAGCCGAGGATCGAGACCACCCACAGCCTGGCGTCCGCGTTGGGGCCGAGTCCGCTGCCGCAGGCGCAGCAGCTGAGCTTCGATGCCGCGATCGATGCGCTGGCCGCCCGCAGCCTGCTTCACGAGCAGACCTGGGCCCAGGCGCTGCGCCAGGAAGACCCGCGCGCGTTCGAGGCCGCGCTGCAGCGTCTGGTCGAGGCGGCGCACGCGCTGTCACGCGCCGCGCAACTGCGCTCGCCGTCGACGCGAGCGGATTTCTGGACCCAAGCCCGTCAAACCGTCGCGGCGCAAAGCGGCGCCGGCCATCTGGAGCGCGCCTTGTTGATGGTGGCCATCGAGTGGGCCGCCGCCGATCCCCGCGTGCCGGCGACCGATGCGCTGTTCCAGCTTCGTCCCAGCGCGTGGCTGCATCTGCAGTCGGGCGGGCCGGATGCGCTCGCCGACGCCTTGTTGGCCGAAGCCGAAGCCGCCGGCATGCCGTGTCTGCGCCTGAACGCTGATTTGTTGCTGGACGAGGTCTTCGCCGACGCGCCGCCGCAGATCCAGCTGGAACAGGCGGTCTGCGACGACTTCGAAGACCTGGCGCAATGCAGCGCCGCGTCGGTGCTCGACCATCTCAACGCCGGCCGGGCGCCGGTGGCGCTGATCGCGCAGGACCGCGTGCTGATCCGCCGCGTGCGCGCCTTGCTGGAGCGTCAGGCCGTCGGCATCGCCGATGAAACAGGCTGGACGCTCGCCACCACCGCGCCTGCCGCGCAGTTGATGGCGATGCTGCGGGCCACTCGTCGCGACGCCTCGGTCGATGAATGGCTCGCGTGGCTGAAGACGCCGCTGGCGACCTCCCTGCGCGAGCGCGCCGGCAGCGGCGCCCTGCCGGCGCTGGAGAGCCGTTGCCGCACGCGCGGCTGGTCGTCGCCGACGTCGGTCCATGCCGATCGGCTGACGCCGGGCAGCGCGCGCCTGTGGACCAGCGCCCGAGAAGCGCTGCAGCCGCTGCAGTCGGCCACTCCGCGCAGTCTGGAAGATTGGCTCGGCACGCTGGCCGAGGTGCTGGATCGGCTCGGCGCGGACGAACAGTTGGAGCGCCAGCCCGCAGGCGGTCCGCAATTGCTGGACGCGCTGTGGTTGCGGCGCTCGCCATGGCCGGGTTCCGCGCACGAAGCGGTCTGGCGCGAATCGCAGCTGACGGCCTCCGAGTTCATGGCCTGGGTGTCGGACACGCTGGAAGCCGCGCAGTATGTTCCGCCGCTGCAGGGCGAGCTGCAGGTGATGATCACGCCGCTGGCGCGCGCCATGCTGCGGCCGTTCGGTGCGGTCGTGCTGCCGGGTGCAGATGCGGCCACGCTCGGCCCGGTGCCGCCCGGCCCGGTGCTGATCGGCGACAGCCTCGCCCGACAGCTCGGTCTGCCCACGGTCGAGGACAAGCGCAGCGCGATCGCGTTCCAGTTCGCGCAACTGCTGCGTGCGCCCGCGCTCACCTTGCTGCGATGCGGCCATCACGGCAGCGAACCGCTGGCCGCGAGCCCGCTGCTGGAGCGTCTGGATCTGGCGTTGCAGAACGGCGGCCATGGCCGCCTGTCGCTGTGGCGGGATCCACGTCTGGAAGTGGCGGTGCCGGTGTCGACCCACGCGCGTGCCCAGGCGCAGGCCCAGGGCAAGATGCCGCGTGCGCTGAGCGCGAGTGCGGTCGAGTCGCTGCGGCAATGTCCGTATCAGTTCTTTGCGCGGGTGCTGCTGGGCTTGCGGGAATCCTCCGAGCTCGATGTGCTGGCCGACAAGCGCGACTACGGCACCTGGCTGCACGAGGTGCTGCATCAGTTTCACCGCGAGCGCCTCGAGGGTCTCGACCCGGCGATGGATGACGCGGATCGACTGGACCGCGCAGCCGAAGCGCAGATGCAGGCGCTGGGCCTGTCCGCAGCGGAATTCCTGCCGTTCTCCGCCAGCTTCGCGCGCTTCGCGCCGACGTATCTGCAATGGCTGTCCGCCCAGGAGGCCCAGGGTCAGCGCTTCGCGGCGGGTGAGCTGGATCGCGTGGTGCATCCGTGGGCGACGGTCGAGCCGGCGTTGGCAGCGCTGGCGCTGCGGGGACGGCTGGACCGCGTCGACGATGGCCCGGAGGGGCGATGGCTGCTGGATTACAAGACCGGCAGCGTCAAGGGGCTGAAGGACAAGGTGGCCGATCCGTTGGAAGACACGCAATTGGCGGTCTATGCGGTCTTGATGGGCGGCGCCGACGCGGCGTCGACGGCGCCGGTCGATCGCGCACTGGCGCCCGACGGGCGGCCGCTGCGTGCGCAGTATCTGGCGCTGGACGATGCGAAGGGCCCCGTCGCCATCGAGCATGAGGATGTCGAATCCACCGCGGCGGTGATGCTGGACGGACTGGGGTCGGATCTGATGGCCATTCGACGGGGTGATCCCTTGCCCGCGCTCGGCGAAGGCGTGGCGTGCGAGTACTGTGAGATGCGCGGCCTGTGCCGACGCGATGACTGGGAAGGGGCCGCGCCATGAGCGCCGCAGCGGATCGCCCGAACGATGGGTTGAATGATGGGCTGAATGACGTCCGCCTTCATGCGACGGACTGGGCGCCAAGCGCGCCGGATGACGGCGGGACCGGCACATCGATGGTTGGCGATGCCGACGCTCAAGCTCATCCTGCGCTGCAGCAGGCGGCCTACACGCTCAACGGTGCGCCGGTCGCGCGGGAGCGCTTTTATGCGCTGGCGTGCGATCCCGGCCGCAGCGTCGTGGTGGAAGCCTGCGCGGGCGCGGGCAAGACCTGGATGCTGGTCTCGCGCATCCTGCGTGCGTTGCTGGAGGGCACGGCGCCGCAGGACATCGTCGCCATCACCTTCACTCGCAAGGCGGCCGGCGAGATGCGGCAGCGTCTGAATGAATGGCTGCATGAATTCGCGCATGGCGACCATGACGGCCGCGTGCTGGCGCTGCGCCAGCGCGGCTTGAGCGAGGCGCAGGCGCAGGCGCTGGCGCCCGATCTGCGCGGGCTGCAGCAGCGCTTGCTGCAGGGCGCGCGGGCGGTGGAGATTCGCACCTTTCACGCCTGGTTCTCACAGCTGTTGCGCGCGGCGCCGCTGGAGCTGTTGCAGGCGCAAGGACTGTCCCCCGAGCTGCAGCTGATCGAGGATGAAAGCGATCTGATGCCGGAGCTCTGGCAACGCTTTCACGCGGCGGTGCTGGCCGACGAGACCTTGCTGGCCGACTATCAGCAACTGAGCCTGGCTCAGGGCCGCAACAAGCTGCTGGGATGGCTGTCGTCGGCCTTCGACAAGCGGGTGGAAATTCGTTTGGCGCATCAGCATGGACGGTTGCTCGACAGCATGCCCGGCGCCGCCGATGTCGTGCCGGAACTCGCCAGCCTGGCGGATCCGATGCAGGCGTTCGCCGCGATGCGGCCGTCGCTGCAGCAGTTGGCCATCGCGCTCGGCTCGGCCAAGAACGCGACGCCGCGCAAGGCCGCCACCGCGATCGAGATGGCGCTGCAGCTCCCGGATCAAGAGGCGCTGGACAGCCTGTGGCCCGCGCTGTTCACCGCCGATGGCACCGTGCGCAAGAACCTCGGGGACGACCCGGGGTTGATGTCAGTGACCGATCAGTTGCTGCGCCTGCGGCTCGCGCTGGACCAGAACCAGGCGCGGATCTGGCATCGGCAGATGTGCGGCCTGGCTCTGCAACTGCTGGATCAATTCGATGCCCTCAAGCGGGAGCGCGGCCTGGTCGACATGAACGATCTGGAACGTGGCGCGCTGGCGCTGCTCGGCGATGCGGGTCTGTCGGGCTGGGTGCAAGAGAAGCTCGACAGCCAGGTGCGCCATCTGCTGATCGATGAATTCCAGGACACCAGCCCGCTGCAATGGCATGCCTTGTATGCATGGCTATCTGGTTATGTCGGCGCGGGTGGAGGCGCGAGCGGTCAGCGTCCGCCCTCGGTGTTCATCGTGGGTGACCCGAAGCAGAGCATCTATCGCTTTCGTCGCGCCGAGCCGCGTGTATTCGCGGCGGCGCGGGATTTCGTCCGCGAAGGTCTGGATGGCGTGCTGCTGGCGTGTGATCACACCCGACGCAATTCGCCGCAGGTGCTGGCGGCGGTGAACGCGGTTTTCGAATCGGCCAGCCTGGCGCAGCAATACAGCGGCTTCCGGCCGCACACCACCGAATCGGGCGACGGCCATCCGCTGGATGGCGTCTTCCACATTGCGGATGAAGGTCCCGAGGAGCTGAGCGGCGGATCGGTGCGGGAAGAAGGCGTCTGGCGGCCGAGCCTCACGCAGGCCAGGCGCGAACCCGAGCTGCATCGGCGCGAGGCCGAGGCCTGTCGCATCGCCGCCGCCATCGCGCAACTGCTGGCAGGCGGCGAGGTGCAGCCCGGCGAGATCTTCGTGCTGGCCCGCAAGCGCGACGGTCTGCGGGTGTTGGCCCAGGTGCTCAAGGCGCAGGGCATCGCCCATGCGGCGCCGGAGGACATGCCGCTGCGGGATGCGCCGGATGTGCGTGATCTGCTGGCCTTGCTGGATGTGCTGGCGTCCAACGGCCACAACCTCTCGCTGGCGCATGCCTTGCGCAGTCCATTGTTCGGCGCCTCGGAAGCGGACCTGCTGGCGCTGGCTGCGGCCGCGCGGAGCGTGCGCTGGTTGAAGGAATCGGACGAGGCGGACGATGGCGGCGACGGCTTTGGCGAGCACGGCCTGACCCTCGATGAGGAGCCGGATGTCGGGCTCTCCGATGTGAATCTGGACGCGATCGATGAACGCGACCTGGCGCCGTTGGCGGCGCTGGAAGCGCGGGTGGTGGAGGAGCGTCCGAGCGAGCCGATGACGCTTGATCTCTTCGATCCGCCACCCGAGCCGATCGCGCCACCCGCGGCGCCAGCATCACCGGCCGACGACAGCCGGAGCTGGTGGGATGCGCTGATGCAGTCGGACGACTCGTCGCTCAGTCCCGCCTTGAGCCGTGCGCGCGGCCTGCTGCAACGTTGGAATGGCCTGGCCATGCAGCGCAGTCCGCATGACCTGCTGGATGCGATCGTCCATGAGGGCGATTTGATGGCCCGCGTCGCGGCAGCGGTGCCGTCCAGTGAGCGTCGAGCGCGGCTGCACGCGGTCGAGGCGCTGTTGGCCTTGGCGCTGGAGCTGGATGGCGGTCGATATTCGGGTCTGTATGGCTTCGTCCGCGCGCTCAAGGGGCGGGCGCTGAAGTTGGCCGCGCCCGCCGAGCCCGATGCGGTGCAACTGCTGACGGTGCACGGCGCCAAAGGTCTGGAAGCGCGCGTCGTGATCATGATGGATGCGGAGGCCGGGCCCGCGCGCGCCGAGCACATGGCCTTGGCGATCGCCTGGCCGGTGCAGGAGCCGGTGCCGCGCACGGTGGCGTTCATCGTGTCGGAATCGCGCCCGCCACCGTCGCTGCAAGCGCTGCTAGACGATGAGAAAGAGCAGCGCCAACGGGAAGAGCTCAATGCGCTCTACGTGGCGATGACCCGCGCGCGCAGTCAGCTGCTGCTGAGTCGCACACCCGCCAAGCGAGCCAGCAGCAGCGCGACCTGGTGGACGCGGGTGCAGCCGCTGGCGACGGCGATCGATGTGCCGCCGCTGCCCGAGTCGGCCGGCGCAGAGGAGGGCGCGACCGCCGTGCTTCGGCAGTTGCCCGTCGCGCCGCCGCGTGTGGAGACGACGTCTTCAGAATCGTCAGCGGCGGGTGCCGCGGGGGCGGCCTCGTTGGGTCAAGGACCGGAGGCCGTCGACGACAGTGCTGCGTTGGGCGAAGCGTTGCATCGGGTGCTGGAGTGGCACAGCGGTCCGCAGGGCCGGGCGCATCCGCTCGAGCGACTGATGGCGGCGGCGGCGCAGATGTATGGATTGGATGCCCGCCGCGACGAGCGCTTGCAGCGCAGCGTGCAGGCGATTTTGGGCAGCGAGGCCTGTGCGCCGTTTTTCAATTCGGACGAGCTGCTGTGGCAGGGCAATGAGGTGGCGCTGAGCTGGCGTGACCTGGACATGCGGCTCGATCGGCTCGTCTGCCGGCGCGACGAAGTCACGGGCGAGCCGACCTGGTGGGTGCTCGACTACAAGCTGAATCCCGCGCCGCAGAACCAGCCGGAGTATCTGGAGCAGCTGTGGCGCTACCGGGAAGCGGTGCGTGCTCTTCAGCCGGACGAGCCGGTGCGCTGTGCTTTCATCACCGGACAAGGGCGATTGATCGACTGCACGGAGCGCATCGCTTCTGGATTTCGTTCGGGGGCTGAAATTTCAGGCTAGAATCTCATTCTTGTTCGGGGCGTAGCGCAGCCTGGTAGCGCATCTGCTTTGGGAGCAGAGGGTCGCGAGTTCGAATCCCGCCGCCCCGACCATTCATTTCGAAAGCCGCAAGGATCCAAAGTCCTTGCGGCTTTTCCTTTTGCGGCGTCGATGACGCGTGACTTGGATGAAGCTGGCTCGAGCCCGCCGCACTGACCGATGAAGAATGCTCTGATCTGCGGCCTGGCCACGCTGCTGGCCGCTTGCGCGACACCGACGACAGGCGTGGTGCCGCTCTCCGAGGGTCTCGCCAAAGTGACGCGCCAAGGCAATGGCGCTTGGGTCACGACGGCCGACCTGAAAGCGCAAGGCATCCAGGAAGCGGATGCCTATTGCCGGAGCCAGAAGCGGACCATCCAGGTCATCGACGTCAAGGAAACACCGGTCCGGCCATTCGGCGGCTGGCCTGAAGCCGACGTGCTCTTTCGCTGCAATCCTTGAAAGACCGGCAGTGCCGCTGGATCTTGCATCCAGCGGCCAAGCCCTGCCCCTACTTCTTCAAAAACTTCCGCAACACGGCGATGACCACCACGCCGATGAACAGGTAGCCGAAGACCTTGCCGCTGGAGCGGCCGTTCGCATAAGCCTCGCTGGTGGTGTCCACGGCCATCGCAGCGCTGGGGATCAGGACGAGCAGGGAGACGGCGAGGGACTGGATGGGTGCGCGAAGGTTCATCGGTCAAGCGTAGGTATTGAGATTGCGCCCCAAACTGCCTTCGGTGGCCAGCGCGGTGGGTTGGGGCAGGGCGGCCAGCAATGCGGCGGCGCCAGCCTCCTGAGTATCGAGGGCTTTTCGCAGCACCAACAGGCTCGCGGCATTGGCCGCCGTGCCCGGCGTGCCGTTGGAGGCGCTGCTGACCGCGGCGGCGACGCTGGGGGTGTTGGTGATGTTCATCCCCATGAGATCGGCCGGCCAGGGAAAAACTTGAGCGCGCGCTTGTCGCTGTTTTTCGTCCCGCGCTCGCCCTTGTTGCCCGGCTGCACCCGATGCCAGACAAAGCCGTCCCCGCGCCAATCCTCAACGCCGTCCGCCGATCAATCCGGCGCTGCCCCAGGCCCCCGCCGACTCGACGGCTGCGCGTCGTGCGCCCCGGCGGGCTGAAACGCCGACGTCTTCCCGCGCACACCTGCGCATGAAACTAGGTGGAAACCCCAAGCGGTGGCCCATGTCATTCCGATGACGGCCGGGGACAATCCGCGCTGTTTTTTTGTCAGCCAGGCGCAAGGCGACGGCCACAAGCCAGTCTGCCGGCGCCACCGAAGAATCGAGAGCAGAAGATGGCGCTACAGCACTTGACCGACGACGAGGTCCGCACCTGGTCGCGGCAGCAGAAAGACGAGTGGTGGTTCAAGAACGTCTTTCGCGGTGACATGGCGCAGCTCTCGCTGCGTTCGGGCCTCACCGGTTTCATCCTGGGCGGTGTGCTGGCGGCGACGTCGCTCTACATCGGCGCCAAGACCGGCATCAGCGTCGGCGTGGGGCTGACCTCGGTCATCCTCGCGTTCGCGATGTTCCGCATCCTGCACAACCTCGGTTGGGCGCAGGACTACACCATTCTCGAAAACAACTGCACCCAGTCGATCGCGACCGCGTCCGGCTATGTGGTGATGCCGCTGATCTCCAGCCTGGGCGCCTACATGCTCGTCACCGACCGCATCGTGCCCTGGTGGCAGATGATGATCTGGATGACCGTGACGGCGGTGCTCGGCGTGCTGGTGGCCTTCCCGATGAAGCGGCGCTTCATCAATGAAGACCAACTGCCGTTCCCGGAAGGCCGCGCCTGCGGCGTGGTGCTGGATTCGCTCTACACCAGCGAGGGCGGCGAGGGCATGTTCAAGGCCGCGCTGCTGGCCAAGGTCGCCGGCGCCGCCGCGATCTATCAGGCGCTGGTCAGCGATGGCTGGATGAAGCTGCTGCAGTTCAAGCTGCTGCGCATGGACCAATGGGCCGGCATGAAGGAGCCCTGGGTCCTGCATGACCGGCTCGATGAGTACTACTACATGTGGGCGGTGAAGGCCGAGCTGTGGATCCCCAAGATCCTCGGCGTGGACTTCCGCACCCTGGGCCTGCGCCTGACGCTCGACGCCGCGATGATCGGCGTCGGTGGCCTGATGGGCATCACGGTGGCGACCAGTCTGCTGATTGGCGCGGTGGTGAACTTCGGCGTTCTGGCGCCGCTGATGATCCAGGCCGGCGACATCGTTCAGCGCGTGGCGCCGAACGGCTCGCTGGTGCCGATCTCGCGGGTGGAGATCGTCAACCAATGGTCGATGTGGTGGGGCGTGACGATGATGGTCGCGGGCTCGCTGACCAGTCTGCTGGCCAAGCCCGACCTGTTCCTGGCGGTGTTCAAGGTCTTCAAGCGCCGCAACAAGCAGGATCCGGGTTCGGACCTGCTGCGCGACATCGAACTGCCGCTGTGGGTGTCCTATGTCGGCGTGCCGGTGTTTGGTTTGCTGGCGGCGTACTTCGCGCATGAGTTCTTCGGCGTGCCGTTCCTGATGGCGCTCGTGTCGCTGCCGCTGATCTTCGTGCTGACGGTGATCTGCACCAACTCGATGGCGCTGACCTCATGGACGCCGACGGGTGCGCTGTCCAAGATCACCCAGTTCACGATGGGTGCGATCGACCGCGCCAATCCGGCCGCCAACCTGATCCCGGCGGGTATGACCGCGGACGTGGCGTCCAACGCGGCCAATCTGCTGTCCGACATCAAGCCGGGCTACATGCTGGGCGGCAAGCCGCGCCATCAGGCGATGGGCCATGTGATCGGCATTCTGGCTGGCGTGCTGTCGTGCGTGCCGTTGTACTTCCTGCTGTTCCTGCCGAAGGGCGCGGACGGTGCACGCAGCACGGCGACCATCATTTCCGAGCAGTTCGCAATGCCGGCGGCGGTGCAATGGCGCGGTGTGGCCGAGATCATTGCCAAGGGTCTGCAAGGCTTGCCGACGTCGGCGCTGATTGCGATGGCGGTGGCGGCGGTCGTGGCGATCGTGATCGAAGTGCTGCGCATGGTCACGCGCGGCCGGTTCCCGCTGTCCTCGGTCTCGATCGGCCTGGGCGTGGTGCTGCCGGCGGAGGCGACCCTGTGCATGTGGATCGGCGCGATGCTGTTCTTCGTGATGGGCAAGGTCTACAAGACGCCGGGCACCAAGGGCTGGAAGTATTGGGTGGACGGCTGCGAGCCGGTCTGCGCGGGCCTGATCTCTGGTGCGGCGCTGATGGGCATCGGTAACGCGCTGGTGAATGTGCTGATCTAAGCCAGCCCATCCGCTGACCGCCAGGCCGGAAGCGGCGTGGCACAATCCGGGCCCTCGGGTCGGCATGGGAATGCTGGCCGAGGGCCCTTGTCGTTGATGACGGAGGGTTGGGTCTGAACCCGCGTCAGACCCCGCAGCGATCACTGTCTGCCCGTAGCTCAACTGGATAGAGCAGCTGCCTTCTAAGCAGCAGGTCGGGGGTTCGAGTCCCTCCGGGCAGGCCACACTGAAAATTCACGGGATTTCTCCACCGCTCAGACGTTCAGGTAAACGAACAACCTAGGCGGCGCGGCGTCGCTCAGCTTCTGCGTTAAGGACCAGTCGGCGACCCAGCACATCACCGAGTTGCGCAACGCCTGCCAACGTGGTTGCTCGCTGTCGCGGTTCGCCTCCTCGCGCTGCTGGCGCCGACTTGTCGTGATGTTCATGTGCGGCGTCGCTGGTTTTATGTGCTGGCAATGCAGCGGCGTGGCCTACAGCAGCTAGAGCGAGGAAGATTGCGGTCTGAGCTGGCAACAGAATGCCGAAGCGAGGTTGGGTGAAGGATGGCGCCAGTCAAAGCGGATACGCGAGGAAACTCTTACCAGGCTTCGCTCCTATGAAAGTTTTAGGAGCGGCGCTGGGACGCGCTGGTCACCTCATGGGTAGGCATTCGCCAGCCCGCCTGGATGAAGCGCCCCGGGTATCGCGGAGGCCCGTTGGTTTAAGTCAGACGGTCGCGGCCTGACCAGCGCGTTGTCGATGGTAGTTGACCTCGAACTCGGCCGGCGGGATGTAGCCCAGCGGCGCCATCAAG
>CAJYPV010000013.1 GCA_913776825.1 Burkholderiaceae bacterium
TACTCCCCTCGGTGCTCCTGCACCATCCTCACGGCACGCTCGCGCACCTCGGGTGAGAACTTGTTCGACTTGCTCATGGCTCAATCCTCTCAGAGTGTTGAGCCTCCTCAAAATCCGGGGCGCTTCAGGATCGCTGATTCGACAGTTGTACGACAGGTCAGAGCATGGGTGCATTAGCCCCGATGCAAACCACAGCAGGCCAGTGCTACGCTGGACATTCCGGACGCGACGGCAGGGCTCAAGGAGCTGCTAGAGAAGGACCAGTGCACGGGCCCCGAGAGGTTGAGAGCGTTTGGCGCTGAGAGCGGCAACAGGGAGAGGGCCGAAAATGATTCTGGGATGGAAAACGCGGATAGGGTTGGTGTTGTCCGGCGTGTGGCTTTGCTTGGTATTCATGCTTGCCGAAGATCACCACTGGGTGCAGCTGATTTTCGGGGTGGGCATGTTGCCGCTGGTCATCCTCTGGGGCATTGTCTGGGCAGTTTCTGGCTGGCGCGCGCAGCGCCCCCGTTCGACGAGGGAGGGCAGTTCCGATCCTGCCAAGGCACGCCCCAGGATCAGGTCGGCTGCCATAGTGGCCGCCTGTCTAGTAGTCGGTGTCGTGTGCGCGAACTGGCAGTACAGATTGGCCGGACACGAAGGGCCTACTCCAGTTGCCTTCTGGCTTGGCGAGTGGATGGTGTGGGGGCTGCTCTCCTATGTGGCATTCCGGGCCATCCCGCGACTAGCTTTCGGTCTGGCCCCACTTTTCGCAGCGTTGGTCGTGGCTGGCGGCGTGAACTTCAAGGCCTATCAAACTCTGTCGTTTGAACGTGAGGTCAAAGAGTCGATTGCAAAGGCAGCCCCCTTGATCAGCCGGATTGATGGTGGCGCGAATGTGTCTGACGACGAGATTAGGCGGGCACAACTCGGCATCTTTGAGCCGCTGATCTTGGCAAAGGTGGCAAATACTAGGGAAGTCTTGGCCATCAGCAACAGGCACGAGAGCGCGGTTGCCCAACTAGAACCGGATCAATGGTTTACCCCTGCATCGCTCTCGACTTCCGAAAGTCGCCAGCAGGTGTTGCTTAGGTTGGCGCAGTCCAAGCAGGAGGTCGACGACTACAAGGCGCAAATGGAGTCCGCCGCCGCTCGGTCGCGGCTGAGCGTTAAGGCACTCAGCGCTCAGATGCCGAAAGAGTTGGGAGACGGCGTCGTGAGGGGTTTCGACGATAGGGCGGCGTTTCTCGCGGCTTTCGTGCGTGAATACGCCGAGGCGTCAAATCAGATGGTTGATGCGACCGCTGAGCTTCTCACGGCCCTCGAGAACGCTCCCCGCAGCTTTGTCATCGTTAAAGGCCCGCCACAAAGCATCCAGTTCAAGGATCAAGCAGCGCTTGACACCTATCGGGGACAGATGGCCAGGGTGGCCGCAGCAGCCGAGAGAATTCAGAAAGCGCGGCTTTCGCTTTTGAGTGCCAGCCGCCGCGGCAATGATGAGCTGAGCGATTTCCTTGAGAAGCGTTAGTCGCTTGTGCAAGCTTTTGCCGCGAAGAGCGGGCCTTCGCCTGCACACGCTGAGCGCGGTCAGTGAGCCAAACGGCTACCTCGCCGCTATGCCATGAAGTCATCCTAGGCAACAGCTTGACCGGTTGCGAAGACTCACCGGCCCCACCTAGAGCCAACGGCGGGGCCACTACGCAGCGATGCCCGGTTGGGGAAACAAATGGGGGAATGAGAGGTGCTTCACCACAAGGAAACCTAACATCTATGCGGTCTGGCGGTCTACGTTCTAATTCTTCCGGGCCTTCGTGCGCACGGACTAGAGGTCTCGAAGCGATTTTTCGCTGATCGTATGGATGGGCATCGCGCCCGCCACCCCGGCATGGCCCCCCCAGTGTGTTGATGCCCTTGTCAACGGCGCGCCTACCAGCCCCATCATGTCCGAACCCGACCCGACCCGACCCGACCCGACCCGACCTCGCCCGACCAGATTCGATTCGATTCGATTCGATTCGATTCGACCCGCCACGCCCCCGTGATAATCGCCGCCGTCCTTGAGCCCCCAGACACGAGGGGAAGCAACGTCAGACTTCCCCGAGCGAGCCCAAGGGAGGAGTGCAATGAATGAGATCCGCAAAGCCGGGCTGAAGCATCTCGTCACCGCAGGCGCGATCGCGCTGTTGATCGAGGCCGTGATGTTCTGGCTCAAAGATCATGGCTGGTCCATCGCCGGGATCGGTTGGGCCATTCCGGCAGCCCTGGCGCTGACTGGGCTCATCCAGCTGGTCTCGGGCGTCCCATTTTTGGAGCTGTCCAATCGCTGGGACAGCCTGAAAGGCTGGCAGCGCGGCATCCTCGGAACGCTCATCGTCATCGTGGCTGTCGCGCTGATGATGCTGGGCTTCTTCGCGATTGCGATCTTGTTCCTGAGCTGATTCCGCGAATGGGAGGTGATGGGGGCCTGGAACGGCCGCTTCGTCCCTAAGACAGCCTCCGTCTGCACACTGCGTTGCAACATGATTTGCTGGATACAAGCCTATTTGTAGGTTTGCGTTCTGGCTCAAGCCCAGACAGATAGAGCGACGTCAGACAAACCTGCTGCGGCCGGCTACCCCAAAAAGGTCTTGCTCAAGAGCTGCGTGTTCCGCGTGTGTCTGGCTAAGGTTTCCGAGACCCAACATGCAAAAGACGCTGCGAACGTAGCGGCGCTGCCTAATTTGCCCAGGATGGGAAATCAGATGGCGCCATATCTTGAATTTAAACTATCTGCCCAATACCTCTAGCGTTCCGGCGATGGTCATCGGAAGATTAAAGAGCGCGTGCTGTACAAAGATTACAAGGAAAGCAAATTTTGGCCTCGACGCCTGCCAAGACAGGTAGCTCAGGCCCATCGTTGAGAAAAGCGCTAGTGCTGCGATCGCACCCCAAGAGACAAAGATCGCATGAATGGCGGCTGCGATTAGTGCTACTATCCCTGTCGATGAAATAATCGAGAATTTATTCCTAAGAAGCGTTAGTGCGCCGACGGTTAGAATATTCTCAATGAGTGGTGCAACAATTAGCCCCCCAAATATGATGTCCCCGGCTGATTCGTGCGTGCGATTATATGGTGACCGCTCTGCATAGAGGGAAATTGGAAACAATATTGCTGCCGAGAAACACCAGGCCAATATGGCTGAAATTGTAGAAAATTTAACCCACTGAGCGAGTTCGATAAATCTTTTGAAGCGTTTGGTTATTAACTGCATTATTCATGCGAAATGAGGCCCTTGCGGGCCTCATTTAAATTAGCCGAACGTGCCGGCGCCTGATCCCGCGCCCATGGCAAAGTCAGCCGCTGCGCCCGAGTTTTTGTAGCCTTGTACTGCGTCCCAAGCGGCATCCATCAGCTTGCCTGCCACCCATCCACCAAACAATCCTCGTCCACCACTGACCTCGTCCAGTTCATCCAGGGTCAGCTCTCGCATTTCGTTCGTGTATTTCTCGCCTTTCGTTTTAAAAGTCCCACCCGGATATCCAGAAGGCTCTTTGGGGTGGGGTCCTATTTATACCAATTCTTGATTGCTTGAGGCATCCAACAAGTGGGTGGTGTTGTAATATTTTTGACGTTAGGCTCTCGATATCATAATTGGTCAAAAAGTGAAACTGTAAGATCTGTCAGTACTGCCGAGTAGAGTGCTGCTGGGGGATTTGCGAAACAGTAATTCTTGGAAGACAGCGGGTTGGAGGTCTTGACCGTGTTGCTCCTTGAACTCCGTCTCGGTCGAGTATTGAAGGATGATGTGCGGCCTAATCTAGTCGCAGTACCGGCGCCAGGACTCAATGACGACGTTGGCATCATGCCGCAAGCGGAACCATTCGACAGACAGTTACTCATCGCGGAACCTGCCGTTGAAGCTTTTGTCGGCACCGTTCCGTCATTCCTCACCTTATAACAATTGCCCCGGACGGGCGAAACGCCCCGCGATTCGCAATGTCATGATGGCCCACAGGGATGCTCATAGAGCGCAAAGCCCAGCGCCCCGCGAAACAGACCTAGGATGCTCAGCGAGCCCCTAATGCCTGTTCCCCGACACGGTTGAGTTCATCAGCGTCCAGCCAATTCGCCAGATCACTCGTCAGAGCGGCTGTACCGTGCGCCCTCGACAGATTCCCGTCCACATCGCTTCCTCAGGCACCGCTTCGCATCCGCACCCCGCGGCCCGCTTTGGCCGCGACACCATGTCGCACGACAACCACCCTCTCCGTGGCGCTTGTCGTCATGCGGTTGTCGCAACCTCCAAGCGGTCCGTCCCATGAAAATCAATTCGTCCCATCAGGAAGCGCGGCTTCCTACGTCTGACAGCGCGTCCAAGACGCCCAGCCTGTCGAGCCAACCCAGCCCGGCTCGACCTTCGGCCAGCGGCGAAGGACCGCTCGGCCAATTGAAGGCGCGCAATGCCCCCGCGTCGACGGCCGGCGCGCCGCCCGTGCGCGCAGAGTTGCCCAACGCCGGCGCGGCGTTTGGTGCGCGGCATCGCAGTCACCATTCGAGCCATCATTCCTATTCGCACGGCAGTTCCAACCACTCGCACCACTCGCAATATCCGCAGTACTCCCAGCAGCCGCAGTACTCGCAGCAGCCGCAGTACTCGCAATCGCAGTACGCCCAACAACCGGCCGCTCCGCAGACGACGCCGTTCCACGCCGGCACGCAGAATGATTGCAGCCTGCACACGATCGCGGCGATGACCGGCTGGTCGGAACAGCAGGTGGTGCAGTCCCTGGGACTGACGCAGCAGCAGATTCAGCACATCAGTGCGCACGGCATGCAGCCGAACGACTTCACCGCAGCGCTCCGGCACCTCAACGGCAACAACGGCACGGTGCATCACCGTCAAGGCTCGCCGAACTCGTTCGCCTCCAGCCTGCCGCATCTGCAGGACGGCGGCCAATTCGCGCTCGGCATGGAGCGCAACTCAGGCATCGGCCACTTGGTCTCGGCGCAACGCCATGGGAATCAGCTCGTCGTGACCGATCGCCAGTCCGGCCAGCAGATGACGTTCAACAGCCAGCAAGACCTGCAGAACTATCTGAGCCAGAGCGGCGCGTCACGCATCCACACTTGGTACAACCAGTAAGGCGACGCGAACGTCCTGCGGTCAACCCGCAGCGGCCTCGTTCGACGAGCCGCTGCGGGTGTTGACGCTCGCCACGAGCCGCGCGGTCAGTCGCGGGCTCACGCACAGGCCGAAGTGCGAGAAAGGCAGCGCTGCGAAGCGTGCGGCAATCCGTCCGATCACGCGACCGGCACGACAGGCGCCGCCGGCATCCGCTCCAGCCACCTGAGCAACAGCGCATACAGCACCGCCGGATCCACCGGCTTGCTGACGAAATCATCCATGCCGGCCGCCCGACACTGCGCCCGGTCGTCTTCGAAGGCATTGGCCGTCATGGCGATGATCGGCAGCGCGGCGGAATCCCGATGCGCTCGAATCGCGCGGGTCGCGTCCAGTCCGTCTCGCCGGGGCATTTGCATGTCCATCATCACCAGCACGTAATCGCGCGCCAAGGCCATTTGCACGGCGGCCTCGCCGTCCTCGGCATGGTCGACCCGCAGCCCCGCGTCCTCCAGCAGCGCTTGGGCCACTTCGGCATTGACGGCGTTGTCCTCGGCCAGCAGCACGCGGGCGCCACGATGACGCTGCCGCAGCGCCTCCCTGGCGTCCATCGGCGCGGTCGGCGCCATCAGGCGCACCACCGCGCCTTGCCGACCCAGTCGCGCCGTGAACCAGAACTTGCTGCCGACGCCGGGAATGCTGCTCACCCCCACATCGCCACCCATCAACAGCGCCAGTCGGCGCGTGATGGCCAGGCCTAGGCCGGTGCCGCCGGCGAGGCGGGTGGTCGATGGGTCCGCCTGTTCGAAGGCCTCGAACAGGCGCGGGATCACCGAAGCGTCGATGCCGATGCCGGTGTCCTGCACCTCGAAGCGCAGCAGCACGCTGTCCTCGTCCTGCTCGAGCAGGTGGGCCCGCAGCCAGATCTCGCCGCGCTCGGTGAACTTGATCGCATTGCTGGCGTAGTTCAGCAAGGCCTGCTGGAGACGAGTGGGATCGCCCATCAGCAGCGGCGGCATCGCCCCGACATCACTCAGCAGCCGCAGCGATTTCTGCTCCGCGCGTTCGGCCATCATCGCCAGCACCTGCGCCACCGTCGCACGCACATCCACCGGCGCCGATTCCAGCATCATCTTGCCGGCCTCGATCTTCGACAGATCGAGCACATCGTTGAGGATCTCCAGCAGATGCTTCGCGGCGGATTCCAGCTTCAGCAGTCGATCGGTCTGCCGATCGCTGAGCGCTTCGCTGCGGATCAAATGCGCCATGCCGATCATCGCGTTCAGCGGCGTGCGGATCTCGTGGCTCATGTTGGCGAGAAACGCCGTCTTCGCCACATTCGCGGCCTGCGCCTGCTCGCTGGCTTCGGCCAATTGACGGGTGCGGCGCTCCACCGTCTCTTCCAGTTGCAGTTGATGGGCAATCAGCGCCTGCTGCGCGGACTGCCTTGCCGCCTCGCGATCGAAGTTGTCCAGGGCGAAGCTGACATTGGCGGCCAGGTCGACCAGCAGCCACTTGGTTTCGTCGTCGAAGGACTGCCGGTCCCGCGCGCAGATCGTCAGCGCGCCGACCAACTGGTGGCCGCGACGCACCGGCAGCGAGGCCCAGCCGCCGGGCGCCGAGCCCGGTGCCGGATCGGATGCCGCGTGGGGCCCGGCCGGCGCGCCACCGACCGATTCCAGATCACGGCTCCACACCGGCCGGCCGGTCTGAATCGCCAGGCGGGCGGACTCGCGTCCAAAGGGCTGGCCGGACAGCGAGGGCAGGGCGCAAACGTCCGTCTCCGCGCCCGCCTTCGCCTGAAGGATCAGCGCGCCGCGATCGTCCAGCAGATCCACCCACGCGCAGCGCATGCCGGCAGCTTCCACGATCGCATCGCAGATCGCGCTGAACAGCTCGTCCTGCGTGGCACAGCGGGCCACCGCCGCATTGCATTGCGATAGGCAAAGGTAAATCCGCGCCTGACGCTCCGCCCGCTTCCGCGCGGCGATGCGCTCGGTGATGTCGCGCGCAATGGTGGACGCGCCCACGATCCGACCCGACGAATCACGGATCGGCGACACCGCCACCGACACATCCCGTCGAGAGCCATCCCGATGCAGCCGCTCGGTCTGGAAGTGGGGCACGGCATCGCCGCGGCCGATCGTCTGAAGCAGTTCACGCTCTTCGCCAGTGCGATCCGGCGGCACCAGGCCGGCCATGGATTTCCCGATCGCTTCCGACG
Source organism: Burkholderiaceae bacterium (assembly GCA_913776825.1). Taxonomy (GTDB): domain Bacteria; phylum Pseudomonadota; class Gammaproteobacteria; order Burkholderiales; family Burkholderiaceae_C; genus Roseateles. The sequence goes on from CAJYPV010000013.1 coordinate 7,306, forward strand.
CGGCATAGCCGAACAGACGTTCCGCGCCCCGATTCCAGCTGGTGACGATGCCCTGCAAGGTCTCGCTGACGATCGCGTCTTCAGACGATTCCACCAGCGATTGCGCGCGATGCAGATCCTCCTCGGCGCGCCGACGTGCCGTCACATCCAGGGCCACGCCGTCCCAGAGCGTCGACTCATCGGCCTGGCGTTGGGGATGCGAGCGCACATCCAGCCAACGGCTGCGACCGTCGGGCAGGTCGAAACGCAGGGTCACATGGAAGTCGCTCAGATCGGCGGCACTGCGGGCTTCGTCGGCGGCATAGTGCACACGGTCTTCGGCCGACAGCAAACTGAAGAGCACCTGGGCATCGGCAATCACGTCGGCCGGGCGCAGTCCGAGGGTGCTTTCAATGCCGACGCTGACATGGTCAAAGCGACCGCGGCCGTCCAGGCGTCGATAGCGGTAGAGAAAGCCGGCCGGCAGGTTGTCGCCCATCGAGCGGAGCTGCCGTTCGCTGGCCTCCAGCCGCTCGGCGCTCGTGCGGTGATCCCATTCGATGCGCTGCGAATTCATGCTGATCAAGGTCAGCGTGATCAATTGCACCGACAGGATCTGCGCCAGCGCATAGACATTGCCAAAGCTCTGGATCGATTCGTAGGCGGTGCTGATGTTCGCCAGCTCCTGCGCCGCGCGGCCCAGGGTGATCGTGGCGAAAAGCAACAGCCACAAGGCCAGCAGCACATCATTGGAGCCGAAGTGCGGCGGGCGCCGGCGCAGCACGACCATCATCGTGCCGAGATTGATGGCGCCCGTCAGCACGCAATAGGTGACGATGCGCGCGGACAGTTGCGCCGGGTCGATGCTGAGGTAAGCGAAGGGCAGCAGGAACAGCAGACCGATGGCCAGCTCCAGCCGCGGACCGATGGCACTGCCGCGAAAGGCCAACATGCCCCGCAGCAGCAGCAAGTGCCCGGCGATCAGCACCGCATTGCGGCCAAGACGCACCGCCCAATGCGACGGCAGCAAGCCGGGAATCAGCAAGCCCGCGCCCAGCGCGAGGCAGGCAATGCCGGCCGTCCAGCAGCCGAATCCCGGGTAGGTCTTGCGCGTGCGCAGCACCACGGCCATGACGACAGCCGCCGCAGAGGACAGCAGTGCATTCGTCGTCAGCAGGGTGGCGGCGTCCATGATCAGCGTCGGGCCTTGGAATGCCAGGACGCAATGATCTTATCGGAGCCGATTGCCGTGCAGGGCCGGATTGCGTCAGGTCTTGCTGAATCAGGGACGCGCGAATGGAGCCAATGGCCTCAGACCGCGCGCCAGGCGCGCTCAGTCGCTCAAGTCGATCTCATTCGCCGGCGAGACGGAACACCGTCACCGAGGTCACCAGACCATGCGCCTGTTGATTCAGCGTGGTGGCCGCAGCGGCCATTTGCTCGACCAAGGCGGCATTCTGTTGCGTGGTTTGGTCCAGCTGAGCGACCGATTGACTGATGTGATGAATGCCCGAGGCCTGCTCCTGTGTCGCCTCGCTGATCTCGCTGATCAGATCGGCCACCCGCTTGACCTCATTGACGATGCCCGTCATGGCCGCCCCCGCGTTGTTCACCAGCCCGGCGCCGGTCTCGACCTTCTCCACGCTGGCCTCGATCAGGGTCTTGATCTCCTTGGCCGCCCGCGCGCTGCGCTGTGCGAGCGTGCGCACCTCACCCGCGACCACCGCGAAGCCGCGCCCTTGATCGCCTGCGCGCGCCGCTTCCACGGCCGCATTCAGCGCCAGGATGTTGGTCTGGAAGGCGATGCCATCGATCACGCTGATGATGTCGGCAATCTTGCGGGAGCTCTGGGTGATGTCATCCATCGTCGCAATGACTTCCCGAACCACCGAGCCCCCGTTCTCCGCCGCACTGCGCGCCGACAGCGCCAGTTGGCTGGCTTGATGGGCCGTCTGCGAGTTCTGGGTCACCGTCGCCGTCATCTCTTCCATCGACGATGCGCTTTGCTGCAGATTGCTCGCCTGCTGTTCCGTGCGCTGGGACAGATCCGCATTGCCGGCGGCGATTTCCTGCGAGCCGGATTCCAGTGACGTGGCCGTCGAACGCACCTTGCTCACGATGTCGGCCAGCGCCGATTGCATCTCTCCCAGCGAGGCCAGCACACTGTTGGCCGGCGCGGTGCTGCTGCCCGCCACCGGACCAAGATGGCCCGAGGCCACCCGCTTCGCGGCTGCGCTCAGCTCGATCGGATCGGCACCCAGCGAGCGGATCAAGCTTCGGTGAATCAGGACCGCCATGGCGACGGCCACCAGCATCGAGACCACGGACGCGGCAATCAACAACGACCGCTTGAATCGAAACGACACGGCCGCGCGTTGAATCTCCGCCGCGCCGGATTGGGCGATCAGCTTCGAATACTCGGTGGTGGTGGCAATCAGCTGCTTGAGCAGCGGCTGGCACTGCGCATTCATCTTCGCGGTCGCGGCGTCTTTCTCGCCGGCCAGCGCCTTGGCCACGATGTCCAGCGCCACGGGGCCATATTCCGATTCCAGCTTCTCCAGCTTGGTCAGCAAGTTGCGCTCCGCGTCGTCGATGCCGGGCGTCGCGTCGACGGCCTTTCTCAGCATCGCCAATCGCTCCTGCACGCGGTCATGCGCGGCCTTCACGGCCTGGGTCTCGGATTTGATGTCGTCCGGGCCATTGAGCAGGATCAGGTTGCGCGCCGAGATCGCGCGCGCACTGGCCGCCGCGCGGATGTCCCGCGCCAAGCCGCCGCGACTGAATTCCTCGCTGACAAAGCCGTCGAAGTTGGCCTGCGCCTGGCTCAGGCTGACGACCGCCAGCGTGGCGATCGCGATCAGGATGCACACCAGGGCCGAGAAGGCGATGGTGAGCTTGGCGCTGATGGTTTGACGATGGAAATTGAACATCCTTGCACTCCGTTGGATGACGAATTTTTTCCAGCTGCGCGGCGTGGGTAAAGAAGAAGATTTCACGAAGGCGAGGACCGCCTGCCGGATCCCCATGAATCAGGGAATGACGCACGTCGACGTGTGGCATTGCGCGAAGTCGCTTCAATCGCGAAGCACGTGAGCACGTGAGCACGTGGCGCGCTCGTGGTCGACACACACGCGCTCGACGTGCGTCAATGCCGCGTCGCGCGCGATCCCTGACTCAGGCGCCGGCCAACTCGAATCGCTGCACCGATCCCGCCAGCGTGCGGGCCTGCTCGCGCAAGGAATGCGCAGCGGCCGTCGATTGCTCCACCAAGGCGGCGTTCTGCTGCGTGGCCGTGTCCAGGCCCACCACCGCATGGTTGACGCTGTCCACCGCGCGAGCCTGTTCCGACGACGCCGTCGACAAGGTCCCCAGCAGCTCATCGACGCCGCGCACATCGGCCACGATGGCCGACAGCACCTGGCGTGTCGCGCCCGCACTGGCCACGCCTTCGGCGACCTGTTCCGACGAGGTCTGAATCAGCGTCTTGATCTGTCGCGCGGCTTCGGCGCTGCGCTGCGCCAAGGCGCGCACTTCCGAGGCCACCACCGCGAAGCCGCGGCCCGTCTCGCCAGCCCGGGCGGCTTCGACGGCCGCATTCAGCGCGAGGATGTTGGTCTGGAAGGCGATGCCGTCGATGACCGTGGTGATGTCGGCCACGCGCCGCGCGGAGTCCGACACACGGGCCATGCTGTCCGCCAGCGCCTGCACCGTGTGCTCGCCGTGTCCGGCGCGCTCGGTGGCTTCGCGCGCCCGGCGCGAGGCTTCCTGAGAGGTCTGCGCCGATTGCCGCACCGCCTGCGCCAGCTCTTCCACCGAGGCGGCGGTCTGCTGCAGATTGGCGGCCGCCTCTTCCGTGCGCTGCGACAGGTCCACATTGCCGGTGGCAATGTCGTTGGACGCCGCATCCACCGACTCGGCCGCTTGCCGCACCAGACCGACGGTCGCGGCCACGCTCTTCAGCGCCTCGCTGAGATCGCGGGCCGCGCGGGTGGTCACCGGCAGTTGCACCGCCGCGAAGTTGACCTTGCCGCAGGTGCTGACCAGCACGTCGGTGATGGCATTGAGCTCCGCCATCAGCCGGGCATCGCGCCGCATCCTGGCGACGGTGACGAGTTCAAAGCCGCTTTGCACCACCACATAGGTCGCATGGATCAGCACCTGGCCGATGTCCGGCGCGGTGAGACAGAAGACGCCCCATCCCGCCGCCTGCAGCCGATCGAACAGCAGGTGGTGCACCGCGAAGGTCGCGGCCGTGACGACCACCGGCAGCCAGTGCCGATACACCAGCATCAGTGCCAGGGTCACGAACACGCCGAAATGGAAGACCGTGTTGCCGCCGCCGACATGGATCTGCAGCGCGACCAGGCTGCTGAGCAGCACGGGCAGGGCGACCGAGTTGAGCCAACTGCCCCGCGCCAGCGCGACCAGCGCGCCCGCCGCCACGACCATCGCCAGCGACCAGCCGACGGCGGTCCCCAGTTGCGCATACTGCTGGCCCACCGCGATGGCCGCCAGCGCGACGATCACGCAGGCGCCCAGCAGGGTGAGGTCGCCGGTGATCCGCAGCTGACGCATGGCGGCGTCGATGGACGACTCGGACGACTCGGACGATGAGGGCGAGGCTGAAGACGCCCAGGCGTTGGACGGGCGATCCGTGGGAGAGCGGGCTGACAGCATGAGAAGGTCCTCGCAGGCCGGATGGCACAACGCCATCGCTTCCGTACGCAGTCTGGCAACCCGCCTCGCCGTTGAGTAGCGGGCGATTGGCGACGACCCGTGTCAGCAATTCACTGACACGCCCGACAGGCTTTGAAGAATCGAGAACGAATGCCGCAGTCTAGGCAGGCGCGCCAAGCAGGATCGAGGCGATCACGACGCGCAGATCTCTTCGAACCGGCACGCACGTCGGCGCGCGGATCGCCTGGGCGGCCCGATCACCCGTGGCGTCCATCGCCGGCCGCCGGATCACACTGCCGCGTCCGCCTGCGACAGATGCGGCGCCGGCGTGCGCGGCGCGCCGACGGCGCCCAGCGCGGCGCCCCACAGGTGATAGAGCACCTGCAGCACCGCGAACTTGCACAGTTGGGTGGCGATGTTGGCGTCCCGCTCCCGCCAGCCCTTGTTCTGCAGCTCGTTCGGCATCGTGGTGAGCATCGAGAACAGCAGGCCGAAGCCCGGCGCGAGGATGGCGTGCGAGGTCCAGCCCAGCTTGCTGGCGAAGGCATCGCCCACGGCGGTGGGCAGCGTCAGGCCGACGTTCTTCGCATAGTCGACGCCGCGGCGCAGGCCGCTTTCCATCTGCTCGAGCGCGGGCTTTTGAAGATGGTCGACGCACTCGCCCAGATCCGAGCGGGCGAGGAAATGCTGGAAGCCGGCACGACCGGCGCCGGCATCCCGGTCATTGCGGATCACGCGCATGCCCCCGCCGCCGATCACCGAGCCGCCCAGCGGGTCCGCCAGGTTGTCGGCCTTGGCCCGCTGTTCCGGCTGTCCCTGGAATTCATAGCCCAGCATCATCGGAATCCGCAGCCCGAGATTGCGGGCCACGCCGTAGCTCAGCCCGGCGGCCATGGAGATGTCCTTGGCCATGCTGCCGGGCGTGTGCGGATTGGCATCGCGCAGCAGCGGCGGCAGCTTGTCTTCGGGCGGCCGGGTGAAGTAGGCATCCGCGAAGGTCTTGCCCGCCGACGCGCTGGCCGCCACATCCATGATCGACAACGCGAACCCCAAGGCGGCGCCGGCCGCCAGTCCCGGCAGCATGGCCGACGCGTGCGGCATCGCCTTGAACAGGCCGTTGAGCGTCATGTCGGCCACCTTGAAGTTCACGATGGCACTGCCGACATTGAAGCCATTGGCCGCCGCCATGCCATGCAGCATGCCGGTGCCCAGCTCGCGCCATTGCACCTGCTTGAGCAGGGCAACGAAGTCGTCCTTGGTGCGAATGCCGCGATCGCTCAGCACCTGCGCCTGCTGGGTCGCCAACTGCTCCAGCGCGGGGATGTCGGCCGGCGAGCGCCGCATCGCGCTCAGCAGGAAGGCCACGCAGCCGGTGACATCGTCGGGCAGGGCCTGGGCCAGCGCGGTCAGATTCATGCGCGGATTGACGTCCCGATGGCTTGGCACCGTCGCCGCCCGCAACGGTGCCAATCCGCCGGGCACCCGCTCCAGCGGTGCGCGCACCATCACCGGCATCACCGCCTGCGCCATGTCGGCGGGCAGCGGTCCGGTGAATTGAAAGCCGTCCTGCGCGGCGGCGGAGGTGGGCGTCGCCGCCATCGACTGAAACCCGGTCGACGGGCTGCTCGGCGACGCGCTGGCGGGACGGCTGAGCGATGTCATCTCCAGTGCCAGATGCAGATCGCTGCCGCGCGGCTGATTCGGATCATTGCTGCCCACCCGCGGTGGCGACGATCGCCGCGGCGGGCTGCCGGCGCGGCTGTTGCCGGTCGGGCTGGGGGATCGCCGCATCCCGTCCGGCACGATGTGCTGGCTGGACGTGCTCAGGCTGGACGATGGACTGACCGAGCCCGCCACCGAGGCGGCATCCGTCGCCACGGGCGTCGCGGGCAGCGCGCGATCGAGGGCTTCAGCCGGGTTGAAAGCGGGCGGGGCGGTCAGGGTCGTGGGACTGGGTGGCATGGGCGAGGTCCTGTTTGCTGCAGTCTGATGACCTCATCGCCGTCCCGCCACGCGGGCGCGAAGCGCTGCGCCGGTTTGCGAATCCAGGGAGCGCAGACGGGCCACGGCGCGCGACGCTACGGCGTAAGTCCCGGGACTACGCCCCACGCGCCACGCCTGATGCCTGATGCCTGACGCCTGACGCCTGACGCCGGGTGCCAGGTGCCTAGGACCAGCGCACGTCGTCGATCTCGATCAGCCCGCCGCCAGCGGCTTCGCCGCCTGCAACACCGTGGGCAGCAGCTCGCTCACCGTCGGGTGAATCCGCACGCCATTCATGACCTCGGTCCACGGCCGGCGGCTCGCCATCACGTCCAGCAGCGTCTGCACCGCCTCGTCGCCATCGACGCCGAGGATCGACGCGCCGACGATGGCACGGGTCTGCTGATCGATCAGCAGCTTGATGAACCCGACGGTTTCGCCTTTCTCCACCGCGCGTCCCACCCGGCTCATCGGCCGCGTGCCGATCAGCGCCGGTCGGCCGCTGGCGCGGACCTCCTGCTCGGTCAGCCCGATGCGGCCGAGCGGTGGATCGGTGTAGAGCGCATAGGTCACCAGTCGATCGCCGATGCCACGCTGCGCGCCGTCAAAGAGATGGGCGGCCAGCACCTCGAAGTCATTCCAGGCGGTGTGGGTGAAGGCGCCGCGACCATGGCAGTCCCCCAGCGCCCAGATGTGCGGCTGGCTGGTCCGCAAATGGTCGTCCACGGTCACATGGCCGCGCTCGTCCTTCGCCACGCCCGCCAGGTCCAGGCCGAGGTCATCGGTGTTGGGACGCCGGCCGGTGGCCATCAGCAAATGGCTGCCGTGCACGCTCGGCTCACCCTGCTGGCAATCGATGTGGACCGTCACGCCGTCGGGCTCGCCCTCATGGCCCGGGCGCCGCTCGACCCGGACACAGTCGGCATGCAGACGCACCGTGATGCCTTCGTCTTCCAGCATGGATTTCAGGGCTACCGCCACGTCCGGATCTTCGCGCGGGACCAACTGCGGCCCGCGCTGCACCACCGTCACCGCCGCGCCGAAGCGCCGGAACATCTGCGCGAATTCCAGTCCGATGTAGCTGCCGCCGACCACCACCAGATGCGCAGGCACCTGGTCCAGCCGCATGATCGATGCATTGGTGAGGTAGGGCACCTGGTCCAGGCCCTCGACGCCGAAGGTGGCGGGCCGGCCGCCCACATTCAGGAAGATGCGCTCGGCCCGCAGACGGCGGTCGCCGACCGCCACCGTGTGCGGATCGACGAAGCGCGCATGGCCGCGCACCAGGGTGACGTGCGCCATGCCGTCCAGCCATTTCTGAACGCTGTCGCGCGACTGGCCAGCAATCCGGTCCTTGCGCGCCCGCACGGCGGCCAGATCGACCCGCGCGCCGGGCGGCACGTCGATGCCCCAGCGCTGCGCCTGCTGCACCACCCAGGCGGCATGCGCGCTGGCAACCATGGCCTTGGTCGGAATGCAGCCGGTGTTGACGCAGGTGCCGCCCACCTGGGCGCGCTCGATCACCGCCACCCGCCAGCCGGCCTGGGACATGCGCTCCGCCAGCGGCGGACCCGCCTGGCCGGCGCCAATCACGAGGGCATCGAAGGTGTCGGTCATCGCGGAACTCCTGCCGTGTGGAAGCGGTCGGCCAGGGTAGGGGCCTCCACCCGTGCCCGCAACCCACCGACAGGCCATCGCGAGCCCGGGCGAACGGGTCGGGCGGGCCGAACTCGGAGATACTCCCGAGCCTTCAGCCGCTGTCCGACGGTCACCGCCGCACCCGACGATCGGGTCGGTCGCCGGCGACCGGGATGACCGGAATGCCCGGAATGCCCGGAATGCCGGTGATGCCCGGACCGGTGCGGCTCGATGCTGCCCTTGTCATCTGCCATGTCGACCACGTCTCCTTCCGCTACTGCCGCGTCCGGCACCTCGTCCGTCACCTCGTCCGTCAGCGCCACCCTGCCCAACGGCGAGCCGCTGGTCATCACGCCCGACGAGCGCGCCGCGCTGTATTTCATTCCGCAAGCGCCCGGCGGCATGCCGGTCAGCGAAGAGATGCAGCAGCGCCTGCAGGACAAAGGCCTGGCCACGCCGATCCGGGAAGATGGCCGTCGCTGGCTCACCGAATTGGGCGATCGGGCGCGTCTCGGCAAGATCTGAGCCCGACCGGGCGAGGCGCGCGGCGCTTCGCCGCGCCCGGTGTGTCGTCGATGCGAGGCCAGGGCCGACCGGGTTCGGTCACGGCGACGCTCAGCCCGTCCAGACCAATCCGCCGCGCGCGGTTGTCCCGCAAACCAGCGTCAGCGAGGGGTCGCCCGGCCGCACGGAGCGGCTCGGTCGCAGCAGGGGGTGCGGAGCGGTCAGCGCCGCTGGTACTGGGCGTTGCCGAACAGGCTTTCCCGCGCCTTGTCGTCCAGCAGCGGGCGGCGCTGGTCTTCCAGCACGGCCACGCCGCGCTTCACCGCGGGACGGGCGGCGATCTCATCGAACCAGCCCTTCAGATGCGGATAGTCCGACAGCGTCACGCCCTGGTTTTTCCAGCTGCGCAGCCACGGGAAGATGGCCATGTCGGCGATGGAATAGCTGTCGCCGGCGATGTACTTGCCGTGGGCCAGTTGCCGATCGATCACGCCATACAGCCGTTGGGCCTCGTTGGTGTAGCGCTCGATGGCGTAATCGATCTTCTGCGGCGCATAGATCCGGAAGTGGTGCGCCTGGCCGAGCATCGGGCCGACGCCGCCCATCTGGAACATCAACCACTGCAGCACCTCGTACCGGCCGCGGGTGTCGCTGGGCAGGAACTGGCCGGTCTTGCCGGCCAGGTAGAGCAGGATGGCGCCCGATTCGAACAGCGACATCGGCTGGCCATCCGGGCCGTCCGGGTCCACGATGGCGGGAATCTTGTTGTTGGGACTGATGCGCAGGAAGCGGGGCTCGAATTGCTCGCCGGCGCCGATGTCCACGGGAATGACCCGGTACGGCAGGCCACATTCCTCCAGCATGATGTGAACCTTGTGGCCGTTGGGGGTGGGCCATGAATACACTTCGATCATCTTGCGTTCTCCAGTGTGGCGCCGGGCGACGACCCCACGGAACGCGCAACCCTATCGACACGGTCAGACCGTCCCGGCATTCACAATCGGTGTGTCGCGCCTCAGCGCATCGTCCAGGCTCATGGTAATCAAACAAATCAAGCAGTGGTTCACCGTTCGCGCCAATGCGGCGCGCTGGCGACCGCTGACCGAATGGGCCGATGCCCAGGGCGGCCAGTTGCGCCATGCCCGGGATGGCCGCGGCTTCGTGATCGACCTGCCGCGGGTGCTGCCCGGGCTGACCCGCATCGAATGGGGCCCGTCGCAACGCAGCTACATCAGCGGCTACGAACTGCGCATGCGCTGCGAGCTCAAGCTCAATTCGGACATGCAGATGATGATGATCGAGCGCTCGCTGATGGATCAGCTGGAGCGCAGCGTCTTCGAGGCCTACACCGACACCCTGCGCACCCGCGCCGACACCGACACGCCGGAGGAAATGCGCTGGCTGGTGATGTTCCCGAAGCAGACCGCGATCGAAGACAAGCGGGTGCGCCTGCGTTATGGCGCGGTCGGCGTGAACAGCGACCTCTGCGCCAGCTGGCTGGATCCGACGCTGGTCGAGCGGCTGGGCGAGATCTCCGAGCAGATCATCGTGGAGGGCCGACCCTTCGTGCTGATGAGCCTGCGCGGCAATGTGTATCTGCGCACCTCGATGGCGGAGGTGTCTCTGCCCGAGGTCCAGACCCTGCTGAAGGTGCTGGAAGCGGCCTGCCACAGCGCGCTGTCGGTGAACCAGCGCCTGGGCGAGGCCGGGCCCTGGCCCACGACCACCTCGGTGGCCTGGCACAACCGGCCGTCGGAAGGCGATTACAGCGCGTCGGCCTGAGCCATGGCGCGCCGGCCGGCGCGCAGCGACCGGCGTTCAGCGGCCAGCCTGCTGCGCGAAGTGCCAGCCCAGCTCCGCCATCGGTCGGGCGCCCGCGCCGGCCTCGCGCGCCTGCGCGCTGGAGGCGGTGCCGTCCTCGACCCGCTTGGCGATGCCCTGCAGGATGGCCGCGATCCGGAAGAGGTTGTAGGCCAGGTAGAAGTTCCAGTCCTGCATCACGGCCGCCGCGTCACCGCGCCCGGTGCGGTCGCAATAACGGCGCACATAGCTGAGCTCGTCCGGAATGCCCAGCGGCGCCAGATCCAGCCCGCCCAGGCCGCGCGCCGCGCCGCTCTTGCGGATGTGCCAGGACATGCAGTGATAGCTGAAGTCCGCCAGCGGATGGCCCAGCGTCGAGAGTTCCCAGTCCAGCACGGCCAGCACCCGCGGCTCGGTGGGATGGAAGACCAGGTTGTCCAGCCGGTAGTCGCCATGGACGATCGCCACCTCGCGCTCATCCCGGGCGGACTCCGGAATGTGCTGTGGCAGCCAGTCGATCAGCCGATCCATCGCGTCGTTCGGTCCGGTGACCGACGCCTGATATTGCTTGCTCCAGCGCCCGATCTGGCGCTCGAAGTAATTGCCCGGCTTGCCGAACTGGCCCAGGCCGACCTGCTGCACATCGACCTGATGCAGCGCGGCGATGACCCGGTTCATCTCGTCGTAGATGGCCGCGCGTTCGGTGGTGGACAGTCCGGGCAGGGACTGGTCCCACATCACCCGGCCCTCGACGAACGCCATCACATAGAAGGCCCGGCCGATGACCGATTCGTCCTCGCACAGCGCCAGCATCTGCGGCACTGGCACGTCCGAGCCGGCGAGTGCCCGCATGACGGTGAACTCCCGTTCGATCGCATGGGCGGAGGGCAGCAGCTTGGCCACCGGCGCCGGCTTGGCGCGCATCACATAGCTGGTCGTCGGCGTGATCAGCTGGTAGGTGGGATTGGACTGGCCGCCCTTGAACTGCTCGATGCGCAGCGGTCCGGCGAAGCCGGGAATCTCCCGCGCCAGCCAGCCGGCCAGCGCGGCCTCGTCGATCGGATGCGTCGGGGCACGGGTGCCGGTGAATGCGTCGTCCACGGAGTCTCCTGTTGTGTTGGGGACCGCGCTGTCCGTGGCCCGAAGCGACGGTCAGCCGGTCAGCGGTTGGCAATCGCCAGCAGCTTGTCCTTGCTGAGCACGACCAGCCGGGTGGGTTCGACCCGCACCGCGCCTTCGCGCTCAAATCCCTTCAGTTCCTGATTCACCCGCTGCCGGGACGCACCCAGCAACTGGGCCAGATCTTCCTGCGCCAGTTGCAGGCCGATGCGGACCTCCTCGCTGCCCTGGCTGACGCCATAACTGCGCGCCAGCAGCAGGATCTGCTTGGCCAGTCGGGACGCGAGGGGTCGGGTGTTGAGGTCTTCCACCACATCGAACATCAGACGCAGCCGCCGGCAGTTCAATCGCAGCAGCGCTTCGTAGAGCTCGGTATGGCGTTGCAGCAGGTCCTTGAAATCGGGTTTGCGGATCACCAGCAGCGTGGTCTCGCCATGGGCGCTGGCATCGTGGGTGCGGGGCAGGCCATCGAACAGGGCGATGTCGCCGAACCAGGTGCCCGGCTCGACATAGGTCAGGGTGACCTGTTTGCCGGAGAGCGACACCGAGCTCACCCGCACCGCGCCGCGCGCCACGCCGACCCATTCCTCGGCCGGCTCGCCGCGCACCGACATCAGGGCGCCGTCGCTCAGACGCCGGACAAATGCGCGCGCCAGAATGTCGCTGCGCAGCGGCAGTGACAGTTTGGAAAACCACGGCCCCGACTCGATGTTGTTGCGTTCGGAAATTGTAAGAACCGAGCTGTTCATGCTTTGTCGCTGGCGTGACAGGCCAGTCGTCTCCTTGTTGTCGATCTCTGTCCGACCTATTGTGAATGACTCGCGGGACCTGACCATCGGCCGCAACCATGACGGCGATCCGCGCGTTTCATGTCGCCGCGATGGCCCGCGCCTCCACAGTGGCCGACCCATGCAGAGTGGCCTGACCCTGCGGCGTGACCTGCATCGCCTGTCCCCCATCTCTCCTGCTGATAGGGGAAGGCAGGGGTGTTCGAGGCTTCGGGATCAGGGTGGGCGTGCTAGAGTGAAACGCACCGTCAACAGCCACCACAGCGGGAATGAACCGAGACCTTCACGACCCGTGCGGACCACCGCCAGCGCTCAGTGTCCTCGTGCTCGCCTGTGTCGCGATGATGGCCAGCCCCGCCTGGAGTCTGGGCGTCGGTCGTCCGCAAGCCGCGTCGTCGCTCGGCCAACCGCTCAACCTGCTGTTCCCGGTGCAGCTCGGTCCCGGTGAATCGCTGAGCACCGATTGCCTGCGCGCCGAGGTCATGTCCGGCGACAACCTCATCCAGCCCACGTCCTTGCAATGGCAACTGGAAGGCGAGGGCGCCTCGCCGCGTGGCGTGCGCCTGCGCAGCACCCAGGCCATCAACGAGCCGCTGGTGTCGGTGCAGCTCAGCCTGGGCTGCCCGGTCCGCCTCACCCGTCAGTACACCGCCTTCATCGACCCACCGGGCCACAACCCGGATCCGGCGCCGGCAGAGCCGGGCGTCGTGGTCACCGTGCTCACGCCGCCGACCGCACCGGTCACGACGGCCGCCACACCCGAGACCCCCACCCGCGATCGCCGCAGCCGTGACGACGGCGCCACCGCCACGGTGCGCGTCAATCCGTCCCGCATCGCCGATGCCGCGTCCATGCCCGCCGCACCGTCGGCCGTCGGCAGTGCGCCGCAACGAAGCCGCCGCACCGCACGCCGCGCGCCGGAGGCCGCGATGGTGGCCGAGTCCCGCCCTGCATCGCGCGGCCCGACTGCACCGCGTCTGTCCCTGGAGCCCGCCGAGGCGCTGCTCGCGTCACCCGGCCCCGCCCAGCTCGCGGCGGATGCCGCGGCGAGTGCGGCCAGCGCGGCCGAACTGGCGCGCCAGCAGGTGCAGTCGATGGAAAAGCGCGTGGCTGACATGCAGGCCGAGCAGCAGCGCACCCAGGCTGTGCTCCAGGCCTTGCGTCAGGAACTGCAAACCGCTCGCGAGACCGGCTCGGGCTCAGGCAGCCCGACCAACTCGATCTGGTTGCTGGGTCTGACGCTGCTCAGCCTGGGCCTGGCCGCCAGCACCGCGCTGCTCTGGCGCAATCGGCGCGCGCCGCAGGATGCACAGCAAAGCTGGTGGAGCGAATCCCGTCAGGACCCCTCGGCGCAGCCCGAGGCGGACGGCGGCCCCGTCACCAACCCGGCTCCGGGAGGCGCGGTGTCGCGTCCGGGCGGACTGTCGCCGGCGGCCTCGCCGTCGGGTTGGGGCAACCCCACGAACGCGGGCGCCGGAGGCACGGCGTCTGGCTTCGCGTCGTCGGGCCCGTCCTCGCGTTTCACCGAGGCGCCGCTGCCCAACACCGTGCCGGCGCCGCTGCACGACGCTCATCCCGATCACAGCAGCCCGACACGGCGGGACGATGAGGCCGAATCCGATGCCGCGCTGGACCCGACCACGCTGCCGATGCCGCTGAACATCACCGATCCGGACCGCACGATCGAGTTCCCGCCCCGCATCCCGCGACCGCCCGCGCCACCCAGCAGCGCGCGGGCCGTGCCCACCAGCGCGGTGGATGACGCGATGGCGGCGCTGGATCATCTGGATTCGCTCGGATCGTTCGAGCCCAGCCGTCCGTCCTCCTCCGGCGCATCTGTTGCTTCCTCCGCCTCGTCCTCCGGATTGCAGCTCTCGCCGCTGCATCTGGACACCCATCCCATGCCCCTCGCGGTGGAGCCGGGCTACACCGCGCCGGTGACGGTGGAAGAGCTGATCGACCTGGAACAGCAGGTGGATTTCTTCATGGTGCTGGGTCAGGACGATGCCGCGATCGAGCTGCTCTCCAGCCGTCTGGGCGAACGTGCGGCTGCGAGCGGTTTGCCGTATCTGAAGCTGATGGAGCTCTACCAGCGCCGTGGCGACCGCGATGCCTATGACCGCATCGCCGCCCGCTTCGCCGAGCATTTCCAGGCCCGCCCGCCGGCCTGGAGCGAAGACCTGAACGAGGGCTCCGACCTGGAGTCGCATGAGGAGCTGGTGAAGCGCCTGGAATCGGCCTGGCCCGACCCGGCCGGCAGCATGAGCCTGCTGCAGGACCTGCTGTCGCGTCACCAGGAATACAGCGGCGACCTCGGCCTGCCCGCCTATCGGGACCTGCTGATGCTCTATGCCGTCGCCCGGGATCGCGCCGAGCACGAGATTCGCGACGATGCCGTCGACGTGGTGCTGCCGCTGGATGCCACCACCAGCCCGGACATGATGGCGACGATGGTGTTCCAGCCGCCCGCAGCGGCCGCCCGGCCGACGCGATCGTCGCTGTCGCAGTCGGTGGATCTGGATCTGAGCCTGGTCGAGGACGAGCCGCCCGACGAATCGAAGCCGCGCTGATCTCAGCGCCTCGCCAGCGCGACTCCAGCGCCCCCTCAGCGCTTCTTCAGCGCTACGCCAGAGCGTCTTTCAGACCTTCTTCAAACGCTCGAGTGCCAGGTCCAACGTCTCGTCCTTCTTGGCGAAGCAGAACCGGATGATCTTGGCGCTGCTGCCCTGGCTGTAGAAGGCCGACATCGGAATCGCCGCCACGCCGACCTCCCGAGTCAGCCATTGGCACAGCGCCATGTCATCGAGCGCCGCCAGCGCGGCGGGCAAGCGCTGATAGTTCACCGACTGGAAGTAGCTGCCCGGACAGGGCAGCAGCTCGAAGGCGGTGTCGGCCAGGCCGGCGCGGAAGCGGTCACGCTTGCGCTGATAGAAATCCGGCAGACCGAGATAGGGCGAGGGATCGCTCAGATAGTGGGCCAGCCCGACCTGCATCGGCGCATTCACCGAGAACACGTTGTACTGATGCACCTTGCGGAACTCGGCCATCAGCGGCGCGGGCGCGCTCACATGACCGATCTTCCAGCCGGTGACATGGAAGGTCTTGCCGAAGCTCGACACCACGAAGCTGCGCGCGGCCAGCGCCGGCAGCCGGGACACGCTCTGATGCGACTGGCCGTCGTAGACCATGTGCTCATAGACCTCGTCGCTGATGACGATCACGTCGGTGCCGTCCAGCAGCGCGGCCAGTTGGCGCAGATCCTCGTCCGACCAGACCGCGCCGCTGGGGTTGTGCGGGCTGTTGATCAGCAGCGCGCGGGTGCGGGGCGTGAGGGCGCGGCGGATCAGGTCGAAGTCGGGCCGGAAGGTCGTCGGATCGAGCGGCACCGGCACCAGCACGCCGCCCGCCAAGGCGATGTTGGGCGCATAGCTGTCGTAAGCGGGCTCCAGCACGATGACCTCATCGCCGGGATGCACGATGGCCAGCAGCGCGGTCAGGATGGCCTGCGTGGCGCCGGCGGTGACGGTGACCTCGGTGTCCGGGTCATAGCGATGGCCGTAGAGCGATTCGATCTTCGCGGCGATCGCCTGACGCAGCGCCGGCACGCCGGGCATCGGCGGGTACTGGTTGTGTCCGGCGCGCATGGCCGCCGTGACCGCTTCGAGCAGCGCCGGATCGCCCTCGAAGTCCGGAAAGCCCTGGCCCAGATTCACCGCCTGATGTTGCTGCGCCAGCGCGGACATCACGCTGAAGACCGTGGTGCCGACCTGCGGCAGTCGGCTCGCCGGCACCGGCGTGGCGAAGGAGCGGGCGGCAGCGTTGGCGGGTGTGGTCATGGGGCGGGTCGATGCAGATCGGTGAGGGTCGATGACTGCCAGCGCGAGGCTGGCGCTCAGGTCCGGGTCGTCAGCGGGCGCTCCTGAGGCCGGTGTGCGGTCGGCGCGGCCGGGCTTGAATCGCGCTTGCTGAACGCTCACAAGCCGTAATCGGTCGCGTCGCCGCTCATGGCCCGCTGCAGCAGCGTGCGGTTCAGGCGATCGGACAGCAGCTCGGCGAAGCTGTAGACATAGTTGCGCAGATAGGCGCCTTTCTTGAAGGCGATCCGCGCGACGTTCTGCCCCAGCAACTGGCCCAGCGGTCGCCAGACCAATTCACCGTTCGGCGGGTCTTCGCGCACCGCCATTTCCGCCACGATGCCGATGCCCAGGCCGAGCCGCACATAGGTCTTGATCACGTCGGAATCGATCGCTTCCAGCACCACATTGGGTGTGAGCTGGCGCTGGGCGAAGGCGCGGTCGATGCGGGTGCGGCCGGTGAAGCTGGGGTGATAGGACACCAGCGGCTCAGCGGCGATCTGCTCCAGATGGATGCGCTCGACCTGCGCCAGCGGATGCTCCGCCCGCATCACCAGCACGTGCTGCCATTCATAGGCGGGTAGCGTCACGAGCTCCTCGAACTGCGACAGCGATTCGGTGGCCAGCCCCACATCGGCCGTCTCATCGATCAACATCCGCGCGACCTGGTCGGGGCTGCCCTGATGCAGGCCGATGTTGACCTGCGGGAATTGCTTGCGAAGCTGCGTCACCGGCCCGGGCAACACATAGCGCGCCTGGGTGTGGGTGGTGGCGATGGAGAGGGTGCCGGCGTCCTGCTTGGAGTATTCCTCGCCGATGCGCTTGAGGTTGCCGACCTCGCGCATGATGATCTCGACCGACTTGAGCACCTGCTGACCGGGCTCGGTGATGCTGCGCAGCCGCTTGCCGTGGCGGGAGAAGATGTCCACGCCCAGCTCTTCCTCCAGCTCCAGGATGGCCTTGGAGACGCCGGGTTGCGAGGTGTAGAGCGCCTTGGCCGTCTCGGTCAGGTTGAGGTTGCGGCGCGCGGCCTCTTGCACGAAGCGGAACTGGTGCAGGTTCATGGCGTGGTCGTGATGGCGGTCCGGGTCGTGGGTGAGCAGCTGGCGGCTTGGCGCACGCGGCGAGGGCGAGCGATCGACGCGGTCACGGTGCGCCGACGGCGGAGACGACGTCCAGCGTCGCCGCCGCCATCGCCCGGATCACCGAGGGCTGCTCCCCGATGGCGTCATGCAGCACGAAGCGCACCGACGGATGCGCGCGCTCCAGCGCCTCGATCAGCGGCGGCACGTCGCGGCGCACATGGCCGCTGGCGCCCAGGAACATCGGCACCACCTGGATGCGCTGGCATCCGCGCGCGATCAGCGCGCCGGCAGCGGTGGCGATGTCGGGCGTCATCAGTTCCAGATAGCCGAGCGCGAGCACCAGGTCCGGACGCTGGGCCTGCAACTCGGCCGCGATCGCCTGAAACGGGCGAGCCCAGGCTGGATCGCGCGCGCCATGAGCGAACAGCAGCAGGCCGTCCTGCGCGGCGGGAAGGGCATCGGTGGGGGTCATCGAGGAGGTCATCGCGTGCGGCATGGCGGGTGTCTGGGCCGGTGTCTCGGCGGTCGTCGTCATCGGAATCGCACCAGCCACCCGAAGGCGGCCATCGAAATCGCCAGATACAGCAGGCTGGGCACCGAGGCCACCAGCCACGGCGTCCAGTCCCGCAACATGCCGAGGTGGCCCGCCACCGCATTCAGCACCACGAAGCTGATGCCCAGCATGATCCCGCCGAACACCTTCACGCTGATGCCGCCGGAGCGGAAGTGCAGGTAGGCGAAGGGCAGGGCCAGCGCCACCATCACCATGCAGGCGAAGGGATAGAAGGCCTTGCGCCAGAACTGGATCTCGGGCTGCTGGGACGACTGCTCCTGCGACGACAGATGCCGCGTGTAGCGGTACAGCTCGACCGTGGACATGTTCCAGGTCGGCTGCACCGCAGCGGCCACCACGCCGGCCGGCAACTGGCTCTGCCAGCTGTAATGCGGCAGCAGCAGTTCGCGCACGATCGGGTTGTCGGCCAGCTTGTCCTGCGGCGCTTCGGGCTTGGCGTTGGGCGCGGTGCGGCCGGCCAGCCGGCTCAGCGGGGTGGGGTCGGGCGTCCACTGCATCATCCGCACGTTCTGCAATTGCCAGCGACCGCCCGGGTCCACCGTCGCTTCCTTGGCGGTCAGCCGGGTGGCCATCGCGCCCTTGGGATCGAACTCCAGGATCAGCACGTCTTCCATCACGCCATTGGCCTTGGCCCGGCCGACATGCACCGCATAGCTGTAGTCGCCATCGCGGTCCTTCATCCAGGCGCCGGCGGCATTGGTCACGCCGCCATTGGCGCGGGACTTCAGCAACTGCGCCTGCCGGTCCGCCCAGGGATTGACGTAGTCGCCGACGACGAACGCCAGCGCGGCAAAGCCCAGCGCCAGCGTGCTCAGCAGCGCGAGCGCGCGTTGCGGACCGAGCCCGCCGGTGCGCAGGATGGTGAATTCGCTGGACTGCGCCAGTCGGGCCAGGCTGAAGATGGTGCCGATCAGCACCGCGATCGGCATCAGCTCATAGAAGCGGCCCGGCAGCTTGAGCGCGCAGGACCACAAGGCCAGCCCGACGCCCAGGCCCAGGCGCTGGAAGCGGTCCAGGTCGTCGATGAAGTCGACGAAGAAGAACAGCCCGAGGAAGCCGGCCATGACCAGGGCGAAGGAACTGAGGATGTCGCGGTACAGCAGCCGCCGCACGGTCTTCATGCGGGCACTCCCGGCGTTGCAGGGTGAAGGGACATCGGACCACCCAGGCCCGCCGGGGCAATGATGGTCGATGGGGGAGAAGACGGATCATCCGACGGGCCGCCGTCACCCGAGCGGCCGGACGGACCGGAGGGTCCTGACGGCGGCGGCGGGCCGGCGCTGCGCGTGCGGCGCAGCGACAGCCGGTTGCCCATGTCGCGCCAGATCAGCAGCAGCACCGTGATCAGCAAGGCCAGGCCGTGCAGCACCAGCAGGCCGCTGCCCAGCTTGACCTTGCCGTTGGTCACCCAGCTCTGGCTGAGGTTGATCAGGTTGAAATAGACGATGAAGGCCAGCAGCGCGAACATCAGGTTCCAGTTGCTGGCGCGGCGCGGATTGGTGACCGAGATGCCGATGCCCAGCAGCACCAGGTTCAGACAGCCCAGCACCATGCCGAAGCGATAGGCCAGCTCGCCGTCGCCGGGATTGCTGCGGTCCAGCAGCAGATCGGCGGTGGTGCGGGTCTTGGGCGCGCGGGAGTTGGGCGAGCGCATCACCTCGTCATCAACCACCACCGTGTAGCGCTCGAATCGGGCGATGGCCTTGTCGCCATTGCGGGTGTCGACGTCATTGCGCTGGCCGTGCTCCAGCACCAGCAGGCGCTGGTTGTCCTGGTTCACCAGCGTGCCGCGCGCGGAGGTGGTGACCGATTCCAGATGCTGGCTGTTGCTCATGATGAAGACATTGCGCGCGGCGGTCTCATCGGTCGGGTCGCGTTCGATGAAGAACACCCGGCTGCCATCGTTGGAGGTCTGGAACTGGCCGGGCGCGACGCGGGAGAGGTCGCTGCGCTGCTCGAATTGCTCGCGCAAGGCGGCGCTGCTGTTGTTGCTCCAGGGCAGCACCAGCGTCATCAGCACCGCCACCACCAGCAGCACCGGCGAGGCCATGGTCAGCACCGGCCGCACGAAGCGCGACAGGCCCAGTCCGCTGGAGAACCAGACCGTCATTTCCGATTCCTTGTACATGCGGCCGAGCGACATCACGACCGAGACGAACAGCGACAGGCTGAGCATCACCGGCAGTTGCGACAGCGTGAGATAACCCAGCGACAGCAGCACGTGTTGCGGGGCCACGGACCCCTTGGCGGCCATGCCCAGCGAGCGCACCAGCAGCATCGTCACCACGATCGTGAGGATGACCACGAAGGCCAGTCCGAAACTGCGGGCCAGTTCTTTGCGTACGGTTGAATCGAATAACATCCGGGCACTCTATCTACTTCTCGTCATTATGGACTTCCGTTCTCAGGTGGCGTCGATCGACGCGCTGGCGTCGCACGGTGCAGACGCTTTGGTGCTGGTGATCGCCGGGGATGTGCTGCCCGCCGGTCTGGACAAAACCGTCGCCGCCCTGATCAAGGACGCGATCAAGCTGGGTGATTTCGAGCTCAAGGCCGGCCAGGCCCTGACGCTGGTCCGCCCCGCCGGCCTGAAGGCCGCCCGCCTGGTGGTGGCCGCCAGCGGCGCTTCGCTGAAAGCCGCCCGTTCGGCCGTGGCCAGCGCGCTCGGTCAGATCAAGGGCCGTGGCGTGGTCAATGCGTCGATCGCCTTCGCCGGCTTCGATGCGGGCCTGACCGAATCGCTGGTCGAGCAGACCGTGCTCGCGGCCGATGAAGCCGTCTATCTCTATCGCTTCACCAAGCCCAGCGCGCCGGCCGCCTCCAAGCTCGCCAAGCTCACGCTGCTGGTCGGCAAGGACGATGCCAAGGCCGTCAAGGCCGGCCTGACCCGTGGTCAAGCGATCGCCGCCGGCATCGAATTGGCACGTGAGTGCGCCAACCGCCCACCGAATGTGGCCACGCCGACCTTCCTGGCCGAGCAGACCAAGGCGCTGGTGCGCAGCCACGGCATCAAGGTCGAGGTGCTGGATCAGAAGGGCATCGAGAAGCTGGGCATGGGCTCCTTCCTGTCGGTCGCGCAAGGATCGGACGAGCCGCCGCGTTTCATCGTCGCCCGCTATGAAGGCGCGGCGAAGACCCAGGCGCCGGTGGTGCTGGTGGGCAAGGGCATCACCTTCGATTCGGGCGGCATTTCGCTCAAGCCGGGTGCCGGCATGGACGAGATGAAGTTCGACATGGGTGGCGCGGCCAGCGTGCTGGGCACCCTGCGCGCGGTGGCGGAACTCAAGCCAAAGATCAATCTGGTGGTGCTGATCGCCGCGTGCGAGAACATGCCCAGCGGCCGTGCGGTCAAGCCGGGCGATGTGGTGACCTCGATGTCGGGTCAGACCATCGAGATCCTGAACACCGATGCCGAAGGTCGCCTGATCCTGTGCGATGCGCTGACCTACGCCGAGCGCTTCAAGCCGGCGGTGGTGGTGGACGTGGCCACCCTGACCGGTGCCTGCGTGATCGCGCTGGGCGGCGTGCGCAGCGGCATGTATGCCAGCGACGATGCCCTGGCGGAATCGCTGAGCGCGGCCGGCGAAGCCGCGCTGGATCCGTGCTGGCGCCTGCCGCTGGACGACGAGTACGCCGAAGGCCTGAAGTCCAACTTCGCCGATGTGGCGAACGTGGCCGGCCGGGAAGGCGGCTCGATCACTGCGGCCAAGTTCCTGCAGCGTTTCGCCAGCAAGTACCGCTGGGGTCACCTGGACATCGCCGGCACCGCCTGGAAGGGCGGCGGCGCCAAGGGTGGCACCGGCCGGCCGGTGGGTCTGCTGACCCACTTCGTGCTGTCTCAGGTCCGCTGAGCGTCGCGATCTTGCGGCGTCGCGCTTCTCAGCTCGGAAAGGTCGTCCGGTGACGGAGGTCAACTTCTACACCGGCGTCCCGGATCGCCAGGTCTACGCCTGCCGGCTGCTTCGCAAGACGATGGCGGCCGGCTTGAAGACCGGCGTCTGGGGCCCGATGCGTCTGCTCGAGCGACTCGACCAGACGCTCTGGACCTTCGAGCCCGGCGAGTTCCTGCCGCATCTGCTGCTGCGCTCGGACACGCCGGCGCCGTTGCGTGAGCGCACGCCGGTGCTGCTGTCGGATCGGCTGGATGATCTGGTCGGCTGCCAGGCGCTGCTGAACTTCGAACCGGAGCCGCCGCCCGGCATGGAGCGCTTCGACCGCGTGCTGGAATTGGTCTCGACCGATCCGGAACAGGTCGCTGCAGGGCGTCAGCGCTTCAAGGCCTACAAGCAGTTGGGTGTGACGCTGAATCACCATGTGATCGGCGGCGGCGGCGCTTGAGGCGCTGCGCGCCGTCGATTCGACCGCGCTCATTGCGCCCGTCAACGTGCGGCGCGGACCCGCCATTCATAACCGCGCACGGGCCGCTCCGGGTTGCTCGCCGGATGCGAGTCTCCCGGTCCGGATGACCCGACGCTGGACGCCAGCGCGTCCGCCCCGGTCACCGGCAGCATCTCCAGCGTCGACGAGAAAGCGCCCGCAGCAGGCGTGATCAAACCGCCCTGCAACACGCTGCGGCGAAATTCGTCGACCCATTCAGCACCGGCCGTCTGTCGCAGCCAGTCCTCCCACCGCGTCATGGTGAGCGGTACGCCGTGCTGGCGCGCATGGAACAAGGGTCGGAGGGCTTGCAGCAGATCGCGCTGGCCGCCGGAGGCCGCACGGAGCGCCACATCCAGGTTGGCGAAGAACATCATGCCGCGCCCGTAGGACACCAGCCGCAAATCCTCCCGCGCAAACGGCGAAGCCTCGATCCGGGCCTGCGGCCAGGTCCGTCCTTCGCTGCCGTAATAAGCCTGCGCCCATTTGCTGATCTGGGCCGCGCATTCCGACCAGTCCTGCAGACCGGCGTCGCAAGGCAGGGTCGAGGTCAGGTAGACGTTCAGCCCCTCGGCGAACCACAGCGACCCACCATCGGCGAACTGTCCGACCCATTGATGGCCCATCTCATGCGCGATGGTGTTGCGCAGGTCGGCCTCGCTTTGTCCGCGGATGAAATGCGGCGAGCCGGTCGTGATCAGGCTGCCGCCGCCGGCCCTGGCCGCCGTTCCGGTCGAGTAGGACGGCAGATCCAGCGTCCGTATCAACAACTGATAGGACGGCTGGCCCAGATAGCCAAAGCGATCCGCCAGCACGCGATACACCGACCCCGCCCAACGCATCATGGCCGGCGCGTCGAACGCGGGGCTGCCCAGTGTGTAGGCCTGGAAGGGGACCGACTCATCGTCCTGGCCGGCTCTCAAGGGTCCGGCCATGAACCAGCGGTCCAACAGTCGATCGGGCGGGCCCTCGATGGTGAAGGCGCCCTTCCCGCCGGTGGCCACGGCCTGCGCGCCGGACACCAACCCGGACAGGTCCCAGCGCAACTGGCTGCGTGCCAGGTCCGGCAGGTCGGGCAGGACGAGCACGCTGGACGTGTTGCCACTCAAGCCGAGCGCGCTTGCTTTGACGCCGTAGGGCGGACCGCCTCGCCCAGCGGGCTGCATCGGCAGGCGATAGCGCACCCGGGTTGGTCCGGACACGGGGCGCACGGTGCGCCAGTGGCGAGCCGGCTCGTCCGTGGTGGGCGGATCATCGTCGACCTGGAACGGCACCGTCCCGCTCTCATCGGCGATGGACATCTCGGACACGGCCACGCCGAACGGAATCATGCCGATCAACTGCAGCGGTGCGCTCAGCGAGAGCGGGCGTGGGCGATCCGTTCCGCTGACGTGCTCTTCCACGACCAGGCTGAGCACTCGTCGATCCGCATCGGTTTCGGGACGGAGGACCACCTCGAAGGTGCGTGATGGCCCCGCCGCGTGCGCGGTGCTCGTCAGCGCTGCGAGCGTCAGCAGCAGTGGTCCGAGCCGGCCGGTACGGATGAATGAAGGGCGCATTAAGGCTGGTCCTGGTCCATCGATCGCGCCTGCATCCGGGCGACGATCTGTTTCACATCCTTGGCCGGCGGTTGGCCGAAGGTGCGGGCGTATTCGCGACTGAATTGGGTCGAGCTCTCATAGCCGACTTCATGCGCGGCGGAGGTCACGCTCAGCCCGGCGGACACCATGCGCATCCGCGCTTGCAGCAGTCGGACCTGCTTTTGAAACTGCAGCGGACTGAGCGTGGTGACCGCCTTGAAATGGCGGTGGAAGGCCGACACGCTGAGCGCGGCTTCCTCCGCCAGGGCGTCCACCGGCAGCGGCTGGGCGTAGTCCTGACGGATGCGCTGCACCGCGCGGTGGATCCGTGCGAGCGCGGTCTGCGGGGTCGCGATGTCCCGCAGCATCCAGCCCATCGGGCCCTGCAGCACGCGATAGAGGATTTCGCGCTCGTAGGCGGGCGCGAGGGCAGGAATGTCGGCCGGCGCCTGCATCAGCCGCAGCAGTCGCACCCAGGCGTCCAGCAACTCGGGGGTGACCGTGGCGACCGAGAAACCCGATGAGGCGGACTCGCCGTGGGGCGGAGCCTCGACCTCGACCAGGTCCTTCAGCAGGTCGGTCAACACCGACG
Organism: Burkholderiaceae bacterium; assembly: GCA_913776825.1. Taxonomy (GTDB): domain Bacteria; phylum Pseudomonadota; class Gammaproteobacteria; order Burkholderiales; family Burkholderiaceae_C; genus Roseateles. The sequence goes on from CAJYPV010000013.1 coordinate 31,856, forward strand.
GCACCAAGGTCAGGCTGACCGCCAGATAGGGTTCGCCGGCGGTGCCGCTTCGCACCACGCCCACAGCCGGGAGGCCGATCGACATGACGAAATAGGTGGCCGGGTTGTAGTGCAGCGCCCGGCCGCCGACGGACATGGACTTCCCGCCCTGAAGGATGAGATTGATCATCGGGTCGTACACGGCGGCCAACTGGTGCTCGGGGACCGCCCCTTTCACCATGGCCACGCGCGGGATGCCGGTCTCGGTCCGACGGTTCTGCGCGTGCGCGGTCAACTGACGTAATTCGTGGAGCTGGGCTTGCATCGGCGCATTCAAACGTGAGGACGAGGGCTTCGCAAGTCGCGTGCCGGGCTGAGAGAGGATCAGGCAGGAATCGAGCAGGAACGGACCCGCGGCGCACCGTGCCGCCGCCTATCGTGAAGGTCCTCATCATCACGGGACTCTCATGAATTTCGTTCTCATCACCGGCGGCAGCCGAGGCATTGGTGCGGCCACCGCGCTGGCATGCGCCCGTCGTGGCTTCGGCGTCGTGCTGACTTATCACCAGAATCCGGCGGCTGCTCAGGTCGTGCTCGACCGCATCACTGCCGAAGGCGGCACGGCTCTGGCGCTGCCGCTGGATGTGGGACATGCCGGTGGCTTCACCGCCTTTCGCGAGACCCTGGCGCGCGCGCTGGCCGGCGCGGACGGTCAACTCACCGGCCTGGTCAACAACGCGGGACATGGGCTCTACGAGACCATCGATCGGGTCTCCGAAGACCAGTTCGATCGCATGGTCGACGTGCATCTGAAGGGGCCGTTCTTCCTGACCCAGGCCTTGTTGCCGCTGCTGCAGCCCGGCGCGTCGATCGTGAATCTCACCAGCGCCACCACCCGCGTGGCGACGGCCGGCGTCGCGCCGTATGCCGCCTGCAAGGGCGCGCTGGAGGTGCTGACACGCTACATGGCCAAGGAATTTGGAGAGCGCCGTCTCCGGGTCAATGCCGTCTCCCCCGGCGCCATTCGCACCGAACTGGGCGGCGGGCTGCCGCTGGAGTTCGAAATCCTGCTGGCTTCTCAGACCGCGCTGGGGCGCGTCGGCGAACCCGACGATGTGGCCCGCGTGATCACCAGCCTGCTCACGGACGAGACGGGCTGGGTCAATGCGCAAAGCATCGAAGTCGGCGGCGGCTATGTCATTTGAGCGACCGCTGCGAGACGTGGCGCAGGCCTTCATCGATGCCACCAATGCCTTCGATGTGGAGCGCGCGCTGGCGCTGTTCGCGCCCGAAGCGGTGATCGACGACCCCTCCACCGGGCACGTCTTTCGCGGCCTGGCCGGCGTGCGGCGGTACCTCGAGCGCTATTTCGTGGGCTATCACACCCGCACGGAGTGGCTGTCGTTCCGGCTCGTGGGGCCCAGCGCATCGCCCCGGGGGCGCCTGCGGGTCGACTTCACCGGCGACTTCGGGCATGAGATCGGCCTGCTGGAATTCGCGCTCGACCTGGAAGGACAGATCATCCGCGTGGACGCGAGTCTGGAGTGACCGGCGCTCAGCCGCTCAACTTCATTCCTGCGTTCACTCCGGCGCGCACGTCGCCATTCACTCCGCCCGCATCGCCAGTTCCCGCTCCGCATCGCCCAACCAGATCCAGCCGCCTTCCGGCAGGTCGGCCGGCAGCGACAGCGCGCCGATGCGCTGCCGATGCAGCGACAGCACGCGGTTGCCCACCGCCGCGACCATGCGCTTGGCCTGGTGATAGCGGCCTTCGGTCAAGGCCATCTGCAGACGACCATCCGGCAGCACCTCGGCCGAGGCGGCCTGCACCGGCTCGGCCGCCAGCGCGGGGATGCGCTCTTCCAGCAGCACGCCTTCCAGCAGGCGGCGGATCTGGGTCTCGTCCACCGGCGCCTTGCAGACCGCCTGGTACAGCTTGGGCACGTGGTACTTCGGGCTGGTGAGCTTGTGCTGCAGCGGGCCGTCATCGGTCAGCAGCAGCAAGCCGGTGGTGTCTTCATCCAGTCGGCCGACCGGCTGCACATCGCGCTCACGCAGCGGCTCGGGCAGCAGGCTCAGCACGCTCGGATGGTGCTTGGGCTTGCGGGAACATTCATAGCCGGCCGGCTTGTGCAGCAGGATCAGCGCCTTCTCGTGATAGGGCCAGGCCTTGCCCTGGACCTCGAACACCAGGCCGGCGGTGTCGAAGGTCTCATGCGGATCGTCCAGGACGCGGCCGTCGATCGCGACCCAGCCGTGCGCAATCATGGCGGCGCAATGCCGACGGGTGCCGAAGCCCTGGCTGAACAGGATCTGGGCGATCGCCACCGGACGCGGCGCGCGGGCCGGACGGGGTGACGGGGCAGGAGCGGTGGCGCGGGTCTCGTCCACGGACGAAGCGGGGCCGGCAGCAGGAGAGGGCGAAGCAGAGGCAGTCATGGCCGTATTGTCTCGCGCCACGCGGGCAGATTCGGCAAGCCCGTCGCACTGCGGATCGCATCCGCCACGGCGAGCGCGACGACCTCGGCGGCGACCGCGCCCAGCAGCGTCATGTCGCCGTCCACGTCCGCCGCGCCCGTGGCCAGCGCGAACATCACATCCCCATCCATCACCGTGTGCACCGGGTGAATGCTGCGAGCGAATCCATCGTGGGCGATCTGCGCCAGCTTGGTTGCCTGGGACTTGCTCAGCCGGGCATCAGTGGCGATAACGCCCAGCGTGGTCGCGCTGCCCGACAGCGCACCGCCGGGCTGAACTCCGCCCAGCAGCGCCTGAACCGTCGACCGCGGCCGATCGCTCGCATCACGCGATCCGGCCAATAGCGCGCCGGTGTGGGGATCGACCACATCCCCCACGGCATTGACCGCCACCATCGCGGCGAGCGTCACGCCGCCGATGCGCAGCGAGGCCATGCCCAGTCCGCCTTTCATGGCGCGGTCGACGCCGAGCAGCTTGCCCACCGTCGCGCCCGCGCCGGCACCGATGTTGCCGCGCGCACGGTTGTCCGCGCTGGCCGCGTCACAGGCAGCGCGGCCCGCGTCCGCGTTGGGCGCGGTCTCCATGCCGCCGAGCCAGAGATCGAACAGCACCGCCGCCGGCACGATGGGCACCCGCACGGCGCCGACCGGGAAGCCGTGGCCGCGTTCGGCCAGCCAGCGCATCACGCCGTCCGCCGCCGCGAGCCCGAAGGCGCTGCCTCCGGTCAGCACGATCGCATGCACCGCCGACACCGTGTTCTCGGGGCGCAGGAGTTCGGTATCCCGGGTGCCCGGCGCGGCGCCGCGCACGTCGACGCCCGCCACGGCGCCGGCTTCGCACAGGACGACGCTGCAGCCCGTCGGGCGACGGCTGTCGGTGAAATGGCCGACGCGCAAGCCGGCCACGTCGCACAGGCTGCCGGGATCAGGAACCGGCGACGCGTCGGGGTGCGCGCTTGCGCGTGCGGGCGAAAGGGGAGGCTCGGCGGGCGAGTGGGGCGAGTGGAGCGGAACGGGCGGAGAGGGCGCAGTCATCGGCGGGTGCAGGCAAGACGCTGGGGAGCCCGGATCATGCCTGCAGTCCCTCGTGTCGCGCACCCGGCAGCGCGGCGGATGCGCTTATCGGGTGCCGGCGCTGGGGCTGGGGGTTGGCTTGAGGTTGCCGCAGTCGCTGCCCAGCCAGCGCGCTTCGCCGGTGGAGCGCAGCAGCTCGGTCTTGCCGCCGCGCTCGGTGCGGACCTCGGTCTTGGTGGTGTAGCGGTCTTCGCCCTGGAAGACCAGCTCGGTGCTGCCTTCGGACGTCGGTTCGGTGCAGCGGAAGCGGCCGGTCATCACCTGACCGCTGCGCTGGATGTCGTGCTCGCACTTGCCGGAGGCCTGCGGCAGCATGGCGCGATCGGCCTGTTCTTTGGTGACACAGGAGCGGAGGGTGAAGGCACCGCCGGTGCCGACGTCCATGCTCACGCCGCGCGAGGCCATCATCTGCTCGACCATCTTGCGCTGTTCAGGCGACAGGTTGGCCAACTGCTTTTGTGCCTGATCGAACTGCGCCTGCCGGGCGGGATCCAGCTGCGCCTGCTGCTTGATCTCCCACAGTCCGGGCTTGATCGTCTGCGCCATCAGCGGCGCGCTCAGACCGCCGATCAGACCGCCGACGACGCCAAGGCGGATGGCGAGCTTCGCAGCGAGCCGACGGTCCGCATGAGCGGTGACGCGACGGGTCCAGGACGGGAACTGAGACATGACGAACTCCAGCGCCGCGAACCGTCGCGGCGCGAGTCGGCAGTGTAGGTCGGTGCGCTGGCGCACCCACTCCCACCTAATGGGGCTTTGCGCAAGCTTTCGGTCGATGATGTCCGTCGAAGCGCCGGTCGAAGCGCCCGTCGAGGTGTCGTGGATGCGCCGTCGATGGGGAGAGACCGATCAGACGAACACGCCGGCCTGGTCCTGCATCCGGGCGCTGACCTCGGCGAGGTGATGGAGGGTGTCGCCGAACTGCATTTCCATCACGGTGAGCCGCTTGAAGTAGTGGCTGCCGACATATTCGTCGGTCACCCCGATGCCGCCATGCAGCTGGGTGCATTGCTGGCCGACGAAGCGCATCGATTGGCCGAGCTGCACCTTGGCCTGGGACACGGCGCGCCGGCGGGTGTCGCGCGGCTCGGTCAGCTTGAGGGTGGCGAAGTAGCTCATCGAGCGCGCCAGCTCCAGCTGCATCTTCACATCGGCCATCCGGTGGCGCAGTGCCTGGAAGCTGGCGATCGGCACGCCGAACTGCTTGCGGGTGTTGAGGTAGTCGGCGGTGAGGAGGACGAAGCGGTCCATCACGCCGACCGCCTCGGCGGCCTGAGCGGCGATGGCCACATCGACCGCATGTTCCAGCACGTCCAGCCCGCGATCCGCATCGACCAGGCGCAGGGCCGGCGTGTTGGCGAGCGTGAGCTCGGCCGCGCGGGAGCCATCGTGCAGCGCATACGGGCGCAGCTGGACGCCGTCGGCGTCCTTGGGCACGAGGAAGAGGGCGATGCCGTGGGCATCGCGGGCGGGCACGATGAAGGCATCCACCTGGTCACCGGCGGGCACGAGGCTCTTGTTGCCGGTCAGCCGATCGTCGGTGGCGGTGGTGTCGCAGACGTCGAGCCGATAGCGCGCGCGGCGCTCCTGATGGGCCAGCACGACGAGCGCATCGCCGCTGGCGATGCGCGGCAGCCAATCGGCGGCCACGGCGTCGGCGCTCTGGGCGAGCACCATCGGCGCCACCAGCGCGGCCTGGGCGTAGGGTTCCATCACCAGGCCGCGACCGATTTCTTCCATCACCACCATCGCTTCCACCGGCCCGAAGCCCAGGCCGCCGTGCGTCTCCGAGATGGCGAGCGCGGTCAGCCCCAGGCTGGCCAATCCGTCCCACACCGGCCGCGAGAAGCCACCGGCCTTCACGATCTGACGCCGTTCGTCGAAGGTATAGGCCTTGTCCACGAAACGCCGCACCGCGTCCCGCAGGGAAGTCTGGTCTTCCGTGAAATCGAAGTTCATCACCGTCTCCTGTCCGCCCGATCCTGGATCGGTCGCCGTTCAAATAAGTCAACCTCACCTGTGCCACGCAGCGTGCCATCGGCATCGCTGCAGCGACAGCGCTACGACGCGCATCTCATCTCGCCCAGGCCCTCCACGAAGCCCGGGGACCGGCCCCGCCACCACCGCCCGACCAAAAGGCCGCGCAGCGCGCAGGCCGCCCCTCCAGCGGAGCCCGTGGAACTGGCTCTGCCAGGCCACTGGGCTCGCCCCCCTGGGGGGGCGCCGCAGGCGGTAGGGGGGGGGGAGCCACAACCGCCGCGCAACGCGCAGGCCGTCCCTCAAGCGGAGCCCGTGGAACTGGCTCTGCCAGGCCGCTGGGCTCGCCCCCCTGGGGGGGCCGCCGCAGGCGGTAGGGGGGGTCTACCCCTCGGGGGTCTAGCCCACCACGGTTTGAGCGACGATGTTGCGCTGCACCTCATTCGATCCGCCGTAGATCGTCGTCTTGCGATAATTGAGGTAGTGGCTGGCCAGCGGCGCGCAGTGGGCCGCGCCGACATGGTCACCCTGCCAGCCGGCTTCCATCGCCTCCTGGATGAAGGGCGTCGAGAACGGCCCGGCGGCCAGCATCATCAGCTCGGTGTAGCGCTGCTGGATTTCGCTGCCGCGGATCTTGAGCAGCCCCGCCACATCCAGCGATTGCTTGCCGCTGGCCTCGGCCGACAGCACCCGCAGCACCATCATCTCCAGCGCCACGATGTCGACTTCCAGCAGTGCGATCTGATCGCGGAAACGGCCGCCATCGGCGCTGCCGTCGTAGAGGCCCTCGGCCTTGGCGATCCGCTTGAGCCGCTCCAGCTCCCGCTTGGCCCGGTTCACATCGGCGATGTTGGTGCGCTCATGGGCGAGCAGGTACTTGGCATAGGTCCAGCCCTTGTTTTCCTCGCCGACCAGGTTCTCGATCGGCACCTCGACGTTGTCGAAGAAGACTTCATTCACCTCATGCTCGCCGTCCAGCATGATGATCGGCCGCACGGTGACGCCGGGCGACTTCATGTCGATCAGCAGAAAGGAAATGCCCGCCTGCGGCTTGACCGACGCATCGGTGCGCACCAGGCAGAAGATCCAGTCGCCGTACTGGCCCAGCGTGGTCCAGGTCTTCTGGCCATTGACGAGGTAATGGTCGCCACGCCGCTCGGCCCGGGTCTTGACCGAGGCCAGATCCGACCCCGAGCCCGGCTCGCTGTAGCCCTGGCTCCACCAGACATCGCCGCTCATGATGCCGGGCAGATGCCGCTGCTGCTGTTCCGGCGTGCCGAAGGCCATGATCACCGGCGCGACCATCACCGGGCCGAAGGGCACCACCCGGGGCGCGCCGGCCAGCGCGCATTCCTCTTCGAAGAGGTGACGCTGCACCGCATTCCAGCCCGGCCCGCCGAACTGCTTCGGCCAGGCCCAGCCATGCCAGCCCTGCTTGCCGAGGATGCGGGCCCAGCGCTGCAGATCATCCTTGTTCAGCCGCAGCGCATGGTGCACCTTGTGGCTGATGTCGCTCGGCAGGTGCTCGGCCACCCACTGCCGGATCTCGGCGCGGAAGGCTTGTTCCTCCGCCGTGAAATTGAGGTCCATCGCTCGTGTCTCCTGATTCGCCGACGCTCATGGCCGATCCAACGATCTGCCGATCCGTCGATCCACCGATCCCGTCGCCCGGCATGCGGTGCATGCAGGCTGATCGCCCGGTGCGGCCACGCGGGCTGCCGCGATTTTTAGCACGCGCGTTCGCTTTTGCCCTGTCTCGATCGGGACAAAGGGTCATCCCGGAGGTGTTGGTCCGCGCCGGTCGCCGGCCCGGTCACGCGCCGTCCGGCCGGCGCCCACACCGACGCTTGGGCGCGGGGAAAATGCGCGAGCCTCCAGCGTCGCGGGCGTGCCATGAGCGCGCTCGACGACCTCATCGATTCGTCATTGACCAGGAATCCCCATGCCGCTCGATTCTTCTGCTCCGCGTCCGGTCCTCGCCATTCATGGTGGGGCAGGTACCTTGCTGCGCCACGCCATGTCGCCCGAGCTGGAGGCCGAATACCGCGCGTCGCTGCATGCGATCCTGGACGATGGCGCCCAGGCGCTCGCCCGCGGCGCGACGGCCCTGGAGGTGGTGACCGAAGCCGTCCGGCGTCTGGAAGAAAACGAACGCTTCAATGCCGGCAAGGGCGCGGTCTTCACCGCCGATGCGCGCCATGAGCTGGATGCCAGCGTGATGGACGGACAGACCCGCGCGGCCGGCGCCGTGGCGGGCGTCACCCGTGTGCGCAATCCCATCCTGGCCGCGCGGGCGGTGATGGCCCACAGCGGCCATGTGCTGCTGATCGGCGCGTCGGCCGAGGAATTCGCGCAAGGCCAGGGTCTGGAGATGGTGGCGCCCGACTGGTTCGACACGCCGCAGCGCCATGCCCAACTGCTGAAGGCGCGCGAGTTGGCGCGCGGCCAGATGCTGGATCACGACGGTCAGGCGGCGGTGGATGCCGGGTCGACGGCCCGTCCAGGCGCGGCGCAGGTCGATGCGAAGCACGCGGCCGCCGCGCCAGGCTCCGGCCCGATCGACGAGCAGACCAAGTTCGGCACCGTCGGCGCGGTCGCCTGTGATGCGCACGGCCATCTGGCGGCGGCCACGTCGACCGGCGGCATGACCAACAAGCGGCCCGGCCGCGTCGGCGATTCTCCAATCATCGGCGCGGGCTGTTTCGCAGATGACCGCAGCGTGGCGGTCTCCTGCACCGGCACCGGCGAGGCGTTCATGCGCGCCTGCGCGGCGCATGAGGTGTCGGCGCTGATGCGGCATGGCGGCTTGTCCCTGGCCGAGGCGTGTGAGCGCGTCGTCTTCCAGGAACTGCCGCTGGTGCAGGGCGATGGCGGCTTGATCGCCGTCGACGCGCGCGGGCAGGTCTGGATGGGCTTCAACACCGAGGGCATGTACCGCGGCGCCGTTCGGCCGGGGGAGTCGCCGACGGTCGGGATCTACCGCGACGAGTGAGGCGTGAGGCGGTTCGGCGACCAGAACGACCAAGGCGACCCGCAGGTCGCCTTGGTCATGCCGATGGGCTGATGGGTCGATTGGCCGCCATGCCGGCCGACCGAAGTCGACCGAGGTCGACCGCAGTCGGTCCTCAGTCCGCCGACTTGCGGCGCTGCCGGCGCACGCCGGCCAGCCCCAGCAAGGCCAGCGCGGAGAGCGCCAGCGTGGCCGGTTCCGGCACGCGTTGCGGCGGCGTGGAGGTGCCGGTCACCGAATACAGCTTGACGAAGTCATAGCCGGCGTAGGACGTGCCCACGCCACGGGTCAGGCCGCTGGTGGTGCCGTCGCCGCCGGTGGGCGCGCCGCCCAGCTGCGAGTTGTAGGCGGTGATCAGCCACCAGCTGGAGCTGATGCCGGCGGCATTGATGGTCTTGTCGGTGCCGCTGACCAGGTCCGCATAGCTGCCGACCAGGGTCCAGCCACCGGCCGAACTCAGGTTGGCGGCGGTCTTGCCGCTGATGGTCGAGGCGGGATTGAGGCCGGAGGTCGAGCCGGTGTAGGCCAGCACGCTGATGTCGCTGTCGTATTGCGACCAGCCGATCTTGACCTGGGTGAGCTTCACCAGGTCATCGAACTTCAACAGGATCAGGTCCTGATAGCCGTAGTTGTCCAGCGCATGGTTGGGCGAGGCCGAATCACCGCTCGGCGCGGTGACGCCGAAGCCGCCGCCCGAATAGAACGCCAGGCTGCTGGCCGCGAAGCCGCCCGTGCTGACATAGGCGCCGGTGCTGGCGTTGGTGTTGATGGCCGCGGAGTAGGCCGAGTAGCTGACGTTGGGCGCGGCATCGCCGGTCTCGCTGCAGTTGCTGATGCAGTTGCTCGCGGTCCAGGTCGATGCGGCCTGCGCGCTGAACGGCAGCAGGGCGGCGAGGGCCAGCGCGGCACAGGTGCGCTGCGCTGATGTCTGGACGCGTTGAATGGTGCTGGGGGCTGTGGCTGCTCGCATGTCGTTCCCGATCCCGCCGACGTGTCGGTCTTTTGTTGGCTGATGCCTGTCTCAAAGCAATCACCGGGCCATGTCCCCGAAATCCTTTGGTGACATGCACTTGAATTGCCCGGGCGGTCATCCGCCGGGGGGCAATGTAAGTTTTCCTGACAGGCCGATCAGCCCCTCACCTGAGGGTGTCGCGCAGGGCGATCGCTTCCTTGCGACCGTCGAAGGCGGGGCTGCGCAGCGCGGCATCCAGCTCCTCGCGCGCCTCCGCCTTGCGACCGGCTTTGGCCAGCGCGGCCGCCAGATGAAAGCGGATTTCCGGATTGGCCGGATCCCGCAAGCGAGCGTCACGCAGCAAGGGCATTGCTCGGTCCGCATGACCGGCGAGGTGATAGGCCCAGCCGGCGGTGTCCATGACCGAGGCTTGTCGCGGGGCGAGGGCGAGCGCCCGGTCCGCCAGCGTGGCCGCGCCGGGCGCATCGTCCAGGCGGATCAGCACATTGGCCAGGTTGTTGAGCGTCTCGGCATCGTTGGGACGCAGCTTCAAGGCGGCCTCGTAGCTGGCGCGCGCGGCGCTGAATTGCGCGGCGCGGGCCTGGGCATCGCCCAGCGCGGTCCACACCGGCGCATCGGCGGGACGCGTCTTGAGCCAGCGTGCCGCCAGGTCCTGCGCGGATTTGCCGCTGCCGTCCTGCGCCGCCAGCGCCCGCATCAAGGCGAGCACGCTGCCGGTGGTCGGCTCCACCTCATGCGCCTTGCGCAGCGATTCCAGCACCAGGGCGTTCTGTTGGCGCGATTGCGCGACATCCGCCAGCAAGGTGTGGCCGAGCGCCCGGTTCGGCTGCAGCTGGATGATCTGGCGCGCCTGTTTCTCCGCCTGCGCCGCCTGACCCTGGCGCAGCGAGAGGCTGGCGCTCAGCGCCAGCGCAGGAATGAACTGCGGTGCGCCGGACAGCGCCTTGTCGAGGCTGTATTGAGCGCCGGCCAGATCGCTGGCCTGCAGCTGCAGTGCGGCAATGTCCACCAGCGCCTGCGGTTCGAAGCCGGATCGCCGGGCCGCGCCATTCAGCGTGGCCCGCGCGCCCGCCAGATCGCGGTTGGCGAGCTGGGCACGGGCGTAGGTCGTCATCGCCTGCACATCGTCGGGCGACTTGGCGAGCAGACGTTTGGCGGCGTCCAGCGCCGCGCCGGGCTGGTCCTGCCGCATCAGCCAGGCAACCAGGGCCTGATCGGCGCGGGTCTGGCGGGGCGGGCTGGCCTCCACGGCCTTCTCCAGCCAGCGACGCACGTCGGCCGTCTGGCCGCGCGCTTCGCTGAGCAGGGCGCGCTCATACAGCGCATCGGGCTGGCGCTCATCAGCGCGGAGCAGGGCGTCGAGCCGCTGCTGAGCCGCATCGAACTGGCGCTGCGCGATGTCGAGTCGGGCCAGGCCGAGCTGCGGCTCCACCAGCGTGGGCTGCAAGGTCAGCGCCTTCTGGAAAGCCTGGCGCGCGCCGTCGAGGTCATTGGCCGCGCGGCGGGCCACGCCCAACATCATCCAGGCGGCCGGGTTGGCGGCTTGCGACTGGACCAGTCGTTCGGCGACCGCGACGGCCTTCGCCGCCTGACCATTGCGCAGATGCAGCGTGGCCAGCGCCATGCCGGCGTACGACGCCTTGGGATCGCGCTGGAAGGCTTTCTCCAGTTCATCGGCCGCGCCGCCGAGTTGACCGCTGCGCATCAGCGACAGACCGAGCGCGGTGCGGAACTCCGGCGCATCCTTGGCGCGCAGGGCCTCCTGCATCAGCGCGGTGGCGCGGGCATGTCGACCTTGCGCCATCTGCAGCGAAGCCATCATCACCAGCGCCTGCGCATCGGCGGGAAAGGCTTTGAGATAGGCCTCCAGCACCTCGCTGGCGCGGTCCAGGTTGGGTTCGGCCGCGTAGACCTGGGCCAGCAGCTTGGACAGCGGACTGTTGGCCTGCTGGCGCTGCGCATATTCCAGATAGGGCTTGGCCTTCTGCAGCTCACCCAGGCCGTAGTGCGCCAGGCCGTTGAGCATCAGGGCCTGCGGGCGGTAGCGGATGTAGTCGATCGGCACCGGATCCAGCTGCGCGGTCACCGCCTTCAGCGCGTCCTTGGCGGCGGCCTCGTCGCCGCGGCGCTCGGCCAGCACCGCGTTCAGATAGAGCGCGCGAGGCTCGGTCGGCGCTTGCTGGAGCAGACGCTGCAGATCCGCCAGCGCGGCCTCGTTGCGCCCCAGGTCGGCCAGGATGCCGACCCGCGCCAGTTGCGATTCCAGATGCCGCGGATCGGCGGCGAGCGCGCGGTCATAGCCTTTCAAGGCCTCATCCAGCCGGGCCTGGACATGGGCGATGCTGGCGGCCTGGTACAGCGCCTCGGCACTGGTCGGCGCGAGGGCCAGCGCGCGGTCGGCCGCGGCGCGGGCGGCGTCGAACTGGCGCTGGCGCAGCCGCAGCGGCACTTCCGCCAGCCAGACCTCCGCCACGTTCGGCTGAATCGCGCGGGCATCGTTGATCAGGGCCTGCGCGCGGGCGGCATCGCCCAGATCGGAGGCGGCTCCGGCGCGCACCAGCAGCAGCGGCTGGCGGAGCGTGTCCGGCAGGCCGTCGGGCGACAGCGCCGCCAGCTTGAAGACCTCGGCCTGCTTGCCCTGCGCCACCAGCGCCTGCGCCAGCGGCACGGCGACCTCGGCCCGGTTGATGCCGAGCTGCAGCGCCTCGTTGAATTCGATCTCGGCCGCCGCCGCTTCACTGCGCGACAGCAGCGCCTTGCCGAGCAGCACATGCACGCTGAGGAGACGAGCGTCCTGCTGCAGGGCGTTCTTGAGCTGGAGGATTGCGCCATCCACATCGCGGCGTTCGAAGCGCTTGAGCGCGTCTTCGTAATAGCGCGAGGCCTGGGCGCTGTCGGCGTAGGCGGGCGCGGTCGCCAGGGTCAGCAGGCTGGTGCTGACGGCCGTGGCGAAGGCCGTTGATGAGGCCGTGAACAAGCCCGTGGAGGAGCCCGTGAAGAAGCCCGTGCAGAAGGCGGTCGACAGGGCGGCGGTGCGGCGTCGCAATGAGCTCATGGAATTCCCGGGGAACAGACGCGGATCGCCGTTCCGCCCGGATCGCCGCACGCCGGCCTGCAGGGCGTGGCGGCCTGTCGGGCGGACGGCCGCCGGCGGTGATTACTTGCGGTAGTTGTCGAAGGTCAGCGGCAGGTCGGCCAGGTCCTTGCGCAACACCGCCTGGGCGGCCTGCAGATCATCCAGCGACTTGCCGGTGATGCGCACGGTGTCGCCTTCGATGGCGGCCTGCACCTTGAGCTTGCTGTTCTTGATCGCGGCGACGATCTTCTTGGCCTCGGCCGCTTCCAGGCCGGCCTTGATCTTGTAGACCTGCTTGACGCGGTCGCCGCCCAGCTTCTCGATCTTGTCCTGCTTGTCGATGAAGCCCAGCACCACGCCCTGCTTGGTCAGCTTGGCGTAGAGCACGGCTTCGATCTGCTCGAGCTGGAACTCGGCATCGCCGACCGAGTGGATTTCCTTTTCCTTCTCCTTGAACTCGATGGCGGCGCTGGTGCCCTTGAAATCGAAGCGGGTGGCGATTTCCTTGGTGCTGGCGTCCACGCTGTTGCGGACCTTGACCATGTCGGGTTCGAGAACGGTGTCGAAGCTGGGCATCTTGAGGTGTACGGCTTGAAGAGGTGGAGGGCCGGCGGCGTCATCGACAGCGATGTGGGCGAGCGGGCGTTCCGTCGCCAGCCGACCGGCATGGATATTGGGCGAGAATTCTGCCATGCAGTCCGCCCCCATCACCCCCCCGACCGAGCGCCGAGACGGCTTGATCATCGAGACCGACGTCAACCTCAAGCCCTACAACACCTTCGGACTGCCGGCGGTGGCGCGGCGGCTGGTGCGCATTCGCGAGGAGCTGGATGTGCGCCGCGTGGTCGACCATCCGGAACTGGGCCGTGCGCCCAAGTTCGTGCTGGGCGGCGGCTCCAACCTGGTCCTGACCCGCGATGTGGACGCGGTCGTGCTGAAGATGGAGATTCCCGGCCTGCGCCTGATCGAGCGCGACGATGCCTGGATCATCGAAGCCGGCGCCGGCGTGGCCTGGCATGAGGCGGTCGCCTGGTCGATCGCGCAGGGCATTCCCGGCCTTGAGAACCTGGCGCTGATTCCCGGCACCGTGGGCGCGTCACCGGTGCAGAACATCGGCGCCTACGGCGTCGAGCTGAAGGACCGGCTGGAAAACGTCGATGTGGTCGACCTCACCACCGGCCGCCGGGTCACTCTGCCGGCCGAGGTCTGCCGCTTCGGCTATCGCGACAGCGTCTTCAAGCAGTCCGGCTACGGCGGCCTGGCCGGCAAGAGCGTCATCACCACGGTGCGCCTGCGCTGCCCGAAGCCGTGGCAGCCGCAGCTCGGTTATCTGGACATCGAACGCAAGATGGAAGAGACCGGCATCCACACGCCGGACGCTCGCCAGGTGTTCGACTGGATTTGCGAGATTCGCCGCGCGAAGCTGCCCGATCCGGCGCGCATCGGCAATGCCGGCAGCTTCTTCAAGAATCCGGTGGTGAGCGCCGAGCAGTGCCGCGACATCATCGCGCGCGACCCGCACATCGTGCATTACCCGATGCCCGACGGCAGCTTCAAGCTGGCCGCCGGCTGGCTGATCGATGCCTGCGGCTGGAAGGGCAAGAGCGTCGGCGGCGCAGCGGTGTATGAGCGCCAGGCGCTGGTGCTGGTGAATCGCGGCGAAGCACGCGGCGCGGAGGTCGTCACGCTGGCTCGGGCGATCCAGGAAAGCGTCTATGGCCGCTTTGGCATCCGTCTGGAGCCGGAACCGGTGGTGGTCTGAGGGATCGATCGCCCACGGCAAACCGTTGCTCGATCCGTCGTCCCCGGCCTTGAGGCCGTCGACGGCTCGGGCCGATCGCTCGGGTCGGTCTCTCTGAGCGTCGCTGAACGTCCGCTCAAGTGACCGCGCCCGATCGCGCGGTCGCCGGCGCAAAGCGCTGCAGGCAGGCTTGCAGCGTTTCCAGATCCACCGGCTTGGACAGGAAGGCGCTGATGCCGGCTTCATCCGCACGCTGGCGGGATTCCTCGAAGGCATCGGCCGACAGCGCCACGATCGGCAATTCGCCGCGCGGCGCCGGGAGCTCGCGCATGGCGCGGGTCGCCTCGAAGCCGTCCATCTGCGGCGTGTGCAGATCCATCAGCACCACATCGAATTCCTGCTGACGCAGCGCATGCAGCGCCTGCAAGCCGTTCTCGCAGAGGATCGGATGGTGACCGAGCTTGTTGAGCATCGCCTCGATGACCAGGCGATTGGTCGGATGGTCTTCCGAGACCAGCACGCGCATGCCCGACACCGGCTCCGAGGACACCTCCAGCACCGTGGGCAGCGGGCCCGGACGGGCCGCGGTTCCCGCCTGCGGGCCCGGTTTGAGCGGCAGGGTCAGCGAGAAGCGGGCGCCTTGGCCGGGCGCGCTCTGCACCTCGATGTCGCCGCCCATCGCGCGAGCGAGGCGGCGGGAAATCTCCAGTCCCAGGCCCGCGCCGCCGTGCCGGCGCGAGGTGCTGGCGTCGCCCTGGCTGAAGCGCTGGAACAGGCGGGCGAGGGTGTCCGCATCGATGCCGGGACCGGTGTCCGAGACCTCGAACACCAGCAGGTCTTCGCCCAGGGGACCGACGCCTCGGGTGAGCCGGCAACCGACCTGACCCCGATCGCAGAACTTGAGCGCATTGCTCAGCAGGTTCATCAGGATCTGGCGCAGGCGCGTGGGATCGGCCTGCACCCAGGCGGGCACCTCGTCGTCCATCTGGAACTGCAGCTGCAGGCCCTTGGCGCTGGCTTGCGGACGGCTCAAGGCTTCCAGCTCACGCATCAGCGCGCTGAGCTGCAGCGGCTCGGGCGCGATCGTCAGCCCGCCGGCTTCCATGCGGGTCACATCCAGGATGTCACCGAGCACCGCCAGCAGATGGCGAGCGCAATCATTGGCGGCCTGCCATTGGCCTTGCTGCGCCGTGTTCAGCGGCGCTTCCTTCAACATGCCCAACATGCCGAGCAGGCCCTGCAGCGGCGTGCGCAGTTCGTGGCTCATGTTGGCGAGGAAGACCGTCTTGGCGCGGTTGGCGGATTCGGCCTCGCGCTGGGCGTCGTGCAGCCGGGACGCCAGCGCCTCCTGCTTGCGACCGTAGCGCTCCAGTCGCTTGAACTGGCGCATCGACACCCAGGCAAACAGCAGGATCAGCGCCGACAGCACCGCGGTGAGCCCCAGGCTTACCAGGCTCTGGCTGCGAATGACCTCATTGCGATGGGTGACGTCCTCGGCCACATGGTGGGTGGAGGTCAGCGACAGCTCGCGGATCGGCTCGGCCAGCGGCTGCATGTGCTCGATGACCTCGCCCAGCCGCTCCGGTCGTCGGCGGATGAAGTTCGCATCCAGGGGCAGGGCGTCGGCCCAGCGGATGAAGTCGCGGGTGCGGGCGAGGGTGCGTTGATAGTCGGGATGCCGGGCCAGCACCACGGCGGCATGCTCGCTCTCGACCAGATTCAGCCGGCTGACGAAGATCTCGTAGCGCTGGGCGACCTGGTCCGGATCCACCGCCAGGCTGGGCCCGGCGGCTTGCTCCAGCGCCAGGCGCAGCTTGAGGTATTCGGTCTCGAACTGGAACAGGCTCCAGACCAGATAGTCGTCCTGATAGCGCCGCGTGCCGTTGAGCAACTGGTACTGGCGCGCCTGCAGCCAGGCCACGCCGATCAGCGCCAGCATCAGGAACAGGCTCATCGAGGCCATCAGCACCCGCCAGCGGCGGCGCAGCGCAGCAGCGCGCGAGGGATTGGGCAGGCTCACCGCAGTGCCAGACTCTTGAGTTGCCAGGCGGAGCGTCCGTAATGGACGCTGTTGCGCAGCTCGACATGCCGGTCGAACGGGTAGATGAGGAACAGCGGGCCCTTGTCGCGCAGCGACATCGGCTGGTCGTCGATCAGCCGGGCGACGATCACGTCATAGCGCTGGATGTCGGCCATCGGCAGGCTGACCTTGTAGTCGTTGATGGCCTTGGCCTCAATGGTCTGCGCCTGCGTGCCGACCAGGTTCAGCACATCGCGCAGCAACGGGCCGGTGAATTTGCGCGCCTGCGGATACCACGGCGTCTGGGTGCGGAAGCTGACTTGGGGCAGCCGTTCGAGCATGGCCATGTCGAACTCGGCGCGACCGTCGTGATTGGCATGTCGCAAGGCGCCGCCGATGCTCAACACCACCGGGCCGGTGGGCGCGGTCAGTGCCGTCCTGGCGACGGACGTGGCGGGGGCCGTGGCGGTGCTCGTACCGGTGCTGGTCCCGGCGGGCGCGGGCGAGGGCGTGCCGGCGGTCGGCATCCCCACCGCACGGGCGGCGCCGCCGCTGATCGACAGAGCACAGAGCAACAGCCCGGACAGGGCGGAACGGCGCGCGAGCAGCATGGGGCGGGCAGAGGCCTTCGAGGAGGCGGCGGCGTTAAAAACCCCGCATGCTAATCCGCGTGCGCCGCGCCTCCGGCCGCGCCACCACCTGTTTACAGGGGGCGCGAGTCGGATTTACGCCACAGTTTGGCGGGATCGGCGGGGTAGGCCAGGCGCATCGATGCAGGTCCGGGCGACGACCGCGTCGTGCGCTGGCACGGTGGTGTTGTCGCTGCGGCGACAAGGCCCTCTCGGCCGAGCCCGGAAGATGACACCATTCGACCGACAACAGGAGACAAGCCCGATGATGCGCGTGGTCACCCCTCGTCCCGAACAGGCCGCTGTGCAGTACAGCCACTGGCCTGCCCGACTGCCGCGGCAGCTGGCGATTCCGCAGACGTCGCTGTGGTTCAACCTGGCGGTCTCGGCCACGCGCTATCCGGACAAGTCCGCGACCGAGTTTCTGGGCGCGACGCTGCGCTACGGCGAGTTGCATCGGCAGGCCGAGGCGCTGGCCGGTTGGCTGCAGGCGCAGGGCGTCGGCAAGGGTGATCGGGTGGCGCTGTTCATGCAGAACTGCCCGCAGTACCTGGTCTCCTTCTATGCGGTGAACCGGGCCGATGCGGTGGTGGTGCCGGTCAATCCGATGAACCGCGAGGATGAGTTCGTCCATTACCTGACCGATCCGCAGACCCGAGTGGTGATCTGCAGCGGCGAACTGGCCGGCATCGTGCACGCCGCCGCGCAACGGCTGCCGCCGGCGCAGCGTCCGGTGATCCTGGTCACGCAGTATTGGGAGATGCTGCCGGCAAGCGGCCCGGATCCGGACTGCGGCGCGCCCGAGGCCATGCGGGCCTGGCTGTGCGCGCGCCATGACTTGCCTGACGGCGTGATCGCGTGGACACAGGCGCTGTCCGCCGGCCATGTGCCGGGGCCGCACACCGTGGGGCCGGACGACCTGGCGATGCTGCCCTATACCTCCGGCACCACCGGCCTGCCCAAAGGCTGCGTGCACACCAATGCGACCCTGATGGCCAACGCCTGCGGCGGCTGCCAATGGGGCTATGCGAGCGCGGAATCGGTGGGGCTGGCGGTGGTGCCGATGTTCCACATCACCGGCACCTTGTATGGCGTGCTGGGGCCGGTGTTCACCGGCATGACGCTGGTCATCATGCCGCGCTGGGACCGTGAGCTGTGCGGTCGGTTGATCTCGCGCTATCAGGTCACCCACTGGACCTGCATCCCGACGATGATCATCGACCTGTTCGCCAGCCCCAACTACCGCAGCTTCCAGCTCGGCAGCCTGCGCTACCTCAGCGGTGGTGGCGCGGCGATGCCCAAGGCGGTCGCGGAACGGCTGCAGGCGGAATTCGGCCTGACCTTCGCGGAAGGCTACGGACTGACCGAGACCGCCGCACCCAGCCATGGCAATCCGCCGGAACGTGCCAAGCTGCAGTGCCTGGGCATTCCGATCTTCGGCGTGGATTCACGGGTGGTGGATCCCACCTCGCTGGAGGAACTGCCGGTGGGGGAAGTCGGGGAAATCATCACCCATGGCCCGATGGTGTTCAAAGGCTACTGGCAGCAGCCCGAGGCAACCGAGGCCGCCTTCGTCACCCTGGACGGCCGGCCGTTCTTCCGCACCGGCGATCTGGGGCGCATGGATGAGGAGGGCTACTTCTTCATCACCGACCGACTCAAGCGCATGATCAATGCGAGCGGCTACAAGGTCTGGCCGTCGGAAGTGGAGATGCTGCTGTATCGTCATCCGGCGGTGCAGGAAGCCTGCGTGATCGCGGCGCGGGACGACTACCGTGGCGAGACCGTCAAGGCCGTCGTCGTGCTGCGCGCCGAAGCCCGGGGCCAGACCCGCGAGCAGGACATCATTGCGTGGGCCCATGAGCACATGGCGGCGTACAAGGCGCCGCGCGTGGTGCAGTTCGTCGAGGCGCTGCCCAAGTCGGGCTCCGGCAAGGTGATGTGGCGATTGCTGCAGGAGCAGGAGCCGAAGTAGGCCGCGTGGGGCGTCGGCGTCCCCCATCGACTCCCCCCTCCGAGGGCGGCTCTCCGACTGGCGGTGCGAGGTGATTCGAGGAAGACTGAGGCATGCGTTCTTCAAGGGCGCCACCGCCTCCCGTCTCATCCCTCGCAAGGAGTCCTCGCATGAGCTCGACCGCTTCCGCCGGCTTTGACAGCGACCTGGGCATCCACCCGGGCCCCGGCTCTTCTCCATCCACCCATCCGTCCGTTTCGCCCGGCCTCCCTCCGTCCCTGAACCTGGAGGCGCACCTGGGCAACTCCGGGATTCACCCTCGCGCCCAATCGGTCGATCCCATGCGCCCGGGCATTCCGCATGGCGCCCACCGGCCCGACGAGACGCCGATGAGGGCGACGTCAGCGCCATCTCGCGATGACAGCTGGGACGCCCACACACCGACCGATGACCACGAGGACACCTTCGTCCCCTTCGAGGCGAGACGCCCTCGGGCTCGCCGGGGCCGTGGGCCAAACCATCCGGACGATCCGTCCCTGGGCAGCCGGTCGCCGCCGCCCTTGGGACCCGTCGAGTTTCCCGGGCTGTTTCAAAGCCAGAACCTCGCCCTGAAAGTTGCCAAACTGGAGACCACCGTGGAACACATCAAAGTCGAGACAACCGGATTGAAGACCGAGCTGCGGGACTTCCGCCAGGAATTCCATACGGCGATCACCTCCATCCGCACCCAGGATTTCCGCATTCTGTTCGGCGCCTTGATCGCCGTCGCGCTGGGTCTGGCGGCGGTGATGGCCAAGGGCTTTCACTGGATCTAAGGCGGCCGGGGGCCAGTCGTTGACCTGCCATCGGCGTCGGCGTGGCGGGGCGCTCTGGGATATCGGGGGGCTCTGAACGCGCTGAACGCTCTTAATGCGCTGAACGCGCTGAGCTCGCTGGACGCGCTGGATGCCCTGAACGGTCTGAGCTCGCTGAACGCTCGGCGCAACGCGAACGACCGACCCAGACCCAACTTAAACCGCAGGCCCCGGCGCACGTCGTGCTGCCGAGGCGTCCAGCGACGATGTCGACAAGCAGGGCCGCGACGATGTCGACGAGGCGGGCAGCGTCGATGGCGACGACGGCCTCAGAAGCCCGACCCCGGCTGCTTCAGAAACTCGAGTTCCTCCGCCGTGCTGTCGCGATTCAGGATGCGATTGCGATGGGGGAAACGGCCGAAGCGCTGAATGACGTCGCGGTGCCGGCGGGCGTAGTCCAGCGCGTCGGTCAGCCGGGCATCCTCGGCGGCCAGGGCTTCGAAGAAGGCGACGCTGCGATCCTGCATCGCCAGATCTTCCGCATGCTCAAGCGGCATCGCCAGAAACCATCGCTCCAGCACCGTCATGCCGGACGATCGCGGCAGCAGATCCAGCGCCAGCGTCAGCGCCTGGGCATCGCCGGCGAAGGCGGTGGGCGTGTCGCGGTGGATGTTGCGGGTGAACTGGTCCAGCAGCAGCAGATGGGCCAGCGCGCCC
The DNA here is from genome assembly GCA_913776825.1 of Burkholderiaceae bacterium. GTDB lineage: Bacteria > Pseudomonadota > Gammaproteobacteria > Burkholderiales > Burkholderiaceae_C > Roseateles. The sequence continues at coordinate 52,277 of CAJYPV010000013.1, forward strand.
CAGGGCGAGTGATCCCAGGATTGCAGCTCGCCGCGAAGCGCGCGGTCGACGGTGTCGCCGAAGCGTTCGCGCAGGGCGGCGTCGAAGGTCGGATCCTTATTGAACCATTTGGGCTGGATCTGTCCATCGTCCGGGCTGCCCGGCACGCCGAACCATTCGTTCAGCACCCGCTGCGCCGCAGGCGGCGTCTGCAGCCGCTGCCAGCGGGGATGGCTGATCAACCAATGGCGCACATAACTGCAGCCCGGCACCAGTTGCAGCGGCACCGGCGCCAGCCAGCGCAGGGCCGCTTCGACCAGTTGGCTGGCCGCCCCTTGCCCACGCAATTGAGCCGGCACGCCGGTGTGGGTGATGATCAGTTGCTCGCCGTGACGTTCATAGTCCAGGCGGCACTGCAGACCCGGTTGCGGCTGCGCGAGAAAGCAGCCCATGTCGGGGTGATGCTGGATGACGAGGTTCACGCGCCCACTCCATTCAAAGCCTCCCCGCCCAGTTGTTGCCACAAATAGCTGAACTCCAGGGCTTGCAACAGGGCGCGCTGCTGGTTGTCCGCAGCGCCTCCGTGGCCGCCCTCGATGTTTTCGAAGTAATAGCAGGGCTGACCGAGCTCGATCAGCCGAGCCGCCATTTTCCGCGCGTGGCCCGGATGCACACGGTCGTCGCGCGTGGAGGTGGCGAACAGCGCCCGCGGATAAGTGACCCCGTGCCGCAGGTTTTGGTAGGGACTGTACTGAGCGATGGCGGCCCAGTCCTGCGCATCGTCCGGGTCGCCGTATTCCGCCATCCAGGAGGCGCCGGCCAGCAGCAGGTGATAGCGCTTCATGTCCAGCAGCGGCACCTGGCAGACCACCGCGCCGAACAGCTCCGGACGCTGCACCATGCAGGCGCCCACCAGCAGCCCGCCATTGCTGCCACCCATGATGCCGAGCCGCTCCGCGCGGGTGTAGCCGCGCGCGATCAGGTCCTCGGCGACGGCGATGAAATCGTCGAAGCTGCGCTGCTTGTTCGCGCCGGTCGCCGCCTGGTGCCACTGCGGGCCATATTCCCCGCCGCCCCGGATGTTGGCGACGACCAGTCGCCCGCCGCGCGCCAGCCAGGCCCGGCCGTTCCCGCCGGAATACCAGGGCTGCAACGAGACCTCGAAGCCGCCATAGCCATACAGCAGCGTCGGCGTGTCGGCGCCCGCCTCCGGATGTCCGATCACAAAGTAGGGCACCTGCTCACCGTCCGCGCTGCGGGCGAAGCGTTGCTGCACCGACAGGCCGGTCGCATCGAATTGCGCGCCGCGTTGCTTGAGCGGCTCCCGCTCGTCCTGGCCGGCGCGCGCCAGGCTGACGCTGTCCGGGCTCAGGAAATCGCTGTAGTGCAGCAGGTAGTGGTCGCCCAATGGGTCCGCCGGCAACTCGGTGTCATGCAGGGTCTGCACGCTCAGCGAGCCGGGGAAGGGCGCCTCCACCGCCCGCATGCGCGGAGGCTGGGCGGACAGGTCCCATTCTTCCAGCCGACTGGCCACGTGTTCGCTGATCGTCAGCAAGACGTGGTGCTGGGTCAGCGAATAGTCCTCCAGCGAGCGCCCGGAGGACGGCGTGAACAAGGTGCGCACCTCGCGATCGCCCAGCCAGAAGGCGGCATCGTCCAGCAGCAGCAGTGAGCCGGCGGGATGGGTGCGCCCGGCGACGGTCCAATCGGTGCGTGGCCGCAGCAGCCACCAGGCGCCATGCGCGTGCACACTCATGTCACTGGGCAGGTCGATGGGCAGGAAATCGCCCTCGCGCCACAGGAAGCGGGCCTCGTTGTAGAAATCCAGCGAGCGACTGAAGAACACCCGTTCATGGCCCGGTGTGCGGTCCACGCTGGCGGAGACCGACACATCCGAGGCCTCGCCCTCGAAGATCACCGGCGCCGCCGCCAGCGGCGTGCCGCGCGCCCATTGGCGCACCTGACGCGGGTAGCCTGAATCCGTCAGCGAGCCCGCACCGAAATCGCTGCCGACCAGCAAGGTGTCCTCGTCCAGCCATTCGACATCGCTCTTGGCCTCGGGCACGAAGAAGCCGCCGGCTTCTGGCGGGATGAACTGCAGTGTCTCCAGATCGAATTCCCGCAGCTCATGCGCATCGGCACCGCCATCGGACAGCGATACCAGGCAGCGACGGTAGGCCGGCGCCAGGGCGATCGCGCCGTGGAAGACCCAGCTGCGACCCTCGGCCTGCCCCAGCGCATCGAGGTCCAGCACCAGGCGCCACGGCGGCTCGGGCTGGCGGAATTCGTCCAACGTGCAGCGCCGCCACAGGCCGCGGGGATGCTGCTCGTCCTGCCAAAGGTTGTAGAGCCAGTCGCCACGGCGCGCGACATGCGGAATGCGGTCCTTGGCATTGAGCAGCTGCAGCAGCTCGTTCCGGATCGGCTCGAACTCGGGCCGCGCCTGCAGCACCGCGAGCGTCGCTTCGTTTTGGGCGCGGACCCACTGCAAGGCGCGTTCACCCTCCTCGCCGTCCAGGGCTTCGAGCCAGAGGTAGGGATCCTCGGGCGACATCGCGTCCACGGATCGGTCCGTGGACCGGTCATCCGGACCGGTCGGCTGCGCCAGCGCGGTCGCAGGGATGGCGGGTGGGGCGGATTGCGGATCGGTGGGCACGTCGGGGTCTCCTGAGTCGGGCGGTTCTGAGGCTCGGTCGGTTCGGATCGGGTCGCTCAGCGCGATCGTCACCGGGTGGGGTTCAAGCCGTGGGCCCGTGTGGACGCACGGCAGGCGCGGTGCCTGGGCCGTGCAGGGTGGTGAGGTCTGATCTGGCGACGGCCGCCCCATTCATCCAGCGGGTGTGGGCCGTGCCACGTCTCATTGGCCGCGTTCGCGCAGCAGCACCGGTGTGATGTCGACCGATCCCTTGTCGGTGCTGACGTAGGCGGTGCCATCCTGGATGCTGATTTGCAACTGCATGCTGCGTTCGGCGAGCGCGGCCAAGGCCTGGGACTGATCGGCCGGAATCTGCCACACCGCCAGCTTGGGTGACCGTTGCAATTTGTTCTGCAGACCCGCCCACCACACCGGCGTGCTGCTGGCGTAACCGATCACGGTGACTTCCTCCGACCGGCCCTGCGCCTGTCGCAGCCGGCGCTCGTCCGGCTGGCCCAGCTCGATCCACTGGACCACCTCGCCGGTGAGGTCGAGCTGCCAGAGCGCGGGCTCGTCGGCATCGGACAGGCCTTTGGTGAATTCGAGCCGGCCACGGCGGTCGTCGGCGGGCTGGTACAGCGCATAGGCCAGCAGGCGCATCATCATGCGCTCGTCGGTCTCCGACGGATGGCGGGCGATGGTCAGGCTGTGGTCGCCGTAGACATGGCGGTCCATGTCCGAGATCTGAAGCTGGGCTTTGTGGATAGTGGCTTTGAGCGCCATGGCTGCGGTGGCTGGGGGCCGAAACGAACTGAAGCGGCGCATTATCCCGGTCGTGGCATCATGCCGACCGCGATGCTTGGCCCCCGCGCTGAGCGTCCTTCGTTTTGCCTCGGCGGCTCGCGGCGTTCGCACTCGGTGACGCATCCGCATCGGCTGGTCGAGGTGCCTCAAGAACTGACCGACGAGACAGCATCCCACCGGATGCAGGAAAGCCTCACATGAACACATTGCGCACGATCGTCGCGGTGGCCGCCCTGGCCACCTGCGGCCTGGCCCTGGCACAGACCTCCACCACCGCCAAGCCCGATGCCAAGGCGCCCGCCAAGACGAGCCGTCCCGCCGAAGCCAAGCCCAAGGGCAAGCTGCTGACGCGCGACGAACTGCGGGCCTGCATGATGAAGAACCAGGCGCTGGAAGACGAGAACGTCGCGCTCAAGGCCAAGGAGAAGGAAGTCGTGGCCGAGCGTGATGCGCTCAAGGCGTTCAAGGCGGAGCAGGACCAGGCCGAGAAGGATCTGAATGCTCGCGGCAATCAGCTCAAGGCCGACATCGAAGCCATCAAGGCCTTCGGTGCCGAGATCGAAGCCGGCGCGGCCAAGATGGAAAAGGCCGAGCTCAAGGCCAAGCAAGAGGACTACACCGCCCGCGCCAATGCGCTGCAGCCGCGCATCGATGCCTTCAACAAGGAGCGCAACGAACGCGTCGAGAAGTACAAGGGCTTCAATGACCGCCTCGATGCCCAGACCAAGGCGCTGGACGACTTCAATGAGCGCGTGGAAACCATGAACGAAGATCGCGCCGCCTGGAGAAAGTCCTGCGCCGACAAGTCCTACGACGAAGCCGACGAGATCGCCATCAAGAAGGAAATGGCCGCCGGCAAGAAGTGATCGATGTCCGCCCGCCGGCGCGTTGACTCGGCGAGTGCCGCGGCGTCTCAGGATGCCGGCGGCCCGCTGACCGCACGCTGACGGGCTGACTGCCTCATGCGGTGATGCGTCGGTGGGACAACAGTCCTACCGGCCACAGGGACACGGCGTCCCATCCTGGCTCAGGGTGGGATGCCGTTTCTACAATCGGCGCACACGAATCGCTCCCGCTCCGGCCTGCCGCCGAAGACGCAACCAGGAATGCCCCGCTCATGAACGTCGCCCGCGCCAATCCCCTCCTGCAGCCCTGGACCGGTCCCTACGGCCTGCCGCCGTTCGAGGCGATCGACGCCTCTCATTTCGAACCCGCGTTCGCGGTCGCGCTGGAGGAGCATCGCCAGGAACTGCAGGCCATCGCGAGCCAGTCCGCCGCGCCCAGCTTCGAGAACACGCTGGCGGCCTTCGATCGCAGTGGCCGTCGGCTGGTGGCGCTGGAGCACCTGTTCTCGACCTTGAGCGCCTCGGCCAGTTCGCCGGAGCTGCAGGCGGTTCAGCGTGCGCTGGCCGCGCCGCTCGCCGCGCATGCGAATGCGGTCTACATGGACGCGGCGCTGTTCGCCCGCATCGAGGCCCTGCATGAGCAGCGCCAGACGCTGGGCCTGCAGCCCGAGCCACGGCGTCTGCTGGAGCGCATCCATCTCGATTTCGTCCGCGCCGGGGCTCGGCTGCAGGGCGAGGCCAAGACCCGTTATGCCGCCATGATGGAACGGCTGGCGGAACTGCACACGCGCTTCGCCCAGAACGTGCTGGCCGATGAAGTCGGCTACCAGTTGCTGCTGCGCGGCGAGGACGAACTGGCCGGTCTGCCGGACTTCGTGCGTGCCGCCGCGCGGCAGGCGGCGCTGGACCGTGGCGTGACGGAGGAGGGCGCGCATGTCGTCACCTTGTCGCGCTCGCTGATCGTGCCGTTCCTGACCTTCAGTGAACGCCGCGATCTGCGTGAACAAGCGTGGCGGGCCTGGATCAGCCGGGGGGAAGCGGCCGGCGCGACCGATAACCGCGCCATCGTGCGCGAGATCCTCACCCTGCGCCGCGAGCAGGCCGCGCTCCATGGCCATCGCAGCTATGCCGATTACGCCCTGGCCGACACCATGGCGGGGCGCCAGTCGGCGGTGCAGGGACTGCTGGACCAGGTCTGGGAGCCGGCCAAGGCGGCGGTCGAGCGCGAACGCGCGTTGCTGGAAGAGGTGCGCGCGTCGCTGGGGCATGAACTGACCCTCGAAGCCTGGGATTGGCGCTATTACGCCGAGAAGGTGCGCCAGCAGCGCTACCAACTGGACGAAGCGGAGGTCAAACCCTACTTCCCGCTGGACGCGATGGTCACCGCGATGTTCGATTGCGCTCAGCGTCTTTTCGGTCTGCGCTTCGTGGCCCAGCCGCAGGTGGCGGGCTATCACCCGGATGTGAAGGTCTACGAGGTGCGCGGGGCCGATGACGCGCTGCGCGGCCTGTTTGTGCAGGACAACTTCGCGCGGCCGACCAAGCGCAGCGGCGCCTGGATGAATGCCTTGCGCTGGCAGGCGCGCAACGGCATCGACGCGCTGCCGATCATCCTGAACAACAACAACTTCGCCAAGGGCGCGCCCGGCGAGCCGACGCTGCTGTCCTTCGACGACACCCGCACCCTGTTCCATGAGTTCGGCCACGGCCTGCACGGGCTGCTGTCGCAGGTGGAATTCGAGCGGCTGTCCGGCACCCAGGTGCTGCGCGACTTCGTCGAGCTGCCGTCGCAACTGATGGAGCACTGGATGGCCGAGCCGGCGGTGCTCAAGCGCCATGCGCGCCACTACCGCACCGGCGAAACGATTCCCGATGCGCTGCTGGACAAGCTCAAGGCCGCCGCCACCTTCAACCAGGGCTATGAGACGGTGCGCTATTGCGCTTCCGCGCTGGTGGATCTGGCGATCCACGCGCTGGAGCAGGCCGAAGCGCCGGATCCGGTTGCCTTCGAGCACGACACCCTGCAGCGCCTGGGTCTGCCGCCGGCGGTCGGCATGAACCATCGGCTGACGCATTTCCAGCATCTGTTCTCCGGCAACAGTTATGCCGCCGGTTATTACGTCTACCTGTGGGCCGAGGTGCTGGATTGCGATGCCTACGAGGCGTTCGTCGAGGCCGGCGATCCGTTCGATGCGGCCACCGCGCGCTCGCTGGTGGACAATATCCTGGCCGTCGGCAACAGCCGCGAGCCCGGCGCTACCTATCGGGCCTTCCGTGGGCGCGATGCGGTCGTTGGGCCGATGCTGAAGGGGCGCGGATTGGCGACGGCCTGACGGTCGCTGTACCGCGGGAGCGCGGGAACCAGGGAGCGTGGGAACACGCTCACGCGGTCCCGCGCCGGGCTGCGCGGTGGCGCACGTCCTCGTCGGGGCGATCAGGTCCGCGCAAGTCCGTGGACCCGCGCGGGTGATGACGCCTGCCTATGATCGGCGGATGGACAGTTCTCACCTCACGCCACCGTCCGGCCAGGCGCCGGCCTCAAATGCATCGGGCGCTGCGCCGCAGTCCCGGCCGGAGTCATCGTCGTCTGACCGGCCTGGGCCCGGGTCGCGGGTCGCGGTCGTGACGGGTGCCGGCTCGGGCATCGGTCGTGCAGCGGCGCATGCGCTGATGCAAGCAGGCTGGCAGGTGGCGCTGTTGGGGCGCCGCGAAGACGCGTTGCGGGACACCGCGTCGGTGTCGCCAGAGCGGGCGCTGGTGCTGCCGACCGATGTCAGCGATGAACAGCAGGTGGCGGCCGCCTTTCAAGCGGTCGAAGCCCGCTTCGGTCGGCTGGACTTGCTGTTCAACAATGCGGGCCGAGGCGCGCCTGCGGTCGACATCGACGAGCTGTCGGTCGACCAATGGCGCGCGGTGGTGGAGGTGAACCTCACCGGCAGCTTCCTGTGCGCGCGTGCCGCCTTCGGCTTGATGAAGCGGCAGACGCCGCGCGGCGGGCGGATCATCAACAACGGGTCGATCTCCGCGCATGCGCCGCGACCCGGCTCGGTCGCCTACACCAGCACCAAACACGCGATCACCGGACTCACCAAGACGCTGGCGCTGGATGGGCGGGCGCATGACATCGCCTGCGGCCAACTCGACATCGGCAATGCCGAGACCGAGCTCACCGCGCGCTTCAGCCAGGGTGTCCGTCAGGCGCATGGCGAGCTGGCGGTGGAACCGGTCATGGATGTGGCACACGCAGCCAGCGCGCTCCTTTACATGGCGGAATTGCCGCTGTCGGCCAACGTGCCTTTCCTGACGGTGATGGCGACCAAGATGCCCTATATTGGTCGCGGTTGAACTGAGACTGTGATGAATCTGTTGTCCACGATCCTGAATCTGGCGGTCCGCATTCTGCTGGCCGTCGCCTCGCTGGTGCTGTTCTTCGTGATGCTGCTGGTAGGGCTGGCCGTCCTGGCCGGCGTGCTGATCTGGAGCCTGCTGCGCGGACGCAAGCCGGTGCTGCACACCGCCACCTTCCAGCGCGCCAGCCGCATGGGCGCGCAAGCCTGGGGCCGCCGCGGCGCGTCCGGCACGCCGCGTGTCGATCCGGCGCAGGTGGTGGATGTGGAAGTCCGCGAAGTGCCGAACAACGATCCGCGCCTGGAGCGCTGAGCGCGCCCGCCGGCGAATGCCTGCGATTGGCGCTGACCGATGAATCGCCGCACCAACGCGGCGCCGCTCTCAATAGTTCGGCGGACGGCTCAGCTCTTCCCAGAGTTCGTCATAGATCCGATAGCGTGACGGACTGATCTTGCCCGCCTCGAGCGCGGTCAACACGGCGCAGCCGGGCTCATGGCGATGGCTGCAGTTGTGGAAACGGCAGTCGCCCAGGAAGGGCTTGAAATCGGCCATGTAGCTGGCGAGGTTCGGCGCGGCGATCTGGCGAAGGCCGAATTCCTGGAAGCCCGGTGAGTCCAGCAACGCGCTGCGGCGTTGGCTGTCGATCCAGTACCACTGGGTGGTGGTTGTGGTGTGGCGGCCGGAATTGAGCGCATGGGAAATCTCGCCCACCTGCGCCTGCGCATCCGGAATCAACAGGTTGATCAGCGTGCTCTTGCCGGTGCCGCTGGGCCCGAGCACCAGCGTGGCCTGGTCCTTCAGCAGCGGGGCGAGGGCGGCCCGCGAGGCCTCCTGCTCGCCCTTCAGGCTGAGCTCCAGCACCGGGATGCCCATCGCGCGATAGGGCGCGAGCCGCTCGCGGGCGGCGTCGGCGCCGGGCAGGTCGGTCTTGTTGAGGATGATCTCGGCCGCGATGCCGGCGCTCTCGGCCGCGATCAGCGCGCGGGTGAGCTGGGACTCGGAGAACTGCGGGTCCACCGCGACCAGGATCAGCAGGCGATCCAGATTGGCGGCGAAGCTCTTGGTTTTCCATTCATCCTGCCGGAACAGCAGGTTGCGGCGCGGTTCCACCGCTTCGATCACACCTTCGTGGTCGCTGCTGCGCTTCCAGCGGACCCGGTCGCCCACGACGCAATCGCTCTTCTTGCCGCGGGTCAGGCAGTGCACCCGGACGCCGTCCTCATCCTCGATCAGATAGTGCCGACCATGGCCGCGCACCACCAGGCCGATGCGGGTGTCCGCGCCGCTCATGCTGGCTGCCCCGCGAATGCGCGCGCGGAGACCGGCTGCGCCGCGATGGCCGCCAGGCGCTCGCTCGCCGGGGGATGCGAGTAATAGAAGCGCGCGAACCAGGGGTCGGGCGTCAGCGTGCCGGCGTTGTCTTCATGCAGCTTGAGCAGCGCTGCGGACAGGTCCGCGCCGCTCGCCTGGGCGCAGGCGTAGGCGTCGGCCTCGAATTCATGCTTGCGGGACCAGTAGGACATCAGCGGCGTCAGGAAATAGGTGAACGGGGGCAGGGCGAGCAGGAACAGCAGCAGGGCGAGTGCGTCGTTGGGCGCGTCCAGGTTGGGGCGCACGCCCAGCGAGAGATAGAAGCTGGCCTGGCCGCTCAGCCAGCCCAGCAGCGCGAAGCCGACCAGGCTGAGCGCAAACATCAGCACCATGCGTTGCAGCACATGGCGGCGCTTGAAGTGGCCCAGCTCATGCGCCAGCACGGCCTCGACTTCGCCGGCATTCAGACGCGCCAGCAGCGTGTCGAAGAAAACGACCCGCTTGGAGGCGCCCAGGCCGGTGAAATACGCGTTGCCATGGGCCGAGCGGCGGCTGCCGTCCATCACGAACAAGCCCTTGGCCGCGAAGCCGCAGCGGTCCATCAGCGCCTGGACGCGATCCCGCAGCGCGACATCCGCGAGCGGCTCGAACTTGTTGAACAGCGGCGCGATCACCGTCGGATAGACCACCAGCATCAACAGGTTGAAGCCCATCCAGGCCGACCAGGCCCACAGCCACCAGGCGTTGCCGGCGGCGCCCATCAGCCACAGGATCAGGGCGGCGATCGGCAGGCCGATCACCGCGCCGATGACCAAGCCCTTCAGGCCATCCATCAGGAAGAGCCGCAGCGTGGTGCGGTTGAAGCCGAAGCGCTGCTCCAGCCGGAAGGTGGAATAGATCGACCAGGGCAGGTCCAGCACACCGGAAATCACCGCGAATCCGGCCAGCAGCGCCAACTGATAGCCCATCGGGCCGATCATGGGCAGCGCCTCGATCATCCAGCGATTCAGCAGATCCAGACCGCCCAGCAAGGTCCAGCCGATCAGCAGCAGGGTGTCCAGGCTCAGGTGCAGCAGGCCGACCCGGCCGCGGGCGATCGTGTAATCCGCCGCCTTCTGGTGCGCCGGCAGGGAGACCGTGCCCGTAAAGGCCGCCGGCACGGCCGCGCGGTGCTGCGCCACATGGCGCATCTGGCGCGACGACAGCCACAGCTTGATCAGAAACGAGGCGGCCACCGCCACCGCGAAGGCCAGGCTCAACGCCCACGGCGCGAGGGAAGGTGGGAAGGCGACGGCGCTGGTCGCGGAGAGTGCATGCATGGTCGCGAGTGTAGGGCGTCCGCTGTGGGTCGCCGGCGCGCAAAGTCGTGCCCGCGCTGTGGAATCCTGGTGCGCGACGGTCGCGGCGTCGGCGACAATCGCGCCCACGTTCAAGGACACCCCACATGAGTACCGACACCCCGACCGCCGCCCCCGTGCTGGCGCTGAATGATCAGAACCTGATCTGGATCGACCTGGAAATGACCGGCCTGTTCCCGGACCAGGACCGCATCATCGAAATCGCGGTGGTGGTCACCGACCCGCAACTCACGGTGCGGGTCGAGGGTCCGGTGTTCGCCGTCCACCAAAGCGATGAGACGCTGGACAAGATGGACGCCTGGAACAAGGGCACGCACGGCAAGAGCGGCCTGATCGACCGCGTCAAGGCGTCCACCATCAGCGAAGACGAAGCGCAGACCCGCGTCATCGACTTCCTGAAGGCTTACGTGCCGGCCAACAAGTCGCCGATGTGCGGCAACTCGATCTGCCAGGACCGCCGCTTCCTGGCCAACTACATGCCCAAGCTGGAAGATTTCTTCCACTACCGCAACCTGGATGTCTCCACGCTCAAGGAACTGGCTCGGCGCTGGAAGCCGTCGGCGATGGAGGGTTTCAAGAAGGCCCAGAAGCACACCGCGCTGGCCGACATCCATGAGTCGATCGACGAACTGATCCACTACCGCGAGCGTTTCCTCAAGCTGGACTGAGTCGCTCATGAGCACCGAGCGCCGCCCCGGCCCGCTGTGGGCGGCTTTTGACTTTCCGCGCCATCCGCTGGCGCGCGAGGACGGCGAGCGGCTGCGCGGCGCCTACTTCGTGCCGCCCGATCGTCGGCTGATCGCGACCGCGCCCGGCGAGCTCCGCCAGGTGCTGCGCGACGCCCATGCCGCCGCCCGCGACGGTGCCTGGGTGCTGGGCGGCCTGCGCTATGAAGCGGCGTCGGCGCTGGAGCCGTCGTTGCCGGGCGCAGCGCCGTCGACGGCGGAGCCGCTGGCGGAATTCGCGATCTGGCACAGCCCGCCCGCGGACTGGCCGGCGGATCGTCCGTCTCGTTCTCAAGACCTGACCCCGTGGCGGGATGCGCAATCGGACGCCGATGAGCTGGCGCAGGTCGAGCGCATTCGGGACTACATCCGCGCGGGGGATTGCTATCAAGTCAATCTGACCACCCGGCTGGAAGCGCAGGCCGGACCGGCATTCGATCTGGCTGAGTACTTCTTCGCGCTGCATGCGGCACAGCCGGGCGGGTTCTCGCTGATGCTGCGACTCGGCGATGCAGATGCCGATGCGGATGCGGATGCGAATGCGGGTGCTGACCTGAATGCCGACGCGGCGCGCGCCGCCTCGTCGGCGCCAACCCGGCCCCGCGCCGGTGTGCGCGCGGTGGCGAGCGTCTCGCCGGAGCTGTTCTTCGACTGGCGACCCTTGCCGGAGGAGCCGACGGCGCTGCGCACCTGGTTGCTCTCGGCCCAGCCGATGAAGGGCACCGCGCCGCGCGGTCGCGATCGGGCGGAGGACGAGTCGGCGCAGGCTTATCTGCGCACCAGCCCGAAGGAGCGCGCCGAGAACCTGATGATCGTGGACCTGCTGCGCAATGATCTGTCGCGGGTCGCCGTCACCGGCTCGGTGCGGGTGCCGCGGCTGTTCGAGCTGCATGCGCTGCCCACCGTCTGGCAGATGACCTCCACCATCAGCGCGGTCAGCCGCGCGGGATTGGGGCTGGACGAGTTGATGGCGGCGCTGTTTCCCTGCGGCTCCGTCACGGGCGCGCCGAAGCGTCGCGCGATGCAGGTGATTGCCGAGCTGGAGCCCGGCGCACGCGGCTGGTATTGCGGCGCCTTGGGCGTGATGCAGCCCGGCGGCATCGCGACCTTCAATGTGCCGATCCGCACGGTCACGCAGGACGGTGACGCGCTGAGCTGCGGCGTCGGCAGCGGCATCACGCTGGATGCCGAACCGGCGCCGGAGATCGACGAATGGCGCGCGAAGTCGCGTTTCCTCGCGCGGGCGCAATCGCCGATCGAGGCGCTGGAAACCTTGCGGCTCGACGACGGCCGCTTCGCCCGCGAGGACCGTCATCTGGCGCGGCTCGCGCGCACGGTGCGCCATTTCGGTCTGCAGGCCTCGGTGGAGACGGTGCGTCAGCGGCTGCGAGCCATCGCGGCGGCGCATCCGCAGGGGTCCTGGCGCGTCCGCCTGACCGTGGCGCGCCACGGCGAAATCACCGACGAGGTCCAGCCGCTGCCCGAGACGTCGACGGCGGCGCCGCTCGGCCTCGCGCTGGCCGATCGGCCGGTGGACACGCGCGGGCCCGAGGCTGAATTCTTTCAACACAAGACCACGCGACGGGAGGTCTATCAGGCCTTCCTCGACCGCAAGCCGGCCGATTGCTTCGACGTGATCCTGCACAACCGGGACGGTGAGCTGACCGAAGGCTGCCTGACCAATCTCGCACTGCAACTGGACGGTCCCGACGGGCCCTGGCTCACGCCACGGGCCGCGGCAGGGCTGTTGCCGGGAGTGATGCGGGACACCTTGCTGGAGCAGGGCCGCATCCGCGAAGCCCGGCTCCTGATCCACGACTTGCGGCGAGCCCATGCGCTCGCCATCTTCAACAGCGTGCGGGGCTGGCGCGAAGCGCGGCTGCTGCACGAGGACTGTCATGACCACCACACCCAACCGGCGCCGTTCGACGGCGCGCAAACCCCGCGACGCTGAACCGTCGATGCCGGCGTCCCTTCCCGCATCGGGCGAGGGCGTCGAGGCGACCGCCGCCGAAGCGCTGGCTTCAACGCCGGCATCGCTGGCACCGCTCGATGTGGACGGCGCGCTCAATGACGTCTTCCAGGCGCTGATGGCCGAGGAAGAGGACGAGCTGCCCGCCAGCGGCGCATCGCTGGATTCGCCATCGACGCCATCCACGCCGCCGACGCGCCGCGCCGCTGCGGCCAAGAAGCCGGCGGCGAAGTCGGCCCGCGCAAGCAAGACGGCGGCGCCGGCGGCATCGGACGAAGCGTCGCCAGAGGCAGCGCCAGCAGAAGCCAAGCCCGCGCGCAAGCGGGCGGGGCGCGCCCGCGCGGTCGACGCGGTGATCGCCGAGGCGGCGGAGGCGGCGCAGGCCATCGACGCGTCTCCCGAGGCTGACGCCGACCGTGCCCGCGCCTTTGCGCCGACCGAATGGATGGAAACCATCCCCGCCGCCGCGCTCGACGTGGCGGAGACGGAGGCCGTGGCATCGACGCCCGCTGCGGAGTCTGCCGAAGCGGTGCCGACACCAGCGCGCAAGCGCGGCTCGCGCAAGCGGGGCGCTGCGGCGGAGGCGGTGGCTGAGCTGATGGAGCCGGAGCTTGACTCGGCAGGCGCGCCCGATGTGGTCCAGGCCGGCACCGATGCGGCAATGAGCGCTGAGTCGGATTCGTCCGCAGATGACGAGGTGAGCGCGCCTGCTGCCAAGCGCGGTCGCCGCTCGCGGAAGTCTCGGGATGCTGCCGACGCCAAGGGTGCGGCAGACGAGGCGGCTGAAGTCGGCGTCGAAATCGAATCCGAAATCGAAGCGCAAGTCGCCGCAGAAGTCGACGACGAGCCGCCCGCGCCACCGCGCTACACGCTGGGCTCTCGCGAAGACGACAGCGTCTTCGGTGATTACGAGCTGCACCACATCGAGACCGGCGCCACCGTGCGGCTGCGTCTGCTGGGGCCGGACGCCTGGCGCTGCGATTGCGCCGACTATGCCGCGCACGCCGAGTGCGAACACGGCGAAGCGCTGGTGTCGTTGCTCGATCGGACGCAACTGCGCACGCTGGTCGCTGGCTGGCCGGCGCGTGAAGCGGAGGTGTGGCTGGTGCCCGGTGCGCAGCGTCGTCTGCAGTGGGTGCCCGGTCGTGACCTGCCGCCCGCGCTGCGTGATCGCGCCGGCGTGGACGAGGCGGGCCGCATCGATGCGGAATTCGCGCACGACTGGCTGCAACAACTGATGAGCGAGGCGCGCGCGCACGGCGTGGTGCTGCGGGTCGATGCGCCGGTCTGGCCGCAACTGGCCTGGTGCCGGGATGCGCAGGCACGCGTCCGTCGCCTGGAGCGTCTGATGGCCGACGGCCCGGCGATGGCGGCCCTGCTGCGCGACGAGTTGCCGGTCTATCAATGGGAGGCCGCGCTGTTCGCGGTCTGCGCGGGTCGGGCGCTGCTGTCGGACGATCTCGGTCTGGGCCAGCGCGGTGCCGCCGTGGCGGCGGTGCGGCTGTGGCGCGAGCTGTTGGGCGTTGGTCCGGTGCTGCTGGTCGCGCCGGCCTCGTCTCACGACGCCTGGCGACGGGATTTCCAGCGCTGGCTGGGCGAGGTGCCGGCTGGCCTGACGCTGGCGGCGCCGACGACCGGTGCTGCGCCGGTCACCAAGCAGCCGCCGTCGCTGCTGATCGTGGATGGTGTCGAGACGCTGAGCGCCGAGGAACTGGCCGCGCTGCGGTCGCTGTCCGTGCCGCATCTGCTGCTGATCGCCGCGCAAGAGCCGCTGAGCGACGACCGCCTGGGTGAATGGGTCGACTGGCTGGACCCGGCTCGCCGCGGACCTTTCGCGCAGTGGCAGGCGCTGCCCGTCGATGCCGGCAAGCGCGCGCGACGCGAAGCGCTGGAGGCGGTGGTGCTGTCGCGCCGCAAGCGGGAGTTGCTCGAGGAATTGCCGACCGCGCTGCTCACCCCGCTGTCGCTGGAAGCGGCCGGCAGCAGCCTGCCGCAGGCGCCGCTGAAGCAGCTGCGACAGCAGATCGAGCGCTGGACCGCGACCCACTTCCTCGGCAGCGCCGACCAGCAGCAGTTGCTGGAAGCGCTGGCGCTGCTGCCGCCGGCCTCGCGGCAGGCCTTGGCGGCGAAGGCCGAAGCGGTGCTTCAACTGCGCCGCGATTGGCTGCAGTCGGCGGTGCCGGCGGCGACGCGTCTGCTGCTGTGCGCGCGGTCGGAAACCTTGCTGGACAGCCTGGCCCAGTCGCCGCAACTGCGTCGACTGCCGACGCATCGTCTGCGCGCCGGTGATGCGCCGAGCGCCCGTGACGCCACGCTGCAGGCCTGGCGGCAGTCGGAAGCCGGCGTGCTGCTCGCCAGCGACGACGCGCTGGCGCACCTGCCGGAAGACTCGCTGACCGAAGACCGGCTGGCGGTGGTCCATGCCGACCTGCCGTGGCGCGCCGAAGTGCTGACCGAGCGCGTCGAGCGCGCGGCCGGTGAGGACGCGGTGGGCGTGCCGTCCGCGCTGCTGCTGATCGAGGGCTCGCTCGATGCGGCGGTGCTTCGCGCCCATCAGGCGGGTGTGCAGTTCCCGGCCTGGCTGGATGCCGCGCCGGTCTGGCTGGAGGTGGATCAGCTGGAATCGCTGATGGCCGTGCTGCCGGGCCTGATCGACGGGCTCTGATTCGTCGACGCCGCCGTGCGGTGACCCAGTGGGCGGCTTCGGTCGCCCACGCTCGTTTCTGGGATAAATCCACGCGGCGTGCGCCGCATCACGGGTTGGGGAAGCCCTGCACACCATCAGGGGTAGGTGGAAACCCGAAATCAGGCTATACTCCGCAGCTTCATTGCCTGTTGAGGCAATGTTTCGTACGTCTCCTCTGACCTCTTTGCGGTCCGTTGCGCTCACGGCAAGCCTGTGAGCCACGCACCACAAGCCCCTCGGGTTCGGTCGGCGGCGATGCCGTCGCTTTGACTGTTCCCCGGCGCCTCACCAGCCCTGGCGTGCCGCATTTGGCGGACGCCGGCGCGTTCTGGTGATCGACGCGAGCTTTCTCCCAGCGACATGACTGTCCGTCCCACAGTGCCACACCGTGATGCACTGCCGCGACGGATTGCGATTCGGTGCGACCAGTCGGTCGGCCGGAGCGCGCATTTGGACTTGAGATGACTTTCGACCACGACATGAACGCCGACGCCTCGAACGAAGCACTGGACCAGGACCTGGAGACGTCCGCCCCCATCGACACCGAAGAAGCTGCCGCTGAGGCCGCTGTGGAAGCCGCCCCGACCGGCGCCGCTTTCTCCACGCTGGGCCTGCACGACGCGCTGCTGCGCGCGGTGAAGGATTCCGGCTACGAATACGCCACCGAAGTCCAGTCCCGCGCGATTCCGCCGGCGCTGGGTGGCGCGGACCTGATGGTGTCCTCGCGCACCGGTTCGGGCAAGACCGCTTCCTTCATCCTGCCGGCCCTGCAACAGGTGCTGGATGCCCGCGCCGCTCGCGCCGCCGGCAACAAGACCAAGGTGATGGGCCCGCGCGTGCTGGTGCTGGCACCGACCCGTGAACTGGCCATGCAGGTGGCCAAGTCCGCCATGACCTATGGCCGCCACATCCAGGGCCTGCGCGTGGCCACCGTGCTGGGCGGCATGCCCTATGCGCAACAGCTGCGCGCGCTGGCCGGCCAGCTCGACATCCTGATCGCCACCCCGGGCCGTCTGCTCGACCACATCAACAGCGGTCGCTGCAAGCTCGAGAGCGTGACCATGTTTGTGCTGGACGAAGCCGATCGCATGCTGGACATGGGCTTCATCGACGACATCAACTTCGTCGCCCAACAGATCCCGGCCGAGCGTCAGACCCTGATGTACAGCGCGACCTTCGCCGGCAACACCGGTCGTCTGGCTTCGCAGCTGATGAAGGATCCGCAGCGCATCGACGTGTCCGGCCACACCGAGACCCACGAGAACATCGAGCAGCGCCTGCACTGGGCGGACAACAACCAGCACAAGCGCAAGCTGCTGGAGCACATCCTGGGCGAGCGTGATGTCGACCAGGCCGTGGTGTTCACCAGCACCCAGCAAGACACCGAATGGCTGGCCGAGCAGCTCGAAGCCATCGGTCACCGCGTGGCGGCGCTGCACGGCGGCATGCCCCAGGGCAAGCGCAACCGCACGCTGATGGCGCTGCGCCGTCGCGACCTCCGCGTGCTGGTGGCGACCGACGTCGCGGCCCGCGGCATCGATGTGCCGACCATCTCGCACGTCATCAACTTCGGTCTGCCGATGAAGGCGGAGGACTATGTCCACCGCATCGGCCGTACCGGTCGCGCCGGTCGCTCCGGCATCGCCGTGACGCTGGCCGAGCGTCATGACCTGTCGATGATCAAGCGCATCCAGCAGTTCACCACGCAGCAGATCCCGGTCTCGCGCATCGCCGGTCTGGAGCCGCGTGCGGATGATCCGCGCATCTTCGCGCCGCGTCCGGGCGAGCGCTCGGACCGTGGCGGCTTCGGTGGCAACCGGGGCGGCTTCGGCGGCAATCGCGGTGGCTTCGGTGGTGGTCGTCCGCAAGGCGGCGGCTATCGCGGTGGCGACAACCGTTTCGACAACAGCGCCCGTTTCGAGCGTCCGGAAGGCCGTCCGGCCTTCGGTGGCGAGCGTCGCGAAGGCGGCTTCGGCGCCCCGCAAGGCAACCGTTTCGAGCGTCGTCCCGACGCGCCGCGCTTCGGTGATCGTCCGCAGGGCGACCGCCCGGCGTTTGGCGATCGTCCGCCGCGCGACGGCCAGGGCTTCGGTCAGAACCGCGGCGGCTTCCAGGGTCGTCCGGCCCATGGTGGCGACCGCTTCGGCGCGCCGTCGGATCGTCCGGCGTTCCGTGGAAATGAAGCCCGTGGCGAGAACCGCTATGAAGATCGTCCGCGCTTCGAAGGCCGTCCGGCCAAGCCGGCATTCGGCGGCAAGAGCATTCCCGCTCGTGGCCCGGCCGGCGGCGACCGCGGTGATCGCGGTGGCGAGCGCGGCGGTTTCCAGGCGGCTCGCAAGGGTCCGCGCAAGGGCTATTGATCGTCGTCGAGAGACGCCGGTCATCGGTTCCGAACCGCCACTGACGCCACCACCTCGGAGCGCCTGACGCATGCGTGTGGAAGGGCGAATCGCCCAGTGGGACGACGCGAAGGGCTACGGCTTCATCGCGCCGTCCGCGGGCGGTCCGAAGATCTTTGCGCATGCGCGCGCCTTCGGGCTGCGGCCGCGTCGGCCGTTTGTCGGTGAGCGGGTCAGCTATGAACCCGGCACCGACGCGCAAGGCAAGGCTCGTGCGCTCAAGGTGCGCAGCCTGGAACCCAAGCCCGTGGCGGCCTCAGCCGCCGGCGGGGCGGCTTCAGGAAAGGCCCGCCGGGCCGGCCCGGCGGCCGGTGGCGGCGCCGCCTCATCGCGAGCCGCGCCCGGCCATCGGGCGGGCGCCGCAGGGTCGGCATCGTCCGGGGGCGGGGTCTGGTTGATCCCGGTCTTCGCTTCGCTGGTGCTGCTCACGCATCTGGCCTGGCCGATCCCCAACGGCTTGTGGGGCGTCTACATGGCCATGAGCCTGGCGACCTTCATCGTCTATGCGCTCGACAAGCGCGCCGCCCGGCTCGGGCAGTGGCGCGTGAAGGAATCCACGCTGCACGGATTGGCGCTGCTCTGCGGCTGGCCGGGCGCGCTTCTGGCCCAGCAATTGCTACGTCACAAAAGCGCCAAGCCTGGCTTTCGGCGCGTGTTCTGGTTGAGCGTCGCGCTCAACATCCTGGGATTTGTTCTCGTGTTTACGCCGTTGCTGTCGCCGCTGCTGTCGCCCTGGATGGCACAGTGGCGGTCCCCCGGTGGTTGAAGTGTGATGTTGCAGTTGAAAGTGATCGACACGGCGGATGTTCCCGCCGTGATGGCCCTGCAGGCCGAGTGCTACGGCCCGGCCTATCTGGAAAGTGCGGCGGCCTTCGAGGCCAAGCTGCGCGCGACGCGCGGTCTGCACTGTTCCTATCTCGCGGTCGACGGTGACCGCACGCTGGGCTATGTGGTGAGCCTGCCGATCGGCCGTGAAGGCCTGCCGGCGCTGGACGCCACCGAAGTCGAGCGCGCCGTCGCGCCGGACAGCCTCTATCTGCATGACCTGGCGGTCTCGCCGGCGGGTCGCGCCCAACGACTGGGCCACAAGCTGGTGCAGCAGGTGGTGCAGCGCGCCCAGGACATGGGCCTGCGCCAGATCTCGCTCGTGGCGGTGCAGGGCTCGGCGGACTACTGGCAGCGGCTCGGTTTCCGGGATGACCACGCGTCCTCGGCGGCCCTCGCACACCAGTTGGCCAGCTTTGGCCCCGACGCGCGGCTGATGCGGCGCGATCTCGTTCCGGCCTGATCGGTCGCGGACCGCCGCGCTGGCGGGCTCCTGGAGGGTGACGGATCGCCCGATCGGGCTGGCGCCGACGCCGCCAGCGCCTCGGGCGCTCTCCGGACCGGACCGGCTGCGGGTTGTCCCGGCCTCCGGCGGCCGGGCAGGGCGCTCAGGCCTGGGATAATCCCCCGCCATGACAGCGATCCCGGGAGGCGCGGTGCACGACACGCTGCGCGACGATCTCCCCGAACCTTCCTTCGAAGACTATTTCCGCGAGGGCCAACTGCCGCAGGACTCCCTGCTGTGGTGGCAACTCGAACGCAACGACAGCCTGCTGACGGCCCAGCGCGCGCTCTTCCACGGGCCGGCGTCGCTGGTGCGCCTGCGGGTGTGGGTGTTCATCGAGCTGATGAGCCTGCCGCAGTCCCGCCTGGCGCGCGATGACCTCAACCGCCACTTCCACCAACTGCGCGATGAGGCGCTGGAGCTGGTGCTCAAGCGGCTGCGCGAGGGGCAGCTGCTGGCCTGGGATCCGTCCAACCAGCATTACAGCGTCACGCCGCTGGCGCAGCAGCTGATGGCGCTGGTCTCGCCGCTCACCCAGGGGCTGGATCAGGATGGCGACCTCGTCGGCCTGCTGGCCAATGTGGCCGGCGCCCAGCAACTGGGCACGCTGGAACCGGCGCAACTGCAGCATCTGCTGGCGCAGCTCTCCCGGCTGTACAACGAATTCGCGGATGCGATCGCCTCCGGCTCGGAGTTCCATCTCCGCCGCGCCCGCATGCGCTTCGAGCGCGCGCTCAAGCTGGTCGAGAAAGCCAGCGAGGCGCTGTCGGCCATCATTCAGCAGGCGCAGACCGACGGCAACGCGCGGCTGGAACGCCTGGCCCGCGAGCTCGGCCTGGCGCAGGCGCGGCTGCTGGCGATGGCCAGCCAGTTCAACCGGGCGCTGCAGCAGGCCGATCGTCAGCGGGTGACGCTGGGATCGACCGGCATCACCACCACCGATGTGCGCCGCTGGCTGCAGGAGGTCCCGTTCCTGGAGAACCTCGCGCTGGGCGCCTTGTCGCGACCGGTGCATCCCGTCTTCGTGGCGCAGCATGAATTGCTGGACAGCTGCGAAGCCGAGTTCGAGCGTGATCGTCCGAAGCCGCCCACGCCCGAGCCGCTGCCCACCGGCCTGCAGGCGCCCACCGGCGAGCTGGCGGTGATGAGCCTGCCGCCCGAAATGGGCCAGCTGCAGGCGCTGCTGGGCCGCTGGGGCGGCGAGGGCGTGCAGACCAACGACCTGCGCCCTGCGGTGCTGGGCGGCAGTTATGCGCGCGCGGCCTACCGCGCTCAATTGCTGCCGCTGCTGGGTGATCCGCAGGCCCAGCATCTGGCCGGTGCCACCGGCGACATGGCGCGCCAGCCGTGGCGGGTGCGCTGGTCGGTGCAGCAGGGGCCGGTCGATGATGAGTTCGTGTCCTGGATGAGCCAGGGCGTGCTGCACTCGACGGATGTGGAGCCACCGGTCGATCCGGAACCCGAGCCCAAGCCCGTGCCCGCGGCAGCGCCCGCGAAACGTACCCGTCGCAAAGCGGCGCCTGCACCGACGACGGCGAGCGACGACGCTTCGCCCCCGTCGTCCGAGCCAGCGTCGGGTGAGGATGCCGCGCCGCTCGCCGAATCGACCGCATCGACTGCATCGCCCGCCGCGTCTCCTGAGCGTGCGCCTGAATCCCCGCCCGCTGCGGATGCGTCCGCTGCGGCGCCTTCATCTTCTTCCGAGCCATGAGCCATCCACTTGACGAAGCCGCCCAACTGGCGGCGCAACTCCTGGCGCGTCGCTGGTTGCCGCGCAATCAGCCGCTGGTCAAACGCGCCCTGATCGACCAGGAACTCTGGCGTGCCGTGAACGAGCGGGTGGCGGCCGTCGGCCTGCGGGTGGTGGACAACGTCTATGCGGACCACATCAGCGTCGCGATGCTGAGGCCGGCCGAGGTGGCGGTGTTCGGCGAGACCGGCCTGGCTGCCAACAACAACCTGGATCTGCCGCGCGATGGCGTCGCCTTGCTGGTGGTGGTGTGGGCCCTTATCGTGCTGCCCAAGCGCCAGCGCCAGTTGGCGCGTGCCGAAGAAGCCGCGCAGGGCCAGGGCGAGATGTTCGCCACCGACAAGCCGCTGCCGAATGCGTCCAGCAGCGCGCCGACGCTGTCCTATCGCAGTCTGCTGGCCGACTTCGGCAATCAGCTGGGCAAGAAGATGCGGCTGGACTCCAACCTGAAGCTGCTGGAGCGCCAGGGCTTCATCACCCGCAAGGGCGAGGACATCGCCGAAGGTCCGCTGCTGGATCTGCTGCTGGACTACGACACCCTGGCCCCGCGCATCCTCGACGGTGCGCTGGCCGATGTGCTGGCCCGCAGCACCGACGGCGAGGCCAGCCCGATGCTGGCTGCCATCCTGGCCGCCCGCCACAACGAAGAATCCGATCTGAGCGACGCCTGATGTTTCATCTCCAATCCCTGGAACTGCTGCACTGGGACTATTGCCGCCGCGTGTCGATGCCGCTGGACGGCAACATCATCACCATCGCCGGCCCCAACGGCTCGGGCAAGACCACGCTGCTGGATGCGATGCGCACGCTGCTGGGGCTGGAATGCTCCGGCGGACGCACCTACAAGACCTATGCGCGGCATGCCAATGCCGAGACCGCCTGGCTGCGCGCGCTGGTGGACAACCGTCCGCGCAGCCGCCAGAACAGCAGCCGGCCCTTCGCCAGTTCCTTGCTGTATGCCGATCAGGTGACGCTGGCCTGCCGCATTTCCCGCCAGGGCGGCGACTGGGTGCGCCGCTACACGCTGATGGACGGCGTGCATGAGATCGAAGCGCTGGACCAGCGCGCCGACAAGGACTGGCTGGGCATCGAAGCCTGGAAGAAGCGCCTCGAAGCCGCCGGCCTGACCCGTGCCATCGGCCGCGTGCTGGCGCTGGAGCAGGGCCAGACCGACCGTCTCTGCGAGCTGTCGCCCAAGGAGCTGCTGCGGCTGGTGTTCGAGGTGTTCGGCGATCAGGAAGTGCTGGACCGTTACGAGCTGGCCCGCAACCATCAGCAGCAGCTGACCAAGGAAGTGGAGCAGGCCACCCATGAGCTGTCGCATTCGCAGGCGCAGCTGTCGGACCTGTCCAATCGCGTGACCAGCTATCAGCAGTACCAACTGCGCTTGAAGGAGCGCGAGCGCCTGGCCACCGAAGTCGTGCCGGTGCTGCAATGGAGCGAGCAACGCCAGCGCACCGCGCAGCAACTGCGGGATCTGCATCGCCAGCGGCTGTTCGCCCGCTCCGACGAGCGCGGCATGAGCGAGAAGCGCGCTCATCTGCTGTCGCTGTTCCAGGCGCAGGAGACGGCGAAGAACCGGCTGGCTGAGCTGGAATCGGACCGCAAGGCCGCCCGCCAGGCGTTCGAAGCCGCGCGGGATGGCGAGCGGCCGATGGAGCAACTGGCCAAGCGCGAGGAAGATCTGAAGGCGCTGGCGGCGGTCGAGACCGACGGCGCAGCGCTGACGACGCGGCTGGAGGAACTCGGCACCCGTCAGCATCAGCTGCGGGAAAGCTTCACCCGGCAGAACGACCAGTCGCGCAAGGCGCAGGCCGCGATGGATGAGCTGACCGGTCAGCGTCTGCCGCCGCCGCCGGTCGAAGTCACCCGCTTCCGCAAGTCGCTGGATGAAGCCGGCATTGCGCACCATGTGCTGGCCGATTGCATCGACATCGCCGACGACCAATGGCGCGCGGCTGCAGAAGGCTTTTTGCGTCCGTCCCGTTGGGTCGTGGTGCTGGCCCGCAGCAGCGATGAAGGCCAGGCCTATCGCATCGCCTCGCGCGAGCGCTATCGGCACTATGTGGTGGCCGATGGCGAGCATGCGCCGGCGGTCAGTCCCAAGGACAGCCTGCTGTCGGTGCTGAAATTCAATGCCAAGGCGCCGGGCTGGCTGCTGCGTCAGCTGGCGTCGATCCGCTGCGTGAGCGACACCGACAAGGGTGCGCAGACCGGCGGCGAGTGGATCACGCCTGACGCCTATTACCGCGATGGCCGCGGCGGCCGCAGCTTGTGGGTCGAGCCGCGCGAGTACCAATTCGGCGATTCGGCGCTGGATGCGCGTCGCGCGTCGCTGGAAAAGGAGCTGACCCGCTACGACCTGGAGCTGTCCAAGATCGCCAAGGAGCAGCTCGAAATCGAGCGTCAGCTCAAGGATGCGCAGCGCGCGGCGCAGGGCCACAAGGCAGCGCAGGAACTGGTGGAACGGTCCGAGGAATTCGCCGAGGCCCGCGCCCGGCTGCCGGGCCTGCGTCAGTCCCGGATCGAGGCCGCCACCCGGATGGCTGCGCTGGACCAGGAGCATGACCGCACGGTGGCGCAATCCACCCGCACCGAGCGCGACTACGAAGCGGCGCAGGCGGGACTCAAGGCCAGTGAGGACAACGTGCTGCGGGCCGAGCGCGATTGGGCCTCCCGTCGCGATGATCTGCTGGCTCAGGCGCGCGCCTCCCGCGAGGCCAAGGCGCGCTTCCCGGCGGCCTGGGTGCATCCGATGCGGCTGCAGGCGCTGCGCGATGAATTCGAGAACGCGAAGCAGGCGGAGATCGCCTCCCGCCATGTCCAGCAGGAACTGGACACCGGCGTGTGGGAGACCGATCCGCAGGTGCAGGACCGGCACGCGCGCATGCACATGGCGGTGCTGGAGCAGACCTCGCAACTGGACGATCGCCGCGCCAGCAACGAGATGGCACGCATCGCCGCGTTCAATGCGCGCGACCGCTACATCGACGTGCTGCGCGCCACGGTGCGGCGCTACAAGAAGAATGTGCAGGAGCTGGGCGAACTGGCCGGCGTGCATGCGCAGGCCGAGTTGCCGCATCTGGACAATGACGACACCGTGCTGGCGCAGGCGGGTCTGCATGTGAAGTTCAACTTCGACGGCAAGGGCGAGGTCGGTCTGAATGACGGTGAGGCGTCGGGTGGCCAGCAGGTGCTGAAGAGCCTGATCCTGTTGGTCGGCCTGATGAAGGACGACGACGCGCCTGGCGGCTTCGTCTTCATCGACGAGCCCTTCGCCCACCTGGACGTGCGCAACATCCAGCTGGTCGGCCACTTTCTGAAGAGCACCCGCGCGCAATATCTGTTGACCACGCCGATCACCCACAACGTCGAGGTGTTCGAGCCGTCGGAGATCACGCTGGTCACCAGCAAGAAGCCGCGCGGCGAGCGCTGGGCACCGCCGATCGCGGTGCTGGCGCGCAAGCCTGAGGTGTCGGCCTACGATTGATCGAGGGGCGACATGGGCGGTATTTCCAGACCGAGCGCGATGCGACACAGCGTGTTCACTTCAAGACGGTCTGCCAGACCGTCGAATGACGATCACCGTTGCGGCTTGCGGCGCGGAGGATATCGGGAACACGTACCGTTTGCGTTGCTGAGTTTTGCGCTCTGCGTTGGCGCGCATGCTGCCGGTTCGACAACGGTCTCCGGCCTGGCCGGAACGACGCTGTGCAGGCCTGACGAGGTCGTGGCCTTCTCCTGCCCGACTGCCACCAAGACGGTCTCGCTGTGTGCGAAGCCCGAGGCTGGTCCAGCTGCGAAGGCGCTGACCTACCGCTACGGTACCGCCAAGCAGGTGGAGCTCGAGTACACGGCCACGGCGGAGAACGGCAAGCGTTTTGGCGCGACCACATCGCCTGCCGCGCCTGGCGCATCCGTGCGCCAACTGTGGTTCAACCGCGGCGACATCCGCTATTTGCTCACCGAATGTGTCGGCGGTAGTTGCCCGTACGGCGCCGGCGTGGCAGTGCTCAACCCCGAGGCAGTGCTGATGAGCGCGCGCTGCGTGGCGGGCGACACGCCAGACCATGCATTCTTCGCGCGTTCACTCATCGAGTTTGGCAACGACGCCAGCGACACGCGTTCGCGGACGCCATTGATCAAGCCTGAGAACTCGGACAACAGCCTGGATCAGATCTACAAGTCCGGGCGCCCGCCGCAGTAGCTGCAGGCATCGGCCACTGCGCATGCTCGACAGTGTCCCGCGAGCCGAGTGACCATGTTGCGGGCCGAACGCTTTCAGGTCAACGTGGCGCTGCATAAGACTCCAGGGATCGGTGTCCTGCAAGGTGTCCACCTGAGTCTGGTCTGCTGGACACGATCCTGGCCGCCACCGACGGCCGTTCAAGATGAGTTGGCTCGCCGCACACGTCGTGGTGCCCGCTAAGCGCTGAACCTAGTGAAGCCGCACGCCAAACCGGAACCGCAATCAGCGCGGCCCCCGGACGATTGACGTCCAGATCCCCTCAACCGCTCCATCGCTCAGCCGATCACTCGTTGACCAGCACGCGCCCCGACAGCGGCAACAGCTCCAGCGACAGCCGACCGCGCGCATCGATGCGCGCCGGTGGCAGCGTGATCGCGCTGCTCATGGGCTGGTCCGCCGCGGAAGCGGCGGGCGACGCCGGCGTCGCGGCGATCGGTGCTTGAGGGGAGGCGGGCAGGACGGGTGAGCTTGGCGCTTGAAGTCGGCTGTCCGTCCACGCGTCGCGCAGCGTGAGCTTCTGGAGCGCTGCAGGCAGATCAATCTCGACCTGGCGGCGCTCGGTGGCGTTGTTCAAGGCGACGATCGCGGTGCGGGGGCCGTCTCGGCGCAGCAGCACGATGACATGCTCATCCACCAGCAGCGGCGTGTCCAGGCTGCCGTGCCGCAACACCGGCTGGTCGCGGCGAAGCGCGGTCATCCGCTGCACATCGGCCAGCAAGGCCTCGTCGGGGTGGCCGCCTTCATCGGCCCACGGATACGGCGCGCGGTTGTAGGGATCCTCACCGCCGCCGACGCCCACCTCGTCCCCGTAATAGATCGCCGGAGCGCCCGGATAAGTCATCTGGAAGAGCATCGCCAGCCGCAGACGGCGCTTGGCATCGTCCAGTCTGGCGGCTGCCTCGCGATCAGCGGACACGGCGGAATCGCTCCCGCCGGCCGTTGACGGCGCGCCAGCGGTGGTGGATGCCAAAGCAGCCGATGCTGCCGATCCCGCTGATGCCGCTGATGCCGCCGATGCTGCCGCTGCAGGCGCTGCAGGCGCTGCAGGCGCTGCACTCGCGGCTCCCGGTGACTCGTCGATACCGAAATGATGCAGCGCACGCGGCTGGTCGTGGCTGGACAGCAGGTTCATCGTCGCGAACAGGGCCTGCGGTGGATAGGCCTCGCGCATCAGCTCGAGCGACGGGTAGAGGCGATCGGCGCGCTTGCCGGCGGCGAAGTCCAGCACGGCATTGCGGAAGATGTAGTTCATCGTCGAATCGAAGGTGTCGCCGAGGAAATACTTGCTCGCATCGAACCAGGTCTCGGCGATCGTCAGCGCATCTGGATGCTTGGCTTTGACTGCGCGGCGCCATTCGCGCCAGAAGTCGTCCGGCACCCAGGGCACCACGTCCATGCGCCAACCGGCGGCTCCCTTGTCGAGCCAGAACTGCGTGACCGAGTCCGGCCCGCCATAAGCGAACTGGCGGAACGCGCGGCTCGATTTGTCGATCTCCGGCAGATCCTTGATGCCGATCCAGCCGGCGTACTGGCGATCCGGATCGGTCTGTGAGGGATCAAGCTTGAACCAGCTCGCATAAGGCGACGCAGGATTGATCCGCCCTCGATCGAAAGCGCCGCCATCCGGAAAGTTGCCGAATCGATTGAAGTAGGGCGAGTCCGCGCCGACGTGATTGAACGAGGTGTCCGGAATCACGCGCAGGCCGCGCTGGCGGGCATCGGCGGTGAGCCGTTCGAAGTCGGCGTTGCGGCCGAAGGCGGGATCGATCTGGCGATAGTCGGCGGTGTCGTACTTGTGATTGCTGGCCGCGCGCAGGACCGGCGTCAGATAAATCGTGTTGGCGCCGAGCGCGCGGATGTAGTCCAGCTTCTCCAGCACGCCGGCCAGGTCGCCACCGAAGAAATCATTGTTGTAGACGGCATCGGACCCATCGCCCGATCCCGGCTTGTAGGGTCGATCGAGCCATCGCGCATGGTGCTCGATGTCGTGATCCTGGTAGCGATCGCGACCGGGCTGCGGGTCATTGGTCTTGTCGCCATTGCGGAAGCGTTCCGGGAAGACGTAGTAATAGATCGCGTCCCGCGCCCAGGTCGGCACGGTGAAGTCGGAGGCATGGATGGTCTGCCGATAGCGCCGGATGCGTTGCGGACTGGCGGGCATGTCATCGACCAGCCCCAGCCCCATCGAGCCTTTCTCCCGAGTCCAGTAGACGCTGTCCTTGTTGTTTTGATAGAGGTATTGCTGACCCGCAATGGTGACCACGAAGTAGTAGCCATAGATGGCCGGCGCACCGAAGCGATGACGGGCGCGCCAGCGCTCCCGACCGTCGGCGTCGGGCGGGCCCTTGACGCGATGCAGCGGCACGCGGGCCTGCTCTTCATAGCTGAGCTGTTCCTGATTGCCTTCCAGCCGCCGACGCTCGATCACCAGCTCGGCGCGGCTGATGCCGGGCAGGGCGCTGAGTTGAAATTCCATCCAGCTGCGAGCCGGCTGCGCGCCGAACGGCTTCTTGAAGGCGGTGTCGCGGGAGTCGAATCGCAGGCTGAGCGCGACGGGGTCGGTCACCGAGGTCGTCGCCTGAGCCGAAGGCTGAAACGTCGTGCAGGCCTGCGACGCGGGCGGGCAGGGACTGACCGACAGCCGTCGGCGATCGCCGGTGACGGTCAGCACCAGCTTGTGCGGTCCGCCGGCGAAGCGTTGCGACCAGGCCTCGCCTTTCAGCACAAGGGCGCGGGCAGGGGACGGTGTCTCCGTGGCAGTGCCGCTCGAGGCGGGCAGGCCGAAGTCCGCATCGGCCGACCAGTCCTCATCGCCGATCTTGAAGCTTTGATCGCCGCGCAGATCGGTGACCAGCTCGTAGTGATCGCAGGTCCACCACAGCCGCTGGTCGTCGGGCGCGGACCAGTTGTTCATCGTCCCGCGCACGTAGAGGTCGCGGCTCCCGAACGGCGGTTTGGCGCAATTGGCTGCGTTCGCGCTCGCGGCCGGCAGCGGCGGTGCGGGCGGCCATGAAGGTGGTGCATCCGTCCCGAAGGCGACTCCCGCCGAGACGGCCATGAACAAGGGCAGGGCGGACCGAAGGCGTGGCAATCTCATGGGATTCCTGGGGCTGGGTGAGGATCGATCGAGTCGGTGCGCGACTTGAGCGATGGGTGGCAATCGTCGCGCGGGTGATGCGGCGCGAGGATCGCTGGAGCACGGGATGTGCCTGATGGGGTCGGGACGGGAAAGCGCGGGCGACGCTGAGCCAGTGTGGCTCTGGCGCGATGCCGAGAGGGGCCGACGAATCGCGACAACGGTTCGCCGCAAACTGTCGCAATGGTGATGATCGCGACACCCGTCCTGTCGCGATACGCATTTGCGCGACAGATGGTTTGTCGCGATACTGGGGATTCTGTCCCACTCGTTGTCGCGATATGCCCCCCAAGACACCCTCGCAAGCTCTGGATTCGCTGGTCGCGCTCATCGCGGCGTCGCCGGACGGCGTGGGCATTCAGGCGCTGGCGCAGTCCTTGGGAGACGGTCTGCAGCGGCGCACCCTGCAGCGACGCCTCGCCTCGCTGGTGGCGCAAGGACGGATCACGACGCAAGGCGAGGGTCGCGCCACCCGCTACCACCGCGCGCCGTCGATCGCGCTCGGCGATGTGAGCCAGGCGGTGCCGGCTGCGCTGCGCGCGCATGAACCGGCAACGCCGTACGCCTCGGTCCTGATCTCGGCGGCGGGCGCGGAGATCCGCGCTTATGTCGCCCGACCCCGGCAGGCGCGCACCCCGGTGAGCTATCGCGTGGAGTTCCTGGAGCAGTACCACCCCAATCACACCGCCTACCTGCCACCCGATTTGCGCGAGCAACTGCACGCGCTGGGACGATCGCCGGCCGAGCAGACGCCCGCCGGCACATTCGCGCGCGACATCCTGAACCGGCTGCTGATTGATCTGTCCTGGGCCTCGTCGCAACTGGAGGGCAACACCTACAGCCGGCTGGATACGGAGAAGCTGATCGAGCTGGGCCAGGCCGCCGAGGGCAAGGACGCGCTGGAAACCCAGATGATCCTGAATCACAAGCAGGCCATCGAATATCTGGTGCTGGATCCGACGCATGCCCGGGTGGATGAGGACACCCTGATCGCGCTGCATGCGTTTCTCTCGGATGGCTTGATGTCGGATCCGTCCGCCGTGGGGCGCGTCCGGCGCCGTGCGGTCGAGATCGGCGGCAGCGTTTACCTGCCGCTCGCCTTGCCGCAGCGGCTGGAGGAGCTGTTCGGCATCGTCGTGCGCATGGCTGCCGAGATCGTCGATCCGTTCGAGCAGGCCTTCTTCCTGATGGTGCATCTGCCTTACCTCCAGCCGTTCGAGGACGTGAACAAGCGGGTGTCCCGGCTGGCGGCCAACATTCCGTTCATCCGCCAGAACCTGTGCCCGCTCTCCTTCATCGACGTGCCTCAGCAGGCCTACGTGGATGGCTTGCTGGGCGTGTACGAGTTGAATCGGGTGGAACTGCTGCGCGACGTGTTCGTCTCGGCGTATGAGCGCTCCTGCCAGCAATACGTCGCGGTCCGGCGCACGCTGGTCCCGCCGGATCTTTTCCGTCTGCGGCATCGCCAGGCGCTGGCGGCGGTCATCGCTGCCATCGTCCGCGCGAATGAGCCCGCCACGCCGCAGACGATCCAGGCCAGACTTCCCGGCGCCGTGCCGGCCGCCGACCAAGCGCAGTTCGTCCAGCTCGTGCTGTCGGAATTCGACGCGCTTCACCCGGGCAATGCGGTCAGATTCGGATTGAGGCCCCTGGAGTTCGCAGCCTGGCGTGAGGCGCGCGGGCTGCGGCCATAGGCACGGTCCGGACGCAGCGGAATCCATGGCACGCCGTGAGGCGCGTGATGGGGATGGTCACCTGGCTTCGTCGATCTTGCGATGCAGATACGCGATTTGCTGTGCGTGGATCGAGGCGGCCTCCCGCAGCAGGGGGCGGTATTGCAGAGCGATCGTGCAGACCAATGCGGTTTGGCGCTCGCGACCGGCCTTCTCGATGGATTGCCGAATCTGAACCACCTTCAGCTGCTGTGCCGCCATGTCCTGCTGCATGGCCGTGAACTCTGCGGCGTTGACGATTTCAGCGATGAAGGCTTCACGCTGAGGCTGTGTCCAATTCAGCTCAAACGCCTTGTTGACCAGCGCGTCGAGGAATTCATCGATCGCCGCCGCCTGCCGAGCCCTGAATGTGTCCAGCTCCACCTTGAACGCATCGAGTGACCTCATCTGCACCTCAGGCGTCTCGCATTGAGCCGATGCGGCCAAAGGCAAGGCAAGGACCAGCGCGGCCAGGATCTGGTAGACGGTCTTCATTCTGTGTGCGCCTCCGTCCATCCCGCTCAACGCCTCGCCGTGATTGGCCGTGGTCACTCCACTGTTGGCGTCGCATGGGTCGGAGGCGTTCTGCTCCCTGGCCGGATCTTATTTCGGCAGGCGCCCTCCACAGAGGACGCCGCCCACTCGCCCCATCACCTCATCACCCCTTCACCCCTTCACCCCTTCACCCCTTCACCCCGCCCGCCGTCAACCCGGACACGATCCATCGCTGCGCCAGCAGGAAAACCGCCGTGATCGGCAGGCCGGAGAGGACGGCAGCCGCGGCGAAGTCGCCCCAGAGGAAGCGCTGGTCGTGCAGGAAGTACTTGGAGCCGACGGCCAGGGTCAGGTTGCCTTCTTCCCGCAGCAGCACCGACGCGACCGGATATTCGATGATGGTCCCGATGAAGGCCAGCACGAACACCACCATCAGGATCGGCACCGCCATCGGCAGCAGCACCAGACGGAAGGCCTGCCAGTGGCTGGCGCCGTCGACCTTGGCGTTCTCTTCGATCTCGACCGGAATCGTCTCGAAGTAGCCCTTGATGGTCCAGATGTGGGTGGCGACACCGCCCAGATACGCCACCACCAGCCCGGCATGGGTCTCGATGCCGAGCCAGGGAACGAAGCTGCCCAGCGTCTCGAAAATCGCGTAGATCGCCACCAGCGCCAGCACCGGCGGGAACATCTGCAGCAGCAGCATGCTGTTGAGGATGCCGCCCTTGAAACGGAAGCGCAGTCGCGCAAAGCCGTAAGCCGCCGTGGTCGAAATCCCCACGATCGCCAGCGCCGAGATCGTCGCCACCTTGATCGAATTCCACAGCCAGGTCAGCACCGGAAACGGCGGCTGCACCAGCGAGCCATCGTCGGCCTGATAGGGAATCCCCAGCGCCAGCTTCCAGTGCTCCAGGCTGATCTCGGTCGGAATCAGGCTGCCGGTCGCGAAATTGCCGGGCCGCAGTGAAATCGACACCACCGCCAGCAGCGGAAACAGCGTCAGCGCCAGGAACACCCACAGCAGGCCGTGCGCGAACCAGACGCGCCAGCGAGCTTGTTTGCCTCGAACGATTGCCATGGCCGGCCCTTATTGATTGGCTTTGCGCATCAGGCGCAGATTGAGCAGCGACAGCGCCGCCACCAGCACGAAGATCAAGGTCGAGATCGCCGCCGCCAGGCCGAAATCCGTGCCCGAATCCCGGAATGCGATGCGGTAGGTGTAGCTGACCAGGATGTCGGTCTGACCCGCCGGGATCTTGGTGGAGAGATAGTCCGGCCGGCCGTCGGTCAACAGCGCGATCAGCACGAAGTTGTTGAAGTTGAACGCAAAGGCCGACACCAGCAGCGGCGAGAGCGGCTTGATGATCAGCGGCGCGGTGATCTTGAAGAAGTTGGTCAGCGGCCCCGCGCCGGCAATCGCGGATGCTTCGTACAGGTCCGACGGGATCGCCTTCAGCAGACCCGCGCACAGGATCATGATGTACGGATACCCCAGCCAGACGTTGACGATCAGCAGCATCGTCTTGGCCAGCAGCGGATCGGCAAACCAGGCCGGCTTCACGCCGAACAGCGCATCCAGGATGGCGTTGATCTCGCCGAAGTTCTGGTTGAACAGACCCTTGAACACCAGGATCGAAATGAAGCCCGGCACCGCATAGGGCAGGAACAGCAAGGTCCGATAGGTGGTGCGAAGCCGCAGGTCTTCCCAGTTCAACAACACCGCCAGCATCATGCCGATGGCCGTCGCGCACACCACGGTCAGCAGCGAGAACACCACCGTCCAGCTGAAGATCGACAGGAACGGCCCGCGGAATTCCGGGTCCAGCACCATGCGCGCATAGTTCTGGCCGCCCACCATCACCTTGTAGCCCGGCGACAGATGCGTGCCCGCCGCCGTGCCCTGGCCCTCGTAGTAGCCGGTCTTGCTGTCCGGTCGGAACAACGCGCCATCGGCCAAGCGACGCAGCGCGCCATCCGGCTGCTCCTGGAAATGCGGGCGAACCGGTCCGAACTCCCGCAGGCCGAGGTAATGCAGCGTGCCGGCCTCGTCGGTCTTGCCCGGCAGTTGAAGGCGCAGCTGCGCCAGCGCGGCGCGGTGGGTGACCCGATCCCGCAGCGACAAGGCCGGGCCCCAGGGGCCGCCGTCCGACACCGCTGAAGCACCCGACGCGTCAGTCGCCGCCTGCAGCGTCACCACCAGCGGACGATCCCCCTGACGCAGCGCCAGCGACGGCGACACGAACTGCGCCGCGCCGGTGGCCGGGTCCCGCAGCACCAGGCGGAAGGCGGCGCCGTCGGCATGCAGGCTGTAGTCGCGCACCTCGTCCAGCACCGCATCATGCTGTTCCAGCAGGTACTCGCGCACCCGTTCCTGGCTCAGCAAATGCGCGGACGAATAGTTGGTGAAACCGATCTGCGTCGTGTAGGCCAGCGGAAAGGCGATGAACAGCAGCATGCCGGCCACGCCCGGGAACAAATAGCGGTAAGCGAATCCGGCCTTGGACAGATAGACCGCCAAGCCGCTGCCGAACAGCGCCATCGCGCCGAGTGCCCACCAGGTCTGGCCGGCGACATACAGCGTGAAGATCAGGTAGAGCGCCGCCAGCGCGATCAGGCCGACGACGGGCCAGTACAAGCCCCGCGCGACGCGCTCCAGCAGGCTGGGCGCCTGCCGGCTGTAGGCCTCGGCCAGCGGCGAATCGGGCAGGGTGGCGGCGAGCGCCGAAGTGGAAGCGGTGGTGGCGTTCATTGCTTGAGCAGCATGCGTCCGGCGGCGCCATCCAGCGCATCCTTGGGACTTTGGAGCCCGTTGGTGACGGCTTCCAGCGCCGCATCCATGGCGGTCCAGAAACGGCCCACCTCGGGAATGTTGGGAATCGGCTCGCCCGCGCGGGCGTTCTCCATGCTGGCGCGGATCAGCGGATTGACCGCCAGCGTCTGATAGAAGGCCTTGTTCGCCGGCACGCCGATCGGCACGTCCTGATCCAGCACCTGCAGACCCGCCGGCCGCATCAGATGCTGCTCGATGAACTCGCGCGCCAGGTCCTTGTGGCGGGACGGCGCCGCGATCATGCAGCCCAGCACGCCGACGAAGGGCTTGGACGGCCGCCCCGGCACCACGGCCGGAATCGGCGCCACGCCGAAGTCGATGCCCGCCTTGCGCGCGTTGTCCCAGGCCCAGGGGCCGGAGACCATCATCGCGACCTCGCCGCGGGCGAAGGCCGATTCCATCTCGGCATAGCGCGCCCCGCGCGGCATCACGCCGTCCTTGATCAGGCGCTCCAGCATGCGGCCCGCCTGCTGCGCGCCGTCATTGTTGACGGCCACCTGCCGAGGATCGAAATCGCCCTGCGCATCGCGGCCGAAGATCACGCCGCCCGCGCCGGCAAACATCGGCCAGGTGAAGAAGCTCTTGTTGTAGTCCCACAGGATCGCGTGCTTGCCGCGCTGCCGCAGGACCTTGTCCAGGGCGATGACTTCATCGAAGGTCTTGGGCGGTTGCGGCACCAGCGCCTTGTTGTAGATCAGCCCGGTGGTCTCGATCGCGATCGGATAGCCCCAGTAGCGCCCCTGATAGCGGAACGCCTGCCAGGTGGTCGGCTCCAGTTCCTCGAACAGCGCGCGGCGCGGCTGCACCGGCGTGAGCAGGCCCGCCTTGGCCCATTCGCCGGCCCGGTCATGCGGCCAGCAGAAGATGTCCGGCCCCTTGCCGGCACCGGCGGCCTGGGTGAACTTCTCGGGCGCATCGACCGGATGCTCCACCACGACCTTCACGCCAGAGGCCCGCTCGAACGCGTCCCCGACTTTCTGCAGCCCGTTGTAGGCCTTGTCGCCGTTGATCCATACCAGCAGCTTGGGCGCGGTCTGCGCTTGCGCGACGGGCGCGGCGATCAGCAGGGTCAGTCCCAGCGAAGCGGCCCACGCAGGCCACCGACTGCGCGACGAACGCGCCTCACCGCTGCCGCGCCTGAGTTCGATCGAGGGCAGGGCGCCCGCAGCGCGCCGGCGCGTCATGCCTGGCCTCCGAGGCGACGGAAGGCCAGACCTTGGGCATCGAACAGATAGCAGGCTTCCGGCGGCAGTTGCAGCGACAGGCTGTCGCCCGCGCGGATGCGGGTGCGACCATCAAATTCGCAGGTCAGCGCGTCTTCCACGCCCGGATAGGCGCAGTAGGCATGGGTCGAGCCGCCGAGCGATTCGACGAAGGTCACCGTCGCCTCGATCAGATTCGAGTCGCCGCCGACGTTGAAGTGTTCCGGCCGCACACCGAGCGTCACCCGCTCGCCGATCTGGGCGCGCGACGCATCCACCAGCACCCGCAGGCTGGCGCCGCTGCTCAGGCGCACGATGGCGTGGCCGGCGCTGGCCTCGGTGATGTCGGCCTCGATGAAATTCATCTTCGGGCTGCCGATGAAGCCGGCGACGAACAGGTTGTCCGGATGCTCGTACAGCTCCAGCGGCGTGCCGACCTGCTCGATCTTGCCCGCGCTCAGCACCACGATCCGGTCGGCCAGCGTCATCGCTTCCACCTGGTCATGGGTCACGTAGACCATGGTGGTCTTCAGATCCTCATGCAGCTTGGCGAACTCATACCGCATGCGCACCCGCAGCGCGGCATCCAGGTTGGACAAGGGTTCGTCGAAGAGAAACACCTCCGGCTTGCGCACGATGGCCCGACCGATCGCCACCCGCTGGCGCTGGCCGCCGGACAGGTCCTTCGGCTTGCGCTCCAGCAGATGCTCGATGTGCAGGATGCGAGCGGCATAACGCACGGCGCGGTCGATCTCGTCCTTGGGCACCTTCGCGAGCTTCAGGCCGAAGGCCATGTTCTCGTAGAGATTCATGTGCGGATAGAGCGCGTAGCTCTGGAACACCATCGCGATGCCCCGTTCTGCCGGCGGCACGTCATTGACCAGCCGACCGCCGATGCGCAGTTCGCCGCCGGTGATGTCCTCCAGGCCGGCGATCGTGCGCAGCAGCGTGGATTTGCCGCAGCCCGACGGGCCGACGAACACCATGAATTCGCCGTCGCGAATCTCCAGATCGATGCCATGCAGGATCCGGGTCTCGCCATAGGCCTTGGCCACGGCTTGCAGCTTCACATCCGCCACTTGATTACCTCCGCGACCGTTCGGAGGGAACGGCGCTTGTCTCGCTTGTTGGTGATGCCTGCATGCCGCGCGAGACCGGGCTCGCCACGGCAGGCTGTTTGTAGAGAATATACATGCCGATCCAGTGAATCACAACGCGGCGACACCCCCTTGTGCGCAGGTGAATCCATCTAAATCAACCACTTGCGGTATCCCTCGGGATTACCCGATGTAGTCAAACTACATGAATTCGTCCGGCTTGAGGGATACTCCGAATCGTCCCTCGACTGTAGGGGCCGAGCTGGCTCGGCCTCATCGCTGAACACCCTATGACCGTCGCCGCCCATGCCCTGGCCGCTTCTTTGACCGGTAATGCCATGACGACTGCCTCTTCCCCGAGCCTCACCGCCCAGCCCGCGACCGCCGCGTCCCACCAGGCCGCTGCGGCGTCGCCCGCCCTGGTGGCGGCGTTTCAGCAGGCGCTGCAACGCGAGCGGCTGATCGCCGGAACCGCCAATAGCCCGCATGCGCTGATGCGTGCCGCGGCCGGCGCTTGCCGGGAGGTGCTGGGTCAGCGCTGGGCCCAGACGCAGGCCGAGGACGCCGCGCGGGGTCCGTCGGCGGCGCAGCGTCGGGTGCATTACCTGTCGATGGAATTCCTGATGGGTCGCGCCCTGAGCAATGCCCTGGCCGCGCTCCAGCTGGAGCCGACGGTGCGCGCCGCCTTCGAGGCCGAGGGTCAGTCCTTGCCCGATGTGCTGGAGCAGGAGAACGACGCGGCGCTCGGCAATGGCGGCCTGGGTCGACTGGCGGCCTGCTTCCTGGATTCCTTCGCCGAATTGGGTTTGCCGTCCTTCGGCTACGGTCTGCGCTATCAATACGGCATGTTCGCGCAGGGCATCCGTGACGGTCGCCAGGTCGAAATGCCCGACGATTGGATGGCGCTGGGCAATCCCTGGGAGATCCCGCGCCCGGAGCTGCGCTATCCGGTGGGCTTTGGCGGCCGCGTCGAGGTGCAGGCCAACGGCAACCGCCGCTGGCTGCCGCAGGAATGGCTGATCGCCCAGGCCTATGACTTCATCGTCCCGGCTCACCACAGCGAGCGGGTGTCGACCCTGCGCCAATGGCATGCCCAGGCGCAGGCGCCGATCGATTTCGAGGTCTTCTGCCAGGGTGACCATGCGGCGGCCGCCGCGCACCGGGTGCAGGCCGATGCGATCAACTGGGTCCTGTATCCGGATGACAGCACCGAATCGGGCCGACTGCTGCGGCTGAAGCAGGAGGCCTTCCTGGTCAGCGCGTCGCTGCAGGACCTGATCGCCCGTCACCTGCGGGAGTTCGGCTCGCTGGACCAGCTCGGCCGCAGCAATGCGATCCATCTGAACGACACCCATCCCGCGCTGGCGCCCGCCGAGCTGATGCGCTTGCTGCTGGATGAGCACGGCCTGGGCTGGGACCAGGCGTGGGCGATCACCCGTCAGGCGGTCAGCTACACCAATCACACCCTGATGCCGGAAGCGCTGGAAACCTGGCCGGTGCGTCTGTTCGCCGCGCTGTTGCCGCGCCATCTGGAAATCGTCTATGAGATCAACCACCGCTTCCTGGAAGAGGTCAAGCAGCGCTTCCCGGGCGACCACGACCTGCTGCGCCGGGTCTCGCTGATCGACGAGGGCCACGGCCAGGGTGGTCATGGCGACCACGGCGGACACGGCGAGCGCCGCGTGCGCATGGCCGCGCTCAGCATCGTGGCGTCGCATCGCGTCAATGGCGTGGCGGCGCTGCATTCGGAACTGATGGTGCAGACCATCTTTGCCGACTACGCCCGCATCTTCCCGGACCGCTTCCACAACGTCACCAACGGCGTCACGCCGCGCCGCTGGCTGCAGCAGGCCAATCCGGGGCTGTCGAGCCTGCTCGATCAGCGCATCGGCACCGGCTGGCGCCAGCATCTGGATGAACTCGCCCAACTGCGCCCGTTGGCGGGCGATGCGGCCTTCGGCGCCGCGCTGCAGGCGGTCAAGCGCGACAACAAGCAGCGCCTGGCCGACCGCATCCAGCGCGATCTCGGCGTGACGGTGCGGGTGGACAGCCTGTTCGATGTCCAGATCAAGCGCATCCATGAATACAAGCGGCAGTTGCTGAACCTGCTCCATGTCATCAGCCGCTATCAGGCGATCGTCGCCAACCCGCAGGCCGACTGGGTGCCGCGCACCGTGGTGATCGCGGGCAAGGCGGCCTCGGCGTATGTGATGGCCAAGTCGGTGATCCAGCTCGCGCATGACGTGGGCCGGGTGATCAACAGCGATCCGCGCGTGGGCGACCGGCTCAAGCTGGTTTTCCTGCCCAACTACGGCGTCTCGCTGGCGGAAACCATCATCCCCGCCGCCGACCTGTCGGAGCAGATCTCCACCGCCGGCACCGAAGCGTCCGGCACCGGCAACATGAAGTTCGCGCTCAATGGCGCGCTGACGATCGGCACCTGGGATGGCGCCAACATCGAAATGGCGCAGGCCTTCGGTGAGGACAACATGTTCACCTTCGGCCTGCGGACCGAGCAGGTGGATGCGCTCAAGCGCCAGGGCTATGAGCCGCGCCAGCATGTCGAGAAGCATCCGCCGCTGCGCGCCGTCATCGATGCGATCGCCCGTGGCGATTTCTCGCTGGGCGACAGCGGTCGCTACCGCGCGCTGGTCGACAAGCTGCTCAACGAAGACGGCTATCTGCTGATGGCGGACTTCGCCGACTATCTGAAGGCGCAGGAGCGGGTCGATGCGCTGTTCCGCGATCCGCAGGCCTGGGCCGAGCGGGTGGTATTGAACATCGCAGGCATGGGCATGTTCTCGTCGGACCGTACCATTCAGGACTACGTCGACCGTGTGTGGTCGGTGAAGAGCCTCGACTGAGGCCCGACTCTCCAACCTTCTTCCTGACGCCATGCTCGCCGATGAAGCGATCCAGGCCTTGCTGCAGGCGCGGCACGGCGACCCGTTCTCCGTGCTCGGTCTGCATGAGGCCGACGACGGCAGCGGCCGCTTGTGGGTGCGCACCCTGCAGCCCGGCGCGCGACAGGTCAGCCTGCTGGATGCCGACAGCGGCAAGCGCCTGGGCGATCTGCAGGAACCGGCCGGTCGCGGCAGTGGCTTCTTCGAGCTGGCAGTGCCGCGCCGCCGCAAGCGCTTCGATTACCGCCTGGCGGTGACCGGCGACGACGGCGTCGAGCGCACGTTGCCGGATGCCTATGCCTTCGGCGCCTTGCTGCCCGACGACGAGCTGGCGCTGCTGGCGCGCGGCGAGCATCCCCGGCCCTGGCTGTGGCTGGGCGCGCATCCGATGGCGGTGGACGGCGTGGACGGCGTGCGCTTCGCCGTCTGGGCACCGGCCGCGCGGCGGGTGAGCGTGGTCGGCGACTTCAATCGCTGGGACGGCCGCCGTCATCCGATGCGCCGCCGGCACGAAGCCGGCATCTGGGAAATCTTCATCCCCAAGGCCAAGCGAGGCCAGTACTACAAGTTCGAACTGCTCGATGCCGATGGCCGGCTGCTGCCGCTCAAGGCCGATCCGTATGCCTTCCGGGCGCAGATGCGGCCGGAGAACGCCAGCATCATCGCGGGCCTGCCTGCGCCGATGGGCCTGTCCGCCGCGCGGGTGGCGGCGAATCGGCGGGATGCGCCGATCTCGATCTATGAGCTGCATCCGATGTCCTGGCGCCGCGACGATGACGGCTTTCCGGACTGGGCGCTGCTGACCCGCGAGCTGCCCGGCTATGCGGCGGGCCTGGGCTTCACGCATGTGGAGCTGATGCCCATCACCGAGCATCCCTTCGACGGCTCCTGGGGCTACCAGACGCTCGGGCTGCATGCGCCGACCGCGCGGCTGGGCGATCCCGACGGCCTGCGCCGCTTCGTGCGCGCTTGTCACGCCGCCGGCCTGGGCGTGCTGCTGGATTTCGTGCCGGCGCATTTCCCGGAGGACCCGCACGGGCTGGGCAAGTTCGACGGCACGCCGCTGTATGAATATGCCGATCCGCGTGAAGGCTGGCATCGCGACTGGCACACCCTGATCTACGACTTCGGCAAGCCGCAAGTGCGGCAGTTCCTGGCCGGTGCGGCGCTCTTCTGGGCCGAGCGCTACGGTCTGGACGGACTGCGGGTGGATGCGGTGGCGTCGATGCTCTATCGCGACTATTCACGTCCGCCGGGCGAGTGGATTCCCAACATCCACGGCGGCCGCGAGAACCTGGAAGCCATCGCACTGCTGCGCCACACCCATGAACTGCTGGGCCGCGAGGCGCCGGGCTTCATCACCATCGCCGAGGAATCGACCGCCTTCCCGCTGGTCTCCGCGCCGACCTCGATGGGCGGGCTGGGCTTTCACTACAAGTGGAACATGGGCTGGATGAACGACACCCTGCAGTACATGCGGGAGCAGCCCATCCACCGCCGCTGGCATCACGAGAAGATCAGCTTCGGGCTGGTCTATGCCTTCAACGAGAACTTCGTGCTGCCGCTCTCCCACGATGAAGTGGTGCACGGCAAGGGCTCGCTGCTGGGCAAGATGCCGGGCGAGGCGTCGGACCCGAAGGATTGGCAGCGCTTCGCCCATCTGCGCAGCTATTACGGCTTCATGTGGGCCCATCCCGGCAAGAAGCTGCTGTTCATGGGGCAGGAATTCGGCCAGCGCAGCGAATGGAATTTCGAGCAGGCCTTGCCCTGGGCGCTGGTGGACGATGAGCGCCATGCCGGCGTGCTGCGGCTGGTCGGCGATCTGAATCGCCTCTATCGCGCTCAGCCGGCGCTGCATCGCAAGGACTGCGAAAGCGCCGGCTTCGAATGGCTGCAGGCGGAGGACCGCGAGCAGTCGGTCTTCGCCTTCGCCCGTTATGACGACGACGCGCGGCCGGTCGTCGCGCTGTGCAATTTCACGCCGGTGCCGCGGCCGGGCTATCGCGTGCCGTTGCCGAGTCGGCTGGACCTCGCCGCGTCGGCCGAATCGACCCCCGCCTGGCGCGTGCTGCTGGACACCGATGCCCGTCGCTATGGCGGCAGCGGGCTGATCGAGGACGGCGCACCGATCCGCGTCGACCACGGCCAGCTGGTGGTGGACCTGCCGCCGCTGGCCACGCTGTTCCTCGGTCTGGCCTGACCGGCGCTATCGCCTGCTGACCGGATCTGCCCATGCCCGCCATCGCATCGATTCAAGCGCGCTCGCCGCTCGCCCATGCCCCTGCGGCCGGATGCGATCGTGGGTGCCGACGCCATGCGGTGACGCGCCGGCGCCTGGCTGCCATCGCCTGAGCGGTCGTCGTTCCGTCGTTGTTCTCTTCTTGCCTTGTGATCTCGTCCATGAACGCCTTGCCCGATAAGTTGCTGCCCGGTCGCCATGAGCCTTTGGGGGCGCATGTGCGCGATGGCGGCGTGAACGTCGCCGTGTTCTCCGAGCATGCGCATCGCCTGGAGCTCTGCCTGTTTGATGCCGATGGCCAGCAGGAACTGCGCCGTCTGGCGCTGCACGGTCCGGTGGATGGCGTCTGGACCGGCTTCCTGCCCGGCGCGGGCGCGGGCCTCGTCTATGGGTTGCGGGCCCACGGCCCCCATGCGCCGCAGGACGGTCACCGATTCAATCCGCACAAGCTGGTGCTGGATCCTTACGCCCGGGAGATCGTCGGCCACTTCGAATGGCGGGCGGAGCATCACGGTTATCCCATCGGTCATCCGGACGGCCCGAGGGCGCTGGATGAGCGCGACAACGCCGCCTGGGCGCTGAAGGCACGGGTGGCGGCCCCGAGCGCGGGTCCGGACCCGCGTCGCTCGGCGCCGCGACATGCGTCGCGCGATGTGGTGCTGTACGAGGTGCATGTGAAGGGCTTCTCGATGCGCCATCCGGACATCCCGGAAGCCCTGCGCGGCAGCTATGCGGCGCTGGCGCATCCGGCGGCCATCGCGCATTTCAAGCGGCTGGGCGTGACGACGCTGTCGCTGCTGCCCGTCCAATACACCCTGGATGAGCCGCACCTGGCGGGCACCGGGCTGCGCAACTACTGGGGCTACAACACGCTGGGCTTCTTCTGCCCGGACCCGCGTCTGGCCTCCGGCGCGGTGCGGCATGACCCGGCGGCGGTGGCGGCCGAGTTCCGCGCCATGGTCGCCGCGCTGCATGCGGCCGGCCTGG
The DNA here is from genome assembly GCA_913776825.1 of Burkholderiaceae bacterium. Classification (GTDB taxonomy): domain Bacteria; phylum Pseudomonadota; class Gammaproteobacteria; order Burkholderiales; family Burkholderiaceae_C; genus Roseateles. The sequence continues at coordinate 94,269 of CAJYPV010000013.1, forward strand.
AAGTGGTGCTGGACGTCGTCTACAACCACACGCCCGAAGGCAACGAGCACGGGCCGACGCTGTCGCTGCGCGGCCTGGACCAGAAGAGCTACTACCGCCTCGATCCGGCCGATCCCTCGCGACTGGAGAATTTCAGCGCCTGCGGCAACACGGTCAATGTCCAGCATCCGCGCGTCACCCAGCTCGTGCTGGATTCGCTGCGCTACTGGGTGGCGGAGATGGGCGTCGACGGCTTCCGCTTCGATCTGGCGCCGGTGCTGGGACGCACGGCGGCGGGCCACGATCCGCAATCGGCGTTCTACACCGCGCTGCGGCAGGACCCCTTGCTGTCGCAGGTGCATCTGATCGCCGAACCCTGGGACGCGGGCCCGGACGGCTATCAGCTGGGCCGCTTCCCCGGTCGCTTCATGGAATGGAACGACAAGTTCCGCGATGCCGTGCGGGGCTACTGGCTGGGTCACGGACCGGATGGCGGCAGCATCGGCCGCGGCGAATTCGCGCGGCGCTTCACTGCCTCCAGCGATGTCTTCCATCATGGACAGCGCGCCCCGCAGGCCTCGATCAATTTCCTGTCGGTGCACGATGGCTACACGCTGCAGGACGTCGTCAGCTACTCCCGCAAACACAACGAGGCCAATGGCGAAGACAACCGCGATGGCCGGGATGGCGAGCTCTGCGGCAACTTCGGCGTGGAAGGCGAAACCGACGATCCGCTCGTGCGCTCGGCGCGCGAGCGCGCCCGTCGGGCGATGCTGGCCACGCTGGCCTTGGCGCAGGGCACGCCGATGCTCTATTCCGGCGATGAATTCGGCAACAGCCAGGGCGGCAACAACAACGCCTATTGCCAGGACAACGAGATCGGCTGGCTCGACTGGCCGCGCGCGGATGAGGCGCTGACCGCCTTCGTCGGCGAGCTGCTGCATCTGCGCGCCGGCCATCCGTTGCTGCGCCACGGCCAGTGGTTCGCCGGAGCGGGCTGTGATGAGCAGGTCTCGCTGCGCTGGTTCCATCCGGACGGCCATGAGATGCGCCATCACGACTGGCACGACGCCTGCGCCCACGGCCTGGCCGCGCTGCTGCGCGATGCGGCGCATGCGGAGGTGCCGCCCTTGCTGCTGATCTTCAACCCCGATGCGCAAGCGCTGCGGGCGACGCTGCCGGTGAGCCCACGTCCCGGCCTGGCGGCGGCGCGTGCGGGGCAGGGCGGCTGGACGCTGCTGCTGGACAGCAGTGGCGACCTGATTCCCGGTCCGCTCACCGATCGCGCCCTGACCGTGCCCGCGCGCAGCTTGTTGCTGCTGCAGGGCTGATCGATCCGACTCGGACTTCTTCCCTTTTCTCAGACCCACCCGCTGGCGGTTCGAGCCAGTGGACTTCACTTTCAGACTTCAGAGACGCTCATGACCATCGATCTGAATCAGCGCCAATCCGGCGTGCTGCTGCACATCACCTCGCTGCCCGGCCCGCATGGCATGGGCGATTTCGGGCCCGAGGCCTACCACTTCGTCGACTGGCTGCAAGGCGCCGGACAGAGCCTGTGGCAATGGCTGCCGAGCACGCCGATCGGACCGGGCGACAGCCCTTATCAAGGCGTGTCGGCCTTCGCCGGCAGCCCGTGGATGGTGGCCCTGGAGCCGCTGGTGGAGAAGGGCTGGCTGGCCGCGCCGACGCTGCCGGCCGACGGTTTCAATGCCCGCCATGTGGACTACGGCCAGGTGCTGCCGTGGCGCGAGCAACAGCTGCGCGCCGCCGCCGCCGGCTTCTTCGCCAAGGCTTTGCCGGCCGAGCGCGAGGCCTATGAGACCTGGTGCGCGTCCCAGCCGCACTGGCTGCCGGATTACGCGCTGTTCATGGCGATCCGATCGCCGCGCAATGGCCAGCCGTGGTGGGAATGGCCGCGTGACCTCGCTGCGCGCGAGCCTCGCGCGCTGGCCTCGGCCCGCGAGCAGTTCGCCGACGAAATCGCCTTCTGGCAGTTCGTGCAATGGTGCTTCGATGTCCAGTGCGCCGCGCTGAAGACCTATGCCAATGCCCGCGGCGTGCGCATCATGGGCGACCTGCCGATCTTCGTCGCCCACGACAGCGCGGACTGCTGGTCGCGTCCCGACTTGTATGAGCTGGACGATCAGTTCCAGACCACGGTGGTTGCGGGCGTGCCGCCGGACGCGATGTCCGCGGCCGGTCAGCGCTGGGGCAATCCGCTCTATCGCTGGGACAAGATGGCGCATGAGCACTTCAGCTGGTGGACGGCCCGGGTGCAGCGGGCCTTGACGTCGGCCGATGTGTTCCGCATCGACCATTTCCGCGGGTTCGCGGCCTATTACGAAATCCCTGCCGACAGTCCCGACGCCACCCGTGGCCAGTGGAAGACCGGCCCGGGCAAGGCGCTGTTCGATGCGATCGCCAAATCGCTGGGCGAGCTGCCGATCGTGGCGGAAGACCTGGGCTTCATCACGCCCGACGTGCATGAGCTGCGCGACGCGCTGAACTATCCGGGCATGAAGATCCTGCAGTTTGGTTTCGGCGGCGATGGCAGCCATGAGTTCCTGCCGCACAACTGGCCGCGCGCGGCGGTGGCCTACACCGGCACCCACGACAACGACACGGTGCGCGGCTGGTGGAACCAGGCCGGCGCGCGCGAGCGCGCGCTGGCCGGCTCCTACCTGGCCTGCGGCGAGCACGACATCCACTGGGCCATGATCCGTGCCTGCGCCAATTCGGTGGCCAACATGGCGATCTATCCGCTGCAGGATGTGCTGGGCCTGGGCAGCGAGCACCGCATGAACATCCCCGGCATCCTGGGCGGCAACTGGGGCTGGCGCTTCACCTGGGACATGGTCGGCGCCGAGCCCGGTCGGGTGCTGGGCCTGATCGCCGCCACCAGCGGGAGAGCCCCGATTGCGCTGGCCAAGCTGCCGGCGTGAAATCCGTCCCCGAAGGAAGCCGGCCGGCCGGCCGCCCGCCAAAGAATGACGGTCGAGCTTCCGTAGGGACGCGCACAGTCGCCGCATAGGGCGGTGACCCGCTGGCGCGTCCCTCAGAGCCCGCTCAAGCGGGCCAGCCCAGGGGACCGCAGCTTGACCACGACCGAAATCTTCCTGATCGCCATGGCGATCATCTTCACCGTTCCCTACCTGGTGTGGCGGTTGGGCGGCACCGACTATGTGGCACCGCTGGTCGTGGTGCAGATCATCACTGGCATCCTGCTCGGACCCGGCGTGCTGGGACGGGCCTTTCCTGACTACTACCAGTTCGTGTTCAGCGCGCCGGTGGTGCAGTCGCTCAACGGCGTGGCCTGGTGGGCGGTGATGCTGTTCGTGTGGATCGCCGGCATCGAACTGGACCTGAAGAAGGCCTGGGCCCATCGGGTGGAGAGCGGCATCACCGCCGGCCTCGCGCTGGGCGTGCCCATGCTGCTGGGCGCGGTGGCGGCGGTCGCGATGCTGGGCCTGGGTGGCCCGTGGATGGGCCCGAAGGCGCACACCTGGCAGTTCATCGTCGGCGTCGGCATGGCCTGCGCGGTCACGGCGCTGCCGATCCTGATCCTGCTGATGGAGAAACTCGAGATCCTGCGCCAGCCCATCGGACAGCGCATCCTGCGCTATGCCAGCCTGGACGACATCGCGATCTGGGGCGTGCTGGCGGTGATCCTGATGGACTGGTCGCGGGTGGGCAAGCAGGCGCTGTTCCTGACCGGCTTTGCGCTCGCCACCGTGGTGTTCCGTCGCCTGATGCGCGCGATTCCGGCGCGCGACCGCTGGTATGTCGGCCTGATCTGGCTGGCGGTCTGTGCCTTCGGCGCGGACTGGTCCGGCCTGCATTACATGGTCGGCGCTTTCCTGGCCGGCGTGGTCATGGATGCCGACTGGTTCGACCAGCGCGAGATGGACGCCCTGCGCCACCATGTGCTGCTGGTGGTGATGCCGGTCTTCTTCCTGAGCACCGGGCTGCGGACCCAATGGGGTCTGGAGGGCGGCATGGTGTTCGTCGCCGCCGCGCTGCTGCTGGTGGCCTCCATCAGCGGCAAGCTGCTGGGCGTGCATCTGGCGGGGCGGGTGCTGGGCTGGCAGCGCGGGGAGGCCAGCATCATCGGCTGGCTGCTGCAGACCAAGGCGCTGATCATGATCATCTTCGCCAATGTGCTGCTGGACAAACAGATCATCACCAGCGAGACCTTCACGGCGCTGCTGCTGATGGCGGTGGGCTCGACGATGCTCACCGTGCCGGTGGTGGCACCTCGGCTGGCCAAGATCCGCGAGCTGGTGTTCCGCACCAGTTGACCGGCGACAGGCGAGGGGGGAAGGGCGAGGGCCGCTCGTTCGGCTTCGTCGTCCACCGGAAAGGGCCGTCAGGGCGCGACAGAATCAGGGCTGCCCTGGGCCCGCGCTCGCGCAGTGCGCCGCGCCGGCTCGTGGCAGTCATCCCGCTTGAACCGAACGAGGAGCCCTCCTTTGATCGATCACCTCGACCACCTGGTCCTGACCACCGCCGACGAGGCCGCCTGCATCCGGTTCTACACCGAGGTGTTGGGCATGCAACTGGAGCGCTTCGTGGGCGGCACGCCGCCCGTGACCCGGCAGGCGTTCAAGTTTGGCCAGCAGAAGATCAACCTGCATGTGAAGGGCCGCGAGTTCGAGCCCAAAGCCCACACCCCGGTGCCGGGCGCGCTGGACCTGTGCTTCCTGACCTCGATCCCGCTCGACCAGGTGATCGAGCGCCTTCAGGCCGCGCAGGTGCCGATCGTGGAGGGCCCGGTGCTGCGCACGGGTGCGACCGGCAAGATCCGGTCGGTGTACGTGCGGGACCCTGATCTCAACCTCATCGAACTGTCGGAGCCGGCCGCCGGATGATGGCGTGGCGCGCTGGTCGCCGAGGCATGCGATGGGTCGGGCGAAGCGTCGATCGATGCGTTGATCGATCCAGGCGCTGCCGGCGTTCGGTGCAGCCAGCCACTGACGCTCACCACCGCATGCGGCCAGCCGTCATCGTGGCGCGCTGAACGCGACGTTGGACATCGTCGCCATCATGACGGCGGCGGTCGCGGTCCAGGGGAGGCCGACCCGCGCTTCGGCCAGCAGGCGGGAGGGCGAGGCGTGGTCCTCGCCGAGCGGCAGGATGGTCAAGTGCTCGTCGGCGCGGGCGAGCTCGATTTCTTCCTCGGTCAGGCCTTGAAAGATCGGGGCGAAGCCGCGCTCGATCGCATCCAGCGCCGCCTCGGTGGCGCGACGCCAGCGCTTGACGGCGGCGCAGTCGCTGCGGGTGGCGGTGTCCGGAATGGGCCAGCGCGGATCCCCGCCGGTGATCGCGGTGCAGGCCGCATGCGCATCGACCACGCCCTGCGGCCCGCCGAGTCGGGCGTCCAGCACCTGCATCGCAATCGTGCGCGCCAGGTCCCGTTCGTGATACGGGACCATGACCCGCTCCAGAATGACTTCGTAACGTCGCATGGCGTCCTCTCTGAGCTTCTTGCTGTGTGTGGGGAGCAAGAATACTGGATGGACATACAGTGCGACAAGGCAGCTCGTCGGCAAGCTAGGGGGTGCTGCCATGGGGTGTCAGGAGGGGAAGTCCGGGCTCGATTTGTACAAATCAGGCGGACAGATCCGGCGGGCAGACCCTGACGTAGCGCCGGTCGTAGCGCCGGTCTCGGCGGGCGCCGTAGAAGCGGCTCAGCCGCCGCTGGCCGACAGCTTCTTCCGAATCATCCGCATCACTGCCCCCAGCACCGGCACATCCTCATAGAGCTGCCGCGCCGGATCCCAATGGTCGTGGTGCAGCGTCACCTGGCCCTGCTCGTTGAAGACCAGCCGGCTCATGCCGTGGATGCGGTTCGCCTTGCCGCTGGCGCCCGGGCTGCGGAAGTGCAGGTCCCAGAGCAGGAAGCCGCTGCAACCCTGCACCGCGCCCTCCAGCACATCGAAGCGGGGCTGCTGCACCGTGGCGTACATGTGCTCGAAGATCCGCCGGATGGCGGCGTGGCCGGTGACATCGTTGAAGGGATCGATGAAACGGGCGTCCGGCGCAAAGAGCGCATCCAGCGAGCTCAGCGTGGCGGGGCTCAACTGCTCGTAGGTGCGGATCACCCGCGTCAGTCGGTCGTCGGAGCAGATGCGGGTGGCGTGAGCGCTCATGCCGCGATCTTCACCCAATTCATTCAGAACGCCCATGCAGCGCTTTCAGATCAGAGGCCCGTGGCCCGGTGCACCGCACGGACATACAGGCCGTGTGGCAGGAGTCGCAGCAGCTTCAGCCAGATGCTGAAGCGCCACGGGAAATGGATGTCGAACTTGCCACGGCGCCAGCCGGTCAGGATGTGGTCCGCGGCGAGGTCCGGCGTCAGCAGGGCCGGCATCGGGAACTCATTGCCGGCCGTCAGCGGCGTGTCCACGAAGCCGGGATTGATCATCGACACGCCAATGCCCGCCGGACGCAGATCCAGGAACAGGGTCTCGGCCAGATACTGCATCGCCGCCTTGCTCGTGCCGTAGGCCAGCGCCTGTGGCAGACCCCGGTAACCGGCCACGCTCGAGACCAGACTCACATGACCGCGCCCCTGGCTCAGCAGCACCGGCAGCAGCACTTCGAGCATCGAGACCGCGCCCATCAGATTCACTTCGATGTGCTGGCGCATCACCGCCGTGCTGAACTGCGGCGCCCGCATCGGTTGATAAACGCCGGCGCAGTACATCGCCAGATCGATGCCGCCGTGCTGCGCCAGGATCTGGCGCAGTGCCTGGGGCAGGGCGTCGGCATCGCTCACATCGAGCGGCAGCGCCAGGCTGCCGGGATGCTCGCGGACAAACTGATGCAGGGCCGGCGCCTTGCGGGCGGAGACGATCACCTGCGCGCCACGCGCATGCAGTTGCGCCGCCGTGGCCCGCCCGATGCCGGTCGAGGCGCCGATGATCCAGACGACTTTGCCGGTCCAGTCGGTGATGGGAGGATTCGCGCTCATGGCTGGAGGACTTCCAAAACGGCGGTTGGCGGAAACGGTTGAGCGCGCGGCAGGCGCCGCTCAGGTCCGGGGCACATGGCGGAAGGACAGCAGCACCTCACCCACCCGCACGCCCAGCTTGCTCATCACCGCCTTGTTGAGCAGGGTCTCGTCGTCGATCAGGACCATCCAGTCATCGAAGTCCAGCTCGTAGATCGAATCACCCACCGGCACCTTGAGCGCGTAGCGCCAGTTGAACGCCGGCCCGTTGGAGCCGCCGTTCGCCGTGCCGACGACATCGTCCGCCGTGCCGGTGTAGCGCCCGTTGGCCTCGCGACGCACCCGCCACACACGGTGCTGACGCTCACCGTCGTCATAGACGAAGGATTCATCCAGCACGCCGGTGGTCTCGGGGCCATCGGTCCATTGGCAGTCCATCGTCACCACCATGCGGCGCGTGACCTTGCCGGCCCGGTTGAGCACCATGCCGTGGGCCATCAGCCGGCCGTCGAAATAGCGGCGGAAGTCGAAGGTGGGCTTTTGACCCGCGAAGTCCGACAGGTCCGCGCCCGCGCAGCCGCTGAGCAGCGGGCCGGCCAGGCCGGCCGCGCCCAAGGCCAGCAGGCCGCCGCCGAAGCGCCTGCGCGAGGCCAGGGAGGTGTGGCCGATCGCGTGGTTCAGCGCCGGATTCGCAGCGCCGAGCGCGGTCACCGACGAGGCGTCCCGAGGGCCATGCCCCGCATCGTGACGGATCGACAAGAGGGAATGAACAGCCTTCATGAAACTTCCTTCACCAGTTCGCTCCGCCAGGTCGCCAGGGCGGCGACGGCCAGGAGCTTGAGCAGACAGGGAACCAGGACATATGCCAGGCTGAGCGCTTGCAGCGCGCCGTCATCGCGTCGGCCCGGCGCATAACCGGCGGCGGCCAGCAACGGCAGCGCCAGACCGGCGGCCAGTCCCAGATTGAGCTTGGTCGCGGCCGTCCACCAGCCGGCATAGGTGGCCGCCTGATCGGTGCGTCCGTCACGCTGCAGCAATCCGGTCAACAGGGCCGTGGGCGCGGCCAGATCCGCGCCGAGCGCCGCACCCGTGGCCAGACAGATCAGCAGAAATCCGGTGCGATCACCCGTGCCCAGCGCCAGCGCCGCGCCGAAGGCCAGCACCGACGCCAGCATGCCGCCCGCCCAGGCCCGCACCAGACCCACACGTCGGATCACCTGCATCCACAGCGGCAGCGACAGCACCGCCGCCAGGCAATAGCCGCCGAGGAACAGCGGCATCGCGTCGGTGGCCTGCAAGCGGTCCTGCACGAAGAAGGTCAGCAAGGTCGCCGCCACCGCATTGCCGATGCCATTGGCCATGTAGACCGCGAGCAGCGCCCGGAACCGGCCGTGCTGCCACGGACCGCGCCAGTCGTCGGCCAGCGGATGGGATGCGGTCGAGGCCGCCGATCGGCCCACCGGCGCATCGGTCGACACGGATGGAAACGGCACCCGCCACAACAGGCCGACGCCCACCGCCAGCGTGACCGCCAGCACCGCCGCCGCCACGCCCAATCCCAGCAAGGTGGGCAGCACGCCAGCCAGCAGCAGGCCGCCCAATCCAAATCCTTCCCGCCACGCGGCCACCCGCGTGCGCTGCGCCTCATCACCGCCCAGCCGCGTGCCCCAGGCCTGATGCAGCACTGACAAGGTGCTGTAGCCGATGTAGACCAGCAGCAGATGCATCCCCAGCCACACCCAGAGCGCCAGGGGCGTCGCGGCCGTGGCGTCGACGGCCGCCGCGGGCGCGCCGAAGGGCGCGAAGAACAGCGCGACGAAGCCGCCCCCGATCGCCACCGCGGCGGCGATGGCGACGGTCAGCAGCCGACGGCGCGGGCCGCTCAGCGCGCGGTCGATCCGTTGGCCGATCCAGGGATCGAGGACCGTGTCCAGCAAGCGCGCGATCAGCAGCACCGCGCCCAGCGTGCCCAGCGACACGCCATGCTGCTGCGCATAGTGCGGCGGCAGAGCGATGGTCATCGGCAAGGCCAGGAAGGCAAGCGGCAGCCCGAGCGCGCCGTAGCGCAGGCCCTGCGCCGTGTTCATGGCCGCGCTTTCGCGGCCGGTCCCAGCAGGGCCTCCCGCAGCGACGTGGCCGAGGTGGTCGGCAACAGCCAGATGCCGAAGAAGCGGCGCGCGAATTCGGGATCGTCCAAGGTCGCGGTGGGGCGGCCGTTGTGAAGGAAGCGCACCTGGCCGCGACCATCGCTCAAGCCGACGAGCCGGTCGCCGTCCACGACATTGGGGAAGGCGGCGCGCATCGCGGCCAGCCAGCGGGTCGCGTCGGCCTCGGCGACCGCGCCTTGTCGACGCATCTCCACCAGCGATCGCTCGGCAATCGCGAGGCCGTCCAGGCTGCGGGCATAGCGCAGCTCCAGCGCCAGGGGCTGCTGCATCCAGCGGGCGGGGTCGCCGTCCGCGCTCATCCACAAGCGCGCGTCATAGACCTTGAACCCGAAATAGCGGAACGGCCCCTGGCCGACCAGCCGGGCCGACGGCCACGCCTGGCTGATCTCCGCCGGCGCTGCCGGGCCCGCCTCGCCGGTGCGACCGGCTGAGCCGGGCGACGCGGTATTGGCGGGCAGGGCGGCCGGCGTCACCGCCGGACTGGCGACCGACGGCGCTGCCACCACCTGGGCGGTACCGAGCGCCCACGCCGTGGCGCCCAGCAGCAGCAACGGCGCGAGCGGCTTCATGCGGGTGCTCCGTCGCGGCGCAGGGTGAACTGCACCACATCGGTATTGCCCAGCGCGAACGCGGCTTCGCAATACGCCAGATAGAACAGCCAGGTGCGCTGGAACTTCAGATCGAAGCCTTGACGCTCGACCTCCGGCAGGCAGGCAAGGAAGCGCTCGCGCCAATGGCAGAGGGTGCGCGCATAGTCCTGGCCGAAGGCGAAGCGACGCTCCACCTCGAAGCCATGCCGACGGGCCAGCGCTTCGAACACCGAGACGCTGGGCAGCAGGCCGCCCGGGAAGATGTACTGCTGGATGAAGTCGGTGGAGCGCACATAGCGATCGAACAGGTCGTCGCGGATGGTGATGCTCTGGATGCAGGCGCGGCCGCCGGGCTGCAGGCATTGGCGCAGGGTGCGGAAATAGTCGTCCCAGTATTCGCGGCCGACGGCTTCGAACATCTCGATCGAGACAATCGCGTCATACGGCTGATGGCCGGGCTGGGCGGCGATGTCGCGGTAGTCCTGCAAGCGCAGATCGCAGCGATTGCCGACGCCCGCGCTCTCCACCCGCAGACGCGCCCAGCTCAACTGAGCCGGCGACAGCGTCACGCCGGTGACTGATGCGCCGAAGTCGCGCGCGGCGGTCTCGGCCATCGCGCCCCAGCCGCAGCCGATCTCCAGCACCCGATGACCGCGCTGCACGCCGGCCTCGCTGAGCGCGCGGCGCATCTTGGCGTGCTGCGCCTGCACCAGGTCGCCCTCCAGGTTGCCTTCGAACCAGGCGCTGGAATAGCTCATGGTCGGGTCCAGCCACAGGCTGTAGAAGGCATTGCCGAGGTCGTAATGCGCATGGATGTTGCGCGCGCTGCCGGCCCGCGTGTTGCGGTTCAGCGCATGACGGATCAGCCCGCTCAGCCGGCCCCACCAGGCGCCGTAGACCACCCGCTCCAGGGCCTCGCGATTGGCCAGCATCAGGCTGAGCAGCGCGGTCAGGTCCGGGGTTTCCCAGTGGCCGGCGATGAAGTCTTCAGCGAAGCCGATGTCGCCACGGCGCAGGGCGCGCGAGAACACACGCCAGTCATGGACCACCATGGCGGCCCGACGCGGACCACTGCCCAGACGATGCTGCTGGGCATCCGGCGTGCGCAACTCCAGCACGCCCTCGGTCAGTCCGCCAAGCAGGCGCAGGACCTGGCGGGCGGCCAGCGGCGCGCGGCGGATGGGGGCCGCAGGACGGGCCGACAAGGAGGTCATTGGTTCGGACATGCTCATGATCGACTGACAAATTGCGCCGGCGCGGACGGGCGCCGGTGGACCGGTACACGCCGCAGCCAGAGCCGCAGCGCATGCCAATGAATACGGAGAACCACCGCCAAGGTCATCAGCGGCAACCCGAAGAACGCGCGACGGCGGCTGGCCGGGGTCAGCGGCGCCAGTCGGCCGCCCTGGCTGGTCTGCAGCAGCGGACCTTCGGCATCGTCGTGATCGATGCGCACCAGGCAGCGGTCCGCCTGGCGTTGAAAGCGGAAGCGATAGCGGCCCTCGACCTTGCAGAACGGCGAGACATGGAAGACCTTGGTCGCCGTCACTTCCTCGCCGCGGGCCAGCGCCGGCCCGCTCAGCAGATACGCATGTCGGTCACCGAAGGTGTTGTTGACCTCCGCCAGCACATGGGTGAGCTGGCCGTCGCGCCGGTGAATCCACCAGAAGCTCACCGGCTTGAAGGTGTGGCCGAGCACGCGGGGCAGGGTCTGCAACCAGATCTCGCCATCGCTGTCGGTCGGCGGCACGCCTTCGGACTGCAGCAATTGCTCGATCCAGGCCAGCGCGTCATCGCCGCCCTGGCCGTGGTCGCGGTCATGAAAGCTGATCAGGCCGAAGCGGTTGCGACACAGCGCCGCCTGCGGCGCGGCGCGCAACTGCCGCATCGGCAGCATCAGGAAGTAGGCGTCATAGCGGAACTCGTTGGCCGCCGGGCGCAGCCGCCGATGCCAGACCGGCCCGGTGCCGATCAGGGCCACGGGGTCGGCCACGTCACGCCTCACACCCGGCATGGCCGCGGGCGCCGCGTGATCCTTGATCCGATCGCCGCGGGACGGGCTCATGCCGCGCCCTTCAACGGCCAACTGGTCCGCGCCAGCAGCGCTTCCGCCGCCTTCACGCCGGATTGCAGACCGTCCTCATGGAAGCCGTAGCGGGCCCAGGCGCCGCAGAACCAGCTGCGATGCTGGCCTTGCAGCTGCGGCAACTCGCGCTGGGCCTCGATAGCGGCCCGGTCGAACACCGGATGGGCGTACTGGAAGCTGTTGATGACCGTCTCCGGGGCGGGCTCGCGCAGCGGGTTCATCGACACGATCACCGGCTTCTGCCAAGGCAGCGGCTGCAGCCTGTTGATGAGGTAATGCAGACACACGGTCGGACCGCCGGCATGCCCGGATTCGCCCGAGGCACCGGCCGCCACCGCTTCATAGTTCCAGGCCGCCCAGGCCCGCTCGCGGGTCGGGAGCAGTCGGGCATCGGTGTGCAGCACCGCCCGGTTGGATTGGTAGCGGATCGCGCCCAGCAGACGGCGTTCGTCCTCGCTGGCGCCATCGCCCAGCAGGGCCAGGGTCTGGTCGGTGTGGCAGGCGAAAACCACCTGGTCGAAATGCGAGGTCGCGTCCCGCGTCACCACTTGCGGGCCGGCGGGCAGGCGCCGCACGGCTTGCACCGGCGTGCCCAGTCGGACGTCCGGCAGGGTGGCCAGCAGGCGGTCGACATAGTGGCGCGAGCCGCCGCGCACGGTGCGCCATTGCGGCCGGTTGGCGATGCGCAGCAGGCCATGGTTGTGGCAGAAGCGGATCAGCGTCGCGATCGGGAAGGACAGCATCTGCGCGGGTGGGCAGGACCAGATGCAGGCGACCATCGGCAACAGGTAGTCGTCGCGGAAGGCGGCGCCGAAGCCGTGTTGGAGGAGGAAATCGCCGGTGGAGATCTGCAGGGTGGCGTCCTCGCCGCGCTCGGCCAACGCAGTGGTCAGGCGATTGAAGCGCAGCAGATCGGACAGCATGCCCAGGAAGCGCGGGCTCAGCAGATTGCTGCGTTGGGCGAAGACGCCGTTCAGGTCGCTGCCCGCCCATTCCAGCGAGGGCGCGTCATGCAGGCCGTGTTCGCGACGCTGGACCGAGAACGACATGTCGGACGTCGCGGTCTCCACGCCCAGGTCCTTGAACAACTGGATCAGGCCGGGATAGGTGTGGTCGTTGAAGACCAGGAAGCCGGTGTCCACGCCATGCTCGATCCCATCGATCGTCACCCGCACCGTGTTCGCATGACCTCCCGCCTGCGGCAGGGCCTCGAAGACGGTGACCGCCGCGCCGGCGGCCTGCAAGGTCCTGGCGGCCGATAAACCGGCAATGCCGGCTCCGATGACTGCTATCCGCTCCATGTCGCCCTCTCGTGCTGTTCGAACCCGGGACTCGGTCCGGATGGGCCGGTCGAACGGGTCAGAACTTGTTGGTCTGGCGTGAATACTAGTCAGTTCACATTTAAACCGTCAAGTATAAATTTTGCACTGACGGGTCTGATCCACTAAGATTCGGTTCATGAGCCGTGTCCCTTTCAAAGAGCAAGTCCTCCGCGTTCGCGAGGACGCCATCGTCGAAGCTGTGAACCGTTTGCTCGTCAGCAAGGGATATGACTTGATGACGGTGGACGAAGTCGCGGCGGAAGCCGGCATGTCCAAAGCCAGCCTCTACAAGCATTTCACCTCCAAGGAAGAACTGGCCGCCGCCGCCATGGTGCGGGTGATGGATCGGACGCTGGCGGTGGTGGAGGGGCGCCGCGATCAGTCGGCGGATGCCTCGGCGCTGGAGCAGTTGCGCGCGGTGGTGCGCTGGACGCTGCAGGTGCAATTGGCCGGCGAGATGCCGACACTGCCCTCCCACAACTCCCGGCTGGTCAGCACGCTCAAGGAGCACCGCGCCTACATGGACCGGCTGCTGCAGCTCAGCGAGTTCCTGGGTGAATGGATCACCGAGGCCCAGGCCCAGGGCGACATCAACCCCGACTTGCCGCCCGAACTCGTCTTGTTCACCCTGTTCGCGCGGGCCTGCGACCCGGTGTTGCCCCTGCTCAAGGCGGGCGGTCAGTATCAGGACGACGACCTCGTCGATTGGGTCTGCGCCACCACCTTCAGCGGGCTGACCGGGCCCGTGCCGGCCAAGGCTCGTCGCATCCGCAACGCCGCGTGAGCGGCGGTTCAGGCGGTTTGCCAGGCGCTATCCCGGAGGGATCCCGGCGCTGGCTCGCGCGCGGACCTGAGCGCCTGCTGCCGCGCTGTCCCCGCTCGCCGTGACACCTGCGGACGGGCGTCGACAGTCGCCTGGCGATGCGTCCGAGCGACGCCTCCAGGCGGCCACGTCGACCTTGATCCATCGCAATGCGAAGCGGTTGGCCGAGGACTAGTCTGATCCCATTCGTGGCCCCCGTGCCCGGACTCAGGAGATCGACATGACCAGCAACGTCGGGATGACGGACCGGATTCTTCGCGTCTTGATTGGCGGCAGCCTGGCCAGCGCTGCGGCCTTCGGCGCCATCGGCCCCTGGGGCCTCATCGGCCTGGTGCCCTTCATCACCGGCTTGCTGGGCTACTGCCCGGTCTACTCGCTGTTCCGACGCGGCGCCTGAGCGCCGCTGTGCGTCAGCGATGGCGGTCCACGCGCGCTGAGCCCGGCGCGGCCAGGCCCAGGCGCGGGACGCGTGGCGCGCGCGGCCCAAGCACGGCTGGGGCTGGTGTCGTCCGATGCGTGAGCGTTGGCGCCGATATCGCCGCCAATGCGACGCCAGCGCCAGCGCCGTCGCTCCCTTCACCGTTCACGTTGCAAGGAGTCTCCATGCGAACCATGAAAGCCGCCGTGGTGCGGGCCTACCGCGAACCACTGAGCCTCGAAGAGGTGCCGATCCCCGACGTGCCGCCCGGGCGCATCCTGGTGAAGGTTGCGGCCTGCGGCGTCTGCCACACCGACCTGCACGCGGCCGACGGCGACTGGCCGGTGAAGCCGGCGCTGCCGTTCATCCCGGGCCATGAAGGCGTGGGCCATGTGGCGGCGGTGGGCGCCGGCGTGAAAGGCATCCGTGAAGGCGATCGGGTCGGCGTGCCGTGGCTGCACACCGCCTGCGGTCACTGCGAACACTGCCTGACCGGCTGGGAAACCCTGTGTGACGACCAGCAGATGACCGGCTACACCGTCAACGGCGGCTTCGCCGATTACGTGCTGGCGGACCCGGGCTATGTCGGGCATCTGCCGGGGAAGGGCTCGTTCGAGTCCCTGGCGCCCATCCTCTGCGCTGGGTTGACGGTCTACAAGGGCTTGAAGGTGCTCGATGTGCGGCCCGGCCAGTGGGTGGCGGTGGTGGGCGTGGGCGGCTTGGGCCATCTGGCGGTGCAATATGCCCGGGCCATGGGGCTGCATGTGGCGGCGGTGGATGTGGATCCCGACAAGCTGGCTTTGGCCGGCCGCCTCGGGGCGGCGCTGTGCATCAATGCGGGGCTCGAAGATCCGGCCGCCGTGCTGCAGAAGGAGGTGCGCGGGGTGCATGGCGCGCTGGTGACGGCGGTCTCGCGCGAGTCCTTCGCCCAGTCGCTGGCGATGCTGCACAAGCGCGGCACGATGTCGATGGTCGGCCTGCCGCCGGGCGACTTCGCGCTGCCGATTTTCGATGTGGTGCTGAATGCGAAGAACGTGCGCGGCTCGATCGTCGGCACCCGCCAGGACCTGAACGAAGCGCTGCAGTTCGCGGCCGAGGGCGTGGTGCATGCCGACACCACCACCCATCGGCTGGAAGACATCAACCGCATCTTCGATGACCTCCGCCATGGGCGGGTGTCCGGCCGCGCGGTGCTGAACTTCGAGTGAGCCCAGCGGCCGCGGCCGGCGCGCTCAAATCTGGCTGTCCCAGCTCCGGGACAGCCGCATCGCGCCGTTGATGATGCCGACCATCGAATAGGTCTGCGGGAAGTTGCCCCACAACTCGCCGGTTTCCGGATGCGTGTCTTCGGACAGCAATCCCAAATGGTTGCGAGAGGCCAGCAGCGCTTCGAAGAGCTCGCGGGCCTTCTCGGTGCGGCCGATGCGGGCGAGCGCATCGATCCGCCAGAACGCGCAGATGTTGAATGAGGTCTCCGGACGTCCGAAATCATCCGGCGCTTCATAACGTCGCATGTAGGGGCCGTCACACAGGCTGGCTTCCAGCGCCTCGACGGTGCTGACGAAGCGCGGGTCTTTCGGATCGATGAAGCCGACCTCCGCCATCAGCAGCACGCTGGCATCCAGGTCCTTGCCGCCAAAGCTTTCGACAAACGCCTGGCGGTGATCGCTCCAGGCATGGTCCAGGATCTTGCGCTTGATGAGATCCGCCCGTTCGCGCCAGACCGCCGCGCGCTGCGGCAGCGCCAGCTCATGCGCGATCTTGGCCAGCCGGTCGCAGGCGGCCCAGTTCATCAACACCGATGAGGTGTGGACGCGGGAGCGGGTGCGCAGTTCCCACATGCCGGCATCCGGCTGGTCATGCAGGGCGAAGGCGCGTTCGCCCGCGCGTTCCAGCAGCGCGAATTCATCGACGCCGGCGCGCTGATGCAGCCGATGATCGAAGAAGGCCTGCGCCGAGCCCAGCACGATGTTGCCGTAGACGTCATGCTGGAAGTGTTCATAGGCCTGATTGCCGGCGCGCACCGGCCCCATGCCGCGATAGCCGCGCAGATGCGGCATGGTGCGCTCGACCAGGCGGTCTTCCAAACCGATCCCGTAAAGCGGCTGCACATGCCCGTCACGCGACTGGGCCACCACATTGCGCAGCCAGCGCAGGTAGTCCTCCATCGTGCCGGTTTCGGACAGGCTGTTGAGCGCGCGCACCACGAAGAAGGCATCGCGCAGCCAGCAATACCGGTAGTCCCAGTTGCGCTCGGTGCCCGGCGCCTCAGGGATGCTGGTGGTCATCGCGGCAACGATGGCGCCGGTTTCCTCATAGAGGCAGAGCTTCAGCGTGATCGCCGCGCGGATCACCGCTTCCTGGTAATCCAGCGGGATGGCCAGCCGGCGGGTCCAGTCCCGCCAGTAGTGCAGGGTGCGTTCTTCCAGCAGTTGCGCGGCGTCTTCGACGCCGCGGTCCAGGGTTTCGTCCGGGCCGAAGACGAAGCTCATCGGCATGTCGAGCGCGAACGGCGTCTCGTTGCTGACATAGGTCAGCGGCGCATTGGTGGTCAGGCGCACGGTGAAGCGCGGGCCGACGAAGCGCATGTGGTTGCTGCCGCGGGTGCGTTCCGGCCGTGCGGTGCCCCATTGCATCACCGGGCGAAGGATCACGCGGATGCGCGGCCGGCCTTGCAGCGGACGAATGCGGCGCACCAGCATCATCGGGCGGAAGGGCCGGTCATGCAGGAAGAAGCGCGGCATGAAGTCGGTCACCTCGATCGCGTCGCCGCGGATGTCGAACAACCGGGTGCGCAGCACGGCGGTGCCGTGGTCATAGAACTGCTCGCTGTGGGAGAAGTCTTCCATCAGGATCTGGAAGGTCCCGTCCAGTCCGAGGCCATCCGGCGAATCGATCAGCGCATGGAACATCGGATCGCCATCGAAGCGCGGCACACACGCCCAGACCACCCGGGCCTGATCATCGACCAGCGCGCTCACCGCGCAATTGCCGATCAAGCCCAGCTTCAGCGACGCGGCATCGCCGCGCGGTGTGGAACCGTTCGCCGGGCGGCGGTCGGTGGGGGCGTCGGTGCGTCCGTCGGTGGGGGCCGTGCGTCCATCCATGCGTCTGTTCCTTTCGATCTCGTCCATGACGATCGGTTCAAGCCTAATGCGGTCGAGGTGGCCCTGTCGACCGGAGTGAAATCGACCGGGTCCGCCCTCATGGGTGAGACCTGACCCGTCCGCAGGTCCCGCCAGGTGATCCCGGTGCGCGTGCGCGGTCCGTGCGGTCCGAAGCACCGCAGAGCGGCCGCACTCGCCGCGTCAAAGCCGGCATGCGGCGTGCCTGACCGAACCCTCGATGGATCGTCTCAACTAGAGACGGGTCTGCCATGCCGTTCGCGGGTGTGTCGCGGACCTGTCCCAATGGAGGCCGGCACCTGGCCGGCGCTTGATGGAGATCCTGTGCTGCCTGCTTCGCTAGATATGCGCCTCGCGCGCTCCCCGGCCGTCGTCGCCGATCTTGATCAGCTCGAGGAATTCCCTCCTGACGACGGGTGGCAGGCCTGGGGTCTGTCGCGACCTCCGACGCCGCTTTCCCGCATGTCCTCCGACTCCGTCGATTCCTCTGACAGCGACGACGATTGGAGCGCTTCCGGAGAGGTGGATTCGCGCGGTTACTGGCGGCGCGGCCTGCCGGTCGAGGAGTCGGCTGAGGGCGTGAACCTGCCGATCTCGCCGGGCATGGTGAAGCGCGACGTCGACCATCTGCTCGCCGGCGCGGGGACGCGTGATGATGCGTTCGCGTGGCAATTGCTGGAGCGCTTGTCCGCCGGCCTGGCGTGCTGGGCGCCGACCGACTTGCCCTCACTGCCGGAGCTGTTGTCGCCGCCGTTGCTGGAAGTGCTGTCGCAGTGGCTGTCGGTCGATGCAGCGCAGATGGCGCCGCGCTCGCTGATGGCGGTGATGGACCATTTCCGTTTGCTGGGCGATCTGCTGAAGTGCCAGGCGCTGGATGCCGACCAGGTGCTGCGGGCGCTGTGCCATGCGCCGGGCGGGAACGGACGATCGCTCGCGGTGGCCTGCGCGGAAGCGATGCGGCGCGAGCCGCAACTGGCCCATGCCTTCGGCGCGATCTGCATGGGAATGAATCAGCAGCGCTATCGCGCCAGCGCCTTCATGCGCGATGCCGCGCAGTCGTTCGGGACCGGCGTGTTCAGCGGCGAACGTGCGCGCGACGACAGCTTCTGTGGACGTCTGCTTGATCCCGCCTTGCCGGTCCTCGCTCAGCCGGGTGCGCTGCTGGCCATTCGCTACCTGGATCGGTTGGGCTGCCTGCCGGACGGGCGCGGCCTGAGCGATCACGCGGCCACCGGTTCCACGGCGGCATGGCGAGAAGCGCGGGCTGAGTCCCGCAACACCCACACCGCCTCGCCGGGCCTGGCCGGGCCCGACGTCGTTGCCACCGCCCGACGGCTGCAGCGGGTCTGCGAGCAAACCTTGCGGCCCTCGCATGGGTGGCCTCAGGTCCGGCAGCCGCCGAGCCAGGCCGGGAGCATGAGAGTGGCGCAATGGCTGCATCAACAAGCCGCCGGCGAATCGCCGGCGAGGCGCTCCCGGCTGCCGATCCCGTTGCGTGAGGCCCGTGAGCCGGTGCGACCGGCCGAGCGATCGATCGACGGGGTATCGGCCTCGGAATCGCGTGCGCGACCGTCCCGCCTGCCTCGCCCGACGGGCCGGCGGGACGCGGATGGCGCGTCCTGAACGGCCTCGACCGAGAGGCGGCTCAGTCGCCTCGCGGCCATCCACCGGCCGGGCGCGCCTCGATCGGCTCGCCGGGGTCGAAGCTGTCGTCCAGCGCGAAGTCGCCACGCTGCAGCGCTTCCATGGTGGCCAGCGCCTGCGGCAGGTAGTCCGCCGGCACGCGCACGCTGGCGCCGCCCAAGGCGGGCGCCAGCAGCGAATGCGCCTGCACGGTGTTGGTGTCGCCGGTCTCCGCCGGAATCCCTGCGGCGCGCAGCCGGCCGCACAGCATGTGGGCCTCGGTCGGCGTGAGGTGACGGGCGACCAGGGTCCGGTCGCCGTCGTAGTCGTCGTCTGAATCGTGCGAAGGCGGCATGGCGAAACGGCGGGTCTGAAGAGGGACGCAGACGTCGGAGACGCCACGGGTGCAGAACGAGCGATGGGGGATCGGTCGGCTGCCGGGTCAGTCTAGCTGTGAATCTTCACGTGCCACCGGCGGCGCCTGACCACGCCGTACGCTTCAGTGCATCGCGCGAAACCGCTTGAGCGCCTCTTCCAATCGTCCGCGACTAGACGCCCGAAGCCTTGAGATTCCAAGCTCCCTGGCCATGAACACGAGGAGCTCGTCGTTCGTGGCAGTTGCGCCAGCAGCGGACTCCGCCAAGGCGACCAATTCCTCAATGCAGACCTCGTCCATCGAGCGCTGAGCATCAGGCCCTGGCGGACGGAACTCGACCGCACTGCCGGGCGACAGCCGCTCAGGCCAGTAGAAGGTTCCCACGCCCTCCTCGGTGGTCTTGAAGAGGCGCTTTGCAACTTCTTCGACACGCTCTTGAATGCGGCTTCCGGTTCGCTGCCAGCCATGGGCTCGCGAGATGCGGCGAGACAATGCCAGATCCAAAATCGGCCCCTCCTTCTCGACGACATAGGCAACCATCGCTTCAAGGTGGATGTCGTAGGCCCGGTCGAAAAACGCATCGGGGTCAAGCGTCTCGACAGCGCTTGTCGGATCCGATTCGACGTAGAGATGCTCGGGCGCATGCACGTTTTCGGGCGAAGCAGCGACTGGGCTTGCGTACACCTCTTGTACCTCTCGCCGTGCTTCCCCTGGAGCTTGGCTAGTAGAAGGTGGCCCCTCGCTGGAAGGCTGAGTCGGCGCATCTGCCTTTGGCTCCGGGATTGCATCCGCCATCGCCTTCTCAATGGCGCCGTGGGCCTCGGTCTCGGCCGCGACGCGGGCGGCCTCTGTTGCACGCTTGGTACGGCTCGCCACCAAGAGCTCGTCGAGTTGCCGGCATACGCGATCGAGAGTGCCAATGGGATTGACCCACCAGTCAGTCGACCAGATGCGCAGAATCTCCCAGCCAAGGCCACGCAGTACATGTTCTCGCAGCATGTCGCGGTCGCGGGCGGTGGCGGAGCGGTGATAGGTTGCACCGTCGCACTCCACCCCAGCCAGGTAGCAGCCGGGCGCGTCAGGATGGACCACCGCCAGGTCGACCCTGAACGTCGACGCCCCGACCTGGGTGTGAAGCGTCCACCCCCTGGATGCCAGAGCCGCGGCTACGGCCTCCTCGAATGGACTTTCAAAGCCGCCCAAACTGCCAGCGGTGGACTCGAACAGCGACCTTGAGCCCCGCTCCGCAAACTCCAGAAAGTGCTTCAGGTCGCGCACACCGATGGCCTGCGTTCTCGAGAGGTCCATCTGGTCGCCACGGAGGGTCGAGAAGACGCGCAGCTCATGTCGGGCGCGGGTGATAGCGACGTTCAACCGACGCTCCCCGCCTGTGCGATTCATGGGCCCAAAGTTCATGGATACCGCACCGCCTCCATCAGGACCGAACGTGATGGAAAAGTACATGATGTCGCGCTCGTCGCCTTGCACGCTCTCCAGGTTCTTCACGAAGAGTGGCTCTAGCTCGGATTCGGCGAAGTGGGGTTCAAGGCCAGGGTCCTTTCGGCGCTCCTCATCGAGTAAGTCTTCAATGAGCTTTTGCTGCTCAGTGTTGAAGGTCACCACGCCGATCGTCAGCTTCGACTCCTTGAAGCCTGGCGACTTCAGGCGCTTCACGATGTCGGCGACCAGGGCTTTCGCTTCTGCCTTGTTGACCCGCGCGCCGCCCTTTTCATAGAAGCCATTAACGTAGTGAAAACTGACCGCGCGGTCCTCGGTCACCGGCGATGGGAAGGTCACCAGGCGGCCGCCGTAGTACCGGTAATTTGAGAAGGCGATCAGGCTCTCGTTGCGGCTTCGGTAGTGCCAGTCGAGATGCAGCGTGGGGAGGCTGGCACCCATGCACTCGTCGAGGATGCTCTCCATGTCGCCCTCAACGTCTTCGTCATCTGAAGATGATTCGGCGCGATCGAAGAAGTTTGTCGGGGGGAGTTGCTTGGGGTCTCCAACCATGACGACTTGCTTGCCTCGGGCGATCGCCCCAATCGCATCCCAGACGGGAATTTGCGACGCCTCGTCGAACACCACGACGTCGAACGGTTCAGCGTCGGCGGCAAGATACTGCGCGATGGACAGTGGGCTCATCAGCAAGCACGGCGTGAGCTTTGTGAGCGCGGTAGGAATGTTGCTCATTAGCTCCCGAAGAGGCTTGTGGGCACGCTTCTTCGTGATTTCGTGTTTCAGGAAGCCCCATTCGGAACTACGTGTCACGTCGTCCGGCGCGGGGAGCCCCTTGCACAGGTTTGCCCTCAGCCATGCCTTGGTGAGTTCAGTGAAGCGCTTGTCCAACGCACGGAAGTCAGAGATTCGCCGTTCGTGCTCCGCCGAGACGAAGTTGCGGATGACATGTTCGCTGTCCACAACCGCGTTGAGCCACCAACGACAGTAGTTGGTTTCGAATGCCCGGCGAACTATGGCTGGGGTCAGCGCCCCATTGGTCAGTCCAGCGACGATTGGGCTTAGTCCGAGCGTCATCGCCTGCTGGCTGGCCTTGCGCCAAGCGCACCATGCATTGAGCTCGTGTTCGGACTCAATCATGGCCTCCACGCGCGCCTTCAATTGGACAACGTCCGAGTCGCTGAAGTCGGCCGCTCCTTCTGGGGTGAATGATCCACGGCTGGCCAAGAGGTCAATGCTGGGCTGCAGCCGCCCCAGCGCATCCAGGTAGGCGTTGCCTGCTGCGACGACAGGACCTGCAGCGTTCAGGAGCGCATTGCCTTCGGTGACAAGCTGTTCAAGCGCACGAAGGACTTGCGAGACGTCCTCGGGAGCAGCCGCCAGGTTAGCCACTGCGGCCGCGATTGAGCGTTGGAACGAGACGGCTTTCGCGACCTCTTCTTGGTCAGTCTCCAGCTCCTCCCAGACACCAGGGCACACCACCTTCAGGTTATCCAAACCCGTGAGCTTGGCCTCCACGCCTGCGCGAGCTCTGAGCGTGGCGTGGTCCTTGGCAAATCGATGTCCGCAGGCGCCTTCCGCTACTAGATCAAAGTTATCCGGCATGGCGCCGGCCGCGCGCAGGTCGGACAGTGCGGTCGTGAAGGCAATCGCCGATTCCAAAGCCGGCACATCGGTTTCAAGCC
The DNA here is from genome assembly GCA_913776825.1 of Burkholderiaceae bacterium. Classification (GTDB taxonomy): domain Bacteria; phylum Pseudomonadota; class Gammaproteobacteria; order Burkholderiales; family Burkholderiaceae_C; genus Roseateles. The sequence goes on from CAJYPV010000013.1 coordinate 116,874, forward strand.
CTCTCCAAAGTCCATCGGTCGAAACTTCGAGGGTGCGGAACTCGGCCAGTTGCGCGTTGAGTTGTTCGAGTCGCACCAGCGTCTCAACATCATCTTTCATACGATCGCCGCCGCGTCCTGCGCGTAACGGCTCAAGGCCAACCAGCGTCCAGGTGCCGTTGGCTCGCGCCTGCTTCAGCACGTCCTGAAAAACCTTCGCGGCCCGCAATACGTCGTGTCGAGACTTGAGCCCTCGCCAGACGCCAGTGAGCTCATCTGCCGCGTCCAGCTTTTCGACCTCCTGCCGCTTGTCTCGAATCGCTACCAGTGTGGCCAAGTCGCTGGCTACGTTTGGCTCTCCTTGGCCCCCAACAACTGCTTCGAGCTGCTCCCTGACCTTGCGTTTTCCAAACCAGGAGAGCGGCCACACCGATTTGCTCGCCTTGGCATAGTCTCTGGCCAACTGATACACATTCACCTGCTCCACGGTGTCGGCGTAGCGCACCGACAGCGATTGCTCCAGCTTGTGAAGCTCTTCGAGCATTTCAATTGCCTTGTGCAGCGTGTCGACGGCGAAAGACGACCAAGCGGCCGGCAGGCTGGCGTGGGCTTCGCAACGCTGCTTGAGCACCTGGGAAGCTTTTGACGCAAGGGCTCGGACGGCCGGCTCCCAGCCGTTCGAAATCTGCGCCGACAGCTCTCCATGTTTTAGGAGCAGTGCATTGCCTTCGAGCAGACGTGCTGCTGTTTCACCGGCGTCCGCAGCAAAGGCGAATCGCCAGTTGTGTCCAGCAGCATGCGGCAAGCATCTGGCCAATGAGGCGGTGGAGACTCGCGCTCGGCGAGTCAGCGAGACGGCAGGAATTCGGATGACGCCTCTGAAGCGTTCGTACGCAGCAAGCACCTCATTGCACACCGGCAGCAACTGGCGCGCGGCCTCGATGAGCCCCTGCTGCCATGTGGGCGACCAGTCCGCGTGCCCGATGTCCTGAAATGGTCCATTGGCGAGCGTCTCAGCACCCACTGCGGTCGCATTGACCTCAAGACGGTCGACCACTTCCCTAAGCAGCTCGGTGTCTCTTTGGCTGTGTGCCGCGTGCGAGTGCCACGACAAGGGCAGTACTGCGACATCTTTTCCGTCTACCACAGCGCCAATCGCGTCGTAGATGGAGCGGCCGTTTCCATGCCGATGGTGAAGCCGCTCCACGTAGACGTTCAGTTCATCTCGGATGCGCCTCAGCCGCTCAGCCTCTTGCTGCCAAATCTCGGTGTCCACCTCACCTCTGGCATCCCAAGAATTTTTGAGCTGGGCCAGTACATCGGCCTTGCGCGCTTTGCTGGAGTGGAGCTCAAGGCAGAACTCGCCGAGCCCGACCTCCCGGAGTCGCCGATAGACCACATCCAGCGCGGCGATCTTCTCGGACACGAACAAGACGCGCTTTCCCTCCGCCAGGCATTGGGCAATGAGGTTGGAGATCGTTTGGCTCTTGCCTGTACCTGGTGGGCCAATCAGGACGAAGTCCTTGCCCCGAGCCGCTGCCATGACCGCGGACAGTTGCGAGGAGTCGGAAGGCAGAGGGCAGAAAGTCTGATCAGGCCCATAGTCTTTGTCGAGCCTGCCAGGGCTCGGAAACACCGATGAGCTGGGGTACGGGTCTCGTGGCGTGTCGATGAGGTGTCTGACAACAGGGCTCTGGCGCAATTGATCTGTGCGCTGAACCAGGTCTACCCACATCAGATACTTCGCAAACGAGAAGGTTCCAAGCACGACCTCCTCGGAAACTTCCCATCCTTTGATGTCCTTCACCGCGACGGAGACCGCTTTCCACACCTTGGCGATGTCCAGCCCGGCTTCATCAAGCGGCAATTCGCCCTCTGCGACGCCCAGGTTGAGCTGGAAGTCTTGTCGCAGCATCTCAATGAGCGTCGGATTGAAGCGTGGCTCATCGTCATGCAGGGCCATGGTGAAACCAGAGCGAACGCTACGACGATTCAAAGCGACCGGGATGAGAATCAGCGGTGCGCGGTACTTCGCTTCTTCCTTGTCGGCGCGATTCCAGGTCAGAAATCCAAGTGCCAGAAACAAGGTGTTCGCGCCGCCCTCCTGCAAGGTGGTGCGGGCATTGCGATAGAGCTCGACCATCCGAGATTCAAGCTCATCTTTGGACAGGTCGATGAAGACCTCACGGCGCTTGAGCGCTTCAATTGCGAACTGACGTCGCAGCGTTTCTCGTTCTCTGTTTTCGTGGATGGCCAAGCTGCGCGGATCAGTGCCATCCATCAGATCCGGTCGCGGCAGAAGCTTGATGTCCTTTCCGTCGGACATCAGGTCTTCCAGTCCACCAGGGTCCGGTGCATCTAGCTTGAGCGACTTCTTGCTCGCGCGGAAGTTCAGGAGGTTGTTGCGCAGGGAAAGGTCCAGCAGCTTGCGCTGCCATCGGGCCAGGCGATCTTTTGGATCGAGCGGAATCTCTTCACCGAGGCCGCCGTCATCCTCAGGAAGGTCCGGCGCTTCTTCCAGCACGAACGTATCGTCCGCCACGATGTCCGCAGCCGCCTGGGGTTGAATGGACTCGGGACTCGACAAAGGTTTGATGCGCTGCAGACGCGCCCGTCGGATGTCCACAGCAAGCTCGAAAGCGTCGTCCTTCCCTTCTGCGATGTGCTCAGCGCCGACATCGGATGCCCGGCTGAAAGGAACTGCTGGACGTTGTGTGACGAGGGTGGTCTCAAACAGCACCAGTTCCTTCAGCTTCAGGCGCTTTCTCAAGGCCGTGACGTCATCGACAACCGTCGTCGAGAATTCCTCGGGCTTCAGCCACAAGCCAGCGAAGGCATGACCGCGAGTGAAGACGACCATCGGGTTGAGCCCGATCTGCTCTAGCACCGAGCAGAACAGCAGCGTCAGGTCCATGCAGGTACCCAGCCCAGAATCTGCTACTTGGGTCGCGCCACGAATCTTCTGACCGCGATGTTCGAAGCTGGCAGGGGGCAGGGCGTAGTCCAGCTTCATGGAGGAGATCGCGCCCCATGCCGCGCCTGCCAGCTCCCAGGCGCGCTTGGATCCCCCGTGCTTGTAGCCGTCCAGCGCTGCGTCCTTGCCATGCTCGCGCAGCAGCGCGGCGACCTTCTTCAGCACCTTGTCGACGGCAGGATCGTTGGGTTGTACAAAAGCGGCCACCATGTCCGGAAGGTGGGCAAGGCCACCCCACTGGTTGCGCGGCAAGAGTTCAACTGACTTGGATATCTCGACAATCGGTTCACCTTCGCTGCCAACGGGCTTAACCGATAACGTCACAGTGGCGATCTCTGCCTCTGTCAGTCTGGTCAGCAGCGGACCATCCAACTGCACATCCAGGTCGAGAATCCGATAGCGGTCGCCGGCCTGAACCGATTCCAGGCGCCAGGTTTTCGACTTGACGAATGCCGGAGTGGATCTGAGCGATAGCTCCAGCTGGCCGGTGTCATCCTTAAGTGTGCTGATGAGCGTCAGGTCGCGCAGCAGCGGCACAGCGTTCTGGAAGTCTGCCAAGCTGAGCTTGGTTGCCAGGCTGGCCTCAAGAGTCAGAGCAGCTACTGGTTCCTTTACCGGCGCTGCCACCCCAGCCGTCTCTTCGGCGAACTCGTTGGGAGCCGCTGAAAATCGTAGAGCCCGAGGCGAATCCAAGTTATCGGACATCTGTGTGCCCCCTGTTGTTTGTCGTGCTTTGGGCTTTCGCCCCTCCCTGAGGCGCAACGGCTGACGCGCCTGTAATGACCTGTATCTTGGCACGCCCGCAGAGCTTCCGTAGCGCGTAAACCCGGGTGCGCGGGCCGCCTCCGAAACGGCAGCTCCAGCGTCAATGGCTAAACACTGACGGCAGGCGGGCACGTCGGATTCAACGTTGAGCGTCGCACGCCAGCAAGGCATCGAAGGCGGCGCGGAGAGGATTGGTGCCTCGTCGCCGGATGCATGGCGAGGCCGGGGCACTTCGGCGTCCGTGTGCCCGTTGATGAGGTCGTGACCAGAGTAACTTCGGTCGTCCGAACTTCAACGTCTGGCGAGTGCTGCAGTCCCCCCAAGTTCCACCGCGAACGTGAGCGCAAGCGGAACCCAGGCTGTGTCGCCTAGCCTCGATGCAGCCAGTGAGTCGCCAGCCCGGCCGCAGAACGGCCGCGCGCTTTCGTGAAGCGTTTGTTTGATTAAGGGGCAGGCGTTAGCCGACAGGCGCTGCGCCGGGCTAAGCTGAACGGGCAAGCTCAGCCTCCACCCCTCACTCGATGCTCAGCAACAACGCCGTGCGGCCAGGCACCTGCAGCGTCGCACCCAGCGTCTGGCGCTGACCGGTGAGCACATCGGTGGCCGTCTCGCCGCCTCGGATCATCTCGGGGAAGCGATCCAGCGCCAGCGCCTGCGGTTCCTGCCGCTTGTTCATCACCAGCATCAACCGACGCTGAGAAGCCGCCGACGTCGCCGGGCGGGCGCGCGACAGGTCCAGGCCCGCGTCATAGCGGAACAGCACGAAGCAGCTGTCCAGCGGCGCGTATTGCATCAACGGCGCATCGTGGGCGAGCGGATCCTGCTTGCGCCAGTTCAACAGGCGTTTGAGGAAGGCCTGAGCCTGGCGCTGATCGTCGCGCAGGCCTTCGCCGGTGAAGGCATTGATGCGGTCGCCGGCCCAGCCGCCGGGGAAATCGGCCCGCACCGCGCCATCGTCGCGCTCGCGCGGGCTGGTGAGCAGCACTTCGGTGCCGTAAAGGAATTGCGGGATGCGCTTGACGAAGGCCAGGTAGGTCCAGGCCATGCGGGTCAGCGCCAGATCCTCATGCAGCAGGCTGTACAGACGCGGCGTGTCATGGTTGCCCTCGAACAGCACCAGTTGGCCGGGATTCGGATAGACGAAATCGTGCGCCAGCGCTTCATAGAGCTTCATGAAGCCGCCGTCGTGGCTGTCGTGCTGCGTCATGCCGGCCAGCAGGGCCTCGTACATCGGGAAGTCCATCAGGCTGGGCAGCGAGGACACATAGCCATCATGGTTGCGCTTGCCGGCCTGCCAGTAGGCGACCACCGCCGGATGCGGACTCCATTCCTCGCCCACGATGTTCAGCCGCGGATATTCCTCGCGCAGCCGCGCCGACCAGGCGCTGAGGAAGGCGCGGTCGGAATAGCTGTAGGTGTCGGTGCGGATGCCCGCCAGACCGATCTGCTCGATCCACCACAGGCTCATCTGCGTCAGATAGGTCGCCAGCAGCGGTTGGCGCTGGTTCAGGTCGGGCATGCCGGGGCTGAACCAGCCGTCGGAAAACCGCTGTCGATCGCTGGGCGCCGCATACGGATCCTGCAGCGACATGCGCGCATGGTGGGTCTCGGTGTAGCGAGGCCAGGTGTTGACCCAGTCCGCCGTCGGCAGGTCCTGCATCCACCAGTGATGCAGACCGATGTGATTGAGCACGATGTCCTGGATCAGCCCCAGGCCCTTGGCGCGGGCTTCGACGGCCAGCCGCTGATAGTCGGCCAGGCTGCCGAAGCGCGGATCGACCCGGTAGAAATCGGTCGCGGCATAGCCGTGATAACTCCAGCGAGGGCTGTTGTTCTCCGACAGCGGCGTCGGCCAGATCATGGTGAAGCCCATGTCCGCGATGTAGTCCAGATGACGGGTCAGACCCGCCAGATCGCCGCCATGTCGCCCGCCCGGATCGGCCCGGTTCAGGCCCTCGGTCAGACCCTCCACCTGATCGATCGACGGATCGCCATTGGCGAAGCGGTCCGGCACCACCAGATAGATCGCGTCCTTGGGTCCGAAGCCCTGACGCTCCGCCGAGCCCGGCGCGCGCGCCTGCAGCGGATAAGCCAGCGTGGTCACGACCGTGTCGCCCCGACGCAGTTCGATCTGAAGGTCGCCCGGCGGGGTGCGGGCGTCGATGCGCAGATCGACGAACAGATAGTTCGGGCTGTCCCCGCGCTGCACGCCGACCAGCGTGACGCCGGCCTTGGGCACCAGCGTGACGGTCATCGCGCCGATGCCAGGGCCATGCAGCATCACCTGCAGTTCGGGACGCTTCATGCCGACCCACCAGCTCGGCGGCTCCACATGGCTCAGGACCGCTTCCGGCCCGGACTGCCGGAGCGACGACCGGCTGACCGGGTCGTCATGGGTGGCCGTCACGGCGGCCGACGGGTGGGTGGGCGGCGTGGTGCCGGTGGCGTGGTTCATGGTGGTGATCGAAGAAGGAATCGAAGGAGGGCGGTCGGATCCCGCCTCGGCGCTGGTCATGGCCAGGCTGATGAGCGCGCCGATCAGCGCCATCGCCAGCGCGCCGCGGCGCCGGGGCAGCGGACGGAGTCGACGGCAGCTGCAGCGCGCCTCGGCGCCAGGAATGCCGGGATCGACGCGCCGGGTCATCGATGGAGAAGCCAGTGCCGTCATGATCGTCGACGCTCAGCGGATCCGGAACACCTGCACCGATTGCGGCGGCAGGGTCAGGCCAGGATCGCGGCGGGATGGGGTCAGGACGGCGGCGGCGTGCGTGTCGCTCGTCGGGGCGGTCGCGCTGGGCGCGGGATAGAGGCGCTCCAGGCGCGCCACCGGGGTCGGAGCGGACTGCCGCTTCTGCGGCGCCGACGTCGCGCGGGTGGGCCACGGGAGGCGGGCTTCCTCGCGACCGTAATTGATGACGACCAGCGTGCGCTCCGACTTCCAGGCCCGCTGGAATGCCAGCACCTGACCCTGCGCGATCGGCGATTCATAACGGCCGCGCGCGATCGACGGCAGGCCGTTGCGCAGCGACAGCATGGCGCGATAGAAGTGCAGCAGCGAGGCGGGATCGGCCTCCTGCGCCTGCGCGTTGTGAGACGCGATGTTGGGCGACACCGGTCGGAACGGCGTCGCGGCGCTGAAGCCGCGGGCATCCGAGGTCCAGCTCATCGGCGCGCGCAGCGGCTCATCGCCGGGCAGGGCGGTGACGCCCGCCTGACCGATCTCTTCACCGTAATAGATGAACGGCGTGCCCGGCAGCAGCAGGTAGGTCGCGGCGGCCAGGCGGTAGCGGGTCTCGTCACCGCCGAACTGGTCCCAGGCGCGCTGGCCGGCAAAGATGTCGTGATTGCTCAGCATGGTGGCCATGCTCAGCGGCGCCTCGGTGAAGAAATCGGCGACCCGGCGCACCGCCGCGATCGAGGCCTCGCCATCGCCCTTGGCCGCATCGACGACCGCCCGCTCCAGTCCGAACGCGAAGGCGCTGCCGCAGATCTCCGGCCGCGCATAGACACGCGGTTCGGCCGTGGCCTCGCACACCACGTAGCGGCTGGGATAGCGCTTGATCAGCCGGGTGAAGCGGCCGGTCAGCGCGCGGCTTTCGGGCTGGTCGTTCCAGTCCTTGGCGTTGTTCTCGATCAGGTGCGGCACCGCATCCAGACGGAAGCCATCCAGGCCACGGTTCAGCCAGAAGCGCAAGCTGTCCTCGTGATAGCGCACCACCGCCGGATTGCGCATGTTGAAGTCGGGCATCGGTGCGCCGAAGACGGCGAAGTAGCGGGACGCTGAAGCCGTGGGATCGGCGCTCGAGGCCGCGCCCGCGCCGGGCAGATACCACGGCGTGTGGTCCCAGATGTTCCAGTCCTTGAGCGTCTCCAGTGGCTGATCGGTCCACACGAACCAGTCGCGCCAGGGGCTGCGCGGATCCGCCTGAGCGGCCTGGAACAGCGGATGTTCGCGGGCGCCGTGGTTGAGGATGTAGTCCATCACCACACCGATGCCGCGCTGATGCGCTTCACGGATCAGCTCGTCGAAATCCGCCAGCGTGCCGTACTGCGGCTCGATGCGGCGGAAGTCGACGGTCGCATAGCCATGGTCATGGTCCGCACTCGCCTGGATCGGCATTAGCCACAGCCCGCGCACGCCCAGCGCCTTCAAATAATCCAGCCGCTGGATCAATCCGCGCAGATCACCGATGCCGTCCCCATCGCTGTCCTGATAGCCGCGGACGAAAATCTCCATGAACGCGCCGTGCTGCCAGTCCTCCGGCAACGCGCTGTGGCGCGGGCGAGCGGGCACGGGCGAGAGATCCACCGGCGCGCTGCTGGGGTTGGCCATCTGCATCACGGACGGTGGCGCGGCGGCGTCGGCCGACGGCTTCGCCGCATCCGAGGCGGGCGCGGCCCACGCTGCTTGGACAAGCGCCGACAGCAAGCCCACGGACGCGATCGCCGTCCGCACGCGACGAGCCGTGGCGGGGAGTCCACGGTTGCGGGCGCTCCGGCCAGCCAGCGGGGCAAGTGTCATGACGGTTGTCTCCGTAATTTGTAATTTAAGTACGTGAACGCCGAGGCCGCTGACGCCATCGAGGAGCCGGGGCCTTCGTGTCCGATCGGCGCGCAGCATAGAGGGAAGCGTTGGGACTGTGAAGCCTTGGGTCGCGAACGATGTAGTTTTGCTACCATCCCTCGCACTGTTCACCTGATAAGAATGCTGGAGACCCGGATGGATGCTCGTGAGACGAAGGCGCGGTCAGAAAACCTTGTGCGAACGCGGCGCCGAGTCGGTGTGATGGCGGTCCTCGCGGTTGCCGGTTGGGCGGCGAATGCGGCCGGCATCGCCACGATTGATCCGCAAGACGCGGCCGCGCCGCTCGCGGCCTGTGGCGCCTCCGAGGCGGCGGTGCTGACGCCGATCTCGGCCACGCTGCTCGGGCAGCCGTCCCGCACCGAGACCCAGGCCATCTGGCTCACCGAGCAACGGCTGCGTTGGCCCGGCCAGGCGCTGGGCGCCGGAGAGCGGGCGCGGCTGTACCACTCGCCAGAAGGCGTGCTGGCGATTCAGGAGGGCCGCGTCACCGGCGCGCAGACGAGCTGGCCGCTCCAGCCGGCGCAGGTGCCGCTGTCGGCCGAGGTGGCCGAGCAGGCGGCTTATCTGGGTCAGGCGCTGGATCTGGTGTGGCCCGTCGACGTCGGTGCGGCGTCCTTGGGCGGCGAGAGCGGTGAGGGCAGCGAGGCCCGTCGGCGGGTGCATCAAGCGGTGCAGATCGGCCAGTCGCTGATCGCGATCGAAGATGAGCAGGGCCGCCTGCTGCGCTGGACGACGCTCCAGGCGGCTCGGGCGCTGGATCGTCTGTATGCGGCGGCCGCCGCGGAGGAGTCGTTGGGGGTCACCGTGCGTCCCGCAGGCGCGCAGTTCCGCCTGTGGGCGCCCACGGCGGCGCGGGTGTCGCTCTGTCTTTATCCGTCGGGCAAGTCGGCGGCGCAACGCCGCGTGCCGCTGGCGCCGGACGCGCGGACCGGGGTGTGGTCGGCCACGGTGAACGGCTTGCGCAGCGGCAGCTATTACCGCTATCTGGTGGAGGTCTTCGTCCCTGAACTCGGTTGGGTGCGCAACGCGGTGACCGATCCGTATTCGGTCAGTCTGTCGGCGGACTCGGCGCGCAGCTATGTGGCCAATTTGTCGGACGCGGCGCTGAAGCCGGCGGGCTGGGATCGGAGCCGCATCCCGGACCGCGTGCGCACGCCGACCGACATGGTGGTCTATGAGCTGCATGTGCGGGATTTCTCCCGGGACGATGACAGCGTGCCGGTGGCGCTTCGCGGCAAATACCTGGCATTCGGGTTGCGCGACTCCCAGGGCATGCGCCATCTTCGCCAGCTCAGCCGGGCCGGGCTGACCGATGTGCATCTGCTGCCGATCTTCGATCTGGCCACCGTGCCGGAGCAGGGCTGCGTGGTGCCGCGGGTGCCGGCGGGCACGCCGGATGGGGAGGAACAACAAGCCGCGGTGATGGCCGTCGCTGGCCAGGACTGCTTCAACTGGGGTTACGACCCCTGGCACTACAGCGCGCCCGAAGGCAGCTTCGCGACCCGCGCGGACGACGGCGCGGTGCGGGTGCGCGAGCTCCGGCGGATGGTGATGGGTCTGCACGATGCCGGGCTGCGGGTGGGCATGGACGTGGTCTACAACCACACCACCGCCTCGGGGCAGCAGGCGCGGTCGGTGCTGGATCGCATCGTGCCGGGCTACTACCAGCGTCTGGATGTGCGCGGTCGGGTGGAGCGCTCCACCTGCTGCGACAACACCGCCACCGAGCACCGCATGATGGGCAAGCTGCTGATCGATTCGGTGCTGCTGTGGGCGCGGGAATACAAGATCGCGTCTTTCCGCTTCGACCTGATGGCGCATCAGCCGCGCGAGGTGATGACCGAATTGCAGGCCCGGCTGAAGCAGCAGCTCGGTCGCGAGGTGCCGCTCATTGGCGAAGGATGGAACTTCGGCGAGGTCGCGAATGGCGCGCGTTTCGTGCAGGCGTCGCAGCTGTCCCTGAACGGCACCGGCATCGGCACCTTCAGCGATCGTGGCCGCGATGCAGTGCGCGGCGGCGCGGCGGGCGACGATGCGGCGACCTCCATGCGGCGGCCCGGCTTTGTGATCCCGGCGCCGGCCGGGGATGCGGATCGGCTGGAGGAGCAGCGTCGTCAGGCGGATCTGCTGCGGTTGGCGCTCGCCGGCACCTTGCGGGACGTCGCCTTCGAGCAGCGCGATGGCCAGGTCCTGACCGGCGCGCAGATGGCTTACGGCGATCAGCCGGCCGGCTATGCGTCGCAGCCATCCGAGGTGGTGAATTACGTCGAGAACCACGACAACCAGACGCTGTTCGATGCACTGGTGCTGAAGCTGCCGCGTTCGACCTCGCGCGAGGACCGTGCCCGCACGCAGATCCTGGCGCTGGCGATCAATGCCTTCAGCCAGGGCGTGGCGTATTTCCATGCCGGCGGCGAGCTGCTGAGGTCCAAATCCATGGATCGCAACAGTTATGACTCGGGCGACTGGTTCAATCGCCTGGACTGGACCGGGCGGGACAACGGCTTCGGCCAGGGCCTGCCACCCAAAGCCGACAACGGCGGCGACTATGCGCTGCTGCGCCCGCTGCTGGCGGATGCGGCCTTGAAGCCCACCCCGGCCGAGGTGGACTGGACGCAGCGCACCTTCCAGGACCTGCTGCGCATCCGCGCCAGCACGCCGCTGTTCCGGCTGACCGACGCCCGTGAGGTGCAGGATCGCCTGCGCTTCTACAACACCGGACCGTCGCAGTCGCCCGGTGTGGTCGTGGGGCGTCTGGATGGCGAGGGACGAGCGGATGCGGTGTTCGATCGGGTGCTCTATCTGATCAATGTGAATGACACGCCGGCCCGGCTCACGCTGGCGCCCGAGGCCGGCCGGCGCTGGGCGCTGCATCCCGCCCAGCGCGGTGCGGACGCGGCGGATCAGCGCGTGGCGCGGCAGGCGCGTGTCGATGGCGCCACCGGGCTCTTCGACGTGCCGGCGCGAAGTGCGGCGGTGTTTGTCGTCGAGCGCTGACGAGGGTTAGGGCGCTGGAGGCGCTCAAAGCGCTTGAGGAGGCGGTGCGGGCACGGCTGCCGCCGCTGCTGCTGCCGAAGGCCCGAGCGGCACGGATGGCTTGCCCGCGTTGGGCTCGGGGAGGTGCATCCTCGGCGCGACGGGACTAGCATCGTCCTCAGCGGCCCGTCCCGGTGGTCGCGGGGGAATGACCATGTCGCCTCAGGATGCGGATCGCGCCACCGCTGCCGCTCGGGCGGATGCGCGCGCGGGAAGGGCCGGCCACCGCTGGGCGGTCCGTCTGGCGCATGGCATGCGTGCGGCGCTGGTCCTGTTGTTGATGGGCCTGGTCAGCAGCGCACTCGCGGCGCTGTTGACGGGCTGTGCCAGCTCGGTGCCGGTCGCCGACACGCCGTCGCCCCAGCAGATGCTGCACGACGACCGCTTTCCGCCGAACCAGGAGCGCATCGATCCGGAAGACGCCTTGGCGCTGAGCCCGGCCATGCGCGAGTTCGTGCGCACGCGGCTGTCCGGCTTCTCCAAGGTCAAGGACCAGCGCGATGCGCTGCTGGAGGCGCTCTACAGGCCTGGCGATCTGCGCCTGGAATACGACGCGGAACGCACCCGAACCGCGTCGGAGGCCTTTGAAGCCCGCACGGGCAACTGCCTCTCGCTGACCTTGATGACGGCGTCACTGGCCCGCGCGATCGGCCTGCCGGTGAGCTTTCGCCACATCTATCAGGAAGAGCAATGGAGTCGGGTGGGGGATCTGCAGGTCGTCTCCGGCCATGTGAATCTGGGGCTCAGCCGCAAGCCCACCGAGTACAAGGTCCTCGGCAATCACGAGGATCTGCTGGTGGTCGACTTCCAGCCCGGCGCAGAGATCCGCCATCAGCGGGCGATGGAGCTGGATGAGGACACCATCGTCGCCATGTACCTGAACAACCGGGCGGCGGAATGGATGGCGCTGGGCCAACTGGACCGCGCCTACTGGTGGGCGCGGGCGGCGTGGCTGAAGTCGCCGCGTCTGCTGGCGGCGCTGAACACGCTGGGGGTGGTCTATCGCCGCCATGGGGATGTGGCGGAGGCGGAGCACGCGTTCCGCGAGGTGCTGCGGCGGGAGTCGGGCAACACCCAGACCATGGCCAACCTGGCGCAGTTGCTGCGTCAATCCGGCCGGGCCGACGAGGCGGCGCAATGGGAAGCACGGTTGGCGGCGCTGCAGCCGTATCCCCCGTTCAAGTTCTTCGACCAGGGCATCGCCGCCATGCACGCCGGGGACTATGCGCGGGCCCGAGACCTGTTCACTCGGGAGATCGACCGCTCGGCGTACTACCACGAGTTCTATTTCTGGCTGGCGCTGTCCAACGTCGGCCTGCGGCATTGGGACGAGGTGCGCCGGGCGCTGGACAAGGCGCAGGAAGTCAGCACCACCGTGTCGCAGCGGCAGTTGTATGCGGCGAAGCTGGCGAGTTTGAAGTCGCGGTCCAGCGGCCAGTGAGCGTCGCGATCGGCCCGTCATGGCGCGGCGGGCAGAAAAAAGGTCCTGCTCGTGATCGAGTCAGGACCTTGCTGGGTCGTATCGGTGTGAACCGGTCGGTCAACCCTGCTGCGCTGCGGCGAAGAGCCGGGTGGAGCGCGCGCCGGAGCGGCAGAACGCCAGCACCGGTTTGGGCAGGTCGGCCAAGAGCACCCGCATCGCCTCGATCTCTTCCGGCGACTGATAGCCGCCTTGCACCGGCAGGTGGCGATAAGCCAGACCGGCGGCTTCCGCGGCTTGCTGCATCTGGGCGCTGGTCGGCTGATCGGGGCCGCCTTCGAAATCCGGGCGGTTGTTGATCACGCTCTTGAAACCGGCGCCGGCCAGCGCGGCCATGACCTCCGGTGCCAGTTGCGGGGCGACGCAGAAATCCGGCGTCAGCTGTTGAACGGTGAGTTCCATGCGTGCTCCTTGATGGCGAGGATCGCGAAACGGGCTGAATGCCTGGCTGAATGACCGGCGGGTTGAATCGGGGTCGGGCGGGCGCGCGGGCTCAGCCGGCCAGCGCGGCCTTCACCGCGGCGGAGACCAGGCCCATGTCGGCCTTGCCGGCCAGGCGGGTCTTGACCGCACCCATCACCTTGCCCATGTCGGCGGCACCCTTGGCGCCGACCTCGGCCACGATCGCGGCGACTTCGGCCTTGATCTCGGCTTCGCTCAGGCGCTGCGGCAGATAGGCTTCCAGAACCTTCAGCTCGGCGGTTTCCTTGTCGGCCAGATCCTGACGACCGGCGGCGGTGAACTGGCTGATCGAATCCTTGCGCTGCTTGATCAGCTTGTCGACGATCGCCACCAGGGTCACGTCGTCCACCACGATGCGCTCATCCACTTCCTTCTGCTTGACGGCGGCCAGCAGCATGCGGATGGTGCCCAGGCGTTCGCTGTCCTTGGCGCGCATGGCGGTCTTCATGTCTTCGGTGATCTGGTCTTTGAGGCTCATGGAGGGGCTCCGGGTGGCTTGGTGAATCGATCGGTGGTCGATCCAGAAGAAGGGAATGACGCTGGGAAGCAGCTGTGCTCTGGGCAGAAAGCGCCAACGGAAGACGCCAACGGAAAGCGCTAACTAGAAGCGCTAACGATAGGCGCCAACGAAACGAGAGAACAAAAAATGCAAACAAAAAAGCCCGCGGCAGCGTCCTGCGCGGGCTTTCTCGCTGTTCTGCGGGCCTGGGGCAGGGCGGGTGTCTTGCGACAGGGCGCCGGCTCCAAGCCGTCGAAAACGATCAGTACAGCTTCTTGGGCAGCTGCATGCTGCGCACGCGCTTGTAGTGACGCTTGACGGCCGCAGCCTTCTTGCGCTTGCGCTCAGCGGTGGGCTTTTCGTAGAACTCACGAGCACGCAGCTCGGTGAGCAGGCCCAGCTTTTCGATGGTGCGCTTGAAGCGGCGCAGGGCCACGTCGAACGGCTCGTTTTCTTTGACGCGAATGGTGGTCATGAAAAAAGGATTCCTTCAAATAGCGCTCGGTGTTCGCGGGGAAGGTTGTCCACTGAATCAGTCGTTCAGAGAACCACTTTCGAAGCGGAGTATCCGGATTCCACTTCCGAATCGACGCGCAGGGGTTTGCCAGCAAAACGCGGATTCTAGCCTCATTTTCAGGTGCCTGTCATCCATTCAGGCTGGCAAATCGCGAAAGCCCATGAAGACAGCGGATGTCGGTGGTCCGATTCTTCCGGAACAGCCCGTTGCCGACGATGAATCCTCGAGCGCGCTCGCACCCGTTCGGGTTGGACAGGCGGCGTCTCACTGGGTACTTCAACGCGGGTGACGGCCCACGATCGCCGGCGCGCATCGGCAAGCGTTTGCAACTCGACCTCGCAGGCATCCGACGCCACGTGACATTTTCACGGGGCGGTTTCCACGAGTTGCACACGCGTCGCGCGATGCGAACGTGAGATTCTGCTCACCTGCCACAGGCACGCTAGGATGCCGGAGCCCCAAGCTTAGGGGGAGGGGGCGTCGTTCTCTGGCTTCAGCCCTTCCCCGGCTTGTTCAGGCCATCTACATTCGGTTCATCCACCATTCGAATGCCAGGGGCAACCTGGCCAGGCCCGCCTCATGGAATTTCCTGCCGCCGCGTCTCCCGCGCCTGCCAGCTTCGACGCCTGGCTCGCCTCCCAGGGACCGCAACAAGCGCCCGTCGCGGCCGGCCTGCTGGGTTTGCTGGAACCCACCGGCGCCTGTCTGGCGGTGAAATCCATGGCCACCGGGCGTTATGTGTTCGCCAGCCCGGGCATGAGCGATCTGTTCGATCGCAGCGAACACGGCATCGTCGGCAGCACCGACACCGAACTGATGCGCAGCGATGAAGTCCAGGCCATGCGCCGGGCCGAGCAGGCGACGCTCGCCCAGCGCGGCGTGGTCAGCTCCGAACATCGACTGGAGCTGGCGGGGCGTCGACGTGAATTCATGGTCACGCGCATTCCGCTGGGCGCCGAGCATGTGATGGCCCTGTGGAGCGACAAGACCGAGGAACGCCATCGCGAGTCCCATCTGCAGCGCGCGCTGCAGCAACTGGAGCAGCAGCAAAAGGCGCTCGAGCAACTGCGCCGCGAGCTGCAGCAGGGCAGCGGCCGCGACGATGTGTCGGGCCTCTACATGCGCGCGCAGTTCGACGACCAGTTGCTGCGTGAGATCGACCTCTCCACCCGCGAGCACCGCGAATTCACGCTGGTGCTGATCGCGCTGGATCCGGTGCCCGAAGGTCAGGAATCGCTCGGCGAGGAAGCCCGCCAACGGCTGCTGGAAGGGCTTGGCCGCATGCTGCGCGCCAACACCCGTGCGATGGACGCGGCCTGCCGCATCGGCGAGGACCTGTTCGCGGTGCTGCTCTCCGGTGTCGGCCTGGCCACGGCTCACGCGCGCATGGAGCAACTGCGTCGTCAATGTCATTCGCAGATCGTGGTGCTGCATGGGCAGGACCTGGGTCTGTCGCTGTCGATGGGCGTGGCGAGCTTCCCGCACACGGCGTCGCGACAGGAAGAACTGCTCCAGGCCGCCGACATGGCTGCCAAGGAAGCGCAGCGCCGAGGCGGCAACCAGGTGGTGCTGGCGTCGATCCCCTTCGGCTTGGGCGGCTGATCGGCTGATCGGCAGCTGCGCGGCGGGCTGTGAAGCCCGGGCGCTGGCTCAGCCGAGCACGCGTTGCAGATGCGCCCATTCAGCGGCGCTGACCGGGGTGATCGAGAGTCGGTTGCCCGGCGCCAGGGTGCGCATCTCCGACAGCGCGGGGTCGCGCTTCATGTCCGCCAGCGACAGCAGACGCGTCTTGCGCACGAACCGGACATCCACATGCAGCCATCGCGGCTGTTCGCGCGTGGACTTCGGATCGAAGTACGGGCTGTCGGGATCGAACTGGGTGGCATCCGGATAGGCCGCGCTGCAGACCTCCGCCAGGCCGGCGATGCCGGGCTCGGGGCAAGACGAGTGATAGAACAGCACCCCATCGCCCAGTCGCATGAGGTCTCGCATGAAGTTGCGCGCCTGGTAGTTGCGCACACCTGTCCAGGGGAGCGTGCCGGCGGCTTTCAGGTGATCGATGGACGCCTCATCCGGCTCGGACTTCATCAGCCAGAACTGACGGGTGGGGCTGGCGTCTGGCGCCGGATGCGGATCGGAAGCCATGGTTCGATGAGGTGGGTGCTGTGACGTCGGCTCGCGAAGTCGGGCTCACGAGCAGCAGAAACAAAAAACCCGCCATCAAGGGGCGGGTACGACGAGACGAGGGGCGACAGGCTGAGCCTGAGTCGACCGGAGCGCGCGATGCGGGCGCGCCCCTGAAGATAAGGTGTCCACGGCGAACCGTGAGCCGCATTCCTGAACCCTAGGGGTACAGGTGGGCGAGGTCAGCAAAGCTTCGGGTTCATCTGACGCGAGACGCTCACACCAGCCTTGCAATGTTCCAAGCCCTTGCTCGCGAAAGCATCGGTTCAAGGA
>CAJYPV010000014.1 GCA_913776825.1 Burkholderiaceae bacterium
CAGTCAAGCCTGATGACCATAGCGAGTCGGTCCCACCCCTTCCCATCCCGAACAGGACCGTGAAACGACTCAGCGCCGATGATAGTGCGGATTCCCGTGTGAAAGTAGGTCATCGTCAGGCTAATATCCCGCTAAACCCCTTGAACCCATAGGTTCAAGGGGTTTTTGCATTTGGGTGTCGATATTCAGATTCGTGGCTCTCGGAAGAACATTCGATGCGTCGTTTGTCCTAGTCTCTCCAGTCCGATCTGGACCATTGATGTCCTGCCTGCGATATTTCATCGGCAGCCGCGCACGATCAAGGTTGTTCAGCGTCCGGTCTTCGCGAGTAACTCGTCACATCTCCGAGATCGATTTCGTTCGTCGACTGAGGGCTTTGAAAAGCAGACGGCTACCGATTTTGAGATATGCCTCGAGCCCGTTGCGCGGGTTTTCGATCGACGCGACCTGAGCTGTCGCCCTGGGATCACCGATCCTGATTAGTTCTCCCCCGTTTGTTGTTCGTGCGCCCAGTTGGTGCACCCGTTGGGGGGACGGTCGTGTCGAAGGCGGGACGCTAGACTGAGGTCTCCTTCGACCGTCCATCCCACGATGTCAGAGCTCAAAGTAATAGGTTTCGTCCGTGACGCCATTCAGCCGGCATCTCTGCTGAGGATGCCAAGTGCATTACTGCTAGGGGCGGCCATTGGTAGCAATGCCTGGGCTTTGGAGCCTGCCAAAGTCTCACCGCAGGGTGAGGTGGGGCGGCTGGAAAACATCGTTGTGCAATTCAAGCAGGCCGTCATTCCGCTCGGCGATCTGCGAGCGCCGCCACCCGTCGCTGTGGAATGTTCCCGAGGTGTGCTCGTCGAGGGGCAAGGCCGCTGGACCAACGAGAAAGAATGGGTTTTTGACTTCCGCAAGGCATTGCCCGCAGGCGCACGTTGCACGATCAAAGCAATTGACGGGTTCAAGCCGACCGCCCCCGGTGTGAGCCCTGACTGGGTCGGCCCACGCTCATTCAGTTTCAATATTTCGGCGCCGACGATTGAGCAAGTGCGTCCATGGGACGGCGCTCAAATCGAAGAGGATCAGCGTTTTCTGTTAAGGCTCACCGGGGCCGCTGACGAATCCACGATTGCGAACGGCATGTGGTGCGAGTCCAAGGCCGTTGGCGAACGCATTCCAGTCAAGCTATTTGACGCGACCGAGCGCGATGTGCTGATCAAGGCGCTGAAGCTCGATGCGAAGCGGGATCCTTGGATCCTCGTCGGCTGCCAGCGTCCGCTGCCCTCAGGGACCGAGGCCACCTTGGTCTGGGGTCCGGGCATTGCGGCCAAGGTGGATCCGGCGGTTCGAACTCGTGGTGAAAAGCGCCTCCGGTTCACCGTGCGTTCCCCGCTGACGGCGGAGTTCAGCTGCGAGCGTGAACGGGGCAATGCGCCTTGCTTGCCAATCTTGCCGCTTAGCGTTTCTTTCTCTGAAGCGATTCCGCGCGATCAGGCGTTGGCGATTCGGCTGCGGGGCTCGGATGGGCAGGTGATCAGCCCAGTCAACACCGACGACGCGGCCAAGATTGACAAGAACGCGTCGCTGCAAAGCGTTCAATTTCCTACACCGCTGCCGGAGAACCAGCAGTTCAAGATCGAGCTTCCGTCCAGTATTCGAGATCTGAGCGGCCGAGCCCTTGCGAACGCAGCAAGTTTTCCTCTGACCGTCAAAACGGGTGCTGCGCCGCCGCTGGCCAAGTTCGCGGCGTCGCCGTTCGGGATTGTGGAGTGGGAGCATGACGGGCCCAGCCTGGTGCCGTTGAGTTTGCGCCATGTGCAGGACGAGCTGAAGTCTGGCGGCCTTGGCCAACTGCATGTGAAGCGCGTGGAGGGCGATCTGGACGCGCTCCGTTGGCACGCGAAGCTCTACAACGCCGGGCAGAGGGAATGGGAGAGCCGAAAGGTCGAGTTGCTGCGCGGCGAGTCGGGCGTTCAGAACCTGACAGTGCCGGCGCCGCCACCGGGTGAAAAGTCGATCAACGTGATCGGCATCCCCATCAACGAACCTGGTTATCACGTTCTGGAGCTGGCCTCGCCCCAATTGGGCCAGTCTCTGCTCGACACCGGACGGCCCATGTACGTTCGCACTGGCGTGCTCGTGACCAACCTGGGCCTGCATTTCAAGCGCGGACGTGACAACAGTCTGGCCTGGGTGACCAGTCTCGACAAAGGCAAGCCGGTCCCTGATGCGAAGGTCGCAGTTTATGACTGCGCGGGCAAGGAGCTTTGGTCCGGCAAGACCGACGCCAGCGGTGTCGCGCGCATTGATCAAGAGACGCTCGCACGCACGGAGAGCGTCCGCTGCCCGGGCGAGACCGGTCTGTTCGTCACCGCGCGGCTGGAGCAAACCGGGCGTCCTACCGATTTCTCGTTCATGTTCACCGCTTGGGATCGCGGCATCGAGACCTGGCGCTTCAACGCCCCGTTCTCCTACGGCGCGGAAGGGCAGGTGCGGGCGCACACGGTCACCGACCGGCCGATGCTGCGTGTCGGCGAGACGCTGTCGATGAAGCACTTCTTCCGCCTGGAGACGATGCATGGGCTCAACGATGCCCCGCCATCGGCCTTGCCGGACCGTTTGCGTGTCGTGTTCGAAGGAACCGGCGAAGACGTCACCACCATCGACCTGCCCTGGCAGGGCAGCCGCTACGCAGTCTCTACCTGGAAGGTCCCTGCGGGCGCGAAGCTCGGAACCTACCGCTTGGTCCTTGAGCGCACAGGCCCGAACGGCACACGACGCAACTGGGACAGCGGCAGCGTGCGTGTCGAGGAATTCCGCGTGCCCTTGGTCGACGCGCGGCTTCTGGCGCCCAAAGCGCCGTCGGTCGGTGCAAAGGATTACAGCTGGGGCGCCCAACTGAATTACATGGCCGGCGGGCCGATGACGAAGTCACCGATTCAGATCAACGCGGTGCTGCAGCCACGCTGGCAGACCGTGGCCGGCCATGACGATTTCTCGTTCGAGCCGCCGGCCAAGCGGAATGCGGCCGGCGGGACGATGGACGATGCCGATGGCCCGGACAGCGACGGTGACGGCGAGCAAAGCGTCAGCGAAAGCCGCGGCAATCGCCTGATTCTGGACAAGTTGTCGTTGACCACCGATGGTCAAGGCGCTGCGCAGTTCCGGGTTCCGGTGAAGGGGCCGCTGAATGCGCCGTCTGACCTGAGGGTGGAACTCAACTATCGCGATCCCGATGGGCAGACGCACACACGGGCGCTGTCGCAGACGATCTGGCCCTCCGAGGTTCAGGTCGGCATCCGCGCCAGCAGTTGGGTCGCCAACGGTCAGACGCTGGCCATCTACGCCATCGCGCTGGATACCAACGGCAAGCCCGTATCGGGCCGTGCTGTTCGGATCGAGGGCCGCCAACTTCAAACGCTCAGCACCCGCAAGCGTCTGGTGGGCGGCTTCTACGGCTACGAGCACCAGAGCAGCACCAAAGATCTGGGCGAGCTCTGCAGCGGCACGACCGACGCCCAAGGCCTGATGCGCTGCGAGGCCAAGCTGACGCAAAGCGGGCAACTGGAGCTCATTGCGACCGCCACCGACAGCAGCCAGCGAAAAAGCCAGGCGTCGCGTTCGGTCTGGGTCACGCGTGCCGGCCAACTCTGGTTCTCTCAAGACAATGACGACCGCATCGATGTGATCCCGGAGCGTCGGCGCTGGGAGCCGGGCGAGACAGCGCGCTTCCAGGTGCGCATGCCCTATCGCGAGGCGACCGCCCTGGTCACGGTGGAACGCGAAGGCGTCCTGCACAGCGAGGTGCGTCAACTGTCCGGCAATGACCCTTGGATCGATCTCAAGATCAGCCCGGACTGGACGCCCAACGCCTACGTCAGCGTGATGGTGCTGCGCGGCCGACTGCGGGACGTGCCCTGGTATTCGTTCTTCAGCTGGGGTTGGCGGGAGCCGATGAATTGGTGGCGCGAATGGCGCGCTTCTGGCGACTACCAACCGCCGACGGCGATGGTCGATCTGTCGAAGCCCTCCTTCAAGCTCGGTATGGCGATGATCGACATCGGCCGGGCCAAGCATCAGCTGCAAGTGGAGGTGCTGCCACAGCAGGCCCAATACGGCGTGCGTCAGACGGCACAGGTCAAACTGCGGGTCACCCAGGACGGCAAACCGGTACCGGACGCGCAGATCGCATTCGCGGCCGTGGATGAAGGCCTCCTGGCGCTCGCGCCCAACAACAGTTGGAAGCTGCTGGACAGCCTGCTGCAAACGAGGCCCTGGGCGGTCTCGACTTCGACCGCGCACAGCGAAATCATCGGCCGTCGCCATTACGGACGCAAAGCCGTCGCAGCGGGCGGTGGTGGCGGCTTCGCGACGCGTGAGCTGTTCGACACGCTGCTCACTTGGCAGCCCGTGGTTCAGGTCAATGCCCAAGGCGAGGCGCTGGTCCAGGTGCCGCTGAACGATTCCTTGACGCGATTCCGGCTGGTGGCCATGGCGGATGCCTCCGGTCAACGCTTCGGGACGGGAGAGAACAGCATCAAGGTCAGTCAGGACCTCCAACTGCTCTCAGGCATGCCGCCGCTGGTGCGCGAAGGCGATCGAGTGCAGGCCATGATGACGCTGCGCAATGCCAGCTCACGCGCCATGACGCTGCAGGTCACACTGCAGGGCAAGGCCAGCACCGCCAGTGGCGACCAAATGCTGACCCAGCCGCCGCAGACGGTGAAGCTGGCGGCGGACGGGGCGCAGGAGTTGAGCTGGTCGGTCACGGTACCGGACGGGGCGCAGCGCATCACCTGGGAAGCCATGGCGACCGAACAGGGCGGCGGCGGCGCGAAGGACGCGATGCGGACCATCCAGCAGGTCGAACCGGCGGTGCCGCTGCGCGTGCTGCAGGCCACGCTCAAGCAGTTGGATGGGCCGATGAGCCTGCCGGTCGCGCCGCCTGCGGACGCATTGGTCATCCAGGGCCAGACCGTCAAGCGCGGCGGTCTTCAGATCGGACTGCAACCTCGGCTGTCGAGCGCGCTGCCTGGCATCCGCGGGTTCTTCGAGACCTATCCCTACACCTGCCTGGAGCAGCAAAGCTCGCGGATGTTGGCGCTGCATGACGCCGCAGGCTGGGATGGGCTGATGGCGACCCTGAGCACTTATCAGGACAGCGACGGCCTCTTCGCCTACTTCCCACTCTCGACCTTCATCACCGAGGGCAACGATGTGCTCACTGCGCATCTGCTGTCGGCCGCGCAGGAAGGTGGACGACGCGTGCCGGAGGGCCCATTGGCGAAGGCGCTCGATGGCCTGGCCGCCTTCGTGGAAGGGCGGATCGCTCGGCGCTACTGGTCACCTCGACCGGACGACGAGCCACGTCGCATCGCCGCCCTGGCCGCTTTGGCTCGCTACGATCGGATCAGCCAGCGGCAGCTGGCGACGGTCGATGCGCGCAATCTGCCGAGCTGGCCGACCAGCGCGGTGATCGACTGGCTGGTGATTCACCAACGCATGACGCAGGCACCGCAGCGCGACGCGCAGATCAGCGCCGCGCAGACCCAGTTGCGCGCACGCCTGAGCTACGCCGGCACCACGCTGCGGTTCGTGAACGAGGAGTCGGATGCATGGTGGTGGCTGATGAACAGTGGCGACGGCAATGCGGCCCGCATGATCCTTGCGCTCGTGGAGGACCCGTCCTGGCGTGAGGACCTGCCTCGACTGGTCATTGGCACCCTCGCGCGTCAGGAGCGCGGCGCCTGGTACAGCACCACCGCCAACCTGTGGGGCGCTTTGGCGCTCGAGCGCTTCTCCGCGAAGTTCGAATCCCAGGCGGTCAAGGGACGGACGGAAGCGCAACTCGGCGGCAAGAGCGGCGCGCATGACTGGGCCGGCAAGCCGGACGGCGGTGCGATCTCGTTGCCCTGGCCGGCTGGCGGAACCGCCCCGCTGACGCTCAATCACATCGGCGATGGCAAGCCCTGGGCTACGGTGCAGGCGCTCGCAGCGGTGCCGCTCAAGGCACCGCTCAGCGCGGGTTACTCGATCAAGCGCAGCCTGCAGCCGGTGGCTCAGAAGGCAGCGCCGGCCTGGACGCGAGGTGACGTGATGCGGGTCAAGCTGGAGGTCGAGGCATCGGCCGACATGAGCTGGGTCGTCCTGAGCGACCCGTTGCCGACCGGCGCCTCCATCATCGACGGCACGATCGAGAGCCAGGGAGAGCGACGCGAAGGTCAGGCCGCGCCTGACTTCATCGAGCGCAGCTTCTCGGCCTGGCGCGCGTACTTCGGCTATCTGCCGCGAGGACGCCATGTGATCGAGTACACGGTGCGTCTGAACAATGCCGGACGCTTCCAGATGCCGTCCACACGCGCGGAAGCGATGTATGCGCCCGATCGCTTCGGCGAACTGCCCAATGCCACGCTGGAGGTTGCGCCGTGATCTGCTGGCGCCGGTGGCACGCGTCCGTCACGGCGTGGCGACCGGTGCGGCGGAGAGCGGGGCCGCCCACCTGGGTCCATCCGCTGAGCGCGGCTCGAGGCCTCGGGCGCGCGTTCATTTGCGGATTGAAGGCGCGCATGGCCGCCTTCATGGTGATTCTGATGGGGGTGTGTGCGGCCGGCGGTACGTCGTCCGCCGCATTCGCTGCCGATCTGCCCAGCTTCGAAGAGACCAAGGCGGCCCACCAGAGTTCGGACCGCACGCTGCTGGATCGTCGCGGCGAGCCGCTGCAATCGCTGCGGCTCGATCCGCGACACCGCACGCTGGCCTGGGTGCCCTTGGCCCAGATGTCGCCGATGTTGCTGCAGGCGATCCTGCTCTCCGAAGATCAGCGCTTCTATGAACACAGCGGCGTGGACTGGTCGGCCGTGGCCGCCAGCGCGTGGGGCAACCTGTGGAACCGTCGCACCCGCGGTGCCTCGACGGTCACCATGCAGTTGGCCGGTCTGCTGGATGACGACCTCGCCCATCGCGGCGGCCGCAGTCTCAGCCAGAAGTTGGGCCAGACCTGGGTGGCGGGGCGGCTGGAGAAGCGCTGGACCAAGGCCCAGATCCTGGAGGCCTATCTCAACCGGGTGCCCTTGCGTGGTGAGTTGATCGGCGTTCCTGCGGCGGCGCAGACGTTCTTCGGCAAGCGCGCCGCCGGTCTCGATGCGCGCGAATCCGCCATGCTGGCGGTGATGCTCCGCGGGCCGAATGCGTCCGCGGACGTCATCGCCACACGCGCTTGCAGCCTGCTCAAGGCGATGGCCTCCCACTGCGACGGCCTGGTGGATGAAGTCGCCGCCGTGCTGCGCCGCAAACCCCTGCAGTTGGCCGACAGTCTGCAATGGGCGCCGCATTACGCCCGACTCGCCTTGCGGGCAGACGGTCCCATCGAACAGCGCAGCACGCTGGACGCGCGCTGGCAACGGCTGGCAACCCAGGCGCTCAAGCGACATCTCGCGGAGCTGAGCGGGCGCCAGGTCGAAGACGGCGCGGTGGTGGTGCTGGACAACGCGACGGGCGAGGTGAGGGTCTGGGTGGGATCGAGCGGATCGCTCTCGGAGGCGGCGCAGGTGGACCATGTCCTGGCACGTCGCCAGCCGGGCTCGACCTTGAAGCCGTTTGTGTATGAGCTGGCGATCGAACGCCGGCTGATCACGGCAGCCAGCTTGCTCGACGACTCGCCTGCGCAGGTGCCGACAGGCGCCGGCATCTACCTGCCGCAGAACTACGACAAGACCTATCGCGGCTGGGTGAGCGCGCGCGCGGCGCTGGGCAACAGCCTGAACGTGCCGGCGGTGCGGGTGTCCTTGATGTTGACGCCTGAAATGGTGTTCGAGCGCCTCAACGCGCTCGGCTTGCAATTGCCGGAGACCGGCGGGTTCTACGGACACTCGCTGGCGCTTGGCAGCGCCGATGTGACGCTGCTGGCGCTGACGAACGCCTACCGCGCGCTGGCCAATGGAGGCCGGTACAGCGACGTTCAATTGCCGACGCAGAGCGGAGCAACGGACGCCACTGCGACAGCCGGCGCGACCAGCCCAACCAGCGCAGCCAGCGCATTTGGTCCGACCCTCGCGTCCAGGAATGCCACCGCTGTCAGCCCCACTCGCGCAATCGGTGGATCGGCGTCGAACGCGCCAAGTCCTCGCCTGATCACTGCCCGAGCGGCATCGCGGCAGGTGGCGGATGCGCGCGCCAGCTTCATCGTCAGCGACATGCTGGCGGACAACAATGCGCGGGCACTGACTTTCGGGCTGGCCAGTGCGCTGGCGCTGCCGTTCCCCGCAGCGGTGAAAACGGGCACCAGCAAGGACATGCGCGACAACTGGTGCATTGGGTGGACGAGCCGCTACACCGTCGGCGTGTGGGTCGGCAATTCCAGCGGTGCGGCGATGCAGCAGGTGTCCGGCGTGAGCGGTGCGGCGCCGATCTGGCGAGAGCTGATGCTGGCGCTGCATGCGGGCTCGCCGCCCAAGCCCGTCGGCATGCCGGCCGGCGTGGTGGCGCGGGACATGCGCTTCGACGCGAATGGCGAACCCGCTCGCACCGAGTTGTTCCTGGCGGGCACCGAGCAGTCGGTGATTCGGCTGGCAGCAACGCCGGTCAGCATTCGCAATCCGGCGCCGGGCGCGATTTATGCGCTCGATCCCGACATCCCGCCCGCCGCCCAACGGCTGCGCTTCGCGCACGACGGTCAACTGGAACGGCAAGCCAAAGCCCAATGGCGCCTGAACGGTCGGCTGCTCGGACGAGGGGACTCGCTGGATTGGATGCCGATGCCGGGGCGCCATGAACTGGTGCTGCTCGATGACCGAGGGCGCGAGCTGCAGCGAGTGCGATTCGAGGTGCGCGGTGCGGGCCTTCGCCCAGCAGGCGCGCCGGTGCAGCCGGGTGGGGCGGGACGGACAGTAATCGGCACAGGCCCCGCAGGCGTGGCGCCGATGTCCGTCCGCTGAGGGGCTCACGCCGCGCTCGCCAACGAGCCAGTGGACGCACACGCAGACGAGTCTTCACCGACTCGCGAGCAGCTCACCGTGCACCGTTCGCCGCCAATCGCGCGTCGCTGACCGCGCGCGGCGCGAGGAAGCGTCCGCTGCACACACACACCGCTGGCAGCTTTCGGCTCACCGCTTGCCGCTTGCTGCTCCCTGCTCCCTGGTCCCTGCTCAGGGCTCAGCGCTCAACGCTCAACGCTCAACTCTCAACGCTCAACGCTCAACGCGGCGGCTCCTCATCGCCCCACGCCGGATTGAGCAGCGCATGGGTTTCGTGATCGCGCCATCGTCCGTCGATGAAGAGATAACGCGGCGACACGCCCTCCCGATGGAATCCCAGACGCTTCAGCACGCGCAGGCTCGGGCCGTTGTCCGGGCGCACGGACGCCTGCAGGCGGTGCAGCCACACCGTGGGGCTGAACATCGTGTGAATGACGTGATGGACGGCTTCGTGCATCAAGCCGTGGCCTTGCGCCTGTTCGTCCAGGCTGTAACCCAGCATGGCACTTTGATAGACGCCGCGTGACACCTGAGAGATCTGGCACTGGCCGATGACCGGCGGGTCGCGCGCGTCGAAACGTGGGGGCAGGCGCAGATCGGTCGCCATCGGCCGAGACGCATGGGCGTCCTGCCAACTGATCCAGTAGCGCCACAGCCGACCTTCCTGGAATTCCTCCGCCTCCCGGGCCAATCGTTCCCGCGTGGGACCGACGTCCCAGAAGCCAGGCGGCTGCGGCGGCGACCACGGCGCGAAGTGCCGCTGGTTGCGGTGGTGGAACTCGCTGACCGCAACGGCCAGCCCAGGCGCCGAGGCGCGCAGCACCAGTCGTGGCGTGTCGAGCCGTGGGGGAGGCAATCGGACGTCGTTGTTCATCTGGGGATGGCGATCGGCGGGCGAGCCATGAAGAATGACCGGAAGCGCGTCGGCCCGACCCCCTGAGGCGTCGCGCCGAGGTGCCGGGATGCGTGCGGAGCGGATTGTGCGTGCCTTCATCCGCTCTGGCCGCAAGTCAGCGGGCTCAGGACGCAGTTCGTCGCCCTTGGGTGGCAATCCGCGACCTGACTTCCGATACTCCCATCATCCAAGCATCCCGCTTCCGAGGGACACCATGAGCCGCAGCCTCCGCCGTCATTCGCCCTTCCGCCTGATCAGCGCTTCCGTGCTGGGCGTGGCGTTGCTGGTGTCGACGGCCCCGGCCGAGGCCAGCGAGGTGGTCAAGCTGGCGCGTCTGTTGATCACCGGCAAGCGCCAGCCGAATCGCCCTCCTGTCGCTCCCGTCCCGGCGCCGGCCGATCGCAACGGCAATCCGGAAACGACTGGCGCGCAAACCCGCGCCAATGACGGGGTGGAAGTCCATGCGTCCACCCAGCGTCGCGGGCCGGAGACGGCCTTGACGATGGTCGACTGATCCCCACCGCGCGCTTCGGCGCGTGCCGGTCCGGGACGGATCGATCGATCGATCGATTGGGGCCCTCGACCTGGTCATCAGCAACGGGCCGCCGACTGGCCACTGCCCCCTGTTTGGCTGCACCGTCTTGGGGGATGACGGCCCCAGGCTGAATCCCCTCTGCACCGCGCTTGTGCGCCTGAATTCGGTGCTGTGCGGTATTTCGCCATCGCGCTCAAAACCGCGGAGTCCCCCTCCTGACATCCCTCTTCGGCAGCCCCACACTGCGCCGCTTCAGCCCCACAAGGGCGATGTCTAGAGGATCGGGAATGACGAAGGTCTGGAGAAAAGGGCTGCCCTTCAGCACGGAAGTGGCCCCCTTGCTGTCGGCCATGCCGCTGCTGGAGGAATACCGCGAGCCGCTGATGCGGCTGCAAGGCGCCTGGGACAGCCTGGCGCTGCTGGGCCAGATGAGTGGCGCCGCCACCGACATGGCCGACACCCGCAGCGCCTTCGAGGCGCTCACCGGCCGCCTGCTCGACAGCCTGGCCCGTCGCCAGTTGCACAACGCGCTGCAGCAGTTGCGCGGCCGCTCGCAGGTGGCCATCGACATCCTGATTCGCAACCTGTTCGAGCGCACCGCCGATGTGGGATTCCTCGCCGCCGATGTCCCGCTGTGCGCGCTGCTGCAGGCGGATGCCGATGGCGACATCGATCCGGTCGACGTCGCCGCGCTGCAGCGCCGCTTCGCCGATTACGTCGCCAAGTATTCCGTGTACGACCAGGTGGCGTTGCTGGCCCGGGACGGACGCCGGCTCGCCGCGCTGGATCCGACGCGGTGCGCCGAGTCCGTGCCGGATGCCCGGCTGATGCAGGCGCTTCAGCCCAATCAAGCCTTCGTCGAGGTGCATGGCCCGAGCGCGCTGCTGGGCGGCGCGACGGGTTTGATCTACGCCGCAGCGGTGAAGGGCGCGGGCGGCGCTGAGGGCGTGCTGTGCCTGTCCTTCAAGCTGGAAGACGAGATGCTGGGCTTGTTCCGGGCGCTGTGCGCGGGCGTGCCGCGCTCGGTGCTGGTGCTCAAGGATGCGGACGGCCGTGTGCTGCTGACCTCCGACCCCTGGCAGATTCCACTGGGCGCGCCGCTGTCCGATGCAGGAGAAGCGCAGGGCTGGCGGATCGATTTCGCGGGGCGGGACTACCTCTCCACCAGTGCGCTGGCTTCCGGCTATGAGGGCTACTTCGGCCCCGGCTGGTCGGCGCAGATGCTGCAGCCCTTGAACCATGCGTTCGCCGAAGTCGCGCCCGCGCGCGTGCCGGCCAGCGCGCAGCGCATCGACACCCGCGGGCTGTTCGATGACGAGCTCCGCAGCATCCCGGTGGAAGCGCGCCGGATCCAGCGTGAGCTCTCCCGCTCGCTGTGGAACGGCAAGCTGAAGAGTCGTGCGCACGCGGGCGGAACGGCCGTCGGCGTGACAGTCGCCAGCGAGCGACGCCCCGACCCGCAGGCGACCCCATCGACCATGCAGGCGAGCGCCGCCAACACTGCCAACACCGCCAACACCGACTTTGCCGTCACGCTCCTCAACGAGGTCGAGCGCACCGGCGATCAACTGCGTCAGGTGTTCGAGCGCGCCATCGCGCAGCTGGAGGACGGCGCTCTGGGCGCGATCTTCGACAGCGTCGGCTTCCAGGCGGAGCTGGCCATCTCGATCGTCAATCGGAATCTCTATGAACGGGCCAACGACTGCCGCTGGTGGGCGCTGGATGCGCGCCTGCAGCGCGCGCTCGCCGATGCGGACGCCGAGGCGGCCGCGCAGGTGCTGAGCAGCATCCATGCGCTCTACACCGTCTATGCGCTGCTGCTGGTGTTCGATGCGGACGGCCGCGTCGTCGCCGTGTCGGATCCCGCGCAAGCGCATCAGGTGGGGCGTCGGCTGACCGGAGACTGGGTGCGATCGTCGCTGGCGCTGCGGGACAGCAGCCAGTATGTGGTCTCCTCGCATGAGCCGTGTGGGCTGTATGGCGACGACGGCGCTTCGCCCTGTCTGGTCTATGCGGCCGGCGTGCCGCATCCGGACGGCGCGCGGCTGGCGGGCGGCATCGCGATCGTCTTCGATGGCCAACCGCAATTCCGCGCGATGCTGCGCGCGGCGCTGCCGACGCAGGCCGGCTCGGCGGCGTTGCTGGTGACCCGCGACGGCACGGTCGTGGCGAGCAGCGATGAGCGCTGGTCTCCCGGCGATCGTTCGCCGGCACCGGCATCAGAACTCGCCGGGCTCGCGGCGGATCGCTACATCACCGGCGAGCTGATGCTGTCGGGTCAGGTCCAGGCCTTCGGTCTCGCCATGTCGGGCGGCTACCGTGAATACCGCCGGCATCAGCCCGCCGATCCGACCGATCTGGCTGCGCTGGTGCTGTTGCCTTTGGGGCCGCGCCTGGAAGAGTCCGCAGCGGCGTCCACCGACATCGCCTTCGCACCGCTGCCGCCCGTCGGCGCGGAGCGGCTGGATGTGGCGAGCTTCCTCGTCGATCATCAATGGCTGGGCCTGCCGGCCGCGCAGGTGCTGGCCGCGCTCGAGCGCCAGCGCATCACCGCCTGGCCGCAGGCGCCATCGGCGGTCAGCGGCATGATCGGCTTCGAAGGCCGCATGCTGCCGGTGCTGGACCTGGGTCAACTGCTGTTCCGCCGACCGTGTGGCGAGGAGGCCGCCCTACTGGTGTGCCGCACGGCGAGTGGTCAGCGCCTGGTGCTGGCGGTGCAGCAACTGGGGCAGGTGTTCGCGACCGGCGCGGCGCAATTGCAGCCCAGCCCGACGCGGCCCGGCTGGGCCGCGCAGGCGCAGGTGCGATTGCTCAAGGGCGAGGGCCCGCAGATGCTGACGCTGCTGGACACGGACGATCTCTGGCACCTCGTCAGCGGCGTGGCGCCGCCGGTCGTCAGCGTGGGGACGGCGGAGGTCCAACTGATCAGCGCCAATTGATGAGCGCCACCTGATGAGCGCCACCTGATGAGCGCCACCTGATCGATGGCAAGGCCTCCGGGCCACCGATCGGCTCCAACGTCAACGACGTTGGATGGCGCTTCGCTCGACGCCATCGGATCCAAACGAATCGCCGCACGAGTCGACGGACGGTCCGCCCGTCGACCCAGCGCGGCCCCGCTCAATCCCAGCGCGGCGGATTCGGATGCAACCGAGCCATGGTCAGGCAGTCGACATAACGACCGTGACGCAGGGCATAAGCGCGCAGGCGTCCTTCGACCTCGAAGCCCATCCGCTCATACAGCGCGATCGCGCGGTGGTTGTCCACATAGACCGTCAGCTCGAGCCGCAGCGTTCCCAGCCAGTCATCGGCTTGTCGGATCAACCCCTGCAGCAGAGCCGTCCCCACGCCCTTGCCCTGCGCCTGCGGATGCACCGCCATCCCCAAGGTCATCACATGACGACGGCGCGCTTGCCCGCCCACCCCGTGCAGACCGGCCGATCCCAGCAGTCGGTCACCATCGAAAGCCAGCAGTTGCAGTTCCCCCGACTGCAGATCCGGCGTCTTGCCCAGGCGCTCGCGCCAGAAGGCCTCCGAGCTGTACGGCAACTGCAGCAGCCAGGGTTGCACCTCCGGCAGGCTGAGCAGGTCCGCGAGTGCCGATGCGTCCTGCAAGCCCGCGCGCCGCAGCGTCAGGCCGGGGCTCCGGGTGGGCTCACGGGCGTCGTCCGGCGCGCGGCGAGGGTCGCGCGAGAACGGCGCGGTGATCGCTGCGGTCGATGATGTCGAGGGCGTCGAGGGCGTCGAGGGCGTCGAGGGCGTCGAGGACGTGGTGGGCGTTGGGATGGGCATCGAAGGCTCCTTGGGATGCGGACCGGTTGGGGGACAGGTGAGGGATGGGACCGTTCTGAAAGCAACAAGGCCCGCGGGTTGCGCGGGCCTTGTGAGGGGGAGAGGGTGGGGACCTGGATCGATGGGGGCAGGGACTGCCGGGATCCGGTCCGGGGCGTCTACCGCGTTCGACGCCTGCCAGCCGTGAAGACGCCCAGACGCTGATGCATCAGGGGCATCGGCATCATGGCGACTAGGACGTGCAGACAGGTGGTGCGGGACATGCGGTCCAGTATGTTGGTGAGGCCGCGTCAGGGTCAAGGCGGCCGGTTTGCGACCAGTGGCAACCGCGCGACAATGCGGCCTGATCGATTTGCTGCGGTGCTCCCCGCCGTCCTCACCATGCCCCGCCTCAGTTCCGTGTCGTCCCCGCCATCGCCCGTGGTGAAGGCCGAGGCCCGATCACCGGTCGAGCGTGCACCAGGGGAAAAGGGCCAGCCCTTGCCGGCCGAGCGCTTCTCGCTCACCGTGGGCCCCAGCACGATCGATGGACAAGGCGTCTTCGCCGCCGAGCCGATCCCCGCCCGCCGCAAGATCGGCGAAATGCGCGGCGAAGTGGTGCCGGTGCGGGAAGCGCGTCGGCGCATCGAGGGACGTCGGCGGATCCACGTGGTGGAGATCACCCACAAGACGGCGATCGATGCCACGCGCTCGGACTGCGCGCTGCGCTATGTCAATCACAGCTGCTCGCCCAATGCGGTGTTGCGCATCCGCCAAGGTCGTGCCGAGTTCTACGCGATGCGCGACATTGAACCCGGCGAAGAGATCAGCGCGGACTACGGCGAGAGCCACCACGAAGGCCGGCTGCGTTGCCGTTGCGGCGCGCCGAATTGCAAGGGACGGCTCTGACGCGCGGTCGCGCGCGCCCAGCAAAAAGGCGCCCGTAGGCGCCTTCGTCACTGCTGCTGCGGCGCCAGCCGGCACCGCGCCTGCAATCAGTGGGTCGTGTGACCTTCGCCGTCATCGCCGTGCGAATGGGCTTCCTTCAGCGCGGCCTGCTGCATCCAGAACAGGCGCATGTCCTGCGCGGTGAACAGCATGTCGTCGATCAGCGCGTTCTGGTCGATGCCTTCCGGCTCTTCATAGGCCTGCTCGATGTACTCGGCACGCTCGCTCGATCCCTCGGCCAGCGTCACCGCCTGGAAGGCTTCGAGCATCAGCTTCAGGTCTTCGTTGGCATCGCCGTCGGGCAGCTCCCAGGTGTCCAGGTCTTCGATGGCCTGCAGGAAGCCTTGGGCCCACATCGCGCCGGCGGCGGGCAGACGCTCGATCAGCTCCGCGCTCAGAGCGCCTTCAGCGATCAGGCGTTCCTTGGTCTCGTCATCGAATTCGGAGATCAGCGGCGTCAGATGCATCTGTTCCGGCGCTTCCAGCAGCGGCTGGGGATCCAGGCTGTCGCTGATTTCATTCCAGCGCAGGTGCAGCGCATCCATGAAGGCATCGGTCAGATCCTGTTCCTCGAAGGCCGAGGGCCAGTTGTCGCCGAACAGCGCATCCATGGCCTGCAGCGGCGCCGTCGGTTGCGGGCCGACCAGCAGCGCGGTCATGTAGCCGTCCAGCGTGTCCAGGGTGACGGCGGGCGCGTCCTGATTGGCGGCGCCGGCGAGCACCGTCAGGTATTCGGCCAGGCGTTGCGCGTTCTCGATGTCGAGGGGAGGGGTGTCCATGTCGTCGGTGTGTGCCATCTGGGGCTCCGTCAGGTACGGGATTCAAACAAAACAAAGGGCCCCAGCCGGGGCCCTTCGCAGAAGTGGTCGGAAGTGAGGGGCGTGCCGTTCAGGGAAGCCATGCACGGCACGCGGCAATCGGGGCGCCCAGCGGGCGAGCGGGTCACAGGCGCTCGCCGACCCAGCCCTGCACGCTGGCCAGCGCGGCGGGCAGTGCCTTGGCATCGGTGCCGCCGGCCATGGCCAGGTCCGGCTTGCCGCCGCCCTTGCCACCGACCTGCTGCGCCACGAAATTCACCAGCTCGCCGGCCTTGACCTTGCCGGTGCTGTCAGCGGTCACGCCCGCAGCCAGCTGGACCTTGTCGCCATCCACCGCAGCCAGCACGATGGCGGCGGTCTTCAGCTTGTCCTTGAGCTTGTCCATGGTTTCGCGCAGCGTCTTGGCATCGGCGCCGACCAGCGTCGCGGCCAGCACCTTCAGGCCCTTGACGTCGACCGCCTGCGACAGCAGCTCATCGCCTTGGGCCGAGGCCAGCTTGCTCTTGGCTGCGGCCAGCTCTTTCTCCAGCGCGCGGACCTGGTCCAGCACCGAATTAACTCGCAGCTCGACTTCGGTCGGCGCGGCCTTGAGCGTGCCGGCCACGGCGCCGAGCGTCGATTCCAGCGATTGCAGATAGTGCAGCGCGTTGTCGCCGGTGATGGCTTCGACGCGGCGGATGCCGGCGGCGACGCCGCTCTCGGAGACGATCTTGAACAGGCCGATGTCACCGGTGCGGCGCACATGGGTGCCGCCGCACAGTTCCTTGGAGCTGCCGATGCTCAGCACGCGCACCGTGTCGCCGTATTTCTCGCCGAACAGCATCATGGCGCCGCTCTTTTGCGCATCGTCCAGCGCCATCACTTCCGCTTGAGCATCGGCGTTGGCGAGGATCTCGGCATTCACGATCGCTTCGACCTGGCGGATTTCCTCGGCCGTCATCGGGGCGTTGTGGGCGAAGTCGAAACGGGTGCGGTCCGCCGTGACCAGCGAGCCCTTCTGCTGCACATGGGCGCCCAGCACTTCACGCAGGGCCTTGTGCATCAGGTGGGTCGCGCTGTGGTTGCGCACCGTGCGGGCGCGGGCCTCGGCATTGATCTGCGCCTTGAAGACATCGCCGACCTTGACGCTGCCTTCCAGCACCCGGCCGTGATGGCCGAACACATCCGCCTGGATCTTGAGCGTGTCTTCCACCGCGACCCGGGTCGTGTTGTTGCGCAGCTCGCCGCTGTCGCCCGCCTGACCGCCGCTTTCCGCATAGAACGGGGTGTGGTCCAGCACGACGACCACATCGTCGCCGGCCTGGGCCTGCGGCACCGAGGCGCCGTCCACATAGACGGCGGTGACGGTGGCGGTCTCGGTGATGAGGTGCTCGTAGCCGTGGAAGGTGGTCGCGGCGCCGGTGTATTCCAGGCCCTGCTGCATCTTGAACTTGCCGGCGGCGCGGGCTTGTTCGCGCTGACGAGTCATGGCGGCGTCGAAGCCGGCCTGGTCCACCGTCACGCCGCGTTCACGGCAGACGTCCGCGGTCAGGTCGACCGGGAAGCCGTAGGTGTCGTGCAGCTTGAAGGCGGTCTCGCCGTCGAGCTGGCGATCGGTGCCGTTCAGCGGCGCCAGCGCGGCTTCCAGGATTTCCATGCCGTTGGCGATGGTCTGGAAGAAGCGCTCTTCTTCCTGCTTCAGCACGTCGACCACACGGGCCTGCGACTGGCGCAGTTCCGGATAGGCCTCGCCCATCTGGTTGACCAGTTCCGCGACGATCTTGTGGAAGAACGGGGTGCGGGCGCCCAGCTTGTAGCCGTGGCGGATCGCGCGGCGGGCGATGCGGCGCAGCACATAGCCGCGGCCTTCATTGCCGGGGATCACGCCGTCGACGATGGTGAAGGCGCAGGCGCGGATGTGGTCCGCGATCACCTTCAGCGAGGCGGAGTCCTTGTCGCAGTCGCCCGAGCTGGCGCCATCCACCGCCGCCTTGGCCGCGGCCAGCAGCGCGACGAAGGTGTCGATCTCATAGTTGGAATGCACGTGCTGCAGCACGGCGGCAATTCGCTCCAGGCCCATGCCGGTGTCGACCGAGGGCTTGGGCAGCGCATGCATCACACCGTCTTCGGTGCGGTTGAACTGCATGAAGACGTTGTTCCAGATCTCGATGTAGCGGTCGCCGTCTTCATCCGGGCTGCCGGGCGGGCCGCCGGGGATGTCCTCGCCGTGGTCGAAGAAGATTTCGGTGCAGGGGCCGCAGGGGCCGGTGTCGCCCATCATCCAGAAGTTGTCGGACATGTAGCGGCCGCCCTTGTTGTCGCCGATGCGCACGATGCGCTCGGCGGGCACGCCGACCTGCTTGTTCCAGATCTCGTAGGCCTCGTCGTCTTCGGAATAGACGGTGACCCACAGCTTGTCCTTGGGCAGCTTGAAATGCTCGGTCAGCAGTTCCCAGGCGAAGCTGATCGCGTCCTTCTTGAAGTAGTCGCCGAAGCTGAAGTTGCCCAGCATCTCGAAGAAGGTGTGATGGCGGGCGGTGTAGCCGACGTTGTCCAGGTCGTTGTGCTTGCCGCCGGCGCGGATGCACTTCTGCGCGGTGGTGGCGCGGGAATAGGCGCGCTTGTCCAGACCCAGGAACACATCCTTGAACTGGTTCATGCCGGCGTTGGTGAACAGCAGCGTCGGGTCATCCCCCGGCACGACCGGGCTGGAGGCAACGATCTGATGCCCCTTGGATTCGAAGAACTTCAGGAACGTGTGGCGGATCTCTGCGGCTTTCATGCCTGTCCTTTGCTGTCTGGCCTGGCGGGCGGGTGCGGTGAGCGGGTTGATCGCGCGAGTGGCGCGCGGCGACCGGATCGATGTTCAGGCCACGCGCCTCGGCCTGTCGCCTGCGGTCGGCTGGGCTGCAGCCGGTCGGGGCGCCGGAACCGGGCGAATGGCTCCGCTGGGTCAGGCGTCGTGGGGCAGGTTTTTGCAAGAGATTGTGAGAAGCGACGCGGCCCCGCGCGGCGTTCCTGCTGAACGCCGCCCTGACCGCCGCGCTGGCTGCCGTGCCGCCAACCCCTTGATTCCGCTGTGCCCGTGGCCTGATCTCGCGAAGCTTTCGATTATAGGAGCGCCCCTGATCCCCCTGGGGCCGCGCCGCTTTGGTGACGTGGTGTGTTTGCCAAAGCCGCTAGGATCATTCGGACCGGGGCTGGGCCGACCCAGCTTCCGCCCGTCCCGCCTGCTCGCCAGGCGGGCACGGGAACTGCCTGGAGCTCGATTCATGGACACGATGACTTCCCCGCTGGCCTCCCTCAAGGACCCCAGCCTGCTCAAGACCGACGCGCTGATCAATGGCGAATGGGTGGGCGGCGCCGCCCGCTTCGATGTGGACGACCCCGCCACCGGCGCGCTGCTGACCCATGTGGCCAACCTCGGCGCCTCCGAAGCGGATGCGGCCGTGGCTGCCGCCCAGGCCGCCTGGCCGGCCTGGCGTGCGAAGACCGCCAAGGAACGCGGCGCCATCCTGATGCGCTGGTATCACCTGCTGATTCAGCATGCCGACGACCTGGCCCGCATCCTCACCGCCGAGCAAGGCAAGCCGCTGGCCGAAGCCCGGGGCGAGATCGTCTACGGCGCCAGCTTCCTGGAATGGTTTGCCGAGCAGGGCAAGCGGGTCTACGGCGAGACCATCCCCACCACCGATCCGACCAAGCGCTACTGGGTCATCCAGCAGCCGGTCGGCGTTTGCGCCGCGATCACGCCCTGGAATTTCCCGCTGGCGATGATCACCCGCAAGGTCGCGCCCGCGCTGGCCGCCGGCTGCCCGGTGGTGATCAAGCCGGCCGAACAGACCCCGCTGACCGCGCTCGCCGCCGCGGAACTGGCCCAGCGTGCCGGCATGCCCGCCGGTGTGCTGAATGTGGTGACGGGCGACGGCGAGCAGTCGATCGCCATCGGCAAGGTGCTGTGCGAAAGCCCGACGGTGCGCCATCTCTCCTTCACCGGATCGACCGAAGTCGGCCGCATCCTGATGGCCCAGAGCGCGCCCACGATCAAGAAGCTGTCGCTGGAGTTGGGCGGCAACGCGCCGTTCCTGGTGTTCGACGACGCGGATCTGGACAGCGCCGTCGAGGGCGCGCTGGCCAGCAAATACCGCAATGCCGGCCAGACCTGCGTGTGCGCCAACCGCTTCTATGTCCAGGACAGCGTCTATGACGCCTTCGTCGCCAAGCTGGCGGAGAAGGTCGGCGCCTTCAAGGTCGGCAATGGCTTCGAGTCCGGCGTGAACCAGGGCCCGCTGATCGACGATGCCGCCATCGCCAAGGTGGAGCAGCATGTGGCGGACGCGACCGCCAAGGGCGCGCGCATCCTCATCGGCGGCGAGCGCCTGCATGACCGCTTCTTCCAGCCCACCGTGCTGGCCGACGTCACCGCCGACATGCTGTGCGCTCGGGAAGAAACCTTCGGTCCGGTCGCGCCGGTGTTCCGATTCCAGACCGAGGCGGAGGGCATCGCCCTGGCCAACGGCACCGAATTCGGGCTCGCCGCCTATTTCTACAGCCGCGACATCGGCCGGATCATGCGGGTCGGCGAAGCGATCGAATCCGGCATGGTCGGCATCAACACCGGGTTGATTTCGACGGCCGAAGTGCCGTTCGGCGGGGTGAAGCAATCCGGCTTGGGCCGGGAAGGCGGTCATCAAGGCATCGACGAATACGTCGAGAGCAAATACCTCTGCCTCGGCGACCTGCAGCGCTGAGCGCTGAGCGCTGGACCTCGACGCGCAGCCGCTGAGGTCCAGCCGCGATGCGATCGCTCAGCCGCTCCGCTTCGCCGGCTCGCCCATCGCCGACACGGATGAACGCCACCGCAGCCGCGGTGGCGTTTTGCTTTCCGCATCGCCCGACCGGACGCGTGCCACGCACGGTCGAAGGGGCGGCGCTCCCTCAGCGCGGCGCGTTGTTCGCCCGGTCGCGACGCCACTCGCGGATGCCCAGTTCGCTCAGCATGCCTTCGACCGCCACGGGCAGCCGATTGAGAGCGGTCCGCCGCGAGGTCGTCGCGCGCAGGCCGTAGCGGAAGTCCTGGTTGTCCTCCCGATATTCCAGCGTCTGCAGATAGGCATCCACCTTCGGCGCGAGCGCGCGATTCGAGGCGCAGAGTTTCACCAGCCGCGCGGTGGTCGGCGATTCACGATCCAGTTCGTAATCCGCCATCGCCGCCTGCGTCAGCGCGGTGAGCGCATTGGCGCGGTCCTGCGCGGGCCAGGTGTGGAAGTCGCGGATCAACTGGTCCGCCTCTGGCGATTTCAGCCCCTCGAGCAGTTGATCGCCGCGCTGCCTCAGCGCGTCGTGAAAGACGCGAAAGGCGCGCTCGAATTCGGGCGGCGCGGCGCTGACGTTGTCGCCGGGCTGTTGCTCGTCGATCAGGCTGCGCAAGGGCAGCCGCCGCA
The DNA here is from genome assembly GCA_913776825.1 of Burkholderiaceae bacterium. Classification (GTDB taxonomy): domain Bacteria; phylum Pseudomonadota; class Gammaproteobacteria; order Burkholderiales; family Burkholderiaceae_C; genus Roseateles. Next base: position 21,351 of record CAJYPV010000014.1, read on the forward strand.
GATGTTCCAGGTCGGCCCGCAGGCTCATTTGCTCCTCGGGCGTCTGCAGGCTGCCGCCGACCGCGCCCAGCGGCTCGAACATCGCGCGGGTGCTGGGCTGCATCTGCGCGAGGTTGCGCTGCAGCGGATCGTTCGGTTCCCAACGCGGATGGGGCGCGCTGCTGGGCGCATGCAGCGTGTCCGGATCGCCGATGTCGAACGCGAAATCCGAATGCACCGAGCCGGCCGATGCGGTCGACGCCTCGGAGCTGGTGGACGCACTGGACGCGGTCGACGCGGTCGATGCGGTCGATGCGGTCGATGCGGTCGACGCGGTCGACGCATTGGAGTCGGTCGCCCGCAGCGGCTCTCGCGGCGCGGCGACGGCCCGCTCGAGGTGCGGATCGAAGGGATTGATCGCCAGCGTGCGCATCAGCGGCGTGCGCTCCGTGGCGCCGGTGGATCCGGTGAGCGGGTCCGTCGGGCTGAATGCCGGCGCGCGGCCGAGCAGCGCGTGGGCGCGATGGGTCGACGCCGCCGCATCGGCCGAGCCGCCGGGCCGCATGGCAGGCGACCGGGTCAGCGGGCGATGGTGGCCGACGGTCGGTGCCGATGACGAACCGGACTCGCGCGGCTGCAGCGGCGCGGCCAGCGAGCGCGCCAGGCGCCGGTGCGACGAAGCGGCCGCGCCCGAACCATCGCCGTCTCCCAGGGGGCCGCCCAGCAGCGCCGCTCGGCGGCCGAGCGGTTCATGCGCGCGCGGCCTCGCATCGGCGGCGCCGTTGGCCTCGCTGGCGGCTGCGGAGGCGCGCCCGACCAGCGCATGCAGCGGCACGCCGCCTTCGTGGCGCGCCTCCCGGGCCAACAGCATGGCCTCGCCGGGGCTCATGCGGGCCAGGCGCTCGTACGCCGCGCCGCGTCGGAAGACCGGATGCTGGGCGTCCGCCAGCGCCGAGGCCGACGTCGGCACCAGCGGTGTGGCCGCCCGGTCGTCGTCCGACGGGTTGGCCGTCGCGCCGGGCCTCGCGGTGGACGCGTGGGCGCCGTGGCCGCCCGCTCCGGGGGAGGCTTCGTCCGCAGCGGGATCGGGACGGGCCTCGTTCGCATCGTCGGAGCGGGCGGGCTCCGAGTCGGACGACGGACTGGTCAGACGATGGCTTTGAACGTACATGGGCGGGGCTCCGGAAAATGACATCGGGGACAGCGGTGACAGCAGGGATGGAGGCGCGTCAGTACCGGTCTTCCGACCGGGGTTCAGGCCCTTCCCGCCGTGCGGCACGACAGGTTGGGTGTCAGGTGTTGCCTCCATTCCGGGTTCCATGGACGTCGCATGGAACTGGCCGCAGAAGGTCGGAACTGACGCATGACAACGTCCCCATGACCGACGCAGGCCGTCGGCGCGAAGGAGAGTCCCGTGATGCCCATCTCCGCCTCTCGTCCTCTCGATCCGTGGAACGTCCCCGAGGCGGACGATCCACCCGCCGCGTATCCCGTCCCGTCCTCGACGGCGTCGTCCGCGGCATGGCGGCGAGCCTCGCTTGGCGCCTTGAACGAGTTGGATGACCGCAGCCTGCAGGCGCTTGAACGACGTTGGCTGAACACGTTGCAGGGCGGGGGCGACGCCGCGTCCGGGCCGCCGCCGGCGCCGTTGATGCCGCTGCTGCAGGGCCTGCAGATCGAACTGCGTCAGATGGAAGACGGCCTGCGCCGCGGCGCTCCGGCCGAGGTGGATGCGCTGGGCGATCTGGCGCAGGTGCTGTGCGAGGACGGCGTGCGGGCCGCTCGCGCGGCGCATGGACGCGGGCCGGCGCGCGAGGTGCTCGACCTGATGTCGCCGCATCTGCCCACGAGTGAAGGCGGTGATCAGGCCAGGGATCGGGCGCTCAGGCTGCTGTCGCTGCTGACCCGATTGCTGCGCCAATTGGGCCGGCTCGGCGAACTGGGGACGGCCTTGGCGCAGAACCGCTTCGAGCATGACGTCGCCCGCTGGGCCGCCAACCTGACCCATGCGACGGTGCACACCGGATTGATCGTGGCGCTCACCACCACGCTGCGGCAGTTGCTGGGTTTTGCGATCGAGCGGGGCATGGCCGATGCGGCCTGGTCGTCCACGGCCCGGCACGCGGTGGGACTGAGCTGCCTGCTCATCGGCCCTGCCTTGAACGTGGCGGGACTGATCCGCGATGAATGCCAGGATCGGGCCACCAGCGCCAGCCGGCTCGCGCGGGTGGCGATGCTGCTGCTCTCCACCGGCGCGTTGTGCGCCGCGTCGGTGGTGGGGCAGCCGCCGGTGGCGGCCAGTTCGATGAGCAGTTTCGGGCTTCAGATGCTCAGCTATTGCCTCGCGCGCGAGGCTTGTCAGCTGTTCGTCCCTCTGTCGGGCAACGCCCCGGTGCGACTGCCCGGCACCGTCGTCGCAGCGGGGAGCTATGGCTTGTCTCAGACGGCGTTCGGCATGGCGATGGATGCCTGGGCGCCGCGCTCCGGCGCAGGCTGGGCGATGGCGCAAGCGGCGTCGATCCACACGTCGATGGACGCCGCCGGCCAATGGTTCGCGGCGTCGTCCGCGATGGGGCAGGGGGCGGGCATCGGCCCGATGGGCGGCAGCGAGGCCGCGGCCGTCGCGATGGCCGCGCAGGTGCGTGCGTCGCTGGCGCAGATGACGCCGTATCTGCCGCACGACCTGCTGCGCGCTGGCCTGAATGCGGGCGCCGAGGTGCTGGACACGCTGCTGCTGCCGATCGCCACCCATGCGATGGCCAGCCGAGCCCGCGCGCAGCAGGCGGAGAGGAACCGCGCCGCCGGACGGCCGCCGCCTCCAGGCATCGATCCCTTGCGGCTGTCGATGCGTGTCCGCTGCCCGGACCGCCAAGCGTTGGCCGATCAAACGCTGTTGGGCCTCGCGCAGCGCACCTCGGCGTTCGAGACCATCGTCGCCAGCGCCCTGGCCGTGGGCACCGGGCTGCAGGGCAGCGGTCTGTCTGACGAGCAGCAGTCGCTGATCGTGAATGCCACGGTCGGTGCGCTGGCGGCGGTGATCTATCTGCCGTTCGTCTACACCTATCGGCGCGAGCCGCCGTCGTCGATGCCGCCCTGGCAGCGGCGTGAGGGCGAGGCCGCCTTGCGCCATCGATGGCCAGCGGGCGAGGTGGACCGTGGGTCAGGCGCGGATGATCGGGATGGCCTGTCGAGGGAGACGCCGAGATCCGCCAGCCGCGCAGCGAGCCCGCGCGCCGGTGCCGGCGCAGCACGGTCGACTCAGTCGACATTGCTGGGTAAGCGCGATCTGCCATAGCGCTGGCAGCGCGGAGCAGCATGGAAGCTGGGTGTGGGGCAGCGGCTCATCGGAAGCCTGCGAGGAAACCAGCGGATCTGCTGACGCTTCACGGTTCGGCGGCCGGGGCTTGTGCGGCGCCTGGCGCAGTCGCTTGTGAGCAGAGGAGGGAGCGTCATGGCACGCGCTGATCGCGTACCGGCCCCTCGGCGGTATCGCCAGGGTGGAGCGGGCGAAGGGAGTCGAACCCTCGTCATTGGCTTGGGAAGCCAAGGTAATAGCCGTTATACGACGCCCGCTTCGGAGGTCCGGCGCACCTGCGGCGTGGCAGGCGGGGACGGCACGGAGTGTAGCGCGGGGTGGCTGGAGTTCTGATCCGGATGGACCTCCGCGCCGGGTTGACGCGCCGACCCGAGCATCGCCCCGTGCCGTTCGCCCACGAGCGACTTAACGCCGGCAAATCGCATCGCAGAAGCCTGCCGCGCGCCGCGCGCAGCCCCCGACGCGCCGGGCGCTCATCGACCGTACGTGCCGTCGGGTTGTCGGAATCATGTTGCAATGCTGAATGTTTCCTGAACGGATCCTTTCAGCTCATGTCTGCCGCCCCGATCGTTCCGCCTGAGATCTCCGACGCACCCGTGCAGGCCAGCGCCCACACCGGCTTGGCGCTGCTGGCGTTGGCCATCGGCGGCTTCGCGATCGGCACCACCGAATTCGCGGCGATGAGCCTGGTGCCGTTCTTCGCGCCGGATCTGGGCATCGATGCGCCCACCGCCGGCCATGTCATCAGTGCCTATGCGCTGGGCGTGGTGGTCGGCGCGCCGCTGCTGGCGGTGCTCGGCGCCAAGGTGCCCCGCCGCACCTTGCTGATCCTGCTGATGCTGGGCTTCGCGGTCGGCAACGGCTTGAGCGCGCTCGCGCCGAGCTATCACGCCATGCTGCTGTTCCGTTTCCTGTCCGGCCTGCCGCATGGCGCGTACTTCGGCGTCGCGGCGCTGGTGGCGGCGTCCATGGTGGCGCCGGCCCGGCGCGCGCAGGCGGTCAGCCTGGTGATGCTGGGCTTGACGGTCGCCACCATCATCGGCGTGCCGCTCGCGAATGCGCTCGGGCAGTGGGCCGGCTGGCGATGGGGCTTTGGCGTCGTCACCGTGCTGGCGCTGCTGACCGCCGCGCTCGTGGCCCTGCATGCGCCGCGTGATCGGGTGCAGGCGGGCGCGAGCGCGATGCGTGAACTCGGCGCGCTGGGCCGACTGCAGGTCTGGCTGACGCTGGGCATCGCCACCATCGGCTTCGGCGGGATGTTCGCGGTCTACACCTATCTGGGCTCGACGCTGCTGGAAGTGACCGGCACCGGGCCCGGTCTGCTGCCGGTGGTGCTCAGCGTGTTCGGCATGGGCATGACGGCCGGCACGCTGGGCGCGGCCTGGGCGGCGGATCGGGCGCTGATGCCCACCGTCGGCGGCCTGCTGCTGTGGAGCGCGCTGGCGCTGGCGCTGTATCCGTTCGCGGCCGGCCAGTTGTGGACGCTGCTGCCGGTGGTGTTCATGATCGGCTGCAGCGGCGGACTCGGCGCCGTGCTGCAGACCCGCCTGATGGATGTGGCCGGCGATGCCCAGACGCTGGCCGCCGCGCTCAATCATTCGGCCTTCAACGCGGCCAATGCGCTCGGCCCCTGGCTGGGCGGGCTGGCCATCGCCGCCGGCTACGGCTGGACCTCCACCGGCTGGGTGGGCGTCGTGCTGGCGTTCGGCGGCCTGGCGATCTGGGCGCTGTCGATGGCCGTGGATCGGAATCGTCAACGCGCTTCGGGGCGCTCCTCGTCGGCTGCGAGCTGAACGTCCAACGTTCGCAGCCCATGCGGCGATAATCCGCCGCTTCATTCGGTCGATGTCGTGGTCCGTGCCTGACGGCGTGGCCTGGCGCCGGCCGTGGTCAGGCGTCCGTCGCGGCGCACTTCGGAGAATTTGCACATGGCCGACTGGCTGCCGCCGACGCGTTATTGGGTGCTGGCGATCTTCATCGCCTCCGCGCTGTATGCCCACTTCCGAGGCCGCGTGCGCTTCAAGCTCGCCCGCGCGCTGACCGATTTCACGGTGCTGATCGCGCCGATCAATGCGGTGATGTACCTGTTCTCCCGCGCGCCCGCCACGCCCTACCTGCCGACTGACGCGTTCAAGGAGCTGGCGCTGCTGCGCGACAACTGGCAGGTGATCCGCGAAGAAGCCCTCAAGCTCAATGACGAGGGCTACATCAAGGCCGCATCCGGCTACAACGACATCGGCTTCAACTCGTTCTTCCGCACCGGCTGGAAGCGCTTCTATCTGAAGTGGTACGACCGGGACATGGACTCCGCCCAGGCCCTGTGCCCGAAGACGGTGGCGCTGCTCAAGCGCATCCCGACGGTGAAGGCGGCGATGTTCGCCTCGCTGCCGCCGGGCGCGCGGCTGGTGCGTCATCGCGATCCGTATGCGGGCTCGCTGCGCTATCACCTCGGCCTGACCACGCCCAATGATCCGGGCTGCTACATCGAGGTCGATGGCCAGCGCTATCACTGGCGCGATGGGGAGGACGTCATGTTCGACGAAACCTTCATCCACTACGCCGAGAACACCACCGATCAGCAGCGGGTGATCCTGTTCTGCGATGTGGAGCGCCCGTTGTACTTTGCGCCGACCCGCTGGCTGAACCGCTGGTTCGGCAAGCTGGTGATGACCGCGGCGGCGACCCAGAACCTGGAGAGCGAGCCGATCGGCGGGCTCAACAAGTTCTTCTATCACGCCTACAAGGTGCGGATCTTCTTCAAGGCCTTCAAGGCAAAGACGCGACTCGGCTATTACGTCGTCAAGTGGGCGCTGATCCTGGGCATCCTCGCGGCGATCTTCATTTAAGGCCGGACGCGGCCGGTGAGCCGGTGAATCGGTTAGCCAATCGGCCCGTGAGCCGCCACGCTCCGTCCGGTTGAGCTGCTGAGACGCCGCGCCTCACGCCCGACGACAACAACCAACGGCCGCGCCCATCCATGGCGCGGCCGTTTGCTTGGTGGGCTCAACCGGCGCGGCGGAACGAGCCGTCCTGAGCCGTTCGGCACAGCGAGCGTGCTGGCGCGGGCCGCCGTTCACCTTCGCGATGGCGCGATCGGCCGTGCCACCCGAATCGACTCAGCTCGCCAGGGCCTGGACCAAGCGCGACGCCCGCGGTCCGAAGGCATACGCATCCATCCCCAGACAGCCGAAGGTGACGACCTGATGCAGCCGCTGCGGCATCACGGCCGTGCCTCCCGCGCCGGCGGCGACATACCAGGGCAGCAGATGCTCGTCGGTCGGATGCATCAGCGCGGCATGGGGCGCTTGCTGGCGATAGTCCGCCAGCGCCGTCCAGTCGAGCGCCGCACTGCGGTCCGCGAACCATTGGCGGAAGGCGTGTGATTCGGGCATTTCGGCGGCGTCCTCGGCGGGCTGGCCGCGCATCAGCAGGCGCAGGTTGTGGGTGATGCTGCCGGTGGCCAGCACCAGCACGCCCTGCGCGGACAGCGCCTGCAACCGCGCGCCCAAGGCCATCAACTGCGCGGGAGACGCCTGCGGCGTGAGCGCGAGCGGCAGCACCGGCACATCGGCGTCCGGGTAGAGATAGCGCATCGCGGTCCAGATGCCGTGGTCCAGCCCGCCATGATCGATGACGGGCAGCGACAGTTCCCGGGCCAGCGTTTGCGCCAGCGCGGGCGCGCCAGGCGCGTCATAACGCAGGCGGTACAGCTCGGCCGGGAAGCCGCCGAAGTCGTAGATCGCCTCATGCTGCGCGCCGCCCAGCAGCACGGCATCGCGCGCCGTGGTGTGCGCCGAGATGGCCAGCACGGCGGTGGGGCGTCCCCAGTCACGATCGAGCGTGCGGCCGAGATGCCGCAGGAACTGGCCCGTCTCGCCGGGTTCCAGCGCAATCATCGGCGACCCATGCGAGACGAACAGCGCCGGGAAGGGCTGATGGACGGCGTCGTCGGACGCCGGCGTGCGGTCGAGGGCCGGTTGCGCCGGCGCGGTGGGGGTGGTCGAAGGAGCATCCATGGCTGAATTAAGCCTCCGCCGATCCCGCGATCGTGGAAACCGCTTGCATGGTCTGTTCAACCCGCTTGCATGACCGCAGTCCCGGCACGCACGCGGGGGCACGTCCTTCGCTACAGTGCGCGGATGAGCGTGCAATCCCCTCTTCAGTCCAATCCGCCATCGGGCGTCGATGCCGGCGCGGCTGGACGATCCTCTCCGGGCGCCGCATCGCGCCGACCTCCCTCGCTGTGGCGCCAGACGGCGCTGCAAACCTGGCGCGATGCGCGGGCGGGCGAGTTGCACCTGCTGATCCTGGCGCTGATGCTGGCGGTGGCGGCGGTCTGCGCGGTGTCCTTCCTGTCGGATCGGCTCGACCGGGGCCTGCGCCGCGACGCCGCGCAACTGCTGGGCGGCGATGCGGTGGTGGCCAGCGATCAGCCGACGCCGCAGGCGGTGCGCGATCTGGCGAGCCGCCTCGGTCTGAAGACGGTGGACACCCTGAACTTCCCCAGCATGGCCCGGGCCACCGATGCCCAGGGCGGCGGCAGCCGGCTGGTGGCGGTGAAGGCGGTGAGTGCCAGCTACCCGTTGCGCGGCCAGTTGGCGCTGAAGGATGGTCGACGCGTCGCCGGGCCGCCGCCCGGTTCGGTGTGGGTCGATGCAGGTGTGCTGAGCGCGCTGGAGCTGAAGGTCGGCGATCCGATCCTGCTGGGCGACGCCACGCTGACGATCGCCGGCGAAATCGCCAATGAGCCCGACCGGGGCGCGGGCTTCCTGAACTTCGCGCCGCGCGTGATGCTGCCGCTGCAGGATCTCGCGTCGACCGCGCTGATCCAGCCGGCCAGTCGCGTGACCTATCGCTTCGCCGTGGTCGGCGCGGAACCCGCGCTGCGCCAGTTCAATGACGAGACCCGTCGCCAGGCGCGAGAGCAGAACTGGCGCGGCGTGCGGCTGGAATCGCTGGAATCGGGCCGCCCGGAAATGCGCCAGACGCTGGACCGCGCGACCAAGTTCCTGAACCTGGTCGCGCTGCTGGCCGCCTTGCTGGCCGCGATTGCGGTGGCACTGGCCGCGCGGGAATTCGCCAATCGCCATCTGGACGACTGCGCGATGCTGCGCGTGCTGGGCCAGCCTCAGCGCCGGCTGACCTGGGTCTTCACCCTGGAATTCGCCTGGGTCGGCCTGATCGCGAGCGCGGCCGGCGTGCTGCTCGGCTTCCTGCTGCATTACGCCTTCATCGGGCTGCTGGCGGGGCTGATCTCGGTGGACCTGCCGATGCCCGGCATCTGGCCGGTGCTGCTGGGTCTGGGCATGGGCATGTGCCTGCTGCTCGGTTTCGGCCTGCCGCCGGTGCTGCAGCTTGCCGCCGTGCCGCCGCTGCGCGTCATCCGACGCGAACTCGGCCGGCCGAAGCTGGGATCGATCGTCGTGCTGCTGGCCGGCGTGGTGGGCTTTTCGGCGGTGCTGACCGCGCTGTCGGCGGATTGGCGGCTCGGGCTGGTGGCCACCGGCGGCTTCGCAGTGGCGCTGGCGTTCTTCGCGCTGCTGGCCTGGCTGGCGGTCATGGCGCTGAGAGCGGTCGTGCCGCAAGCGGGCGCGCCGCGCTGGCTGCTGCTGGCCACGCGGCAGGTCGCGGCGCGGCCGGCGTTTGCGGTGCTGCAGGTGGGATCGCTGTCGCTCGGCCTGCTGGCGCTGGCCTTGCTGGTGCTGCTGCGCACCGATCTGATCGACAGCTGGCGGGCGGCCACGCCGACCGATGCGCCGGATCGATTCGTCATCAACATCCAGCCGGAGCAGGGCGCGGGTTTCCGGTCCAGCCTGGACCAGGCCGGGGTGAAGAACTACGACTGGTATCCGATGATCCGCGGCCGGCTGGTCGCGATCAACGGCCAGGCGGTGAAGTCCGGCCAGTTCCAGGAAGAGCGCGCCCAGCGGCTGGTGGAGCGTGAGTTCAACCTCAGCCACACGGCGACCCTGCCCGCGCACAACCTGCTGACGGCGGGCACCTGGCAGGCCGAGGACAAGGACGGCCTGAGCGTCGAGCAAGGACTGGCCGACCAACTCGGCCTGAAGCTGGGAGATCGGCTGCGCTTCGACATCGCCGGTGTGCTCACCGAGGCGCGCATCACCACGCTGCGCAAGGTGGACTGGGGCTCGATGCGGGTCAATTTCTTCGTGCTGTTCCCGCGCGCCGAGATGCCGGAACTGCCGATCAGCTACATCTCCGCCTACCGGTCCCCCGAGGGTCAGGCGGCGGCGCTGGATCGGCGGCTGGTCAATGCCTATCCCAACCTGACCTTGATCGATGTGTCGGCCGAGCTGCGCCAGGTCCAGTCGGTGCTGGAGCAGGTGGTGATGGCGGTTCAGCTGCTGTTCGCGGTGGCCCTGGCGCTGGGCGTCGTGGTGTTGCTGGTCGCTGCGGTGGGATCACGAGATGCGCGCACCCGCGAGTTCGCGCTGATGCGCGCACTCGGCGCGCCGAGCGCCTTGCTGGCGGCCGTGCAGCGCGCGGAGCTGCTGGGATTGGGCGCCCTGGCCGGTGCGCTGGCGGGACTCGCCGCACAGGTGCTCGGCTGGGCGCTGACCCATTACGCCTTTGAATTCGACTGGCAGTTCAAGCCCTGGGTGGTGATCGGCACCACCGTGGCCGGTGCGCTGCTGGCGCAGCTCGCGGGCTGGTGGGCGCTGCGCGGGGTGCTCAAGCGTCCGGTCGTGCAGACGCTGCGTGAGGCGGATACGCAGTGAGTCCCGGCGCGGCGACATCGAGCGCCGCGCGCGGGCCGTGATCGCTGCGGCGCCGGCCCGAACCGTGGCTTAGAAGGTCTCCCAATCGCCGTCGGAGCCCGACGAGGAAGCCGGCGGGGAGGCCGCAGGTGCCTTGGACACGTTGGACACGCTGGCCACGTTGGAGACGGCGGGGCTGGCGGGGCGAGGGCTCGCTCCAGTCGGCCCGGGCGAGCTCGGGCTTGGCGGATGGCTCGAGGCCGCACGCTTGCCCACCGGCTTGCGCGCTGGAGCCTTAGCCACCGGCTGTCGCTGAGCGGGCGAGGGCGCCGGCCGCGACGGCGTGCCGATCGAGCGCGCGCCGTGCGCGGACGGGTGGGACGTCGTGCCATCGGTCGCGCTGCGCGACGACGGCGCGCTCGCCGGCCGGTCCTGTCCCAGCCGGAAGACGGACACCACCTCGGTGAGCCGATGCGCCTGATCCTTCAGGCTTTCCGCTGCGGCGGCGGACTCTTCGACCAGCGCCGCGTTCTGCTGCGTCATCCGATCGAGCTGGGTGACCGCGTCATTCACCTGCGCGATGCCGCCGCTCTGCTCGGTGGATGCGGCGGTGATCTCGCCGATGATGTCGGTGACGCGCTGCACGCTGCTGACGATGTCGGTCATCGACGCACCGGCGGCTTCGACCAGGCGCGATCCCGCTTCGACCCGATCCACGCTGGTGCCGATCAATGCCTTGATCTCCCGCGCGGCCTCGGCGCTGCGCTGTGCCAGACCGCGCACTTCGGACGCGACGACCGCGAAGCCGCGGCCTTGTTCGCCGGCGCGGGCAGCTTCCACCGCCGCATTCAGCGCCAGGATGTTGGTCTGGAAGGCGATGCCATCGATGGTGCCGATGATGTCGCTGATGCGCCGCGAGCTGTCGTTGATCTCGTCCATGGTCGAGACCACCTGGCTGACGACCTCGCCGCCTTTGGCCGCCGCGCTCGAGGCGCTGGCCGCGAGCTGATTGGCCGTCTGGGCCGCATCGGCGGTCTGACGGACGGTCGCCGTCAGCTGCTCCATCGAGGACGCCGCCTGCTGCAGATTGGAGGCGGTCTGTTCGGTGCGCTGCGAGAGGTCCTGCGAACCGATCGCGATCTCGCTGGAGGCCGTCGAGATGGAGTTGCTGGCCGATCGCACGTCCAGCAGGATGTTCTGGATCTTTTCGGCAAAGACATTGAAGGACGCCGCGATGCGGCCCACTTCATCGCGCCCCGATGCCGGCAGTCGGCGGGTGAGATCGCCCTCACCGGCGCTGATGTCGTCCAGCGCGGCCCGCACTTGATCCACGCCTCGCAGCATCGCTGCGATCGTGCCGGTCATGGCGAGCGCGGCGATCACCATCATGATCAGCGCGGTGATCACGGCGGTGCGCAGCAGCGCGCTGAGCGAGGCCAGGGCCTCGCTGCGTTTGGCGGCGACGAACAGCTGCCAGTCGGTGTCCGGAATCGGCGTGCCGTTGATCAGGAAGTCATCGTCGCCCACGCGGGCCTCGACCCAATCGGCCTTGGGATCCAGCGCCTGGGCCAGGGCCTGCGGCGTGAGCTGCGGCGAGAGCGCCGTGGCGTCCTTGAGCGCCAGCGCGGCTTCCGGGTGCGCGACGATCTTGCCGTCCTTGGACATCAGGAAGGCGAAGCCACCGGGCGTGGGTTTGATGGCTTTGACGGTGGCGACGACGTCGTCGAGAAAGACATCGGTCGCGATCACCGCGCGGGTGGCGCCACCGCTCTTGTCGGCCGCCGCGAAGGTCACCACCAGCCGGCCTTTGGAGGCATCCATGTACGGCGCGGTCAGCACGACGCCCGATCCGCCGGCGGCGGTCGTGTACCAGGGGCGTCCGGTCGGGTCATAGCCGGCTGGCAGGTTCTGGGGCGTGTTGAAGACGATCTTCTTGTCCGCGAAGCCGACATAAGCCGCTTCCAGGCGGCCGGCCTTGGCGGCCTGCTGCAGCAAGGGAACGGGATCGGCGGCGGTGACGGCGGGCTGCAGCGAGACGACGATGTCCCGCTGCAGTCGAACCCACTGCTGGATCGCGTCCGCCCGGGCCGCGGCCAGCTCTTCCAGGGCGCCGGCGAGTTGCTGCTCGGTATGGCTGCGCACCGTGAGGTAGTTGGCCACCGTGATGGCCAGCAAGTTCATTGCCACGATGCTCACGCCGAGTGAGATGAGGCGCGTCTTGATCGAGTCGAACATGGACCTGTCTCCTTGACGTCAGGCTCGCCGCGCGTGGCCGCGCGTGTCGGGCCTCCGGTGGGGCAAACGGGGCGCTCAGCCGCCGCGAGGCCCGTGGGCCGGCAGCGGTGAGTCGTCGAGGAAAATCCATTCTCCAGGGGCGATCCCCTGTCGGGCGTCGACGCCCGGTCAGCTCATGTCCCCGGGAGCAGTGACGGCCAGAGCGCGCGTCGGCGGTCAGCGGTGAGGGTCGGGCAGGGGTGGCGCCAGACGCGCTGATGCGTTGGCAGCAGAAAAGCAAAACGCCCGGACATGGCCGGGCGTTTGGGGGCGTTCGGGGGCGGTGAAGCGATCCATCGACCGCAAAGTCGAGGCAGCTTCAGCGCCGGATGAGCCGGATTCGCCGGCTCAGACCGTCGAAAGGATCAGACCGTCAGGCTATCCATCAGACCCATGTCGGCGCTGGACATCAGGCCTTCGATATCGATCAGGATCAGCATGCGCTCGGCGACGGCGCCGATGCCCATGATGAAGCTGGTGTTGACGGTGCTGGCGCTGAGTTCCGGCGCGGGACGGATCACGTCGCGGTTCAGTTCCAGCACGTCGGACACCGAGTCCACCACCGCGCCGACGACGCGGTTCTTCACGTTCAGCACGATGACGACGGTGAAGCTGTTGTATTCGGCGCTGGCGCATCCGAGCTTCAGGCGCAGGTCGACGATCGGCACGATCACGCCGCGCAGATTGACCACGCCCTTGATGAAGTCGGGGGCGTTGGCGATGCGGGTCGGCTGCTCGTAGGAGCGGATTTCCTGCACCTTCAGGATGTCGATGCCGTACTCCTCCTGACCCAGACGGAAGGTGAGGTATTCACCGCCGGCGGGCGCATTGGAGGCGCTGGAGGGAAGGGTCAGCGCGGCGCCCGGGCTGGCTTGCACAACCTGTGTGCCGGTTTGTTGGACGATTTCCATGATGTGACCTCGTGCGACGGATTAAAAGGTTTCCCAGTCGCCATCAGCGGCGGCCGTGGCCGGGATCGCCGGCGCGGGGGAAGGCGTGAACGGAGCGGCGGCCGGCTTCGGCGCCGCAGCGGATTTCTTCATCGGGGACGCAGCCGGCTTGGCCTTGGCCACGGGCTTGTTCGCGGCCATCGGCTTCTTCGCCGCACCCGCCGGCTTGGCCGACGGCGTGGCCGGCTTGGCCTTCGGCACCGACGAGGCGACCGGCGCGACCGCACGCGGCGTCACCGACGCCTTCGGCGCGGGCGCGCTGAACGAATGGGCCGGCGCCGGTGCCGGCGACGACACGCTGGCAGCGGCCGGCGCCTTGTAGCTCGATGCCGACGAAGACAGCGACGAGGACAGCGACGCGGCGCTGGCATGGCCGCTGACGCGGAAGCGATCGACCACCGTGCCCAGGCGTTCGGCCTGGTCCTTCAGGCTTTCGGCGGCGGCGGCGGACTGCTCCACCAGCGCGGCGTTCTGCTGGGTCATCTGGTCAAGGTTGCCCACGCCCTGAGTGACCTGGCTGATGCCGTCGCTCTGCTCGCTGGACGCGGCGGTGATCTCGCCAATGATGTCGGTGACGCGCTGCACGCTGGAGACGATGTCGCTCATCGTGCTGCCGGCTTCCTGCACCAGGCGGGAGCCGGTCTCGACCCGCTCGACGCTGGCGCCGATCAGGGTCTTGATCTCACGCGCGGCCTCGGCGCTGCGCTGGGCCAGCGAACGGACTTCACCCGCCACCACCGCGAAGCCGCGACCCTGCTCACCGGCACGCGCCGCTTCGACGGCCGCATTCAGCGCCAGGATGTTGGTCTGAAAGGCGATGCCGTCGATGGTGCCGATGATGTCGCTGATCCGCTTGGAGCTGGCGTTGATCTCGTCCATCGTGGACACGACCTGGCTCACCACCTCGCCACCTTTGGCCGCCGCGCCGGACGCGGACGAGGCCAGTTGGTTGGCGGTGCGGGCGGAGTCGGCGGTCTGCTTGACGGTGCCGGTCAGTTGCACCAGCGAGGAAGCGGCTTCCTGCAGGTTGGACGCGGTCTGCTCGGTGCGGCTGGACAGGTCCTGGTTGCCGGTCGCGATTTCCATCGAGGCGGTGCGGATCGAATCCGCTGCCGTCCGCAACTGGCCGACCATGGTCTGCAGCGCTTCCTGCATGCGGTGCAGCGAGCGGGTGAGCTTGGAGGCTTCATCCACCCCTTCCACCGGCTTCATGACCCGCGACAGATCGCCTTCAGCGATCGCCGCCGCCAGCGCTTCGGCATCGGCCAGCGGCGTGCAGATCGTCTGCATGTTCAGCAGCGTCAGCGGCACCACGACGATGGCCGCGAAGACCAGCACCAGACCGAAGGCCCAGAGCACGCTGCCCTGCGTGCGCTCCATGCCCTGGCGCATGCTTTCGGATTGGGCTTCCAGGCGCTTGGCGAGCTCGTCGAGCTGCTTCTCGGCCTCGACGACCTGCTCCTTGGCGGGCGCCAGCAGACGATCGGCCACGGCGGCATGGTCATAGGCGCCGCCTTCGAGCTGCGTCACCACATTCGCGGCCTTGGCGGCGTAGGTTTCCAGCGCCGTCTGCAGCTTCTTGATGGCGTCCTGATCCTCATCACCGCTCAGCTTGCCGAGCTGCGCGAGTTCCTCCAGGGCCTTCTTGCGCGCTTCATCCCATTTGGCATGGCGCGTTTTGACGACCTCGGGCTTCTCGTAGTTGATGATCATGTCCTTCTCATGGACACGGATCTTCCCCATCGTGTCCGTGAGATCGGTGATCAGATTGCCGCGCGCGGTGGACTTCTCGAGGAATTCCTGCGTCTGGCCCCGCATCGACTGCATGCCATAGAGGCCGACGCTGCCCACCACCATCAACAGCGCCAGCACGATGGCGATGGCGCCGATCATGCGGGTGCGGATGCTGAATTGCCGCAGCAGTGCACTGAAGTTCATGTCCTACCTCTTGTCTCGTTATGTCGGACGTGGATGGCCATTCAATGGCGCGAGCGTCGGACCAGGCTGCCGACATCCAGAATCAGCGCCACGCGGCCGTCTCCCATGATGGTCGCGCCGGACACGTCCTGCACCTTGCGGTAGTTCGCTTCCAGGTTCTTCACCACGACCTGCTGCTGACCGAGCAACTCGTCCACCAGCATCGCGACGCGACCGCCTTCGGCCTCGACCACGACCATGATCGAGCTGACATGCTCGAAGTCGAAGCGCGGCACATTGAAGACCTGCTCCAGCTCCACGACCGGCATGTATTCGTCACGCACCTCGACCACACGGCCGGAGCCGCCCACGGTCTTGATGGTGTCGGACTGGACCTGGAAGGACTCGACCACCGACGACAGCGGCAGGATGTAGACCTCTTCGCCCACGCCCACGCTCATGCCGTCCATGATGGCCAGCGTCAGCGGCAGCCGGACCGAGACCTTCATGCCGTAGCCTTCCGCCGAATCGATTTCGACGGTGCCACCCAGCGAGGTGATGTTCTTCTTCACCACGTCCATGCCCACGCCGCGGCCCGACACATCGGTGACCTGATCGGCAGTGGAGAAGCCCGGCGCGAAGATCAGGCCCCAGACCTCTTGGTCGGACATGCCGTCCGGCGCATCGATGCCCTTTTCGCGGGCCTTCTTGATCAGCTTCTCGCGGTTCAGGCCACGGCCGTCGTCACGCACTTCGATGACGATGGAGCCGCCCTGGTGCGAGGCGACCAGCGTGATCGTGCCTTGCTCGGGCTTGCCCTTGGCGGCGCGCTCGGCGGGGGATTCGATGCCGTGGTCGCAGCTGTTGCGCACCAGGTGGGTCAGCGGGTCGGTGATCTTTTCGACCAGGCCCTTGTCCAGCTCGGTGGCTTCACCCTGGGTGACCAGCTCGACCTTCTTGCCCAGCTTGGCGGCCAGATCGCGCAGCATCCGCGGGAAGCGGTTGAACACGACCGACATCGGAATCATCCGGATCGACATGACCGATTCCTGCAGGTCGCGCGTGTTGCGCTCCAGATCGGCCAGGCCGGACGCCAGTTGCTGATAGAGGCCCGGATCCAGGTTGCGGCTGTTCTGCGCCAGCATCGCCTGGGTGATCACCAGTTCGCCCACCAGGTTGATCAGTTGATCGACCTTCTCGACCGACACCCGCAGGGTGGATTGGTCCATGTTGGCGCCACCGGCGCGCGGCGCGGCCTCGACCTTGGCGGGCGCGGCGACCTTGGCGGGCACCGGCACATTCGCCTTGGCGACTTCAGCGGCCTTGGCTTCGGCGGCGGTCGCGGCGGGCACGCCGGGCGCGTCGTCGAAGAAACCGTAGCCGGGGTCTTCGTCCTTCTTGGCTTCCACCGGCGCGCCGGGCGCGCCTTCATGGAAACCGAAGCCTTCGCCGAGCGGCAGGATCTTCACCTGCTCGCGGGAGACATGGAAGGTGAACAGGTCCAGCAGGTCGTTGTCGCTGCTGCTGGTCAACACCTTGAAGCGGCGCATGCCGTCGGCCGAGATGCCGCCATCCAGCGGTTCGATCGTGCCGAGGTCGGTGATTTCCTTGAACAGGTCGACCAGGTTGTCCGCTTGCGCGGTGTTGGTCAGCGGACCGACCAGCAGCTCCAGCTGACGGACGTTGGACTTCAGCGGCGCGGCCGCCGGAGCGGCGGCGGGCGTCGGCGCGGGCGCAGGGGCCGTCGCCGGTGCGGGCGCGGCGGCGCGAACGCCATCCAGCGTGCCGCCATCCACCAGCGTGCGGATGCTGACCAGCAGGTCCGAGGTGTCGAACACGTCCGCGCCGGAACCCTGATGGCGACCCAGTTGCGCGCGCAGGGCATCGCCGGACTGCAGCAGCACATCCACCATCTGCGAGGTCGGGGCGAGTTCATGGCGACGCAGCTTGTCCAGCAGCGTTTCCATCTGGTGCGTCAGTTCGGCGACGTCATTGAAGCCAAACGTCGCTGCGCCGCCCTTGATCGAATGGGCGCAACGGAAGATGGCATTCATCTGCTCATCGTCGGGGTTCTCGATGTCCAGGTTCAGCAGCAGCTGCTCCATGTTGTCGAGGTTCTCGCCCGCTTCTTCGAAGAAGACCTGGTAGAACTGGCTCAGGTCGATGCCAGCACCCAGATTGGCGCCTTCAGAGGTCATGTCTCCCATCAATCTCTCCCCTTGCCGCGCTCAGCGGATCACCTTGCCGATCACTTCGATCAGCTTGGCGGGGTCAAATGGCTTGACCAGCCAGCCGGTGGCGCCGGCAGCGCGGCCGGCCTGCTTCATCTGATCGCTGGACTCGGTGGTCAGGATCAGGATCGGCGTGGTCTTGAATTTGGGGTTGTCCCGCAACTTCTTGGTCAGGCTGATGCCATCCATGCGGGGCATGTTCTGGTCGGTCAGCACCAGGTCGAAGTCGCGCTGGGAGGATTTCTCCCAGGCGTCCTGCCCGTCCACCGCCTCCACGACATTGAAACCCGCATTCTTGAGGGTGAACGAGACCATCTGGCGCATGGAGGCCGAATCGTCTACGGCGAGGATCGAGGGCATTTTTGGTTCTCCGGATGACAAGCGGTTTTCGGTGGGACCTGAAAAATCTTTAGGGCCTGTTGAGCTTCTTGGGCTGGCTGGGCGATCTAGACGATCTAGGCGTTTTGGGCTCTGGCGTGGCGTGGACGGATGTCAGAACAGCTCGATCGAGCCGGCGTCCATCTCGTCCTGCGTCACGGGATTCGGTCGCAGGGGTGCAGTTTCGACGACAGTCAAGCCGTCTTCATCCTCGCCGAACGTATCCCGGGCCAATTGATCGGAACAATTCCGCAGACGCTGGCTGGTATGGGCGATCAGCTGGGTCGACATGTCCTGAAATTGCAGCGCGGTGATCGCTCCGGCCAGATGCAGCATCAACTGCTGCAGGGCATCGGTATCCTGATCGCTCGCGGCGCGCGCCTTGAGCTGATCGACCAACGACGATGCCCCGAAGAAATGCGTGGACAACGCCTCGCACGCATCATCGAGCAAACGCTGAAGACGTTCGAGGTCGTTATTGACCGTCATCAGATGGTCTTGCATTTCGGCGGCGGCCAGCAACGGCATCAGCCCACCGTCTGGCTCGACCGCTGTCTCATCGATTTGCATCTTGGCTCCACATAGGTGTCCTAGGACCTACCTGGGTCGATCCCACGTCGACCCGTACCTGGACTTGACGGCTGACAAGAATCTTCGGCTTTTAGGAGGCGTCTGTCGACGGGACTAATTGGCCAAATCCCGCCCAATTACTTCGCAGCGACCCCGCGAGCTCAAATTCTCGATAAGGGAAAACGTCAACTCTAAGGTTTCCAGATGTCAATGGCATGCGGTGTCCCTCTCGTAGATGAGGGAGTCGCGACAAACTTGGCATACTCGCGCCATGCCTTCCTCGCCTCTGGGCGAACGCCGTCTGCGTTTGCTCCACATTGAAGATTCCGACCTGGATCACCAACTGATCCTGGCCCAATTGCAGCGTGCCGGATTGCGGTTTGACGTCAAGCGACTGGACAGCCTGCCGGATATCGAAGCGGCGTTGGTCCATCCCTGGGATGCCGTGATTTCTGACTACAACCTGCCGGGTTTTTCCGGTTTGGTCGTGCTGGATCTCATCAAACAGCGGGAGCTGGTGCTGCCGTTCGTGCTGGTCTCGGGAGAAATTGGCGAAGACACCGCCGTGGCGGCGATGCGCACCGGCGCGTCGGACTATCTGCTCAAGAACAACCTGGCCCGTCTGGCGCCGGCCTTGCTGCATGCGATCGAATCCTGCGAAGCGCAGCGCGCGCGCCAGGAGGCCGACCGCGAGCTGCTCAAGTCCAAGCAGCAGTTGCATGAGCTGGCGGGGCATCTGCAGACCAGCATCGAGATGGAACGCGCCGCCATCGCACGCGAGATCCATGACGACGTCGGCGGCTCGCTCACGGCGCTCAAGTTCGACCTGGCCTGGATCGCCCGGCACAGCCGCGATGCGGCGATTCTTCAGCGCGTGCAGTCCGCGCTGGACACGGTGACCAGCGCGATCGAATCCAGCCAGCGGATCATGCACAACCTGCGGCCGGCGATCCTGGAACAGGGTTTGCTGGCAGCCGTGCAGTGGCTCGCGGCGCGCTTCGAGCGCCGCACCGGCATTCCCACCGCGGTGATCAGCAGCAGCGAGCTGATGCAGTTGCCGGCCGGCGTGCCGCTGGTGGCCTATCGCACGGCCCAGGAGGCGCTGACCAATGTGTCCAAGCATGCGGGCGCCTCGCGGGTCGAACTGGAGCTGAGCATGGACGGCGGCGTGTTGACGCTGGAGGTCAAGGACAACGGCCAGGGGCTGGCGCCGGGCGACCTGAGCAAGGCGCGCAGCTTCGGCATTCGCGGCCTGCACGAGCGGGCGGCGACGGTCGGCGGCTGGGTGGACCTGAGCTCCGGGGTGCACGGCACCAGCCTGATCTTGTCGGTGCCGCTGCGCGGTGTGATCGACGCATTCGACGATGAAGACGCCAATGAGCATGGGCCTGTCACCCGCGCCAGCGATGCGGAGCATGACCCGTCCACCTGGGGCCAACTATGATCAAAGTGATTCTCTGCGATGACCACGCGCTGATCCGGCGGGGCATCCGGGATACCTTGTCCGATGCGCCCGACATCGAAGTGGTGGGCGAAGCCGGCGACTACGGCGAGCTGCGCAGCCTGATGCGCAGCCTGCCGCCGGAGAAGCAGTGCGATGTGCTGGTGCTGGACATCAACATGCCGGGCCGCAGCGGCCTGGATGTGCTGCATGTGCTGAAGGACGAGGGCACGACCACCCGCGTGCTGATCGTGTCGATGTACCCCGAGGACCAATATGCGATCCGTGCCTTGCGGGCCGGTGCCTACGGCTATGTGAACAAGGGCGGCGATCCGCAACTGCTGGTGCAGGCGGTCCGCACGGTGGCTCAGGGTCGCAAATACGTGACACCCGAGATTGCCCAGATGCTGGTCGAGAGCCTCACCGCGCCGGCGCCGGAACAGGCCCATCAGAAGCTGTCGGACCGCGAGCTCCAGACGCTGGTGATGATTGCCTCCGGCAAGCGGCTGTCGGACATCGCCGAGGAACTGATGCTCAGCCCCAAGACGGTCAGCGTGTACCGCGCGCGGGTGCTGGAGAAGCTGGCGCTGTCCAACAACTCGGAACTGACGGTCTACGCCATCCGCAACGGATTGGTCGAGAGCTGAGCCCAACCCCCGACCGATCCGCGCGGACATCGTCATGGTCGGACTCGCCGCCGAGGGCGCGTCCAGGTGCTGGGATCCGCCGCGCTGAGGCTGCGGAGCCAGCCGTGGATGTCGCGCGCGGTTTCGGTGGCCCATCGCGCGCGCCGTGGCTGGAAGCGTTGATGGATCTGCTGTTCCGCCAGATGTCCGCAGGCCTGCAGCCGCTGCAGGTTCAGGGCCAGCCAATGCTGGCCTTGGGCGATCAGATGGGCCTGGACCTGCGCCGGCGTGGCGCCCGACGACCCCTGCAGCGCGCAACGTGCGCGGACCGCGAGGAAGGCGCTGCGCGCGGCCAGTGACGCCGCGCCCCGGGCGCTGGCCTCGTCCCGCTCGGTCAGCAGGCGCTCAGCGACGCGGAGGAAGTCGTCGGGATCGAATCGGTGCGGTGAATGGGCCGGGTGCGCGGTCATGGCTCGGGTGTGAAGTCATGGGGGCACGGCAGCACGCAAACATGCCGCGACAACTCGCGCAGCTCGGGCCGATCCTGCAGGCGCTCGAAGAACGGTTTCAGATCGGCCGGACAGGGCTCGGCCAGCGATTCGACCATCGTGTAGCGGTACAGCGTGAGCAGCAGCAGCGGCGGGTCCTGATCCGAATGCAACTGGATCTGCGCGGTGCAGAGACGACTCGGCGCCGCGGCCCGCAACTGGGTGAGATAGCTGAACAGGGCGTCCGCGCTGATGGCGGGATGCGCGGCGAGGAAGGCAGTCAGCAGCGCGGTGAACCCGGGGGCGCCGAGCGCGGCTTCCTGGTTCAGCAGCGACGCCGCGATGCTCAGCGACAGACGCCTCGGTGCGCCGGCGCTCAGGTGCTCATGCGGCAGCGATGGCGTGGGGATGCAAGCGGCGTGAGCGGGATCTTCGTCAGGATGGGGGCGGGTCGCGGCGCGTCGCGTCGTGACGCGTGACCGGATGGGCGCGGCTGTGGTGTCCCGATCGGGCGCCATGCCATCCGCCGTGGTGACGGCGTGAAGAGGGGAATGGACGGCAGGTGCCTCGTCCCGGGCCTGGATAGCGGACATCTCGATTCTCCGTGGCGGAGACGCAGCGGGATGCCGCGTCGTGCCGTCCATTCTGGGAATCCGGTGCCCGCTCGACCATGACTTGGAGGAGGGAATGACGAGGGGGAACGAAGGAGGGAGATCCCGCCGAATGGGGGAGCGATCGGTAAGCGTCCGGCGATCCCGTCTTGAGATTCGTCGGCAAGCCGCCGACGATGGTGTCCACCAAGAACTTAAGTGGACACCATGGAATCCGCCAAGCCCGCTACCCGCCGACGCCACGACGATGAGCTGAAGCGGCAAGTCCTCGAGGAGTGCAACAAGCCTGGCGCGTCGGTGGCGCGCATCGCGTTGGCGCATGGCCTCATCGCCAATCTTGTGCATCGCTGGCGCCGTCTCGCTCAGACGGACACGCCGGCGAGGACGGTGGCTCCAACATTCATGCCTCTGACGCTCGAGCGGCCGACGCCAGCCGACATCCGCATTGAACTTCAGCGCGGCCCGGTGAGCGTCGTCGTGAACTGGCCGACCTCCGCGATGAGTGACTGCGCGACCTGGCTGGGCGAGATTCTGCGTTGATCCGCATCGACGCGATCTGGCTCTGCGTGGTGCCGCTAGACATGCGCGTGGGCACCGAGGGCGCGCTCACGCGCGTCGTGAACGTCTTCGGCGAAGCGCGCCCACATCACGCCTACCTCTTCGCGAACCGCCGCGCCACCCGCATGAAGGCCGTCGTGCACGACGGCATCGGCGTCTGGCTCGCGGCGAGGCGCCTGAACGCCGGCAAGTTCGCCTGGCCGCATGATGCCGCGCCGACGATGTCGCTCACGCGCCCGCGACTCGAGGCCTTGGTGCTCGGTCTGCCGTGGAAGGGGATCGGCGAGGCCGGGATCATCACGAGGCTATAGCGCCATTGGCGATGCTGCCGATGCGCGGCGCTCCGGCGTGCGGCAAGATGCCTCCTCGTGAACGCACCCGATGACCTCTCATCGCTAAGCAATGAGCAGTTGCAGGAGGTCGTGCGCCAGATGCGCGCCGAGCTGCTGTTCAAGCAGGCGTGCATAGAAAAGCTCACGCACGAGAACGCCATCATCAAGCGGCTGAAGTTCGCGGCGAAGTCCGAGCCCTTCACCGCCGAACAGCGCAGCCTGCTCGACGAAGCCTGCGACGAGGACCTGGCCGCGCTGGCGCGGGAGATTGAGAAGGCGCAGCCCAACAAGGCTGAGGGTGAGAAGCAGCAGCCCAAGCGCGCACCGCTGCCCGCGCATCTGCCGCGCCGCGAGGTTCGGCATGAGCCGGCCAGCACGACGTGCAAGTGCGGCTGCGCGATGAAGCGCATTGGCGAGGACGTCTCGGAGAAGCTCGACTATGTGCCCGGCGTCTTCACCGTGGAGCGCCACATCCGCGGCAAGTGGGTGTGTGCGCAGTGCGAGACGCTGGTGCAGAAGCCGGTGGCGCCGCAGATCATCGACAAGGGCATCCCGACGTCGCGGCTCCTCGCTCAGGTGCTGGTGGCCAAGTTCCTCGACCACCTGCCGCTGTATCGCCAGGAAGCGATCTTCGAACGCGCTGGCCTGGCCATCGCGCGCTCGACGCTGGCGCAGTGGGTGGGCGAGTGCGGCGTGCAGCTGCAGCCGCTCGTGGATGCGCTCACCGCAGAGCTGCTGAAGGCGCCGGTGCTGCATGCCGACGAGACGCCGGTGCCGATGCTCAAGCCTGGCAAGGGCAAGACGCATCGAGCTTACATGTGGAGCTGGTGCACGACGCAGTTCCACGGGATCAAGGCAGTCGTCTTCGACTTCGCAGAGACGCGCGGCGGGCAGAACGCCCGGGACTTCCTGCGCCTGGGCACCGACGGTGGCTGGAAAGGCAGCCTGGTGGTTGACGACTTCAGCGGCTACAAGGCCTGCTTCGACCTCGGCGTGACCGAGGTGGGTTGCATGGCCCATGCGCGCCGCAAGTTCCACGAGCTCTGGGTCAACCACCAGAGCAAGGTGGCCGAGCAGGCGCTGAAGTTCTTCCAGGCGCTCTACGACGCGGAGCGCGATGCTGCCGACCTCGACATCGACGCACGACGCGTGCTGCGGCAGGAGAAGGCCAAGCCGGTGGCAGATGCGCTCAAGCAGTGGCTCGACGAGCAGCGACAGAAGGTGCCGGACGGCTCAGCGACGGCCAAGGCCATCGACTACAGCCGCCGACGATGGGAGGCGCTGGCGCGCTACCTCGACGACGGGCGGCTGCCTATCGACAACAACTGGGTCGAGAACCAGATCCGGCCCATTGCGCTCGGGCGCTCGAACTGGCTCTTTTCCGGGAGCTTGCGCGCGGGCAAGCGGGCGGCCACGGCAATGAGCCTGCTGCACTCGGCGCGCATCAACGGGCATGACCCGTATGCGTACCTGAGCGACGTGCTGGAGCGGTTGCCGTTGCAGCCGGCCAGCCGGATCGACGAGTTGCTGCCGCATCGCTGGCACACTGGTGGAAACTGACCCACCAGAACATGGAAACTGTCGTCTACGGAGACCTGAAAACGCAAGGCCTTGAGGTTGTTGCCAGGGACTCGAAGCTTTACGCGCGCTATGACGCGGGAACACATCAAATCGCTTGGCGTGAAGACGAGCTCACCAAGGAAGAATTCCAGCGCCTGAAGCAAGGCGAGGCCGCAGAGCGGGCCGTAATCATCGCGCTACAAGCACGCATCGCTGCGGCGGGAGCCGATCCATACCGCCAAAACTGGATGCCGCACGACCGAACCTGACTTCGCCGGACGCTTAC
>CAJYPV010000015.1 GCA_913776825.1 Burkholderiaceae bacterium
TTGATGGCGCCGCTGGGCTACATCCCGCCGGCCGAGTTCGAGGTCAACTACCATCGACAACGCGCTGGTCAGGCCGCGACCGTCTGACTTAAACCAACGGGCCTCCGCGATACCCGGGGCGCTTCACGACGCTGCCTGCGGTCGCCCATTTAACGTGCACGAGCACAAGGCCGCTGAGGAGTTGCTTCGCCTGGACCGCAACGTCCCCTTCGAGGAACTGGCGTGTACTGCGATGGCGATGAAGGTCTTCCAGTGCGCGAACCCGCGTAGCTTCCGCGATGACCGAGCCTTCGACTTCCAACTGGTCCGAAGAGTGCGCGCTCTCGATGAGTTGGCGGTCTACAAGACCTGGAACTGCAAACGCAGGGTCATGCACCGTGTCTATCGTGACCTTAGGCCGCAGACCGTGGAGGCCCTCGCGCAATACATGAAGTTGGCGTTCGGCGAAGCCGGTCTGCTGCTACAGGACCACGAGAAGGCGCGCCCAGACCTGCGGGCCACGGAATCTCGGGCGCTGGCAAATGCAGTGGCGGCGTTGCGATGAACCGGTCTAGCACCTCGCGATGGGACCCTCATGTCCCCTGGAAGGTTCCGCGAAAGTTGACCTGGTCTCCACCACCGGACCTGGCCTGGGCTGAGCAAGGGCGCAAGCTCATCGTCGGTCCTGGCAAGCCGTCACAGGTCATCGCACCTGAAGACTGGGTGCAGCCTACTGCAAGCCAGATTTGTGCCCTCCTGTTTGTCTCCGCCGTGCAGGCGCGTGTGTACACGCTGGCCGGAATCCCCACCGACTGCCTGCTCTATTCCAACAAGCCCGCGCTCGTCCGTCTGTGGCGCGGTAACCGGTTCGGTGTGCACTCCTGCGAATCACGTACGGGAGAACTTTGGGCATTCCCGCTTAGGTACCGCGTTGGCCCTCCACGGCCCTTCACCAACCCACCACTGCAACCATGACCACTTTTTCAACCACCACTGCGCGCCTCGCAACGAAGCCTCCGGTGCTCGTCTACACCGATGGCGCCTGCTCAGGGAACCCCGGCCCGGGCGGCTGGGGCGTTTACATGCACAACGGGAAAGCGTCTCGTGAGCTGCAGGGTTGGGAGCCTGCAATGACCACCAATCAACGCATGGAGCTTCTAGCCGCAATCAAAGCTCTGCAGTTCTTCCCGTCACGGCGCCAACTGACGATCCGATCCGATAGTCAGTACCTCGTCCGAGGCATGACCGAGTGGCTGCCTGGATGGATCGCCAAGGGCTGGCGCAGCCGTCAGGGGAAGTCCGTCGTGAATCAGGACCTCTGGGAAACGCTGAGAACCCTTGCTGACAAGCACGACATCACCTGGCAGTGGGTCAAGGGACACAACTCAGACCCGGGAAACGAGCGAGCTGACGCGCTTGCCACAGGGGCAATTGCCAAAGGCTTCGCAGGCGTCCTCTAACGGCCGATTCCGAGCCATCCACCAACATTCAAGTCGCACTCATGAACAACAACTCTTCCCCCCGTCCTCAAGTCTCGCCGCGTGAGCGGATGCAACGCCCGCAGGCGGTAGCGAAGCAACACAGTTACCTTGCCGCGCTGCCTGCTGGGAATCCAAATCTGGAGGGATTCGTGAGGGGCCTCGCTGCCTTCAATCCCGCACTGGAGCGCTTCACTGCGCAGCGCGTCGATGAGCAGGCCGAGGCTAATCGCCGCACATCCAATGACCTTGCGCTGAGCAATGCACACCGGATAGAGAACCCGACAGACGCGCTCACAGGCGAACCAGTTCAAGTACCAAGCTCCGTGCCACCGGCATTCAATGCTGAATACCGCCGAAGCTATGGGACGGTGCTCGCTCAGCGCGCAGCTTTGGAGACCAAAGCGGACTTGCTCGCCCGCTACCAGGCCGAGAAGGACACCGACGGCTTCGACGTGGATGCCTTCCTTGCTCAGTCACGTCAGAAGGCCCTTAGCGGCGTTCGAGACTCCAACATGGTCAGCGTGCTGGGCAATCACTTGTCCGAGGCTGAGGCGTCGATTCGGAGCGCTTCCCAGGCAGATGCCGTGCGCCGCCACGAGGAACAACGATTGACGACTGCGAGCAGGCTCACCGATGGCTTCACCGCTGACATGACCCCAGGCCAGCTTGCTGAGCGCCACTTCAATTGGTACGTCCCGCAGATGCGCAGCATTCAGGTCGACCCGAAGCAATCAGCATCGCTGCTTCTCAACCGCGTCAAGGCACTGAGCGAGACCGCTGGGGGCCGACCGGACCTCTTCGCGGTCTTTCAGGAACGCGACGGCGAAGGGTTCTCCATCCTGGACCGCAACCCTCAACTGGCTGACCACATCGCCACAGCGCGGGATCACGCTCAGCGGATGCGTGATGGGGCCCTGAAGGAGGCCAAGCAGCCAGCCGTCGCAAAGCTGCTTATGGGCTACGACGACGACATCCGCGAGCAGCCCGAGCGGGTCCATGTCGAGCGCCTCGTGTCCGATGTCTCCAGCGGCAACATCAGCGCCGAGAAGGCTGCCTCGCTGTACCACCAAGCACAGGAGGAACTGGGCAAGAAGAAGGCGCAGGCCAGCCTTGAGCTGGACGCTGAGCGCGGCATGCTGGGCTATTACGACCCCAAGGACCAAAACAAAGTCCTCGACAAGATGCTGGGCGTCACCGCTAAGGCCATGTGGCAGGCAGCCGTAGGTGGTGACCAGCGACAGACCGAAGCGTTGGCGCAGGCCATCATGCAGCGGCACTCACAGACTGGTGCCACGGTCCCGGTCGATACGCTGCAGCGGCTGATGGAAACCACGGTCACCAACCTGCCGTCCCCCGAAGGCCCCAGCGAGAAGTTCATGGCATCCGCTGCGGTCTACCGTGCGCTCGGCGCTGATCCGAAGTACCGGGGTCTCTACTTCAAGGACGACACGGACCAAGTGATGTCCGCGTTCGTGAAGCACTTGGATGGTGGAGCGGACCCGAAGACTGCCTACACGGCTGCCTATCGGGCAATCGATCCGGCATTCAAGGAGCAGGCGCGGAAACGTGCTGAGGCCCCGGAGATGCAGGACAAGATTCGCAGCCTGGCGCTCAAGTACGCCACTGGGTCGACGATGTGGGGCTGGCTGGGCGGCCATGGTCGACCCGAAAACCAGCTAGCGCTTGGCGTGTGGGCATCGACAGAAGTGCGACGAGCGCTGGAGACAAACCCGGACCTGTCCGACAAGGAGCTGCAGGCCCACATCGAGCGCAAGTCCGCTGAGAACTTCGTCCTCGACACCACCAGCCAACTTGCCATCAAGGTGCCCCCGGCGCTGAGCGGGGAGCTGACCCAGAAGGCCCTGACGGCTTACTCGAAGTCCTTCGGTGAAAGCCTGAAGGCCAAAGGTCAGTTCCCGGACGGCACCGTGGTCCGCTATATCCCATTGAACTCCGAAGGGCTCTACGAAGTGCAGACCTGGACTGGCACTCGGCAGAAGTCGATGGGCCAGGCGAACCTCCAGGACATCATCAACTGGCACCGCTCGGTCACCACGCTGTCCACCGATGAAGGCGCCAAGCTGGCAGAGGTGCGCAACGCACTGCGGGCCGGCAAGGACCTCCCTCAGCTCGACCCCGCGCTGATGGCTAAGGGGCGAAGTGTGGGCTTCTTCAAGGACAGCGAGCTGGTCCAAGTTCAAAAGGCCAACCGCGACCAAGTGATGGCCCGCCTCAAAGCCGTGCCTGACTTTGGCTACGGGGCTCCCACCAACAACACCCCACCCCTCCCACTCAATCCCAACGTGAAAGTAGACGCAAGGACCACCTCTGGAGTGGCGCTGCAGCTCGCGGCTGATCCGGTCACCGGCAAGGGCTTCGAGCACATCGGACTAGCCGGGTCCCTCATCGCAATGCGCGAGGGTGTCGCTCTGACCGCTTACCAGGACCCCAACCCGGATGCCGGTATGAACATCGGTGCTGGCTACAACCTGAAGGCCAATGCGGGAAACGTGGACACGGACCTGAAGCGGGCCGGTGTTCCTGCTGACCGCATCGCTGACGTGAAGACCGGCAAGGCTTCCTTGACCCCTGACCAGGCGAAGCGGCTCATCGAAGTCGCAACCCCGCGCTACGAGTCCATGGCCCGCAAGTCCGCTGAGGACACCGCGCCTGGCCTGTGGGGCCGCATGACGCCGCAGCAGCGGGCAGTCATGGTGGACATCGCCTACCAGGTCGGTGACCCCGCAGTGTTCAACAAGGC
The DNA here is from genome assembly GCA_913776825.1 of Burkholderiaceae bacterium. Classification (GTDB taxonomy): domain Bacteria; phylum Pseudomonadota; class Gammaproteobacteria; order Burkholderiales; family Burkholderiaceae_C; genus Roseateles. The sequence continues at coordinate 4,222 of CAJYPV010000015.1, forward strand.
TTGGGCTGCGCTGGCCGCTGGGAAGACCCAGGAGTTCTCCGACGAGACCCGCGTGTTCTACCGGAACAACGCGGGCGTCATGGTCGAGGACACCCGGGCTCGGGAACTGCGGGCCTCGATGCTGGCAGGGGTGGCTGACTGGAACGCAAGAGTGGGCCAAGCCGTGAAGTAGGAGTCGTCAAGTGAACCTTCGCCTGCGTGGTCATCATGCGTGAAGCCCAGTAACATCGCGACAAACTTTAAGGGGGACTGCACCACTATGACGGCTGCCAATCCGTTGGACACCGCTCAGCGAGAGACGGTTGGTGCCGTCACGTTCGCGAAGTACGAATATCAGTATCACTGGGCGCTGGCGCGCGCACTTGAGGAACACAAAACGAGCATCGACTATGTTGTGCTCGTTGAGCATCACGAAGACGTGGTGCTCGTGAAGCCTGCCCCATTGCATGACCCTGCTGGTGCAAGGTTCTTCTTTCACCAAGTCAAAAACGTCTCCGGAAAGCCCTGGGGTGTCAAGCAGCTGACAGAGAGAAAGAAGCTAAAGAAGGTCTTGGCAAATTCGGTGATAGGGAAACTTGTGCAAGGCACACACGGGAAACCCTTCGCTTCGCAGTTGGAGGCCATACTTATTGTCGCAACCTGCGGCTTCTCCTTACCTCAAAAGAACGGCGACCACAAATATCAAGAGCTCGTTCACGCAGATCTATCGACAGAGGCGCAGCTCCAACTAAAAACTGCCGTCGAGACCGAACTCGGCCATCCCGTCGATATCGCTCGGCTTCGACTTCTTAAGCCAGCAATGAGCGCCAACTATGTCGCCGACGTGGTTGCCGCAATAGTGGACCTTGTTAACACGAAGATGCCTGGCGCCAGGACCAACGCCAAGTACATCTACCAAGGCCTCATCGACGAATTGCACAGACGCGGAGTGATTCCCCACGACTACCAATCATGGGAAAAACTGCTCAAAGAGAAGGCCCTAACCGGCCTGGAAATAGAAAAGACTTTGATCCAGCACACCAGCATTCCTCAAAGCGAAACCATCGTCGCCCATATTGGAGGAATAGCCGAAGAACTTAAGCTTCCGCTGCCGGAAAGAATCCGCGTCACCGCAAAGGCTGCGGCATATATTCATCACAAGCGATTCACAACTTCACTTGATCAAATGCGAGTCAACGACGAGTTGAAAAACGCGGTGAATCAAAACTGGCATTTTGTGGAGGCAGGCGACCTGCTTGATTTCTCCGCCGCGGTCAAAGGAGCGCTCAGCAGCGACGCAGTGCAGCATCTAAACAATCTCCACGGCATCAATACAGCTATCGCGTGCGAGATAATTCTTAGGAGCACCGGAGAATAAATGACAAAAGAAAACTTCAAGCTCCTCATTAGAAACTTGAGGAGGAAAGCGCATGAAAAAATTGACATTCGATTCGCTTATCGTAGCGTCACCTTCCCAAAAGTCCGCAAATCAGTTCAAATTTCACCCGAAATTCAATCTAATAACCGGACCCGATAATAGCATCGGCAAATCAACACTTACAAAGCTCTTGCTTTGGACATTGGGCTGCGAGCCTGGCTTTGACTCAACCTGGAAGACCACAGACAGCCGCTGCATCCTGCATTTTGTCGTTGATGATACGGCATATGTGGTTGGCCGTAGCAGCGACTCCGTAGTTCTTAGGGAAGCCGGAGCGGCACCCGAGCGGTTTGACAAAGTTACTGGCGCTTACGCAAAACGTCTCGCGGAAATCGTCGGATTCGAAGCATTATTGCCTAACCGCTCCGATCCAACGGTATTAGAGACACCGCCGCCCGCCTATTATTTTCTACCCTTCTATATTGATCAAAGGCGCAGTTGGAGCGGCGCCTGGAATGGCTTCGATTCGCTGCAGCAATATGCAAACTGGCAGCGTGCGATAATTTCCTACCACACCGGCTATTTATTGCCGAAGCATTTTGAGTACGCTGCATTAATTGCAGTTGAGCAATCTGCAGCAAAGACTGGCAAAAAAAGTATCGAACGAATTGACGGTGCAATTGCGGTTGTGCAAGAACTTGCGCCGGCGGTCAAGTCAGCTTCAGTTGGCCAGTCGGTCGAGCAGGTGATCACAGAAATTAGCGAAGACGTGGGAGCGTTGCATCAGAAACTGGACCGGGAACTCCAAAACCTTGCCCACGTTCGGGAACAGGTAGCGCAACTTTCGGCACAGCGGCAACTGCTTGAGACGGCGGCTATCGAACTTGGAGAGGACTACACTTTTGCAGTGGAAAACACTTCGGGAGATAGCCTGCAGTGCCCTCTTTGCGGAACTCTCCACAGCAATACTCTGATCGAACGGTCTGGCCTTCTCGCTGACAAAGCCGCTGCGGAAGAAGGGCTTCGTGTAGTGGCAGAAAAGGAAACCGCCACTCGGGAGAAAGCTGCAGTCCACGAAGAGCGAGTGCGCCGCCTTCGCGAACTGATCGATAGTTACGCGGATCGTTTTGAAGACTCGGAGATGCCTGACGACGCGGGCAGCGACTTCATAACACGCCTTTCATCGACGGCGATTCAAAGGATGGCATTTGCGACCAAGAAAGATACGGAAACGTTGGTGGCGGCTCGGGAAAAAGAAGGACGCCGCCTGAAGGGTCTCCAGCAAAAGCTGATTAGTAAAGACGAGAAGGAAAACCTCAATCAACGATTTATCGATTTACTGCGAGCAAACGTCGACAGTCTCGGCGCGGCAGGCGTAAATCTGTCTGGAGTTGAGTCGCCATTGAATTACAAACGCGTGTTTGGCAGTGGCGGCGCCGCAGAGGGCACGAGAGCGGCACTGGCGTACTATCTCTCCGTTCACACAATGGTTCAAGAGGCGGAGAATGAAGCCATGGCTCCGCTAGTAGTCGATACGCCCAACCAACACGAACAGACTGACTATAACTACGAAGCTGCGCTCCGTCTCATCAAAGAGAAGGCGCAGTCTTCACAGATATTTTTGTGCGCCATGGATACCGAGGTAATTCAGCAGTACAAAGACCTCGGCAAGACAATTTGGTTGGAGCCAGGAAAAAGGATCCTTCAATCGCCTCAATTTGACCAAATTTGGCCGAACGTCGAGCAGTTCTTCGTCATGCCCTCTTGAGCGGCGAAATTTTCGACAGAGTAGCCCCTCGGCTAGTGCATTGAGTTTGGTCGGAGTGGACATCCCGCCACGAATCCGACGGGGGCGCGGTCTCGTGACGCGCTTGACGCGAAAGGTCAAGTCCTCCCAGAATGATCTCCTGATGCGTTCCCAGAGTGGACGAGTAAGGCCAGTTAGCGAATTGGAATTTCCCTTTAAAATCAGAGGCTTATGACCAGTCTGTTGATGGAAGGCAAGGTTCCTCCTCCTCTCCACCAACAGATCATTTCAGACGGTTCCATACCGCCTCTGAAAACCCAAAAAAGCCCTAGAGAATTCATCTCTAGGGCTTTTTTCTTTCCCAGGCATCCCAGAGGTGAACTGGCAGATTGCTCCTTCCGCCCTCAAAGTTGCCGCGTGGCACAGTACCTGAGGTCCCTGCGGTCATCTCACCGAGAAAACAACCGACGCAGGCGCCTTTGCAGATCGATCCACTGACGGCCGCGCGATCGATCCACGCGCTTGACGTCGAAGAGCGTGTACGGTCCGCACCCACTCAGCGTGTGTAGTCCCTGTTGGTGGGAGTCGCAGACGTTCTCAGCAGTGAACTGTCCCGGCACGACACGATATGTGACGCGCCCCGAAGCGAGAGCGCCGAATCGCAGCAGGCGTGTCGCACCGCCATAGGTCTGGCTGCAGTCCTGAACCGGGACCAGGACATGGCCTGAGCGCGCATCCACATAGGGACGCCCTGCGGGGCGCGCATGTCGGGCGTCGTTGACGATGGGGTTGTGCTCATGGGCTTGCCAAGGTCCCAGCAGGCTGGGCGACCGCGCCACGTGGAGCTCGCGCTGATCGCGTTTGCCTGGGCCCACGATCGTGTAGAACATCCACCAAGCGCCGGCGTGCTCGATCAGCGAGGCGTCCGCGTAGGCCTGTCCACTCATCAACGTCCCGACCCGCTCCCAACGCCGCATCTGCGGGTCCTGCGCCTGGTACAGCACGACTTCGCCCGCTTGGTGGCTCTCCGGAACCATATAGGTGCTGCCGGCGTGCTCGAAGACAAACGGGTAGGACAGATGACACTCCCGGCTCAGGACGACGGCCTGGTCCACCCACTGGAGATCAGCGCAGCGCAGTCGGTGCTGCTCGATCACCGCCCGCTTGGTACGGTAATCGAAGGCCTCGACGAACACATGCAGATGCTCGTCGCGCATCACTGCGAACGGATCAGCCAGGTATCGCCACGGTCCCGGGTCGGGCAGCCATGCCACGAGTGAGGCGGCTTGGGCCAGTGCGGCTGGACTGAGCTGCTCCATGCGGATGGGAGCGACCCCCACCCTCCACAGATCGGTCGATGGCCGCTTAAACATGAACGGCCGCCCTCACGGCCGTCGCCTTGCCGAGCACCGATCGATAGAACTGCTCGACTTGCAGGACGGCCGCGCCGCGCTCGAATCTGGTCAGGTCATAGACCACCGGACGGCGCGTCCGCATCGGTCCGTCGACGGCGCCGTCACCCGGCGTGGGCGTCGCTTCGTCGCCGGCACGGCGAACGCCGTCGACGGCCGCCTCGATCGCAGCACCGAGGGCATCCGCGTCGCCCACAGGCACGAGTGCTGTCGGCAGCCGAGCGAGCAATTCCGTCGCCCCTTGCGTGGCCGTTGCCACGATCGGCAAACTCGCGCGCATCGCCTCGAGCACCGCCAGAGGCATGGCCTCTTCCCGGGACGGAGAGACGAACACATCGCTGGCGTGCAGCAATGCATCGACGTCGGGGCGGAATCCAAGCAGGTGTATCCGCGGATCTCTTGCGGCCAGACGCTTGAGCTGACGCTCGCTCTTGCCCTCGCCCAGCACGAGCAACACCGCGTCCATGGCCGGGCGCTGGACGAAGGCGCGAATGAGCACATCGACCCCCTTGCTCGGATGCAAGCGCGCCACGGTGATCACGATGGGGGTTCCGGGTGAAGTGCCCAGTTGCGTGCGCAACTCTGCAGCGTTGACCTCGCGTCGCTGGCTCGCCCGAGCTGCGCCCTTGGCGTGCTCGCTCGTGTCGGGATTCGCGCTGCGCGGTGCACTGGACAAGGATGTCGGCCCCTGCGGCAGACGCGTTTGCGGCGCCCAGTTGAAGATGAGGCGGCTATCGCCCTTGAAGTCACTGATGGCGCGCGTTTGGGCCTCGTTCACACAGATCAGCGCATCCAGGCGCTGGTGCTGGTGGCGCTTGTAGCCCACGTGCAAGGTGCCGAACCGCGGCGCCGCATCGCACCGGGACACCGCTTTGCAAGCCGGTCCCAAATGACCATGACAGACGTCGGCGCCCAGGCGACGCAGAAGCGAGTTGAGCCTGGCCGAGCGCAGGATGGGCAACGCCATGGCGTGATACCGGACCGTCGGCGCCACAGCATCGCGCAGCGACGAGCTCCAAGGCCCGACGACGTGAACCTCGTGCCCCATGTCGGCCTGCGCCGCGGCCAGATCGAGTGCGTGGCGTTCGGCGCCTGCAATGCGAGACGAGAAGACGACGTGAACAATGGTGAGCAGGCGGGCGGCGGCGGAGTGCATCGTGATGTGCGGCAGAGCGTGAAGACCAGCGAGGTGTTTTCCTCACCACGCGGCTCAGTCCGGGCACAGCAGATCGGAGGTTCCGTCCACGCTTCAAGCAGATTTGAGGGAGAGGTGCGCCCTGCGGCGATCGAGCGAGGGGCGGCATCACGGATCCTCCGTGACCACTCGATGCGATCTCGATGCAGCGTCCATAGAGTGCCGCTTGAGCACGAGGCATTGCGCCCGTGCTGCGTCGTGAGCAGCAAGCCCGCGATCTGGGTTGCCTGGCCGCGTCAGCCTGCGTCCACGTTCGGACGCGCCGGGGCCGATCGGCCGGCGGCGCGCCTCCGGTCAGTTGAACCAACTGACCTTCTCTAGCAGGAAGTTCGACGGCTCGATTCGGCGGGCGGCGCCACGCTCAGAGCTTCTTCTTGCCAACCTGACACCGCATGGTGTCCGCCCCCTGCTCATTGATGAAGCGATTGAAGCCGATGCCCGTCAAGCGATTGATGCGGATGTCCTGCATCGGCTGCCAGCCGGCCCCTCGGCTCCATTCAATGACGTACTCGATTCTCTCGGGAGTCACCACGGCATCGCGGACTCGCAGGTCGGTTTCATCCCGGCCCTTCGATTCACCGTCTGCGTACACGATGATGACGCCGCTCCATTGAATCGACCCACCATTCCGAACACAGTTCTTGCCCTGGAACCCGATCCACCCGAGAACGTCAAAGCACAGTTCGTTCGACCGCGACAAGTAGATGCTCGGCCAATGAGTTGTCGTCGATGGGGGGTCGGGGATGCACTCGATGGGCGACTGAGCAGCGGCGATTGTGGAGATCCCAAGCGAGAGCACCATTGCCACGAGGCGAGGTAGCGTCATCGTTGGCTCCGTCACACGATTGCGCGCTGATGGCAGCAGGCCGCGATCCGCAGAGACATGGACGTCACTGCAGCGCCGATGAGATCCATCACTCGGGGGCGACTCGACCCAGGTCGAAAGCCCGGCCGCGGGAATCAATCCTCATCCTCGTCCTCATCCTCATCCCCCTGAATCTTGGCCAGACACGCCACGATCGCTTCGTCCCAGCTGTAGACGGCGCCACTCTGCTTCAGCAGATCGAAGATGTCCCAGTCGTCCTGATGCAGATAGGCCAGACCGAAACGGCCGGAGGCGTCGTAGTAGAGGTAGTAATGGGCCTCTTCGCCGGCATCGTAGTCGGTCCAATAACCCACCACCTGGTAGCTCTGGTTCAGATGATCCAACTGCGCCCGACTGAAGATCGCATCGCCGCTCTCCAGATCCACTTCGGGTCGGCAATTTCCCCATACGTAATTGATCATGTCGGCCAGACCCAGCGAATGAAATCGCTGCGAAGGCCAATCGGTGGTCCGCTGGCGCTCCATCTCGGCCAGGTCCAGCAGTCGCCATTGAGACAAGCGATTCCCGCCATGGAACGAGCCGAGGCGCCGGTAGAAATCGACCAACGCCGCAGGGAACGGAATGGCCGGCTGGAAGCGTTCGATCAAATCGTCGGGAAGCGGCTGGCCGAACGCGGCCAGCGACGCATAGCGCTTGAGGTGATCCTCCAGGCTCTCGGTCTCGCCTTTCTGCTTGACGAGGTAGGCGTGGTAATCGCTGCGAAAGGCCAGCTCGCGCTGATTGCGCTGGTTCATGGCCTCGGTCACGAGGCGGAGGGTGTCGTTGTTCATCGGGAATGTCAGGCATGGAAGACGCGGTCAGTATGCCGGTCTCCACATGTGACCAAGGTCAGCTCGATCCTCCCCGATCGGGACTCATCAGACGACGACGCCCAGCGTGAGTTCGTGCCTCATGGCGTGATCGACGCGCTCCGCCTCACTGGTCTCCGGAGGCCGCGACCAGCCTCTCGCGAATGGCCAGCAGGAATTCGCGCGTGGTCGGACGGAAGCCGGTGGGAATGATGTCGGGACGGAAGTAGTCCAGAAATCGCTGGTCCAGCCCGTCATTGCCGGTCGCCAGGAATCCGTCGATGTCCTGGATGACCCGACGACGCTGTGACGCATGGCTCTCCGCCACATACACAGCGACCACCGCTTCGAGCGTGTCCCCGTGGATGTCGAAATCCTGATGGAAGTAACAGCCCATGAGGCCGGACAGCTCCGGGAAAAGCTGTTGCCCTTTGGTTTGAAAGACTGGCATCGTGAAAGTATCCGCGAGACGGCTGGCCTGTCGACCCCCAAATCGCCAGCGACACGCTGTGCCTCGCTGGCACACGCGATCAAACGCGCCGACGCTTCACCTGGCGCGCCGGAGCCACTTCTGCGGCGCCCATCGACTGTGACAAGGACGCGCGGCACACGCTCAGAATCTCATCGGCCAGTGGCGAATCATCCGGACACGCGCGGGACATCACGATCGCGCCCACGGCGTGCGCCAGCATGTCGATGATCTGATCGCGAGAAGCCGGCGACTTCCCGCTGGACTCTTCGCCCGATCCCATCAGGCTCTGCACCAGGCGTTCCACACCGTCGGCAAAGGTGCTCCGCACCACCTCCGGCTGTCTAGCCGCATCGCCGCCCAGCGCCGCCATCGTGCATCCGTCCGCGCGATTGTCTCGATGCGCCCTGGAGACATATTGATTCACGAATGCGACCGGATCCGCGCCGCCCACCAGCGCGATCGTCCGGTCGATGCCGCAGCCCGTGGCTTCATTGATCAGGTCGGTCTTCGAGCCGAACTGCTTGTAGAAGCCGCCGTGGGTGAATCCTGCGGCCGCCATCAGGTCCGCCACGCCCACGCCGTCGTATCCACGCTCGCGGAACACATGCGACGCCGTCTCAACGACATGCGCCCGGTTGGCCTCTGCCTGCGCCTTGGTGACTTTCATGGCAACTCGCAATTCATCTCGATTCGTGACGTCTTCGATTGTAGATTGATGTCAACCATCATCAAACCATTGACCTTGGATGATGACCGTCATCATAATCAGCGACCCGCGCATCAGAAGGTCCTGTCATGTCCACCCATCCCACCGTCCTGATCACCGGCGCCTCCAGCGGCATCGGCGAGGCCTACGCCGAGCGGCTTGCCCGCCGAGGTCATCCCCTCGTGCTGGTCGCGCGTGATGAGGCGCGACTTGAAGCGCTGGCCAAGCGCCTGCGCGCGGAGGCGCAGGTGGCGGTCGATGTCCTGCCCGCCGATCTCACCCGAGCGGCCGACCTCGCCCTCGTCGAAAGCAGGCTGCGGGACGATCCCGCCATCGAGGTGCTGATCAACAACGCCGGCGCCGCGCAGTCCGGCGGCATCCTGGCGCAATCGCCCGCCAGCATCGAGCGCTTGATCGCGCTGAACACCACGTCGCTGACGCGACTCGCGGTGGCCATAGCGCCGCGACTGGCCGAAGCGGGACGAGGCGCGATCGTCAACATCGGCTCGGTGGTGGGCCTGGCGCCGGAGCTGGGCATGTCGCTCTACGGCGCGACCAAGGCCTACGTGCAGTACCTGTCGATGGGGCTCAACGTGGAGCTCGCGCCCAAGGGCGTCTATGTCCAGGCGGTCCTGCCGGCAGGCACACGCACCGAGATCTGGGAGCGCGCCGGCATCGACACCCGCCACATGCCCGATCTGATGGAGGTCGGCGATCTCGTCGATGCGGCGCTGCTGGGCTTCGACCGCCGCGAGCCGATCACGATCCCGCCCTTGCATGACCTGAATCGCTGGACGGCCCTTGAGCAGGCCCGCCTGCAACTGCTGCCCGGCATTCAGCAGGCGCAGGTGACTGAACGCTACCTCCCCGCGGCTTGAGCCTCGCAACGACGCTTCCCTCCCATTCATCGCGCCCCCCATGAACCCCACACGCCCATCGCGCCGCGTCGCGCTGATCACCGGCGCCTCGTCCGGCATCGGCGCCGCGGCCGCCGCACAACTGATGACGGCCGGCTACACGGTCTACGGCACCAGCCGACGCGCCCAGTCGGCGCCTCACCACGCCCATGCGATGCTGATCATGGACGTCACCGACGACCAGTCCGTCCAACACGCCGTTGCCGAGCTCATCAGCCGGGAAGGCCGAATCGATCTGCTGGTCAACAACGCCGGCGTCGGCATGACCGGCGCCGCCGAAGAAAGCACCATCGAGCAGGTCCAGACCCTGTTCGACACGAACTTCCACGGCGTGGTGCGCGTGACCCATGCCGTCTTGCCGCACATGCGCCGGCAGCGCGAGGGCCGCATCCTCAACCTCGGCTCGGTGCTGGGTTTCATCCCCGCGCCATTCAGCGCCTACTACGGCGCGACCAAGCATGCGCTGGCGGGCTACTCCGAAGCGCTCGACCATGAAGTGCGCGGCTTCGGGATTCGCGTCGCCGTGATCGAACCCGGCGCGACCAAAACGGCCTTCGAATCGAGCACCACCAGCGCGGATCAAGCGCTGACGGCTTACGACGGCCTGCGTGCCGGCTATCGCGTGGCCTTCGCGCGCACGATGGCGGCGGCGGACACGCCAGAGAGCGTCGCCGAAACCATCGTGCAGGCCGCCTTGGCGAAGCGCCCGTTGTTGCGCTACCCATCGGGCAAGGCGGCGAAGCAACTCGCCTGGGTGCGCCGCTTCCTGCCTCGCGCGCTGTTTGACAAGGCGCTTCACCAGCAATTCGGCTTGCGCTGACGCGCTCACCATCGAACGATCGAGACTGCCATGAAAGCACTGACCTTCAAGCGTTACGGACAATCGCCCGACGTGGGCTTCTCCGACATCGACCGCCCTTCCTTGCAAGCCGGCGAGTTGCTGGTTCGGGTGCATGCGGTCGGATTGAATCCCATCGACAACATGATTCCGACCGGCACCTTCAAGCCGATCCTGCACTTCCAGCTGCCGGCCGTGATCGGCAGTGATCTGGCCGGCGTCGTGGTGGAGGTCGGGCGCGGCGTGACGCGGTTCAAGCCAGGGGACGAAGTCTTCGCCAGCCTCTTCGATCTGGGTCGAGGATCCCTGGCCGAGTTCGCCGCCGTGCCGGAAAGCGCGGCCGCGTTGAAGCCGTCCAACCTGGACTTCGTTCAGGCCGCCTCCATTCCGATGGTGGGCCTCACCGCCTGGCAGGCGTTGAAGGAGCGCCTGTCACTGCGCCGGGGGCAGAAGCTGTTCATCCCGGCGGGATCGGGGGGCATCGGCACCTTCGCGATCCAGCTGGCCAAGGAGCTCGGCGCGCAGGTGGGCACCACCGTGAGCACCGGGAACATCGATCTGGTGCGCGGACTCGGCGCAGACGAGATCGTCGACTACAAGACGCAGGATTTCGAGAAGACCCTGCGCGGCTATGACGGCGTGCTGGGCACCGTGCGCGGCGACACGCTCGAGAAGTCGTTGACCATCCTGAAGCGCGGCAGCCGCATCGTCTCCCTCGTCGGCCCTCTGGATGCGGCCTTCGCCAAAACCAGAAAGCTCAATGTGCTGCTGACCTTCGTCTTCAGCCTGATGAGCCGCAAGCTGCGCCGCATGGCGGCGCGAAAGGAGGTCGACTACGGCTTCCTGTTCGTTCGCCCGGACGGCCAACAACTGGCCGCCATCGGAGAACTGATCGAACGCGACCGCATTCGTCCCGTCATCGATCGGGAGTTTCCGTTCGATCAGGCCAAGCAGGCGCTGGACTATCTCGCCGCCGGCCGTGCCAAGGGGAAGGTCGTCGTCCGGCTTCGCTGACGTTGCCCTGAGACGCCGAAGCCGCCGGACGCCGGCTGATGCGGCGTCCCAACGATCGAGATCTCCTGGGTGGGTGGTGCATCGCCATGCACCCACTCCTTCGCCTCAGACCATGACGGTCTGGGGCGTCTTTTTGCGGGCGCGGACCACCGTGGGTGGTCCGACCGCCGTTCACGCCACGGCTGGGCGACTTGGTCGATCCGTCGTGAACCCACGCAGCGCGCTGACCGTGTCCAGCCGTGCCAATTGCTCGCCAGACAGCTGGACAGCCGTCGCGGCCAGGTAATCCCGCAACTGCGCCGGCGACCGCGGTCCGATGATGGGAATCGCCCCATGCGTGCCGGCCCAGGCAATCGCGACTTGACCGGGCGTCACGCCGAGCTCTGCCGCCACGTCGATGACGGCGTCCAGAATCTGCGTGCGTTGTTCGGAGTTTTCCGCCTGGAACACCCGGCCGCCGAAGCCCTCGGCGCGGCCTTTCTCGCCCTGGCGATACTTGCCGGTCAGCATGCCGCCGCCCAGCGGTGACCAGGTCACGATGCCCAGACCGAGCGCCTGGCTGGCGGGAAAGAGATCAGCCTCCGGCGTGCGCTGCACCAGACTGTGCTCGAACTGCGCGGCGGCGATCGGAACGGCATGCGTCAGCTCGGCCCACGTGGCGGCACGCGAGAGTCGCCAGGCCGGGAAGTTGGAGAGGCCGGCATAGAGAATCTTTCCCGCACGCGCCAGATCCTCGAAGCCGCGGACGATCTCCTCGATCGGGGTGACGCCGTCAGGATGGTGCACCCAATACAGGTCCAGGCGATCCGTCTTCAGACGTCGCAGGCTTTGCTCGACCGACGTCATCATGGCCTTGCGGCTGTTGCCCGTCACCACGCGAGACGCATTGGGCGTCGCGCCGAGGCTGAACTTCGTCGCCAGCACGAAGTCGTCCCGGCGCCCTTCGAGCAGTTGGCCCAGCAGCTCCTCCGACTGACCGAACTGATAGGCGTCCGCGGTGTCGATGAAATTGCCGCCAGCCTCCGCGTAGCCGTTGAAGATGGCAGCGGCGGTGTCGGCATCGGCCCCATGACCCCAACCGGTGCCAAAGTTTCCGGTGCCGAGCGCGAATTGAGAGACTTGCAGGCCGGTTCGGCCCAAGGAGATGGGTTTCATGTGGTGAGCTCGTGTCGTCGTGGGATGACGCGCCACCTCGCAGCGGCCGCGAACGGTCCAGCAACATGGCGCTTAGATTTCGATCGAAATCTAAAGATCAGCTTAAATGACGATCATCATCCTTGCAAGGGTGGAGGCCATCTCCCCGGCGAAGGCGCCCACCACGCGCCGCTCACCCGTCAGCCTTCCGCGACCGCCTCGAGCCCCGCCCGCGCCAGATCGCTCCTGACGCGCGCTTCCAGTCGCTGCTCAGCGGCCACCCAATCCGCGATCGGGACGCCGAACACCAGCAAGTCTCCGGGCCGCCCTGCGTGAGAAAACAGCCCCATGCGCACCGCCACCTGCACCTGACCGAGTTCGGAGACCTCCACTTCAAAGCCCAGCCCGACCGGCGTTTGCGGATCCAGCCATCCCGTCGCCAGGTCGCCCACCTCCTCCGCCGCGCTGAATCGCGCATGACGCAGACGCAGGTCCGGGTCGGTGATCATCCATTCGGCATGCGGCTTGGCGCCGTGCGGCACCGCCACCCGAAGCCTCAGCCCGTCCTGCGCGCTGATCAGCGCCAGGCCGTCCGGTTGGCCGTCCAGCGCGGACGGGGTCGAATGGCCGTAGCGCAAGGCGCCGCGCGCGCCCCATTCGTCGAACGTCGCCGTGGCCACCGTGTAGCGGTCCACTTGGACCCACGCCGACAACGCCTTCACCGCCGCCAGTGCGATGTCTCGCGTGCGCGACGGCTCGCCGTCCCAACGCCATCGAGTCAGGTGCGTGGTGGCGAAGGTCGCCACGCCCATCAGGGAGGTGTCGTTCATGACTTCAGATCCTGGTCCAGCCGTTGATGTCATCCCGTTGGAATGCGAGGGGGCCACTGGTGGAGTTTTCAATTCTGATCCTCACAAAGTGAACCGTGGCAGTGCCCGCCACCCCGGACGTGCGCAGCCAGTTCAAGACATCCTGACCCAAGCTGCTCAGCGCCTTCGTGGCGGGCGGACGAACACTGTGAGGGTCGGGCAAGAACTCCTCCTGAAAGGCGCCGCTGGCTTCATCGACCGATCGGGTCGTGGTGCCGCGTCCGCTGCCCTTGCCGGTGACCTTGCTGTGCGGCGCCGCGTACGAGGCATAAATCACCGCCTCATAGGGCCCGCCCGCCGCACTCGCGCCGGAGAACTTTCTCACTGCATCGCCCAATTGTTGAAGCACGGGGCGGCTTTCCAGGATCGGCTCGCGCACCGTCTTCACTTCAGACTGCCGGCCAAGCGATTGCGTCAGGTCCGCCGTTTGCGCGCCGCCGCCCGGAATGGGCGCCTCGCCCAGATCGATGGTCTCACCGGGCGCGAGCCCTGGCAGCCGCAGGGCGACCTCACGCAATTCATTCATGTAGTCGAGCAGTTGCTTCGCGGCCTCTGGATGCCCACTGATCAGCAACCGCGACGTCACCACTTTGGACGCCGCCCATTGCCCGAAGCCCACCACCCGCGATGACGCGCTGACCTGCTGGAAGACCTGCAACAGCTCCGGCAAGGCCACCGCCAGACGTCGCCCATCCAAGGTGGAATCCAGCACGCCCTGCTCCGCCGCGCCCAGCAAGGGCGACGGCTGCTGCAGCAACTGCTGCAAGGTCGCAGCGGACGCCTGACCGAAGCCCGGCGCATCGCGGCGCGCCTCGAGCGCGGCCTGGTCTCCGTGCTCGAACTCCAGGTGACTGTTGGGTGGACGCCCCACGGCCCCATGCAGCGCGATGTTGGCCAGATACGGCAGCACATCGGTCTCCGGAATCGTGGCGATGTCGATGGGCACGGGCTGCTCGGAGCCATCGAGCTGACGCTCATGACGAATCAGGCGCTGGGCGATGCGCGCCGTCCCCGAGCCCGCCGCGGCGCCGAACAGCGACGACCATTGCGCCCGCTGCGCGCGCATCCGTGGACTGTCGTGAATCGCCGCTTGCAGCCCGCGTGCAGAGAGGCGTGGCGTGGGCGCCGAGACGGGCGCTGTCGGTGCTCGCCTCATCCCATCGGACTCGGATGTCGGCGCCTTTGCGCGGGCGGCCGGGGCGGCGACCGGTGCCGTCGCATCGATCGGTTCTCTATCAGATTGCGGGTCGCGTCGCTTCATGCCGTCTCCTCTCGATTGAGGATAGCGACGACCTTCTGCACGGCCTATCAGCAGAATGCTGAGCCGGGTTCGACACTCGTTCACGCGCCAGTGGCGTGGCGCAAGGTCGAACTGATTCAACGCTCGTCACCACCGCGAGCCTGCGATCCTCGCAACCGCCCGCGCCGCCACCGCGCTTCAATCCCACCGAAGGGGTGGCGTTGTCCCCGCAAGTTCTTCGATGGCCATGTCGGCTTTTTCCTCCGTGTTCATCGTGCTTCTTTCGATTCATTCGATCTAGGGAGAAGGTGTCTTCCTAGGGATGCCCAAGGCATCACAAGCCGCCGCACCATGCGCCCCGGTTCGATGTGAGAGACGCCTCGAACCTTGTCGTACCAAGGAGATTGACATGACACGAGGACTGAAGATGCGGCCGCTGAGCCGTCGGCTGCTGCGCGGATCGGCCGCGATGATGGCGCCGTTGTTGATGATCGGGATGCCCCTGCCGAGCGCGGCGCAGAACCGTCTGCCGGTGCTGCGCGAAAGCGCCGATGTCGCCGATGTGATCCACGGCGCGTTGCTGTCGGATGGCAAGACGGTGACCTACACCGCGCGCCAGATGCCTGTGGATGCGAGCACCACCATCGAGTTCAAGCGAGACAAGCCGGCCGCGCCGCAAGACCTGGCACGCGAGAAGATCAATCCTCGCCTGCAACGCTTGCTGGAGAAGGACCCCACGGCGCGGGCCATGGTGGTGGTCAACTTCCGGGACAGCCTGAAGATGCCGCTGCTGACCGAGCCAGATACCGATCAGGGTCGGGATGTCGAGGTCAATCAAACCGCGATGAAGCGTGCGGAGGTGCTGCTGAGCGAGTTCCGCGCCCGTCGCGATGAGCAACAGCGGGAGCTGGTCGCCCTGTTGAGCGACCGCTACGGCGGCAAGGTGCGCGAGCGCTTCTGGCTGGTGAATGCCATGGCCGTCCAGATGCCGCTGGGCATGGTCAAGGAGCTCTCGACGCTGGACGACGTGCTGTCCATCGAGCTCGACGACACCGGCGCGATCCCGCCGCAGAACGCCAACAGCAATGACGATGTGCAGGACGGCCGCGCCCGCATGGTGAGCGATCCGTACTTCGGTCTGGGTCTCACCGGTGGGTGGATCGGTCTGCTGGACACCGGTGCGCGCTTCAGCCACAACCTGCTGACCGGTCCGTCTCACATCGACCTCCGAATGGACTGCGTGAATGGCGGCGCCAATTGCAACAGCGGCAGCACGCTGAATCCCAATGATGATTGCTGGGATCACGGCACGTCCAGTGCCGCCATCATCACCGGCAACAGCCGTCACGGTGATGCCTTCCGCGGCGTCACCGGCATCACGCTCGACAGCTTCAAGGTCTATCCGACCAGCTTCAATGCCAGCAACCAATGCACCGGCAACCTGAGCGTCAGTGCCGCGGTGCGGGGCTTTCAGCGGGCGGTGGCGGTGCTGGATCGGGTGATCGTGGCCGAAATGCAGGCCGGCGGCAGCGACACCAGCGCCATTTCCGTGGCGGCGGACAACGCCTTCGATGCCGGCGCGGTGATCATTGCGGCCAATGGCAACAATGGCTCGGCGGCTAGCACGGTGAATGCGCCGGCGATTGCGCACAAGGTGATCGGTGTGGGCAACTTCGACGTGCAGACCGGCATTCAGGTGAGCAGCCAGAGCCGCGGCCCCGCGCCGGACAACCGCATCAAGCCCGACATCCAGGCACCCACCAACACCGAGACGGCCGGCAACGGCTGCGGCTGGATGCAGAACTGCACCAGCGGCGGATCGGACACGGCCTTCCGCGTCTTCGGCGGCACCAGCGGCGCCACGCCCTACGCTGCGGGCGCGGCCGCGCTGTTGCGCAACTGGTTGCGCGGCACCAGCTTCAGCATCGATCCGGGCCAGGTCTATGCGCAGCTGATCCTCTCCGGCCAGCAGCCCTACCCGTTCAACAACGACAGCGGCGCAGGCCGATTGAACCTGCCCACCAATGGCTGGGCGTGGTGGGGCAAGGTCAACATCACCCACGGCGGCACGATCGACATTCCGATCGAGGTGCCGGCCGGCTCGCCCAACAACTTCGATGCCGCGCTGTGGTGGCCCGAAACCGCCGCCCAGCCGCACAACGATGTGGACCTGAGCCTGATCGATCCGTCCGGCGTGGTACGGGCATCGAGCGTCTCCAGCCCGAGCGTGTTTGAACGCGTCCGCGCCGCAGGTGCGGTGCAGCCGGGCCAATGGAAAGTGCGGGTGCGGGGCTACAGCGTGCCGACCGGTGGGCAGGCGGTGTATTGGGCCGCGCATGTGCGGCTGCGCTGAGTCGATGAGCGGGCGCGCTGCCTGGCCCGATGCGTGACGGATGTGTCCGGCCGGGCAGCCATGTGACCCATGCAGTGAGAACCACTGCATGGGCCCGCCTTCTGGCCCGCTTCGCACTGCTCAGAGCCATCTGCGGCGTTCAAGTGCACGACGGGATGTCTGCGCCCATCCGTCGCACGCATCCGGCGCCGAATCGCCTTCGCTTCGGGCTCACGCCCTCATCTCCGCCAAACAGGCCCGCAACAACGCCGCGCGCTTGGGCCGAAAGCTCTCCCCGGTCGTCACCACGCGCGTCAGCCGATCCACCCGGAATTTCCGGAACGCCTCCCTCAGGCAGCACCACGCCAGCAGCACCATCGAATGGTCGACATAGACGATCGCCAAGGGCCGCACGGTCCGCTCGCTGACGCGGCGCCCTTCGTCCTGATAGCCGATGGTGAGCTCCAGCTCCTCCCAACAGGCCTCGCGCAGCACGCTCAGATGCGGCGATGACGGATAGCGCATCTCGAAACGATGCACCTTCGACACCGCATGCGTCAGCCGCTGCTGGCCCACCGAGGGCAAGGTCGCCAGCACCTTCGCGAGCACCGACTCCGCTGCCTTGGCCAGTTCACGGTCACCGATCTGGCGCACCTCCGCCATGCCCAGCACCAGCGCCTCGATCTCCAGGCGATTGAAGGCGCGCGGCGGCAAGGTGCCGTCCTCCAGCAAGTGATAGCCGACGCCGCGCGAGCCCTCGATCTGCACGCCGGTGCTGCGCAGGCTGTCGATGTCGCGGTAGAGCGACCGGACGGAGACCCCCGTCTCTCGCGCCAGCGACTCCGCGGTCACGGGCTGCGGCAAGGTTCTCAAGGCCTGCATCAGACGGAAAAGTCGTTCGGAACGGGACATGGCGCAACTGACGGAAACTGGCAGTTGCCCATCATAGATTCAGGTCCTCATTCACACCCCGCGCAGCTCGCCGAAGTCGGTGAAAGCGCGCATCACATCGAGGACCTGTCATGAAAACTGTGGCTCATCTGAATTTCCGAGGCGCTGCTCGCGAGGCCCTGCAGTTCTATCAATCCGTCTTCGGCGGCGATCTGCAACTGGTCACCTATCAGCAGGCCGGACAGCCCGACGCGCCCGCCCCGAATGACGTCATCTGGGGCCAGGTGATCGCAGACAACGGCTTCGCGGTCATGGCCTTCGATGTCCCGCCCGACCAGCCTTGGGCGCCCGGCACCAATGCCTTCTATCTGTCGGTCCGCAGTGCCACCGTCGAGGCCCTGAAAGGCCATTGGGACCAGCTGATCGTGGGGGGCGAAGTCCTTCAAGCCCTGGCCCCGTCCGCCTGGGCGCCGCTTTACGGCATGGTCAAGGACCGCTTCGGCACCACCTGGCTGATGGACGTGGCGCCGACGCCGCGTTGACATGCCACCCGGGCGCTGCTCGGCCGATTGACGATCCAACGTCAATCCGCCAGCGCCTTGATCGCACGCGTCAATCCCTGACGCTTCTTCCAATAGGCGGACCACGGATCAGTCCGCTGGAATGACAGGTACTCGCGCGCGGTGGCGATCGTCCATTGCGCGCCGCCCTTCAGATCCTTCAACTGCTCCCAGGCCACCGGCATCGACACCCCCATGCCGGGCCTCGCGCGCGCGGAGAACGCGGCTGCCGTGGTTTGGCCATGACCGTTGCGGAGGTAGTCGATGAAGATGCGGCCCACCCGATTCGCGCCGCCTGACTTCGCGACGAAGCGGCTCGGGATCGTCCGGGCCATGTGCTGCACCGCCATTTCGGAGAAGCGCTTCACTTCGTCGTAGGCGAGTTGCGGCGTGAGGGGCACCACCACATGCAGCCCTTTGCCGCCGCTGGTCTTGAGCCACGCGGCCAGCCCCAGTTCGTCCAGCAGGGTGCGCATCAGGATCGCGGCCTCCTGCAGCATGGCCCAGGTGACGCCCTCGCCCGGGTCCAGGTCGAAGATGACCCGGTCCGGCCGATCGATGTCCTTGGCCTTGGCGTTCCAGGTGTGGAACTCGATCGCATTCATCTGCGCGGCGCTGATCAGCGCCTGAGCAGTCTCCACCGCCATCAGCGACGCATGCCCCGGCCACAGCGATTCATCCAGCGTGGTCAGGCCCGGCATCTTCAATTCCGGATGCTTCTGAAAGAACAGCTGACCGCCGATGCCTTGCGGCGCACGCACCAGCGAAATGGGCCGGCCCTTCAGATGCGGGAGCATCCAATCGGCCACCGACTCGTAATAACGCACCAGATCCAGCTTGGTCAGACCGCTGGACGCGTCGATCACCCGCTCCGGATGACTGATCTTGATCGGCGACGCGGCGGGCTTCTTCGCGCTCGCGCGCTTCGCGGCCGGCGTCGGCGCCTTAGCCTCGCCCCGTGGGCGCTCACGGATGATCGCGCCGGCCGGCTTATCGGTGCGCACGCCACGGAAGCGCGCATGACGGATCTGGCCGTCCGGCGTCCATTCGGAGAAGGCCACCTCCACCACCGTGGTCGGCGTCACCCATCGTTCGGCGCCGGGCGTGCGACGGGTCCAGCGCCCTGGCTGCAGTTGGTCGGCATCGACCGCAGGCGTCGAGGTCACCAGCCGACTCAGCGTGCTGCGCAGGCTCCGGGCCGTCTCCGCATTCCAGCCTGTGCCGACTGAGCCCGCGCTGCGCAGCACGCCGGCCTCGTGGTAGCCCAGCAGCAGACTGCCGACCTCGGTTCGAGAGCCCGCTCGATCGGTGAAGCCGATCACCACGAACTCTTGCCGCAACTGGCATTTCAGCTTCAGCCAGGTGTCGCTGCGGCGCGAGCTGTACGGTGCGTCAGCCCGCTTGAGCATCACGCCCTCCAGCCCCAGCTGACAGGCCGCCTGAAGCAGCTGCTGAGGCAGCGCCTCGAAGGCCTCGCTGAAGCGGATCACGTCATTCACCTCCGCCGCCGACCCGCCTGGTGCCAGCAGCCGTTGGCGCAGCAACGCGCGCCGCTGCACCAGCGGCCATTCACGCAAGTCCTTGCCGTCCAGAAACGGCGCATCGAACAGGAACCATTGAATCCGCTGGGTCTTGCGGCGGTCGACCGCGTTCTGCAACGCATTGAAGTCCGGCACGCCGCGGTCATTCATCACCACGATCTCGCCGTCGAGCCAGGCGTGTTGGATGTCCAGCGCCGACAGCGCCTGGGCCAGCTGGGGAAACTTCGCCGTCCAGTCGTTGCCGCTGCGGGTGAACAGGCGGATGTCCTCCCCGTCGATCCGCGCCAGCAAGCGATAACCGTCGAACTTGGTTTCGATCACCCAATCGCCAGGCGGCACGGTCGCCGTCAGCGTCGCCAATTGCGGCGAGAGCGTGTCGGGCAGCGGGGCCCGTTTCGCGTCCGCCAGCGCGGCCAGCAAGGCAGGAGCGGCGGGTGAAGCCCTCATCACCGCGCCTCGCGGCTCCCGCTCTTCAATCAAGCCGAGCGGCTGGTCGACGACGCTGTCCGGCAATGCCGAGATCACGTCGTAATCGCGCGAGGGCCGCGCCCAGGCATCCCCGCGCTTCTTCAACAGCAGCCATTGGTCCTGCTTGCGCTCGCCCGGCTTGGAGATCCGCACCAGCTCCCAGAGCCCGGCGAGCTTTTGCCCATGCAGCTTGAAGATCAGCTTGCCTTTGGCCAGTCCGGCCCGCGCATCGCCGATCGGCTCCCAGGTGCCGCGATCCCAGATGATGACCGTGCCCGCGCCATATTCACCGCGCGGAATGCGGCCCTCGAAGTCGTTGTAGTCGATCGGATGATCCTCGACATGCACCGCCATCTGCTTGACCGCCGGGTCATACGACGGCCCCTTCGGCACCGCCCAGGAGACCATCACCCCATCGAGCTCCAGACGAAAGTCGTAATGCAGCCGACTCGCCCAATGCTTCTGAATGACGAAATGCAGCGGCGCATCGGTCGCTTCGCGCGCCATCAGCTTGCCCGCAGGCTCGGCCGTCTTCGAGAAATTGCGCTTGGCGTTGTACCTGGCGAGCGGCGCCTCGGCATTCGGCGCGGTCTCCGCATGGCTACTGGCCTTTGCCTTCGAGTTGGCCTTGGCCTTGGCCTTGGCCTTGGCCTTGGCTTCAGGCTGGCTCGTCCCGCGCGTCTTGATCCGCTGCAGCTTGGCCCACACGGGCGCGTGATCACTCGGGCTCTCCGCGCCGCGCTCGTCCTTGTCGACGCCCGCATCCAGCACACGAAACATCGGTCCCACGAGGATGTGGTCGATCCGCAGCCCCGCATCGCGTGGCCAGCGTTGGCGGCGATAGTCCCAGAAGGTGAACGGCGGTGGATCGGTCGGATGAACCTCTCGAATCGCATCCACCCAGCCTTGCGCCAGGATCTGCTCGAAAGCGTCGCGCGCCTGCGGCTGCAGCAGGGCGTTGTCTCGCCAGGTGTCGGGCTTGTAGATGTCGGCGTCGGTCGGCACGACGTTCCAGTCGCCCATCAGCACGACGGGTTGACCGGTCGAGTACAACGCCTCGGTGCGGCGACGCAGCCGCTCCAGCCAGCGCAGCTTGGCCTCGAACTTCGGCCCGGGACACGGGTTTCCATTCACCGCATAGAGCCCGGCGAACAGCACGCCCTCGATGGCGGCCTCGACATAACGGGCCTCGCGGTCCTTCGGATCGCCGGGCAAGGCCGTCAGCACCGGCACCGGCGCATTCAGTCGCGTCAGCAGCGCGACGCCGTTCCAGCGCTTCTGACCGACGACCACGCAGGCATAGCCCGCTTCACGCAGCGCCTCGGTGGGGAAGTCCGCCGCGACGCACTTCAACTCCTGCAGCGCCACCACATCGGGTTGGCGGCGCTGCAGCCAGTCCAGCAGCTGATCGAGCCGCTTCAGGACCTGATTGACATTCCAGCTGGCGACCAGCACCGCGTCACCGCTGGCCACCCTTGAGGTGAGCTTCCACCGCCGCAGCCTGGGTGCCGACAGCCGCCACGGCGCGCTTGAGCGCTTCCGGCGTCACGCCCAGCTTCCTGCTCCAGTCGCGCAGCTCGTAGTCCTCATTCACATTGATGCGGGTGCGGTCTTGCCCGCCGGATTGGGTTTTGTCGTCAGACATCAAGGCTCCTTCAGTCGAGACCGACCGTGCAGCAACCGTCGTGCCCGCGCGTCGCCCGCCTAAGCCGCACCGTACGGCGGCGGCAGAACGCGCCAGACCGATCGTCCGGCCAAGGTGGCGAGCCGTTTGCCGAGGAGAGGCCAGCACCCGCCATCGCCAGGAGACCCGAATGAGTCCTTCCCCAGCCGCCAGCGCCGCCGCCACGGCGTCCGCACCGCCCGTTCCCGACTCGATGCCGGCGGCCGGCTCGATGACGCCGATGTCCGGCCAGCCCGTGCATCTCCAGCTCAACGGCCAGCCGCTGGCGCTGACGCTCGAACCCTGGACCACGCTGCTGGATCTGCTGCGCGAGCGGCTCGATCTGACCGGCACCAAGAAGGGCTGCGATCACGGCCAATGCGGCGCCTGCACCGTGCTGGTCGATGGCAAGCGGATGAACAGCTGCCTGCTGCTCGCGGTGAGCCTGGACGGCCGATCCATCACCACGGTGGAAGGCCTGCCGGCCTTGGTCGCCTCACCGGACGCCGCGCCCGTCCCGGCCGCAGGCGCCCTGCCCGACCGCGAGACGCTGCATCCCTTGCAGCAATCCTTCATCGACTGCGACGCGCTGCAATGCGGCTACTGCACGCCAGGTCAGCTGTGTTCCGCAGCCGGTCTGTTGAATGAACCGCGACCGGTGAATCGGCATGAGCTGCGCGAGCGTCTGAGCGGCAACCTGTGCCGTTGCGGCGCCTATCCGCAAATCGTGGATGCGGTGTCGCGCATCGTGCTGCGGCCCGACAGCGCCGTGCCGGCGGTGTGCGCGGCCACGGCCGCGATGGTGGCCTCGGCTGCAGAAACCGGCGAGGTGCGCGAATGAACCGCTTCGACTATCACCGGGCCTCCTCCACGCAGGACGCGCTCCAGGCGCTGCATGCGGCGCCCTTGCAATCGCTGGAGGCCCAACTGCCGCGCTTCATGGCCGGCGGGACCAACCTGGTCGACCTGATGAAGGAAGGCGTGATGGCGCCCAAACGCGTCATCGACATCGGCCAGTTGCCGCTCACCGAGATCCGCGAACTGGACGATGGCAGCCTGTGGCTCGGCGCACTCGCCACCAATGCGGACACCGCCTATCACCCGCTGGTGATCGAGCGATTCCCGCTGCTGCGGTCGGCCATCCTGGCGGGCGCCTCGCCCCAGATCCGCAATCGGGCGACCAACGGCGGCAATTTGCTGCAACGAACGCGCTGCGTATATTTCTACGATGCCGGTGTGCCCTGCAACAAGCGTCTGCCCGGCAGCGGCTGCCCCGCCGCGACGGGTCTGGCGCGACAGCATGCGATCCTGGGCAGCAGCCCGTCGTGCGTGGCCACGCATCCGTCCGACATGTGCGTGGCGCTGGCCGCGTTGGAGGCGGTGGTGCATGTCACCGGACCCAACGGCGATCGGGCCATTCCGTTCGCCGACTTCCATCGACTGCCCGGCAACCGGCCGGACCTGGACACCACCCTCGCACCCGGCGAGCTGATCACCCACCTCGTGCTGCCGCCCAACGAGCTTCAGGCGCACGGCTGCTACTTGAAGCTGCGCGAGCGCGCGTCCTATGCCTTCGCGCTGGTGTCGGTTGCGGCGGCGCTGAGCCTGGACGATGACGGCCGGATCGCGCAGGCGCGGCTCGCGCTGGGCGGTGTGGCCCACAAGCCGTGGCGCGACCTCGATGCCGAGCAGTGGCTGATCGGCCAGGCACCGACGGCCGACACCTGGCGCGAATGCGCTGCGATCATCCTCAAGGACGCCGTCGCGACGGGCGGTCCGGCGCTGCCGGAGTCGCTGCCGGGCAATGCCTTCAAGATCCCGCTGGCGGAACGCGCCATCGTGCGGGCCCTGGAGCTCGCGCTGGCGGGCATCCCCACCAACACTGGCGAAGACGCCTTCCGCGCCCTCGGCGCGCAGGAGGATCGCGCCCCCACTTCGGAGTCGCCATGACGGTCGATGCTCAACAACCCATCGCCCCTGAGGGCACCGGCGCCGTCGCCATCGGCACGCCGCTGCCGCGCATCGACGCGCTGGCCAAGGTCACGGGCACCGCGCGTTACGCGGCCGAGCACGGCGCGGCCGACCTGCTTCACGGCGTGGTCGTCAACACCGTGGTGGCGCGGGGCCGCATCCGGTCCATCGATACCCAGGCCGCGCTGGCGCTCGAAGGCGTGGTGGAGGTGATCACCCATCTCAATCGGCCCAAGATGCGATCGATGGACCTGTTCTACAAGGACATGACCGCGCCGGCGGGATCGCCGTTCAAGCCGCTGCACGACGACGAGATCCACTACAGCGGCCAGCCGGTGGCGCTCGTGGTGGCGACCACGCTGGAAGTCGCGCGCTATGCGGCGATGCTGGTGCGCATCGAGGTGGAGTCGCGTCCGCATGAAACCAATCTGCTGGCGCATCGGGACCGGGCCAAGACGCCGTCCCGACTGAAGGCGGGTTATTCGCCACCGCCGAAGCCACGGGGTGATGCAGAGTCGGCCTGGCAGGCCGCGCCGGTCACGGTGGATGCCGAGTATTACGCCGGCGTCGAGCATCACAACCCGATGGAGATGCACGCCAGCACCGTGATCTATGGCGAGGACGGTCACCTCACGATTCACGACAAGACGCAGGGCTCGCAGAACTCGCGCTGGCTGGTCTCGCGCGCCTTCGGCTTGCCGGAGCGCAAGGTGACGGTGAAGAACGCATTTGTCGGCGGCGCGTTCGGGTCAGGCTTGAGACCGCAATACAACCTGCTGCTCGCGACCATGGCGGCCCTGCATCTCAAGCGATCGGTGCGGGTGGTGCTGACGCGCCAGCAGATGTTCACCTTCGGCCATCGACCGGAGACCTGGCAGCGGGTGCGGCTCGCCGCGGACGCCACCGGTCGGCTCACGGCGGTGATGCATGAGGCGATCGCGGAGACCTCGCGGCGCGAGGACTATGTCGAGGTGGTGGTGAACTGGTCCGGCCAGCTCTATGCCTGCGACAACGTGAAGCTCGACTATCAGTTGGTCGAGCTGGACCAATACAGCCCGATCGACATGCGCGCGCCCGGCGCGGCCCACGGCGTGCATGCCTTGGAAGTGGCGATGGATGAACTGGCCCATGCGGCGGGACTCGATCCGCTGGCGCTGCGGCTGCGCAACTATGCGGAGCGGGATTCCGCGAAGGATCTGCCGTTCTCGACCAAGGCGCTGCGCCAGTGCTATGACCAGGCCGCGCGCCGCTTCGGTTGGGAGCGCCGTCCGCTGGCGCCCCGGCAGATGCGGGAAGGTCACGAGTGGGTCGGCTGGGGCATGGCCACCGGCACCTGGGATGCGATGCAGATGTTCGCCCGGGCGCGCGCGACGCTGGATGAAGAGGGTCGCCTCGTGGTGGAAAGTGCCGCGACCGACATTGGCACCGGCACCTACACCGCGATGGCCCAGATCGCCGCCGCATCGATGGGTCTGCCGCTGGAGCATGTGACCTTCAGGCTGGGCGATTCCACCTTGCCGGTCGCACCGATCGAAGGCGGGTCGTCGCATGTGTCGACGGTGGGATCGGCCGTGCACGGCGTCTGCGAAAAGCTGCGCAAGAGCCTGTGGAAGCGAGCCAAGCAGCATGTGCCGGGATTCGACGGTGCGCGCTATGCCGATCTGGAGTTCCGTTCAGGGCAGATCGTGCACCTTCCCTCGGGCGCGACCGTGCCGGTGACGCAACTGCTGCGCGAGAGCGCGGGCGGCCGACTGGAAGACAAGTACCTGCTGCTGCCGAACATGCTGAAGCAGAAGAAGTACATCCGCGCGGTGCATTCGGCGGTGTTCGTCGAGGTGCGGGTGGACGAAGCGCTGGGCACCGTGCGGGTCACCCGCGTGGTGAGCGCGGTCGCGGCGGGCCGGATCATCAATCCCGTGACCGCTCGCAGTCAGATCATCGGCGGTGTGGTCTGGGGCATTGGTCAGGCGCTGCATGAGGAGACGCTGTCCGACCATGCGTTGGGCCGCTTCATGAATCACAGCCTGGGCGAGTACCACATCGCCAGCAATGCGGATGTGCCGGAGGTGGACGTGCTGTTTGTCGAAGAGGACGACCGCATCGTCAGCCGCATGGGCGCCAAGGGCGTCGGGGAGATCGGCATCGTCGGCGTCGCGGCGGCGATCAGCAATGCGGTGTTTCATGCGACCGGCAAGCGTGTGAGGAGCACGCCGATGACGCCGGACAAGGTGATGGCGCGGGAGATGGGGTGATGGCGGCGGCCGCCCGCGCCTGCGATGCGACTGCTGGTCCGGCGGGTGGCCTATCGTGTCACCGATGACGATGGCGCTAGCGTCTGAAAGCCGGAACGCCTGTTTGGACAGGCCGTCCTGCTGAGGTGCCGCCCTTCTTCTCATCGGCAATAGCCTGCATGGAAGGGCACCATCGAGGTTTCATCGCTGAAGTTCAGACAATGCAGCCGCCGCGGTTTCGAGAACGGAAGCCCACTCTGGAAGATGGATGTAATCCTCGTCTGAAAGCTCCGTACCGTACTTCTGAAAAATTGCCTCCAAGGACGCCACCACTTTGGAAATCGCCTCCGCCTCGGTTTCGCTCCTCAAGATCCAACCAATCGTCGAACGTGCGTCCACCGCCAATCGTGTGTCGTCGTAAAGAAAATGCACTGCATAGTCGAACTCGTCGTGCTGTGGCGTGGGTGAAGCTTGCATCAGCCACACCCGTCTCTGATATTCAAGGTCCGCGAGCGCCTTGAGGTGCTGTATCAGCTCAGCCCGCATGTCTATCGACTTGACGTCCCCATGACTCATGGCTCGTTTCAATTTGTCCCTTTCGTCTAGCTAACCACGCTGCTACTCGCGACGCAACTGTTTTCTCACATGAGGGCACCTCCCAATGCGTGCCACTCTCCCCGCCGATCCAACTCCATCATCCGATACGGCGGCGGCGGCGCCAGATCCTTCAGCCCCATCTGCGCCAGAAACGCGACCTGCTTCTCGTGGGCGACCGCATCAATCTCCTCCGTGCCCTTTTGCTGACCGTCGACGACCACCCGTGACGGCCGCAAGCCTCGCGGCATCGCCACCACTTCGACGGCCGCTCGCCCGACGGCCATCACGTCCAAGGCGCCGCCATGGCGAGCGTCGATCGCATTCAAGCGCTCGCCCAGCGTGGCCGCGCGTCCCGGCAGATCGCCATACTGCTGCTCGATCGCGGGATAGGCCGGCCCGGCCGCATGCGCGAAGTGCTCGGTGCCTGCGGTGAACGCGCCGGGCACCAGGATGACGCTTTCAATGCCGGCAGCCCTTACCTCCATGCCGAGCACTTCCGCCAAGGCATCGCCGGCGACCTTGCTGGCGATGTAAGGTCCCAGGAAAGGCTCGTGCAAACGGGCGGTCGTGCTGCCGACATACAGCAGCAGCCCACTGCCCTGTCGCCGCATCGCAGGCAGCGCCGCTCGATTGACGCGCAGCCAGGACAACGCATTCGTGTCGATGATCCGGGCCACCTGCTCGATGGAGAACGCCTCGGTGAGGCCCGTCATCAACATCCCCGCGTTGTTCACCACGCCATCCAGCCGACCGCGCTCGGCGAGGATGTGGTTGACCGCCGCCTGGCATCCCACCTCGGACAAGACGTCCAATTCAAGGACCTCCAGCGCCAGGCTCTCCGCCTCAGCCAGTTGCAGCAGCGCGCTGGCCCGTTCGCGATTCTTTCGCTGCACGTCCCGCATGCTGGCGTAGACCCGGTGCCCCGCGCGGGCCAGTGACACCGCGATCGCCCGGCCAATGCCCGAGCCCGCGCCGGTCACCAGCATCACTTGTTCTTCGTGATTCATGACGAGCCTCCTGCCCTCAAGGGCTCATCCGAATCAGCACCTTGCCGCGGGCATGGCCGGTCGCCACCTTCTCCAACGCCGATCGGGCCTCGTCCAACGGGAAGATGGCGTCGGTGATGACCTGCAGTTGGCCCTGCTGGAACATCTGGACGGCCTGAGCCAGGAACGGCGTCGCGCTGGCAAAGAAGACCGATTCGCCCACATGCGTCGCTGTCGACCGGATGCTGAAGTCGACGAGCGTCGCGATGCGGCCACCGGCGCGCAAGACGCCCCACGAGCGGGCCAGCGTGTCCTGACCGACCGTGTCCAGCACCAGGTCGATGTCGCGCAGTGCCGCGAAGTCTTGCTGGCGGTAGTCGATGACCTCATCAGCGCCGAGACTCTTCACCAAATCCACGTTCTTTCCCGATGCGGTGGCGACCACATGGGCGCCCGCATGGTGGGCCAGTTGCACGGCCATGCTGCCGACGCCGCCCGCGGCCGCGTGAATCAGGACGCGCTGACCGCGCTGCAGTCGGCCAACATCGAACAGCGCTTGCTGCGCGGTGCCGAAGGCGGTCGGCAACGCCGCCGCCTGCTCCGCGCTCATGGCCGACGGCATGAGGCAGACGTCCTCGGCCGACACGACCAGCCGTTGGGCGAAGGCACCACCCGCATTGGGCGACGTGCGTCCGAACACCCGATCGCCGGGCTTGAACTGCGTCACTTCGGCGCCGACGGCGTCGATCACGCCGCTGAAGTCCGTGCCCGGCACATAGGGAAACTCGATCGGGAAGACCTGCTGCAGATAGCCCGCCAGGATCTTCACATCGAGCGGGTTCACGCTCGCGGTCTCGACGCGGACCGAGACCTCGGCGGCGCCCGGCGCGCGCAAGTCGCGCTCGCCCAGGGTGATCACGTCGGGCGCGCCGAACGCGCCGATGAATGCTGCTTTCATGATGATCTTTCCGGAACGATTCAGGCTTGAGCGGGGAATTGGCCGAGCTGAAGGAACAGGCCGAACCAGTCCTCCAGATGCCAGGTCGTCGTCACGCGCGCGCCGTCCAGCGTGTGGAACTCATGGATGCGGAAGCTGACCGCCTTGCCGGTGGGCGGAATGCCGAACAGCTCGCCACGGTGCGTGCCGGTGATCTCGGCGCGGACGCCGATGCGGTCGGGTTCCTGGACCATGTCGTGGATGGTGATCCGGACATCCGGGAAGGCCTGCGCCACGCTGCGGATGATGGGTTTGATGCCCTCAGGGCCGGGGCCTTGGCCCGGCTCCAGCGGAATGTCGTCCCACTGCGGGGCGAGCACCTCGTCGACGAGATCCGGGTTTTGCTCGGTGAAAGCGCGATACAGCGTCTCCACCGCCCGACGCTGGGCGAGGAGTTGCGGGGACAGATGGGAAGCGGGTGAGCTCATGGAGGCTTCATTTCAGGTGGAGAAGCCCGCAGTCTGAAATCAGGACGACCATTCGTCCAACAAATGATCGGTATAGATGTACATTCGTTTCATGGATTTTCATGGCATCGATCTCAACCTCCTCGTCGCCTTCGACGCCCTGATGAAGGAGCGCAACGTGACCCGCGCCGCCACCCAGGTCGGCGTCAGCCAGCCGGCGATGAGCGCGGCCCTGTCGCGATTGCGCACGCTGCTCGGCGATCCGCTCTTTCTGCGCAGTGCGCAAGGCCTGTTGCCCACCCCGCGGGCGCGAGACCTGGCTGAACCGCTCTCCCAGGCACTCGCCCAGATCGAAGCGACCCTGGTCAGCCCGCCCACCTTCGCACCCGCGACGGCCTCGTTGACGCTCAAGCTCGGCCTGTCGGATTACCCGGCCTTCGTGCTGCTGCCGTCGCTGATGCTGGCGCTGGCGGAGCAGGCGGCGGGCGTGTCGCTGAGCGTGCGCGCCTTTAACGGCCGGGACGAAGCCGTCGACCTGCTGGATGCGGGGGAAATCGACGCCGCCGTCGGCGTGCCGCCCACCCATGCGGATGGCCGACTGCTCACGCGGCCGGTGCTGCGGGACGAGTTCGTCACCATCGTCGCCAGCGACCATCCGGTCGCCCGACGCGGCATGACGATGAAGGCCTTTCTGTCCTTGCCCCATGTGCTGGTGTCGCCCGAGGGCGAGCGCCACGGTCTGGTCGATCAGGCGCTGGCGCAGCAGGGCAAACAGCGGCAACTGGCGTTGACGCTGCCGCAGATGTTCGCGGTGCCCGCCGTCGTGGCGCGCAGCCGCATGACGGCCACGGTGATGAAGCGCGTGGCGCTGCACTCGCCGGCCAGCCGCCGGATCGTGCTGTTCCCGCCGCCCGTCGCCTTGCCGGAGATCGTGTTCGACCTGATCTGGCATCGACGCAGCGACGCCAGCCCCGCGCAACAGTGGTTCAGGTCCTTGATCGAATCAAGCGCCGCAGCGCTTTGATGCGTTGATGCGTTGATGCGTTGATGCGTTGATGCGTTGAGCGCGCCGCATCCTGCCGCTCGCTCGCGCTCCATCACATCCGCCGTCGCGCGGCCATCTCCTGCCCCATCGCCGCTTCCTCCGCCGCGCCGAGCCCCTGCGCGGCCATGGGAAAGGCGATGGCCTCTTCCCGCTCCAGGTGCGCCGCGTAATGCGCCACATAGCGCTCGGCCAGCGACTGCGGCCACGGCACCCCCTCACCGTCTCGAATCGCGAGCAGGCTCAGGCGCAAGGCCGCCCAGTCCCGCGTCATCTCCCGATGATCCTGCTCCAGGCGATCCGCCAGCGCTCGGTGCGTGGCCTCATCGCTCAGGCGCAGTCGCGGCAGCACATGACGTTCTTCGTCTTCATGATGGGCGGGGCCGGCGATGTCGAAATAGCGCAGGATGTCCGCCGCCGCAACGCGGGCCTGATCGGTGAGGCCGTGCATCGCCAGATGGGTCTGC
The DNA here is from genome assembly GCA_913776825.1 of Burkholderiaceae bacterium. Taxonomy (GTDB): domain Bacteria; phylum Pseudomonadota; class Gammaproteobacteria; order Burkholderiales; family Burkholderiaceae_C; genus Roseateles. Next base: position 34,950 of record CAJYPV010000015.1, read on the forward strand.
AATCGGGTCAGGAGATCCAGCGTGCGGCGCACCCGGTCATGACAGGCCGCCAGCATCGCCATCGGCGATTCAAAGCCCACGCCGGGGCCCGCATACAACTCGTCGAGTCTCACTGTCTTCGCCTTGATCCCATGAGCGCCGGTCCCGGCGGGGGCACGACAGGCGCCCGGTTCGCCGAAACGACCCATTCTAAAAACGAAGGCCGGCGTCTCTCGAAAGACCCCGGCCCCGTCGGTCGTTTCAATGGCATCGTGTCGACCCGACCGCGTCACGTCACGTCACGTCACGTCACGCCGACGCCATCGCCTTCCGTTCACTTCACCGTGACGAAGATCGGATTGGAATAGAACCACAGGCTGCCGTAATTGCGGTCATTGATCTGGTCATGACGCGTGGCGTTGTCCGTGGTGCTGATGCGCTGATCCGCCAGCGGCTCGCCACCCGACGTCAGGCCCGCCACGTCCTCGGCGAGATTCGTCCCGCGCAGGCGGACATACTGGTTCCTGCTGGCGGTCAAGGTGGTGGTGACGCTGTAATAGCCGTCCGATTCCAGGGTCCAGTCCTGGCTGGTGAACCGCTTCAGCACGCGCGTGCTGGGATTGGTCGCGACGTCATACGCGGCGGTGCCGGGCGCCGCCTTGGCGCCGACATCCCCGATGATCAGGTCGACGTGATGCACCTTCGGCACCATGTTGCCCAGGTTGCCGCTGTTGACGGGCCGCTGATAGTTGTTGACCGGCGGGCTCTTGAACCGAATCTTGACGGTCACCGTCTGACCGGCGCCGGCGGTCAATTCCTGGCCCATGGTCGCCGTGCCCGCGCCTTGGCTCGCACTGAAGTCCAGCGCGCTGATCAGATCGCCGAAGACGCCGAAGCTGCGGCCGGCCCGCAGGCTGTCCAGCAGACCCGCCACACCCACGCTGTCCTTGGGCAGCCAGACATGTTGCTTCGCATATTCACCGGGGTAGTAGCCACTGCTGTTGCCCGCGGCGTCGATCTCGAAATGCGAGTCGGAGTTGGCCACGTTCCAGATGCGGCGGCCTTCGCCCAGCAGCGCATCCCACACGCCACCCAGTTGCGCGACCACCAGATCCGTGCCGCCATAGGTGCGGTTGGGCTTGTTGGCATCGATGTAGGCCGAGGTGTAGCCGCCCCGGTCCGGCTCCATCTGATTGCCGACCATGCCTTCGATCGCGAAGACGATCTTCGGGGCCAGGTCATTCATGCGGCGGAAATCGGCAATCGTGTATTTGCCGGGATTGCGCGACGGATGATTGATCAGCGCATAGCTGGTGTCCGGATGGTTTTCCTTCAACCAGGCGATCGCCTTGAGCGCATCGGCGGCCGTGGCATTGCTGCGCTGGCTGTACTTGGCTTTCCAGCGCGCCACATCCTCCGGCTTGAACAGCGATTCATCGCCGGTGGTGAAGACGTACTGAAATTCCTGCGCGGCGCGGGCCGAGCTGGTCAGGCCACCGCTGCCTTCGAAGATGCCGATGCCCATGTGGTCGTGGGTCGGCGCGTCCCATTCGAAGCCCGAGAAGATCAGCTTCTTGTCGTAAGTGCCCGCGCTTTGCAGGGCTTTGACGCGGGGCAGCTCGTAAGCGTCCATGCCGTAGGCAAAGGCGATGGGCGCCGGCAACAGATGGCCATCGTGGTCGTACTTGGATGACCGCAGATGATTCGTCACCGCCATCCAATCCAGACCATGGCTGGTGAAGGCCTTGCCCAGCACGAAGTCCAGCGTCTGGGTGGTGCGGGAATCGTCCGATTGCACCGTGTGCACATGCAGATCGCCGGTCGTCCAGCGACCGGCTTCGGGCTGGCTGTCGGCGCTGCCGCTGCCACCGCCGCCGCAGGCCGCCAGCGTGGCCGCGCCCAACAGGCCGATCAGGCCACACACACCGCCCAGCGAGCGCAGGGAAGCCAGGCGTCCACCGCGGGACAGGGAAGGAATTCGGAGAGTCATCACGGAATCAACAGCAGCGCTCGCGCCGCCATGCAGAGGAGGAGCGCGGCAGTCTGCAAATCCGACATGACGAGGCCGTGACCCCACGTCATCACTGTGCGAGCGTCGCGTCGATTCGATAAATATGACACCGCGGCATTGCTGCGCCATCGCCGCCATGGCGCGCATGGACGGGTTTTCGGCGAGTTTCCAACATGTGATGTCCAAGCCCGCCCGCTTCGTTCCGTGCAGTTTTCAGCGTTTCATTTATGCGTGTTACGCCATGCATTGATTGATAAATATGAAATGCCTACAGTCGCCTCAACTGGAGATGGCGATGAAGAAGGTGCTGATCGTGGATGACCATGCCGACATTCGGCGGCTGGTGCGTCTGACCCTGGAATTTGAAGAGGTCGAGGTGCGCGAGGCCGGCACCGGTCCCGAGGCCTTGCAGATCCTGGAGCAATGGCGGCCGGACGCGATGCTCACCGACATGATGATGCCGGGCATGGACGGCCTGACCCTGTGCCGCGCCGTCCGCGCGAATCCCCGGACGGCCCACATCCCGGTGCTCTTCCTGACCGCGCGGGGCCAGGCCCAGGACCGCGAGGCCGGCCTGCAGGCGGGCGCCACCGCCTATCTCATCAAGCCGTTCAGCCCCTTGCAGTTGATCCAGGAACTGGACCGCGCCAGCGCAGGGGTCTCCGCATGAGCGAGGACGGCGCCCGTCCGGCGAGCAACTCCTATGACGTCGATGCGATCGCGCAGATGGAGCGCATCGTGCTGGACCTGCGCGTCATGTACCGCGAGCGCAACGAAGCGCTGCGGGAAGTGACTCGGGCCCATCACGACGCCTTGCTGCGACTGTCCCGCGCCGCCGAATACCGCGATGACGACACCGGCGTGCACATCGTGCGCATCGGTTGCCTCTCCGAAGCGCTGGCGCTGTTTCTCGGTGAAGGGCCCACCTTCGCCCGCATGCTGCGCAGCGCCGCGCCGATGCATGACGTCGGCAAGATCGGCATTCCGGACCATGTGCTCAAGAAGCCCGGCGCCCTCACGCCGGAAGAGCGGCTGGTGATGAACCGGCATCCGGAGATCGGCGCCGAGATCCTCGGCCGCTCCCGCATTCCGCTGTTCCAGCTGGCCGCCGAGGTGGCGCTGTGCCATCACGAACGCTGGGATGGCTCCGGCTATCCGCGCGGCCTCTCGGGCGAGTCGATCCCGCTGTCGGCCCGCATCGTCTCGGTGGTGGACTTTGTCGATGCCTTGACGATGAACCGTTGTTACCGCCCGGCGTTTGCACAGGCCGAGGCCCTGTCGATGCTGCAAGCGCAACGGGGCGTCGCGTTCGATCCGCGTCTGGTCGACACCTTTGTGGCGCATGCCGACGAGCTCTTCGCGCTGCGCGCCCGCATCGACGCCGAGCCGCCCGATTACGAGGAATTGGTGGCGAACGGCTGACCGCCCTCGCCGATCCCGCCATCACCCCACACGCGCCATGAACACCGCAATGTCCGCCTCATTCGCCCGCTTCCTGGCCTGCCGCTGGCGGCTGTCCGCGCCGGGGAGCGCCGCGCCGTCGCGCCGATTCAGCGTCGCGCTGAGCGTGCTGATCTGCGCCTTCGCGATCGCCCACACTGCGCCGCTGCAGGCGCAGTCGCAGGCGCCGACCACGTCGCAGTCGCATCCGTCGAGCGTGAACAGCCACGGTGCGGCGTCGGCGGCCGCCTCGGGCACCACCGCTTCCGCCACGGCCACCGCCAGCGCGGGTGGCACGCTCGCAGCGATCAAGCGCAGCGGTGAACTGCGGGTCTGCATCTGGCCCGATTACTACGGCATCACCTTCCGCAATCCGCGCAATGGCCAGCTGGCCGGCATCGACATCGACCTCTCCGCCGCGCTGGCGAAGGACCTGGGCGCGCAACTTCACTATGTCGAGTCCTCGTTCGCCACGCTCTCGGACGATGTGGTGAACGGCCGCTGCGACATCGCCATGTTCGCCGTCGGCATCACGGCGCAGCGCCGCGAGCGACTGGCCTTCAGCGCGCCCTATCTGCAGAGCGACATCTATGCGGTGACCACCCGCTCCAACCGCGTGGTCAAGCGCTGGGAAGACATCGATCGTCCGGGCGTGGTCGTCGCGGTGCAAGCCGGCACCTTCATGGAGCCGGTCATGACCGAGCGGCTGAAGCAGGCCACGCTGCAGGTCGTCCGGCCGCCGGCCACGCGAGAAGCCGAACTGGAGGCCGGCCGGGTGGACGTGTTCATGACCGACTATCCCTACAGCCGCCGACTGCTGGACAACGCCGACTGGATGCGGCTTGTCAGCCCGCCCACGCCGTTCCATGTGCTGCCTTACGGCTATGCGGTGCGGCCCGGCGATGCGGCCTGGCTGGCGCGGGTGAATGAGTTCGTCGCCGCCATCCAGCGCGACGGCCGCCTGAGCGCCGCCGCCAGCCGTCACGGCCTGTCGGCGATAGTGGTGCGTTGACCATGCCGCTGCGCCTGCTCGTCTCCTCCCGCGCGGCGCGTTCCGTCGTGCTGGCGGGCGCCTTGCTGGCGCTGGCGGCGTTGGTCGGCGTGTTGCTCGTCACCTGGCAAGGCCGACGTGAAGCGCTGGAATCGAGCGCCGAGCGCAACCGCCTGCTCGCCCGCGTGCTGGAAGATCAGGCGACCCGCACCGTCGATTCCGCCGCACTGGCGCTCAGCAACCTGGCCGACAGCCTGCATGCGCAGCGCGTCGAGGATGCCAGCCGGCTGACCGCCCTGCTGCAGCAGACCACCGCCGCTCACCCCTACGTGCGCACCGTCGCCTTGATGGACGACCAGGGCCGGGTGCTGGCGAGTTCATCCCCGCGCGATGTGGGCCGCCGGGTCGGCCTGGATGGCTGGGGACCGCTGCCCTCCCCCGGCCGGCCCACGCTGATGCTGCTGCAGCCCGGACGAGGTCTGTCGGACGACGGCGCCGCCGCGCAGATGCGCGACCTGGCCTATCTGCCGCTGGTGCTGCGCTTGCCGTCCGGCTCGCGGCCCCAGCTGCTCACCGCGCTGATCAATCCGGATGCCTTCGCCAACTACCAGCAGGGCACGATCGAAGGCAACGGTCATGCGGCGCTCTTCAGCTACGCGGGCCAGTTGCTGACCGCCACCAGCGGCATGTCGCTCAGCCCCGGCAGCTGGCACCGCGACCATCGCCTGTTCCGCACCGCCCTGCCGGCCCAGGACCATGGCGACTGGCGCGGCACCGGCTTCATGCAGGGTCAGCAGCTGGTGGCCTACCGGGTGTCGCGCAGCCGCCCGCTGGTGGTGCTGGTGGAGCAGTCCCAGGAGGAAGCGCTGGCCGGCTGGCGTGACAGCCTGTGGTGGGATCTGCTGGCGATCGTCGTGCTGGAAGGCCTGATCCTCAGCGCCACCCTCATCACCCTGCGCAGCCTGCAGGCGCGCGCTCGCGCTCGCAGCAAGCTCGACGAAGCCCATCACCGCATCGCGGCGAGCGAACGGGAAATGGCGGTGGTGCTGCGCAGCGTGCAGGAGCTGATCTTCCGCACCGATGCGCAGGGCCGCCTGAGCTTCGTGAATGCACGCTGGAGCCTGATCACCTCCGCCGCGCCGGAGCAGGTGATGGGCCGCACCGTCGCCGAACTCACCGCCGAGCCCGACCGGGAGCGCGTGGCTGCGCTCTTCGCGCCAGGCGAGCGCACCGGCATCCGCGCCACGGAGGCCAGCTTCCTCACGCCGAATGCCGAGCCCCGACGCTTCGCGGTGGCGGTGGTGCCGCTGTCCGTCGGCGAGCAGATCACCGGCTATGCCGGCTCCGCGGTCGATGTCACCGAGCGCTTCGCGGCCGAAGCCCGGCTGCAGCATCAGCTCGATCTGGTCGCGCTGCTGCTGGAGCTCAGCCCGCAGCCGACCTCGATGGTGGACCGCGAAGGCCGCTATGTGCGGGTCAATCGGGCCTGGGAGCAATTCACCGGTCGCTCGCGTCAGGACGTGATCGGCCATCCGGTCCAGCCGCCGATGCCCGAAGCGGACGACGAACCCGCCAGTTCCGACTGGGTGCCGCTGGCCGATGAGCTGCGCGGCCGCAGCCTGCTGCGCTATGAAACCCAGCTGCGCGACCGCGACCGCGATTGCCGCGATGTGGTCGTCAGCAAGGTGGTGGTACCGGACGAGCACCGCCAGCGCGCGGGCGTGCTGTTCACCTTGACCGACGTGTCCGAGTTCCGCCGCGCGGAACGGGCCATCCTGGAGGCCAAGGAAGCGGCCGAGGAAGCATCGCGGGTGAAGTCCGAATTCATCGCGAATGTCAGCCACGAATTGCGCACGCCACTGCAATCCATCATTGGGTATTCCGAGCTGGGCATGACCCGCGGCCAGGCGGTGGCGCCGAAGCTGCATGCGATGTTCGAGGCCATCCATGGTTCGGGCCAGCGCATGCTCACGTTGGTCAACGACCTGCTGGATGTGGCCAAGTTCGACAGCGCCGTCGGCACCTTCGACATGGAACGCTGCGACCTGCGGGCGCAGATCACCACCGTCGTGCGGGAGCTGGACCCGCTGCTGGGCGCCGGTCGGCTGCGGCTGGAACTGGACCAGTCGATCGTGCCCCTGATCGTGCGCCTGGACCCGCTGCGCTTTCAGCAGGTGGTGCGCAACGTGCTGGCCAATGCGATCCGCTTCTCACCGCCCGGCAGCCTCATCGATGTGCGCACGGGCGCGACCGCGCAGGGCGAGGCCCATGTGGCGGTCTTCGATCGGGGCCCCGGCATCCCCGCTGCCGAGCTGGAAAGCATCTTCGAAGCCTTCGTGCAATCGAGTGCGACGAAGGACGGCTCCGGCGGTACCGGGCTGGGCCTGGCGATCAGCCGCAAGATCATGACCATGCTCGGAGGCCGCATCCATGCGGAGAACCGGCCCGGCGGCGGCGCGGTGTTCCATCTCCACCTGCCGCTGCGCCCCGCCGCCGAGACCGGCTTCGGCGCCCTCTGAACGGCCACCCATGCGCCGCGCCCGCCACGCTCATCCCACGGTTGGCGGCGGCCATTTGTCGGAATCCTTCACGCCGCGCGGCAGGCCTCGTGAACGTGGCGGATGCGCGCGGCGGCCAGCTCGGGTAGGCTGGTTTCAGGGCCATGCGGCCCATGTGTTCCAGGGAGTCTGCTCATGACCTCCATTGATCCCTCGGTCGGAGACACCGCCACCGCGCCGGACAGCGGCGCCGGCGTCGTCGGCGCCGAATCCGGTCCAGCCGAATCGGCGCCGCCGGTCATCCTGTTCGTCGACGACGAGCCCTCCATCCTCAGCTCGCTGCGACGGCTGGTGCGGCCGCAGGGCTACCGGGTGCTCGTGGCGTCGGGCGGCGCGGCCGGGCTGGAGCTGCTGGCGCAGGAGCCGGTCGATGTCGTCGTCTCGGACATGCGCATGCCGGAGATGGATGGCGTCGCCTTTCTCGAGCAGGTGCGCGCCCGCTGGCCATTGATCGGTCGCATCCTGCTGACCGGTTATGCGGACATCCAGTCCACCGTCGATGCGGTCAACCGCGGCCAGATCCAGCGCCACATCGCCAAGCCGTGGGACGACCGCGATCTGCTGATGGCCATTCAGGATGCGCTGTCCCGCCGACAGCTGGAACTGGAGAACCGCGCGCTGATGAGCCTGACCCAGGCCCAGAACGCCGAGCTGCAAACGCTCAACAACGACCTCTCCCGCCGGGTGAAGGCCCGCACGCAGGAACTGGAGCAGGTCAACGGCATGCTGGAGAAATCCTTCCACCAGCTCAAGGACCATTTCCTGCTGTCCATCCAGGTGTTCTCCGGGCTGATGGAGCTGCGGGTCGGCGGTCTGGCGGGTTACTCGCGTCAGGTGGCCGATCTCGCACGGCGCACCGCGCGCCGCATGGGTCTGGGCGCGAAGGTGGAAGAAGACCTGCACATCGCCGGCCTGCTGCATGAGATCGGCAAGATCGGCTTCCCCGACGCGATGCTGTACAAGCCGCTGTCGCTGATGACCGCCGATGAACAGCTGCAATACCGCCGCCACACCCTGCACGGCGAAGCCGCGCTGCTGCCGCTGGCCGAGCTGCAGCCGGTGGCGCGGCTGGTCCGCAGCCAGCATGAGCGCATCGACGGCAAGGGATTTCCGGACGGGCTGACCGGCGAGGCGATCCCGCCCGCCGCGCAGATCCTGGCCGCCGTCAGCGACTATTACGCCTCGCAGACGGGGCGCCTGTCCGAGCAGCGCTACACCCCGGCGCAGGCGCTGTCATTGGTCCGCGGCGGCGCGGGCTCACGCTACGAGGCGGCGGTGGTGGAGGCGCTGGTCCAGGCGCTCAATGACGAGCCGCTGGATGTGCCGCAGGACCGCGCCATCAGCGCCCACGACATCGAGCCCGGCATGGTGCTGGCGCGCGACCTGCTCACGCCCAAGGGCACGCTGCTGCTCGCGGCCGGCCATGTCTTCGATGCCCGGCTGGTGCGGCAGATCCGCGAATTCGCCGGGCGCGAGGGCATTCGGCTGGCGCTCTTCGTGAAGCGGCCGCAAGACGTCACCACCGGGGCCGCCACCGGAGCCGCATCAGCCACGCCGACCGCTACGGTCCAGGCCGTGCGCGCCCCATGAGGCGCGGCTTCCCGTCTGCGGCGCTGGCGGCGACGCCGGCGACCGAAGGTCCATCCTCGCTCCCCTCGGGAGGCTTGCATGTCTGATCGCATCCTGATCGTCGACGACGAACCCGGCATCCTCCACGCGCTGCACCGACTGCTGCATCACGGACTGACCTCCGCGCAGGGCCAGCGCTATCAGATCGATGAATGCAGCGATGGCGCCGAGGCGCTGGAGATGGCCCATCGCCGCGTGTACGCGCTGGCGATCTCCGACTACCGCATGCCGGTGATGAGCGGCGTCGATTTCCTCACCCAGTTGCGCAGCCTGCAGCCGGATTGCGGCCGCATCATCGTCTCCGGTTATGCCGACCTGAATGCGCTGGTGCGCGCCGTCAACGATGCCGCCATCGCCCGTTTCATCTCCAAGCCTTGGGCCGACTATGAGCTGCTCAGCGCGGTGCGCGAGGTCCTGCATGTGCGGGAGCTGACGCGAGAGAACCTGCGGTTGGCCGACCTGGTGCGGCAGCAGCAAGGCCTGATCAGCGCGCAGGAAGCGGAACTGCGGCGGCTGGAAGAACTGGAGCCCGGCATCACCCAGGTCCAATGGGCGGACGACGGCTCCTTCATCCTGGAAGACCCCGGCGAGGTGAAGCTATGAACGACAGCGCGGAGTTCCTCACCACGGCGCTGGTGCCGCATGGCGGTGCCGCCGCGATCACGACGCCGTCGCCCGCGCCGGTGGGCAGCGCCTTCGTCGCGCTGGAAGCGGCGTGGGAATCCGTCAGCGCCGCCTTGCTGGTGCACTCGGTCGACGGCATCGTCTATGCCAATGCCGCCATGCAGCGTCTGCTGGGCTACAGCGCCGAGGCGCTGGCCGCGATGCCCTTCGATGGCTGGGCCGCGCCCACGCATCGCGAGCAGTTGCGGCAATACGGCCTCGAGGCCTTGCAGCAGGAAGGCCCGCCGCCGGCCATGGTGGTGGACGCCCTCAGCGCGAGCGGCTCGGTGCGATCGATCGAACTGACCGCCCGACCGCTGGTGGTGCAAGGTCAGCGTCTGAACGTGCTCACGCTGCAGGATCTCAGCGACATGCAGCATGTGCAGACCATGCTGCTGGACGTGGGCCGTGTGCTGCACCAGATCATCGAGAACAACCCCGTACCCAGCTATGTGCTGGATGCCGACCATCGCATCACCCATTGGAATGCGGCCTGCGTGCAACTGACCGGCCATGAAGGCTTCGACATGCTGGGCACCCGCGACGCCTGGAAGGCGTTCTATGAGCATCAGCGACCGGTGCTGGCGGACCTCATCATCGATGGCACCGTGGACGTGGAAGGCGATGGCCTGTATGCGGGACGCTGCCGACGCTCGAAGACCGTCGACGATGCGTATGAGGTCGAGGCCTTCTTCCCCATCATGCCGGACGGCGGACGCTGGCTGTTCTTCACCGCCGCGCCGCTCAAGGATGCGCATGGTGCGGTCATCGGCGCGATCGAAACCCTGCAGGATGTGACCCATCGGCGGCGGGATGAGGAAGAGCTGCGTCGCCACCGCGCCGAGCTGGAGGAGCTGATTGGCGAGCGCACCGCCGAGCTGCTGTTGACCCATCACGAGCTGGATGCGTTTCTGGAGAATGCGTCGGTCGGCATCGTCGCCACCCAGAACCAGTGCATCACGCGGGGCAACCGGAAGTTCTCCGATCTGTTCGAACTCGACGACCTGCCCGCCACCGGCATCCCGACCCGCCGCTTCTTCGCCAGCGACGAGGACTTCCAGGCGCTGCTGGACGTGACCTATCCGGTGCTGTCGCGCGGCGAATCGCTGCTGCATGAGATGGAGATGGTCACCGCCAAGGGGCGCCGGCTGTGGGTGCAGCTGATCGCCTATGTGGCCGATCCGCATGCGGACTCGGCGCAGACCTGGTGGCTGCTGCAGGACCGCACCGAGGTGCGCCGGGTGCAGAAGGAGCTGGAGGACAACTATGCGCGCATCAAGCTGACCAACACCCGGCTGGAAGAGGCACAGAACCAGCTGCTGCAGGCGGAGAAGATGGCGTCCATCGGGCAGCTCGCCGCGGGCGTGGCGCATGAGATCAACAACCCGATCGGCTTCGTCAGCTCCAACCTGGTCACGCTGCGGACGTATGTCGAGCCGATGTTCGATGTGCTGGACCTGATGGTGCACACCCCGCCCGCCGCCCTGCCCGCGCCGGTGGCGAAGGCGCTCACCGACCTGGACAAGCGCATCGATCTGGCCTTCGTGAAGGAGGACCTGCCGCAACTGCTCGATGAGAGCGCGGACGGTCTGGACCGGGTCAAGAAGATCGTGCAGGACCTGAAGGATTTCTCACGGGTCGACCATGCGGAATGGCAGGACGCGGACATCAACGCCGGTCTGGATTCCACGCTCAACGTCGTGATGAACGAGGTCAAGTACAAGGCGGAAGTCCGCAAGGATTACGGCGTGCTGCCGCCGGTGCGATGCATCGCGGCGCAGCTCAATCAGGTGTTCATGAACCTGATCGTCAATGCGGCCCATGCGATTCCCGATCGCGGCGAGATTTCCCTGCGCACGCGGGCTGAGGGCGACTGGGTCTGCATCGAGGTGAAGGACACCGGCGTCGGCATGTCCGACGAGGTGAAGCGGCGCATCTTCGAGCCCTTCTTCACCACCAAGCCGGTGGGCAAAGGCACCGGCCTGGGCCTGTCGCTGTCCTATTCGATCATCCAGAAGCATGCGGGCCGCATCGAGGTCGACAGCCTGCCCGGACGAGGCACCACCTTCCGGGTGCGCATTCCGGTGCGTCCGCCGGCCACGTCTTCCGATGACGGCCATGGCCTGGGATTGGCGGAGCTGCCGGCGCCGACCTGAGGCCGATCGCGCCTGCATCCGGTCAGCGTGATTCGCGGTGAACGGCGAGTTTAGGCCGAGCCCTGACTCCGGCCGCGCTTCACCTCGTCGCGTACCGCCTGGAGCAAGGTCTTCAGCGACTCATCGCCAGCGGCCGGCAGCACCTTGACCGCGTGCGAGCGGCCGTCGTGCTCGATGGTGAGCTGGTCGAGGGTCTGGTCGGCCGAGCCCTTCGGCTGGGCGCCGACTTGAGCCGGCAAGTCGAAGAAGCGCGCCTGCGTCACTAGCTGGTGCCAATGCGCCTGCGCCGACGCAGGCAGCGCATCGACATCGATGTCCACCGGCCGCTGCAGCCCCGGCAGATAAGCGAGGCCGCCACTGCGCTGGTAACGAATTCGCATGATGGGGGTCCCTGTGAGGTGCGGTGCTGACGGTGCGCCAGGCGCTGACGACGCGTTCAGCGCGTTCGGCGCGACCAGCAACTCTGGCGCATGCCGCCTGTCCGGAGCGTGCGCCGGGTGAGGCATTCGCGACGGAGGAACCTGTCGCGCCACGCGCCCTGGCGCGCCGGCTTCAGGTCCCTCCACCGGTTCAGACCCGGATGCCGACGCCCGCCCAGGCCTCCACCACGGCTTTCCGCTCGGGGCTGTCCGCGCCGTACAGGCGCTGGGCCACATCGGCGGTGACCGATGCGAAGCGTTTGAAGCCGGTGTTGGGCTTGATGCGTGCATCGCGCAGGGTGTCGTACCAGATGCGTCCGGCCCGCTCCCAGGCAAAGCCGCCGATCTTCACCGCCGCCAGATAGAACGCATGGTTGGGGATGCCCGAGTTGAGGTGCACGCCGCCGTTGTCTTCGAAGGTGTGGACGAACTGGTCCATGTGCTTGGGCTGCGGATCCTTGCCGAGCACCGGGTCATCGAAGGCCGAGCCCGGGTCTTTCATCGAGCGCAGGGCCACGCCCTTGACCTTGGCGGTCAGCAGGCCGGCGCCGATCAGCCAATCCGCCTCTTCGGCCTTCTGCTGCAGGCGGTACTGCTTGATCAAGGAGCCGAACACATCGGAGATCGATTCATTCAGCGCGCCCGATTGATTGAAGTACTGCAGCTTGGCCTCGTCCTCGGTCACGCCGTGCGCGAGTTCATGGCCGATCACATCCAGCGAGACGGTGAAGCGATTGAACAGCTCGCCATCGCCATCACCGAACACCATCTGCACCGAGTTCCAGAACGCATTGTTGTAGTCGACGCCGAAATGCACCGTCGCCTGCAGCGGCAGGCCGGCATCGTCGATCGAATTGCGCTCGTAGGCCTTGGCGAAGAAGTCGAAGGTGGCGCCGAGGCCGTCGTAGGCTTCGTCCACCGCCACATCGCCCGACGCGGGCTGGCCTTCCGCGCGCACCAGCGTGCCGGGCAGGCTTTCGGTCTGTGCCGCGCTGTAGATGCTGCGGCGTTGGGTGGGCGTCACCGGCGCCGCCATCGCATGCGGCGCCGGGAGTGCGCCCTTGGCCGCCTGGCTCGCCAGCCGCAGCGACCGGAAGGTGCCATCCACGGCTTTCGTCCTCAGCGCCATGTCCCGCTGCTGCGGCGTGCCGTTCTGGGCAATCTGGTCCAGCACATAGGGAGGCAGGATGCAGAAGATCGAATGTCGGTGAGCGGCATGTCGAGGATGTCGGCAAGGCATGGACAACTCCAGGGAGGTGAACGAAAGAATGGCCCGAAAGGTCCGGATGGTCCGTGGGGCAACTTGAGTCGAACAGATCGGAATGGCAGAACCTGACAGCAGTGTGGCATGGCTGTTCGAGGGCTTCGGGCGGCCGTCCGTCGGCTGCGGATGGACGGACGCGCGCGCCGCGCCGGCACCGATTTCACACCGCGATGAGACCGACCACAGACCGGCATCAGACCGCCTTTGATCCGATTCGGGCCGGCATGCGAAGACATTTTCCGAACTGCGAAATCCGCGCCGGCGCAGGCTGAGGATGCGGTTCGCGCACCGGTCCGGTGCCAGGCCGCCAGCTTTTCACGCTCCCTGCAAATGGGGACACGAAATCCCCCATCTGCGCGGTGGGTCACCGCGGCGGGCGATTGATGCACCGGGCCGTACAGGTCTAGTATTGATCGACGGCCACACAGCCACATGGCAGTCAGGAGTAGCACCATGATTGAACTGATCGGCGCCATCCTCGTCGGGGCATTCGCCCTCACCTTCGTGGTCCTCAGCGTGGGACCCATGATGCTCCAGTCGGAAGATCAATGAGCATGACCCAGCCGGGGTGTCCATCGGGCCGCCCCGGCTGGGATTCCCCGGCCTGATCGGCCACCTTCAATCCCCCTGTTGTTTCGCGGGGCGCCCTCGCCCCGATCCCTGCCCCTGCTCCGAACGGTTTCGTTGAGCGGCCCGGTTCCCTTTCTTGCGGACACGGGCCCGGGCACATGGCTTGCCTCCCAGGCAGGTCATGAAATTCACCGTCCTGACCGTCAATCTTCACAAGGGCTTCGGCTTCTTCAACCGCCGCTTCATCCTGCATGAGTTGCGGGATGCGGTGCGGGCGGTGTCGGCCGACGTGGTGTTTCTGCAGGAGGTGCTGGGCGAGCATGAGCTGCATGCCACCCGCATCCCGAGCTGGCCGCAGACACCGCATTACGAATTCCTCGCCGACAGTCTGTGGAGCGACTTCGCCTATGGCCGCAATGCGGTCTATCCGCAAGGCCATCACGGCAATGCCCTGCTGTCGAAGTTCGCCATCGTTCATCACACCAACCATGATGTGTCGATCGCCGGACCGGAGCGTCGGGGCCTGTTGCACAGCGTCCTGAAGTTGGAAGACGGACGTGAGCTGCATGCCATCTGCGTGCACCTGGGTCTGCGCGAATCGCATCGGCAGCGCCAGGTCGAGCGGCTGTGCCAGTTGATCAACAGCCTGCCGCCAGAGGCCCCGGTGATCGTGGCCGGCGACTTCAATGACTGGCGCCAGCGCGCCCATCGGATGCTGAGCCGCTGCGCCGGTCTGGCGGAGGTGTTCGTGAAGTCGACCGGCGCCGCGGCGCGCACCTTTCCCTCGCGCTGGCCGCTGCTGCCGCTGGACCGCATCTATGTCCGCGGCGCGTCGGTCCAGCATCCCATCGTGCTGCCACGCCAGCCGTGGTCGCACCTGTCCGACCATGCGCCATTGGCGGCGGAGATCAGCCTGTGAAACTGCCTGACTGGACCGACGGCAACCGGCTCGAGCTGCTGGAGAACGGCGAGGAATATTTCCCCGCCGTGTTTTCCGCCATCGAAGCCGCTGAACGAGAAATCCTGGTGGAGACCTTCATCCTCTTCGAGGACAAGGTCGGACTGGCCTTGCATGCGGTGCTGGTGGCGGCCGCCCGACGCGGTGTGAAGGTGGACATGACGGTCGACGGCTTCGGCTCGCCGGAGCTGTCCGAAGGCTTTGTGCGCAGCCTCACCGAGGCGGGCGTGCGGCTGCATGTGTTCGATCCGCCGCCGCGCCTGTCGCGCCGGCTGAAGCCGTTCCGTCGGCTGCACCGCAAGATCGTGGTGGTGGATGGGCGGGTGGGCTTCATCGGCGGGATCAATTTTTCTGCCGACCATCTGATCGACTTCGGTCCGGAGGCCAAGCAGGACTATGCGGTGCGGGTCGAAGGTCCGGTGGTGGCGCAGCTGCGCCGCGTGACCCGCGACATGCTGGCGCCGGCCGTGGCGCGGCGGCGCTGGTGGCCGTCTCGACAAGCTGCGGATGCGAATGATCCCGCTGCCATGCCGCCGCGCGCGGGCGATGCGAAGGCGCTGGTGGTGATTCGGGACAACCATCGCCATCGGGACGACATCGAACGCATGTACCGGATGGCGCTGCATTCGGCGCGTCATGAGGTGATCATCGCCAATGCCTATTTCTTCCCTGGCTTCCGACTGTTGCGCAGCATGCAGCTGGCGGCGCGCCGTGGGGTGCGGGTCAACCTGATCCTGCAGGGTCAGCCGGACATCGCCTGGGCCCGCTGGGCGGCGCACATGGTCTATGACCGGCTGATGAGCGCGGGCGTGCACATCTTCGAATACTGCGACCGACCGATGCACAGCAAGGTGGCCTTGGTCGATCGCGAGTGGAGCACGGTGGGCAGCAGCAACCTGGATCCGCTGAGCCTGTCGCTGAACCTGGAATCCAACCTGGTGATCCAGGACCGCGCCTTCAACCAGTCGCTGCGGGAAAAGCTCGAGGTGCTGATGCAGGACAGCTGCGTGAAGCTGGAGATGGCGCAGACCGCCTCGCGCCGCTGGTGGTGGCGATTGGGCGCCAGCACGCTGGTGTTCCATGTGATGCGGCACTTCCCGCGCTGGCTGGCTCGGCTGCCGCGGCAGCATCAGCCGGTCCTTCCCGCCGAGCAGACGCCGGTGGTGGTCACTGCCGCCAAGGAAGCGGCCACGGAGGCTTGGCAATGGCATCCCGGCATCAAGCAGTTGAGCAAGGAAACCGCGGACTGACGCGCTTGCCCGACTCGGCGCCGCGCACCCCGGCCGGACAGCGCCTGCGCCGCCTGCCGTGGGGCCGCTGGCTGGGCGCGGTCTTCGCGCTCGGCGTGCTGGCGCTGCTGGCGTGGGCCGCCCGTCAGATCGATTGGCCGGAGGTGCTGACCGCGCTGCAGCAGGTGCCGCTGTCGGTGCTCGCTGCGGCGGCGGGGCTGTGCGCGCTCAGCCATCTGATCTACAGCAGCTATGACCTGATCGGCCGACGCTGGACGCGGCATGCCGTGCCGGCGCGGCGGGTGATGCTGATCACGTTCATCAGCTATGCCTTCAATCTCAACCTCGGCTCGCTGGTCGGCGGCGTCGCGATGCGGCTGCGGCTCTATGCGCGGGAAGGCCTGCGCCACCCGGTGCCGGCGCAGGTGCTGGCCTTGAGCCTGACCACCAACTGGCTGGGTTATGGCCTGCTGGCGGGTGGCCTGTTCCTGACGGGCTGGCTCGCGCCGCCGGCCAACTGGACGGTGAGCGCCACCGCGCTGCGCGGCCTCGGTGCGCTGATGCTGGCGCTGGTGGCGACCTATCTCGCCTTGTGCGCGTTTTCGCCGCGTCGCGAATGGCGCCTCCGCGGCCATGACCTGGTGCTGCCCAGCGTGCGGCTGGCGCTGATGCAATTGCTGGTCTCGAGCGCCAACTGGCTGACGATGGGCGTGATCCTGACCGTGCTGCTCCAGCAGGCCGCCCCATACGGCACGGTGCTCGCCGTGCTGCTGGTGGCGGCGGTGGCGGGCGTGATCACCCATGTCCCGGCCGGGTTGGGCGTGCTGGAGGGCGTGTTCGTCGCACTGCTGGGGCCCTCGCTCGGGCACGGCCAGGTGCTGGCGGCGCTGATCGTCTATCGGGCGCTGTATTACCTGCTGCCGCTGATGATCGCGACCATCGCCTACTTTGTGCTGGAAGCGCGCAGCCGGCGCGGTGCGTCCGTAGACAAGAACGGTTGAGCGATTCGTCCGTTCAGCGATTCAACGACTCAGCGACTCAGCGGTTCAACAGCTCAGCGATTCAAGAAATCAGCGGTTGACGCTCAGCCGACTGGAAAGGTCCCGCCGAGCTGATCGGTCAGCGCCTGCGCGGCCTGGCGAACGATGTTGGCGAATCCGGGCTTCTCCCGCACCGACGGCAGCGTGAGCGTCAGGGCGCCGATCAGGCCCGTGCCATCGAATACAGGGGCGGAGATGCCCATCAGCCCAGGCACACGATCGCCGTCCAGCACGACCAGGGCGTCACGGCGGATCTGCTCATACAGCTTGCCGCGTGCGCCAGAGAACGCCTTGAGGATGCGGCCGCCCGCGCCGCGGTCCAGCGGCAGCACGTCGCCGGCCTGGACGTGGTCGCGCAGCAGTTGCGGGGAGTCGACCCGGTACAGGCAGATCCGTTCCTCCCCGCGCCGCACATGGAAGGCGGCGCTCTCCTGCGTGCGGTCCACCAGCGCCTGCAGCACCGGCCGGACGGCCGATTCCAGCGAGAACGACGCGCTGAAGAGCCGGTGCAGACGCGCCACCTCCGGCCCGAGCGCATAAGCGCCATCGGGCTGACGGATCACCCAGCGTGCGTGCTCCAGCGAGGCCAGCAGGCGCAGCGCGGTGCTTTTGTAGAGACGGGTCCGGCTGGCGAGTTCGGCCAGGCTGAGCGCACGGTCGCCCGGCTGAAAGGCTGCCAGCAACGACAGCGCACGGTCCACCGCCGCCACGCCACCGGGCGCGGCGTCATCCTCGGCCACTGACGCCGTCATCGCCCGTTTCACCATGCTGCGCTCCTGATCGCCCGCCGCGACCGCGCTGCGCGTCGATGCTTCGGTGCTTCCACCGGTTTGACAGCGCCACCCACGGGCACGAATAATCGGGCCATAAATAGAACGCCATTCTATCTGTCAGAACGATTGAGGTTTTCCTCTCTTCTAGGGATGAACCGCCCTCAAGGAGGGTGTCGGTCAGCCCTGACTACAGAACGGAACGGCCACCAGACACGCCCTGGCAGTGGCCCCGTGGTCCGCCAGCTTTCGTGCATGACTGATCGGGATTTCATGAGTCGCCCTCCCCTGCAAGGTTTCCGTGTCCTGGACTTGACCAATGTGTTGGCGGGTCCGTTCTGCGGCCATCAGCTCGCGCATCTCGGCGCGGACGTCATCAAGGTCGAGGCCCGTGAGGGCGGTGACCTGGCGCGACAACTGGGCGCGGACCCGGCGCTCAATCAGCGATTGATGGGCGTCTCCTTCCTGGCGCAGAACGCCGGCAAGCGCTCGATCACCCTGGACCTCAAGCATCCCCGCGGGCGTGAGCTCTTCCTGGCGCTGGTCCGCACCGCCGACGTGCTGATTGAAAACTTCCGCCCCGGCGTGATGGACCGCCTGGGGCTGGGCCATGAGGCGTTGAAAGCCGAGCGGCCGGGGCTGGTGTATTGCGCGATTTCGGGCTTCGGCCAGACCGGTCCGTTGCGCGACCTGCCGGCCTATGACCAGATCATCCAGGGCATGTCCGGCGTGATGAGCATCACCGGCGATGCGGCGTCCGCGCCGCTGCGGGTCGGTTATCCGATGGCCGACACGCTGGGCGGGCTGACGGCGGCATTCGCGGTCGCCGCCGCGCTGGCGGATCTCGGACGCGAGCAGCACGGCGGGCGATTCATCGATGTGTCCATGCTGGATGCCGTGATGGCCACCATGGGCTGGGCCGTTTCCAACCACCTGATCGCGGGGCGCCCACCGGCGCCGCTGGGCAACGACAACGTCACGGCCAGTCCCTCAGGCACCTTCCGCACCGGGGACGGCCTGCTCAACATCGCCGCGAACAAGCAGCAGCAATTCGAGGCGCTGTGTCGCGTGCTGGGCCATGAGGAATGGCTGCAGGATCCACGATTCGCCGAGCGCCAGGCCCGTCTGCAGCACCGCGCCGCGCTCACGGCGTTGATCGAAGCGGCCCTGTCCACGGGCAGCGCGCAGGAGTGGTGGCCGCGCCTCACGGCGGCGGGCATTCCGTCCGGGCCGGTGGTCAGCGTGCCGCAGGCCCTGGATCATCCGCAGGTGGCGGCGCGCGGGCTGATGGCGTCCTTCG
The DNA here is from genome assembly GCA_913776825.1 of Burkholderiaceae bacterium. GTDB lineage: Bacteria > Pseudomonadota > Gammaproteobacteria > Burkholderiales > Burkholderiaceae_C > Roseateles. The sequence continues at coordinate 53,927 of CAJYPV010000015.1, forward strand.
AGCAGGTGCCGGGCGTGGGCCGCGACATCCGCTTGCTGCGTCCCGGCTTCCAGATCGATGGTGCGCCGGTCACGGTCGACACGCCGCCGCCTCAGCTTGGCGAGCACACCCATGAGCTGCTGCGCGAGCTCGGCCTGAGCGACGACGACATCGCCCGCCTGCAACAGGACCAGGTGACATGAATCCCATGCCGCCGCGCCCGACGTGGCCCTCGAGCCTTTGGGGAACGATCAGCGATCCCTCGACGGATCAGCAGACCGCGTTGCCTTCGCTGGCACCGTCACACCCGCCGGCCGACCTTCCATCCGGCGCTGCTCTCAACGCGACCGACGCGGCCCACGTCAGCCCTCAGCGCGCGACTCCGACCGCGCTCCAGCAGGAGTCTTCTCATCGTATGAACGCCTCACACGTCCCGCACGTTCCAGCTCCGTCCCACAGCCCAGATACCTCCGGCACTTCCGGGACACCCGCCACCTCCGGAACATCCTCTCCCTCGGCCATCTCGGCCACCACCGCGAATTCATCGTCCCCTTCACCTGCCGCAGGCACGCACGGCGCTGCGCAGGACCCTTCGGTCAGCCAATGGTGGTCGACGCGCATCATCGACATGAAGCCGGGCGAAATCCGCTACAGCGGCTATCCCATCGAACAGCTGATTGGGCAGGTCGGCTTCGCGCACATGGTGTGGTTGCTGACGCGTGGCGAGCTGCCGACGACGGCCCAGGCGGCGCTGCTCGAGGCCGCCTTGATGGCGGCGGTGGACCACGGCCCGCAGGCGCCCAGCATCGCCATTGCGCGCATGGCCGCGACGTGCGGCGTCGGGCTGAACAACGCGATGGCGTCCGGCCTGAACGTGCTGGGCGATGTCCACGGCGGCGCCGGCGAGCAGGCGGTGGCGCTGTTCAACGACATTGCGCGGCAAGAGGATGGCGGTGTCTCCCCCGAGGTCGCGATCCGACAGGGACTGGACGATGCCAAGGCGCTCCATGGTCCTTACATCGCCGGCTACGGGCATCGCTTCCATCCGATCGACCCGCGTGCGCCGCGATTGCTCGCTCTGGTGGACCAGGCCGCGAAGGACGGCACCGTCAGTGGCCGGTTCGCCGGCATCGCCCGCGCGGTCGAGGACGAACTGGCCTACCGAAAGAATGGGCGGCGCATTCCGCTCAACATCGACGGCGCCACGGCCGTGATCTATGCAGAGCTGGGCTTCCCGGCTCCGCTGGCGCGCGGGCTGTTCTGCCTGTCGAGGTCGGTCGGCTTGCTGGCCCATGCCTGGGAGCAAATGCAACAGGGCGGCCGCAACAAGGGCCCGATCCCACGCGATTACCTGTGGACCTACACCGGCCCGGCGCCAAGGTCGCCAGAGCGCTGAGTCAGCCCGACACTCGCGCCATCGCCGCTCGTGGGGCATCCCACGAGCGCCTCGTGACGGCCGATCAACGCAGAACGGGGAACGGGGAACGGGGAACGAGGAACGAGGAACGACCGAACCCGCGCCACCCGCGGCGCCGGATGCCGAGTTCAGCCAGCCGAATTCAGGCCGTCGAGTCGGGCGTTTGTGGTGCTGAGGGCGTGATGCCGTAAAGCGCGAGCAGGCCGAACACATGGCCGATGGCCACGCCGGGTTCGCCGGCCTCGATGCGGGCGATGGTCTGCACGTGGACGCCGAGGCGTTCTCCGGCGGCTGACTGGCTCTGACCTGCTGCGACGCGCGCAGCGCGTGCGGCTGCGCCGAGGTTTTTGATTGCTTGAAGTGCGTGGTCGTCAATCTCGACCGAAATCCGTTTGCCTTGTGCCATGCCCCGATTCTTCGTCATCGGACGCCGTCTGGAAACGGGTGAAACGCGAAGCCGCCTCACCGATCGGATCGGATCGGACCCAAGCCATCCCTCCCTGCGCAACCCCTGACCCCACGCAGGCTCGCCCGAAACGCATTTCGACAAAGCCGTCGCCCGTCCCAGCACTCGGTCCCAAACCGACGCACAGCGCCATCACCGATGCGGTATGGGATGGGGGTCTTCGTGCTTGGCGCGAAGGCCTCCGTCCCATGCCGGCGCTTGGCCGCCGCACGAAGACAGCGCCAGCAAAGCGCCAGCCACCGCGCAGAAAACGCGGTCCCAAACCGCCGCACAGCGCCATCACCGATGCGGTATGGGACGGGGGTCTTCGTGCTTGGCGCGAAGACCTCCGTCCCATGCCGGCGCCAGGCCACCGCACGAAGACAGCGCCAGCCAATCACCAGCCACCCCGCGCAGAAAACGCGGTCCCAAACCGATGCACAGCGCCATCGCTGATGCGGTATGGGATGGGGGTCTTCGTGCTTGGCGCGAAGGCCTCCGTCCCATGCCGGCGCCAGGCCACCGCACGCGAGCAGCGCCAGGAAACCCCGTCAATCCGCCTTGAGCGCCGCCTCCAACCTCTCACACAGCGCTTTCAACGCAGCGTCCAACTCCCGCACTTGTTCCCACAAGTCAGCCGCAGCATGGTGCCCCTGCGCCACCGCCTGCTGCAGCGATTGCGTGGCCCGATCCAGCTCCACGGCACCGATGGCCGCGCACGCCCCATGCAGGGAGTGGCCGACCGCGGGCCAGCGCTGCTGCCAATCGGCATCTGGCGTGGTGGGGAGCTCCGTCAGCCCGTCGCGATACGTGTCGACAAAGATCCGCACCATGCGCCTCAGCACCTCCGCCCGGCCACCGACCGCCTTGAGCGCGCGCGGCAGATCCATGCCCGGCACATCGGCCAAGGTCAGCGGCCAGCGCAGCGCCGGGCTCGGCGACGGTCGTGGCGGGGACCAGGGCGCGGAAGCGGTATCGTGGCCCTTGCCAACCCCGCCGGCGGATCCTGCAGACAGCCCCGTCGACACGCCACCGGAGGACACCCCAACCGAGCCCCCTTCCGCCGGCAGCCAGCGCAGCAGCGCGGCATAGAGCACCCCCGGCTGCACCGGCTTGGCCACGTGGTCGTTCATGCCGGCATTGAGACAGGCCTGGCGGTCCTCACCGAACGCGTTCGCGGTCATGGCCAGGATCGGCATGCCGGGCCCCTGCGCGGCGCGGATACGACGCGTGGCTTCCAGGCCGTCCACGCCCGGCATCTGCATGTCCATCAGGACGAGGTCGTAATGGGACTTCTCAACGGCGCTCACGGCCTCAGCACCATCGGCCGCCAGGTCGACCACCAGTCCCACATCGGTGAGCAATTCTTCGGCGACCAGTTGGTTGACGGGGTTGTCCTCGGCCAGCAGCACCCGCTGCCCCGCATGGGCGCTGCGAAGGGCCTTCGCGTAGTGACCCTCGTCCAGCGCCGGCGCGCCCACCGCGCTGGACCAACCCAAGGGCGCGCCCAGCACCCGCACCAACGCGTCATGCAGCGCCGACGGGGTGATCGGCTTGACCAGCACCGCGTCGAAGCCCGCCTCCCGCGCGGCCTGCCACATGGCCGATTCGTCATGCGCGCTGATCAGCAGGTGACGGCTGTCCAGCAAGGGAAATTGCCGCTTGATGGCCAGCAGCGTGGCTGCGCCGTCCATCGGATCCATGCGCCAGTCCAGCAGCATCAGGTCGTACGACCGGCCCGCCGCGTGCTCCGCCTGCAGCCGCTGCAGCGCCGCCGGTCCGCTGGGCTCGGTGTCTACCTGCAGGCCGAGTTGGGTGATCGCGTCGGTGAGCGCCTCGCGCGATTCGGCCAGGTCGTCCACCACCAGCACACGCCGACCCGGCAGATGCGCGCCAGCGGCTGACGCGGGCGCGGCTTCACCGCGATGCAACCAGGCGGTGAAGGAGAAGGTGCTGCCCTGCCCCGGCGCGCTGACCATGCCGACTTCGCCGCCCATGTGCTCGGCCAGGCTTCGGGTCAGCGCCAGACCGAGTCCGGTGCCGCCATAACGGCGCGCGGTGCTGCTGTCGGCCTGGTGGAAGGCATTGAACAAGGCTGCCTGATGCTCCGGCGCGATGCCGGGCCCGGTGTCGCTGACCTCGAAGCGCAGATGCAGCTCATCGCCCTCTTCCGCCAGCAGCTGGGCCTTGAGCGCGACCCAGCCGTGGTCGGTGAACTTCACCGCGTTGGACAGCAGGTTGATCAAGGCCTGCGACAGCCGTTTGGGATCGCCGCGCAGCCGCGCCGGCAGGTGATCGGCATCCAGCACCAGCTCCAGTCCCTTGGCTTGCGCGGCGGGACGCACCATCTCCAGCGCGCCGCCGAGCAGCGCGTCGCGCTCGAAGGGAATGTCCTCCAGCACCAGCTTGCCGGCCTCCACCTTGGACAGATCGAGGATGTCGTTGAGCAGCTGCAGCAGATGCCCGGCGGCGCCCTGCAGTTGCGTCAGGCGCTCGATCTGGCGCGGCTCGGTCGCATCGCGCTGCATCAGATGGGCCAGGCCGATGATGGCGTTCATCGGCGTCCGGATCTCATGGCTCATGTTGGCCAGGAAGGTGCTCTTGGCCCGGCTCGCCGCCTCCACCGCCACATTGGACTGGGCCAGCGCCTGCACCGTTTGCGCCAGCTCGGCTTCCTTCGCGGTGACCTCCAGCAGCGCCTCTTCGCGGGCGCGCCAGGCGCGCAGCAGCAGGTGGTGCAAGGCGGCGGTCAGCAGCATCGCGGCGAAGACATAGGCTGCGACCTGCAGCGCCTGACTGCGCCATTCCACCAACGCGTCATCGTGGGTCACGCTGACCAGCACATACAGCGGACTGCCCTCGACACGCCGGATCGCCACCACCCGCTGCTGGCCATCGATGGAGCTGACCGTGTGATAGAGCGCATGGGCGCGCCCTTCGGCCAGGGCCTGCTTGGTCTGCGGCGCTTCGAAGCGCAGGATCTCCTCGTCCTTGCGCGGCGGCGCGGGCTCGCGCCAGTAGATGCGGCGATCGGTGTCGAACAGCGCGACCGCCCCGTGCGGGCCGGTGTGCAGGCCGCGGAACATCTGGGCGATGTCCTCCATGCTGAAGTTCAGATAGACAACGCCGGCGAAGGACTGGTCTTGCAGGCGCAGCGCACGCGCCACCGGCATCACCCAGCTTTTGGTGACCCTCGATTGCAGCGGGAGCCCATAGACCGTCTGGCTGGACTGCCGCGCCTCGTCGAAGAAGGCGCGATTGGCCACATTGAACGCCGCGCCCTGCGGCACGCTCACGCCATACATCACCTCGCCGCGCTCGTTGCTGCCGCGCAGGCCGGAGGTGCCCGGCACCAGCCGCTCCAGGTCGCCGAGCCGTTCGGAGAATGCGGCGGCGGCGCCATGACGGGCATCGGTCTCCGCGAAGAGCTCGGCCGCGCGGGTCAGGGTGCGATCGGCGGTCTGGAACTGCACGCGCAGCGAGCCTTCCAGCGCCAGCGCCAGGCTGGCGACCTGCGCCTCGGCCGCGCTCATGGCGGCGGCCCGGCTCTGCCACAGGGCAAACGCCGCCAGCCCGCCCAATCCGAGCAGGCCCACCCACAAAATCACGGCCAGCCGGAACGCCGCAGGATGGCGCCAGCTGGGACGGTCATGGCGGACTGCAGGCATCGTCTCGCTCCTCTTGGGCGAATCCGCATGCGGCGTCGAGGCCGTGCTGCGGGCTCATCCCTTGTTGTCGCCGGGGCGCGGTCTGCGTGCCTGCACGCGTCGGCGCCGACCTCCCACCGGATCGATCATCGACCTGATCTTGTGCCCGATCATCTTCCAGAATGTCCCCGAAATCATCGGCAGGATCACCGAGGTCGCGGCCACGTCTTTAGGCGACCGCGCACGGTCACCACCTGGCCCCGGTCGCCTGGCTGCCTGCGACAGCCATCCGGCGACCGCCCTGGCTGGCGTGCGATGCCGCGACGGATGGCCTCACTGGATTGCGGCGTTGTTCTCGTTCCGGGACCGATCACCGACAGGACGGGTCGACGCCACCATCGGGGAAGGACTAAATTCCGCTATCACAACATTGTCCGCAACTGGGCCCATGCCGCAGCGTGACTGCGGTCATCCACATGGAGGATGCCCGGCCCGTCCACACCATGCCTCCTGAGAACGACGCGAGCAGCTTGCACCCGGTCGATGCGCGGCTGCTTCAGGCCATCGCGTCCGGGGACGTCGGCATCTGGGATGTGCGTCATGAGCTGCAGACGGTGCACTGCTCGCCGCAGTGGAAGCGTCGCTTCGGCTTCCCGGAGCCCAACAGTCCGGACAGCACGCATTTCTGGCAGTGCCGCGTGCATCCGGAAGACCTCGATCCGATGCTCGCGGCCATGCATCAGCATGCGATCGAGGGCCAGCCGCGTTATGAGGCCCACTTCCGGCTGCGCAGCACCGGCTCGGGTTATCGCCGCGTGCATTCGCGGGGCCGGATCGTGGAGCGGGATGCCGAGGGTCGCCCGCTGCGGGGCATCGGCATCATGATCGACCTCACCGATCGTCCGGCGACCCCGCGTGAGGGCCTGTCGCACGGCCCGCGCGGCGTGATGGCGGGTCAGCCGATCGCGCGGCCGTTCCATCAGTTGCTGCTGGCAGCGCGGGACGAGGCGCGCGAGCTGTCGCTCAACGATGCCGAGATCGCGCGGGAACGGCAGCGACTGCTCAGTCAGGTGGAGGATCTGCTGCGCGAGGCGGTCGAGGAATGGCTGATGGTGCAGCGCGGCTGATGCGGCGAGGCGCGATGGACTGAGGCGGGGTCGCTTGCGGTTATCGTGTGCGCCCGTCCACGCTGCCGCTCCCGGATTCATGCCACTCACTTCATCGTCGCCTTCATCGCCCGTCGCATCGACGTCCGCGCCCACGTCCACGTCCACGTCTGCCGAATCGCCATCGGCCCACGGCTTGAGCGACGCCGCTGCACCGCCCATCGACACCCACCGGCTCGGCCTTCGCCTGGCGGATGTTCTGGCACGCGCGATGCATCTGTTGAGCTGCGCGGAAGACGCTGCGGATGCGGCGCGCGCGGATGGGCTCATGGACAGCCGCCTGGCGCCCGACATGCTGTCCCTCGCTCAACAAGTCGTCGTGCTCGCGGACAGCCTGGAAGGCGCCGCTGCGCTGCTGACCGGCCGAGATGCCGCCGAGGTGCCGTCTGCGGCGTGGGTCTTCAATCGCGGCAGCGATCACCTGGTCGGCCCGATGCCTCGGACGCTCGGCCAGGCGCGCGATCGGCTGGACGAGGCGCGCCGCAGCGTCCTCGCCTCCCTCGACGCACCGCGCTTGCCCGCCCGCCAAGACGCTTCCCGACCGTTGATCGTCGCCCGCCCCGGCCATGCGCGTCACTTCGCGCTGGACCGCTTCGTCGACGACTACCTGCTACCGAATGCGTACTTCCATCTGACGATGATCCATGCGCTGCTGCGGCACGCCGGCGTGCCGATCGGGAAGGCGGATTACGAAGGGCCGCGGCCCTACACCTTGGGGTGACGCGCGCGCCGGGCGGCATCGCGTCCCGACGTTCGGCTCAGGCGTTCTGAGCGCCGTAGCGTCGCGCAGCCGCAGCCAGGTGGGAGCGCGCCACCACTACATGACCCGGCAGGATCAGCGCCAGGTAGAACCGGCCCAGCGCGTTGTGGCAGCGCACCACGGTGGTCGCCACCGCTTCATGCCCCTGACCGCCATCCAGCGGCCGTACCAGGATGGACAACTTGAAGTCCAGGTGGCGGTCCGCCTCACCGAAGATGACCTCGCAGGGTGTGACGGACAGCACCCGGAAAATGTCGACATGCGCCACGCCGCTGCTGGCCAGATGCTCGCGCATTGCGGCCGAGGTCTTCAACCCGAAGGGACGCACCATCGCATCCCGGATCGCCAGCAAGAGGCGGAACCAGCGCGGCGGCGCGGACAAGGCCGCTTGGGCGAGGCTCATCGCATCCAGCGGCGCCGTCGGCGGCAGGCTGACCGCAAAGGCATCGGCCAGTTGCGCACCGGCGTAGCTGTCCGCCAACTGGCTTTGAGTGGGAGGCGACACGCGCCGGGTGAGAGACATGCGAGACGAGTCGACCGAGCCGACCAGAGCCACCGATCGCCGGATGTTCTCATGCGATCGGATCGGATCGCTCCGCCTCGCCCCACCATGCACGGCAACGCCACATCGCGTGACGTTGCCGCACCCCGGTCACCGCCTCACTGCGGCTTGTAGACCACCTTCAGCTGGTAGTTGCCGGCGGCATAGCCCGACAGCAGCACATACACATCGCCCGCCGTGGTCATGGTGACGGTGCAGGCCTCAGTGCTGCTCGACCCGTCCGACTTGCAGGTGTAGGTGGACGTCGTCGGCACGGCCGACTTGCGGGCATACAGGTCGATGTCGCCGGTGCCGGTCGTGCTGGCGGTGAGCGTGCCGTTGGCCGCGACCTTGAACGGACCGAAGCTGCGCGTCTGGTTGCGCGTCAGGCTGCCGCTGAAGTTTTCGGTGCGGTCGGTCGGCACGGTGCCCGGTCCGTCGCTGCCCAACTCCACCGCATAGGCGGCGGCCAATCGCGCGAACTTCAGCGAATGGTCCGCCTGGCTGCCCATGTTGGCGTAGGTGTCGTTGGCGCTGTGGATGTAGGGGTTGTCCGCGTTGAAGCTGGACTCGAACGGCAGGCTCGCGTAGTAGCCCTGCGCGGTCCAGGACGCATGGTCCGAGCAGCCATAACCGCAGCGGTCGCTACCGATCTTGAGGGTCGGCAGATAGGTCTGGATCAGGCTGGTCAGAAACTGGTTCTGAGTGCTGTCGGTGTAGTCGGTGTAGATGTAGATGTCGTTGGCCGCGCCCTTGTAGTTGGTCATGTCCAGCTGCATCACGCCCACCACATTGGTGTTGGCGGCGGCGAAGCTGCTGGCGATTTCCTGCGAGCCGCGCAGGCCGACTTCCTCGGCCGCATAGGCCATCAGCTTGATGGTGCGACGTGGCTTGTAATTGGCCGAGACCAGCGCCCGCAGCACCTCGGTCAGGCTGGCGACGCCGGAGGCATCGTCATCCGCGCCCGGCGCCTTCATGGTCTCGCCGGAGCCGCCGGACTGGTTGATCGAATCCAGGTGGGCGCCCAGCACCACCACTTCGCTGCCGTTGTCGGTGCCCTTGATGGTGGCGATCACCGACTTCTGCGCCCAGCCCGCATGGGTGAACTGATCGACGGTGATGTCGCTGCGCCCATTCGCCAGCGTGAGCCAGCGCTGGCGCAGCCAGTTGGAGGCATTCACGCCGCTGCTGCTGGTGTAGTAGCGGTTGGTGTAGCTCGACAGATCGACGATGGTCTGGCCGATGTTGCTGGCCTGCATCTGCGACAGGATCGGCGTCACCACCGATTGCTGGTCGATCACATAGCTGGGGCGGGTCACCGCCACGGCTGCGGCGGCCAGCGAGCGCGAATTGGCCGGCAGGCTGTGACGCACCAGCGAGGCACGCCCGGCGGCTTCGCTCGCGTGGTACATGTAGCCGCCGCAGCGACGCAGCTCCTCGTGAATCGAATGGCTGAGCGAGGCGAGCACGTCCTCATCCACCTGCACGAGATGGATGCCTTCGGGCGCGACGGCGGCCGTGGTCGCGCCGCCTTCGGGCGCGGCGGCGGTCACGCTGGCCACCGAGCGCACGGCGGGACGATGCTTCTGGAGCTGGGCGAAGGCGGCATCCCCCAGGCTGATCCAGACTTTCTCACCGGCATGGGCCGCGGGCGCCAGTGCGCTCAGGCTCAGGCACAGCGTGGTCAAGGCAAAGAATTGACGCATGTTTGTCTCCGGAAATAGGCGAAGCCCGGCGCGCCGCGATCAGGCGGCGCGCCGGGATGGCGGTCAGAGGGGGATCAGTAGGTCGCGACCAGCGAGGCACCGCTCACCGTGGCGTAGGCGTTCACCAGGATGTAGTAGGTGCCGGCCGTGGGCGAGGTGAAGGTGATGGTCTCGGCATTGGTGCTGCCGTCCGACTTGCGGTCATAGGACGTGGTGGTCGGTGCCGAGCCGCGGCGGACATAGATGTCGCCGTCACCCGAGCCACCCGACAGACGCACGCTGAGCTGCGAGCGGCCCGACGGCACGGCGATGGTGTAGAGCTTGGTCGCGCCCTTGGCCAGCGCGATGCCCGTCACCGGCACGCCGGAGGTGAGCACGGTGCCGTTGGTGGGCGGCGTGCTGGTGCAGCTCACACCGACGCCGGCGAACGCGCGGGTCACGTCAGCCACGGTGTAGCCGCGAGCCGCAGCGGCCTTTTCCACGCCGCACGCGCCTTGCACGAAGGTGCTGTTGGCGGTCCAGTACAGCCGGTTGGCATCGACCATCACTTCGAAGGCCTTGCGGGTGTTCCAGCCGGCGGTCGTGGCCAGCAGGTAGAAGGCCTTGTTGTAGACGCCGCTGGAGTAGTGGACGTCCAGTCCGCTGGTGTAGTTCGCGGCGTTGGCAATCGAACGGCCGTCGCGTGTCGGATCGGCGAAATAGCGCAGGGCGCCGGACGCCTTGAAGATCTCGCTGCCCACCAGCCAGTCGTTGGTGCCGCGGGCGTAGTACTCCGCCGCTTCACCAGCCATGTCGGAGAACGCCTCGTTCATGCCGCCGGATTGCGCCGAATACACCAGACCGGAGTTCTGTTCGGTGAAGCCATGGCTCACCTCGTGGGCGGACACGTCCAACGACACCAGCGGATAGAAGGTGCTGCCGCCATCGCCGAAGTTCATCGACGTGCCGTCCCAGAACGCGTTCTCGTAGTTGGAGCTGTAATGCACCTTCATGTAGAGCGTGTTGCTGATCGGACGGAGATTGAACCAGTCCCGGTACATGTTGAAGATCACGTTGCCGAAGAAGTGGGCATCGTTGAGCGGCGAGTAGGCGCCGTTGATCTGCTTGTACTCGTTGCGCGGGCAGGTGAACGAGAACGGCGTGGAGCCGGTGGTGCCGCCGTTCAGGTTGACGGTGATGACGTTGCCGGAATTCATCTGGCAGGAGTCGGTCACCTGCAGCGCCGGATAGTTGGTGCCGTACTCGTACTTGCCGGTCTTCGCGTTGCCGCCAGGGCCGGTGGCATCGCGGTGAGCGAGGCCTTCCCAGCGCTGCAGCACGACGCCGGTGTTGGCGTCGATCATGAAGTGCGGACGGCTCGGCGTGCTGCGATCGTGACGCAGGAACGACACCAGATAGAACAGCTGGGCCTGGTTGCGCTCATTGAGCTTGATGTAGAGCTTCACCTGCTCGTTCTCGGTCAGCGTCGCATTGACCGCGCTCTTGGCGATGGTCAGCACGCTTTGCGAGCTCAGGCCCGGCTGGGCGCTGGACAGGTCCTGCTCGATGTTGGCCACCAGCGAACCGGAATAGCGGGCCGAGGCGGCATTGGCGTCGAGCTGCTCGACGACGGCTTCGCCCCAGACGGGCACGCCTTGGTAGTACTGCTGATGGCGGGTGACGACCTTGCCGTTCGGGAAGGTCTGGCTGCGCACGGCCTGCAGATCGGTGGGCGCCAGGCCCAGCGCTTGAGCGGCGCCACCGCCGACCGCGGCGCTGGCGGAGCGCTGCAGCGTGGTCACAGGGGCGTGGTCATCGAGGACGATGCGTTCCGCGGCCATCACTTGGCAGGCGGCGGTGGCTGCGGCGGCGATCAGGCTGGCGCGCAGGATGTGGTGGATGGATGCCATGTTCATGAGGTCTCTTTCAACGTGATAGATCGGTGATCTCCCGAAGAATTGACCAGGCCCCGCTCGGATGGAGACAAGACCGGCCACCCTACTTGCCGTCCGGGTGAGGGCGGGCTGTAGATGTGGGCGGCAAGGCAAACGCCGCCATGTTGTGGTGGTCCGTCAGCCCCCGCCGGTGGCGCGGAGGGCCGTGCTGGCGGTGGGTGGTGGCTGTCGAACCGGATGCGAATTTAGGACGAGCGCGGTTCGTCGCACCCTGTCAGTCCTGACATCCGGGCTAACCCTTGAGACATGCGGGAGGGGCGTGCTGATCGCACGCGTGTGCTCAATGACGCCGGTTGCGGCGCTAAATCAGTCGTCTCACGACGCCGCTCGTCGACCGCCGCGCTGGCGCGCGGTCGCCTGTGCCTTGTTTGTGGGGCAATCTCGACTTGATGTTGTGAAGACACCCAATCGGGCCTTGACCGCACGCAGGGTCCAGGCGGAATGCGTCGAGCAGGACATCGACGGTCCGCCACGGGACCGCGCGGCCCTGTCGCTCGTCGATGTCAGGCATTGGCGGCCCGGCTTTGCACCGGGCCCGGGCGTCGTTCGTCACGCCTGTGCAGCAGTGTGCGCGGCGTCGATGACAGTCTGATGAGGAGACTCGTGAGCAGGACTCGTCACCGCATCGGCGGGACGAGTCCCCTGCCCTCACTGCGCCTTGGCGGCCGACACCAGCCGATCCATCGCCTGCGCCGGCGTGATCTGGTCGCTGTTCCAGAACTGGCTCACGACATCTTTCATCGCGCCCTCGACCGCAGCGGACACCGCCATGCCATGGGCAATCGACGGCAACAGCGTGTTGGACTTGCCGGCTTCGGCGAAGTCCTGAGCCGACGCCTTGGCGCAATCGTCATAACGCGACAGGTTCACGCCCTTGCGGACCGGGATCGAGCCCTTCTCCAGATTGAAGGACTCCTGCACCGCCGGCGACATGATGGCCGCAGCCATGTCGCGCTGCGCCTGCAGGTTCGCTTCGCCCTTGACCTTGAACATCGCGAAGGAGTCGACGTTGAAGGTGTAGCCCTTGCTGGTGCCCGGTGCAGGCACGCACAGGAAGTCCTTGCCCGCGACCTTGCCGGCGTTCAGGAACTCGCCCTTGGCCCAGTCGCCCATGATCTGCATCGCCGCCTCGCCCTTCATCACCATGGCGGTGGCCAGGTTCCAGTCGCGGCCGCCGGCATTGCGGTCGGTGTAGCCCTTCAGACGCCGGAAGGTCTGCAGCGACTTCTCCATCGTCGGACTCTTCAGGCTGGCGGGGTCCAGTTGCACCAGCGCCTTGCGATAGAACTCCGGGCCGCCCGTGCCCAGCACCACCGTCTCGAAGGTGGTGAAGTCCTGCCACGATTGACCGCCGTGGGCCAGCGGAATCACGCCGGCCTTCTTGAGCGCCTCGGCGGCGGTGAAGAATTCGTCCCAGCTCGTCGGCGGCTTCACGCCGGCCTTGCGCATCACGTCGGGATTGATCCAGAGCCAGTTGACGCGGTGGACATTCACCGGCACGCCGATGTAATGGCCCTGGTACTTGACGATGTTGCTGATGACCGGCAGCAGCAGCTCATCCCAGCGCTCGGCCTTGGCCACGTCGTCGATGTTCGACAGCATGCCTTCGCGAGCCCAGTCCTGCAGCAGCGGGCCCTTGATCTGCGCGGCGGTCGGCGCATTGCCGGACATCGCGCGGGTCTTGAGCACCGTCATCGCCGCATCGCCCGCGCCACCGGCGACGGCGAAGTCCTTCCAGCGGTGGCCCTTGGCCTGCAGCGTGTCCTTCAGGCCGGAAATCGCCTTGGCTTCGCCGCCGCTGGTCCACCAGTGCAGCACTTCCAGGTCGCCGGCCTGGGCGGCGCCTGCACTGGCCATCAACACCGTCATCACGGCACTGGCCATCAGGTGGCGGCGGGTTCTTGCATGGGTCGTCATCGTTTGTCTCCGTGGGTCATGCCACCTGAGGTGGCTGTTGTGATGCGGGGTCGGGACGCCTGAGGATCAGGCGGTCTTCAGGGCGTCGACGATGTCGTAGGTCGCGCCCATGGTGTGGTAATCGACCTTGCCGGCCGGGCTCTTCTCGTCGCTGAGCTTGCGGTTGCGGCGGTCCAGGATGCGGTACCAGGCGCCATGCTGGTGATCGACGAAGTGGGTCCAGCTGTAGGTCCACAGCCGCTGGTACCAGTCCCCATACACCGCCTCGCCGGTGCGACGCGCCAGCAGTGCGGCGGCGGCGGCGCTCTCGGCCTGCACCCAGAAATACTTGTCGCCATCGCACACGGTCAGGTCGGGCGCGAGCGAGTAGCACAGGCCGCCATGCTCGACGTCCCAGCCCTGACGAACCGCGACGCGGAAGAGCCGCGCAGCCGTCGGCAACGCCCAGCTCAGATCCTGGTCCAGATGCGACGACTGCGCCTCCAGCTGCAACAGCAGCTTGGCCCACTCGGTGAAGTGGCCGGGCTGATAGCCCCAAGGGCGGAACAGGTTGGCCGGGTCATGACGATTGAACTGCCAGTCCGGCTGCCAGTGCGCGTCGTAATGCTCCCAGATCAGACCATTGCAGCGCTGGGCCTGCCGCTGGGTGATGTGCCGCGCCAGCAGCGCCGCCCGCTCCAGATAACGGGTCTCGCGCGTGGCCTGGAAGGCCGCCAGCATCGCCTCGCACGCATGCATGTTGGCGTTCTGGCCGCGATACGGTGACAGCACTTGCCAATCCGCGCTGGCTTCATCGGCATACAGCCCGGCCGCGGGCTGCCAGAAACGCTGCTCCATGAGCGCGAAGGTCTCGGCGATCCATGGACGGGCCTCCTCGACGCCGGCCATCACGGCATGCGCATAGGCCAGCAGCACGAAGGCCAGCCCATAGGCATGACGGGTGCCATCGATCACGCGGCCCTGTCCTTGATGCCAGTCCAGCAGCCAGGCGTAGCCGCGCTGGGTGCGATCCCAATGCGCCTCGCGCAGGAAGCGCACGCCGTGACGCACGCCCGCCAGATAGGCCGCATCGCCGAAGCGCCGATAGGCCATCGCGTAAGTGAAGACGAAACGCGTGCTGCTGACCAGGTGCCGCTGGCGGCGGTCATAGACGGTGCCGTCGTCCTTGAAGAAATGGAAGAAGCCGCCGCTCGGGTCGATGCTGCGCGGGTGATAGAAGTCCATCGTGTGCCGGGCATGGGCCAGCAGCACATCGGGCGATCGGAAGTCAGGCAGATGGGACATGGAGGAAGCGCACGAAGGCTGGGAATCGAGGAATGGGGGTGAGAGCGTTCGGCGACACGGCCATCAGTCGCCACTGCTGGAGCTGTCGCGCACGATCAGCGCCACCGGCAGGATCAGCGCCTGCGGCGCCTCGCCGGGCGGCTGCAACAGCAGTTCGACGCCGCGCGCGCCCAGCGACTCCTTGTCCACCCGCACCGTGCTCAGCGGCGGATGGGCCAGCGAGGCGCCGGGGATGTCATCGAAGCCGACGATGGCCAGGTCCTGCGGAATGCGCAGGCCTTCGCTCAAGGCCAGTTGCATCGCCACCAGCGCGGCGCTGTCGTTGAAGCAGACCACCGCATCCGGCCGCTTCTTCATCGCCAGCAGGCTGCGCATCGCGGCGGCCACGCCCACATCGCCATCGCCGAGTTGCGGCGCGATGATTTCCAGATCCGGATCGGCCTGCACCTGGGCATCGAACAGCGCCCGGCGATAGCCGCGAGCGCGTTGTTCCAGGCTGTAATGAGCGGGTGACCCGGAGATCAGCGCGATGCGCCGTCGCCCGCTGCGCAGCAGATGGCTGGTCGCCAGGAAGCTGCCGCGCTGGTGATCCGGATTGACGGTCGGGATGCCGTGGCGATGCATGTCCACCAGCACCATCGGTTTGCCGGTCTGCTTCAGTGCATCCAGGATCTCGGGCTCGAAGTAGCCGGCGCAGAGGAAGGCATCGAGCTGATGCACGCGTCGCTGATCGACCACCGGCTCGGCGGGTCCGGCGACGATGAAGGAGAGCGTCAGGCCTTCGCGGCGGCAGACCTGTTCGGCGCCGTGCAGCACGGAGGAGAAGAACGGACTGGACGGCAGCGTGTTGTGCTGGCTGTGCAGCAGGAAGCCGATGCGCCGGATCTTGTGGGCGCGCAGCTGGCTGAAGTCATAACCCATGCGCTGCGCCAGGTCGCGCACGGCCTGGCGTGTGTCGTCCGACAGGCCGGTCTGGTTGCGCAGGCCTCGGGACACGGTGCCGATCGACAGGCCGCTGGCCTTGGCGATGTCGCGGATGGTGACAGTGCTCATGGGTGGGGCGATTCTTCAAGGGGTCGCGGCGGAGGGTCAACCGCCCTCCGCGATTTTCAGGGCTTGTTTAGCGCTGTTTAGGAAACACGCGCCGGACCGGCGCCGCCGCGTCCCGCGCTTCAACGGCCGGTCTGTGCGCCACCGCACCCTCCGCCCGGTGCGAGCGAGGGGTTTCATGGGATGGGCAGCGTCCGGCACGCGTGGGAGAGTCCGCTCGCGGGCGCGTGCTCGCGACGGCATCGATCGGAGCTCCGCATGAAACGAGTCACTGGCCTGGGCGGCGTGTTCTTCCTCGCCAAGGATCCCGTCGCGCTGCGCGACTGGTATCGGACGCATCTGGGCATCGACGTGCAATCCTGGGGTGGCACCGCCTTCGACTGGACCGATGCCGAGGGCCGCCCGGTCGCGGGCACCACGGCCTGGACGATCGGGGATGCTGCCGGTCAAGACCTGGCCCCGGGCCGGTCGTCCTTCATGATCAATTACCGCGTGGCCGATCTGGACGCCTTGCTGCGGGCGCTCCGCGACGAAGGCTGCGAGGTGCTGGACAAGACCGAGCAGTCCGACTTCGGCAAGTTCGGCTGGGTGATCGATCCCGAAGGCAACAAGGTCGAGCTGTGGGAGCCGCCCGAGGGCGCGTGAGGTCATGGGCGGTCGGGCGGGCCGCGCAGGCGGTCGCTGTCAGGCCTCGGTCGGGAAGGCGCTTGCCGTTGTTAAAGTGGCGGGCTTCTCTGGCGCGATGTTCCTGCGCCTCGACCGCTGCACATGGATAAATTCATCAAGTCCTTCCACGACCGACTTCCCGACTGGGCCGCCGAATGGCTGGACATCCTGATCCCGAGCGCCCAGGTGGTGCTGATTCTGCTGGGAGCCTGGGTCAGCATGCGGCTGGCGCGCAAGGCCTTGCGCAAGCTCAGCCAGACCTATGCGCTGCCGATGCGCATGGTCGACCTGTCCCTGCGGGTGATCGGCTTCGTGGTCTACGGCGGCGCCCTGCTCTGGGCGCTGGAGCGGCTGGGCGTGTCCGGCGCGGTCCTGTGGACCGCCTTCACCGGCTTCGCCACCGTCGGCGCGGTGGCGTTCTTCGCCGCATGGAGCGTGCTGTCCAACCTCTTCTGCGCGCTGCTGATCTTCACCACCCGCGCCTTCCGGGTCGGCGATGTGGTGGAGCTGCTGGAAAGCGGTGACAAGCCCGGCATCAAGGGCCGCGTGGCGGAGATCAACCTGGTCTACACCACGCTGCTGGAATCCGGCGACAGCCATCAGGGCACCAGCCTGCAACTGCCCAACAGCCTGTTCTTCCAGCGCGCGTTGCGGCGGTGGCATGGGCAGGTGGAGTGAGGGGAAAAACGATGATCCGACGACTGAAGATTCAGGGCTTCAAGTCCATCACCGAACTGGACATCGAGCTCGGCCTGGTGAACTGCTTCATCGGCGCCAACGGCGTCGGCAAGAGCAACATTCTCGAAGCGGTGGGCGTGCTCGGGGCCGCCGCCAACGGCACGGTGGATGATGAATCGCTGCTGCGCCGCGGTGTGCGGCCCGGACTTCCGCGGCTGTTCAAATCGTCTTTTCAGGATTTCCGCAGCCTGCCTCACATCGGTCTGGAAGCCATCGGGGACACCGGGGCCGCCTATCGGGTCAGCCTGCTCAACCCGCTCGAGTCTCCTGAACCCGCCTGGTCATTCAAGACGGAGACCCTGACAGACGGCACCGCCACGCTGGTTTCGGACGGCGTGCGCAGCCAGGGCCACCTGAATCCCAAGGCCGGGCTGGCGGCGCTGCAGATGGTCACGCTGGCTCCGGAAAGTCCGGCCACTCGCCTGCTTCAGCAACTGCAGCAGTTCGCGATCTACTGTCCCAACACGCCGACACTTCGGGGGCTGATCCCGGACCCTCAAACCCGCGATCCCGTGGGACTGGCGGGCGGCCGGCTGGCGGAGGCTGTCGACGACCTGCGCGCATGGAGCGAAGCCAACGACAGCGACGTCATGGCCGACCTGCTCGGGCTGGTGGACTGGGCGGTGGACGTGGCGGCTTCGCGCAGCGTGCATGCGCTGCTGTCTCCCTCGGTGTCCCGCACCCAGGAGGTGCTGAAGTTCACCGATCGCTTCATGGCGACTCATCGCAATGAGCTGACGGCCTTCGACGCCAGTGAAGGCGTGCTGTATGTCCTGTTCACCGCGGCGCTGTGCCTCTCGCCGCGCGGACCCGGCATGGTGGCTATCGACAATCTGGATCAAGCGCTGAACCCGCGCCTGGTGACCGCCCTGACGTCTCGCCTGGTCGGTTGGCTCAGCCGTGCGCCGACCCCTCGCCAACTGATGTTCACGGCCCACAACCCCGCCGTGCTGGACGGCCTGGATCTCGACAACGACGCGGTGCGGCTGTTCGCGGTAGACCGCGACAGCAACGGCCACACCGTCTATCAACGGCTGCTGCCGACGCCGGAGCTCAAGGCCAAGCATCACGAGTACCCCCTGTCACGCTTGTGGATGATGGGCAACCTGGGAGCCGTGCCCAATGTCTGATCCCTTGCGAATCGCGCTAGTGGCCGAAGGCGACATGGAACGCGAGGTGCTGACCGAAGCGCTCAAGGTCATCCTCGCGCCCCGGACGTTTGTCCTGACTCAGTTGCAACCAGAGACGACGTTGCCCAACCTGCGGGGCAACGGCTGGGGCGGCGTTCTGAAATGGTGTGCGCAACTGGCTGCGGCCTCACCAGGGGCCGGCCAAGCGCTGGAGGACGATCCCACCTTGTCGACCTTCGACGGGATCGTGCTGCAACTGGATGCCGATGTCGCCACGTTCGCCTATCACCAGCTCCGCCCTGCCCTGACTGACGAGCAGGTCACGCAACGAGGGTGGCTGCCTCTGCCATGCGCAACCGCTGCGCCGCCGCCCTCGTTGGATGAGGATGCGCTGTTTGCGGTGCTCCAGTCCTGGCTGAAGCCGGCCGTCCCGGGGAAGAGAACCGTCGTGTGCATTCCGGCGATGAACACGGGGGCCTGGCAGGCGGCCGCGCTCCTGCCGTCGGACGATCCGCTGCGCCCCGGTCTGGAATCGTGTCTCGATATCGAAGCCCGATTGCAGCGACTCCCGCTCCATCTCAAGGTCGACAAGAAAATGCGCGCGAGCCGTCTCCGAGCCGCGGCCGCAGTCGGTAGACATTGGCACAGCGTGACCCAGCACTGCTCACGCGCTCAGGCCTTCGACCGCGCCGTGCGAGCCGCCTTTCCTCCATCGTCATCCTGACCCGGTGGGGTGATCACTGACCTTGCGTCATCCCCAACACCCCGCCAGGCTGACCCGCCTTGAACGCCGCGCAACTGGGCAGATCCAGCAGCCGGATCACATCGTTCATGTTGAACGGATTGATGGTCGGCAGCGGCAGCAGCAGCTGGGTGATCGGGGTGTCGTATTTCTCCGCGATGGTCCGGTAGTTGAGGTAGGACGACTTCATGTTGCCGCCCTGGCTCTTCGGATGCGGATAGTGGATGGTGCGGGCCTGTCGACTCATCAGGAACCGGGCGCCGTCGCGATGCAGGCGATAACCGAGGTCGATGTCCTCGCCGCCCCAGGACTGCAGCTGTTCATCGAAGCCGCCGACGTCCCGGATCTGCTGGGTGCGCGCGGAGACATTGCAGGTCCAGTAGATGACCCACGGCGCCGGCAGATCCCCGAAGGCATCGCCATACTTGCCGTAGAAGGTCTCACGGAAGTCCAGCAAGCCCGCCTGATGCAGCCGATCGACGCTGGCATCCAGGTTCTGGAAGTCCACCGCCGCGATGATCTCGTCGGTCGATCCGTCATCCAGCGAGAAGCCATACACATAACCCACCACCGCCGCCGGGCCGTCGACACCGGCATGCGCCGCCAGATGCGCGCTCAGGCAATCCGGATGCAGCAGCACGCTGGAATCGACGAACACGCAGAGGTCACCGGTGGCATGGGCAATGCCGACATTGCGCGCCTTGGACACGCGAAAGCCGAGGTCCTCCTGGAAGAAATAGGACAGGCGCAGCCGGTCATGGAAAGACGCCACCACCGCGGCGGTGTCGTCGCTGGACCCATCGTCGACCACCAGCACCTCGAAGCGCGACCGATCCAGCCGCTGCGCGACCAATGAATCCAGGGTGTGCCGCAGCAGTCCGGCGCGGTTGTAGGTCGGAATCACCACACTGCAGGTCTCAGGACGGTTCACAAGGAGTCTCCTCGGGTTGATGCGCGGCCGACAGGGCCGCGATGAATTGATCGATCCGCTCAGCGGTCACGCCGGGCGTGCAGACGATGTGACTCCAGCCGCGCACCGCCGGCATCGGCCAGCGACGCAGCACCGCCGCCGGCGGGGTGCGCAACACCACCGTCAACGCGTCGGGATGACTGCGCCACGCCGGCCATCCCGCGCGCTTCAATTGGGCTTCCGCATGCGCCGCCAGTTCTCGGCAGCGCGTCGCCAGCTCGGCCAGCCCCTCCCGTCCAAAGCGGCGCCATTGCACCCACAACGCGAGCGCTGCATGGCCGCTGCGGGAACTGCTGACCAGGTCCGGCGCGCCGCACAGGCGCACCGGGTCGTCGTCCGATGGGTTCGCGTCGGTCGGCTGTGCCGCCATGTCGACAGCATTGGATGGCGTGGATGCGGTGAGGTCGTCGGACGCAGGATCGAGAGGCACCGCACCGTCCTCCGACTGCACCGCGCGCGCGATCACCAGCCCGCACGGAAACGGCACACCGAGAAACTTGTGGCCGCTGAAGGACAGGCTGTCGACGCCGCCCGGCCTCAAGCCGAACGGCACCTCGCGCCCCCAGCGCAGCGCCAACGGGATGCCGGCGAAGGCGGCATCGGCATGCACATAGACGGCGCTCACGCCGGCCTGTCGCAGCGCGTGGCGCAGACGCGGCACATCGTCCACCGCTTCGGTGAGCGTGGTGCCGATGGTCGCGACCACGATGGCCTGGCGGGCACCGTCCGAGCGCACCTGGCGGGCGAGGCAGTCGGTGTCCATCTCGCCGCGCGCATCGGTGGCGATGGCGACCGGCTGCAGGCCGAGCAGGCGCGCGGTGCGGGCCACGCAGGAATGCGCCGCCGTCGAGTGATAGACGCGCGCCTGCGGCCATCGGGCCCGGGCCCGCGACAGCCCCGCCAGGATGCCTTCGCTGCCGCCGGAGGTCACGTAGCCCCAGCGATCCGCCGGTGCCGCCCCGAACAGATCGGCGAAGCCATCGACCAGTTCGCGTTCGAGGTCCTTGGTGTGCCAGTCGAAGACCGGATCCTCTTCCGGATCGCCGTAGTTGTTGAGCTCATGCGAGAAGAACGCGAGCAGCTCCGGCGGAAAGGTCGCCGACCAGCCGGGATAGCCGAGCTTGAACGGCTCGGCCGCGCGGAGCCGATCCAGCCGCGCATGCAGCGCGCTCAGCCAGTCGTCGCGCTCCGTCGGTGAATGAGCGGCGAGACCCGTCGACGCGTCCCAAGGACTGGCGGACGCCGGCAGCGACGCCGACGTGGCCGACCCGCTCGCAGCGATCCGTCCGCTCGACGCGCCGCCCGCGCCCTCGGCCCGAAGCGCGCGCACGATGGAGCGGGGGCTCATCACGCGGACCTCGCCGGCACGATCTCATCGACCAGCGCCGCGATCGCCTCGAACGGGTCATGGCGGGCGTACTCCTCGCTGAGCTGCCGGGCTCGCGCGCGATAGCGCCCATCCGTCAGCACCTGCGTCACGGCCGTCCGCACGGCCGCCACCTCGGGCGTGCCGGTGCGCAGGTCGATGCCGGTGCCGGTCCATTGCACGCGGGCGGCGACTTCGGGCTTGTCTTCCGAATCGCCGGCCACCACCAGCGGAACGCCATGCCGGAGCGCCGTGTTGACGCCGCCATAGCCGCCATTGGTGACCAGGACCGCGGCATGCGGCAGCAGCTCATTGAACGGCACATAGCCCTCCAGCCGCGCATTGGCCGGCACCTGATGGCCCAGCAGTTGGCGCAGCTCGTCGGGGCCGTCGGCCCGCGCGGTGACCGCGATCACGGTGACATCGAGTTCGGCCAGCGCCAGCACCGTCGGCAGGATCAGATCGGTCAGATGCTCATTGGCCAGCGTGCCCTGCGTCACCACCACCACCGGGCGTTGCGCCAGCTCCGTCCACCAGGCGGGCAAGACCGGCATCGCCGATTCGATCTGGCGCAGCGCACCGATGAGCCGGAACGACGAGGGCGCGGTCGGACGGGGATATTCAAAGCCGGGGACCGTCAGTTGCAGGTAGTGATCCGGCACCGTCACGGCGGCGGTGAAGACGAAGTCCGGCAAGGTCACGCCCATCGACTCGAACACCGTCGCGGCATGCGCCTGCAGATCGGCATAGATCGCCAAGGTCTCCTCGTTGAGCGCGCGGTGCTGCGCCCTGCCCGCTTCGCCCGGCTGGTACGGCAGCCCGGGGCCGAAGGGGGGCGTGTCGTCGCTCAGCAAGGTCGGAGGCAAGACGCCGATCCCGATCGTGGTGGGACGGTCGGCAGTGTCGTCCATCGCGAACGGCAAGGCGCCGAGGAAGACGGTGTCATGGATCAGGACTCGGGCGCCCTGATCCCGCATCAGCGCGCGCAGATGGCGGTACTGCGCGGGCGCGGCATCGACGAACACGCGGTGCCAAAAGAACTTGTGCATCTCCGGGCCGATGCGCACCAACGCGCTTTCGGGGAAGACCACCTCCATGTGGCGATCATCGAAATCGCAGTCGGACGGCAGGCGGTCGTATTCGGCGCCGATGCCGGTCACCTGCGACACGAAACGTTCCCCGGTGCTGAAGACGACCTGATGGCCGCGCTTCACCAGGTCGGCGGCGATGGCGAGCAAGGGGCCGACGTGGCCCTGAAACGGGGTGGCGGCAACAACGATCTTGGCCATGGTGATCCTGAGGAGTGAAAGCCCGAACCGCGGCCTGAGCCGACGTGTCCGGACGAGTGGAACGACAAGGACGAGGACGAAGGACAAGGGCGCGACACAAGGGCGCGACACAAGGACGCGAGACAGGACAACGACGCCCCACCCGGCCGACGCCTTCGCAGCGACGGCGCGCACGAGCACGCGTCTCACCGTCCGCGACAGCGGGCGATGAGGCGAGGCCAGCGGATCAAGGCAGGGACGTCGCGCGACCCGTCGCGGTCACAGGGGACCGAGGTCAGCGCTGGGAACGATGAGATGGCGGGGGCGACCTCGCGGAGAGGGCGTCGCCACGCGGGCGGTGGCGTGGAGGGTGTGGGGGATTTCTCGGAGGGCCGACGACGGCGCGACGTGCTCGCGCACGCGCCGCTCGCCGCCGAGTTCGGGTCCCCACCCGGACGTCGTGACGTGGTGCTTCATGATGGCTGTTGTTCTATGACTCCCAACCCATGACAGCGCCCGCGTCGCGCAGACACGGTTGGAGTGTCCGGGCGACGCCAGCGCTGCATGGCGCGGGACGGGTTCTATCCCGTCAGGGGGAGGCCGACAACTTCCACATCGCATCAATTCGAAAGGGTTTCAGCGGGCCAATGAAAGCGGGTTGTCGCGGGCCTGTCATCGACTTGCGCGGCGCTGGCGTCAGAACACGCCGCTCGCGTGAGGTTGGCGCGCGTTTGCCAACAAGGCCTCGTCGACCGATCGACTTTCGGACCTTGATTTAGCGATCAACTTGTTACCAACGAAACGCCTGAATCACGCAGTTACCGCCTGCGGGCTCACGCTTTTGCAGCGCTTTCACACCGCCCAGCGCCACCCAACGGCACCGGGAGACGCCCGCAAGTCGCTGGCCATGTCATGGCCGCCAGCGGAAGAGGACGCGGTCGCCCCTGCCGCGACATTGGCGTGGTCCGGCGTGCGCAGCACCCGATCGAGCAGCCGCTGCTCCAGCGCTGCGAAGGCCGCATCCCGCGGCCGCGGCCGAGGCAGATCGATCCGGAGATCGAGCGCGAGCCGACCCGCGTCGATCAGCAGCACCCGATCCGCCAGGGCCACCGCTTCGGACACATCGTGCGTCACCAGCAGCGCGGTGAAGCCACGGCTGCGCCAGAGCGTCTCGATCAGCCGTTGCATCTCGATGCGGGTCAGCGCATCCAGCGCGCCCAAGGGCTCATCCAGCAGCAACAGGCGCGGCGCATGCACCAGCGCACGGGCGAGCGCCACGCGCTGGCGCTGTCCTCCCGACAGCCGGGCGGGCCACTCTCCCGCGCGGTCCGCGAGGCCCACCTGCGCCAGCGCCTCCAACGCCCGCTGCCGAGCGTTCGCGCCGCTCAATCCGAGCGCCACGTTGTCGACCACCCTCGCCCACGGCAGCAGACGGGCATCCTGGAACATGAAGCGCGCCCCGTCGGCCGCACCGGCATCGAGCGATCCGGCGCTCGGCTGGTCCAGCCCGGCCATCAGCCGCAGCAGCGTGCTCTTGCCGCAGCCGCTGCGGCCGACGATGGCGACGAATTCGCCGGGGGCGATGTCCAGATCCAGCGCGCGAAGGACCTGGCGATCCCCGAACGCTTTGCTCAGGCCACGAAGCTGGATCCGCTCGCCGCCGGTGAGGCTGGCGCGGGCAGTCCGCGCTGCAGTCGCCTCGTGACGCGCGGGCGGCGCCTGATCGGTCCGGGCCGGCGGTGTCTCGACCGCCTCGGGCCATTCGCTCAGCACATCGATCTCGGTCAGCGTCATCATGGTTGATACCCCGGATGCCAGCGCAGCCAGGCGCGCTCAAGGCCTTGGGCCAGCAGGTCGGCCAGTTTGCCCAACAGGGCATAGAGCAGGATGCCCAACAGCACCACATCGGTCTGCAGGAACTCGCGCGCATTCATCGTCATGTAGCCGATGCCTGCCTGGGCCGACAGCGTCTCCGCCACGATCAGCAACACCCACATCAGGCCCAGCGAAAACCGCAGGCCGACGAGGATCGAGGCCGTCGCGCCCGGCAGGACGACGCGGCGATACAGCGCGAAGCCGGACAGGCCGTAGGAACGGGCCATCTCGATCAGGTCGCTGTCCACATGGCGGATGCCGTGGAAGGTGTTGAGATAGACCGGGAAGAACACGCCCAGCGCGACCAGAAACAGCTTGGCCGATTCGTCGATGCCGAACCACAGGATCACCAGCGGGATCAGCGCCAGCGGCGGGATGTTGCGCAGCATCTGCAGGCTGCTGTCCAGCAGCGCCTGGGCCCAGCGCAGCGAGCCGGTGAGCAGTCCCAGCAGAAAGCCCAGACCGCCACCGATGGCAAAGCCCAGCAGTGCCCGTCCGGTGCTCACGCCCAGGTGGCGCCACAACTCGCCGGACGCCGACAGCTCGACCGCCGCACGCGCGACCGAGGTCGGCGCCGGCAGCACCCGGGTGGAGAGCCAGCCCCATTGCGCGCTGAGTTGCCACGCCACCAGGATCGCCGCAGGCAGCAGCCACGGCAGCACGGCGGTCAGCCAGCGGCGCCAGGATCCGGCGCGCGTCGTCGAGGCGACGGAAGCGATCGAGACCATCGGATTCCTTCAGTCCGTCTTAGCTGGCGGAGGCCAGACGCGGCGCGCTGGGCACGTAGTGGTTGGCGACAATTTCGCCGAACGGTCCGGTGAGCTGCGGCGCGCTGAGCTTGTCCCGCACGGCCAATGGCAGCAAGGGGAACACCAGTTCCGCGAAGCGATACGCCTCCTCCAGATGCGGATAGCCGCTCAGCACGAAATAGTTCAAGCCCAGGTCGGCATAGGCCTTCAGACGGTCGGCCACCTGCTGCGGATTGCCCACCAGCGCCGTGCCCGCACCGCCCCGCACCAGGCCGACGCCGGCCCAGAGGTTCGGCGCGATTTCCAGTCCTTCGCGGATGTTGTCGCGGTTGAAGCGGCCGCCATGCAAGGCGGCCATGCGCTGCTGTCCGACCGAATCCATGCTCGCGAATTTGGCCTGGGCAGCCGCGACCACCTGTTCATCCAGATGCTGCACCAGCTCGGCGGCGGCGGCCCAGGCCTCGTCCTCGGTTTCGCGGACGATGACATGCAGGCGAATGCCGAATTCCAACGCACGGCCGCGCGCGGCGGCTCGGGCGCGCACATCGGCGACCTTCTGCGCCACGGCCTCGGGCGGCTCGCCCCAGGTCAGGTAGGTGTCCACTTGCGCGGCCGCCAACTCATGCGCGGCCTCCGACGAGCCGCCGAAGAACACCGGCGGATAGGGCCGGCTGATGGGCGGATACAGCAGCTTGCCGCCCTGAACCCGCAACTGCTCGCCGTCGAAATCGACCGATTCGCCCTCATGGCTGGCCGTCAGCACCTCGCGCCAGATGGTCAGGAATTCTTCCGACAGCGCATAGCGCTGCGCATGCGGCAGGAACAGCCCGTCGCCGGCCAGTTCGTCGGGATCGCCTCCGGTGACCAGGTTCACCAGCAGGCGGCCGCCGGAGAGCCGATCAAGCGTGGCGGCCATGCGGGCCGACTGCACCGGCTGCACCAGCCCCGGCCGCAAGGCGACGAGGAACTTCAAGCGACGGGTCGCTTCGATCAGGCTGGCGGCGACGACCCAGCTGTCCTCGCAACTGCGACCGGTCGGCAGCAGCACGCCCTCATAACCGAGGCTGTCCGCCGCGATGGCGACCTGCCGGTAGTAGTTGAAGTCGGCGACGCGGGCGCCCTTGGAGGTGCCCAGGTAACGGGAGTCGCCGTGGGTGGGAATGAACCAGAGGATCTTCATGGGGAGGCTTTCAGGAGACGGCATCAGTTGGCGGCGGTGCGCACGGTCTTGGGCAGGGCATCGCTGATGCGGATCGGCTTGGGAATCAGCTTGAGGGCATGGAACACATCGGCGATCTTTTGCTGCTCGGCGGCGATCGCCGGCGTGATCGGACGGATGCCATAGGCGAAGCGGCTCGCCGCCAGCTCGGTGGTGGCGACATCCAGCCCGATCTGCGGGGCCAGCACCTGGGCGACGTCGCGCAGGTTGCCCTCGGACCAGCGATCGAGCTTGGCCAGTTCCTCGACGATCGCCTGGATCACCTGCGGCTGACGGTCCGCATAGGCGCGCGCGGCCAGATAGAACTGATGGTTGGCGACCACGCCCTGTCCATCGGCCAGCACCCGCGCGCCGATCTGACGCTGCGCGGCGGCGAGGAACGGATCCCAGATCACCCACGCATCCACCGCGCCGCGCTCGAAGGCGGCGCGGGCGTCGGCCGGCGGCAGGTAGACGACCTGGATGTCGCCGTAGGCCAGCCCCTGCTTTTCCAGCAGCTTGACCAGCAGGTAGTGCACGTTGGAGCCCTTGTTCAGCACCACCTTCTTGCCCTTGAGATCGGCCAGGCTGCGCAGCGGCGAATCCTTCGGCACGATCAGCGCCTCCGCGGCGGGCGCCGGCGGCTGGTTGGCCACATAGACCAGATCGGCCCCGGCCGCCTGCGCAAAGATCGGCGGCGCTTCGCCGACGGTGCCGAAGTCGATCGAGCCGACATTCAAGCCCTCCAGCAACTGCGGGCCCGCCGGGAACTCGGTCCAGCGCACGGTGATGCCCAGCGGCGCCAATCGCTTCTCCAGATCGCCCCGCGCCTTCAACAAGGTCAGCGTGCCGTACTTCTGGAAGCCGATGCGCAGCTCCGATTTCGCCGCACCGGGGGATGGCGCGGCGGGTGCGGCCGGCGATTGGGCCTGAGCCGGCCACAGGCCGAGCGACAGCGTCAGGCCGGCGGCGGTCAGCGCCAGTCGACGGGTCAATGAAACGGTCGGGTTCATGAGAGTTCCTTGTGTAATTCGATGAAGGCGGAGCGACGAAGGCGGAGCGATGAAGGCAGTGCGGCGTGGGCCGCGTGATGCCGCGTGATGCAGCGTGATGCAGCGATGGCGGACGCTGGTGAAGGACGCCCTCCACAGCGTGTCGTCGCGGCCAGTGAAGGCCGCGGTGTCAGGCCTGTGAGGCTTCCAGCGTGAGATGCGGCGCCCGCTCGAAGACCTGGGCGGCGCCGGCTGCGAGGCGACGGGTGATCTCGTCATCGAGGCGGTAGCTGCCATCCGGTTGCCGCGGCAGATGCGCATCGGTGGCATAGACGCCGTCCACATGAGACCGTGCGCCGAGCGCCGACAGGATCGGCAGCAGGCCGTAATCGAGGGCCAGCAGATGGGCCAGGCTGCCGCCGGTGGCCAGCGTCCACACGGTCTTGCCCTTCAGGCCGTCCTGCGGCAGCAGGTCCAGGAAGATCTTCAGCAGACCGCTGCTCGCGGCCTTGTAGATCGGCGTGGCCAACACCACCACCGAGGCCTGCGCGACGGCGTCGAGACTCTCCCGGATCTCGGGATGATCGAACTCGGCATGCACCAGCGCCTGCGCCGGCAGGTCGCGCAGGACCAGGGTGCGGGGCGCGAGACCCAGCAGGCGAAGCCGGTCGGCGGCACCGGACAGCAGCGCGCCGGAGCGCGATCGGACACTGGGACTGGCGGCAATCAGGAGCACGGACATGGTCGTGGGCGCCAGCGGCGCCAGCAAGGCTGCGATCGCTTCACTCTACGAATCGGACGGCATGCAACGAACGAAGAACTTCGCGCTTGCTTAGGGAAGCGCTGCATAAGGCCTCGCGGGCACGCGGCAGCGCTTCCCTTCCGCTGTGCAGCTGTCAGCCGGAGACAGGCGCGCTGTCGTCCAGTCGCTCCAGCGTGCGCAGCAGCTCGTTCCGGAGATCCGCCACCGCCGCGCTGGCGCGTGTGCGCGGATGACGCAAGGGCACGGCCAGCTCGCGCACCACCCGGCCCGGCGCTGCGCCCAGCACCAGCACGCGATCGCTCAGCAGCACGGCTTCCTCCACGTCATGGGTCACCAGCACCAGGCTGCTGCCGTGGGTGCGCGCCAGGGACAGCACCAGGTCCTGCAACCGCTGACGGGTGAAGGCATCCAGCGCCGAGAACGGCTCGTCCAGCAACAGCACCCGGGGTCGGGTGTAAAGCGCCCGCGCGATGGCGACCCGCTGCGCCTGCCCGCCCGACAGCTGCTTGGGCAACGCCTGACCCAATCCGCGCAGGCCGACCTCGTCCAGCAACTGCGCCACCCAGGCGGAGTCGTGGCCCTGCCCGAGATCGAACCCGATGTTCTCGGCCACCGTCAGCCAGGGAAACAAGCGAGGCTCCTGAAACACGACGCCGATGTCGCGGGTGGGACCGTGGAGCGATCGTCCCTCCAGGCGTAAATCGCCCTCGAAGTCGGGATCCAGCCCGGCGAGGATGCGCAGCAAGGTGCTCTTGCCGCAGCCGCTCGCACCGACCAGCGCCAGCACCTCGCCCGCCGCCAGTTGCAGCTCGATCGACGACAGGACCGGCGCCGCGATCGGCGTGTCCGCGGCGATCGTCGTCATCGCCGTGGCCGTCGTGGTGTATTGCTTGCGCGCCAGCCGCAACTGCAACAAGCTCATGTCGCGCCTCCAAAGCTGTCGCGCCACCGCAGCACACGTCGCTCCGCGGCCGCCATCACGCTGTCGCTCAGCTTGCCCAGCAGCGCCAGCAGGACGATTGCCGCCAACACCAGATCGGTCCGGCTGGTTTCGCGGCCATCGGTCAGCAGATAGCCGAGACCGCGGCTGGCCGCGATCAATTCCGCGGCGACCATGAACATCCAGGCCAGGCTGAGCCCGTTGCGCAGGCCGGTCCACAGCGCGGGCATCGCGGCCGGCAGCAGCACCCGCCGCGCCAGTGCCACGCGGCCGAGGCCGCGCAGTCGCGCCACGTCGACCAGTTTCCGATCCACATCACGGATGCCCGAGGCCAAGCCCATGTAGACCGGGAAGAACGCGCCGATGGCGATCAATACCACCTTGGACGCTTCGTCGATGCCCAGCCACAGCAGCAGCAACGGCACCCAGGCCAGCGACGGAATCGCCCGCAGCGCCTGGAAACTCGGCGTCAGCAAGGCGGCAGCCAGCGGCGACAGTCCCACCAGTCCGCCCGCCAGGACGGCGGTGCCCGCGCCCAGGCCGAAGCCGGCCGCGACCCGCAGACTGCTCGCCGAGATGTGTGTGAGCAGATCTCCGTGTTGGGCCAGTTGGACCAAGGTGCGGATCACCTCGCTCGGCGCGGGCAGCAGGTGCGACGCCATCCAGCCCAGCCGCACCGCCAGCTCGGCCATCGCCAGACACGCCAGCGGCAACAGCGCGCCCCACAGCCAGGACGGCCATCGTCCCGCCGGCCGCGACGCAACGGCCGTCGTCGTCGAGACCGTCGCGGGGATCGGCCTGGACAGCGGCTTGGTCGCCGACGTCGAACGCGCCGAGCCCGCCGGCAACACCGCGCTTGCGATCAGTTCCTGCTCGCCTGCCATCGCGACCTCACGCCTGCAGCCAGGCGGCGGCGAAACGGGTGTCCACCAGCTCGCTCACCGCGCGGTTCAGATCGGTGCCCGGCTTGACGAGTTGCTCATCGACCAGGATCGGCGCGGCCGCCTGCAAGGCCTTCACATGCTGCTCGGACGGCCGGGGATCGGAGAAGTCGGTGCGCAGCTTCAACTGCAGCAGCGCAACGGGCAGACTGACCTTGGCTTCTTCCGAAAGGATGCGCGCCGCCTCGGTCGGGTTGGCCTGGGTCCAGCGCCGGGCGCGCTCGTAGGCGAGGATCACGCGCTGCACCTCACGGGGATATCTCGCCAGGAAGTCTTCGCGCACATTCAGGAAGCCATAGGTGTTGAAGCCGACATTGCGATAGAGCAGCTTCGAGCCCGCGCCCAGTTCACTCGCGGCCATGTGCGGATCGAGCCCGGCCCAGGCATCCACCCGGCCCTGTTCCAGCGCCGCGCGACCGTCGGCATGCTGCAGGCTGACATGCTCGATGTCGCTGCGCGTCAGGCCCACCGTGTGCAGGGCTCGCAGCAGGAACAGATAAGGATCGGTGCCCTTGGTGGCAGCGACCTTCTTGCCCTTGAGATCAGCCAAAGAGCGAATGCGGGAATCCGGCCGTACCACCAGGGCCGTCCATTCCGGCCGCGAGTAGATGTAGGGCGTGCGGATCGGGTTGCCATTGGCCCGTGCGAGCAAGGCCGCCAGGCCGGCGGTGGAGCCGATGTCCAGGCTGTCCGCGTTCAGATACTCCAGCGCGCGGTTGCTGCCGGCGCTCAACACCCACTTCACCGCGATGCCATCGGCCCGCACCGCCTCCTCCAGCCAGCCGAAGCGACGCAGCACCAGGCTGGTGGGTGAGTAATAGGCATAGTCCAGCCGCAGTTCCTTCGGCGCTTCCGCCGCGAACGCCCGACCGCTGAGACCCGCCGCCAAACCACCGCCCAGCGCCCAGGCCAAGGTGTCGCGTCGTGTGAGTCCGGCCCGCGCATCGACCGCCGATGGCGTCGGCGTCGTCAGGGCGCGCTCGGCGCTCAGGAGGATGGACGCGCGATCGAGATCGCGCGAAGGCTTTTGGGTCATGTCACAGGCTCCGTCAATGGGCGGGATGAGGCATCGGCAGGCGCAGCGGCACGAGGTGCGGCTTCTGCGGCCGTTGGGGCGGTCGATGCGGAATCGGGCGTGTCATCCAGGCGGATCAGCCGACCGGGGTGATGAGCAGGCAAACGCGGACCGCGACCGAACAGGTTCTCGCGCAGCGTGACGGGCGCCGAGGACGGTGCGGACGGCGGCCGATAGCGTCCCCGCCGCTGCAGCTCGGGCACGATCAGCGCCACCACGTCGCGGAAGGTCTCCGGCGCCAGCGCATAAGTCAGGTTGAAGCCATCCAGGCCGGTGGCGTCCTGCCAGGCGATCAATTGATCCGCGACCTGCGCCGGGTCGCCCACCAGCACGGGGCCACGGCCGCCCAGGCCGATAAAGGCGGCGGCCTCGCCGACGGTCCAGCGGCGAGTCGGGTCGGCGCTGCTGAAGGAGGCCAAGGCCGTCCGGCCGGCTTCGGTGTCGAGATAGTCGATCGTCGCGTCGAGCGGATAGCGGCTGAAGTCGACACCGGTCCAGCCGGAGAGCAAGGCCAGCGCCGCATCGAGATCGACATGCGCCTGCAGATCCGCCAGCTTGGCCTGTGCCTCCGCCTCGGTGGGTGCGGTGACGATCAGCGCCTGGCCGTAGATCAGCACGTCGTCGGCGCGACGGCCGGCGGCCACGGTGCTGGCGCGCAGGCCGTCCACATAGCCCTTCACCACCGGGATGCTGGGACCGCTCACGAAGACGCATTCCGCATGCCGACCGGCAAAGGCCCGACCGCGCGACGAGGTGCCGGCCTGGAACAGCACCGGCGTGCGCTGCGGCGAGGGCTCGCACAGGTGCACGCCGGGCACCTGGTAATGCGGGCCGCGATGGCGGATGGCATGCACCTTCGACGGATCGGCATAGACCCGGCCGGCCTTGTCGCGGCGCACGGCGTCATCCTCCCAGCTCAGCTCCCAGAGCTTGTAGACCACCTCCAGGTAGTCGTCGGCCAGGTCGTAGCGCTCGTCATGGGCGCGCTGGGCGGTCTGGCCCAGGTTGCGCGCGGCGCTGTCCAGATAGCCGGTGACGATGTTCCAGCCGATGCGGCCCTGGGTGAGATGGTCCAGCGTCGACATGCGCCGCGCAAAGCTGTACGGCGGCTCATAGCTCAGCGCGCAGGTCACGCCGAAGCCCAGCCGACGCGTCACCGACGCCATCAGCGGCACCAGCGCCAGCGGATCGTTCAGCGGCACCTGCACCGCATGGCGCAAGGCGACATCGGGCGAGCCCGCATGCACGTCGTAGACGCCCAGCACATCGGCCAGGAACAGGCTGTCGAAGCCGCCATGCTCCAGCAGTTGCGCGAGGTCTTGCCAGTAGGCGGGTTCGGTGTAGCGATGGGATTCATCCCGAGGATGGGTCCACAGGCCCGGCGACTGATGGCCCACCGTGTTCATCGCGAAAGCGTTGAAGCGAATGGGCTTGGCCGAGTCCGTGGTGGACGGCTGGGTGCTGAGGTCGATGGCGTCAGGCCGCGTGTCGCGCATGGGGATCTCCGGCGTCATCGGTCATTGAAGGAAGGCGGGCCGGGAATAGCCCGGGAAGCGCTGATCCAGCACCGCCTTGAAGGCCGGCGCACGGAAGGCGTCGGCGAGATCGCGGGTCCACGGTTGGTCCTTGTCCGGGCCGCGCACGGCCAGCACCAGCAGGTAGTGGTCGGGCGTCTTTTCCAGCACCAGCGCATCGCTCAGCTTCAAGCCGCTGGAGATGGCGAAGTTGCCGTTGACGATGGCGTACTCCGCATCGTCGAGGGTGCGCGGGATCTGCGCGGCTTCGATGGGCTGCAGCTTGAGCCGCAGCGGATTGCTGGCGACGTTGCGCTCGGTCACGCGGATCGGATCGGCGCCGGGCTTGAGCGTCAGCAGTTTCTGCTCGGCCAGCAGGGCCAGGCCGTGGGCGAGATTGGCCGGATCATTCGCGAGCGTGATCCGATCGCCCGGTTGCACCTCGGCCAGGCTCTTTCGCTTCTTCGAGTAGATGCCGAACGGCGCCATCGGCCCCTGCACCACCGACACCAGATCCAGTTGCCGGTCCTCGCGGAAGCGGTTGAGGTAGGTGATGTGCTGGAAGAAATTCGCATCCAGCGCGCCCTGGGCCAGCGCCAGATTGGGCTGGACATAGTCGTTGAACTCGACCAGCTTGACCTGATAGCCCTTCTGCTCCAGCAAGGGCTTGATGCCCAGTCGCAGCACCTCGATGTTGGACCCGGCGGTCGCGCCCAGGGTCAGCGATTTCTTCGATGGCAGCGGGGTCTGCGCCTGCGCGGCGCGCGGCGCGGTGGCACCGATCGCGAGCAGAGCAGCGGCCACGCCGGCGATGGAACCGATCAACAGGGAGCGACGAGGCAAGGCAATCATCGAGCAGCTTTCGAAACGAGTGGACGAGAACGCGACGCCCGTCCCAACGGGCCATCGGCAGCAAAAAGGTGAACGGTGGAAGGCGCCAGCGGCCGGCTCAGCGCTTGTCCAGGCGCCGCGCCGCGTGATGCCCGAGCCACTGGATGGCCTGCACCAGGCCGATCAACAGCGCGACGGTCAGCAGCATCACGTCGGTCTGGAAGCGGTAATAGCCGTAGCGGATGGCCAGGTCGCCAATGCCGCCACCGCCCACGCCCCCCGCCACGGCGGAATAGGAGAGGAAGCTGATCGCCAGCACCGTGACCGCACCCACGAGTCCCGCGCGTGCTTCCAGCACCAGCACCCGCCAGACGATCTGGGCCTCGGACGCGCCCATGGCCTGCGCGGCTTCGATGACACCGCGCGGCACCTCGCGCAAACACTGTTCGACGAGTCGGGCGAAATAGGGAATCGCGGCGCAGGACAGCGGCACCGCAGCCGCCAGAGGCCCGATCGAACTGCCCGTCAGCGCCCGCGTGACCGGCACCAGCGCGACCAGCAGGATGATGAATGGGAAGCTGCGCACGATGTTCACCGTCCCGTTGATAAGCCGATACAGCGCGCGCGCGCCGACACGGTGTGAAAGCGATTGACCCGGACTCAGCAGGAACAGTCCCACGCCCAGCGGCCCGCCCAGCAGCAGCGCCGCCGTCAGGCCGATGCCCAGCATCAGCGCGGTCTGCCCCAAGGCCGTGACCAGCTCCGGCAACAGGTCCACCAGCGACGACGACAGCCAGCCGCTCAGCCATGCGTTCAAGGTCTCAGCCATGGGCGGACACCTCCACGCGGGACGCGTGAGCCCACGCCGGCGTAGTGTGGAGCGACCGCTCATGCTGTGCCCCACCCTGCGCTGACGGTGATGGCTGCGCGGTCAGTCCGGCGGTCGCGGGCGCGATTCGACGATCGCCTATGTCGGCGCCATGTGCGGCTTCGGCGGCAAGGGCGGCGTCTTCCAGATCGGCCTGCCGCGCCAGCGCTGCATGACGCTGCAGCCGGGCCAGCTCGCGTGCCAGCGGGGACTGGCCGGCGCCCGCCTCCGCGACATCGAATTGCTCGATCAGTCGACCGTGATCCAGCACCGCCACGCGACGGCACAGCGTCTGCACCACGCTCAGCTCATGGGTGACGATCACGACCGTCACGCCCAGCCGGGCATTCACATCGGCCAGCGTGGCCAGCAGCTCGCGGGTGGTCTCGGCATCCAGCGCCGAGGTCGGCTCGTCGCACAACAGCACGGCGGGCCGCGGCGCCAGCGCACGGGCGATGGCCACGCGCTGCTGCTGTCCGCCACTGAGCTGGGCCGGATGGTGCGTGGCTTTGTCGCTCAGGCCGACGAGCGCGAGGCAGTCGGCCACGCGCGTCTCGATCTGGTCACGGCGGTACTCGCCGTGCAGTCGCAAGGGGAATGCGACGTTGTCCGCCACCGTGGCGTTCCGGAGCAGGTTGAACTGCTGGAAGATCATGCCGATGCCCTGGCGAGCCCGTCGCAGCGCGGCGCCGCTCAGGTCGGTCAAGACCTGACCCGCCACCGTGACGCGCCCTTGATCCGGACGCTCCAGCAGATTGATCAGCCGCAGCACCGTCGACTTGCCGGCGCCGCTCTTGCCGATCAGCCCAAGGATCTCGCCCGCGTGCACGCTCAGACTGAGGTCGCGCACCGCGTCGAATCGTCGGCCGTCGGGCAGTCGAAAGCTGCGAGACACCGAGTCCAGCTGGATCAGCGCATTCGCTGGGGAGGTCGTCATGGTCAGGTCGTCCGGCGACGGCATCAGGAATACGCCGAGGGATCGGGCACGCGTGAGGACAGCTGATAGCGGCCCAGGTCGCGCAGCTTGTAATCCACCGGGTCATGCAGCGTGTGGACCCGCACATTGCGCCAGTAGCGGTCGAACCCGAATCGGGCCGAGGTGCTGCGCGCGCCGGTGAGCTCGAACAACTGGCTGGAGACCTGCAGCCCCGCGCGATGGGCCAGCACCTTGGCCTCCGCTCCGGCGACGGCCACCTCACCGCGTTCACGCGCGGTGAGGGCCTCGCCGCGGTCGAGCGCCTGTTGCAGACGGTGCACCGCCTCGCGGGTCACCGACTGGGCAGCGCGCACATGCAGCCACAGATCGCCGTAGCGGTGCTGCACCAAGGGATCGTCGATCGCGCGTTCGACGCCGGAGGCGAACCAGGCGCGGCTCTCCTGGCTGGTGTAGTGCCGCGCGGCCTCGAAGGCCCCTTCGGCAATGCCGAGGTAGAGATGGGTCATCACCAGTTGCGCGATCTGGGACCGCAAGGTGGCGCGGGGCGTGGGCGTCTCGCCGGGCAATTGCAGCAGTGCCTCATGGGGCAGCCAGACATCGTCGAAGCGGACGGTGCCGCTGTCGGTCTGGCGTTGGCCGAAGGCATCCCAGTCCTGCTCGACCTGCACGCCGTCGCGCCGGGTCGGCAGAAGACCGATGAGGAAGCCGCCGTCTTCGGTGGTGGCGGAGACCGTCAGCCGGTCCGATCCCAGCGCCCCCGAGCAGAAGCTCTTCACGCCGTTCAGGCGCCAGCCGCCGTCGGTGGGCGTCGCCCGCAGGCGGGTGTCCGCGGGATTCAGTGCATTGCCCCAGAACAGGCCTTGCTCGGCGGTCTCGCGCAGATGGCCGGCGCCATGACGCTGCGCAGCCGGTCCGCGATAGAGCGCCACGCCATACAGCTGCAGATGATGGAAGCCCAGCACATGGGCCAGCGAACTGTCGACCCGCGCCACGGCGCGGACCGCGTCATAGAACGCCGCCAGATCGCCGCCCTGCCCGCCCAGCGCGGTCGGAATGGTCAGCGCCAGCAGCCCGCTGGCGCGGATGAGTTCACGTTCTGCGGCGGCGTGGCCGCCCTCGCGATCCCGGCGCACGGCCGTGGCGGCGAGCTGGGCCACCAGCGCGTCCAGGGGCGTGGGATCGGTGGGCGCGTCGGATTCGCGCGCGGCGCCTGCCGTCGGTGAGAGGCTGCCGGCGCCGGACTCGTCGGCCGGCCAGCGTGACGATGGCGAGCGGACAGCGCCGACGGGTGCGGAAGGACGGGCATCGGCGATGGCCGCCGGACCCAGCGAAGGAGCATTCATGGACAACGCCGCTTGGGGACAAGCGGAAGAGGCGGGATCCGATGAAGTGTTCCGGGCCGAGGTCCGGCCGTGAAGCGAGGATTGCGTCTGTCCTTATGCGCCGAGCGCGCAAGCGTGGCTTCGGGTCAGGAATTGAGCCAGCTCGACAGGTTCTGCTTCGCTTGCTGATTGCTCTGAA
Source organism: Burkholderiaceae bacterium (assembly GCA_913776825.1). GTDB lineage: Bacteria > Pseudomonadota > Gammaproteobacteria > Burkholderiales > Burkholderiaceae_C > Roseateles. The sequence goes on from CAJYPV010000015.1 coordinate 90,857, forward strand.
TGCCCACTTCCAGCTGCCGAGCCCGCAGCGCATCGCAGCATCGCTCGATGTGCGCCTTGTCCGGATGCCACGGGCCCGCGCTGAAGCCGCTGCTGTGCAGGTTGGCCGTCTTGGTATAGACGACACGCCAAAGAACTTGTTTGAGATCCATCGGCAAGTCCTGCAGTCAAGGGCCTCGTGGGAGGGCGAGCGCGGCGCCGGGCGCGCCGCCATCGACGATTCTCCGCCTCGACCCGCCGTGGGTGAATACCCTGAACCCGGGCCAGCCACGCCGCGCCGTGAAGAACTGCCGCGCAGCCGTCGACTTGTGCGAGCGACGCCGTCATCGGGCCGGGATCGCCGTGTTCATCGGCCTCGCAGCGCCGTGGCGGCGGCGCTGAACGACTGTCGCCGCGGCGACAAGCCGTCCCTTCGACGGTCGCTGCCCGGTCTCCGGGACGCCCGCATCCGCTCGGTCGAACGACGCCGGACGCACGCTAACATTCCGCGCTCGCCGGATCTTCCCGGCGAGGCTGTGCAACTTGCCTGGCGCTGGAAGCCAACACCATGAATCTCTTGCTGGCCGAAGACGATGCCATCCTGGCCGACGCCCTGTGCGAACAGATGCGGGCGATGGGTTTTGACGTCGAGCACGCGCCCAACGGCGCCGTGGCGCAATACCTGCTGGCCAAGCAGGCCTTCGACATGGTGGTGCTGGACATCGGTCTGCCGATGGTCGATGGCCTGGAAGTGCTGCGCCAGTTGCGCCAGCACGATGCGTCCCTGCCGGTGCTGATCCTGACCGCGATGGACAGCCTGGAAGACCGCGTCGCCGGTCTGAATGCCGGCGCGGACGATTACCTCACCAAGCCCTTCGATTTCCCCGAGCTGGAAGCCCGGGTGCGCGCGCTGATGCGCCGCAGCCGCGCGCTCAAGGCCAGCAATGAGCTGGGCCAGCTCAGCATGCAGCGCGAAACCCGCAGCGCGCAGGTCCATGGCGAAACCCTGGAACTCAGCCCGCGTGAATTCGATCTGCTGGACCTGCTGTTGACCCATCAAGGGCGGGTGATCACCAAGGAGCAGATCAACCAGGTCTGGTCCGGCGATCGCGGCGAAGGCGTCGCCGCCAACAACGCGGTGGAGGTCTACATCCACCGCCTGCGCCGCAAGCTGGAAGGCGCGCAGGTGGCCATCCGCACGGTGCGCGGCCTCGGCTATCTGCTGGAGCTGGAGCGCAGCTGAGGCATGTATTCCCTCAAGCGACAGCTCCTGCTGTGGCTGCTGCTGCCCCAGCTGGTGCTGTGGCTGGCCGGCGCCCTGTTCAGTTACCGACTGGCGGGCCGTTATGCCAATGAAGCGGTGGACGCGACGCTCGCCCAGGCGGTGCGGTCGCTCTCGCGCCAGGTCAAGCCGATGGGCAATGGGCTGCTGATCGACTTTCCTCGCGCCGCGCAGGATGTGCTGGAAGCGGATCCGAACGACAAGCTGCTCTACACCGTCAGCTCGCCGCCGGGCAAGTTCATCCTCGGCAACCGCAATCTGCCGAGTCCGCCCTCGACGCCGGCCACGCCACCGATGGGCGAGGCCCAGTTCTATGACGGCGAGCTGGACACGCCGGAACGGCCCGACCTGCGCCAGGGCGCGCCGGTGCGGGTCGCGGCGCTCTATCTGCAATTCGGCGAGAACCCGCGGGATCAGCAGACGATGCTGGTGCAGGTGGCGCGCTCCAGCGCCAACCGCGAGCTGCTCGCGCGCCGGCTGCTGATCGACACGATGCTGCCGCTGTCGCTGCTGATCGTGCTGATGAGCATGATCGTGTGGGCCGGCGTGGGCGCGGGTCTGGCGCCGATCTCGCGGCTGCGGCGGCTGGTGGAAGGCCGTCGTCCCAACGACCTGCGGCCGATCGAGCTGGACGCGGCGCCGCAGGAGTTGCGCTCGCTGGCACAGGCCATCAATGAGCTGCTGGAAGCGGTCAGCCACAACGTGCAGAGCCAGCGCCGCTTCATCAGCGATGCGGCCCATCAACTGCGCACGCCGCTGGCCGGCTTGAAGAGCCAGAGCGAGCTGGCGCTGGCCGAAGCGCCGCCCGGCCCGCTCACCGCGCGCTTGGCCCGGGTGCATGAAAGCGCGACCCGCAGCGCCCACCTGGTCAACCAGTTGCTGGCGCTGGCGCGCACCGAGCCGGAATCGGTGACGCGCCAACCGCTCACCCGGCTCGATCTGACCCGGCTGGCGCGCGAAGTCACCGCCGAGCTGGTGCCGCGCTCGCTGCTGCAGCAAGTGGATCTGGGCTTCGATGAAGACGAGCCGCTGGCGGACATCGAGGTGATGGGCATCAATCTGCTGCTGCGCGAAGCGCTGGTGAATCTGGTGGACAACGCGATGCGCTACGCCGGTCGCGGGGCCACCGTGACCGTGCAGGTGCGCCGCGCGCCCGGCAGTGCGCAAGGGGGCGCGGCCTCGGCGGTCGGAGCGGTCAACGGCGCCGGCGCCGGCGGGGTCCACGGCACCGGCTCATTGCCGGGCAGCGTGGCGCCGGTGGTCATCCATGAATGCGCCGAATTGCTGGTGACCGACAACGGTCCCGGCGTGCCCGCGGCGATGCAGGACAAGGTCTTCGAACGCTTCTTCCGTGGCACCCATGAGGGCAATGGCTGCGGACTGGGTCTGGCGATCGTCAAGGAGATCGTCGAGCGGCATGGGGGACAGGTCTCGATGACCAACGTCTCGCCGCACGGCCTGCAGGTGCGGATGCGTCTGCCGCTGGCTGCGGCGGTCTGAGAAAGCTCTGCATCCGAGCTTCATCAGCGCCGCGCCACGGCGGCCCGCCTCACGCTCGTGCGGCGACATTTCTTAACACCTGCATTGCCATTCGCCCAAGTGTCGCGAATGGTTCACTGGGTTACCCCCCATTCGAGTGCTCCGTCGCCCCAACACGGGTCAAACCGCGTGTGGTTCGCACGCAAATCCTCATGGTAAGCACCAATATAGTTTCATTAAAGCAAAATTAAAGTTCAGCCCGCATGCAAGAAAGATAAACGTCTGCTTAACAGCGCACGCCCGGAGCACTGTTTCGCAGCCCATACGGAGACACTCCAAATGACCCGCACCACTCTCGCGCTGAAGCGCATTCCCCTGGCCCTCGGTCTGCTGCTGGCTGCTGGCGCTTCGCACGCCGTCGACTTCACTGGCTACTTCCGCGCCGGCCCCGGCGGCACCACCAGCAACGGCGCCAGCCGCGCCTGCTACGCCCTGAACGGCGGCACCAGCGGCATGAAGTACCGCCTGGGCAATGAGTGCGACATCTACGGCGAGTTCCAGTTCGCTCAAGGCTTCAAGAAGGACGGCATCGACTACAAGGTCGTGCTGATGACGGACTACTACAACCCGCATTCCGACGCCGACGACACCAAGCACATGCGCCTGGCCCAGATGTATGCCGAAGCCAAGGGCTTCGACATCGCGCCGGAAGCGACCGTGTGGGCGGGCAAGGAACGTGGCCGTCGCGGTGACGTGCACATCGTTGACACCTACTTCACCGAGATGGCTGGCGTGGGCGCCGGCATCAAGGGCATCAACGCCGGCCCCGGCAAGCTGGGCGTGGCCTACTACACCAACGACAAGGACAACAACCAGCGTCCGGGCCATCGCGGCAACGTCGAGTACGTGGGCATCCCGACCAATCCGGACGGCACGCTGAATGTCTTCGCCACGGTGACCAAGTCGCAATTCGCCGAAGGCACCAACGGCTGGGGCCTGGCCTTCCGCCACGACCAGAACAAGCTCTTCGGCACCTCGCTGAACAACGTGATCTGGCTGCAGTACGCGCAAGGTTCCGCCGGCCTGAACTCCAACTTCGGCAACCAGACCGACAGCTCGGCCGCCAAGAAGTTCCGCGTCGTCGAATCGGTGAACTTCCAGGAAGGTGCCTGGGGCGGCATGGGCATGGTGCTGTGGGCCAACGAGAAGGACAACGCCGGCAAGGCGACGACCTCCACCTCGGTGGGCGGCCGTGTGTCCTACGCCGTGACCCGCAACTTCAAGCTGCTGACCGAAGCCGGCGTGTCGCAATACAAGCCTGACGGCGGCCAACGCGCCCGCCTGACCAAGGTGACCTTCGCCCCGACGCTGTCCACCGGCCCGCAGCTGATGGATCGTCCCGAGTTCCGCCTGTACGTGACTCACGCCAAGTGGAACCGTGCCGCCGGCAATGTGACGGGCGAGCCGAACTTCAACGGCGAAACCTCCGGCACCAGCTTCGGTGCTCAAGTGGAAGTCTGGTTCTAAGCCAAGGTCTTTCTGAATTCATTCCAATCGCTGTCATCCCTGGCTGAAGATTCCTCCCTCCCCACTTGGAGACAAAGCAAATGATTCGACTCAAGCAACTCGCCCAGGCCAGCGCCCTGGTGGCCCTGCTCGCAGGCGCCGCCGCAGCGCAAGCCGGTGAAGTGGAAGTGCTGCACTGGTGGACCAGCGGCGGCGAGGCCAAGGCGGCCACCGCCCTGAAGGCCACGCTGCAGAAGCAGGGCCACACGTGGAAGGACTTCGCCGTGGCCGGTGGCGGCGGCGATTCCGCCATGACCGTGCTGAAGTCGCGCGTCGTGTCGGGCAATGCGCCCGCCGCCGCGCAGATCAAGGGCCCTTCGCTGCAGGAATGGGCGAAGGAAGGCGTGCTGACCAACATCGACGCCGTCGCCAAGGCCGGCAAGTGGGATGAAGTGATCCCGCCGGTGGTCGCCAGCATCATGAAGTACGAGGGCCACTACATCGCGGCGCCGGTCAACGTGCACCGCGTCAACTGGCTGTGGGCGAATCCGGAAGCGCTGAAGAAGGCCAATGCCAAGCTGCCCACGACCTGGGACGAGTTCTTCGTCACCGCGGAAGCGCTGAAGAAGGCCGGCATCATTCCGGTCGCCCATGGCGGCCAGAACTGGCAGGACTTCACCGTGTTCGAGTCGGTGGCCCTGGGCATCGGCGGCGTGGACTTCTACAAGAAGGCCCTGGTCCAGCTGGATCCCGCCACGCTGACCGGTCCGCAGATGGAGAAGGTGCTCGCCACCTTCAAGCGGGTCAAGGACTACACCGACAAGAACGCCCCGGGCCGTGACTGGAACCTGGCCACCGCCATGGTGATCAAGGGCGAAGCCGGCATGCAGCTGATGGGCGACTGGGCCAAGGGCGAGTTCATCGCCGCTGGCAAGACGCCGGGCAAGGACTTCATCTGCGTGGCCGCTCCGGGCACCCAGAAGTCGTTCACCTTCAACATCGACTCGTTCGCGCTGTTCAAGCTGAAGAACGCCGCCAATGAGAAGGCCCAGCAGGACCTGGCCACCGCCATCATGTCGCCGGAATTCCAGGAGCTGTTCAACCTGAACAAGGGCTCCATCCCGGTGCGCACGGGCATGAAGATGGACAAGTTCGACGAGTGCGCCAAGCAGTCCGCCGCCGACTTCGCCGCCGATGCCAAGTCCGGCTCGCTGGTGCCCTCCATCGCCCATGGCATGGCCGTTCCGGCCGCTGCCGAAGGCGCGATGAAGGACGTGGTCAGCCAGTTCTGGAACAGCGACAAGATGACCGCCAAGGAAGCGCAGGCCAAGCTGGCTGCCGCAGCCAAGACGAAGTAAGTCGTGTGTTGTCGGGGCGGTCGTGCTTCGCGCGCCGCCCCGGGTGCCGCTCACCCTGGCCGCTGGTGAGGGTCTGACGGATGACGCACCGCACGGTGCGTCTCCGGGCCCGTCGACCGTTGCCACTTCCGGGTGCGCGGCACCTTTTTCCTTTCGTTCGGCAGCCCTTGCCGGCTTCATGGCCTCCCCGGCCCCCGTGGCCTCCCCGGCCTCGTCCACGCAGTACGCCTCCGCCCAGCATGTCCGCTTCAAGAGCCCCGCGCAGTCCCTGGCTACCCAAGCTGGTGGTGGCGCCAACCTTCCTCGTCTCCTTCCTCTTCATCTATGGGCTGATGGCCTGGAACGGCTATCTGTCGCTGTCCGCCTCGCGGCTGCTGCCCAATTACGAATTCGTCGGTCTGGCGCAATACCGTACCCTGTTCGAGAACGAACGCTGGTGGGTGGCGCTGACCAACCTCGGCATCTTCGGCGGCCTGTTCATCGGCGGCGCGATGGCGCTGGGGCTGCTGCTGGCCATCCTGCTGGATCAGAAGATCCGCGGCGAAGGCCTGCTGCGCACCATCTACCTCTATCCGATGGCGCTGTCCTTCATCGTCACCGGCACCGCCTGGAAGTGGATCCTCAACCCGGGCCTGGGCATCGAGCATCTGATGCACCAATGGGGTTTCGAGAACTTCACCTTCGGCTGGCTGGTGGATCCCGACATGGCGATCTACTGCGTGGTGATCGCCGGCATCTGGCAATCGTCGGGCTTCGTGATGGCCTTGTTCCTGGCCGGGCTGCGCGGCATCGATGACTCGATCATCAAGGCCGCCCAGGTCGACGGCGCCAGCCTGCCGCGCATCTATCTGCGCATCATCGTGCCGACGCTGCGCCCGGTGTTCTTCTCGACGCTGATGGTGGTGGCGCATCTGGCCATCAAGAGCTTCGACCTGGTGATGGCCCTGACGGCCGGCGGTCCCGGTTATGCGACCGACCTGCCCGCGACCTTCATGTACACGATGGCGTTCTCCCGTGGCCAGATCGGCCTGGGCGCGGCCAGCGCGACCATGATGCTGGCGACCATCGCGGCCATCGTCGTGCCCTACCTCTATTCCGAGCTGCGCTCGAAGTCCTGAACGTGGCGTCGAGCCGATTGCTGAGCCGAGACATGAAACCCTCCCCCACCCTCACCGCCGCCGCCCCGCCCAGCGGGATGCGCTGGCAGCGCGTGCTGCTGTTGCTGGCGCTGCTGCTGTTCGCGCTGTTCTTCCTGACCCCGCTCTATGTGATGGTCAGCACCTCGCTCAAGACCATGGACGAGGTGCGCAACGGCACGCTGCTGTCGCTGCCGATGAGCCCCAGCCTGGAGGCCTGGACCAAGGCCTGGACCAGCGCCTGCACCGGCACCGATTGCGGCGGCCTGAAGCCGTTCTTCATGAACTCGGTGTTCATGGTGGTGCCGGCCGTGCTGATCTCCACCGCGCTGGGCGCGCTGAACGGCTATGTGCTGACCAAGTGGCGCTTCCGCGGCAGCGAATTGATGTTCGCGTTTCTGCTGTTCGGCGTGTTCATGCCGATGCAGGTGGTGCTGCTGCCGATGAGCCAGGTGCTGGGTCATCTGGGCATCGCCAGCTCGGTCTGGGGCCTGATTCTGGTGCACGTGCTGGCCGGCATGCCGTCCACGACGCTGTTCTTCCGCAACTACTACGCCGGTCTGCCCGATGAGCTGATCAAGGCGGCGAAGCTGGACGGCGCGTCGTTCTGGCAGATCTTCCTGCGCATCGTGGTGCCGCTGTCGACGCCGATCCTGGTGGTGACGCTGATCTGGCAGTTCACCTCGATCTGGAACGACTTCCTCTACGGCGTCGTGTTCTCCGGCGCGGACAGCAAACCGATCACCGTCGGCCTGAACAACCTGGCCAACACCTCCAGCTCGGTCAAGGAATACAACGTGGACATGGCCGCCGCGCTGATCGCCGCGCTGCCGACGCTGTTCGTCTACATCGTTGCGGGCAAGTATTTCGTGCGCGGCCTCACCGCCGGCGCAGTCAAAGGTTAAGGATTTCCGTCATGGGCGCACTCACCATCTCCCAGGTCCGCAAGAGCTACGGCGCGGCCAACATCCTCAAGGGCATCGACCTCTCCATCGACGCCGGCGAGTTCCTGATCCTGGTCGGCCCGTCGGGCTGCGGCAAGTCCACGCTGCTGGCGATGATCGCCGGCCTGGAGCATCCGACGTCAGGCTCGATCCACATCGCCGATCGGGACATCACCTACCTGCCGAGCAAGGATCGCGACATCGCGATGGTGTTCCAGAGCTACGCGCTCTATCCCAACATGAACGTGGCGCAGAACATCTCCTTCGGTCTGGAGATGCGCAAGGTGCCGAAGGCGGAACGCGATGCCACCGTGCAGCGCGTGGCCAAGATGCTGCAGATCGACCACCTGCTGGACCGCAAGCCCGGTCAGCTGTCGGGCGGTCAGCGTCAGCGCGTGGCCATGGGCCGGGCGCTGGCCCGCGATCCCAAGCTGTTCCTGTTCGATGAGCCGCTGTCCAACCTGGATGCCAAGCTGCGCATCGAGATGCGGGCCGAAATCAAGCTGCTGCATCAGCGCACCAAGACCACCACCGTCTACGTGACCCACGACCAGGTCGAAGCCATGACGCTGGGTGACCGCATCGCCGTGATGCGCGATGGCCTGGTGCAGCAGTTCGGCACGCCGGAAGAGATCTACACCCGCCCGGCCAACCGCTTCGTCGCGGAATTCATTGGCTCGCCGACGATGAACTTCGTCGCCGCCGAGCGCCGCGATGACGGCCTGACCGCGCAGGGCCTGTCGCTGCCGGTGAATGCCGCGCAGACCGCCTCCATCAACGGCGCGATCCGCGGCAACGGCGGCTGCCTGTATGGCCTGCGTCCGGAGCACATCCGCCTGGCCGACGACGGCGTGCCCGGCAAGCTGGTGATGATCGAGCCGACCGGCCCGGAAACCTATCTGCTGGTGGATACGCCGCTGGGCCAGATGACCTCGCGGGTCGCGGGCAATCCGCATCTGCAGGTGGGCGACGCGGTCCGGCTGCAATGGCAAGCCGAATCCGCCCATCTGTTCGACGCCGGCAACGAGCAGCGCATCGCCTGAGCGTTGCCCGCGCCCCGCCGGTCGGGCTCCGACGGGCGGGCGCCATGAACATGAAAAACGGCGCCTGATCACATCAGGCGCCGTTTTTGTTGGGGGGGACTGTCGACCTGAGCGGCGTTCAGGCCCGCCGCATCGACCGACCGACCTCAGCGTGGGCGATAGGACACCGATCCCGCCTCCGGCGCCGACCCGCGCCGCAGTCGCAGCCACACGGTTTGAGCGATCACCACCACCGCCAGCGCCGCAGCCACCCAGGCCGAGGTGGGCGCGCCCGGCAGCTCTCCGTGCGACTGCTTCACATAGACGCCGGCCAGCCCCCACACCGCCGCGACCGCATAGGCCAGGCCCGCCGCCGGCACCATCGGCTGATGCAGCCGCGCATTGGCCACCAGCACCAGCAGCGCCGCCAGGGCCCACAACACCAGGCTCCAGGGCAGTTGGTCCACGGTGGGCAGCAATTGCTCGGCCACGATCACCTGCGCGGTGTTGAGGAAGGCCGCGAGCGACAGCCAGCCCGCATGCAGACCCAGCGGCAGCAACGTCATCCAGGCCGCCACGCCGCGCGGGCGCGCATGCGCCACCAGCATCAGCGCCCAGACCATGGTGATGAGCGCGCCCCAGATCACCGCCAGCGCGACCCAATACCAGCGTTGGGAGAAGACGATCATCCAGCTCGCCGTCAGCGCGAAGCCGACCGTGGTCAGCAGCAGGCAGCGGTGGGAGGTGGGCCGGGCGGCGGGCGCGCCGGGATTGGCGCCACGCTGGCCGCGCAACATCCAGAGCGCGAAGATCAGATCCAGCAGGAAGATCACGCCCCAGATCGAGAAGGCATAGCCCTGCGCCACGAGCAGCGTGGGGAACTCGTTGGAAATCGTGGCGTTGTCAGGCCCGAAGGTGCCTCGCTGGGACAGCCACGCAATCAGCGGCATCGCCAGCGCCGTCAACATCAGCAGCGCTTGTTGCATCAGAAACTCTCTTGGTCAGTGAAGGGAAGACAAAGCCGCACGCGTCGCGCGCGGCCCGACCGTACAGTGCAATTTTGAGCAGAATCGGCAATTCACATGCCCCCAGGGCCTTGGCGCCTCGGCTCGCGACCCGCTCGACCCGTGACCTGCCCCGTGACCTGCCTCTGTGACTTGCCCCCTGCTTCGGGCGATTGCTGACAGACACTGTGGGTTTGTACAGCCTATGATCCGGGTCGCCATGACACCGATCAACGATTCACCCGCACTCGCCGACCGACCTGACGCCGAGGCCGCCACAGGCCCGACGTCCGCCGGCGAGGCGGCCTTCGCCGATCTGAATCCGGAGCAGCGCGAGGCGGTGGAGCATGGGCTCGGGCCCCGCGATGCGGACGTCATTCCGCCGCACGGCCCGCTGCTGGTGATTGCCGGCGCTGGCTCGGGCAAGACCAAGACCCTCGCCGCGCGGGTGGCTCGGCTGATTCAAGCCGGGGCCGATCCGCATCGGCTGCTGTTGTTGACGTTCTCGCGCCGTGCGGCGGGCGAAATGGAACGCCGCGCCGGCCGCATGCTGCATCGCGCCTGGGGACTGCGCAGCACCCAGGCGCCGCCGCGATTCCCCTGGGCCGGCACCTTCCATAGCGTGGGCGCACGGCTGCTGCGCGAATACGCCCCGGCCATCGGGCTGGACAGCCAGTTCACCATCCTCGACCGCGCCGATGCGGAAGACCTGATGGGCCTGCAACGTCAGGCGCTGGGCTTGGCGGAGACCACCGACCGGTTCCCGCTCAAGGGCACCTGTCTCAACATCTATTCGCGTGTGGTCAACAGCGAGGCCCGGCTGGACCAGGTGCTGCAGGAGCACTTCCCGTGGTGCTTCGCCGCGCACGATGCGCTCAAGCAGCTGTTCGCGGCCTATGTGCAGGCCAAGCAACAGCAGCATTTGCTCGATTACGACGACCTGCTGCTCTACTGGGCCGAGATGATGAGCGATGACGGCATCGCCCAGGCGCTGCGGCAGCGCTTCGATCATGTGCTGGTCGATGAATACCAGGACACGAATCGGCTGCAGGCCACCATCCTGCTGCGGCTCAAGCCGGACGGCGATCGGCTGACCGTGGTCGGCGACGATGCCCAGGCGATCTATTCCTTCCGCGCGGCCGAGGTCCGCAACATCCTGGACTTTCCGCAGCGCTTCTCGCCGCCCGCGCGGGTCATCACGCTGGCGCGCAACTACCGCTCCACCCAGCCGATCCTGGAGGCGTCCAACGCGGTCATCGCGCAAGCGCGGGAGCGGCACGACAAGCAACTGTGGTCCGACAAGCCGTCCAGCGAGCGCCCGCAACTGGTCACGGTGGAAGACGAGGCGCGCCAGGCCCAATGGGTGGCGGACCGCATCCTGCAGCGGCGTGAGGAAGGCCTGCGCCTGACGCGTCAGGCGGTGCTGTTCCGCACCGCGAGCCACAGCGCGCCGCTGGAACTGGAGCTGACCCGGCGAAACATTCCCTTCGTCAAATTCGGCGGCCTGAAATTCCTGGAAAGCAGCCATGTGAAGGACGTGATGAGCGTGCTGCGCTGGGCCGACAACCCGCGGCATCGGCTGGCGGGATTCCGGGTGTCGCAGTTGCTGCCGGGCTTTGGACCGGCCAGCGCCCGCCGCCTGTTGGACGAGATGCAGGACGCGCCCTCGCCCCGCGCGGTCCTGGCGGCCTTCCAGCCACCGGGCGCGGCGCGTCTGGCCTGGGACCGCCTGCGCGACCTGATGACCGGCTTGATGGACGAGCCGGACTGGCCCGCCGAGCTCGAAGCGGTGGTGCAGTGGTACGCGCCGCATCTGGAGCGCCTGCAAGAGGACGCCGCGGTGCGGCTGGCCGATCTGGAGCAGATCGTGCGCATCGCGCAGGGCTACGGCAGCCGGGAGCGTTTTCTCACCGAGCTCACCCTGGATCCGCCGGAAGCCAGCAGCGACGAATCCGGCGTCCCGCTCAAAGATGAGGACTACCTGATCCTGTCAACCATCCATTCCGCCAAGGGCCAGGAATGGGAGGCCGTCTATTTGCTGAACTGTGTCGACGGCTGTTTGCCCTCGGACCTCAGCACCGGCGCGCAGGCGCAGATCGAAGAAGAACGGCGGCTGCTGTATGTGGCCATGACCCGCGCCAAACAGCATCTGGCGGTGATGGTGCCGCAGCGCTTTTACGTGACGCAGCAGTCCCGCCATGGAGATCGGCATCTCTACGCCAGCGTGTCGCGCTTCCTGCCGGGCAAGGTCGCCCGGCATTTCGAGAAGCTGGGCCCGGCCAACGAGGTCCAGGCCCCGTTGCCGGAGCTGGTGAAGCCGGCGATGGACATCGCCGCGAAGCTGCGCAAGGCGTGGAATTAGGGGCGGCACCGCCCCCGCGCTTACTGCACGCTGGCGCTGCCCGGCGCCTGATTCTGCGGGTCGGTGAACAGCTCGCCGACATCCACCGCATCGAACATGTAGTGGTTGCCACAGAAGTCGCAGCCGATCTCCACACCACCCAGCTCAGCCAGGATCTCGTCCACTTCCGGACGGCCCAGGCCCAGCAGCATGCGGCCCACCCGCTCGCGCGAGCAGGTGCAGGCAAAGCGCGGCGTCTGCGGATCGAAGCGGCGCACCGTCTCTTCCCAGAACAGGCGACGCAGGATCGTGTTGCTGTCCAGGGTCAGCAATTCCTCGGGGGTCAGGGTGGACGCCAGCATGCTGATGCGGTTGTAGGCGTCTTCCAGCTCTTCGCGGGCGATGCCGGAACTGGCGCCGGCCTCGAGGTTGCCCTCGCCTTCGATCGGCAGGCGCTGGATCAGCAGGCCGGCGGCGACCTGGTCATTGGCCGCGAGCACCAACGTGCTGTCCAGTTGCTCGGACTGGCGCATGTAGTGCTTGAGCACGTCGGACAGCTTTTCCAGCGGCTCGCCGTTCGGACCGCTCAGCGGCACGATGCCTTGATACGGCTGCTGGCCGGGCATCTTGTCCTTGGGATCCAGCGTGATCGCGCAGCGGCCCTGACCTTGCTGGTTGAGCATCTGCTGCAGGGTGGCATCGTCCGCCACCTCGCCACGGGTCTTGGCGGTGGAGCGGAAGGTCAGGTCGGGCTGCACTTCCACCACGGCCAGCTTCAGCGGGCCATCGCCCATCACCTGGAACACCAGCGCGCCATTGAACTTGATGTTGGCCTGCATCAGCGCGCCGGCGGCGGTCATCTGGCCCAGCAGGTCGCGCACCGGCACCGGCAGCGGCTCCTTGCGACGGCGCAGCAACTCTTGCCAGCTGTCGTCCAGGCGCACCAGCATGCCGCGCACCGGCAGGCCTTCGAACAGGAACTTGTGCAGTTCGCTCATGGGAATCGGTCTTTCAAACGTCGAAATCAGTGGAGGCGCTCGACCTGCCACGAAGGCGTCCCAGATCGGGACGAACGGGCCGAATACAAGCGCCGCAAGCGCCACACGCGCCCGGCGATCCGCGCGGATGCCCATCGCGCGCCCGCGCGGCCGGTCAATCGATGCGCACCAGCTCCTGCGCATAGCGCTGGCCGTTGCGCACGTAATGCGCGGCGCTCATCGCCAGGCCCTGGATCTGCTCCGGGGTGAGCTCGCGCACCACTTTGGCGGGCGAGCCCATGATCAGGCTGCCGTCCGGGAACACCTTGCCCTCGGTCACCAGCGAGCCGGCGCCGACCAGGCAGTTCCGGCCGATCCGCGCGCCATTGAGCACGACCGCGCCGATGCCGATCAACGAGTGATCGCCCACGGTGCAGCCATGCAGCATGACCTGATGGCCGACGGTGACATGCTCGCCCAGCGTCAGCGGCATGCCGGCATCCGCGTGCAGCACGCTGCCGTCCTGGATGTTGCTGCCGGCGCCGATGGTGAGGTGCTCGCTGTCGCCGCGCAGCACGGCGTTGAACCAGATGCTGACATCGGCCTGCAAGGTCACGCGTCCGATGACCTGGGCGCTGTCGGCGACCCACACGCCTTCGGCGAGTTCCGGCGTGTGCTCGCCCAATCGATAGACCGCCATGGTGGTGCTCTCCCGGGTTGACCGGCGATGGCCGGTGGCCGCCGGGTGGCGCCGGCGCAAAAGGGATAATTCTACGAATGGAACTCAGAACCCGCGCGCTGCAGGTCCTTCTGATTGCGGACCCCGCCACCAAGGCGCTCGCGGCCCGCGCATTGCAGGAGGCCCTGAGCGATCCCAACACCGCTTCGCTGGACACCGCCGCCCGGCTGCACACCGACGCCCCGCTTCCAGGCCGCCCCGACCGACCGCGGCTGATGCCCGCCCTGCAGGTCGGGTCGCGCTCGCCCTTCACCGTCGAGGGCCGCGCCGCGTTGCTGCATGCGATCGCGCACATCGAGTTCAACGCGATCAACCTGGCGCTGGATGCCGTCTGGCGCTTCCCCGACATGCCGCGCGCCTTCTATCTGGACTGGCTGAAGGTCGCCGCCGAAGAGGCCTTCCATTTCACGCTGCTGTCCGAGCACCTGGCCACGCTGGGCCGCTCCTATGGCGACTTCGATGCACACGACGGCCTGTGGGCAATGGCCCGCCGCACCGACGGCGATGTGCTGGCCCGCATGGCGCTGGTGCCGCGCACGCTGGAAGCCCGCGGCCTGGACGCGACGCCACCGCTGCAGGCCAAGTTCGCCAAGGCCGGCGATGCCCGTGCCGTGGAGATCCTGGACATCATCCTGCGCGACGAGGTCGGCCATGTCCGCATCGGCAATCACTGGTACCGACATCTGTGCCGTGAGCGGGGACTGGATCCGGTCGCTCTCTATCCGCAGCTGGTCGCGCAGTACCAGGCGCCGCGTCTGCGGCCCCCGTTCAATTTGGCCGCCCGCACCGATGCGGGCTTCAGCGACGAGGAACTCGCCTACCTCAACGAATGAACGTCGCACGGCCGCGCGCTCGTCCAGCGACCTGACGCGCCGACGCGATGACCGTCCCTCTCTCCTCCTCTGCCTGCCGGCCTGATCGGGCCCGGCAGTGATCCGATCCGAAAGCGTTTCATGACCCGTATCCAAGCCAACCTGTTGCTCACGCTGATCGCGATGATCTGGGGCTCGGCCTTTGTCGCGCAGGCGCATGGCATGGAGGCCATCGGTCCGATGATGTTCACCGGCGTGCGCTTCCTGATCGGCGCGCTGGTGGTGCTGCCCTTGATCCTGCGCGAACGGCGCGCGGCGCGGCAATCGCCGGCCTCGCGTCCGCTGACGCGCGCAGACGCGTTCAAGATCATGGGCCTGGGCTTGTTGCTGACGCTGGGCGCCGCGCTGCAGCAGATCGGCATCCAGTTCACCACCGTCACCAATGCCGGCTTCCTCACCGCGTTGTATGTGCCGCTGGTGCCGCTGCTCGGCTGGGTGCTGCTGCGGCACTGGCCGCACTGGTCAGTCTGGCCCGGCGCGGCGGCGTGCCTGGTCGGCGCGTTTCTGCTGTCGGGCGCGCATGAGCTGCGGGTCGGTCTGGGCGACGCCTGGGTGATCGCCTCGGCCCTGCCCTGGGCGGTGCATGTGCTGCTGGTCGGCCAGGTGGCGGACCGGATGAATTCGCCGTTCCTGGTCGCGGGCGGCCAGTTCCTCTTCTGCGGCGTGGTGGCGTTGGTCTGGGCGCTCTGCCTCGAGCCCTGGAGCTGGGACGGCATCCGCGCGGCCGCCGGACCGCTGCTCTACACCGGCGTGCTGTCGGTCGGCGTGGCGTTCACCGGTCAGGTCGTGGCGCAGCGTTATGCGCATGCGGCGGATGCGGCCATCATCCTGTCGTCCGAGACCCTCTTCGCGGCGGTCTTCGGCTACGTGCTGATGGGCGACCGACTGAATGCCGCCGGGCTCGTCGGCTGCGCGCTGATCCTGGGGGCGATGCTGTTGATCCAGTTGCTGCCGATGTTGCGGGTGCTGCGCGCCCGCGCGGCGTGAGCGCGCGACCCACCGAGATCGCCGCCCACTGAGGCGGCCCGATGGGCGGCAGTGCATGACGCCTGCCCCTGCGCGCTCAATCCCCCAACGGAAACGCCGTCGTCCGCTTCACCGTCCGCAGCACCAGCATCGAATTGGCGCGCGCCACGCCGGGCAGTTGCATCAGCACCTGCGTGTGCAGCCGTTCCAGATCCTCGGCATCCCGGTAAGCGAAGCGCAGCAGGTAGTCGTTGCTGCCGGCGACGTAGAAGCAATCGAGGATGTCCGGCGCGTCCTTGACCGCCTGCTCGAACTCGGCGAGCGCGGCCGGCGTCATCCGCTCCACATTGATGATGGTGTAGCTGATGCCCGGCTTGCCGATCGCCTTGGGGTTGAGCAACGCCACCACGCGGTCGATCACCCCGCTGTCCTGCAACCGGTTCACCCGTCGCAGACAGGCCGACGGCGACAGGTGCACCCGCTGCGCCAAGGCCTGGTTGGACAGCCGGGCATCCGCTTGAAGAGCCTCCAGAATGGCCCGATCGATCGCATCCAGTTTCACGTCTGAAGTCATGCGCCGCATTTTGTGCGAATCGGTCGCCTCTTCATCGCAGGAAATTGCGTGCATTCGGGTTTTCCCATGCTCGGAACGCTGACCGATTGCGCGCCAGCTTGCCTAGACTTTCAGCCTTCGTCGCCCCACCTGGACCACGCTCATGAGCCACGCCGATCTCGACATGGACGCCTACTGGATGCCGTTCACCGCGAACCGCCAGTTCAAGCAATCCCCTCGCCTCCTGACTCGTGCAGACGGCATGTACTTCACCGACGATCACGGCCGTCAGGTGCTCGACGGCATCGCCGGTCTGTGGTGCGTGAATGCCGGACATAACCGGCCGCGCATCGTCCAGGCGATTCAGGAACAGGCGGCGGAGCTGGACTTCGCGCCGCCGTTCCAGATGGGCCATCCGAAGGCCTTCGAACTGGCCTCGCGCCTGGCCGCGCTGGCGCCGGAGGGCATGAACAAGGTGTTCTTCACCAACTCCGGCTCGGAGTCGGTGGAGACCGCGCTGAAGATGGCGCTCGCCTATCACCGCGTCCGCGGCGAGGGCCAGCGCACCCGCTTGATCGGACGCGAGCGCGGCTATCACGGCGTGAATTTCGGCGGTTTGTCGGTGGGCGGCATGGTGGCCAACCGCAAGATGTTCGGGTCCTTGCTGGCGGGCGTCGACCATCTGCGTCACACCCATGATCTGGCCCGCAATGCGTTCAGCGTCGGCCAACCGGCCCACGGCGCGGAACTGGCGGACGACCTGGAGCGGCTGGTCGCGCTGCATGATGCGTCGACGATTGCCGCGGTGATCGTGGAGCCGGTGGCCGGCTCGTCGGGCGTGCTGATCCCGCCGCAAGGCTATCTGCAGCGCCTGCGCGAGATCTGCGACCGTCACGGCATCCTGCTGATCTTCGACGAGGTCATCACCGGATTCGGCCGCACCGGTCAGCCCTTCGGCGCGCAGACCTTCGGCGTGACGCCCGACCTGATGACGGTGGCCAAGGGCCTGACCAACGGCTGCGTGCCGATGGGCGCGGTGATCGCGAAACAGCAGATCCACGACACCTTCATGCAAGGGCCCGACCATCTGATCGAGTTCTTCCACGGCTACACCTACTCCGGCCATCCGCTGGCCTGCGCCGCCGGCCTGGCGACGCTGGACACCTATGCGGAAGACGGCCTGCTGACCCGCGCCAGCGAGCTGCAAGGCTATTTCGCCGAACAGCTGCACGCCCTGCGCGGCGAGCCGCATGTCATCGATGTGCGCAATCTGGGCCTGGTCGGCGGCGTGGAGCTGACACCGCGCGCGGGCCAGCCGACCAAACGCGCCTTCGACACCTTCCTCGACTGCTGGCAGCAAGGCGTGTTGATCCGCACCACGGGCGACATCCTTGCCCTCTCGCCCCCGCTGATTGCCGACCGCGAGCACCTGGACCGGATGATCGACGCCATCCGCACGGCGCTGCGCCGCGTGGCCTGATCGGGGACGTGTCGCCGATGACTCGATGCCGGCGGGTGGCGCTCAGCGTCTCACTCGGCGGCTCGACGAAGCTCCTTGCGGACCACGAGCTTCAAGCCAGACCAGACCTCGGTGACGGCGCAGACCTTCACATCCACCCAGCCCAGCGGCAGGCAGTCGCTGCGGATGATGTCGCCCGTCACGGTGGTCGGCACTTGCGCTGCCTGTTTCGGCCAGGAGATCCACAGGCCGACGTCGTCGCGGAGTTGGGTGCGCAGGGACCGCAACTGGCGGACCAGGTCGGTGCGTTCAACGACGAAGACATGCGCGAGGTCCACTCGCTCGCTGGGCTGTCGCACGCGGACGACGTCGGGCGGCAGCGGGGCGATCCAATCGTCGTAGCCGTCGGGCGCATGCCAGGTCCACAGCACGTGGCCCGGCCGAATGCCCAGCTTGCGCGCCAGCGGCGTGCCGGAATAGCCCACCGGACGACCGACCTCAGTGCCGGCCGCGGGCGCGGCTCGGGTCGGGCGATCGGACTCCGGATGTCGAGCATCGGTTGATCGAGCCATGGCCATCCTCCTGCCGCCGTCGCGGCGCAAACCCACCGCCTTTGAGCGTCGGACGTGTCAGGTTCTAGCCCAACCCCAGCACCCGTGCGATCTCGCTAACCCTGACGCGTCCCGAATCGCGGTGGCGGGCGTTGGCTCGGGCATCATCCGCGCACCATGCAGCCTTCTTCGAATGCGACCACGCCCGTGACCGGCACCTCCGCTCCGACCTCGCCCGTTGCCGCGTCCACGGCCGCATCTTCGGTGTCGTCCATCAGCGGCACGGGGTTGGGGATCGCCCCCTCCACGACGCCCTGGCTGGCTTATGCCTGCCTCGCCGGCAGCACCAGCCTGATCGGCAGTTATGTCGGCCTGTCCAAATTGCTGGTGCTGGTGTTTCCGGTGTTCCTGCTGGCCTGGCTGCGCTTCGGCATCGCGGCGGTGGTGATGCTGCCGTGGCTGCGTCGCACGCCGACGGATGCGAGGCTCTCGCCGCGCACCCGGGCGCTGGTGTTCCTGGAATCCTTCGTCGGCAACTTCCTGTTCTCGATCTGCCTGCTGTATGGGCTGAAACAAAGCTCCGCGGTGGTGGCGGGCGTGATCATGGCGGGCATTCCGGCGGCGGTGGCGCTGCTGAGTCGCCTGTTCCTGCGCGAGCAGATCGCGCCGCGCACGCTGGCCGGCATTGCGCTGGCGGTGGCGGGCATCGCGATGGTGGCGCTCAGCCGCCACGATGCGAGCCAGCAGAGCGGCTGGGGCGCGCTGCTGCTGCTGGCCGCCGTGTTCTGCGAGGCCGGCTATGTGGTGATCGGCAAGCGGCTGACGCAAGACCTGTCCCCCAAGCGGATCAGCGCCCTCATCAATCTCTGGGGCCTGGTGCTGGTGACGCCGTTGGGACTGTGGCAGGCCTGGAATTTCGATTTCAGCGTGGTGCGCGCGCCGCATTGGGGTCTGCTGACCTTCTATGCGGTGGCAGCCAGCATGGTGACGGTGTGGCTGTGGATGAAAGGGCTGCGTCACATCCCGGCCGCCAAGGCGGGCGTCTTCATGGTGTTCCTGCCGGTGGCCACCGCGCTGGTCGGCCTGCTGTTCCTGGGCGAGCAGCTCACCGGCATCCAGATGCTGGCCTATGGCCTGGCGCTGGGCGGCGTGATGTTGGCGACCTGGCCCAACCGTGGTCTATGACCGGTCCATAAAAAACCATGGGGAAAACCGCCGAAATCGAAGGTTAAGCGGTTAAAGCGCGGGTAGTTTTACTACCAATGCCATACCATTTCAGGATCCGCCGCGCTGACAACCAGCGCCGCCGCACCTGACGCTGCCTGATGTCGCTCCGATCCGCTTCCCCTTCTTTCTCCCCGCCGGCATCGACCGCCGAGGACCATTCTGATGCGCGCCGAGTCGAGGCACCGGCCCGGATCCACGCACCCGCTCATCCCCTGACGGCCGACGAGTGGACTGCCTGGCTGGCCGGCTGGTTCACCTTGCTGGGGCTGCCCCCGCGCGATCTGGCGAATGACGCGCTGAGCTCGCCGCCGTCGGCGCGCTGGCAAGAAGCTGGCGAAGCGCCCGGCGCCGAGCCGCCGCTTGCGATGGTGTTCGCGCCGCATCCGGATGACGAGTGCATCGTCGGCGCCCTGCCCCTGCGCTTGCGTCAGGAGGCGGGCTGGCGGGTGTGCAATGTGGCGGTCACGCTGGGCAGTCGCGAGGACCGTCGCGCCCAGCGCTGGGACGAGCTGCAGGCGGCGTGCGAGGTGCTGGCGTTCGATCTGCATCGAATGACCGAGAGCGGCTTCGAGCAGATCAAGCCCGAGTCGGCCGACGCACAAACACCGTTGTGGCAATCGCAGGTGCGAGAGACCGCCGCCTTGCTGGCCGCGCACCGGCCGGCGCTGGTGCTGCTGCCGCATGCGGGGGACGGCATCCCGACCCACATCGGCGTCCATCGCCTGGTCACCGAAGCGCTGCAGCAGGCGCGGCTGACGACCGTCGTGGCGCAGACCGAGTTCTGGGCCACGCAAGCAGCGCCCAACTGCCTGATCGAGACCGGCCTGCGCGACACCGCGCGCCTGGTGCAGGCGCTGGCCTGCCATGTCGGCGAAATCGAGCGCAACCCCTACCATCGGCGCCTGCCCGCCTGGATGGCCGACAACGTGCGGCGCGGCGGCGAATTGCTCGCCGGCCCCGGCCAGACGCCGCCGCCGTTCGGCTTCGGCACGCTGTACCGCCTCACCCGCTGGGAGGCCGGCCAGGCGTCGCACGACCTGCCGCCGACCTTCAGCAGTTGCGAGCAGCCGCTGGCGGTGTCCACGCTGTTCTCCTCCGATCGTTCCTGACCGACGTCCGCCCCGACCATGACCTTCGCGCCGACCCCGAACCCGCCCCCCACCCCCACCCATCTCCGCATTCATCAGTTCGCCGGCCTGAAGCCCGGCCCTCGCCTGCTGGTCACCGCCGCGGTGCACGGCAATGAGGTGGCCGGCGTCGGCGCGATCCAGCGGGTGATGGCGATGATCGACAGCGGCGCGCTGACCCTGCTCAAGGGCACGCTGACGATGATCCCGATCGTCAATCCGTTGGCGCATCGGCTGCAGCGCCGCGAAGGCGACCGCAACCTGAACCGCAACCTGCGGGTGAATCCGATTCCGCAGGACTTCGAGGACCGCGTCGCCAACCTTCTGTGCCCCTGGCTGGCCGACAGCGATGTGCTGCTGGACCTGCACAGCTTCAACAATCCCGGCCCGGCGTTTGCGATGCTCGGCCCGCGCGACAACGATGGCGACCTCGAGCCCTTCCGCCACCAGGCCGCCGAGAGCGCGCTGGCGCTGGCCGTGGGCACCAGCCGGATCGTGGAAGGCTGGCTGTCGACCTATGCGCTGGGCCTGAAGCGCCGCGCGGAACACGCCGGTGACGGCTCGCGCCGCATGGCCCTGCAGCAGGACCCGCATTACGGCGTCGGCACCACCGAATACATGCGCAGCCAGGGCGGCTACTGCATCACGCTGGAATGCGGTCAGCATGCCGATCCGCAAGGACCGGAGGTCGCCTTCAAGGCCATCCTCCGCACGCTGGCGCTGCTGGGCATGGTCGCTGCGGATCAGGTCGACCTGGCGGATCCGAACCGGCCGGTCGAACTGCTGCAGCTGTATGAGGTGATCGATCGCGCCCATGCGCAGGATCGATTCGAGCGCGAGTGGGCGAGCTTCGATCCGATCGAGCAAGGTCAGCGCATCGGCACGCGCGCTGATGGCACGCCGGTGCTGGCGCCCTTCAGCGGCCGGATCGTCTTCCCCAACAGCCGGGCCGAGCCCGGGCAGGAATGGTTCTATCTGGCAAAGCCCAGCGACCGCGTGTTGACTTGAGCCTCGGGCTAGAGTGGCGGGCATGAACGACATCACCGCCACCCCCAGCCCTGCCAACGATCCGGACGCGATCCGCATCGACTTCGTGTCCGACGTCGCCTGCCCATGGTGCGCGGTGGGATTGAAGTCCCTGGAAACCGCGCTGCAGCGCGTGCCGGACTTGAAGGTCGACCTGCACTTCCAGCCCTTCGAGCTGAATCCGCAGATGCCGCCCGAAGGCGAAGACATCAACGAGCACCTGACCCGCAAATACGGCTCCACGCCGGAACAGCGCACCCAGATTCGCGAGCATCTGCGCCAGCGCGGCGAGTCGGTCGGCTTCACCTTCACCGAGGGTGCGCGCAGCCGCATCTGGAACACCTTCGATGCGCATCGGCTGCTGCATTGGGCCGGTCAACAATCGCCCGCGGCTCAACGCGATCTGAAGCTGGCGCTGCTGACCGCCTATCACACCGAAGGCCGCAATCCGGGCGACCGCGAGGTGCTGCTGAAGACCGTCACCGATCTCGGCCTGGACAGCGCCGAAGCCGCCCGCGTGATCGACAGCGACCAATACGCGGATGACGTGCGCGAGGCGGAGGCCTTCTGGCAGCAACAGGGCATCAGCTCGGTGCCGTCGGTGATCATCAACGAGCGCTATCTGGTGCAAGGCGGCCAGCCGCCCGAAGCGTTCGAACAGGCGCTGCGCCGCGTGGCCGCCGAGCAGCGCAAGGCCGGCCAGCCGGGCTGACCGGCACGCGCGGGCCTGATCGGCCCGCGTGCGGTCCACGCGCGGTCCACGCCGTCGGCGACCGCTTGAAAAAACCTGCAACAGCCGACGCAACTGGGACTAACCGAGGGTCGGCCGGCGGTCAGACCTGAGACAATCCACAGGTCGTGTCATCGGGGCCCGCGTTCACTGCCGGCCCCGATTGTTTTTTTCCCGAGGCGGGTGCGCTGTGGGGTGTGCCTGAACGTTCGTGAGCCCCATCTGGCGCTCCCGGAGGCTCAGGCGGCCGCGCTGTTCGCGCGGTGGCTGGTGTGATGCCGGCTGGCCGACCTGGCGTGCCGATTCGGGGTCCTCTCGCTTGAAGCGCCGAGCTTTGAGCGTTTTGCGTTTGCAGTCCCGCCCATGTTCAAGAACCTGATCATTTACCGCATCGCCAATGACTGGCAGCCCAACGCCGACGCGCTGGAAGACGCGCTGGAGCAGGAACGTTTCAAGCCCTGCGGCGCCACCGAAGCGCTGTCCGCCGGCTGGGTGCCGCCGCGTGGCGAGCCGGGCGCCCGGCTGCTGGAAGACATCGATGGCCACTGGCTGCTGAGCCTGCGTCTGGAAAAGCGCGTGCTGCCGGGCTCGGTGGTGCGCGAGCATGTCGAAGAAATGATGGAGCGGATCGAGCAGGAAACCGGCCGCCGCCCCGGCAAGAAGCAACAGCGTGATCTGAAGGATCAGGCGACCCAGGAACTGCTGCCGCGCGCGTTCACGCTGCAGTCGCATCTGCGGGTGTGGATCTCGCCCAAGCAGGGCTTGTTGATGGTGGATGCCGGCTCGATCGGCAAGGCCGACGAGCTGATCAGTCTGCTGGTGAAGGCGGATTCCTCGATCAATCTGCATCTGCTGCAGAGCGCCGAATCGCCGGCGGCCTGCATGGCGGCGTGGCTGATGGACGGCGTGCCGCCCGCGGACTTCGTCATCGACCGGGATTGCGAGCTCAAGGCTGCCGATGAAATGAAGGCCGCGGTGCGTTATGCCCGCCACAACCTGGACACCGATGAGGTCAAGGCCCATCTGACCAGCGGCAAGATGCCCACCCGTCTGGCCATGACCTGGCGCGAGCGGGTGTCCTTCACCCTCACCGACACGCTGCAGATCAAGGGCATCAAGTTCCTGGACATCGTCTTCGATGGCCGCGACAAGCCCGCCAAGGATGAGGCCTTCGACGTCGACGCCGCGCTCGCCACCGGCGAGCTGAGCGGGCTGATTCCGGAGCTGGTCGAAGGCCTGGGCGGCGAGCTGGACTTCATCGGCCAATCCGCCAAGATCGCCGCGGAGCATGCACCGGCCGCGAAGCCGGCCAGCGCGCCGGCCAAGCAGGCCGATGACCTGGCCACGGCGGAGATCACCGAGTCCGCGCCTTGGGATTGAACGTCGGATTCCGGCAGCGCTGAGCGCCGACGAGCGTCGTCAAGAGCCGCCAAGAACCGCCAAGAACCGTTCGATCAGGGCGCCGATGGACCGCATCGGCGCCCTTTTTTTGCGAGCGATCTAAAACAGATCGCGCTGCTCGCCGACCTGCTGGCCGGTGGCCCTCGCTTCGATGGCGAGCAGCTTGAGCTTGGTCGCCACCCCACCGGCGGCGGAGAAACCCGTCAGGTTCGCGCCCTTCCCTGCGGATGGACTGCCCATGACGCGATGGCAAGGCACGATCGGCGCGAACGGGTTGCGTCCTTCCGCCCGGCCGACGGCGCGCGCCGCGCCGGGTTGTCCCAACTGCGCGGCCACCTCGCCGTAGGTCATCGTGCGGCCCACGCGAATCCGGCGGGTGAAGGCCAGAACCTGGCGCTCGAAGCTGGGGATGGCGGTATCGTCCAGCGGGATCTCGAGCAGATCGCGCGGCTCGCCGGCCAACAGCGCGCGCACGCCGTCGCAAGCCGCCTGAGCAAAGCCGGGCAACTGGTCGGCGGTCATCACTTCCCGCGCGTTGGGGAAACGCACGCGCATGCGGTCACGGGTGGCCGCAGCGCTCTCTTCCGGCAATTGCGATCCGACGATGGCGCGCTCATGCCAGGCGATGCCGCAACTGCCCAGCGCCGTCGCATAGACGTGAAAGAAGACGTCGGCGCTCATGAGCGGCCTTCTCTCGGAGCGATCGACCCGGTCCAGCGCCGCAGCGGTGGCCGTCGCGACGGCAATTGAACCTCGATGGCCATCGACGGCCTCAGGCTGCGGCGCCATCGATCCGGGCGATGCATTCGCGTCGCCGTCTCAGACCGAGACCGGCGCCTGAAAGGCGGGATGCTGGGCGGCGATCTCCGCAGCCGTCAAACGCGCCTGGGTGGCCATGGCGGCGACCTCGCGCGGAGACAGCGTCTTGAGCTTGTGGTCCGACCAGACCTGCCGCCAGCGGCGCGCGCCAGGCAGGCCGTTCCACAGCCCCAACGCATGGCGCATCGCCTGCGACCACGGGCGGCCGGCGGCGACCTGGCGATCCAGATAGTCCAGCCACAGCGCCTCGACCGCCTCGCGGCTCGCGGCGGTGGGCGTGGCCTCGCCGAAGAAGCGTTGATCCCAGCCGATCATCTGCCATGGCTCGTGATACGCCTGGCGGCCGATCATCACGCCGTCGACATGCTGCAGCTGCTCGGCGATCTCGTCGTCGGTCTTGATGCCGCCGTTGATGGCGATGGTCAGCCGGGGAAATTCGCGCTTGAGCCGATGGACCAGTTCATAACGCAGCGGCGGGATGTCGCGGTTTTCCTTCGGCGACAGGCCTTGCAGCCAAGCGTTGCGCGCATGGACGATGAACACCTCGCAGCCGGCCTCGGCGACGGTGCCGACGAAGTCGCGCACGAAGTCGTAGCTTTCGATCTTGTCGATGCCGATGCGGTGCTTGACGGTGACCGGAATGCGGTCGACCGCATCCTTCATCGCCTTCACGCCATCGGCGACCAATTGCGGCTCGGCCATCAGGCAGGCGCCGAACGCGCCCCGCTGCACCCGCTCGCTGGGGCATCCGCAATTGAGGTTGACTTCGTCGTAGCCCCACTGCTCGGCCAGCTTGGCGCAAGCGGCGAGATCGGCCGGCTCCGAGCCGCCAAGCTGCAACGCGACGGGATGTTCCTGCTCATTGAAGTCCAGATGCCGGGGCTGGTCGCCATGCAGGATGGCGCCGGTGGTGACCATCTCGGTATAGAGCAGCGTGTGACGCGTCAGCAGCCGGTGGAAGTAGCGGCAATGGCGGTCGGTCCAGTCGAGCATGGGCGCGACGGACAAGCGCCAGGGGCTGGAAACGGTGGATTCGGCTGACACGTCGGACATCGGATGGGGGCGCTCGTTGCACGGGTCCACGAGTCCGCGATGGCACGCGTCGCCGGGGAGGCGGGCGGGATGCGCGGATGTCGCGGTGGCTCGCGCTCGCGGGTTGCTGAGCCGGCGCGGTGGGGGATGGCGGATTATCCCGCTGAACGGCGGGCGAGCGATCCAAAGGGGCTGGAGCGACGCCCCGTCGGCCGTGAGCGAGCCAGGATATGAGGTTTGCCCCAACGACGTCACCGGGAAGTGCTGCGTGAGCCTCCGCGAAGGCCCGCAGGGCATGAGCGACGGCGCAAAATGTCAGAAGCTGAGATAAACTTCTGACATCAAAGATTTGCCGTTTGCCCGATCAGCCATGGCCACGCTTCCCCAGTCCATCCTGTCGCATGCCCAGTCGTTGCCGGAGGGAGGCGTTCTGTCGCCGAAGGAATTCCTGCACCTGGGCAGCCGTGCAGCCGTCGACCAGGCCTTCTCGCGACTCACCAAAGAAGGCCAGTTGCTTCGCGTGACGCGCGGACGGTATGTCAGGCCCGTCTCGAGCCGGTTCGGGACGCGCGCGCCCGCGCCGGAAAGCGTGGTGGAGTCGCTGGCCGCGCAAAGCGGGGAGATCGTGACGCCGCATGGCGCGAATGCCGCCAACAGCCTGGGGCTCACCCAGCAGGTGCCCATTCGACAGGTCTATCTGACCTCGGGCCGCAGCCGCCGATTGAAGCTCGGTCGACATGATGTCTGGGTCAAACATGCGCCAGCGTGGATGCTGGCGCTCGGCACCGGTCAGGCGGGTGCGGCGGTTCGGGCGCTCGCCTGGATGGGGCCCGAGCATGTGGGTGAGTCGCTCGCCACCCTGCGACGCACCTTGCCCGCTTCCGAATGGCAGACGCTCACTGCGTCCAAAGGCAGTCTGCCGTCCTGGATGGCGCGAGCGATCGGCGAGGAAGCCATTCGTGGCTGAGGCCTATTTCGCGCTCAGCGCGGCGGATCGCGCCGAAGTTCTGGAGGTGGGACGAGCGTCGAGTGGCCGCCCCGCGCATCTGCTAGAAAAAGACCTGTGGGTGGTCTGGACCCTCGACACCCTGTTCCGGTCACCGCTGTCCGACGACCTGACCTTCAAGGGCGGCACGTCCTTGTCGAAGGCCTACCGCATCATCGACCGCTTCTCTGAAGATCTGGATCTGACCTACGACATCCGCAGGCTGATCCCCGACCTGACCGGTGGCGACACCTTCTTGCCGGCCAATCGCAGCCAGGCGAGCAAGTGGACCAAGGCCGTGCGTGATCGGCTCCCCCACTGGATCGCCGAGACGGTCCAACCCGTGCTTCAACAGGCGCTGGATCGTCAGCAACTCGATGCCTCGCTGGCGATCGCCGGTGCTGCCAACGACCAGTTGCTGCTGCGCTACCCGCCCACCAAACGGGGCACGGGCTATGTGGCACCGGTCATCACGATGGAATTCGGCGGCCGATCCACTGGGGAGCCCCACGCGAAGATGGCGATCTCTTGCGACATCGACGGTCATGTCACCGGGGTCAGCTTCCCCACCGCCACGCCTGTCGTGATGAGTGTCGCTCGCACCTTCTGGGAGAAGGCCACGGCCACGCACGTCTATTGCGCGCAAGGAAGGATCCGCGGCGAGCGCTATGCGAGGCACTGGCACGACCTCGCGGCCATCATGCGAAGCGAGCACTTCAAGGCCGCCATCGAGAACCGCGACGTTGCTCAGGCGGTGGCTGACCACAAGTCGCACTTCTTCAGCGAAAAGGACGCTGCCGGCGGTGAGGTCGACTATCGAGCCGCTGTCAGGGGCGACCTTCACATCGTGCCCGAGGGCCCGGCACGCACCGCCCTGGAAGCGGACTACGCCCGCATGCTCGACGATCAGGTCATGGTGGGCGACGCGCTGCCCTTCGATGAGCTGATGGCGACCTGTCAGGACGTCGCCCTCCGAGCGAACGCTGCAGCGGTGCAGTGATTCAGCACGGCCCCATCACCGAAACCGCTCAAACCTCAACCCCGCCTCCCCCATCCCCGCGCCCGCCTCCGGCGGCGCCACCAACGCCACTGCCTGCGCCTGCAAGGCCGGCAACAAGCGCAGGCACAGCGCCAGTTGGGCCTGCAGCAGCCGCAGCGCCTCCGGCGCCGGCTGGGTCAGCGACGCCACCAGACCGGGCGCCAGCGCCGTTTCGTCCACCACCTGCGGCGGCTGTGCCTGCAGCGCCTGGGCGATGGCATCCAGCGTGCTGAGCAAGGTCTGCACCGCGTGCGCGGCGGCGCCCTCCTCCGGCAGAGAGAGCCGCTGATTGCGGTGGGCGCCGAGTGCGGACAAGTAATTCAGCAGCGTGTGCGACAGCACCAGGAATCGCATGCCCTGCGGCGCCAGCCGCCGCGCATGGCCGGGTTCGAGCTGCATCGCGGCGAGCGCGCGCGACAGCGCCGCATCGGCGTTATGCGCGTTGCGACGCGCCAGCCGGTACGGCAAATGATCGCGCTTGCCGGTCTGATACTGCGCCATGATCTCGCGCAGGTAATCCGCCTGGCTGCTGGCCGCCTGAGCCGCCAGCCGGTGCAATTGATGCACCTGCCAGCTCGGCAGCACCAGCCACACCGCCAGGCCCGCGATGACACTGCCCGCCACCGTGTCCAGCAGCCGCGGCAGGATCAATCCGAAGCCATCGCCCGCCTGGTTGAAGGACAGCAGCACCAGCGAGGTGATCGCCGCCGTCGCCAGCGTGTAGCGGGTGTGTCGCGTGGCGAAGAACAGCACCCCGGCCGCGACGGTGAAGCCCGCCTGCAGCAGCAAGTCAGGAAACAGCTTCAGCAAGGCCCAGCCGACCACCAGGCCGATCACCGTGCCGCCGACCCGCTGCGCCAGGCGGGTCAACGTGGCGCCATATTGCGGCTGGCAGACGAAGACGATGGTCAGCAGGATCCAGAACCCATGGCTGTCGCCGGTGCTCAGCATCACGCCATAACCGACCGTCAGCGCCACCGCCAACCGCACCGCATGCCGCAGCAGCGGCGAGCGCCAGTCCAGTTGCGCCTTCAAGCGCTGCCAGGCTTCGGACAGACTGCGCGGATCCCGATCCAGCAGGCTGGTGTCCGACGGCGGCTCCGGCAGCTCCAGCGCCGAAGACAAGGCCCGATCCAGCGCGCCCAGGTTCGCCGCCAGCCCATGCAGCGCGGCGAGACCGCGCGCACGGCCCTCGTCGAGCGCGCCAGGCTGCCGCTCAAGATGGCGCAGCGCTTCCTGCAGATCCTCGATCGCATGCGCAGTGGTGCCGTGCCGCTTCCACGGCGTCTGACGACGAATGCGACGCGCCACGCTGCGGCAATCCCGTCCCAGCAAGGCCAGCAGCCGCTGGCAGCGGTACAGCACATCGCTGTGGAAGAAATGCTGGGCCAGCACCTCGTAATGCTCATGCGAGGAACTGGTGCGCTCATGCACGTCCTGCGCCACCAGATAAGCGTGCAGCGACTCCTGCAGCCAGGTCGGCGGCGTGCCGGCGCCGCTGCGGCTGAAGAGCGCCTCCTTGCACCGATTCAAGGCCTCCACGACCCGACCGTTCTGCAGCGCCAGCGCCACGCGGCGGCCTTCCAGGTCGGCGCCGCGCACCGGCTCGAGCAGGCCCGACTTCAGCCGCAGGTACTCGCCCAGGCTTTCGTACAGATTGGCCAGATGCTGCCGCACCGGCGGCGTGGGCAGGGCCGCAGCCCACACGACGGAGATCACGCCGTACCAGGCCGCGCCCAGCCACAGCAGCGAGACCGCCTGGATCGCATGCGGCTGCGATGAGAGCGAGGCATAGATGGCCAGCACCAGCGTCGCGAACGCCATCGTTCGATAGCGCTCGCCCAGCGCGCCGAGAAAGGTCAGCCCGATCGCGGCCGACGCCAGCAAAACGCCCAACAGCACCGGATGGCCCAGGCTGGCCTGTACCGCCAGCGCCATCAGTCCAAAGCAGACCAGCGTGATGCCCTGCACGCGCAGACGACCGCGCCAGCTGTCATCGGTCTCCGCCAAGGCGCTGGCGATCACGCCCAGCAAGGCAGGCAGCAAGGCGGACATCCGACCCGTCCACCCGCCCAGCGCCATCACGCAGCCCAGTGCCAGCAACGCGCGCAGGCTGCCCGACACGGCCTCGCGCTGCCACAGCTGATAGCCGAATTGCCACCATCCTCGAACTTCACCCGCACGCAACACCGTCCCACCTCCACTGGCTCTTTCGGCACAGAGGAAGCAAGTATCAAGCCGATTGAGGACCGCGATCCTCAGCGCGCCTCACGAGACGCGCCGATCCGCCAAGCAAGCCGCGAGACCGGCCGCGCTTCGCACGACCGCCGCCCGACGAGCGCGTCACGCGGCCAAACCCGACATCGCCTCAGCTCAAGTCGCCGCAGCAGGTGACGAGCTCGCGCAAGACCTGGAACTCCGTCCTGACGAGGCCTAGGCTGAATTGACGCTTCTCAGCTTCGCGACCACGAGCCGAGCGCGTCCCGAATGCTTTGACCAATGCCAAGGCTTCAGCCCACCCCGGCGCGCACGCTGTGATCCGTGCCATCGAGGCATGTCCGGCGATCACGCCGTGGAAGGAGCCCTCATGTTCGTCCTCTCCCTGTTCTCCCGTCTATGTGCCGCCCTGCGCCAGCTCGGCGCACATGCGCCTCGCCGTGTCGAGGCAGGCCCGCTGTCCGCGTCCGCCGCGCTGCGGCAAGTGATGGCGGACGGCAGCGCAGGCGTCTGATCCGAACGGGCGCAGTCGCGCCCAGCGCGGTTGGCGCGTGGCTCGGGTCGCGGCGCAATCGACTCGGCCCGAGCGATTCCCGCTCGAAGGCTGCGCCGATGGTCCGTCTCGGCGCGAGAATCACCCTTCGCCCACCGGCCATGCGCCGGCGCCGTCGACTTCAGCCTCCGCTCACCGCCCGCTCACTGCCGCCCACCGTTCCCCGCCGCTGGCCGACGCGCCGCTGGCGGCGGATCGAGCGGCAGCACGTTCCCATGTCGTCACCCCTCGCTGACCTGTCCGCTGCCGACACACCCACCGCATCCCTGGATTGCCAGACCTGCGGCGCCTGCTGTGCGAGCTTTCGGGTGTCGTTCTACTGGGCGGAGGCCGATGACGCGCCGATGGGCACCGTGCCCGCCTCACTCACCCGTGCGGTGAGCCCCCATTTGCGCTGCATGGACGGCACGCAGGCGCATCCAGTGCGATGCGTCGCGCTGCGGGGCGAGGTCGGGCGCCAGGTGGGTTGCGCCATCTATGACCAGCGCTCGACGACCTGCCGCGACGTGCAGCCCGGTGATGCGCAATGCAGGAAGGCCCGCCAGCGCTGGCGACTGCCCTGACACGCGCCCGACCGCGGCGCTTGTTTAGCCCTTACGGTACGGCACTTGCCGGAATTCCTCATCCGCCCCTGCGGCCGATCGGCTGCGCGCAACGAGGAGTTCTCATGGCATCGAAGTCCCCATCGGCCCAGTCTTCCATTTCGTCCGATTCGTCCAATCGGTCGAATTCATCCGATTCGTCCGCTTCATCGCGTTCGTCCGCCTCGTCCCGGGAGCACGAATCGACGCCCTCGAAGGATCCGCGCCGCGACACAACGTCCGGGTCCGGCTCGCGACCCGCTTCCGCGGGCGACAAGGACTCGCTCTCGCGCCGCACCGCCATGGGCAGCGTGGTGACGGGTCTGGCGGCCGTGATGGCGGCGCCTGGCGTCCAGGCGGCCGCAGGCAGTGCGAGCTTGCCGCCGCCACCGCCGCTGCGCCATCCCGGTGATCAGTATCCGAAACCGCCCTTCCCCAAGCAGGAGCAGCCGTGGCCCGGGCTGACGTCCAAGATGACGCCGCGTCCGGATCATGGCGAGACCAGCTATGTTGGCCGGGGCCGCCTGACCGGCCGACGTGCGCTGATCACTGGTGGCGACAGCGGCATCGGCCGCGCGGCGGCGATCGCTTTTGCGCGCGAAGGCGCCGACGTGGCCATCAACTACCTGCCCGATGAAGAGCCCGATGCCCGCGAGGTCGTGCAGCTCATCCGCGACGCTGGCCGCAAGGCGGTCGCCCTGCCCGGGGACCTGCGCGACGAAGCGTTTTGCCAGCGCCTGATCGCGGACACGGTGAAGCAATTGGGCGGTCTGGACATCCTGGTGAACAACGCCGCGCGCCAGCAGAGCCATGACTCGATCCTGGAGATCAGCTCCGAGCAGTTCGACTGGACCTTCAAGACCAACATCTATGCGCCCTTCTGGCTGTGCAAGGCGGCGATTCCGCATCTGCCGGCCGGGGCGGCGATCATCAACACCGCGTCGGTCAACTCGTATGACCCCGGCGAAAACCTGCTCGATTACGCCAGCACCAAGGGCGCGATCATGATCTTCACCAAGGGGCTGGCCAAACAGCTCGCGAAGAAGGGCATTCGGGTGAATGCGGTCGCGCCGGGACCGTTCTGGACCCCGCTGCAGGTGACCGGCGGTCAAACGCCGGAGAAGCTGCAAAGCTTCGGCGCCGACACGCCGATGGGTCGCGCCGGTCAGCCGGCGGAACTGGCCTCGGTCTATGTGGAGCTGGCGTCCAGCGAGGCCAGCTACATGACCGGTCAGGTCTACGGCGCGTCGGGCGGACGCGGCAATCCCTGAGGTGTCCCGGCCCGCGGCCCATCGGGCGCCGTGGGCCGTTCGACATCGAAGCGGCAACCGCTCGCGGGACCGGACGATCAGGTCATCTAGGACCATCGATCGTCGATCCGTCGATCCCTTGATGTCTGGATCGGTTGATCGATCGAACCGTCGGATCAACGCTTCAAGCGGCCTCGTCGTTGTGGTTGTCGCTGTCGTTGTCCTTGTTCTTCATCACGCCGCGCAGGTTGAGGACAAACAGTCCCAACTGCAGCGTGATGAGGGCATACGCCTGCGTGTGCCATCCCCACACGCACCACAGCAGGTTGCTCACGACGAACAGCCAGAAACCCCAGGTGCGGCGACTCGCGTGTCGGGCGCCCACCAGCCAGGCGGCCACCAGGGTGATGACCATCGCCGGCCACTGCATCGCATCGAGCAAGAGGTCCATGGTCCTCGGAGGCGGATCAGTCAAGGGGCATCGCTCCCTTGAGGCGCGATGGCGACGCGGCGCTTTGTCAGGCGACGGCCAGGATCGCCCGAAACGATGGAAGGGTCAGTACGACACGTTCATCGCACCGACTGCCGGACGCGACCGGAGCACGTCTTCCAGCACGCCCAGTTGCACGGGCTTGCCGAACAAGTGGTCGAAGCCGAAGCAGTTGGTGAGCGCGCTCTTGCCCGCCGGCAGGGTGCCGGACAGCGCCACCAGCAGCACCTCGTCCTGGCATTGCTCGCGGGCACGGCGCGCCAGTTCGTAGCCATCCATGTCCGGCATTTCCAGGTCAGCGACCAGCACCCGTGGCCGTTCTTCCTGCAAGAGCGTCAAGGCCTGTTGACCGGAACTGGCAGTTCTGACCTGGAAGCCATCGGCTTCGAGCGCAGCGCTCAAGGTGGCCAGGGTGTCCGGCGCATCGTCGACCAGCAGGACCGTGGGGGAATCGGAAGTAGGCATGTCGCAGGCCTTTGGGAGACGCATCTGTGAGAACGAGGAGGCGCGAAGCACAGCGCCGATAACTGCTCGTCGGCAACTCACGTTCCTGCGCGGATCGATGCGACACATCTTTGGACCATCACGCTGTACGGTGTGGTCATCGTCACGCTGGCGATGCTGAGGCGTCGATTCCAGGAAAAGCGGCCACGCGAGCGCTCGGATCGATCGCCCTCTCAACCGCGCTTGTCGACCGGCTCCGAGTCTCGGGGCGGAATCCATCGTCCCAACAATCCGGCGGCCAGCAGCGCCATCAGTCCGGTGACGGCGATGCCGCCCGCCAGCGACACGCCCGCCACCAGCACCGACAGCAACGCCGGCCCGCACGACCCGCCGACGTCCGACAGAAAGCGCCACACCCCGAGGAAATACGCGCGGCCATGGCGCGGCGCATGGTCTGCGCCCAGGGTCATGATCAGTCCCGACCCGATCCCATTGCCGATGCCGATGGCGGTGGCGGCCATGAGCAGCGTCACGAAGCCCCCGGTGAGCGGCATCAGCAGCATCGCCACACCGATCATCAGCATCGAGGGCACCGCCACCCAGCGACGGCCTTTCAGATCCATCACCCGACCGGCCGGATAGAACAGCAGCATCTCCACCCCACCAGCCACGCCGTAGATGAGCGAGGCCACGGCCGGCGCCAGCGCCAGATGCTCCGCCCACAGCGGAATCACCGCCTGCCGCGACGCCCGCACCGCGCTCACCAGCAGGACGCCGAGGCCGATCGTGAGGAACACGCGACGATGTTCCGCCAGGATGCGCTTCAAGGTGACCGGCGCCGTCGGGGCCTGGCCCGGCGCCACGCTGTGCACGAGATCCGGAACGCGGGCCCCCACCGCCGCCGCCGCGAGCACACCGGCGATGCCGACGCCGAAGGCCGCGCTGAGCCCGAAGGCATGAACTGCCGCCGCCGCGAGGAACGGGCCGATGAACATGCCGATGCGCATCACGCCGCCGAGCGTCGACAACGCCCGCGCCCGGTAAGCGGCCGGCACGGCTTCGGTCAGGTAGCTCTGGCGGGCGAGGTTGTAGACCGCCTGCGACATGCCGACCATGAAGCAGCCCACCGCGAACGGCACCAGCCCGGGCGTCAACACGCACAGCAGCATGCCGAGCGCGCTCCACAGGCCGGCCGCGACGATGGCCCAGCGTTCCCCCCACCGCATGGTGATGAACGAGGCGGGGATGTTGTTGAGCAGCGAGCCCAGGCCGATCAGCGTCACCACGAAGGCCGCCATCGACACCGAGGCCCCGAGATCGCGCGCCATCAGCGGCACGATCGGCAGGATCGCGCCCTCGCCCAGTCCGAACAGCAGCGACGGACCGAACGCCGGTACCGCGATCCGCCGCAGCGAAAACTCGGTGCTGGGCGCCGGGGCGGCGGACCCGGAGGTGACAGGCGGAGACGACATCGTGAGCACGGCACCTGAGCGCAGGCACCTGACGAGGACAAGTGATCGATTCTCACGCGCCCGCCTCCCCTTGACCGGTCGCCGCGCATCGCATCTGGCGACAGGCGCACGTCATCCGTACGAAGGCTCGTGGTTCGTCCCGTCAGCGCGTCACCAGCGCCTTGAAATCCAGGGCGTTGGGCACCGCGGCGCCGGAGGCGGTGTTGTCGAAGATGGCCCATCGATCCGCCTGCGCGGACCAGGTCTGCCAGGCCTGCGCCCGCGCCTGCAACCAGTCGTCCTCATAGCTCGACCAGTAGATCTTCGGCGACCCATGCCAGCGGTGATAGACCACCGCGCCCGCGCCATCCCCGTGCGCGCCGAGCCATCCGCCGGGCAGCGCTGCGGCGGGATCCCGCGCCGGATCGGCTGCCACCCGACCCACGCGCATCGCGACCAGGAGCGCATCCGCCTTGGCCTGGAACCAGCTCGGATGACGCGGCTCGCAGACCACCGGCCCGTCGTGAAGCTGACGCAGCAGGTCGAAGAAGCTGCGCACCGGTCGGGTCTCAAATGCCATCGACGGCGGAAGCTGGACCAGCAGCACGGCCAGCTTGGGGCCGAGGCCGGCGACTTCCTCCAGAAACTGCGTCAGCGGCCGACGCGCCCGCCGAAGCAGGCCCTCATGCGTGATGGCGCGCGGCAGCTTGGCCGAGAACCGGAAGCCGGCCGGCGTCTGCGCCGCCCAGCGCGCATAGGTCTCCGGTCGATGGCTGCGGTAGAACGAGGTGTTGATCTCTGCGGCGTTCAGCACCTGCGCGAAGCGCTCGAGGTGGCTGCCGTCCGCCGGAAACGAGGCGGCGGCCGCACGCGGGATGCTCCAGCCGGCCGTGCCGATGTGGCCGCCCGACCCGGACTGAACCGCTGCGGCGGCGCGTCGCGCCGGCTGAGGTGAGCGCGCCGATCCGCTGCTCATGGGAAGCGTCGGCTCAGGAAGCGCGATCCCGCCAGACCGAATCGCCACGGCAGATCCTGCGCTTTGGAGATGCCGATGCGCGGGCCGCAGGCCAGCGCTGGCGCGGTCGCATCGCGCGAACGGCGCCATTGGAACGGCGCCTGGCCCATCGGCAAGCCGTCATGCTCGCGGCTGATGCCGAGCGCTTGCGCCACGCGCCCCGGTCCCGCGCAGAGCAGGCGCAGGTCCTGCATGCCACGTCGCGCCTGCATGCGATCGATGCCGACGGTCGGCTCCATCGCGCGGATCAGCACGGCCGCGCCATGGCCGGGCTCGCGGCATACGACATTCAAGCACCAGTGCAGGCCGTAAGAGCGATACACATACGCCAGGCCCGGCGGGCCGAACATCGAGGCATTGCGCGGTCGCAGCCCGCCGTGGCTGTGGGAGGCGGGATCGTCCGCGTCGTAGGCTTCCGTCTCGACGATCCGACCGCCGACACCATCCACCAGCAATTCCACGCTGATGAGCGCGCGCGCCAGCAGCACCGGCGAGGCTTCGAAGTCGAGCGTGGGCAGCGCGTCGATGAACTCGGAAGACGGTCCGATCAGCGACAGCGAAGCGCCGCTGGACCGTGTCGCGCTCACGCCATCGCGCCGCTCGTCGGCGTCCACGCGCACGCGGCGTTTGGGCGATGGTCGGGGTCCGGTGGCGCTCATCGAGGCGATCTCTGAAGGCATGTCCTTGGGCGGCAAACCGCTTGCCCGAAGCGCCAGCGACCGGCCGTCAGTCTCAGCGTCGCCCCAAGCGCATCATCGCCTTGCGGCCCTCCCCTGCGCGGCTGATGTCTCCATCACTCCAGCGGGGTGGCGACGAGCGGCCTCACACCGCTCGATCGACGCTCAGTTCAGCTCAGGCTGCGCAGCGGGTGGCTGCCCGCCGCCCATGGGCTTTGGAAGAACGCGAGCACGTCCTCACGGCGGACGCCCTGGATGTCGGCCGGCTGCCAGCGCGGGACGTGGTCCTTGTCGACAGC
This sequence comes from Burkholderiaceae bacterium, assembly GCA_913776825.1. Taxonomy (GTDB): domain Bacteria; phylum Pseudomonadota; class Gammaproteobacteria; order Burkholderiales; family Burkholderiaceae_C; genus Roseateles. The sequence goes on from CAJYPV010000015.1 coordinate 127,387, forward strand.
CAGGGCACGGATGCCCTCCACGGTCTCGCTGGCGGCGCCGGGACGCAGATGGAAACAGTGATGGACCAGGTCGCGCTCCATGCGCAGGTCGTCCGCCAGGCTCATGCCGCGGGCGCGGCGGATCTGTTCCAGCGTGACCGACATCATCAGCGGCGAGCGCTTGTGCAGCGTTGCCAGCGTCGTCTGCGCCCATGGGTCCGCATCGCCGGCCAGCGACTGCAGCAGCGCGGGCACCGAATCGGCCGCGAAGTGCCGGTTGATCAGGCTGCGGGCTTCCCAGTGCTGCGCGGCCGGGGCCAGATCGACCCGCTCCATCACCGTCGCCACCACGTGTTCGGCGCTGTCCTGCGGGCCGGTGCGCAGCCCGTCGATGATCGCGGGCAGTTCGCTGCTGTTGACGAACACATCGCCCAGGCCCAGCTCGATCGCATCACCCGCGCCGATGACCTGGCCGGTCAGCGCCAGCCATTCGCCACTGTGGCCGGGGCAGCGCGACAGGAAGTAGCCGCCGCCCACGTCGGGGAACAGGCCGATGTTGGTTTCCGGCATGGCCAGCTTGGAGTGTTCGGTCAGCACCCGCAGCTTGGCGCCCTGGCTGATGCCCATGCCGCCGCCCATCACCAGGCCATCCATCAGCGCGATGTAGGGCTTGGGGAAGTGATGGATCAGGTGATTGAGCGCGTATTCCTCGGTGAAGAAGGCGTCCAGGTCGGCGGTCTCGCCGGACATCGCGGTCTGGTGGAAGAAGCGGATGTCGCCGCCCGCGCAGAACGCGGGCGCCTTGCCCTCACGGCCCGCGCCGAGCACGGCCACCGCCTGGATGGCGGGATCCGCGGCCCAGGCGGTCAGCAGCGTGGTGAGGTCACGGATCATCGCCAGCGACAGCGCATTGAGCGCGCTGGCGCGGTTCAGCGTGATCAGACCGAGGCAGCCATTCACCTCGGCAAGGATCTGACCTTCAGATTGCAGCGACGGAATCACAGCGTCATTTCTCCAGATATCGACCCGGGCGCCCCACGGCACCCAGCAGTTCATTGCCAATCAATGCGGCGAGCACCATAACACCGCCCAGCAAGGCGGCGGAAGAGGGTCGCTCACCCACCAGCAGCCAGGCCCACAGGACACCCAGCAGCACTTCCATCAAACCCAGCAGCGCGACCTCGGTGGCTGACAGGATCTCGGTGAGTCGCACCACCAGCAAACAAGGCAGCGCCAGCTGAAAAATGCCCAGACCGGCCAGCCAACCGAGATCACGCCATGAGGCGGAGAACGGCCAGGCCATCGGCAGCGTGATCAGCGCCGACAGCGCTGCGCCCAGCCAGACGGCTGGCAGCAGATCGACTTCCCCATCGCCGGCGCGCGCCTGCAGCAGCGTCCAGTTGCTGGCTGCCGCAACCGGCACCGCCAGCGCCACGCCCATGCCCACCCAGGCCCCCGCGCCAGCGCTCATCTCATGGCCGAACATCCAGGCGATGCCGGCGCTGGCCACCCAGATCGCGCACCAGGTGCGTGGCGGCAGCTTCTGGCGCAAAAAGATCCGAGCGAACAAGGCGGTGAGCAAGGGACCGAGCGCCATCGTCACCAGCACGTTCGCCACGCCGGTCATGGTGATCGCCAGCATGAAGGCGGTGTACATCACCGCCCAGCACAGCCCCGAGCCGAGCACCGCCGGCGAGCGCTTCAGGCGCGGCCAGGTGCGCCGCCAATAGTCGGCGCCGCGCAGCATCGGCAGCAGCACCGTGAGCGCCAGCGCATTGAAGGCGCTGCGCCAGAAGGTGACCTCGAAACCGCGCGCGGATTCCAGCTGCCGCGACACCACGCCCGCACTGCTCCACATCAAGGTGACCAGCAGCATCAACCAGACAGCACGGCGGTGGGACATGGGGATCCAACGAGATTCGAATGAGCGCAGCCGGAGGCCTCAGCGCGAGCCGACAGGAGGAGGTCCTGGCGTGGCGGCGAACCCGGCATCCTGCCTGGGAATTTCACTGCCCAAATGAAAACACCCCGTCGAAACGGGGTGTCGCGTGGCGGGCCGACGACGCGACCCGCTGAGTGGCCACGCCGGCTTGCGCCGCGTGGCCGCTCGATCAGCTGCGCTGGGCGCGCTTGCGTTCGTTTTCCGACAGGAAGCGCTTGCGCAGACGCACCGACTTCGGGGTGATTTCGACCAGCTCGTCGTCCTCGATGAACTCGACGCCGTATTCCAGCGTCAGCTCGATCGGGGGCGTGATCTTGATCGCATCTTCCTTGCCGCTGACGCGGAAGTTGGTCAGCTGCTTGGTGCGGGTCGCGTTCACGACCAGGTCGTTGTCGCGGCTGTGGATGCCCACGATCATGCCTTCGTACACCGGATCATTCGGCTTGACGAACATGCGGCCGCGATCATCCAGCTTGCCCAGGGCGTAGGTGAAGATTTCACCGGCGTCCATCGAGATCAGCACGCCGTTCTTGCGACCGGCGATCTCGCCCTTGTGCGGCTCGTAGCCGTCGAAGATGTTGCTGATCAGGCCGGAACCACGGGTCAGGTTCAGGAATTCATTGCTGAAGCCGATCAGGCCACGCGCGGGGATGCGGTATTCCAGGCGGACACGGCCACGGCCGTCCGGCTCCATGTTCACCAGTTCGCCCTTGCGCTCGCCCAGCGCTTGCATCACGCCGCCCTGATGGGTTTCTTCGACGTCGGCGGTGACCAGCTCGATCGGCTCGCACTTCTCGCCGTTGATATCCTGGAACACCACGCGCGGCTTGGACACGGCCAGCTCATAGCCTTCGCGGCGCATGTTTTCCAGCAGGATGGTCAGGTGCAGTTCGCCGCGACCGGAGACTTCGAAGATGCCGTCTTCGTCGGTTTCCTTCACACGCAGCGCGACGTTGTGCTGGAGTTCCTTCTGCAGGCGGTCCCAGATCTGACGGCTGGTGACGAACTTGCCTTCACGACCGGCCAGCGGGCTGGTGTTGACGCAGAAGTTCATGGTCAGGGTCGGCTCGTCGACCTTCAGCATCGGCAGCGGTGCCGGGTTGCTCGGGCTGGTCACGGTGACGCCGATGCCGATGTCTTCGATGCCGTTGATCAGCACGATGTCGCCGGGGCCGGCTTCGGTCACTTGCACACGGTCCAGACCCTGGAAGGTCAGCACCTGGTTGATGCGGCCCTTCACGGTCTTGCCGTCCGGACCTTCCATCACGACCACGTCCATGGCTGGCTTCAGCGTGCCCTGGCTGATGCGGCCCACGCCGATGCGGCCGACGAAGGTGGAGAAGTCCAGCGCGGAAATCTGCAGTTGCAGCGGCGCGGCCGGGTCACCTTGTTGCGGCGGCACATGCTTGAGCACGGTGTTGAACAGGGCGGACATGTCCTCGCCCCACTTCTCGCCCGGCGCGCCTTCTTCCAGCGACGACCAGCCGTTGATGCCCGAGGCGTAAACGACCGGGAAATCCAGTTGCTCGTCGGTGGCGCCCAGCTTGTCGAACAGGTCGAACGCGGCGTTGATGACGGCGTCCGGCTTGGCGCCCGGCTTGTCGACCTTGTTGACCACGACGATCGGCTTCAGGCCCAGGGCCAGCGCCTTCTTCGTCACGAAACGGGTCTGCGGCATCGGGCCTTCCTGGGCGTCGATCAGCAGCACCACGCCGTCGACCATCGACAGCGCGCGTTCGACTTCACCGCCGAAGTCCGCGTGTCCCGGGGTGTCCACGATGTTGATGTGGGTGCCTTCCCAGCTCACCGCGCAGTTCTTGGCCAGGATGGTGATGCCACGCTCACGTTCGATGGCGTTGTTGTCCATCACCGTGTCCACGACCTTTTCGTGGTCGGCGAAGGTGCCGCTCTGGCGAAGGAGTTGGTCCACCATGGTGGTCTTGCCATGGTCGACGTGGGCGATGATGGCGATGTTGCGGATTTGCTTGCTCATGGTGAGGCTTTCGCTTTCGGAGAGGGCTTTCTCTGGAATCGGAGGAAGTCGGGAAACTGGGAGAACTCGGGAATCTGAGGGATCTGGAGAATCGTTGTCGCTAGGCAGGCTGGGCGGGATCGGTCTCGGGTCAGGTCCTGATGGGTGCCGCTCAAGCGGCCTGGACCAGCATCGAGGCGATCTCGGTGGGACTGAGCAAACGGTCGGCGATCAGCTCGCCGCCCGACACATGCCCACTGCCGAGGAACGCGTGCGGCATCTGGCCATACACCCGCACTTGCGGCATGTCGGCCAGCGCCACACGACGCCGCATGCCGGACAGGAACCGACCGGCCTCGTCATTGCTGAGCTCGACCTCGGGCCATTCGCCCAGCAGGCTGTCGGGCGCCTTGAGCAGCGCCAGACGGGCGGGCTCATCCAGCGCTTCCAGTTGTTCGAGCGTCACGGCCTGCTCGACGCGCACCGGCCCGCTGGAGGTCCGACGCAAGCCGGCCAGATGTGCGCCACAGCCGAGCTGCGCGCCCAGGTCTTCAGCCAGCGTGCGGATGTAGGTGCCCTTGGAGCAACGCACATCGATGATCAGCAGCAGCTCGTCAGCCTGCCACTCGACGATGTCGAGCGCATGAATCGTGACCTGACGCGGCTGACGCTCGACCGTGACGCCTTCACGCGCCAGCTCATAGAGCGCCCTGCCCTGGTGCTTGAGCGCCGAATACATCGGCGGCAGCTGCGAGATGACGCCGCGGAACGGCACGCAGGCGGCTTCGATCGCGGCCAGGTCGATGCCGCGGGCGATCTCGTCGCGTTGCGTCAGCACCTCGCCCTCGCCGTCGCCGGTGGTCGTGGTGATGCCCAGGCGCAGGGTGGCGCGGTAGCCCTTGTCGGCTTCCAGGCTGACCTGGCTGAACTTGGTCGCAGCGCCGAAGGTCAACGGCAGCAGGCCCGTGGCCAGGGGATCCAGCGTGCCGGTGTGGCCGGCCTTCTCCGCACGGAACAGGCGCTTGGCCTTCTGCAATGCGTCATTGCTGGTCAGGCCGAGTGGCTTGTCCAGCATCAGCACACCGTGCACGGCGCGCTTCACGATCTTGGGGCGGGGGGCAACTGCGCTCATCACAAATCACGGCGGCTGTTTCGGGCCGCTCGCATCCATCATCAAAGAGGAACTCAATCCTCGGTCGGTTCGTCTTCCCGGGCGCGCGTGGCGTTGGCTCGGGAGATCAGCGCGCTCATTTCAGCGGCGCGCTCGGTGGTACGGTCGAAATGGAAATGCAGGCTGGGCACGGTGTGGATCTGCAAACGCTTGAACAAGCCGTTGCGCAGGAAGCCGGCCGCTTCATTCAGCGCTTCACCGGTGGCTTCGGGATCGCCCACCAGCAGCGAGAAATAGACCTTCGCATGCGCGTAATCGGGCGTCACCTCGACCGCGTTGATCGTCACCATGCCGACCCGCGGGTCTTTCAACTCACGGATCAGCTCGGCCAGGTCGCGCTGGATCTGGTCCGCCACGCGCAGACCGCGGTTGGGGATGGATCGCTTGTGGCGCATGGCAGTTTCCTCAATCTCTCAAACAACAAAGCCCGGCGGGGCGACCCGCCGGGCATCGGGCAGCGGCTCGCTGGATTACAGCGTGCGCGCGACCTCCTTGATTTCGAAGACTTCCAGTTGGTCGCCTTCCTTGATGTCGTTGTAGTTCTTCAGCTTGATACCGCACTCGAAGCCTTCGCGGACTTCCTTGACGTCGTCCTTCAGGCGCTTGAGCGACTCGATCTCGCCGGTGTAGACCACCACGTTCTCGCGCAGCAGGCGGAAACGTGCATTGCGGGTGACATGGCCGCTGGTGATCATGCAACCTGCGACGGTGCCGATCTTCGAAGCCACGAACACGGTGCGGATCTCGGCCATGCCGATGATCTCTTCACGCTGCTCGGGCGCCAGCATGCCAGCCATCGCGGCCTTCACATCATCGACAGCGTCGTAAATGATGTTGTAGTACCGCAGGTCGACATCATTGTGCTCGGCCACCTTGCGCGCGCCGGCATCGGCACGCACGTTGAAGCCAATAACCACCGCCTTGGAGGCGATCGCCAGGTTGATGTCGGACTCGCTGATGCCGCCGACTGCGGCGTGCACGATCTGCACCTTGACCTCGTCGGTCGACAGCTTGAGCAGCGAGGCAGCCAGCGCTTCCTGCGAACCCTGCACGTCGGCCTTGATGATGAGCGGCAGCGTCTGGACATCGCCGGCAGCCATGTCGGAGAACATGTTCTCCAGCTTGGCGGCCTGCTGACGGGCCAGCTTGACGTCACGGTACTTGCCGGCGCGGAAGGTGGCGATTTCACGGGCGCGGCGTTCATCGCTCAGCACCATGAATTCATCACCGGCCTGCGGCACCTCGGTCAGACCCTGGATTTCCACCGGGATCGACGGGCCGGCTTCGGTGGCAGGCTTGCCATCCTCGTCCAGCATGGCGCGAACGCGACCATAGGTCGAGCCGGCCAGCACCACATCGCCGCGCTTGAGCGTACCGGTCTGCACCAGCACCGTCGCGACCGGGCCACGGCCCTTGTCCAGCTTGGCTTCGATCACCAGACCCTTGGCCAGCGAATCCTTCGCGGCCTTCAGTTCCAGCACTTCGGCCTGCAGCAGCACTTGCTCGAGCAGGTCGTCGATGCCCTGACCGGTCTTGGCGGACACCGGCACGAACGGAGAATCGCCGCCGAATTCTTCGGGGACGACCTGTTCGGCCACCAGCTCGCTCTTGACGCGCTCCGGATTCGCATCCGGCTTGTCGATCTTGTTCATCGCGACCACGATCGGCACACCCGCCGCCTTGGCGTGGTGGATGGCTTCCTTGGTCTGCGGCATCACGCCGTCATCGGCCGCCACCACCAGGATGACGATGTCCGTGGCCTTGGCACCGCGGGCTCGCATGGCCGTGAAGGCCTCGTGACCCGGGGTGTCGAGGAACGTGATCATGCCGCGCGGCGTATCGACGTGGTAAGCGCCGATGTGCTGCGTGATGCCACCCGCTTCGCCAGCGGCCACACGGGCGCGGCGCACGCTGTCCAGCAGCGAGGTCTTGCCGTGGTCGACGTGACCCATCACGGTCACGACCGGTGCGCGCGGCAGCAGTTCGTGCTCGGACTCGGCGACGCCCTCTTCTTCCAGGAAGGCGTCCGGATCATCCAGCTTGGCGGCGAGCGCCTTGTGGCCCATTTCCTCGACCACGATCATGGCCGTTTCCTGGTCCAGCTGCTGGTTGATGGTGACCATCTGACCCAGCTTCATCAATTGCTTGATGACCTCAGACGCCTTCACCGACATCTTGTGCGCCAGATCGGCGACCGAGATGGTTTCGGGAATATGGACTTCCTGGATCACCGGTTCGGTCGGCGCCACGAAGTTGGACGTCGAGGCACCACGCTCGCTGCCGCGATCGCCACGGCGACCGGCCGGGCCACGGCCCGGAGCACGCCAGCCCGATGCGGGCGGACGGGCGCCAGCCGGCGCATCGGTACGGCCCTTGACCGCGCCGCGCTTCTTGGCGTCATCAGCCCAGCTCGACGACAGCTTCTCGGACTTGACCGACTTCTTGTCGCCCGGCTTGGCACCCGCGCCAGCGGTCGCCGTGGTGGCGCCCGGAGCGCCGGTGACCGGCTTCTTGTGGATGGTGCCCTTGATGCCAGCAGCCGCAGCGGCTTCCGGCTTGGGTTCTTCCTTCTTCGCGACCAGCACCTTCTTGGGTGCATTCATCATCGCGCGGATCGCCGCGGCTTCGGCTTCGGCGGCCTTGCGGCGACGCTCGAGCTCGGCCTGGCGGGCCTTTTCATCGGCGCCGACATCGGCGGCCTTGATCACGCGCAGCACCGGCTTGGCCGGTTCAACCGGAGCGGGTGCGGGCGTGGCGGCCACAGGGGCCTCGGCGGGCTTTTCAGCCACTTTCTCTGACACTTTTTCAGCGGCCTTTTCAGGTTCTTTCGGGGTGTTCTGCGCCTTGGACTTGGCTTCGGCAGCCTTGCGGGCCTCAGCTTCGGCAGCCGCCTTGGCAGCAGCTTCCGCTGCCGCCTTGGCTTCGGCCTCGCGGGCCAGACGCTCTTCCTCGCGACGCTTCTCTTCGGCTTCGCGGGCGGCGCGCTCGGCGTCTTCGCGTTCGCGCATCTTGCGGGCGAGTTCTTCTTCCTGCTGACGCAGGGCCTCGGCTTGCGCCTGGGCTTCTTCCTCGCGACGCTTCAGATCGGCTTCTTCAGCCGCCGCGGCTGCGGCTTCGTCGAGGTTGTCGTCACGCTTGACGAACACGCGCTTCTTGCGCACTTCAACCTGGATCGTGCGGGCCTTGCCGGAGGCATCGGCCTGCTTGATCTCGCTGGTGGACTTGCGTGTCAGGGTGATCTTCTTGCGTTCTGCGCCGCCAGTCGTTCCATGCGCATGGCGCAGGTGTTCCAGCAAGCGTTCCTTGTCGCTCTCATTGAGCGAATCGTCGGCGGACGCCTTGTTCACGCCCGCGGCTTGAAGCTGCTCCAGCAGCGTACTCGCAGGCCTGTTCAGCTCGGCGGCGAGCTGGGCGACAGTGGTCACGGCCATTGTGGGAATCCTTTAATCTTGTGTGGGCGGAGCGGACTGGTGTGCGCAGCGGGTTATGCGTTGAACCAGTGCTCGCGCGCCTTCATGATCAAAGCGCGTGCCTCTGCCTCGTCCAGGGCGGAAATATCGACCAGCTCGTCCACGGCCAGATCGGCCAGGTCGTCGCGGGTGTGAATGTCGCCCGCGGCCAGCTTGGCCAGCAGCTCGGGCGTGATGCCTTCCAGATCGCGCAGGTCCTGCGAGACTTCCTCGACCTTTTCCTCGCGAGCGATTTCCATCGTCAGCAGCGCATCCTTGGCACGGGTGCGCAGCTCGTTGACGGTTTCCTCGTCGAAGGCTTCGATCTCGAGCATCTCCTGCATCGGGACATAGGCGACTTCTTCCAGGCTCGCAAAGCCTTCGGCGATCAGGATGTCGGCGACTTCCTCGTCCACATCCAGCTTCTCGACGAACAGCTTGCGCACCGAATCGGATTCCTCGGCCTGCTTGGCGGCGGATTCCTCGGCGGTCATGATGTTGATCTTCCAGCCGGTCAGCTCGGAGGCCAGACGCACGTTCTGACCGCCACGACCGATGGCGATGGCGAGGTTTTCCTCATCCACCACCACATCCATCGCGTGGCGCTCTTCGTCGACCACGATGGACTGCACATTGGCGGGCGCCAGCGCGCCGATCACGAACTGGGCCGGATCTTCCGACCACAACACGATGTCCACGCGCTCGCCGGCGAGTTCGTTGGTCACGCCGTTCACACGCGAACCGCGCACACCCACGCAGGTGCCGATCGGATCCACGCGCTTGTCATGCGAAACCACTGCGATCTTGGCGCGGCTGCCCGCGTCACGGGCGCAGCTCTTGATCTCGAGCAGGCCCTGCTCGATCTCAGGCACTTCCTGCGCGAACAGTTCCTTCATGAACTCGCCCGAAGAGCGCGACAGCATGATCTGCGGACCGCGCTGGGTCGGATCCACGCCCAGGATCACCGCACGCACGCGGTCGCCGGTGCGCAGGTTTTCCTTTGGGATCATTTCATTGCGCTTGAGGCGACCCTCCACGCGGCCGGACTCGGCAATGATGTCGCCCTTGTCCAGACGCTTGACCGTGCCCACGAAGATGCGTTCGCCGCGCGACATGAAGTCGTTGAGCAGTTGCTCGCGCTCGGCATCACGGATCTTCTGCAGGATCACCTGCTTGGCGGCCTGAGCGCCGATCCGGCCGATCGGCACGGATTCCACGCCTTCTTCGATGTGGTCATCCACCTCGATGTCGGCGATTTGTTCCTGCGCTTCGAACAGCAGGATTTCGGCGTCGGCGTTCTGCAGACCGGCCTCGTTGGGCACGACGTGCCAGCGGCGGAAGGTCTCGTACTCGCCGGTGTCGCGGTCAATGGCCACACGGATGTCGACCTCGCCGCCATACAACTTCTTGGTGGCCGAAGCCAGCGCCGCTTCCACGGCGCCAAACACCACATCGCGCTCCACGCTCTTTTCGCGCGAGATGGCATCCACCAGCATCAACAGTTCGCGGTTCATTGATCGAGACCTCCGTCAACCTTGTCATCTGTCTGCCGGGACTTGGCATTGCTCTTTTTCTTCGATGCCTTCGGGGCTTTCGAAGCCTGGGGCGCCAAGCCCGTGTTTTTTTCATCGGCCGGGCTCTTGCCCGCGCCGTTCTGCCCGCCCGCCTTCGACGTGCGGCCCTTGAAAGTGATGGCCGGGACCAGCTTGGCCGAGCGCAGCTCGTCCAGCGTGAAGTCCAGGGCCTGTTCGACCTTGCCGTCGGTGAAGATCAAGCGCCAGGCGGTGCTGTCCACTAGCGCGTCGGGCGCCACGCCCTCGCCGGCTTCCAGCACGCCACGGTACTTCTTGCGGCCTTGGAAGGCTTCACGCAGGGTGATCTCAACTTCCTGACCGCGAAAGCGCGCGTAATCAGCAGCTTTATTCAGCGGGCGATCCATGCCGGGCGTGGAAATCTCCAGGCGCTCGTAATCGCAGTTTTCAACTTCGAGGACGTATTGAAGCTGGCGCGTCACGCGTTCGCAGTCTTCAACATTCACCGGCTGCTCGGGCTCCTGGCCATTGACGAGCGGCTTGTCGATGAACACGCGCAGCAAACCGCCGGCGCTGCGTTCGCAGCCCACCAGGTCGTAACCCAGCCCGGTCACGGTCTTCTCAACGACGGCTTGCCAACTCAAATTCATCGACGACGGGATCTATCTATCCTGTATGTTTGTGCGCGCAGCATTCAAATTCACTGAGGTATGACCCCAATGCAGTGACATCCGGCGCACTTCAAGTCACTTGCGGCAAAGACAAGCAAAAAAAATGGGCTGGATGAATCCGCCCACCGTTCACTTTCTCAGCGAAGCCGCAAGTGTACTATGCAAACACCATGCGGACAAGGCACCGGTGTTCGGCGCAGACACGCGTGCGAGAATCCCGGCCTTCCCTGAATCCACGAATACCAGGAGCAGACATGGGTTTTCTCGCCGGCAAGCGACTGCTGATCACGGGCGTACTGTCCAACCGTTCCATTGCCTATGGCATTGCCAAGGCCTGCCACCGTGAGGGCGCCGAGCTGGCCTTCAGCTATGTGGGCGAGCGCTTCAAGGATCGAATCACCGAGTTTGCCGCTGAATTCGGCTCCAAGCTGGTATTTGACTGCGACGTCGGCGATGACGCCCAGATCGAGCGCCTGTTCGCCGATCTCGGCACCCATTGGCCGGAGTTCGATGGTTTCGTGCATTCCATCGGTTTCGCCCCGCGCGAAGCCATTGCAGGTGATTTCCTGGAAGGCATGACGCGCGAAAATTATCGTATCGCGCACGATATTTCCGCCTACAGCTTCCCGGCCATGGCCAAGGCCGCCCAGTCGCGGCTGCGTCCCGGCGCCGCCTTGCTGACCCTGTCCTATCTGGGTGCCGAGCGCTATGTGCCGAACTACAACACCATGGGCCTGGCCAAGGCCTCGCTCGAAGCGAGCGTGCGGTATCTGGCCTACAACCTGGGCACCAAGGGCGTGCGAGTGAACGGCATCTCGGCCGGCCCGATCAAGACGCTGGCGGCCGCCGGCATCAAGGACTTCGGCAAGCTGCTCGGCCAGTTTGCCGACAGCGCCGCCATCAAGCGCAACGTGACGATCGAAGACGTCGGCAACACCGCCGCCTTCCTGCTGTCAGACCTGTCGGGCGGCATCAGCTCGGAAATCATCTATGTCGACGGCGGCTTCAGCCACGGCGCGATGACCACCAGCGAGTAAGCCGCCACCGGGCCGATCCGCTCACAGCGGTCGGCCGCGGCGCGCCGCACGCAGCGCATAAAAAATGGGAGCCAACGGGCTCCCATTTTTGTTGGCGCACATGGCGCCAAGGAACGCTCAGCGGTCCAGCACGCAGTCCACGTAGTAGGACGTCCGGCCATCCGCGCCCTTCTCCGCCACCAGACCATGCACGTCGGTGGCGAAGCCCGGGAACTTCGCGTTGAAGTCGCGGGTGAACTTCAGGTAATCGACGATGCGCTTGTTGAAGCGCTCACCCGGAATCACCAGCGGAATGCCGGGTGGGTAAGGCGTCAGCAGCGCCGTCGTGACCCGGCCTTCCAGCTCGTCGATCACCACCCGTTCGGTGCGGCGCTGCGCAATGTGCGCATAGGCATCGCTGGGCTTCATCGCCGGCTCGAGGTCGGACAGATACACCTCCGTCGTCAGGCGCGCGATGTCGCCCGAGGCATAGGCCTCATGCACGCTCTGACAGAGATCACGCAGCCCCATGCGCTCGTAGCGCGGGAAGGCGGCGACGAAGTCCGGCAGGATGCGCCAGATCGGCGCATTGCGGTCGTAGTCGTCCTTGAATTGCTGCAGCGCGGTCAGCAGCGTGTTCCAGCGGCCCTTGGTGATGCCGATGGTGAACATGATGAAGAACGAGTACAGCCCCGTCTTCTCCACCACCACGCCGTGTTCGGCCAGGAACTTGGTGACGATGCTCGCCGGGATGCCGGACTTGGCGAACTTGCCGCTCATGTCCAGGCCCGGGGTGATGATGGTCGACTTGATCGGGTCCAGCATGTTGAAGCCGGATTCGATCGGGCCGAAGCCGTGCCACTTCTCGTTGGCCTTCAGCATCCAGTCGCTGGGCTTGCCGATGCCGTCGGTGGCCAGCTTGTCCGGGCCCCAGACCTTGAACCACCAGTCCTTGCCGTAGTCCTTCTCCACCTTGCGCAGGGCGCGGCGGAAATCCAGCGCTTCGGAGATCGACTCCTCCACCAGCGCGGTGCCGCCGGGTGGCTCCATCATGGCCGCGGCGACGTCGCAGCTGGCGATGATCGAGTATTGCGGGCTGGTCGAGGTGTGCATCAGGTACGCCTCGTTGAACAGGTGCTTGTCCAGCTTGACGTTCTGCGAGTCCTGCACCAGCACCTGCGACGCCTGCGAAATGCCCGCCAGCAGCTTGTGGGTCGACTGCGTCGCATACACCATCGCCGTCTTCGGACGAGGACGATGCTTGCCCATCGCGTGATACGAGCCGTAGAAATTGTGGAACGCCGCATGCGGCAGCCACGCTTCATCGAAATGCAGCGTGTCGATCCAGCCGTCCAGCTTGGCCTTGATGGTCTCGGTGTTGTAGAGCACGCCGTCGTAGGTGCTCTGGGTCAGCGTCATGATGCGCGGCTTGACCGTCTTCGGATTCACGCCCTTGAGCAGCGGATTCTTCGCGACCTTCTTGCGGATGGTCTCGGCGGAGAACTCGCTCTCGGGGATGGGGCCGATGATGCCGTAATGGTTGCGCGTCGGCGTCATGAAGACCGGCACCGCGCCGGTCATGATGATGCTGTGCAGGATGCTCTTGTGGCAGTTGCGATCCACCACCACCACATCACCGGGCGCCACCGTGTGGTGCCACACCATCTTGTTGGAGGTGGACGTGCCGTTGGTGACGAAGAAGCAGTGATCCGCATTGAAGATGCGCGCCGCGTTCTTCTCGCTCTCGGCGACCGGACCGGTGTGATCCAGCAACTGGCCGAGTTCTTCCACCGCATTGCAGACATCCGCCCGCAGCATGTTCTCGCCGAAGAACTGGTGGAACATCTGGCCGACCGGGCTCTTCAGGAACGCCACGCCGCCGGAATGTCCCGGGCAATGCCAGGAGTACGAGCCGTCCTGCGCATAGTCCATCAGCGCCTTGAAGAACGGCGGCGCCAGGCCATCGAGGTAGCTCTTCGCCTCGCGGATGATGTGACGCGCCACGAACTCGGGCGTGTCCTCGAACATGTGGATGAAGCCATGCAGCTCGCGCAGCACATCATTGGGCAGATGCTGCGAGGTGCGGGTCTCGCCGTACACATAGATCGGGATGTCCGCATTCTTGAAGCGGATCTCCTGAATGAACTTGCGCAGGTTCAGGACCGCCGGATCCAGCTCGATGCCGTCGGTGGTGGAGAACTCTTCATCGTCGATCGACAGGATGAAGGCGCTGGCGCGGCTCTGCTGTTGCGCGAACTGACTCAGATCGCCGTAACTGGTGACGCCCAGCACCTCGAAGCCTTCCTTCTGGATGGCGTCGGCCAAGGCGCGGATGCCCAAACCCGAGGTGTTCTCGGAGCGATAGTCCTCGTCGATGATGACGATGGGAAAGCGAAAGCGCGGCGTCATGGGGCCTCCGGGTCGGGGCGGGGTCGGTTACGAAAGGCGCGAAGTGTAGGGCCAAGGCCGCGTCACGCAAGTGTCCATGGGGGCTTATCTCGCAACACCCCGCACAAACGTCGCGCAAAGCGGACGCCCTCCCCCGCCAAGCCCCTCGGCAGCGGGGTTGCGACGGGTCCATCACACCAAGGTAGGAGGCCCGGGACCGGTGCGACCCGCGCCCCTGCCCGTACACTCGATTGACACTGACAAGCGCCCCAAGGCGCCACCATTGGAGGATGAAATGAACTGGAGCCTGGCCACCTGGTGGTGGGTCATCTGCGGCGGCCTGATCGCGATGGAGCTCGCGAGCGGCGCGACCTTCTATCTGCTGATGCTGGCACTCGGTGCGGCGGCTGCGGCGCTGGCCGCGCATCTCGGGCTGGCCTTCAGCGTGCAGATGGTGCTGGCCGCCATCGTCGGCGGCGCGGCAGTGGCGGGCTGGCATCGACGCCAGCAGCGCCATCCGCGCCTGCCCGCTCAGCAGAATCCGAATGTGAATCTGGACATCGGCCAGAGCCTGGAAGTCCGCCACTGGCGCGGCGACGGCACGGCGGAAGTCCATTACCGCGGCGCCGCCTGGCAGGCGCGCTTCATCGGTCACGGGACACCGCAGGGCGGGCGACATGTGATCAAGGCGGTCGAAGGCAGCTGCCTGCTGCTGGAACCGGCCTGAGCGCTGGCTCGCGCTCTTTTGCACACAACAATTTCACGAGGGAAATCATTCATGGAAATCATTGCACTGGTTCTGCTGGTCGTCGCGGTTGTCTTCATCATCCAGTCGGTCAAGGTCGTCCCCCAGCAAAACGCCTGGGTGGTGGAACGTCTTGGCAAATACCACGCCACCCTCACGCCGGGTCTGAACATCCTGGTGCCGTTCGTCGATCGGCTGGCCTACAAGCATTCGCTCAAGGAAATCCCGCTGGATGTGCCCAGCCAGGTTTGCATCACGCGTGACAACACGCAGCTGACCGTCGACGGCATCCTCTATTTCCAGGTGACCGACGCGATGCGCGCGAGCTACGGCTCCAGCAACTACATCGTCGCGATCACCCAACTGGCGCAAACGACGCTGCGCTCGGTCATCGGCCGCATGGAGCTGGACCGCACTTTCGAGGAGCGGGATGTGATCAACAGCGCGGTGGTGCAGGCGCTGGACGAAGCCGCCTTGAACTGGGGCGTGAAGGTCCTGCGTTATGAGATCAAGGACCTGACGCCGCCCGCTGAAATCCTGCGCTCGATGCAGGCGCAGATCACTGCGGAGCGCGAAAAGCGCGCGCTGATCGCCGCATCGGAAGGCCGTCGTCAGGAGCAGATCAACATCGCGACGGGTGAGCGCGAAGCCGCGATCGCCCGCTCGGAAGGTGAGAAGCAGGCCGAGATCAACAAGGCGCAAGGTGAAGCGGCAGCAATCACCGCCGTGGCGGAAGCCAGCGCCGACGCCATCCGCAAGATCGCCGCAGCGATTCAGCAGCCGGGCGGCAACGATGCGGTGCAGTTGAAGGTGGCCGAGAAGGCGGTCGATGCCTTCGCGCAACTGGCGCAGAAGAACAACACGATGATCGTGCCTGGCAACATGAGCGAAGTGTCTGGCCTGATCGGCACGGCGATGGCCCTGATCAAGAGCGACAAGCTGGTCCAACCGGTCCGCTGAAACGATTTTTGAATCATCGCCATCAACTTGTATTTGGCGCCAAAAAACTGCGCTATGATGGCGGGCTTCGGAGAGATGGATGAGCGGTTTAAGTCGCACGCCTGGAAAGCGTGTGTGGGTTAATAGCCCACCGAGGGTTCGAATCCCTCTCTCTCCGCCAAACGATGTCAAAGGGCCCTGAGCAATCAGGGCCCTTTTTCTTTGTCGCTCTGCTTGTCGTCTTCTTCGTGGTTCTCTTTGTCGAGATCTTTGTCGGTCGGCGATTCCCGATCTGCCCCATCGAAGAACCTTGAAGGATCGCGCCATCCTCAGCAAACTCGCGCGACTCGCCAGTGGAACGTCGATTGCCATTCCATGGCACCCAGGCGACGGCCGCACCGTGCGGACCGCCATTCCTTCGCTGATCGCTTCAGCCCCTCGGAAGGCTGCGTCATCCGCAGCCCTCCACGCCCTCGTGGAATGCGCCGTCGCCCTGCCGCCGTCTGCCGGTGGCCCTGTCCACGCTTGTTGTTGAAGGAGACCTTGCATGAGCCTCATGAACCGATTCACCCGTCCGCTGCTGGCCGTGGCCGTGGCGGCGTCGCTGCCCGTCACCGCCGCGCTGGCAGCCGACGCCACCGTCACGCTCAAGGTCGCCACGCCGCAGGGCGAAGCCGGCCCGATCGGCACGGTGACGCTGGAAGACAGCAAATACGGCCTGGTGCTGACGCCGAAGCTGACCGGACTCCCGCCCGGCCTGCACGGCTTCCACGTGCATGCGAATGCGTCCTGCGCCCCAGCGGACAAGGACGGCAAGCCCTCGCCCGCCGAAGCGGCAGGCGGTCATCTGGATCCGAAGAAGAGCGGCAAGCACGGCGAGCCGTGGGGCGATGGCCATTTGGGCGATCTGCCGCCGCTGTATGTCGACGGCCAAGGCCAGGCCATGCAACCCGTGCTGGCACCGCGCCTGAAGGTCGCGGATGTGAAGAACCATGCGCTGATGGTGCATGCCGGCGGCGACAACCACGCCGACCACCCCGCGCCGCTGGGCGGTGGCGGCGCGCGCATTGCTTGTGGCGTGATCCAGTAAGGACCACCTGCCGTCGGGAGCGAGCGGTCGACCCTGACGGCGGCTTGCTTCGGCGGCCCGCCACCTGAACGCGTCACGCGCCCAAAGGTGGCGTCGACGCCTTCAGATCGACAAGACGGTTCACGGCGCCGCCGCACGCCGCACGCCGCACGCCGCACGCCGCATGGGCGTCCGCCTTGGCGGCCAGCCGCCTGCGGCTGAAGCGGTCAGCGCCCGGCGATCAGCCGGCGAGCTCCTCGAACGAGCCGTTCGACACAAACACCCGCACGCTGTCGCCCCCTGCGGCCTTGGCCTCGGTGCAGGCGAGCGCGGCCGCGCTCAATACCGCATCGACCGTGTCCAGCGACGGCTGCAGTTGCACCACCCCCAGGCTGGCTTTGACGCGGGTCCGGTGCAGGCCCCAACGCAGCCGGTAGGCGGCGATCGCGGCGCGCATCTTCTCGGCCACGATCTGCGCGTAATGCAGGTCGCAATCCGGCAGCAAGACCGCGAACTGGTCGTTTTCCAGCCGGGCGACGATGTCGGATGCCCGCACCTTGGTCACCAGCATCTGGCCCAGGCCGTAGAGGAAATGGTCCGCCACCTCGGCGCCCATGCCCTGCACCACCTCGCTGAAACGGTCGATGTCGACGAACAGCACCGACACCGGCTCATGCCGGCGGCTGCCCACATGGTCCGCGAGCCGCCGCTCGATTTCGCGCCGGTTGTTCAGCTCGGTCACTTCATCGTGTTTGGCCGACCAGGTCGGCTGCAGCCGTTGGGTGCGGGCCGCGGTGACGTCCTCGACCACCCACATCGCCTCGCCGGCCGGCTGCTCCCACAGCACGGGCGTGGCCTGCAGACGGCCCCAGAAACGCGCGCCATCCCGGCGCACGAACTCGATTTCCTCATCCAGCGGGCGGCCCGCCGCGAAGGCCGTGCCGAGCCGCCCCTGCAGCGCCTGATGGCCCCCATCGGAGACGATGACGCCGCGCACATCGGTGCCGCTGAGGTCGGTGTCGTCGCCATGGCCGAACAGGTGATTGAACTGCTCGCTCACCACCTCGAAACGGCCCGCCGAGGTGAAGGCCACCGCCAGCGGCGCCCGCACCAGCAGCGCCCGCATCCGGGCGCCGGTCTTGTCGGTCTCGGTGCCGGCGACATCGGGTTGGTTCTGCATCTCGTCTCCTCGTTGGTCCACGGGGCGTCGACGCACCCCACACCGCGGCGCGCCTGGAACCGGCGCTCGCTGGTGAAGGTGTACCCGTTTTGGGCCGCGCTGGAAACCCCGGAGCGGACCCGGTTCAGGGTGTTGTTCACCGAATCAGCCTGGCGCAGCGGCCGATCAGCGTTGTGCCGCCGCGACCTCCGCGACGCCCTCCGCGCCAACACGCAGCAGCGCACACCAGACAAGCAACAAGCGATGCCGAATCGAGCGGCGCGCCCAGTGCCCCGTTCAGGGCGGCGGCGGCGCGATCTGCTCGGCCCAGTCGTAGAGCGACGAGAGAATCTCCTGAGCCCGCTCGTCGTCCGATTCCTGGGCGGCCTCGGCCAGGACGTCGATCCGCTCGAAGAACTGTTCCAGCGTCTGCGCGCCGCCCTCGCCTTCATGCAGCCGAGCCGCGCAGTGGTGCTCCCACCGCGCCTGCTCGTCGGCGCTGAGCAGCTCCGGCCAATTCCGGGCGCGGTAGCGGAACAGCAGTTCTTCCAGCCGGCCGTCCTCGAAGGCGACGCGGCCCTGCGCCACCCGGTCGGCCAGCGCCTGCGGCGACAGACCGCGCAGCCGCTCCAGCGAACGGCGGTCCTCATTCGACAGGAAGCCGCCGTAGAGGTCCTCGTCCACATCGACGCCGCCCTCGCCGGCCGGCCGCTGGAACACCTGCTTCCAACGCCCCGCGAGTTCCTCGCCGCGCGCGGCCAGCGTCTGCGCATGGGCCAAGCCTTGCGCCAGATCCAGGCCCCACCGCTGCGCCATCTCCGGCGACAGGATCTTCAGCGCCGAAATCACGATCGGCGATTTGTTGACGTGGATGGTCTTGATCGGGAGTCGGGTGACGCCCTCCGGCAATTCGTCCTGCCGGGTGTAGAGGCGCTGGCGGATGGTGTCGGCATCCAGGTCCAGCAGCTCGGCGGGATCGGTGGCCAGATCCCAGACGATCAGCTCATTCTTGTTGGTCGGATGGGCCGCCAAGGGCCACACCAGCGCCAGGCAACCGCGCTCGGTGCCGTACATGCCCGAGACATGCAGGAATGGCCGATGGGTGCCGATCTCGGCCCAGACCGCGTCCTTGCGGCGCAGCTTGAGACAGAACTCCCACAGCTTGGGCTGCTTCTGCTTGATCAGCCGCGCCAGCGCGATGGTGGCCCGCACATCGGAGAGCGCATCGTGCGCCGCCTCGTGGCTCAGGCCGTTGGCCGCCGTCAGATGTTCCAGCTTGAACGACGGGCGACCATCCTCATGCCGCGGCCATTCAATGCCGTCCGGCCGCAGCGCATAGGCGCAGCGCACGACATCCAGCAGATCCCAGCGGCCGCAGTCGTTCTGCCATTCGCGGCCGTATGGATCGATCAGGTTGCGCCAGAACAGGAAGCGGGTGACCTCATCGTCGAAACGGATGGTGTTGTAGCCCAGGCCCACGGTGCCGGGGCGCGACAGCTCGTCCAGGATGGCGGCGGCGAATTCATGCTCCGGCAGGCCGTGTTCGGCGCAGGTCTGCGGCAGGATGCCGGTCAGCAGGCAGGATTCGGGATCGGGCAGCGCATCCAGCGGCGGTCGGCAATAGACCATCAGCGGCTCGCCGATTTCCTGCAGGTCGGCATCGGTACGCAGGCCGGCGAACTGCGCCGGGCGATCGCGGCGCGGCACCCGACCGAAGGTCTCGTAGTCGTGCCAGTAGAAAGTCATCTCATGCATGGGGCGGCACGATACCTCAGGCGCGATGGCCCGTACGCCGCTATCGATCAAACCGCATCGGGCCCAACGGCAGCGCCGGCGGCTCCCAGCGGTAGTCCGGGTGCAGCACGTTGCGCTGGCTCGATCGGCCCGACCACTCCAGCTGCATGAGATCCGCCAGCGTCCATGCGGCCCAGTCGGCGCGGAACGGACGCCGCGACGGATCGTCCGACGACGGATCTCCCAACCCCGGAAAGCCGGCGCTGCGCCAGACCAGCGCCGGCACCCGATACCCCGCCGCAGTGCCTGGGCTGTGACCGGCATGCACGATGTCGTGCCCCACCTCCTGGCCGTGGTCGGAGAGGAACATCCACGCAGCCTGCCCGCCCGCCGGCGCATGGCGACGCGTCAGCCGAGCGGTCTCCGCCACCACGCCGTCGTGATAGCGGATCGCGGCGTCATAGGTCTGGCGCAGCTCACGCAGCCAGACGGGCCGTCCCGCGCGCACCATCTGCGCCTCGACGGCATCGTTCCCTGCATCGAAGGGCCGCATCGTGTCCGGGGCCCGCAAGCGGTAATGCGGATGGGCGCCCAGCAGATGCACGACGATCAACTTGCGCGGCGCAGGGTCGACCAGCGCTTCTTCCAGGCAGTCGAGCAACTCGCCGTCCAGGCTGGAGGTCGAGCGCCCCGGCTCCCGGTTGATCATCTCCACGGTGTCGGCCAGTTGCGCATGCTGCTGGTCGATCGCCAGATCATCATGGTTGCTCATCCACCAGATCCGGTAGCCCGCCGCCCGCGCCAGGGCGAGCAGGTGGTGGCTATCCCCGACCGGATCATACTGATCCCGCGCGCCAAAGCTGAAGATGCCGCTGAGCGACGCCACCGTGCCGGGCTCCACCGACCAGGCGTGACGCAGCGTCAGCCAGCGGCCGGCTTCCTCGCGGCTCAGCGCGGCCAAGGCGGGCGTGGTGTCGCGACCGTAGCCATAGAGGCTCATGTTGTCGCGGTTCACGCTGTCGGTCAGCACCAGCACGACGGTCGCGGGGCCGTCCTGGCGGATGGTGGGACCTGCAGCCCGGGCGTTGGACATCAACTGCGCGCGTTGCCGCGCCTGATCGGACCAGCTGTCGCGCAGCGCGTCCACCTGAGCGGCCCAGGCGGGCCAAAACAGCGCCGGATGGTGCCGACGCCAGGGTTTGCTGAGGTAGCCGATGCTGCCGAGCACCAGCAGCAGGATCAGCAGCCAGCGCCCGACGCGGCTGAGCGGCCTCGTGTGGCGGTTGCAGATCGCCACGGCCGTGGTGGTCACCGCGAGGCCCGCCATCAGCAAGCCCGCGCCGATGCCCATCGCGACGCTGTGCGCGGTGAGGTATTCCGCCGCCTCGCGCCAGGTGGTGTTGGCGACAGCGGCCAGCACCATCGAGCTGTCCGGCAAGGCCTGGTAGCGCGAGCGAAGATAGGCCCGCACCAGCCCATCGACCAGAAACACCGCCACCGCCAGGCTCACCACCGCCCAACGCGCCAGCCGCCATCCTGGCTGGACGACCGGCCATCGCAGCCAGACCAGACACGGCAGCAGCAGCACCGCCATCTGCGCCGCGCGCAGCGGCTCATGCCCGGCCAGGATCGCGCCCGACACCCCTGCAACCAGCAGCAGACCGGCGAACCCAACCCACCGCGCAGACTGCGCTTCCTTCAACAACGTCATGGCTTCACTCGGGATCGCAAGCTCGTAGGGCGGGTCAACGTGGGGTGGCAAGTCGGCCGCCGGCGGCTGACCGTGGAGACGACTGACCGGGTCGGCGCCAAGGCGGAAACGGCTGAAGCGGCCAAGGCGCCCCAGGCGACGGACCGGCCCCAATGCGGCGGCGATGCTAGCAGCCGGTCATCCGACGCACGTCTCCCCCATCGGAGCGTTGGCATCGGGAAAGCCGGGGTCGTGGATACTTCGGCGCGCCGAGAGACCAACGTCGCCCTTCCGCGCCATCGGTGACAGTTGACGGCGAGGGTCGGGCGCGCCGCGCTCCGAGGCTCGCACGCCGATCCGCTCTCTCTGCCCTACCGCATCTGCCGCATCTGCCGCATCTGCCGCTTCTGCCGCTTCTGCCGCTTCTGCCCCTTCTGACCAAGGAACTGCGCCCGTGACGACCGTGACGACCGTGATGTCCGCCATGTCCGAGATCCCGCTCAGCCATCTGCTCCTCGGCCTGGCCATGCTGCTGACCCTGCTGCCCGCCGCCGGGCCCTGGCCGTGGATGACCGTGCTGATCATGGCGGTCACCGCCGGGCTGATCCAGGGCCAGTTGACCGAGGTCGCCCTGGTGCCGGTCCTGGCCTTGCTGGCGCTGGCCTGGCTCACCCTGTCCGCGCGACACGGATCGCGGCGGGAAGCCACCTTGATGACGCTGATGCTGGTGCTGGGGCTGGCCCTGTCGCTGCACAAGCTGCCTGGCTTCATCAACCCGACCTATCTGGTCAGCAGCCATGATGCGGTCGCCCCGACGCTGAAATACCTCAACTTCGACAAGGGCGTCGCCGGTCTGCTGATGCTGGCGGTGCTCATCGCGCAGCAGCGGCGGCGCCGACTGGCGGTGAACGGCGACACCTCGCCGCCGCCCCCGCTCGGGCGCTCTCGGGCGCTGGCGCTGGTGGCGGTCGTCGTCTGCACCCTGGCGCTGCCGTGGCTGCTGGCGGTCCTCAGCCGTCTGGGCGAGCCCACGCTGCGCTGGCCGCCGCAAGCGACGGTCTTTCTGCTGGCCAACCTGTTCCTGACCTGCGTGGCGGAGGAAGCCGCCTTCCGCGGCGTGATCCAGCAGTTGCTCGGCCGTTGGCTGGGCGACGATTTGCGCCATTGGCGCGGCTGGCTGCCGGTCTCGCTGGCCGCCCTGCTCTTCGGCCTGGCGCATTGGGCGGGTGGCCCGGTCTATGTCGGACTGGCCACGCTCGCCGGGCTGGGATATGGCTTGAGCTATGCGCTGAGCCGGCGAATCGAGCTGGCCATCCTGCTGCACTTCGCGCTCAACGCGCTGGTCTTCTGCACCTTGAATGTTCGAATCGGATGAGGCGTGGCGGCGTTGATGCGCTGATGCGCTGATGCGCTGATGCGCTGATCAGCTGATCGACGGACCCGTCGAGCGTCAACCTTCAACCCTTGCGAACCAGCCCCATCCGCTCGATGGTGAGCCGCTCAGCCTCGAAGGTGCGTTGCGCATAACGGCCATACGCCTCGGTGCTCATGTAGAGCACCGGCTGGTAGTAGCGGTCGAGGGTCTCCAGCAGATGAGGATCCTCCAGCGTGCGCTTGAAGGCGTCATGCAGGATCCGCACCACCGCCGGATCGGTCCCGCGCGGCGCGCCGATGCCGAAGGGTGAATCGCTCACCGTGTCCCAGCCGGATTCCTTGACGGTCGGCACCTCCGGAAAGGCCCGGTTGCGCTCCCGACCCAGCGTCGCCAGAAAGCGCAGCTTGCCGGCTTTGACATGCGGAACGAATTCCGGCGTGCCGCTCATCACCGGCACATGGCCGCCCAGGATGGCCTGCATGATCTCGGCGGTGCCTTTGTAGGGCACGTCCTGCGTGGTGAAGCCGGCCTGGTGCGCGAATTCCTCGAAGGCCAGATGCGGCGTGGTGCCGGTGCCGGTATGGCCATAGACCAGTTGACCCGGACGAGCACGCGCCCACGCGACCATCTCCTTCAGGCTGCGGAACGGCGCGTCCATCGTGCAGACGATGCCGAAGGTGTAGCCGGTCAGCCCGATCACATGCTGCAGGTCGCGCACCGGATCGAACGGCATCTTCTGCATGTGCGGCAGCCGATACACCCCGAGCGGCAACTGGGTGATCGTGTAGCCATCCGGTTTCGCCGTCAGCATCAGGCTGGCGCCCAGGGTGCCGCCTGCGCCGGGGCGGTTTTCGACGATGACCGGCACGCTCAGCTGGCGGGAGAGGCTCTCGCCGAAGGCCCGCATCACCGCATCGCTGGAGCCGCCGGCTGGCCAGGGACAGATCAAGGTGATCGGGCGACTGGGGAATCGGTCCTGCGCCAAGGCGGGCAGACCGACGCCGGCAGCCAGCGCCGCCGCCAGCAGATCACGACGTTGCATGGCGGACCTCCTGGGCGTGGGCGGCGCCGGTCAAGGGCGAGCGGTGGAGCGGTCCATTCACAGGGAGCAGGCCCTCGCGGGACGCCGCCAGGCGCTCGGCACGCACCCCTGAAACGTCGGACATGGAGATGAATGAGGCCGCGCGGGCTGACCGTGCCGCCGCATGGGGGGCGTTGGCGGTCACCGGCACGTGACGAGAAGGCTGCATTTGTATGGGATTTGTATGGGGTGTGTCGCTGCGGCGTTGTCTGACGAGCCGGCGCGCGGGGGATGAGGATAATCGCCCGACCTTTACTTGTCCGAACCCATGGCGCTGCTTGCTCAAACCGTCCGCTTCCTGAAAGAGACCAGCGCCGCCCTGTGGGCCCGCACCGCCAGCGTTCGGGCGCGACTGGCCGAGTGGCCGACCTGGAAGCGGGTCGCGCTGTGGTCCGGCGCCGGCCTGCTGACGCTGGTGCTGGTCATCGCCGGCGCTGCCGCGATCGTGTGGCCGGGCCTGCCGGATCTGGACCGAGTGACGGACTATCAACCGAAGCAACCGCTGCGGGTCTATGCGGCGGACGGCGAGCTGCTGGCGGAATTCGGCGCTGAACGCCGCAGTTACCTGCCGATCGAGAAAATCCCACGCCAGATGCAGCAGGCGCTGCTGGCGGTGGAGGATGCCAATTTCTATGAGCATCAGGGCATCTCGGTGCCGGGCATGTTCCGGGCCGCGCTGGCCAACATGACCTCCGGGCGCAAGCAAGGCGCCTCGACGATCACTCAGCAGCTCGCGCGTGATCTGTATCTGACCAAGAAGAAGCTCTACACCCGCAAATTCGTCGAAGTGCTGCTGGCGCTGAAGATCGAAAGCCAGCTCTCCAAGGACAAGATCCTGGAGATCTACATGAACCAGATCTACCTGGGTCAGCGCGCTTACGGCTTCGAGGCTGCGGCGCAGACCTACTTCGGCAAATCGCTGAAGGATCTGTCGATCGCCGAGACCGCGATGCTCGCGGGCCTGCCGCAGAACCCGTATCGGGCCAATCCGATCAGCAACCTCAAGGCCGCCAAGAAGCGCCAGGCGGTCGTGCTGTCCCGCATGCAGGACGTCGGCATGATCACCGCCGAGCAGGCGAAGCAGGCCAATGACGAAGTGCTCAAGCTGCGCGGCGCGCAGGACCAGCGCCTTCCCTACGGCCAGTACGCGGCGGAAATGGTGCGCCAGGTCGTCCATGCGCAGTATGGCGAGGATGCCTACAACCGCGGCATCCGCGTCTACACCACGGTGAAGATGGACAACCAGATCGCCGCGTACAAGGCGCTGCGCCGCACGCTGATGGACTATGAGCGCCGCAAACCCTGGCGCGGTCCGGAAGGTGCGGTCGATCTGCCGTCCGACATGGACGACAGCGACATCGACAACGCCATCACCCAGGCCCTGCAGGACCATCCGGACAACGACGACCTGCGCGCCGCCGTCGTCACCGAGGTCGGCACCAACCGCATCAAGGCGACCTTGTCCGATGGCGAGGACATCGAACTGCGCGGCGATGGCGTGCGCACCGTGTTGTCGGCCCTGTCGGCCAAGGCCAAGCCGGAGCTGCGCATTCAGCGCGGCAGCATCCTGCGGGTGTTGCAGGGCGCGCCGACCAAGGAATTCCCCAAGGGCGCCTGGGCGGTGACGCAATCGCCGGAAGCCGAGGGCGCGCTGGTGTCGGTCGAGCCGGAAAGCGGCAAGGTGCTGGCGCTGGTCGGCGGCTTCGACTTCGCCCGCAACCAGTTCAACCATGCGACCCAGGCCTGGCGGCAGCCGGGCTCCAGCTTCAAGCCCTTCCTCTACTCGGGCGCGCTGGAAATCGGCGCCAGCCCGGCCACGCTGGTCGATGACGCGCCGTTCTTCTCCGGCGACTGGGCGCCGCGCAACTCGGACGGCCAGTTCGACGGCCCGATGACCTTGCGCCAGGCACTGGCCAAGTCCAAGAACATGGTGACGATCCGATTGCTGGAGCAACTCACGCCGGAACGCGGCCGCACCTGGGCCGGTCGCTTCGGATTGGATGTCGACAAGCAGCCGGCCAACCTGACGCTGGCGCTCGGCTCGGGCGCGGTCACGCCGATGCAGATGGCCAGCGCCTATTCGGTGTTCGCCAATGGCGGCTACCTGCTCAAGCCTTTGCTGATCACCAAGATTCTGGATGCGCAGGGCCAGGAGCTGTTCCGCGCCGATCCGGAATCGCTCACCATCGATCGCCGCGTCATCAGCGAGCGCAATGCTTTCATCACCAGCACGCTGCTGCGCGAAGTCGCGACCCGCGGCACCGCCTATCGCGCCAGCCAGTCGCTCAAGCGCTATGACCTCTACGGCAAGACCGGCACGACCAACGACGCGGTCGATGCCTGGTTCGCCGGCTACCAGCGCCATGTCACGACCGTGGTGTGGATCGGCTACGACCAGCCGCGCAGCCTGGGCGATCGCGAGACCGGTGGCGGCATCGCCCTGCCCGCCTGGATCGATTACATGCAGGTGGCGCTGAAGGGCTTCTCGCCGTCCGAGATCGGTCCGCCGTCCGAAGGCGTGACCCAGGCCGAAGGCCCGAACGGGCCGGATTGGGTGTTCACCGAATTCGCCGGCGATGCAGGCCTGAAGACGATCGGGCCGGTGCCGCCGCCCGGGGCGGCTTCGGAGCCAGCGTCCGCGGTGGTGCCGGGCATCGTGCCCACGCTGCCGCAAGGTCAGACGACCGCGCCTGGCGCAGCGCCGACGGCGGTGCCGGCGACGAACTCCGGCGCGCACCAGTCGTGGTTCGCCGGCGAAAAAGGTGGTTGAAGCCGTTGCCTCAGCCGGTCGGCCGAATCGATTGGCTGAAGCGATCGGCTGAAGCGATCGCCTGAAACGATCAGCTGAGGCGGCCGCCTGAATCGGTCGCCTGAAACGGCCTTCGCCCGCGCCGCCGTTCAGCCGGCGACGCGGCTTCCTGGCGCCGCCGAAGCCGGGCGGTCAGCCGCTCAGCCCCTCAGAAGGTCAGCGTCTTCACACCCTCGGCCGTGCCGAGCAGGCAGACCGATGCCTTGTTGCGGGCGAACACGCCGACGGTGACCACGCCGGGCCATTGATTCACGTCCGCCTCGAACGCGGCCGGATCGGTGATGCGCAGGCCGGTCACATCCAGGATGTGGCAGCTGTTGTCGGTCACGCAGCCCTCGCGCAGACGGGCGGTCGCGCCCATGGCGGCGAAGCGGCGAGTGATCTGGGCGGCGGCCATCGGGATGACTTCCACCGGCAGCGGGAAGCGGCCGAGGGCCTCGACCTGCTTGCTCTCGTCGGCGATGCAGACAAAGGTCTTGGCCAGGTCGGCCACGATCTTCTCGCGGGTCAGCGCCGCACCGCCGCCCTTGACCATGTGGCCCTGATGATCGATCTCATCGGCGCCGTCGATGTAGACGTCCAGCGACGACACTTCCGACGCCTCCAGCACCGCAATGCCCAGCGCCTTCATCCGTTCGGTGCTGCGCACCGAGCTGGACACCGCGCCGGCGATGCGGATGCCGCTGGCGGCCAGCGCATCGATGAATTTGTCGACGGTGGAGCCGGTGCCCACGCCGACCACCGTGTCCGGCGTCACATAGGCCAGGGCGGCTTGGCCGACCAGGGTCTTCAGTTGATCTTGGGTCATCGGGGCGGAGGGTGTGGCGGTCATGGATGGCAACTCGGAGCGCAAGCCTGCAGGAGGGAGATGCAGCGCCGGAATGGGCTGCAAAACGGGAGGCCGGATTATCGCCGCCCGCTCTGCCTCAGTCTCGCGGTTCAGATCGCTGCCGCCGGGACTGTGCGGTGTGGCAGCGGCCATGGCCGCGCCAGCCGCCGCGACGCCCCTGCGGGCGTTGTCGCGCTGATGCCTCAGGCCGCGTAGAAGCGCCCATGGAAGCCCAACGGCACCCAGTACGGCAGCCACGCCCGGGCCACCGGGCCATCGCCCAGCCGCTCGGCATCGAACACGCTGGCGAAGCTGCGCTGGCGCCGCACGTCGTAGCCGAGTCCCAGCAACCAGCCCTGCCCTTCCCGCGAACTGCCGGGGCGCGGCACCAGCAGTTGCTCTTCCAGCAGCACCTCATCGTCGAACTGGAAGCGCTGGCGGGCGCCGCTCTCCAGGTCGAGGCGCATCACGCCATCGAAGCCCCAGCGACGCGGCTGGGCGACGCGCGTCGGGTAGTAGACGAAGCGATGCCGCTGCCCCACCACCCGCGGATCCACGACCGGAAATTCGACCGCCTCATCTCGCCGCTCCAACCGCGGCGCGCCGCCGCTGAGCGACAGGCGCAGCACCCGCGGCTGCGACGGGGCGGCGTCCACCTGACGGCCTGACATCAAGGCTTCGATGCGCTGATGGAAATCCGGCAGCGGCGGCGCTTCGACATAGTCCAGCACCAGATCGTCGCCCTCATCCCAGGCATTGCCGAAATGGAACACCAGGCTGGCCGGCAATTCGGCCCAGCGCGGCGTCAGCGTGGCCTTGTCCAGGATCAGCACGCGCGTGCCCTGCTCCGGTTGCCAGCGCATGGCCGCGGCCATGCTGGCACCGGCACGGACCTGCGCCATGTCCATCGACAAAGGCGCCAGCAGGAACACCAGGTAGCGCTGAGAGACCGCGAAGTCATGCACCATCGCCGGCATGGGCAAGGCGAGCGTCTGATGCGCCGCCAGGCGTCCTTCGCGATCCAGGCGATACAGCGTGAGATGACGCGGTGTCGAGCCGAAGTTCCAGACCGTGCCATCCGGCTCCACCTTGGGATGGGCCGAGAACGGCATGCCGCGCAGGCTCGCGTCCCAGGCGCGCGGGCCGAGGGTGGCGAGCGAGTCCGGGTCCAGCTCATAGGCGCTGCCGCCTTCCCACAACGCATGCAGCCGGCCAGCCAGCCGCAACACGCTGGTGTTGGCGACATTGACGCTGTCCGCGCCGGTCAGCGGGCGCTGCGGCGGGATCGCCGTGCCCAGCGTCGGCAGCAGGAAGCGGCCTTCCGCCTGCTCGGCCTTGAACTTGGTGGTCTGCACGAAGCGCGCCTGATGCCGGGCGCGACCGCCGTCGAATCGCCAGGCCTGCACCAGACCGTCGCCGTCGAACCAATGGCGATAGCGCTCGGCGCCACGGCTCATCAGTCCGGGACCGTTGCGATAAAGCGTGCCTTGCAGCTCACGCGGCCAGCGGCCCTCGATGCGCAATTCGGTGCTGGCGCGGTCCTGGCCGTCCCAGCCGCGCAGCGGCAGCAGCTCCGGCGCGCTGGCCAAGGCGCGCTCAAAGTCCGCCGTCGACAGCGCCGCCGCGCTGTGGGCCTGATGGGCGCTCTCCGCCAGGGCCTGCTGCGCCAGCGACCAACTGCTGAGCGCCAGCGCGGATTGCGTCGCGCGATGCAGCCAGGCGCGGCGCTGCGGATGCGCGGGGGATTCCGTGCGCCGGGCCCCGATGGACGAGGGAGGAAGGAGGTACGGGACGGCGCGGACCGGGTCGGCCGAGGCGGCGTTGGGGTGGGGGTTGGGGTTGGGGTTGGGGTTGGCGTTGGCGTTGGCGTTGGCGTTGGCGTTGGCGTTGGCGTTGGCGTTGGCGTTGGCGTTGGCGTTGGCGTTCATGATGGCTTTCCTATGGGGCGGCGGGATCGAGGAGCCGATCGGCGACTAGAGCCTGAGGCGCCCTCCGCCGTGCCGGTATCGATCGAGAGGTCGCGAGACAGCGAGGCGCGGGCGTCGAACCGAGCTCGCGCTCAAGGCATCGCCGGCAACTGGATCGCGTGGCGCGTCGTGCCGGCGTCCAGCACGGCCTGCTCGAAGCGCGGCGGCCCGAAGTTGCCCTGGGCCTGACGCGAAAACGCGAACGGCTCGAGCGGCATGCCGACCGGATTGGTGTCGAGCCGACCGTTGCCATTGAGGTCCTGGAACACGCTGATCGCGACCGGGCCCTCGGGAAGATCGCTCAAGCGCAGCGTCAGCCGTCCGTCCACCGCGTCCTGGGCGGCGACGCGCCGCACCGCCACCGGCTTCTTCAGCCAGTCCTGAGCGTCGGCGAAGACTGCCACCATCACCTGGGCCTGTGGTCCGCCATCGGTGGCCAGCCCGCTGATCTCCAGCGACAGTTCGGCCGCCTGCACGCCGCCCGCGGTCATGCCGCCGATCAGCGCCAGCGCCATGAGCGCGGGCCCCGCGAGCCGGCGGATCCGATTGGTGGCGGCCATCGCCAGGCGCGCCCGCGGCGCAGAGCTCTCAGACGCCAGGCCGGCTGCAGCGCTCAGCGATGCCGGGCGGATCGAGGACGTTCCGATCGGTGAAACGCCCGTGGCGGAGGCGCGAGAGCGATCGTGCGCCATGGCGCCAGGGGTCGAGACGGTGGGCAGGGGGGACATCGCGGGCTCCAAGGGGTGGTCGATGGAGCCAATGTAGAAATCCCGCCGGGGGGCGACGAGCGCGCTGAGACGAACCGGACGCCAACGGCGCGAATGGTTCTGCGCGCGGCGCGAAATGCATCGGCGCCGGGCGGCCAAGCGCGGCGTCGACGGCTGATCGGTGTGCCGACAGCTGATCGGTGTGCCGATGGCTGAGCGGTGTGCCGACTGCCGATGGCGCGGAGCCCGTCCCGCTCAGGCGGGCGCTGCTCGCCGCCCGTGAGCCGATTGATCGAGGAACAGGCGGTCCGCCTGCAAGACCGCCCGCCCCGGCTCTGCCGGCGGCCGAATGGATCAGCCGGCCGCGCGCTCGCGGCGCTGACGCACTGCCGCGGCCAGGTGGCGCAGCAGCGGCTCGGTCTGGCTCCAGCCCAGGCAGGCATCGGTGATCGACACGCCCGGCAGCAGATCGGCCTTGGTCTGGCCGGCCAGCAGATCCTGGCGACCGGGTTGCAGGTGGGACTCGATCATCACGCCGGTGATACGGGTGTCGCCGCCAGCGATCTGCGCGCCGACGTCATGGCCGACATCGATCTGGCGCTCAAACTTCTTGGACGAGTTGGCGTGCGAGAAGTCGATCATCAGCTGCTGGCGCAGACCCGCAGCCTGCAGCGCCTGCGCCGCCGCTTCCACCGACGCGGCGTCATAGTTCGGTGCCTTGCCGCCGCGCAGGATCAGGTGGCAGTCGTCATTGCCGCGGGTTTCGAAGATGGCCGCCATGCCCATCTTGGTCATGCCCATGAACGCGTGGCTGGCGCGAGCCGCGAGCACCGCATCCGCCGCGATCTTGACCGAGCCATCGGTGCCGTTCTTGAAGCCGACCGGGCAGGACAGGCCGGAGGCCAGCTGACGGTGGCTCTGGCTCTCGGTGGTGCGGGCGCCGATGGCGCCCCAGGCGATCAGGTCGGAGATGTATTGCGGCGACAGCAGATCCAGGAATTCGGTGCCGGCCGGCAGGCCCAGCGCGGTGACGTCCAGCAGCAGCTGGCGCGCCAGGCGCAGACCCTCGTTCATGTGGAAGCTGCCGTCCAGATGCGGATCGTTGATGTAGCCCTTCCAGCCGACCGTGGTGCGCGGCTTCTCGAAATAGACCCGCATCACGATCAGCAGGTCCTGCTGGAGTTCGTCGCGCAGGTCTTTCAGCAGCCGCGCATAGTCCATCGCCTGACCATGGTCATGGATGGAGCAAGGGCCGACCACGCACAGCAGTCGGTCGTCCTGGCCGTGCAGCACGGCGCTGATCTGCTGGCGGGCGCCTTCCACCACGCGCAGCGAGGCCTCGGGCAGCGGCAGTTGATCCAGCAGCAGCGCCGGCGAAATCAGAGGACGGACGGCATCGATGCGGGTGTCGTCGGTGCGGGTGTCGTCGCGGGTGCTGTCGGCGGTGCCGACTTCGCGGTCATGCTGCGGATGGTCGAGGGTCTTCATGGCGGCGGCGGGCTCTTGCGGGAGCCGGAAATGAGCGAATCATTATCGACCCGAGGTTCGTCGTTGACACGCGCCGTCCGCGTTCTCCCCCGTCGATCACCCACTTCGAGGGACCTGCGCGTTCTGCGCGTTTTGCGCGGGCTTGGCAGGGCCCGCCATCGCCGCCAGAGCGACGGCGCCGGCGGAGACCGCGAAGCCCAGCACCGCCGGACCGGACAGCCGCTCCCCCAAGAGCAGGTAGCCCATCGCCGCCGACACGCCCGGAATCAGATAGAACAGGCGCGCCACCGCGCCCGCCTGACCGCGTCGGATCATCACGAACATCAGGCTGAAGGCGCCGATCGAATTGACCAGCGCCAGCCACAGCACGGCCCCGATCAGTTCCGGGCTCCAGTCGGGCAGCGACGGCTCGCGCCACAGCGCCAGGCCCAGCACCGCCAGCGTCGACACGCCCATCTGGATGCCGCTGCCGCTGCGCAGGTCCATGCCGGCGCAGAACCGCTTTTGATAGAGCGTGCCCGTCACCAAACCGGTGAGTCCCAGCAGGCCCGCGCCATAGGCCTGCCAGGCCCCGCCACCGATGGGGCGCTCGGCCACCACGATCGCCACGCCGGCAGCGCCGCCCAACAAGCCCCACCACTGGCGCGTCGACAGCCGCTCCGCCAGCCACAGATGCGCACCCATCGCGGTGGCCAGCGCCATCATGCCGATCAGCAAGGCGGCGAGCCCGGTCGGCAAGCCCCATTGGATGGCGCAGTAGACGCCGCTGAAATGCAGCACCTGCATCAGCAGGCCGACCACCGCCAGATGGCCCCACGCCTGCGCCGTGCGGGGCCACGGCGCCCGGGTGATCAGCGCCACCGCCAGCAGCACCAGCGCGGCCACGCCGAAGCGCAGCGTCAACAAACTGAAGGGACCCGCATGCGGCAAGGCCAGCTTGCCGGCCACATAGCCGCTGCTCCACAGCACGATGAACAGCAGCGGCAGGCTCAGGGCGACCCAGCGGGAGAGCCAGACTGGCGCCGCTGAAGCGTGGCAGGCGCTGGAGGCCTCTGAGGCCATCGGGGTGCGGGCCGCGTCGCGCTGCCGGCTGGATCCGGGCGCGTCCTGGCGTGGCTCCTTCAAGCCGGCCAGGCAAGGGGGATCGGAAACGGGCAGCGTGGTCGAGTTCATCAGAGGCTCCGGGACGACGATCGGCTCAGGCGACCGCCCGGGATGGGCGCGCACAGTCGAGGACCGATGGGCTGAACTCTAGGAAGTCACGAACGGGGACACAATCCACCGTTCATTCGTTTGAGAGTTTCCAGAAAGAGAACAATCCAGATGGGACGACTCGAAGATCTCCAGGCCTTCGCCCGGGTGGTGGATGCGCGAGGCTTCTCCGGCGCCGCCAAGCTGTTGGGCGCGACGAAGTCCGCCGTCAGCAAGCAGGTGGCGCGGCTGGAGCAGCAACTCGGCACGCGACTGCTGCATCGGACCACCCGCAGCGTGAGCCCCACCGCCGAGGGGCTGAGCGTGTATGAACGCGCGCTGCGGCTGCTCGAGGATGCGCAAGCGCTGGATGCGGAACTGGCAGGACGACGCGAAGCGCCGCGCGGCCTGCTGCGGCTGAGCACCTCCACCGCGTTCGGCAACCTGCAGTTCACGGCGCTGATGGTGGACTTCTGCGCGCAGCATCCCGAGCTGCAGGTGGTGCTGGGTCTCAATGACCGGTATGTGGATCTGGCGGAGGAAGGCTTCGATGTGGTGCTGCGGCTGACCGGCCGCCCCAGCCCGGGGCTGGTCGCACGGCGGCTGGCGGACATCCGCTTCGTGCTGTGCGCCTCGCCAGGCTACCTCGCCGCGAACGGCGCGCCGGCCACGATCCAGGACATCACCGACCACCGCTGCCTGCGCTTCGGCTATGTGCAGGCGCCTGATCGGTGGCGATTCGCGCATCCGGTGGACGGCGAGGTCGAGGTCGAAACCCGCGGCGCCTTGCGCTTCGAAAGCGGTCTGACCGCCAACAGCAGCGAGTCGCTGCGGGTGGCGGCGCTGGCGGGCATGGGGCTGGCCATCCTGCCGACCTATGCGATCGGTCCGGATTTGCGTGCGGGTCGCCTTCAAGCCGTGCTGCCGGACTGGACGCCGCGCGGCGGTCCGGCCGAGGCGAACACGCTGTATGCGGTCTATCTGCCGAGCCGACTTCCCAGTCCCAAGGTGCGGGCGCTGATCGATTTTCTGGTCGAGCGCCTGGGTGAGGTGCCGCCTTGGGACCGCAACCTGGACCTCCCCATGAGCCGAACGGACTAGGGAAGCGCCGCTGGAGGCGTTGCGGCAGGCGCGCCTCCACCACCCTTCGCACGCGGGCGGCAGACGCCCAGGGCGCTCGTCAGGCGCGATGCGACAATCGCGCCCCATCATGTCTTTGATTCCCTACGCCTTCGCCCGCCCCTTCCTGTTCGGCATGGATCCTGAACAGGCGCACGAACTGACCCTGGGCACCATCGCCCGTCTGCAGAACACCCCCGCGCAATGCGCCTGGGCGCAGACCCGGATCCAGGATCCCGTGACGATCGCCGGCCTGCGCTTTCCCAATCGCATCGGCCTGGCCGCCGGCCTGGACAAGAACGGTCGCTGCGTCGACGGGCTGGGCGCGATGGGCTTCGGTTTCATCGAGGTCGGCACGGTCACGCCCAAGGGTCAGCCAGGCAACGACAAGCCGCGCATGTTCCGTCTGCCGCAGAAGCAGGCGCTGATCAACCGGCTGGGCTTCAACAATGAGGGCCTGGACAGCTTCATCGCCAATGTGAAGCGCTCCCACAGCTTCCGCCACCATGGCGGCCTGCTGGGCCTGAACATCGGCAAGAACGCGGCCACGCCGATCGAGCGCGCCGTCGACGACTATCTGATCGGTCTGGACGGCGTGTTCCCGCATGCCGACTACATCACGGTCAACATCTCCAGCCCCAACACCAAGAATCTGCGCCAGCTGCAAAGCGATGAAGCGCTGGATGCGCTGCTCGGCCCCTTGCAGGCGCGCCGACTGGCGCTGCAGGACAGCAGCGGCCGTCAGGTGCCGCTGTTCGTCAAGATCGCCCCAGATCTGGACGAAGACCAGGTGGCGGTCATCGCCGCCAGCCTGCGTCGTCATGGCATCGATGGCGTGATCGCCACCAACACGACGATCGCCCGCGACGCCGTGCAAGGCCTGCCGCATGCGAACGAAACCGGCGGGCTGTCCGGCGCGCCGGTCTTCGAGGCCAGCAACCGGGTGATCCGTCTGCTGCGCTCGGCGCTGGGCAGCGGTTATCCGATCATCGGCGTGGGCGGCGTGATGTCGGGCGAGGATGCCCGCGCCAAGCTGCAAGCCGGCGCGGACCTGGTGCAGATCTACACCGGCCTGATCTACAAGGGCCCGGCGCTGGTGCCCGAATGCGCCCGCGCGATGGCGCGTCTCTGAGCCGCGCCTGGGGCTCGACGGCTGAAGCGGTGCGCTGAATCACCCCTGCCGCCCGTCGGGCCACGCTGCGTCCCGCCGAGCTCGTCTTGTCGCCGTCGATAGAATCCCGCCCGTGATCCGCTGGTTCCGCCTCTTCGTCATCGCCTGCTTGCTGCCCGCTTACTGGCTGGCGGCCGTCGGCGTGTCGACGTATGACGGCACCGAGCCGGCGCCCGCCGGCTTCCGGGTCGACGGCCATGCGCACGCCCCCCGCTCGGCGGTTCAGATCGCGAGCCCGTCGGTCGATTCGTTCGCGTCGCTGGCGTTCGATCCGCACGAGGCGCCCGCCTCTGCCGACGAGCGCGCCGGCGCGGTCATCGACGACATCTCCCTGCTGCTCCATGAGCTGGGGGACACCTCGGACGACATGTCCGATCACTGCCCCGCCACGCCGCCGCTGCTGCCGCTGGCGCACTGCCAGGCGGCACCGGCGGACCTGGCGCTGCCGCGCTCCGTCGACGCGCCGCCGGGTCGCCTGCTGCGCCCGCCGCGCGACGGCCGCTAGCGGCGATCGCCTTCACCCGGTCGGTGCTCGTCGCGCAGCGGTCCGTTCACACGGATCGCCCAAGCGCGACGGCAATTTACGCCGACCCGCGGCTCCTCGCGCGATCACCTTCGCGCCAGCGATCGGCGTCACCGCCCTACCCCTGCATTTCCCCCATTCCGGCGCCGGACCGCTGACTTCAGCGACGGTTGCCGATTCCTGGCGAGGCCTGTTGATGGCCTCTGCCGTCGTGCCGATCCTGCCTCGGGCTGGACGGCCAGTTTGTTCACGAGAGTTCCATGGAAATTGCCATATTGTTCGCCCTCATCCTGCTCAACGGCCTCTTCGCGATGTCGGAGATCGGGCTGGTCACCGCCCGCAAGGCGCGGCTGCAGCGCTACATCGATGAGGGCGATTCCGCCGCAGCCGCGGCGGTGAAGCTGGGCGAGGATCCGACGCGCTTCCTGTCCACCATCCAGATCGGCATCACCTCGATCGGCGTGCTGAACGGCATCGTCGGTGAGGCGGCGCTGGCGGGGCCGCTCGCCACCTGGCTGGTCAGCGTCGGCATGCCGGCGCAGTACGCCAGCGTGGCCGCCACTGGCCTGGTGGTGGTGCTGATCACCTACTTCTCCATCGTGCTGGGCGAGTTGGTGCCCAAGCGCGTGGGTCAGTCGAATCCGGAAGTGGTGGCGCGTCTGGTCGCCAAGCCGATTGGCGCGCTGGCGATCGCCACCAAGCCGTTCGTGGCCTTGCTGGCCGGCTCCACCAATGGGCTGCTGCGCCTGCTGGGCGTCAGCACCCAGGGCGCGGCGGCGGTGACGGAAGAAGAGATCCATGCGCTGCTGGCCGAAGGCACGAGCGCCGGCGTCATCGAATCGCACGAGCACACCATGGTGCGCAATGTGTTCCGGCTGGACGATCGTCAGATCGGCTCGCTGATGGTGCCGCGCGGTGACATCGTCTTCCTGGACGTCGACAAGACGATCGAGGAGAACCTCGCCATCCTGCATGACTGCGACCATGAGCGCTTCCCGGTCGTGCGCGGCGGTCTGGATCAGATCGTCGGCGTGATCAGTGCGCGCCAGGTGCTGACCCGGCAATTACGCGATGAATCCTTCCTGCCGGATGTCGATCCGGGCCGCCATCCGGGCGGCGCGCATGCGTCGAGCCGGGGCACCGGTTTCGAAGCGCCGCTCTACATCCCTGAAACCCTGACGGGCATGGAGCTGCTGGAGAACTTCCGCCGCAGCAACGTGCACATGGCGTTCGTGATCGACGAGTACGGTGAGGTGCAGGGCCTGGTCACCTTGCATGACCTGATCGAGGCCATCACCGGCGAGTTCCAGCCGCGCGATCCGGCCCAGGCCTGGGCGGTGCAACGCGAAGACGGCTCCTGGCTGCTGGATGGCCACATCCCGGTTCCGGAGCTGAAGGACCGACTCGCGCTGGAGACCGTGCCGGAAGAGCACCGCGGTCGCTATCACACGCTCAGCGGGATGATGATGCTGCTCACCGGCAAGCTGCCCCGCGTGGCCGACACGGTGATCTGGGACCGCTGGCGCTTCGAGATCGTCGACATGGATGGCCGGACCATCGACAAGGTGCTGGCCACCCAGTTGCCCGAGTCGATGGAGGCGACGGTGGCATGAGCGCGAGGGCCACGATCGACGCGTCCGAATCGGGCGCGGCCGTCGATGCGGTCGGCGTGACCGGGCCCTCCTCGCGGCGCCGAGGGGCGTCGCGCTGGGGGGGGCTCGGTGCGCTGATGGTGGGGGCGGCGTTGACCTTGGCGTGCGCGGGATGTTCGGACGGTTATCCATCCGAGGATCTGGCGCAGCTCAGTCCCTTCGACATGAGCAATGCCCAGCGCCTGCGCGCGCTCAACGAGATCAGCCGACAGGCGCATCGGTCCGAGCGCTCACAGTTCGAGCTGGGGCCGGGCTGCCAGTTGACGGTGGTCCATCCGTCCAAAGCCCACCTCCGCGGCGAGCGCCGTGACCGCCCATCCCGCGCTTATCTGCTGCGCCGGGCGATGGATGCGGGCGTGGTCTTCAACGAGGACGACCGGACTTTCGAAGTCCACCTGCTCGCGAGCGCCGATCCCGGCGCGGCGCGACTGGGGGTGCTGATGAAGAGCGCGTCCTGGACCCATGCGCGGCAGGCTGATTTGCTGGTGCAGTTGGTGATTCGGGATTGCGATCGGGGCGCGCCACGCAGTGGATCGGCGCATGTGGCCGAGCCGGTGACGGCGGAAGGCGCCGCGCGTTGACGATGTGGCGATCGGACGGATGGCGATCGAGTGGCGGTGCAACGCCTCAATGCATGTTGAGCATCAGCCGTTGACTTTGGTTGAGGTGTTCCGACACCCGCCGTCGGGGACTTCGCCGAGTTTCAACTCGTCCGTCTTCAGCAACCGAACGAAGTCGTAGTCCTTCAGCGTGACGTTATGGTGAGCAATCACCTGTTCCGCCTTCAAGATCTGGTTGTCCCAGGTACTGTGGGCGTCCGACACCAGCGTCACCTCGTAGCCGAGGTCGGCGGCGGCCCGACAGGTGGAATCCACGCAGACCTCCGTCTGGATGCCGCAGGCCACAATTTCCTTGATGCCCCAGCCACGCAGCAACCCGTGAAGAGGGGTGTCCAGGAAGGCATTCGGACGGCGCTTCACCACCACCGGCTCGTCGGGTTGAGGGGCAAAAGCGGGATGCAGGGCGAACGCCGGGCTGCCAGCCGCCAGCGATTCGTGTGGCTCGCCAGCATGCTGAACATAGACCACGCGCGTACCCGCCGCCCTGGCCTTCTGGATCAGGGTCAGAATGCGAGCGAGCAGTGGCCCATCGTTCCAGACCTTGGGCACTTTCAGCGCTTGGAACATCCCCCACTGCACGTCTATCACCAGCAAGCAGCTTGTCATTGCCGAATTTCCATCGAAGCCTGAAGGGAACGGAATGGCGGTGGCATCCCATCCGCGACGTGCCGACGCCATGGCGCATCCCTCTATTTTGCGCCCCGAACTCAAAGGGCGAAGCGCAGGCTTGTGGGGCTTCGACCCCTGCTTTGTCTCTGACCGGCGCCGAGGCCTCGGCGACCTTCCGGATGCATTCGGCGGTTTGCTTGACGGCCTCGATCTTGAATGCGTTCGGTCAGGGTAAATAACAGCCGTTGCCCCGCCAAAGAGGACGCTTTCGCCGCTGTCCAAACGACAACAGCCCCGGTCTTCACCGAGGCTGTTTCTCTGGCGGGTCCTGCCCGCCGACGGCTCACACCGGCCGTGGATTCAGGCGATGCCGAATCCCGCCGACCGATGCGCCGACCCACCGAGGCGGCGAGTCAGAGCGCCATGATCACTGGTTGCCGGCGCCGTTGCGACGACGTGCCAGGAAGCCCAGCGCGCCGATGCCGGCCAGCATCAGGGCGTAGGTCGCGGGTTCCGGGGCGGGCGTGGCCACCAGGGTGGTCGAGAACTGCGCGCCGACGATGGCCGCGCCGTTGAGCGCGCCGACGCCGCTCAGCGTGCCGCTGGCCAGCAGCTGGTAGGTGCCCGCCGCCAGATTGGCGTAGCTGAAGCCGTTGGCGCTGGTGTCCAGGTCGGTCTTGCCGCTGATGCCGGCGAAGCTGAAGCTGACCGACTGCAGCGGCAGGGTCAGGCCGTTCCAGGAGACCGAGGTCGCCGCGATCACCGAACCCGTCACATTGGAGGTCTGGTCCAGCGTGAAGGTGCCGATCACCGCATCGGTGAAAGAGCCACCCGTGGCGGAAACAAAGGTCGGCTCGACCGTGGTCGCCATGGCGGCGCCGCTCAGCAGCGTGGCGGCCAGCGCCAAGACGGCAGGTTTGAATTTCATGAGCTATCCCGAGCTGTGTGGTTGATGTCGGAGGCGAGTGTGCATCGCAGCATAGAACCGCCCCGATCCCCCAAACCGGGGGAATATGTTGCGGTGCGTCACAACCGTAATGCCTCACGCCACACGCCCGCCCACGCCTCGCACGCTCCCCTCTGAGCCCATCGCGAGAGGCTGCGTTTCGGCGGGCAAAGACCTGTAACGCGCTCTCTCCCGGCCACTGTGGCGGGAATACCAATTGGCGCGCCCGCGCCCCACCCGCCGCCAAGAAAAAGGGCCGGCGCGTCGCCGCCCGGCCCTTGCTCGTGAAGTTGGGGAGCGTCACGGTCGGATCCGCGCCCTCCCCGATGCATCGATTCAGCCAGCCACGACGCGCTGCGGCTTCAGTCCTTCGACCGGCTTGCCCTTCTTGGCGCGCTTGCCTGCATGGGCGGCCAAGGCGGCGCCCTTCAGGATGTCTTCCTTGGCCTTGCCGCCGCGCAAGCCCACGCCCATGACCAGCAGTTGCTGGGAGAACGCGGCCACGCTGACCAGCGCATCCTTGGCCTCGAGATCGATCAGCGTCAGACCCCGGCCGCCCTTGGGCTGATGCTTCAGCTCATCGATGGAGAAGGTCAGCAAGCGGCCATTCAAGGTCAGGCAGGCGATCTGCACCGCGGTGCCGGGTGGGACCACCGTCGGCGGCAGCGGCAGTTCCGGGCCTTCCAGGCTGAGGAAGCTCTTGCCCGCCTTCTGCCGGCCGACCAGGTCGCCCACTTCCGCGACCAGGCCGAAGCCGCCCGTGCCGGCGAACACCAGCCGCTGCGTCGTCGCCGCCGCATAGTAATGAGCGATCTGAGTGCCGGACTCCAGCTCGATCAGCGTGGTGATGGGCTGACCATCGCCCCGTCCGCCGGGCAGCGCCGACACCGGCACCGAGTACACCCGGCCGTTGCTGCCCACCACGATCAGCGGATCCACGCTGCGGCAGGGGAAGACGCCATACAGCGAATCGCCGGACTTGAAGGCCAGCGCCGCCGGGTCCACCTCATGGCCCTTGAGCGCGCGCACCCAGCCCTTGAGGCTGACCACCACGGTCACCGGCTCATCGACGATGCGCACCTCGGCCACCGCGCGTTTGTCTTCCTGGATCAGGGTGCGACGGTCGTCGCCATACTGCTTGGCATCGGCCTCGATTTCCTTGATCACCGTGCGGCGCAGCGCGCTGGGGTTGGAGAGGATCTCTTCCAGCTTGCTGGCCTCTTCGCGCAGGCCCTTCAAATCCTGCTCGATCTTGATGAATTCCATGCGCGCCAACTGGCGCAGCCGGAGTTCCAGGATGTCTTCCGCCTGCCGATCGCTGAGGCTGAATCGCTCGATCAGCGCCGGCTTCGGCTCATCCGAGTTGCGGATGATGGCAATGACCTCATCAATGTGCAGCAGCACCTGATGACGACCTTCCAGGATGTGGATGCGGTCGCGAACCTTGTCCAGCTTGAACTGGGTGCGTCGCGTGACCGTGTTCAGGCGGAAGCCGTTCCACTCGTTCAGGATGGTGCGCAGGTTCTTCTGCACCGGCCGGCCGTCGGCGCCGACCATGGTCATGTTGATCGAGGCCGAGGTCTCCAGGCTGGTCTGGGCCAGCAAGGTGTTGATCAGCTCCTGCTGACCGACGGTGCGGCTCTTCGGCTCGAAGACCAGACGCACCGGCGCATCCTTGTTGGATTCATCGCGGGCCTTGTCAAGCACGGCCAGCAGCGTCGCCTTCAGTTGCAACTGCTCGGGCGTGAGCGTTTTCTTGCCGGTCTTGACCTTGGGGTTGGTCAGTTCTTCGATCTCTTCCAGCACCTTCTGGGTGCTGACGCCTTGCGGCAGTTCGGTCACGACCAACTGCCACTGGCCACGGGCCAGGTCTTCGATCTTCCAGCGGGCACGCAGCTTCAGGCTGCCGCGACCGCTGCTGTAGGCCGCGCGGATGTCCTCGGCCGAGCTGATCAGTTGGCCGCCGCCGGGATAGTCCGGACCCGGCAATTGCGCATAGAGCTCGTCGTCGGTGGCCTTGTCGTTCTTGAGCAGCAGGATCGCGGCCGCCGCCACTTCGCGCAGGTTGTGGCTCGGCACTTCGGTGGCCATGCCGACCGCGATGCCGGACGCGCCATTCAGCAGCACGAACGGCAGCCGCGCCGGCAGCTCGCGCGGCTCGTCATAGGAGCCGTCGTAGTTGGGCTGGAAGTCCACCGTGCCCTGGTCCAGCTCATCCAGCAGCAGCCGCGAGTAGATCGACAGCCGCGCTTCCGTGTAGCGCATCGCCGCAGCGCCATCGCCGTCGCGGCTGCCGAAGTTGCCCTGGCCATCGACCAGCGGATAGCGCTGGCTGAAATCCTGGGCCATGCGCACCAGCGCGTCATAGGCCGCCTGGTCGCCGTGCGGGTGATATTTACCCAGCACCTCACCGACCACCCGCGCGCTCTTGACGGCCTTGGCGCCGTTGGCACCGGTGAAGCCCAGGCCGAGCCGCTCCATGGTGAACAGGATGCGGCGCTGCACCGGCTTCTGGCCGTCGCAGTAGGCCGGCAAGGCCCGGCCCTTCACCACCGACAGCGCATATTCCAGATAGGCCTGCTGCGCATACTGGGCCAGCGTCAGCGCATCGCCCGACGGATGGCTCGGACCGGCGGGACCGCCAGGGGAATTCTCGAAATCGAAGGTCTCTTGCTCTTGGTTCATCTCGGGGCACCGGCCAGGCCGGTCAGGTCAATTCGATCAATCGGTGGACATCGGGTCTCGGGCGGGCCCGCACCGATCAAGGTTGTTCAGGTCGATGCATGGTCAGTTGACGCGCCTGGCTGCCCAGGCTGCGCTGCAGCAAGGCCCAGTACAGCTCGAGCACGAGGTGCACATGGGCCTGGGTTTCGTCGATGTCGGGCACCACGCCGCCCGCTCGCCGCACCGCGCCCTCGCCCGCATTCCAGGCGGCCAGCGCGGCATCGATGCGGCCGAAGCGGCGGGTCAGATCGGCCAGCATGCGGGCGCCGATCAGGATGTTGGTGCGGGCCTCCAGCAGCGCGGTGGGCCGGCGCAGTTCATCGGCGGTGCCGTAGCGCTGGGCGGTCACGCCGGTGATCTGCATCAGCCCCATCGCGCCGCGCGGCGACACCGCATCGGCCCGAAAGGCCGATTCCACCGCGATGACCGCCTTCAGCAGCTCGATGTCCACGCCGGTCTGCACCGAGGCCTCGCGCAGGTAGGGCTGCACCGCCTTGACCTCGGGCGCGATGTCCAGCCAGGTCAACAGCCGCTGGCCGTGGTCGATCTTGCCGGGCACCCGATGGATGCCGGTGCTGGCCGCGAGGACCGGCTGATAGCGGGTATCCAGCGGTGCGCTGGCGAAATGCGCCACGCCGGAGGCATCCACATAGCCCCACAGCTCCGCATGCGCCGCGCCGCCCGAGACCAGCAGGCCCATCACGCCGGTGCGCAGCAGATGACGACGCAGCCCCAGCATCAGCGAGCGCGTCAGGCGCTGCGTCATGCGATGGGCCAGCAGGCGTTTGAGATGTCGACGGGTCATGCGGCCTCCACACCTTGCGCGACGCGCGCGTCGTACTCGGCGCGCAGCAGGGACATCACGATCAGGTCGTCATAGGCTTCGACCGGTTGCCCGGACTGGCCCGGCTCGTCGTCGATCCGCACGCATTCGCGCAGACGGCCTTCCTCGACATAGCCTTCGCTGCGATAGAGCGCCTGCGCCCGGCTGTTGCGGCCCTTGACCTCCAGCCAGAAGCGATGGGCGCCGAACTGCACGAAGGCCATCTTCTTGAGCTGCCGCACACAGGCCCGACCGACGCCGAGCCCCTTCGGGCCCAGCACGATGCGCTTGAGTTCCAGCGATCGGTGGGGGCTGCGGCATCCCTGCAGGATCACGAAGCCGGCGCGCTCATCGGCCAGGTCGACGATGAAATGGCGCGCATCCGGAAACCGGATCGCGCCCTCGTGCTGCATGCGCTCCCAGGGCGTGATGAACGGCCGATTGGCCGCGTCCTGCTCCACGCCGACCACGAAGTCCAGATCGGACAGCATGGTCGGGCGCAGCGTGACGCGGGGCAGGCTGGTCATCAACCGCCCTCGGCCTCAGACATCCACTTCGATGGCATCACCGTGCAACTCCATGAGCTCGCGGCGCGCGGCCGCCTCGCCCTTGCCCATCAGCTTGTTGATGGCGCCTTCGGTGTCGGTGATGTCCAGGTCGCCGTACTGCACTTGCAGCAGGCGGCGGGTTTCCGGATTCAGCGTGGTGTCCCACAGCTGCTCGGCATTCATTTCGCCCAGACCCTTGAAGCGGCTGATGCTCCAGCTGCCCTCGCGGGCGCCTTCCTTGCGCAGCTTGTCCAGGATCGCGATCTGCTCGCCCTCGTCCAGCGCATAGAGCTTGGCCGCGGGCTTCTTGCCACGCGCCGGTGCATCCACCCGGAACAGCGGCGGACGGGCCACATAGACATGGCCGGTCGCGATCAGCTTGGGGAAGTGGCGGAAGAACAGCGTCAGCAGCAGCACCTGGATGTGCGCGCCGTCGACGTCCGCATCCGACAGGATGCAGATCTTCCCGTAGCGCAGGCCGGAGAGATCCGGATCGTCGTTCTTGCCGTGCGGATCGACGCCGATGGCCACCGAGATGTCGTGGATTTCGTTGTTGGCGAACAGCCGGTCGCGCTCGACTTCCCAGGCATTGAGCACCTTGCCGCGCAACGGCAGGATGGCCTGGGTTTCCTTGTCGCGGCCCAGCTTGGCCGAGCCGCCGGCGGAGTCGCCCTCCACCAGGAACAGCTCGTTGTGCAGCAGATCGGTGCTTTCGCAATCGGTCAGCTTGCCGGGCAGCACGGCCACGCCGGAGCTCTTGCGCTTT
This sequence comes from Burkholderiaceae bacterium, assembly GCA_913776825.1. Lineage (GTDB taxonomy): Bacteria > Pseudomonadota > Gammaproteobacteria > Burkholderiales > Burkholderiaceae_C > Roseateles. The sequence goes on from CAJYPV010000015.1 coordinate 171,791, forward strand.
TCCACCTTCTGCGCGGCGCGCTGACGGGTCTGCGCCTGCTTGATGACCAGCTCGGCCAGCTTCTTGCCGTGCTCCACATGCTGGTTGAGCCACAGCTCCAGCGCCGGCTTCACGAAGGCCGAGACCAGCCGCAGCGCATCGCGCGAATTCAGCCGTTCCTTGGTCTGGCCCTGAAACTGCGGATCCAGCACCTTGGCCGACAGCACGAAGCTGGCGCGCGAGAACACATCCTCGGCCATCAGCTTCACGCCCTTGGGCGCGAGCGCATGCATCTCGATGAAGCCCTTGACCGCGCCGAACAGGCCGTCCTTCAAGCCGGATTCATGGGTGCCGCCGGCCACCGTCGGGATCAGGTTCACATAGCTTTCGCGCATGATCTGACCCTCCTCGGTGAAGGCCACGCACCAGGCGGCGCCCTCGCCCTCGGCGAAGTTCTCGCTCTCCGAAGCGGTCGCGTACTGCTCGCCCTCGAACAGCGGAATCAACGGATCCGCCGGCAGCGACTGCATCAGGTAATCGCGCAGGCCGCCCTTGTAGGTCCAGGTCTGGACGTCGCCGCTCTTTTCCTGGGTCAAGGTGACGACCACGCCGGGCATCAGCACCGCCTTGGAGCGCAGCAGATGGACCAGCTCGCCCTTGGGCAGCTCGGCGCTCTCGAAATACTTGGCGTCCGGCCAGACCCGCACCGTGGTGCCCTGCTTGCGGTCGCCGGCCTTCAGATCGGCCTTGCGCACCTGGACCGGCTCCACCACATCGCCGCCGGAGAACGCCAGCGTCGCGACCTGGCCTTCGCGGTAGACGGTGACTTCCAGCCGCTTGGCCAGCGCATTGGTCACCGACACGCCCACACCGTGCAGACCGCCGGAGAAGCTGTAGGCGCCACCGGCGCCCTTGTCGAACTTGCCGCCCGCATGCAGCCGGGTGTAGACGATCTCCACCACCGGCACGCCCTCTTCGGGATGCAGACCGAACGGAATGCCGCGGCCATCGTCCTCGATGGTGACCGAGCCGTCGGTGTGCTGGATCAGCGCGATGCGCTTGCCGTGGCCCGCCAGGGCCTCGTCGGCGGCGTTGTCGATCACCTCCTGAATGCAATGCAGGGGGTTGTCGGTGCGGGTGTACATGCCCGGACGCTGCTTGACCGGTTCCAGTCCCTTGAGGACACGGATCGAGCCTTCGCTGTAATCGCCGGGTGAAGTGACTGCTTTGGTTGCCATGGGGCGCGATTCTATGCAGGCCGCTCCACCCCGCCTGTCCATCTTTCGGTCGCCGCCGCTGGAGGGTCGAGGGAAAACACCACCCCCAAACGTCCGGAGGGCGCACGCTCGCAGCCGAAGGTCACATCCGGTGACCGCCCGAGCGCTTGTCGGGCGTGACCCTGTCGTAGCATCGGCCGCTTGTCCGCTGGATCTGGTTTGATGCAGAACTTCTCACGTTTCCTTGCGAATGCGGTGCGCCGCGCCGGTGCGCCACGCGCGCGCTCGATGCCCCGGGGCCTGGCGGCCACCTCCTCACTGGCTTCAGCGGTCGCGGCGATCCTGGCCGGTCTGCTGGGCGGGCCCGCTCAGGCCGACGCCTTCAAGGCCAGCCCGGAGATGGCCATCGAGCTGCGCCATGCGCAATGGCTGGACGGCGACAAGCTGCAGCGCGGCACGCTCTATATCGATGACGGCGTCTTCACCGCCCAGCGCCCGCGCAAGATCAACCGGCTGATGGAATTGCGCGGCCAGACGCTGGTGCCGCCGCTGGCCGAGGCCCACAACCACAACCTGCAAAGCGCCTGGGGCCTGGACAAGTTCGGTCAGGACTATGTCCGCGACGGCGTGTTTTATGCCGCGATGCTGTGTGCCGACCCGGCCGCCATCGCGCCCATCCGCGGCCGGATCGCGCAGCCGGAAACCCCGGATGTGCTGTTCGCCAGCGCCTGCATCACCTCGTCCGACGGCCAGCCCCTGGCGATGCTGCAGGCCGGCCAGCCGCCGATGGCGCTGGAAGACATCGTCGACAAGGCGGTGCTGATCATGGACACGCCGGAACAGGTCGGACAGAAGTGGCCGCTGATCCAGGGGCGGCAGACCGATCTGGTCAAGGTGATCATGAGCTACCACGACCGTCCCGAGCTGCGCAGCCAGGCCAGCCAGCGCGGCCGGCTCGGCGTGACGCCGGAGGTGGTCGCCGAAGTGGTGCGCCGCGCCCATGCAGACGGCCTGCGGGTGGTGGCCCATGTGGAAAGCGCGCTCGATTTCGAAGCCGCCGTGCGCGCCGGCGTGGACTTCATCGCCGAGCTGCCCGGCTATTTCCCGCAACACGGCGAAGCGCCGGAAAGCCACCTGATCTCGCCGGAAGCGGCGGTCATGGCTGCGGACAAGAAGATCGGCATCATCACCGCCACCGTCGCCAGCCGGCTGTTCCAGCCCGCGCCCGAGTTGCTGGCCCGCATCGAGGACGTGCAGAAGCGCAATCTGGATCGCCTGCGTGAAGCCGGCGCGCGGCTGCTGGTGGGCTCGGACCTGTTCACCGGCAATGCGCTGGAGGAAATCCGCCATCTGGCCCAACTCGGCGTGCTGGACAAGCCGACGCTGCTGCGCATCGCCACGCAGGACACGCCCCGCGCGCTGTTTCCGCAGCGCAAGCTGGGCTGTTTCCAGCCCGGTTGCGAAGCGAGCTTCCTGGTGCTGGCCGGCAATCCGCTGGAGGACCTGAGCGCGCTCGACAAACCGCTGCTGCGCATCAAGCAGGGCCGGGTGCTGACGCAGCTCGACGATGTGGCCGCCACCGCCGGCACCGAGGACAACGCCTTGGGCTCGGGCGGCCAGAAGGCCTCGGCCGCCTCGAAGAAGTCCTCGGCGAAGGCTTCGGGGAAACCCTCGGGCGGGAGCAAAAAGGCATCCAGTTCGAAGGGGTCCGTCAAGAAGGCGACGAGCAAAAAATAATCCAGCCGCTACATTGATTCCATGACTGCCGCCCTGCCCCCGTCTTCCTCGATGCCGCGCACCTTGAGCCTGCAGCAGGTGCTGCTGTGCGGCGCCGCGATCGTGACCTTGTCGATGGGCATTCGCCATGGCTTCGGGCTGTGGCTGACGCCGGTCACGATGGAGCGCGGCTGGACGCGGGAGGCGTTCTCCCTCGCGCTGGCGGTGCAGAACCTGGCCTGGGGCCTGGCCGGCCCCTTCGCCGGCATGCTGGCCGACCGCTTCGGCGCGATGCGGGTGCTGGTGGTGGGCGCGGTGCTGTATGCGGCGGGCCTGGCGTTGATGGCGGTGTCGACCACCGCCGCGGGCTTCCTGGGCAGCGCGGGGGTGCTGATCGGGCTGGCGCAGTCCGGCACGACCTATGCGGTGGTGTATGGCGTGATCGCCCGCAACATCGCCGCAGAGCGCCGATCCTGGGCCATGGGCGTCGCGGCGGCAGCGGGCTCGTTCGGCCAGTTCCTCATGGTGCCGGTGGAGAACTGGCTGATCGGCTACACCGGCTGGCAGAACGCGCTGTTCGTGCTGTCCATTGCCGCCTGCCTGATCATCCCGCTGGCCTTCGGCTTGCGCGAGCCGCAACTCGGTCAAGCGCGGCATGGCCATCATCAAAGCATCGGCCAGGCACTGCGCGAGGCCTTCGGCTACCGCAGCTTCCAGCTGCTGATGCTGGGCTATTTCGTCTGCGGCTTCCAGGTGGTGTTCATCGGCGTGCACATGCCGAGCTATCTGAAGGATCACGGCCTGTCGCCCCAGGTCGCGACGTATGCGCTGGCGCTGATCGGCCTGTTCAATGTGATCGGCACCTATGTCGCCGGCACGCTGGGCCAGCGGGTGCCCAAGCGCTATGTGCTGTCGACCATCTACGGCTTGCGCTCGGTGGCGATCGCCATCTTCCTGAACGTGCCGCTGACACCGACCAGCGTCTATGTCTTCGCCGCGACCATGGGCGTGCTGTGGCTGTCCACGGTGCCGCCGACCAATGCGATCGTGGCCCAGATCTTCGGCGTGCAGCACATGTCGATGCTGGGCGGCTTCGTGTTCTTCAGCCATCAGATCGGCAGCTTCCTGGGCGTCTGGCTGGGCGGCAAGCTCTACGACACCACCGGCTCTTACGACGTGGTCTGGTGGCTGGCGATCGCGCTGGGCATCGTCGCGATGCTGGCCAATCTGCCGGTGCGGGAACAGCCCATCGCGCGTCAGCCCGTCCCGGCGACCGCCTGAGGCCCGCCCCTCACACGCCTGACCCTCCACCATGACACCCCGCGCCGCCGCCTGGATTCGACCGCTGATCGTGATCGCGGCCGTCGCGGCGCTGGCGCTGGTATTCGTGGCCTACACGCAGCCCTCGCTGATGCAGCATCTCGCGGACCAACTGTGGGCCTGTTTCTGAGACGCGCGGGGCACGCCGGCCGACGGGGCGCGAGCGGCCCCACACGGAAATCGTTCAACTGACCCGACCCGACCCGACCTGACCTGATTTCGATTCGTTCCGATCTGACCTGACCTGCACAACCCCGCAGAGGGAGGAGACAACATGGTCGTCATCATCACCGGTGCCTCGGATGGCATCGGCGCCGAATTGGCTCGTCAATGGGCGGCCCGCGAGGGCGCCAAGCTGTCGCTGGTGCTGGCGGCCCGCAGCGAGGACAAGCTGGAAGAAGTCGCACGCCAGTGCGAGGCGCTGGGCGCCGCCACGCTGGTGCGTCGCTGTGATGTCGAGCGCGAGGAAGACTGCCAGGCGCTGATCCACGCGGCCCTGGGCGCTTTCGGTGCGATCGATGTGCTGGTCAACAACGCCGGCATGTCGGCCCATGCGCTGTTCGATCAGGTCAAGGACCTGGCCTGGTACCAGCGCCTGATGCAGATCAATCTGTGGGGCGCGGCGTGGTGCACCCAGGCCGCGCTGCCGGCGATCAAGGCCAGCCGGGGACGCATCGTCGCGGTGTCGAGCCTGGCCGGACTGCTCGGCATTCCCGGCCGGACCGCCTACAGCGCCACCAAGTTCGCCATGACCGGCTTCTTCGAAGCGCTGCGCACCGAGGTGGCCAGCCATGGCGTGAGCGTGACCATCGCCTACCCCGGCGTGGTCGACACCCAGATCCGATATCGCGGCTTCAATGCGCAGGGCGAGCCGTCCGGCCTGAGCAGCCTGGACGAGCGCGGCGCGATGACCGTCCAGGCCTGCGCCCGCCTGATCCTGCTGGGCACGCTGGCGCGCGAACGCGACATCGTCATGACCACCAAGGGCAAGCTCGGCCGCTGGCTGAAGCTGCTGGTTCCGACCATGGTCGATCGGATGGCCCTCAGGGCGCTGAAGCAGGAACAGCGTCCACAATGAGGCCCCGCCCGGCGCCACCCCTCGACGTCGGGCCGACCCGACCCCTTTCTTCGATGAACCACGATCCCGCTGCCGCCCCGTCCGTCTTCCCTGTTGCCGGTGCGCCGGCGCACAGCCCGATGGGCGCGCCCAGCGACTGGGTGCTGCGCTGGCTGACCGCGCGGCGCGATCGACCGGGCGCCACGGCGCTGGACCTGGCCTGCGGATCGGGTCGCCATCTCTCCTTGCTGGTCGAGGCCGGGCTGACGGTGACCGGCGTCGACCGCGACACCGCGGCGCTCGACGGACTGCGCAGCCGTCATCCCGATGCCGAGCTGATCGACGCCGACATCGAGGCCGGCACCTGGCCGCTCGGCGATCGGGTGTTCGACCTGGTCGTGGTGACGAATTACCTGTGGCGGCCGCTGTTCCCGCGCATCGAGGCCGCTGTGGCGCCGGGTGGCTGGCTGATTTACGAAACTTTTACCGAAGGACAGCAGAGCATCGGCCGGCCGTCCCGCGCGGAGTTCCTGCTGCGTCCGGCGGAATTACTGGGCGCCTTCGGCGACCTGCGGATCGTGGCCTTCGAAGACGGCTTCCGCCGGGGCACCCCCGTCGCGGCACCGGATGCGCGCCTGGCGGACGGGACGGCACCGGCGGCGCCGGGCGGGGTCAACGGGCGCTATGTCCAGCGCGTTGCTGCGGTGCGCGCGACGACCGCCGACGCTGGGGTCTTCCCGCGATACCGGCTGGACTGAGCCGCGACTGCGCCGGGCTGGGTCGGCGCTTCAGTAGAATCCGCTGATCTCGAGGAATCCTCCATGAACGCAATTGTTGGCAGCATCGTGGCGCTGGTCACGCCGATGCACGAAGACGGCCGCATCGACTTCGATGGGCTGCGCTCCCTGATCGACTGGCACATCGACCAAGGCACCGACGTGATCGGTGTGGTCGGCACCACCGGCGAATCCCCGACGGTGACGATGGAGGAAAACCGCGAGGTCATCCGCGTGGCGGTCGAGCATGTGAAGGGCCGCAAGCCTGTCCTCGCCGGCACCGGTGCGAATGCCACCGCCGAAGCCATCGAGCTGAGCCGCTTCGCCAAGCAGGTCGGCGCGGACGCGACGCTGTCGGTCGTCCCCTATTACAACAAGCCCTCGCAAGAAGGCATCTATCGCCACTTCAAGGCCATCGCCGAAGCCGTGGACATCCCGATGATGCTCTACAACGTGCCCGGCCGAACGGTCGCGGACATGGCTCCGGAAACCGCCCTGCGCTGCGCCAGCCTGCCCGGCGTGTTCGGCATCAAGGAAGCGACCGGCAACATCGAGCGCGCCGCCTGGCTGATCAAGCACGCGCCGAAGCATTTCGGCATCTTCTCCGGCGACGACGGCACCGCGATCGCGCTCATGTTGATGGGCGGCCGCGGCCATGTGAGCGTCACCGCCAACGTCGCCCCGCGCGAGATGCATGAGATGTGCCTGGCCGCCATGGAAGGCCGGGTGCGCGAAGCCACCGCCCTGCACTTCAAGCTGCTCGGCCTGCACAAGCAACTGTTCTGCGAGCCCAGCCCGGCGCCCACCAAGTGGGCCTTGAACCAGCTGGGGCGTTGCGGCAATCATCTGCGCCTGCCGCTGACGCCGCTGACCGACGGCGGTCAGGCCCTGGTCGGCGCGGCGATGCGCGAAGCCGGCCTGCTGGCGGGCTGACTGTCAGATCCTTGCACCGATGTTCAACGCGCACGGCGCCTCTCAACGCCTGCTCTAATGCCTGATGCGGGTGGCCCGTCCCGGCACCTGCTTTCACTTCACCCTGTTTCCTGATGCGGCTGGTCCGCGGCGAACAACTTCGGAGATGTCTAGCGTGACTCGTTCCCTTTCCGCCTCCTGCGCTTCCACCCCGGTGCGCCTGGCCTGCCTGATGGCATTGGCCTCGCTCTCGGCGTGCAGCACGCTCGACAGCATGACCACCGGCGACAAGGTGGACTACCGCACGCAGGCCCGCCAGACGACCGGCCTGGATGTGCCGCCCGACCTGACCCAGCTGCCGAAGGAAAACCGTCCGTCCGGCACGATCAGCGCCGCGCAGATGGCCGCCCAGCCCGCCGCCGCCCGCCCGGCCGCGACCGCCGGCAGCACCGTGGCCCTGGCCAAGGTCGGTGATGTGGAATTCCAGCGCCTGGGCAACACCCGCTGGCTGCACACCTCACTGCCGCCCGAACAGCTGTGGCCGGTCCTGAAGACCTTCTGGCAAGAACGCGGTCTGCAAGTGGAAACCGAAGACGCGTCCATCGGCGTCATGGAGACCAACTGGGCCGAGAACCGCGCCAAGCTGCCGCAGGATTTCATCCGCAAGGCGATCGGCAGCATGCTGGACTCGATCTACTCCACCGGCGAGCGCGACAAGTACCGCACCCGCCTGGAGCGCAGCCCGGACGGCGGCACCGACATCTACATCACCCATCGCGGGATGGTGGAGGTCTACACCAACAGCCAGAAGGACGACACCGCGTGGCAGCCGCGCCCCTCCGATCCGGAGATGGAAGCCGAGATGCTGTCGCGCCTGCTGCTGAAGCTCGGCGGCAAGGAAGAGGCGGCGCAGGCCGTGGCCAGCAGCAAGCCGACCACCCCCAGCTTCGCCGACGCACCCGGACGCGCCGCACCGCGCTCGCTGGCCGACGTGCCGGATTCGCTGCAACTCAACGAAGGCTTCGACCGCGCCTGGCGCCGGGTCGGCCAGTCGCTGGACCGCCACGGCTTCACCATCGAAGACCGCGACCGCAAGCAAGGCCTGTTCTTCCTGCGCTACGCCGATCCCACGCAAGCCGGCAAGGAAGAGCCGGGCTTCTGGTCGCGCCTGTTCGGCTCGGACAAGACCACCAGCGCGGTGCGCTATCGGGTCTCGGTCAAGACCGAGGGCGAGCGCTCCACCGTCAGCGTGCTGGATGACAAGGGTCAGCAGCAGACCAATGACATCGCCAAGCGCATCCTGCAGTTGCTGATGGAAGACCTGCGCTGAGCCTCGTCACACTGACCTAGGGAGGCTGGCTCGTTGAAGTCAGCTTCTTCGAGTGGTCCCCCCACAGAAGAAACGCCACCCTCGGGTGGCGTTTTCTATTTGGCGTTGAATATCCAATCAAATACCAGTGGCGGTGTGGATACTCGTCTTTCTTCCTCAAACAACTCTGGCTTTGAATGACGCCGCAGGAGAATAAGCCGAAGAATAAGGAATACCGTACAGAGCACGGCGGAATGCAGCATGGAATGATCGGCTGTGCGGGAGTACAGAACTGCCAGCGGATCCGGCGAGCGCGCCTGAGAAGGGCCACGCCATCCCGGCGTTGATGAAGGCTCTGAATCGCTGCGACGGTTGAGCGTCACACGGGGCCCGCCTGTCGTCCACCCAAAGAAAAAGCCGCCGGGGCTTGCGCCCGAGCGGCTTCTTCAGGACGAGAAAATCGTCTTAGTTGCTGGCTGCCGAAGCGGGAGCCGAAGCGTCCATGGCGGGCGCCGAAGCAGCGTCCATGGCGGGAGCCGAAGCGGCTTCCACGACAGGAGCCGAAGCTTCCGGAGCGGGAGTCGCCACCGGAGCCGGGGCTTCTTCCTTCTTGCCGCAAGCGGTCAGAGCAACAGCGGCCAGCAGGGAGGCCAACAGGATCGACTTTTTCATACTTGTCCTCAAGTAACTTTTAGACGAACAATCAATTACCGGTAATTAATGAAGTCGTACAAGAGTCCCGGTACGAGCTTCAGCAGACCAAGGCATGGAAAACCTCGAGCGCTTCCCATGCCTAGCCAACGATTATAGCCACCAGTTTGTAATCTGCTTACAAGCCTAAGGTGCTACTGCCGAACGAATCGGTAGAGCGTTGCTCAATTGCGTCAAACCACTCCCGAACAGTGGCTTCTTCGCGGGCTTGACGAAGGGTCAAAGAGGCCCGAACCGGCGACCATTGCTTGAACACCAGCAATCCGGGTGCCAGCAAAGCACCACTGGGCGCGGGCTGGCTGCGATCCAGGTCAGCGGGGTCGAAGGCCTTCGCCGTCACGACATGATCATGCAGCCGGCGCCATTCGACAAAACGAGGATGGGCACGGCGCAGCGGTTCATAGTCAGGCGCCAGCAAATGCAGCCGCCGGTGCGGCAGCGCCCAGCGGTGCAGCGCGTCCAGCACGGCCAGATCCGAGAGCGGCCAGTCGGTGAAGTCGTTGTCGACCCAGAACAATTCCCGCCCGCCCTGCTCCGCGCTGAGCTGAAGCGCTTGCCGAAGGATTTGCCGGATCTCGTCGCGAGACTCGTAGACGCCGTCCTTCAGTGCTTCCAGCGAAGTGGGAGAAGCGGAAGAAGCGGACGGGGCCGCGGCGGGTGGGTGGAACGAGCTCATCGCGGTCAGGACTCCTGAAAGGACATGGCAGGCAACGGGTCGGTCGAATGTTAGCGGGCCCCGCCGATCACCGGCACAGGCCGGCCGCGAAGGATGAGATCGAGTGTCGACGCCCAGGACGGCGGCGCTCCGCCGCCCTCCCCGTCGTCAGTCCGCCACGACCCAGCCGTCTTCTGCCCATTGATCCAGCAAATCGCGTGCGCCCTCGCTCAGGCGCCCGACGTCGGCCGCGCTCAGCGCATGGCGGTCGGCGAGGCGGCGCATCAGCGTCGCGTCCCGACCACCCGCGCGGAACGACGCGCCATTGATGAACACATGGGCCGCGTCATACATCATGCGGCTGCGGGCATGGAGCCGAACGCCACAGCCTTCCGGCAGCGCCTCGGCGGCATCGAAGAACACTCGGGGTTTGGGTTCGGTCAGCGCTTCGCCGAGCGCCCGCTCCAGCGCCAGGGGCTGCGCCACGGCCTTCAGCACGGCATCGCGGGCGAAGCTGACCAGCTCGTCGGGAATGCGTCCGGGCGCATCGGTAGCCGGCTGCTTCGGGTCGACATACATGCGGTCGCGCGGGCTGCGTTGTCCGTCTTCGCTGTCTTCATCGGTCAGCCGCACCAGCAGTTCATTGGCCAGTTCACCGCGCCACGGAGAGCGGAAACCCACCGACGCGGTCATGCAATCGCCGCCCACCGCCACGCCGTCATGGGCCCAGCCGGGCGGCAGATACAGCATGTCGCCAGGCTCGAGCACGAAGTCCTGTTCGGGCTCGAAGTCGGCCAGCACCTTCAGCGGCACGTCGTCGCGCAGCGTGCCGGTGGTCGACACCCCTTGACGGCCGATGTGCCAATGGCGCTTGCCGCTGACCTGAATCAGGAAGACGTCATACGAGTCGAAATGCGGACCGACGCCGCCACCGTCGCTGGCATAGGACAGCATCAGATCGTCCAGCCGCGCTTCGGGCACGAAGCGGAAGCGGCTGAGCAGCTCATGCGCGGCGGGCACATGCATGTCCAGGCCCTGGACCAGCACCGTCCATTGCGGCTTGCTCCAGGCGGGCAGCTTGGCGATGGGGCCTTGGCGTAGGGACCACTTGCCGCTCTCCGACTGGCTGACCAAGCGGGACTCCACGTCCTCGCTGGCGGCCAGCTGCGCCAGCGCGACGCGGTCGATCGGCGGCTGCACACCCGGCAGCGCCTGCCGCACCAGCAGCGGTCGCTTTTGCCAATGGCGGCGCATGAACTGCGCCGGGCTCAGTCCCCCGAGCAGCGGCGTGGGGAGGTCGATGGACAGGCCGTCAGCGGCCGTGCGGGCAGGCGTCTTGGAAATCATGGCGCGCATTGTCCGTCGGCGCGGGCGCTCTGGCACGGGGCTGCGTGAGAGAATCGCATCCATGCAAATCACCGCTCCCTGCGTCGTCTCCCTCACCTGGAGACTGGAGGACGCACAAGGTCAATCCGTCGAGGTCCTGGACCCGGCGATGGAGTTCTTCTTCGGTGGCGACGACCTGTTCGCGAAGGTCGAAGAAGCGCTCGAAGGTCATGTCATCGGCGATGAAGTCAGCGTCGCGCTGCAGCCCGAAGATGCCTTCGGCGATTACGACAGCGGCCTCGTCTGCTTCGAAGCGCGCTCGATCTTCCCGGACAACGTCGATGTCGGCATGCAGTTCGAAGGCCTGCCGGAAGGCGCGGCCACGCCGGACATGCCCAAGGACCGCATCTACACCGTCACCGAAGCCTATCCCGAGCACATCGTGCTGGACGGCAACCACCCGCTGGCGGGCATCGGGCTGCGCATTCACGTGACCGTGTGCGATGTCCGTGAGGCCACCGAAGAAGAGATCGAAGCCGGCACGCTCGGCGATTCCGGACTGTCCGTGCTCAACGGCCCCGCGCCGGACGAGCCGCTGCACTGAGTTTCTCGACTCCTCACACGACGCGGGGCCGCATGACGCGCGCCCGCGTGTCCATGGCCATCAGCCGCCCTGATCCGGAGGCTGGGCGAGACCAGTCCTGCGATGACTGATCCTTCAACCCAGCGGCCAGGCGAAGAGGGTCAGGCCTTGCCCGTCGACCCGAAACCACCCTCACCGCGCGTCGACGCATCGAAATCGTCCACCACGCGGAACTGCGCCTGTACCACCGGCACGATGACCAACTGCGCCATCCGCTCCAGCGGTTGCAGGGTGAAGGCGTCCTTGCCGCGATTCCAGACGCTGACCATCAGCTGGCCTTGATAGTCCGAATCGATCAGGCCGACCAGGTTGCCCAGCACGATCCCGTGTTTGTGGCCCAGGCCGGAGCGCGGCAGGATCATCGCGGCCAGACCCGGATCGCCGATGTGGATGGCCAGGCCGGTGGGCACCAGGGCGGTGTCGCCGGGCGCGAGCGTGAGGGGTTGGTCCAGACAGGCGCGCAGGTCCAGGCCGGCGCTGCCAGAGGTGGCATAGGCCGGCAGCTGCTCGGCCATGCGGGCGTCGAGCACTTTGAGATCGATGGTGGTCATGAAGAGAGACTGAGAGAGACCGCCCGCGCGCTCAGGCGGTGTAGAGCGTGAGCCGCTGCGCCATCTCGCGGACGAGTTCGCGGGCCAGGGTGAGCTTGTCGGCCCGGGAGAGCTCGCGCTCGCCACGGGCATCGACCAGGGTGATCGCATTGTCGTCCTGGCCGAAGGTGGCCGGACCGAGGTTGGCGACGATCAGCGGCACATTCTTGCGCTGTCGCTTTTCGCGCGCATGCCGGATCAGGTCCTGGCTTTCCGCCGCGAAGCCCACGCACATCGGCGGATGCGGCAGTGCGGCGACGGTGGCGAGGATGTCGGGGTTCTCGGCGAGTTCCAGTCGCGGCGCCTGGGCCTGGCCGGGTGCCGCATCTTTCTTTATCTTGTGCGCCTGCGCAGTCGCGGGACGCCAATCCGCCACCGCCGCGGTCGCCACGAACACATGATGGCCGTGGGCCAGCGGCATCACCGCGTCCAGCATCTCCTGGGCGCTTTGCACGTCGATGCGGCGCACGCCAAACGGGGTCGGCAGATGCACGGGACCGGCCACCAGGGTCACCTGCGCGCCGGCTTCGGCGGCGGCACGGGCGATGGCGAAACCCATCTTGCCGCTGGACCGGTTGGTGATGCCGCGCACCGGATCGATCGCTTCATACGTGGGGCCGGCGGTGATCAGCAGCTTCTTGCCCGCCAGCACCTTGGGCTGGAAATGCGCCACGATCAGCGCCAGCAGATCCTCGGGCTCCAGCATGCGGCCGTCACCCACTTCACCGCAGGCCTGCTCACCGGCGCCCACGCCCAGCACGACGGCGCCGTCCGCGCTCACCTGCGCCAGGTTGCGCTGGGTGGCGGGATGGGCCCACATCTCGCGGTTCATGGCCGGGGCCAGCAGCAGACCGCAACGCTGCGCCGGACGGGCCAAGGCCGTCAGGGACAACAGATCGTCGGCGCGCCCTTGCGCCAGCTTGGCGATGAAGTCGCCGCTGGCGGGCGCGATCACCATCGCATCCGCTTCGCGGCTGAGGTTGATGTGCGCCATGTTGTTGTCCGGGCGCGCATCCCATTGGCTGGTGTAGACCGGGCGATTGGACAGCGCCTGCATCGTCACCGGCGTGATGAAGGACTCGGCCGCCTCGGTCATGATCACTTGCACCGAGGCGCCGGCCTTGACCAGCAGACGGGTGAGTTCAGCGGCCTTGTAGCAGGCGATGCCACCGGAGAGGCCCAGCAGGATGTGCTTGCCGGCCAGGGAGTTGGATTCGGACATGCGCGCAACTCTATCAGCGTCGACTGGCGCGATGCCCCGGATCGGGGAGCGAGTCGACCAGCGGCAGCACGGCGCCCGCCCACTGGCCGCCACGTCGTTGGGGGGCGGCGCTCAGCCGTGCGGTCAGCGGCCGGTGGACCACCGGGCAGCCGCCCGGCAGCCGTCGATCAAACGTCGATCAACGTCGATCAGCGCTCGCGGCGACGGAAGACCAGGTCCCACACCCCGTGGCCCAGCTTCAGGCCGCGGTGCTCGAACTTGGTCTGCGGGCGATAGGACGGCTTGTCGGCATAGCCATCGGCGCGACTGGAGGTGTTGATCAGATCCGGATCGGCGCTGAGGACTTCCAGCATCTGCTGCGCATAAGGCTCCCAGTCGGTCGCCAGATGCAGGTAGCCGCCGGGCGCGAGATGGGTGACCAGCTTGGCGATGAACGGCGGCTGCACCAGACGGCGCTTGTGATGGCGCTTCTTGTGCCAGGGATCGGGGAAGTAGATGTGCACGCCGGCCAGGCTGCCGGGCGGAATCATGCTGTCCAGCACCTCGACGGCATCGTGCTGAAAGATGCGCAGGTTGGAAATCTGATGCTCGCCGATCAGCTTGAGCAACGCACCGACGCCGGGTTCATGCACCTCGCAGCCGATGAAGTCGTGATCGGGCAGGCTCTGCGCGATCTGCGCGGTGGCGGCGCCCATGCCGAAGCCGATCTCCAGCACCACGGGCGCCTGGCGGCCGAACACGGCGGCGTAGTCCATCGGCGCCGGCTGGAACGGCAGGATGTAGGTGGGACCCAGCTCGGCCAGCGCCCTCACCTGCCCGGTGCCCATGCGGCCGGGTCGCACGACGAAGCTGCGGATGCGCGCGCCGTATTTGGGGTGGCGCTCGGCGCCTGCGTCGGCGCCGTCTTCCTCGCCTTCGTCCACGCCATCGTTCGAGCGGTCTTCAGCGACTGGCTCGGCGGCTCGGTCAGCACGCGTCGATGCGTTCGTCAGCGCCTCGGGCGATGTGGCGCCCGCCTCGGGCGACTCGGACGCCTCGTCGGCGCCGGGGTGTTGGGGATGGGACATGGCGGGTGCTGCGGCAGTCAAATCAAGGGGCGAGAGTGTAGCGGGCGGCCTGATGTGAAGCCGTCGTCAGGCCAGGGGCCGCGCCGCGCGCGGGATCGTGGTCGTCGACGGGTCGGGGCGCACACTGCGCCCACGGGCTGGCGGCGTCGGCCTGTCGCTCACCCGTCGATGGCGCGGATCAATAAGCGCTGGTGACCGCCTGGCTGGCTTCACCGGCGAGCACCGATTCGATGTCGTTCAACAGTCCGCTGGCGCCGAATCGGAAGCGTTGCGGAGTCAGGGCCGATTCGCCGAGCGCTTGCGCGGCGAGGCCGAGGTAGACCTGCGCATCGGTGACCGAGCGGATGCCGCCGGACGCCTTGAAGCCTGCCGCGCCGAAGCCGCTGGCGGCGATTTCCTGCAGCATGGTGCGGGCCGCGGCCGGGGTGGCGGAGACCGCGCTCTTGCCGGTGCTGGTCTTGACGAAATCCGCGCCCGCCATGAGCGACAGACGAGTGGCCTCGGCGATCAGCGCAGGCGTGGCCAGCTCACCGGATTCGATGATGACCTTCAGCGTCAGCGGTCGCGTGGCGTGACGGACCTCGGCCAGGAACTCGGCCACCTCGCTGGCCTGTCCGGCCATCAAGGTGCGGTAAGGCAGCACCACGTCGACTTCCTGGGCGCCGGCCTGCGCGATGGTCTGGATCTCGTCCAGCGTGCGCGGCAGGTCCAGCGAGCCGTCGGGAAAGTTGGCGACCGCCGCCACGCGGATCTCCGGCGGCAGCGCGGCGCGGGCCTGGGCGACAAAGCGCGGCCAGACACACACCGCCGCCACCGGCCCACGGTCCGCGGCGCCCACGGCGCGCTGGCAGAGCGACGCGATGTCCTCGGCGGTGTCGGCGTCGTTCAGGCTGGTCAGATCCAGACACTGCAGCGCCAACCGGGCCGCGGCGGCCAGACTCAATTCGGTCTTCATGTGGAGCACTCCCTCATTCGCGCCGGCCCGCCCAGGGCCGACGACCGCCGCGAGCCGTCACGCGACGCTCGCAGCTTGTCGACATCATGGCCTCACGGCCTGTTTGACGGTCAGGCCTTGAGCGATTCCATCGTCGCCAGCGAGGCCAGCAGGTGGCCCAGGAAGGCGGCGGCACGCTCGCCGGACAGCTTGGCCTGTTGCAGCGTCAGCGCATGGGTGAGCGCTTCGTCGGACATGCCGGCGGCCATGTTGGTGATCAGCGCCAGACCGCCGACGCGCAGGCCCGCATGACGGGCGAGGATGGTCTCCGGCACGGTGCTCATGCCGACGGCATCGGCGCCCCAGGCGGAGAACATGCGGATCTCGGCGGGCGTCTCGAATTGCGGGCCGACCGCCCACACATACACGCCTTCATTGAGCGCCAGGTTGTGGGCCTGGGCCACCTTCAGCGCCTGCTGACGCACCTCGCGGTCGTAGGCCACGCTCATGTCGGTGAAGCGATCGCTGCCCGGCAGACCGGTCAGCGGCGAGCGCTGCGGCGCATTGATGTGATCGGCAATCATCATCAGGCTGCCGGGTGGCTGATGGGCGCGCAGGCTGCCCGACGCATTCGTCAGCAGCAGCAGCTTCACGCCCCACGCCTTCAGGCTGCGGATGGCGCCGGCCATGCCGGTGCAATCACCGGTCTCATAGGTGTGCGCGCGGCCGCGCAGCATGGCGACGCGTTGCTGGCCGACGCGGCCCACCGTCACTTCGGCCACATGGCCTTCGACCTTGGGCTGCGGGAAGGCGGGCAGCTCGGCATAGGCCAGATGCTGCTGATCCTGCAGTTGATCGACGGCGCCGGCCCAGCCGGACCCCAGCACCACGGCCACTTCCGGGGCCTGGTCGCCGAAGGTGGCCTTCAGGGTGGCGATGCTTTGGGTGATGGCCGCATCCAGGGCCGCGCCGCTCAGGGGCATGGACATGTTGTTCTCCTCATGACGGCCACACGGTCCGTCCAGATGGTTCAAATCGACCGAGGCAGGATCGCCCGGTCAGGCGTTCTTCAAATGATCGGGACCGAAGCTGGCCGGCAGCAACTGCTCCAGCGTCCAGTGCGCCCGCACGCCGCTGGCATCGCCCGCGATTACGATCAGATCCTGCGGCTGGGCGAACTCGCGCAGCTTCTGGCGGCAGCCGCCGCAGGGGGTGATGATCTCGGAGCCGGCGCCCGTCACCATGACGGCACGGGCGACGCGTCCGCCGGCCATGATCATGTGACCCAGCGCGGTGGTCTCGGCGCACCAGCCTTGCGGATAGGCGGCATTCTCGATGTTGCATCCGGCATGGATTCGACCGTGCTCGTCCAGCACGGCGGCGCCGACCAGGTACTTGGAATACGGTGCGTACGAATGCTGGCGAGCGTCCATGGCGGCCTTCAGCAGGCGCTGCACAAGCTCAGGGGCTAGGCCCTGGATGTCGGTGTTCATCTCGTCGACTCCCTTCAAATTCATCGGGCTGGCGTGGATCGCATCCAGCGGTGGCGGGCGGGTGTTTCGCCGTCCAGGTTCAGGTGGCCTGGTGGCTCGGTGGCCTGGTCGTCTCGTCCGCTCGCGGCTGCAGGGGGCGGTGGGGCGCGCGGCGTCGAGGCGCTTACAGCACCTCGGGAGCGGGAGACCGGCCCCCTGTCCGTTCAGGCGCTCCGCATTCACTTACAGGGGGCCGGTCTCCCACTCCCCCACGTCCTGCGGTCTCTCTTCCTCTGCCTGCGACCGGTCCGCCGCCACGGGGCAGCAATCGATGGCTCAGCGTTCCTTGACGTACGGTTTGCTCAGGGCCTTGGGCGCGATGGCCTGACCAATGAAACCGGCCAGCAGCACCACGGTAAGGATGTAGGGCAAGGCCTGGATCAATTGCACCGGCACCTCGCCAATGCCAGGCAGCGACACGCCCTGCATGCGAATGGCGACAGCATCGAGGAAGCCGAACAGCAGGCAGGCGAAGAGCGTCGGCACCGGCTTCCACTTGCCGAAGATCATCGCGGCCAGCGCGATGAAGCCGCGGCCTGCGGTCATGTTGGGTGAGAAGGAGGCGTTCTGCGCCAGCGTCAGATAAGCGCCACCCAGGCCGCACAGCACCCCATTGAGCATGAGCGCGGTGTAGCGCAGGCGCGGCACCGAGACACCGGCGGCATCGACCATCGCCGGGTTCTCGCCGACGGCGCGCAGACGCAGACCCGGGCGCGTGCGCTCCAGGAAGAACCACACCACCGCGACCAGCGCGAAGGCGAGGTAGACCAGCGCGTTGTGACTGAGCAGCCCATGGCCGATGACCGATCCGAACCAGTGACCCGGCATCGGCTCGGCCCATTGCGGCAGCAGGCCGGTCAGGCGCTGGGCGCTGTCGATGGGGGGCGTCTGGCCGCCCTGCGCAAACCAGGCGATGCCCAGCACCACCGTCAGGCCCGCGGCCACCATGTTGAGCGCCACGCCGGACACCACCTGGTCACCGCGATGCGTGACGCACGCGAAGCCGTGCACCATCGACATGCCGATCGCCACCATGATCGCCGCCAGCATGCCGAAGGCCGCCGAATGCGACACGCTGGTGACGGCCGCCGCCGCGAACGCAGCCGCGAGCATCTTGCCTTCCAGACCGATGTCCACCACGCCGGAGCGCTCGGACAACAAGCCCGCCAACGCGGCGAACAGAAGCGGGG
Source organism: Burkholderiaceae bacterium (assembly GCA_913776825.1). GTDB lineage: Bacteria > Pseudomonadota > Gammaproteobacteria > Burkholderiales > Burkholderiaceae_C > Roseateles. Next base: position 189,947 of record CAJYPV010000015.1, read on the forward strand.
TCGTGACCCGCAATGTCGACGCCAGCACCGAGCCGATCAGCACCTCATCCATGGCTCTTCCCCTGCACAGCGCGCGACTTGCGGGTCATGGCCGCATGGAGGCGCGCAAACATCGGCGCGCTGACCATCGCCATCGCGCCCGCGAACAGCACGATCAGGCCTTGCACCGTCACCACCATTTCGCGACTGAAACCGGGCACCTCGAACGAGACCTCGACACCGCCCTGATAGAGCGTGCCGAACAGCAGCGAGGCCAGCACGATGCCCACCGGATGATTGCGGCCCATCAGCGCCACCGCGATGCCGGTGAAGCCCGCGCCGGCGACGAAGTCCAGCGTCAGCTTGCCTTGCACGCCGGCGATCTCGTTCACGCCGACCAGACCGGCCAGCGCGCCGGACAGGCCCATCGCCGCCAGCACCTGCCAGCGCGGACGAATGCCCGCGTAATGCGCAGCCGTCGGATTGGAGCCGACCGCGCGCAGCACATAACCGGCGCGGCTCTTCCACAGGAACCACCAGACCAGCACACAGGCCAGCAGCGCCAGCAGGATCGACAGATTCAGCGGCGACGACGGCCACTCCACCCCGATCCGCGCCAGCAACTCATGCACCGCCGGCATGCGGGCGGAATCGGCGAAGGCATCGCTCTCGACGGACATCGACCCATTCGGACGCAGCCAGTTCACCAGCAGATAGCCATTCAGGCTGGCCGCGAGGAAATTGAACATGATGGTGGTGATCACCACATGGCTGCCGCGCCACGCCTGCAGATAGCCCGGCACCGCCGCCCACAACATGCCAAAGCAGGCCGCGGCCAGGATGGCCAGCGGAATCATCACCACGGCCGGCAGCTTGGGCCCCAGCCACAGCGACAGCAAGGCCACGCCGATGCCGCCCAGCGTCGCCTGCCCTTCCCCGCCGATGTTGAACAGGCCGCCGTGAAAGGCGACCGCCACGGCCAGGCCGGTGAAGATGAAGGTGGTGGTGTAGTAGAGCGTGTAGCCCAGGCCGCGCGCGCTGCCGAGCGCGCCATCCAGCAGCACCGACAGGGCCTGCGCGGGGCTGGCACCGATCAGCAGCACCACGCCGCCGGCGACCAGCAGGGCGATCAGCAGGTTCCACAGCGGCAGCAGCACCAGATCCATCCAGCGCGGCATTTGCAAGGCTTGGCTACTCATGGGGCGGTGGCCGTCTCGGCGGTCTTCTCGTTCGAGGGAGAGGCCGACATCAGCAGGCCCAGGTTCTTCTCGGAGCACTCGTCGATGGCGAGCGCGCCGGTGATGCATCCGGCATTCATCACGATCACGCGATCGGCGAGCGCCAGGATTTCGTCCAGCTCGCTGGAGACCAGCAAGATGGCGCAGCCCGCGTCACGCAGACGGCGCAGCTGGTTGTGGATGAATTCGATCGCGCCGATGTCCACGCCACGGGTCGGCTGCCCGACCAACAGGACGGCCGGCTGCTGGCCGATCTCGCGCGCCAGGATCAGCTTCTGCTGATTGCCGCCCGAGAATTTCGACGAGCCCAGCTCGGGATTGCGCGGACGGACATCGAATTCCTCCATCATCGCTGCGGTGCGTCCACGCAGATGACGTTGGTTCATGCCCAGGCCCAGCGGACCGGCCGCGTATTGATCCTGCTGGTGATAGCCCAGCGCGGCGGTTTCCCAGGCCGGGAAGCTCAGCACCATGCCCAGCGCATGGCGGTCTTCCGGCACGTGCGCCAGCTTCAGCTGCCGCGCGGTGCGCGGGTCCAGCCACTGCGCGCCGTGGAAGCGGCGACCGGCGAGCTCCAGCGTGCCCGCATCCGGCACGCGCATGCCCGACAGCACTTCCAGCAGCTCGCTCTGTCCGTTGCCCGACACGCCCGCCACGCCGACGATCTCGCCGGGACGCAGCGTCAGGCTGGCATTCGTCAGCAGATGCACGCCCGCGCCGCTGGCCACGCTCAAGCCATCGGCCACCAGCACCGGGGTGTCCGCGCCGACCTGCACCGGGCTGCCCGTGCGGCCGAGATTGACCTTGCGGCCGACCATGCTCTCGGCGAGGTCCTCGGGACTGGTGTCCGCGATGGCGCAGGTCTTGATCACTTCTCCCGCCCGCATGATGGTCACCGCATCGCACAGCGCCATCACTTCGCGCAGCTTGTGGGTGATCAGCAGGATGGTGGTGCCGCGCTCGCGCAGGCGACGCAGCACCTCGAACAGCTGATCGGTTTCCTGGGGCGTCAGCACCGCCGTGGGCTCGTCCAGGATCAGGATTTTGGCGCCGCGATAGAGCGCCTTGAGGATCTCCAGGCGCTGCATCTCGCCGACCGGAAGATCGCCCACGATGGCGTCCAGACGCACGGTCAGGCCGGTGTCGCGCATCAGCGCTTCGAGCTGCTGGCGCACCTGACGCTTGGCGCGCGACAGGAAGAAGGCCGGCTCGGCGCCGAGCATCACGTTGTCGAGCGCGGAGAGCGTGTCCACCAGCATGAAGTGCTGATGCACCATGCCGATGCCCAGCGCGATCGCCTGATGCGAATTCGTGATGTGGACGGGCTGGCCGTTGATCTCGATGTGGCCCTCGTCGGCATGGTAGTAGCCGTAGAGGATGGCCATCAGGGTGCTCTTGCCGGCGCCGTTCTCGCCGACCAGGCCGTGCACCGTGCCGGCAGCCACGGACAGGCTCACCGCCCGGTTGGCTTGCACCGCGCCGAAGCGCTTGGAGATGTCGCACAGACGGACCGCGGGCGCGGGTCCGCCGCGCGATCCGCGTGAGGGCTCAGTCATGGTGGGGAAAGCGCACGAGGCCGCGAAGGCGATGGCCGAATCAGTTCTTGCAGGCGTTGTCGGCCATGTAGTCGGCCACCTTGATCTTGCCGGCGATGATGTCGGCCTTGTAGGCGTCCAGCTTGGTCTTGATCGCGGGTGCGATCAGCTTGGCATTGTTCTGGTCGACGGCATATTCCACGCCGCCTTCCTTCAAACCCAGCACGCTGATGCCGGGCTTCCATTCCTTCAGCACGTTGTAGACCGCGACGTCCACGCGCTTGACCATGGAGCTCAGCATCGTGCCGGGCTGCAGGTGGTTCTGGTTGCTGTCCACACCGATGGCCAGCTTGCCGGCATCCTTGGCGGCCTGGTAGACGCCCACGCCGGTGCCACCAGCGGCGGCGAAGACCACATCCACGCCCTTGGCGAACTGGGCCTTGGCCAGCTCGCCGCCGCGGGTCGGGTCATTCCAGGCCGATGCGGTGGTGCCGGTCATGTTCTTGAAGACTTCGACCTTCGCATTGGCTGCCTTGGCGCCCTGCTCGTAGCCGCATTCGAACTTGCGGATCAGCGGGATGTCCATGCCGCCGACGAAGCCGACCTTGCCGGTCTTGCTGGTGAGCGCGGCCAGCGCGCCGACCAGGAAGCTGCCTTCCTGTTCCTTGAACAGCACCGACTGCACATTGGGCTGGTTGACCTTCTCGTCGATGATGACGAACTTGGTCTTGGGGAAGTCCTTGGCGACCTGGTTCAGCGCCGAGGCCTGGGCGAAGCCCACCGAGATGATCGGGCTGGCGCCGCGCTCGGCCATGCGGCGGATCGCCTGCACGCGCTGGGTCTCGTTGCTGATCTCGAATTCGAGGTACTTGCCGCCGGTGTCCTTCTTCCATTGCTCGACGCCGCGATAGGCGGCCTCGTTGAAGGATTTGTCGAACTTGCCGCCCATGTCGAAGATCACCGCCGGGGTGGTCTGCGCGGCCGCCGCGCCGGAGACCAGCGCGAACGCCAGAGCGGCCAGCTTGAACGAGGAAAGCGACATGGAAGGCTTCATTGCGGTCCCAAACTCGGTGAAAAGTTGGCCCCGAAGGGCCGTGTCAGGTGGATGCACCGCATCCGTCAGCAGATCGGTCAGCAGATCATTCAGCGGATTCGGGCGAACCCCGCATCGACCCGCCCACCAGCATGCACGATTTGCGCCATGTCACCCACCTTCTCCTGCCAATGCAGGCCGGGATTCAACTCGACATGGGGCTGGACGCACACCCAGCGGGGCATTCTAAGAAGGCGCGAGTGTAGATCACTCTCAGGAAAACGCTAAACGTTTGCGGGCGTGCCGACGCTGGGGTCTGGTCTCTAACTCGTGCCGTCCGCACCGTGGTGCGAGGGCCGTGATCTGTGATGAATCACCGCGCGCAGACCGCCCATGGCTGCACCGAAGCCGCTGCACGGTGCATCCTGTGAGTTGAGAATCAGTTTCATTTAGAATTCCAGGCTTTCCTGCTCCAGGCTTGCCACGCACCTCCTCCCATGAGCGCTGTTCTGCACGTCCCTACCCTCGCCCAGGCCGCCATTGGTCAGGCGCACCGCGTCCAGACGCTGCAAGCGCCGGCGCATGCCCCGGAATGGAAACAGTGGCTGGAGGAACTCGGCTTCGTCGCCGGCGAGCACGTGGCGGTGCTGGCAAGGGCCCTGCCCGGGCACGATCCGCTGGTGGTGCGCATCGGTCAATCGACCTTCGCCCTGCGCCGCGCCGAAGCCGAATGCGTGCAACTGCAACCGATGAATGGCGGCGACGCCGGAGCGGCTCATGCGTGAGGCGGTCATCCATGTGCATCCTGCGGGTCCGTTGCTGGCGCTGGTCGGCAATCCGAATTGCGGCAAGACCGCACTGTTCAACCGCCTGACCGGCAGCCGCCAGAAGGTGGCGAACTACGCCGGCGTGACCGTCGAGCGCAAGGAAGGCCGGCTCAAGACCGCCGCCGGCAAGCTGCTGCGCGTGCTGGATCTGCCGGGCACCTATTCCCTGTATCCGCGCTCGCCCGATGAGCGGGTGACCGTGGACGTGCTGGCCGGCCGCGCGCAGGGCGAGAAGCGACCCGATCTGGTGGTGTGCGTGCTGGACGCCACCAACCTGCGCCGCAACCTGCGCCTGTTCCTGGCGGTGCAACGACAGGGCGTGCCCTGCGTCGTCGCGCTGAACATGGTGGACCTGGCGGCGCGACGCGGCATCCAGATCGATACCCAACGGCTGAGCGAGCTGCTGGGCGTGCCGGTGGTCAGCACCGTCGCCACCGATGGCGAAGGCCTGGACGACCTGCGCGCCCTGCTGGACCAGCCCGAACGTTGGCAGTCGCCCGGGCTGACGCTGCCCGAGGGCGAGGACCAAGCGCGCATCCAGCACATCCTCAAGGAACTGGGGCTGGACGCGCTGCAAGGCGCCTTGCCGAGCGACAAGGTCGATCGGGTGCTGCTGCATCCGGTGGTGGGCCCGATCCTGCTGGCGGTGCTGCTGTTCCTGCTGTTCCAGGCGGTGTTCGCCTGGGCCGAAGCGCCGATGGGCTGGATCGAAGCGGGGACCGGCTGGCTGGGTGAGCGCGCCGGCGCGCTGCTGCCTGAAGGCCATCTGCGCAGCCTGGTGGTGGATGGCCTGATCGCGGGCGTGGGGGGCGTGCTGGTCTTCCTGCCGCAGATCCTGATCCTGTTCTTTTTCATCCTGCTGCTGGAAGAGTCCGGCTATCTGCCGCGCGCCGCGTTCCTGCTGGACCGGATGATGGGCTCGGTCGGGCTGTCGGGTCGCAGCTTCATTCCGCTGCTGTCGAGCTTCGCCTGCGCGATCCCCGGCATCATGGCCACGCGCTCGATCGCCAATCCGCGCGATCGTCTGGTCACGATCCTGATCGCGCCGCTGATGACCTGCTCGGCGCGGCTGCCGGTGTATGCGCTGCTGATCGGCGCCTTCATTCCCAACCGCGAGGTCTGGGGCGGCTTCGAGCTGCAGGGCCTGGTGCTGTTCGTGCTGTACCTGGCCGGCATCGTCGCGGCCATGGGCGTGGCCTGGGTGTTGAAGCGCTTCACCCAGAGCGGCCGTCAGGTGCGTCCGCTGATGATGGAGCTGCCCAGCTATCACTGGCCGCATCCGCGCAATGTGTTCATCGGTCTGCTGCAGCGCGCCGAGATCTTCATCAAGCGGGTGGGCGGCATCATCCTGACGCTGACGCTGCTGCTGTGGTTGCTGTCCACCTTCCCCGGACCGCCGGAAGGCGCGACCGGTCCGGCCATCGAGTACAGCATCGCGGGCTATCTGGGCCGTGGGCTGGCGGTGATCTTCGAGCCGATCGGCTTCAACTGGCAGATCAGCCTGTCGCTGGTGCCCGGCATGGCGGCGCGTGAAATCGCGGTGAGCGCGCTGGGCACGGTTTATTCGCTGGCCGCCACCGGTGAGGACACCGCGCAAGCCCTGACCCCGCTGATCGCGTCGACCTGGGGCCTGCCGACGGCGTTCTCGCTGCTGGCCTGGTTCGTGTTCGCACCGCAATGCCTGTCGACCATCGCGGCGGTGAAGCGCGAGACGGGCGGCATCAAGATTCCGGCGCTGATGCTGGGTTATCTGTTCGCGCTGGCCTATCTCGCCTCCTGGCTGACCTTCCGCATCAGCACCTGGCTGCTGAGCTGATCTGAGCTGAACTGACGAACAGCGCACCGAGGCGGATTCCCCGTCTTGGCAGCGCCGGGGCGCCCGCTATGCTGGCGCCCCATGACACATCCCGCCCTTCCCTCCTTCTCGACCTCCCGCGCTGGCGCCGATGCTTTCCGGCCGGTACTGGGTGCGCTTTCGCTCGCAGTCGCCGCGATGCTGACCTCGGTGGCGCCCGGCGCGCTGGCGGCGGTCGGCACGACGACGGACGCAGCGGCGACCGCCTCGTCGCCGACCAAGCCTCATCGTGCGGCCGCGCATCCGACGTCAGCGCTGTCGCCTGCGGATGCGCGCTTCCAGCGCCTGGCGCATGACTACATCGAAGCGCTCTGGCGGCTCGATCCGGAGACGGCGGTGGCCGCGGGCCGTTATGAATTCGCGGGCCAACTGAACACGCCGGACGACGCCCAACGCGCACGGGCGCTGGCATTCGCGCAGCAATGGCTGAAGCGTTTCGAGGCCGTCGATGGTCAGACCCTGAGCCCGGCCTCGCGCACCGATCTCGGCCAGTTGCTGAATCGACTGCGCGGCGACGTTTTCGCGCTGACCGAACTGCGGGAGTTCGAGTGGAATCCATCCAACGTCAATGTCGCGGGTCAGCTCGATCTGATTCTGTCGACCGACTACGCCCCGCTGCCGAAGCGGCTGCGCGCGCTGTCATCGCGACTCGCCCGGGTGCCCGCCTACTACCGCGCGGGTGCGGCGAGCCTGAAGGTGCCGACGCTGGAGCACACCCAGCTCGCCATCGATCAGGCGCCGGGTGTGATCAGCGTGATCGATGACATCGCCAAGGCGGCCGGCGAGCCGGCGGCGGGGTTGTCCACGCGTGAGCGCCGCGAGTTGACCCAGCGTCTGGAGGCGGCGCGCACGGCGGTGAACGACTACCGCAGCGCGCTGACGGCCCGCCTGCCGACGCTTCAGCGCGAGGGCCAGGCGCGCAGCTTCCGGCTGGGCCAGGCGCTCTACGAGAAGAAGTTCGGCTACGACATCCAGTCGGCGCACACGGCCGCGCAGATGTACGAGAAGGCGCAGGCCGCTCGCGAGGCCTTGCTGGTGCGCATGGCGCAGATGGCCGATCAGCTCTGGACTCAAACCCAGGGCGATGCGCCCAAGCCGGCGGATCGCTTCGCCAAGATCGGCGCGGTGATCGACAAGCTGTCGGCCCGGCACGTCAAGCGCGAGGATTTCGTGAGCGAGATTCGGGCGCAGATTCCGCAGCTGGAGCGCTTCATCGCGACGCATGACCTGCTGACCATGGATGCGAGCAAGCCGCTGATCGTGCGCGAGACGCCGGTCTATCAGCGTGGCGTGGCGGGTGCGGGCATCGAGGCGCCGGGGCCGTATCGGCCGCAGGATCGCACCTACTACAACGTCACGCCATTGGATGGCCTGACCGATGAGCAGGCCGAGAGCACGCTGCGGGAATACAACCACTGGATCCTGCAGGTGCTGAACATCCACGAGGCGGTGCCGGGCCATTACACCCAGCTGGTGCATGCCAACAAGTCGCCGTCGCTGGTCAAGGCGCTGTTTGGCAATGGCGCGATGGTCGAGGGTTGGGCCGTCTACGGCGAGCGGATGATGCTGGAAGCCGGCTATGGCGACAACGCGCCCGAGATGTGGCTGATGTACAGCAAGTGGAATCTGCGCAGCGTCACCAACACCGTGCTCGATTACAGCGTCCATGTGCTGGGCATGACTGAAGCGCAGGCGCTGGACCTGCTCATGCGCCAGGCCTTCCAGACTGAACGGGAAGCGCGCGAGAAATGGCGCCGGGTACAGCTGACCTCGGTCCAGCTCACCAGCTATTTCAGCGGCTATTCCGACATCATGGACCTGCGCGAGCAACGCAAGCAGACGTTGGGCGACCGCTTCAAGCTCAAGGACTTCCACGAAGAATTCCTGAGCTACGGCAGCGCGCCGGTGCCGGTCATTGCCGAATTGATGGCGGAGAAAAAGGCCGAAACCAAACCGCCAAAGGCGACCCCATGAGCGCGAGCGAACCGGATGTGACGGCGCTAGAAGCCCGCATCACCGAGCTGGAGATCAAGGCCAGCTTCGCCGAGGACCTGGTGGACCACCTCAACGCCCAGGTGGCCCGCCAGCAGGAGCAGATCGACGCGCTGGTGCGGGAGATCACCCAGCTCCGCCGCCAGGTTCCTGAGGGCCGCTCCGACGGTCCCGGCAGCCTGCGTGACGAGCTTCCGCCTCACTACTGAGCGCGCCGCGCCGGTCCTCCTTCCCACACATCCCCCCACGAACGACCGCCGCCACCACCACCACCACCACCACCACGACCACGACGACCACCGCCCCACCGAATCTGCGCAAACCTGATCCGCTGGGCACGGTGCCTCGAGAGAGCCGCAGCCGGGGTCCGTTTTCGTAAGTCAAGGGGGAATTCAGCGGACGGTAGTCCGCTGAAGGAGGACATGGAGAAAACGGACCCCGGCTGCGGCTCTCTGCGCTCAGGGTCTGCAGTCCGGGCGACGTCACCGAGCAGCAGCGTGGAGAGGGAGCGCCGGCATCAGCACCAGCGCCGATGTCGACCGCGAAGTCGACGTCGACGTTCAGCACACCGAAAACCAGCCGCCGGCCGCGGTGCTTCGAGAGAGCCGCAGCCGGGGTCCGTTTTCGTAAGTCAAGGGGGAATTCAGCGGACGGCAGTCCGCTGAAGGAGGACATGGAGAAAACGGACCCCGGCTGTGGCTCTCTTCGCTCGCTCCCGCGAATGGAAAGCGCGCCAACCGCCGCCAGTGCCGTTCAACGCCGTTCAAGGCTGCCCCGCAGCCCCCCGACAAACGCTCACCCCCGCGCCGGACTGTTGAGCCCCCGCTGCACCGCCTCCCGCGCGAGGAAAGCCGTCAGCACCCGCTGCACGTTCTTGAATTCGGAGAACCCCACCAGATCGCCGGCTTCGTAGAAGCTCAGGAAGGTGTTGACCCAGGGCCAGAGCGCGATGTCGGCGATGGTGTAGTCATCGCCCATGATCCAGTCGCGACCGCTGAGCCGCTGATCCAGCACGCCCAGCAGGCGCTTGGATTCGGCGACATAGCGGTCACGCGGCCGCTTGTCCTCGAATTCCTTGCCGGCGAACTTGTGGAAGAAGCCGAGCTGTCCAAACATCGGCCCGACCCCGCCCATCTGGAACATCAGCCACTGAAGGGTTTCATAGCGCCGCGCCGGATCCGTCGGCAGGAAGCGACCGCCCTTTTCCGCGAGGTAGATCAGGATCGCGCCCGACTCGAACAGCGCGAGCGGTTCACCGCCCGGCCCGTTGGGATCGAGGATCGCCGGGATCTTGTTGTTCGGATTGAGCGAGAGGAATTCGGGCGAAAACTGGTCGTTGGTCTGGAAGCTCACCAGGTGCGCTTCATACGGCAGGCCCAGCTCTTCCAGCAGGATCGACACCTTCACGCCGTTGGGCGTGGGCAGGGAATACAGCTGCAGACGATCCGGATGTTGAGCCGGCCATTTCTGGGTGATGGGAAAGCGTGAGAGGTCCGTCATGTGGCAGTCCGGTGACAGGTCTTGAGGGGTGGGCCTGGTTCGTCGGAACCAGGCCCTTGCACATCGAAGAATGATTGTCGGCGCGGCGCCGGAGACCTTGCTCAAGACAGGTCAAAGCAGAACGCAAACGCCGCGGCTACTGCTGCCGCTCCTGCTCCTGCTCCTGCTCCTGCTCCTTCGACTCGATGAAGTGAGATCGACGACCGCTATGCGCCTGGCGCGCTCGCGCCGTCGCTTGAGCGAGGCGTCGTGGTGGCGGGCGATGGGCCATTTGTGCAGCTTGGCCACTTCTTTTCATTGGCGAACTCCGTGCGCGTCTGCAGCGACGGATCGGTCGACACCAACGACGACAGCTTCACCTCCGGCGGCGGCGCGCCTTCCAGTCCGCTTGGATGCTGGGCCTTCTGCCAGGCATCGGTGCGGCTGAGCAGCTTGATCACCCAGGTGTCTCGCGTCCAGGGGTCGTCTTCCCGCAGCGCCCGATCCGCTGGCTTCGAATGCGCGGCCATCACGCAGCGTGCGGCCTGGGCCGTGATGGCTTCAGCTGTCGGCACATGCCCCAGCCGCAGCCAGCCACCCGACTCCATCAGGCTGGCGAAACCCGTTCCGCACGCGTCCGATTTGACGCCCAACAGCGTGCCATCACCGGGGTCCAACGCGGCTCGCATTCCCAGCAGGTAATAGAAGCTGGTCCGTTGCGCCGCGCCATTGGACGACTGCCGCAGCACCTCGGAGATCGCCACCAGCCGACGCAGTTGCTCGCGATCGTCGCAGCGAGGCGGTGGGAACTCGGCGGCGCAGTTCTTCAGGTTGTCAACGTCCTGGACATCCACGCCATGCCACCCGACGCGCTGTGCGGCGGCCAGGGTGTTCTGGCAGGCCAGCTCACGCGCATTGATCTGACGATGCTGCCCCCATCGGCCCAGCGGCACGATCACCAACGCAAAGACCATCAGCGGAACCGCCACCATCCAGGCATCGCGACTGGCGAACCACCGCAACCAGGCGCGCCATCCCACCGAGCGCGACGCCGTGGCCGGCGCCTCCGGCAGGGTGTGCAGCGATTCCGCCTGGAAGCGCCACAGCGCCCGCCAATGGTTGCGTTCTTCCGGCTCGCAGCAGACCTCTTCCAGCGGGCTCGTCCAATCGAACTCGGCGCCCGCGCCGACATAGTTCAGCAGCCCGACACGCGGCGCTTCCGACAGCCACAACCAGCTGCTGCGCTCACCCGCACCCAATGCGGCGGCGGCGTCGATCCATCGCTGCATCGTCCACTGTTGCGCCTGGCTCAGACGGTGCGAGAGCTGACCGCCGTGGTGCCACCGGAAGACTTCCGTCGCCGCGAAGAAGAGCAGCGCGGAATGACGGCCGCAGCGGCGATCGAGCAGCGCCTCCGTCACCAGCCCCTGGAACGCCTCGCTGGCGGACAAGCTGGCCAGCAGCGGATGCGCCAGCGCGCCGGACAGCAGCCGTTGGGCACCGTTCAAGTCCTGCAGATTGAGGGCCGTGATCTCCTCAGCCAGGTCGTCGAAGACTTTCCTGGCCGCATCGTCGGGATGAATGAGGCGCTCCACCGCCGGCCTTGGCGACGCCGTTGGCTTCGCGTCGGGCTCGACGTCGATCGAGGGCGCAGCGGAAGGCTCGGGAGAAGGCGGCGGCGCGATGTCCGGTCGTTCCTCATCACCCGCATGGGACGATTGAGGGCCAGGGGAATCGGCAGGAGGCTCTCGCTCGGATCCGGAGTCGGACTCGGATGCCGATGCAACCTCAGCTTCAGACTCAGGCGCCGGTGCCTCATCGCCAGCGAAGTCCGATTCCTCATCGACCGACGCCAGCGTCAGGTCCTCCAGGTTGATGAAGCCCCGCCCCTCACGCACATGCGCGATCGCCGCCTCATAGTGACGGCGCAAGGTCTGGAAGCCCTCAGGATCGGCGGCGCGGTCGATGCGCTTGAGCCGGCTGGCATAAGCGGACTTGATGTCCGATTCGGTGGCGTGTTCGTCGAGTCCCAGCTCGAAAAAATAGACGGGCAATAGAACCGGCATCAGGCCCCCAGCGGCGAATCCGCCTCGCAGTCGCGGATCACGCGACGCAACTGCTCAGCGGCGGCGTCGATGCGGGTCTGGTCCTGGCTTTCCAGCTCCAGCTCGAAACGGGTGATCGCATGACCCAGACGATCCCGCTCGTCCAGACTCAGCTGCGTGAACAGCCGTTCCGCGCGCGCCAGCAAGGCGCGCACTTCCATGCGCTCGCGCGGATGCATCTTCAGCGCGGCCAGCGCCTGCAGCCGCTCGCGGACCTGCTCGGGCGAGAGCCGCTCTTCCGAGTTCTGAATCACCAGCCGCTGCGGCTTGCCTGCCGCGTCCTGGCCCAGCATCGGCGTGGCCTCCACTTCCAGCAGCCCGTCGACGTCGTAGGTGAAGCGCACATTGACATGCGGCGCCTCATCGGCCCGCCCGCGCGGCAGGTCGACATGAAAGCTTCCGAGCGCGATGTTGTCGCGGACCATGCGGGCCTCGCCCTGGTAGACCCGCACGTCGATCCGGGTCTGGTCTGGCCGGACGGGCGCGAAGGACTGCACCCGACTGGCCGGAATGACCGTGTTGCGCGGCAGGATGGCGGCCATGAAACCGTGGCTCATGCGATCGGCCGACAGCTGCTGGGAGGTCGCGATGCCCAGCGTGTACGGGCAGACATCGGTCATCACCCGCTCGCTCAGTTCCACCGCATTGACCTTGAGCCCGGCTTGCACCGCCGCGCCCAGCGCGACGACCTCGTCCGGATTCAGGCTCGCGCTGGGAAATTGGCCGAACAGCCGGGTCACCAGTTGCCGCACCGGCATGAGGCGCGAGCTGCCGCCCGCCAGCACCACGGCGGACAGATCCTTCACGCCGATCCGCGCATCGCGGATGGCGGTCTCCACCGGATGGCGCAAGCGCTCCAGCACCGGCTGGATGATGCGTTCGAGCTGGTCCACGCTCAGCGACAGGTCGACCGTGTGGCCGTCGTGCTGGAAGGCGATCGTCGTCGTGCCTCCGGCGGAAAGCGCGCGCTTGGCGGACTCGCATCGCGCGCTCAGCTTGGTGAGGAAGCGCTCATCCCGCCGCAGCGATTCCGGCAAGCGGGCGCTCTCCATCACCCAGCGCTCCAGGCAGGCATCCACGTCATCGCCACCGAGCTGGTTGTCGCCAGCGGTGGCGCGCACTTCCATCACGCCGGCGAAGAGCTCCAGGATCGACACATCGAAGGTGCCGCCGCCGAAGTCGAACACGAGGAACTGGCTGTCGTCGTGTTCGTTCAGGCCGTAAGCCAACGCGGCGGCGGTCGGCTCATTCAGCAGGCTGACTTCGGTGAAGCCGGCGATCAGCCCGGCGTTGCGGGTCGCCGTGCGCTGCGCATCCGAGAAATAGGCCGGCACGGTGATCACGGCCCGGTTGACGTCCTGACCGAAGGCCGCGCGCACATCCGCGCGCAGCGATTTCAGCACCAGCGCCGACAGCTCCTCCGCGCGAAAGCTGCGCTGGCCGAGCCGGAACATCGTGGCGGTGCCCATGCCGCGCTTGAAGCTGGCCACGGTCTGCTCGGGATGCGATTGCAGGCGGTCCTTGGCGGCCGCGCCGATCAGGTAGCTGCCGTCGTCGTCGACGCTGACGACGGACGGGGTGAGCGTCTGGCCCAGCGCATTCGGGATCAGTCGCGGTCGACCGTCCTGCCAGCAGGCCACGAGGGAGTTGGTCGTGCCGAGGTCGATACCGACGACGGCGGGAACGAAGGAAGAGTCGGACATGTCGATGGTGCAGTCTGGACAAGCGAGACGTGATGGCACGCGGTCGCGCGCGGTGGCACGTGGCCTGGCCACGCTAGCGGATCCGTCGGTCGACACGCTATCGCCCCCAAGGGTGGCGACGCCGCGAACCCGACGCGCGGCGTGATGAAGTTCGCGCTTGGATGGTCTCGACGCGACGCGATGTCGCCGTGGAGAAACAGCGTCTCGAAACGCCTATCGCCCCAGCAACTTGGTAGGCGGCGCGGTGTCTGAGATTTCCGGCAAATCGATGCGCCCTTGTCCTACGCCGCACGCTGAAACCAGCCGCTCCAATCGAGACAACTTCCCTCGCAGGAGCGCGTCGCAGAAAGCCGCCACCATGACTTCAGCCACCGATTTCCTTGACCCGCGGGCGCGTCGCGCTGCGGCGCAGGGACCGCTCCAACTCGATACCGAGCCTCACGAGGCCTTCGATGCCCTCGCCCGCGCAGCCGCCCTGGCCTGTGATGCGCCGGGCGCGCTCGTGGCGCTGACCGACGGCACCCAGGTGCGCTTCAAGGCCTGGGTCGGCGAGGAGCCGGTGAGCGGCAGCGCGGCGGCCGCCGTGGCCGCGCATGCCTTGGCGCACACCGAATTCTTCGAACAGCGCGATCTCTCTGAATCGATCGCGATGCCCGACGGCTCGACGCTGCGCTTCGCTGCGGCCGTGCCCATCATCCTGCCCAACGGCGAACAGCGTGGGGCCCTTTGCGTGATGGATGCGCGGGCGCGGGAACTGGCGCCGGTTCAGCGTCAGGCCTTGCAGGCGCTGGGCATCGTCGCGTCCGGTCTGGTCGATCGACAGGTGAGTCGGTGGCCACCCGCTGGCGCCCATCACCTGCCCGCCTTGAGCGAGACCGGACTGTTCCCGTTCTTCGCCGCCGACAATACCGGCCGGCTGACTTACGCCAACGATCGGTGGGATCGCCTCTTCGGCCGCCATCACGGCGACGACTGGCTGCAGGCGGTGATCCCCGGCCATCGTGAACGGGTCCAGGCGGCCTGGTGCGCCGAGAACAACGGCCATCAAGCGCCGGAGCTGGATTTCTCCATCCGCGACGACCACGGCAGCGTGCACCATCTGCGCGCCCTGTGGCGCACACTGCATGACGACGACGGCCAGGTGATCGGACGGGCCGGCATCGTCGAAGACGTGACCTCGAGTCGCGATGCGGGCCACCAACGCGAGCATCTGAATGCGCGGCTGAATCTGGAGAGCGAGCGAAAGAATCGGTTCATCGCCACCCTGGCCCATGAGTTGCGCGGGCCGCTCTCGGTCATCCGGAACGGCTTGCGACTGCTGCGGACCGCGTCGCTGGCGCCCGCCGATGCCAGCAACGTGCTGGGCATGATGGAGCGCCAGGTCACCACCATGACTACGCAGATCGACGGGCTGACGGATCTCTCCAGCATCAGCCTCGGCAAGCTGGATCTGCGCATGGCGCAGGTCGACATGGTCGCGGTGGTCGACAACGCGCTTGAAATCGCCGCGCCGCTGATCGAAGCCAAGCATCACACCGTGGAACGTGACACGCCGCTGCCGCCGGTCTTCGTCAAGGGCGATGCCGCGCGGCTGGTGCAGATCGTGACCAATCTGCTGACCAACGCCGCCAAGTACACCGACGACGGCGGACGCATCGAGGTGACCGTGCGGCGACAGTCCTCCAATGTGCTGGTCCAGATCAAGGACAACGGCGTTGGCCTGACCGCCGAGCAGGCGTCGGGCATCTTCGCGATGTTCGAACAAGTGCAGGACGACGCGCACATGCGCTCCAGCGGCCTGGGCATCGGATTGGCCTTGAGCCGGCGACTGGCGGCACTGCATGGGGCGGACATCTCCGTCACCAGCGAGGGTCGCGGTCGTGGCAGCTGCTTCACGCTCACGCTTCCCGGCTGGGCGGACGGACGACACGGCTAAGCCGACTGCGCCACCCGCACCAGGCGGCGATTGATCCTCGCATCCAGGTGGCATGCCGCCTGCCCCTTGCGGCGATCAGACAGAGCGGGAGCCAGCGATGTGGACCTTCGGGAAGAAGATGGGCGTGGGCTTCGGCCTGTCATTCCTGTTGCTGTTGATCGTCGGCGCGGTGGCGGTGCGCGGCACCGCGTTGATGACCGACACCAGCGCGCGAGTCGATCAGAGTCATCGGTCGCTGCAAGCCATTAATCAACTGATGGGCGCGCTCAAGGACGCCGAGACCGGTCAGCGCGGATTTCTCCTGACCGGCGATGAGCGCTATCTCGCGCCGTTCCAGGAAGGCTCGGCCGCGCTGAGCGACGCGATCGCGCATCTTCGGGCGCTGCCATTGGCGCAGACCCATGGCGATGCGCTGAATCTCATCGAGGCCAGCGCCCGCGAGCTCATCCAGCTGCATGCGCAGCGGATCGACTTGCGGCGCCGTCTGTCCCTGGCAGAAGTGCTGCGGACGGTCACCACCGGCGAAGGCCGTCGCCGCATGGAAGCGCTGGAACACGCCATCGACACGATCGAGGCGGATGAAACCGCGCTGCTGAAGGCCAGCGCAGCGGACATGGCCCGCACCGCCACCGTCGTCGAGACCGCCGCGCTGCTGGGGACCGGGCTGGGCCTGCTGCTCGTGGTCGCGGCCTGGGTCCTGTTGCAACGGCATCTGTCACGGACCGTCGGTCAGGCCGCGCACGACCTGGAGCTTGGCGCCCACGCGCTGCAGACGGCGTCGCATCAGCAGAACGCGGCCTCCAAGGAGACGGCGACCTCGATGACCGAAGTGGCCGTGGCCACCCATCAATTGCTCGCCACCGCGCATCAGATTGGACGCAATGCCGGTGAGGTCGCCGATGCCGCCGCCGTGACCGACCGCACCGTGCAGGACGCCGCCCGTGGCGCCGAGGACAGCCGAGAGGCTTCCCAAGCCATGCGGGAGCAGATTCGCCGGGTGGTGGACCAGATCATCGAACTCGGCAAACGCGCTCAAGGCATTGGCAGCATCGTCGGCCTGGTGGAGGACCTGGCCGAGCGGACCAACATCCTGGCGCTGAATGCCCTGATCGAGGCCTCGCAAGCCGGTGAGGCCGGCGTGCGCTTCACCGTGGTGGCCGAGGAAGTCCGCGCCCTCGCCGACCGCATGCGCGACGCCACGCGGGACATCCGCGGCCAATTGGAAGGCGTGTGGAACAGTTCGAACGCCACCGTGATGGCAACCGAGGCCGGATCGAAGGCGGTCGACCGCACCGCTGGTCTGTTTGATGCGGTGAGCCGGCGTCTGAGCGAGGTCTCGGTCCAGGCGTCCGCTGCCGCCAGCGCGGCCGATGAGATCCGCCTCGGCACCCAGCAACAGGCGAGCGCGCTGAGCCAGCTCGACATCGCGCTTGGCGGCGCGACGCAGTCCTCACGGGAATCGGAACAGGCGTCGGAACAGAACCTCGTCACGGCCGCGACGCTGTCGCAGACCGCGCAGCGGCTGCGCCGACTCGTCGTGCCGGAACGCCGCGTCGCGCTGTTCAAGCGCGCCGCCGAAGCCCGGGCCTGAGCGTGAATCCAGCCGTCGGCTGACGGCGTCATCCCGCCACGTCATGCGGTGACGATGTCGCGGGGTACGCGCACTGCGCGTTCAGGCTTCGGTGCAGTCCCGATGGACGCGGGATCCTGCATCGCCGAAGCTTGTCGACGCGGCCACGTTTGCGCGCTGCTGCGGGGCGGCCAGGATCGTCGATCGCAACCGAACCTGACCTCGGCGATCGCTGTCGTCGCTCCTCCTTCGCGCCTCATCGCCCTCATCCTGATCAGGAGTTCAGCCATGAATGAATCCCGCTCGCCCGGCCAGCCCGCCGTGATCCATGGCGCCTGCCTGTGCGGCGCCGTCACCTGGGAATTCAACGGCACGCCGGACGGCGCGACCGCCTGCAACTGCACGGCCTGCCGCCGCTTCGGGACGCTCTGGGCGTACGACTATGTGGACCACGGCATCCGCGTCCGCGGCGAGACCCGCGCCTATGCGCGGGGCAAGGCGCTGGAATTCCATTTCTGCCCGACCTGCGGCTGCATGGCGTTCTGGCGAGGTCTGCGACACGAGGCCGACGGCCGGCTGCGCATCGCCGTCAACCTGCGCCTCGCCGAGCCGGAGACGGTGGCCGCCGTGCCGATCGATCACTTCGATGGTCTGGACACCTTCGATGATCTGCCGCGGGATGGGCGGTGCGTCGCGGATTACTGGTTCTGAAAAAACAAAAGGCCCGGATGCGAAACATCCGGGCCTTTCAGAAGATGGTGGAGCCGGCGGGAATTGAACCCGCGTCCGTAAGCCTTCATCGGGCAGATCTACATGCTTAGCGTTCTGATTTGGTTCTCACGTCCCGGTCGCGCAGACGCACGCTACCGAAGACGCCAGTCACTAGATCTCGTCCCGCGCCATGTGACACGACTCGGAACCAGCCCATGTGAATAACCTCGCAGGTGTTGCCACCCCAGCCCATGGGCCGACTGTTGCGAGGCTCACCGGTGTTTAAGCGGCGAGTTGGAACTTTTGATCGTTCGCAGTTGGTTTGTTCCAGTGGATTTACGAGCGAACTGGTGCTCGGCATGCCCTACTCCAACTCCGTACCCACGTCGAAACCAGGTCGGCCCCAGAGAGAGAAGCTTCACATTATGCCTGCGGCCGGGATCTCAAGAGGCCGTCGCAGAATTATTTCCGCAGCCCGATGAACGCGATGTCCGGGCGCCGCCTCTCCCGCCGTCAGCGCGCCGAAAGCAACCACTCGAGCAGTTGCGCGGGCGCATCGAGCACCACGTCCGCGCCCCATTCCTCGATCGGCAGGCCATCGCCCAGATAGCCCCAACGCACGGCCACGGTCGGCATGCCGGCAGCGCGTCCGGCGACGATGTCGCGGGCGTCATCGCCGACATAGATGCAGTGCTCGGGCGACAGGCCCGCGCGGCGCGCCGCTTCCAGCAAAGGCGCGGGATGCGGCTTCGCATGCGGCGTGGAATCGCCACCGACGATGGCGGCGGCTTCGGTCGACCATCCCAAGCCCCGCGTCAGCGGCAGCGCAAAACGTTCGGACTTGTTGGTGACGATGCCCCAACTCAGCCCCGCCGCCACCAGACCCCACAGCATCTGCGGGACGCCATCGAACGGTCGCGTGTCTTGCAGCAGACGGGCCTCGTACCGATCGAAGAATTCATCGCGCAAGGCGGTAAAGCGGGTGTCGAGCGGGGACACGTCGAAGGCCACGCCCATCATGCCGCGGGCGCCCGCCCCCACCATCGGACGCAGACGTTCGAACGGGACTGCCGCCAATCCGCGCGCGCGCAGCATGTCGTTGGTGGCGCCGGCCAGATCGGGGGCGCTGTCGACCAGCGTGCCGTCCAGATCGAACAGCACGCCGCGGATCTGCGCCAGTTGCGGCAAGGGTTGCCGCGTGGGCGTCAGGCTCACGGCGCTCATGCGGGTCGGCGGCAGGCCAGCATGTAATTGACGTCGGTGTCCGAGCCCAGCTTGTAGCGCTGCGTCAGCGGGTTGTAGGTCAACCCCTTGGACGTCTGGGGCTCCAGCCCCGCGTCGCGACACATCTGCGCGAGCTCGGAGGGGCGAATGAAGCGAGCGTATTCATGCGTGCCCTTGGGCAGCATGCGCAGCACGTATTCCGCGCCAACGATCGCCAGCATGAACGACTTGAAATTGCGGTTCAGCGTCGACAAAAACACCCATCCGCCGGGCTTCACCAGTTGCCCCAACGCCTGCACGGCCGATGCGGGATCCGGCACGTGCTCCAGCATTTCCATGCAGGTCACCACATCGAAAGCGGCCGGCCGCTGCGCGGCGAGCGCTTCGACGGCGATCTCCTGGTAGCTGACGTTCTCGGTGCCGGCTTCCATCGCATGCAGCTCAGCCACGCGCAGGGATTTGGTCGCCAGATCGATGCCCAGCACATGGGCACCTTTGCGCGCCATGGCGTCGGCGAGGATGCCGCCGCCGCAACCGACGTCGAGCACCTGTTTGCCTTGAATCGGGGACAAGCCGTCGATCCAGTTCAACCGCAACGGATTGATCTGGTGAAGCGGCTTGAATTCACTTTCGGTGTCCCACCAGCGGTGGGCCAGCTCGCTGAACTTCGCGAGTTCGTTTGCATCGACATTAGCCATGGGGCGCAATGGTAGCCGAGCCGCTGATGTCAATCCTCGAAATCCGCCAGCGACAGATGGGTTGGCCTCAAGGCAGTGCCACGCTGCCCCTGCAGCGCGTCGAGCGCTGCCATCGGCAAGGATTGCATCAGGAAAGGACGCGGTCGCCGCGCCCAACAAAAAACCCCGCAAGCTTTACAGCCTGCGGGGTTTTGTCGTGTGGCCGATTCGCGCGACAGCGGCGAGCCGCTGCGAGCGATCAACAGCGCACGCGATTACTTGGTAGCGCGGGTACCGACCACTTCGATTTCGACGCGGCGGTTCTTGGCGCGGCCTTCAGCCGTGTTGTTGTCGGCGACGGGCTGCTTCTCGCCCTTGCCTTCGGTGTACACACGGTTCTTTTCCAGACCCTTGGTCACCAGATAGGCCTTCACCGCTTCGGCGCGACGCACCGACAGCTTCTGGTTGTAGGCATCGGTACCGACGCTGTCGGTGTGACCGACGGCGATGATGACTTCCAGGTTGATGTCCGTGGTCTTGCTGACCAGGTCATCCAGCTTGGTCTTGGCTTCGGGCTTCAGGACAGCCTTGTCGAAGTCGAAGAAGGCGTCAGCAGCGTAAGTGACCTTTTCGCTGGTGGGCTTCGGCGGCACGACGACCGGAGCAGGCGCCGGTGCCGGAGTGGCAGCGGGAGCCGGAGCAGCCGGGGCGGGAGGAACTTCAGCCTTGGCGACCGGCTTCAGCGCGCCATCGCAATCCTTGGCGGCAGTGGCAGGCGACCAAAACGCATCGCGCCAGCACAGCTCGTTGGTGCCGTTCTTCCAAACGGTGCCATCCGTTGCGCGCCAGTTGTCCACGGTTTGGGCCATTGCGCCCGAAGTGGCCAAAGCGGCGACAGCGAAGAGCGACGCCACGCGGTTCAATTTCTTCATGATTCTCCTCTCAAGGAAAGCCGCAGTTGCCCTGCGAAACGTCCAATGTCGGAACTAAAACCTTAAGAGCAACCCGCATACCATGGGTACCGAGGGTTTCTCCTAGGGACTGACCGATTGTGCCATAGGGCAACAGGACGCCTGCATTCTCGCGGCGCGCACCGGCTTCGTTCATGAAGCTGTTGCGCAAGCACTACAAGCGGGCGCATTTAGAATGCATCCCTTCTGCTCTCTTCAGAGGCCGGCGTTCGCATGCGCGCGGCCTTCACGCGCATGACCCAGTTCGCCAAGGAAACCCTGCCGATCAGCCTCGAGGAGGAGATGCGCCGCTCGTATCTCGATTACGCGATGAGCGTGATCGTCGGCCGCGCGCTCCCCGATGCTCGAGACGGCCTCAAGCCGGTGCACCGTCGAGTGATGTTCGCGATGCACGAGCTGAACAACGACTGGAACCGGCCTTACAAGAAGTCCGCGCGTATCGTCGGTGACGTGATCGGTAAATACCACCCGCACGGCGACAGCGCGGTGTATGACACCATCGTGCGGATGGCGCAGGACTTTTCCATGCGCCACATGCTGGTCGATGGCCAGGGGAATTTCGGTTCGATCGATGGCGACAACGCCGCGGCGATGCGATACACCGAAATCCGCTTGTCGAAAATCGCCCATGAAATGCTGGCCGATATCGACAAGGAAACCGTCGACTTCGGACCCAACTACGACGGCTCGATGAAAGAGCCGCTGGTATTGCCGACCCGTTTGCCGAGTTTGCTGGTGAATGGCTCGGCCGGTATTGCGGTCGGCATGGCGACCAATATCCCGCCGCACAACCTCAATGAAGTGGTGGATGCCTGCCTGCATTCACTGAAGAATCCGGACTGCTCGATCGACGAGCTGATGGAAATCATTCCGGCACCGGACTTCCCCACCGCCGGCATCATCTACGGCCTGAACGGCGTGCGCGAAGGCTATCGCACCGGCCGCGGCAAGGTGGTGATGCGCGCGAAGGTCCATTTCGAGGACATCGACCGCGGCCAGCGTCAGGCGATCATCGTCGACGAGATCCCCTATCAGGTGAACAAGAAAACCCTGCTGGAGCGGATCGCCGAGCTGGTGCAGGAAAAGAAGATCGAGGGCATCAGCCACATCCAGGACGAGTCCGATCGCTCGGGCATGCGCATCGTCATCGAGCTCAAGCGCGGTGAAGTGCCGGAAGTGGTGCTGAACAACCTGTACAAGCAGACCCAGCTGCAGGACAGCTTCGGCATCAACATGGTGGCCCTGATCGATGGCCAGCCCAAGCTGTGCAACCTGAAGGACCTGATCACGGTCTTCCTGGAGCACCGCCGCGAAGTCGTCACCCGCCGCACCATCTTCGAACTGCGCAAGGCGCGCGAGCGCGGCCATGTGCTGGAAGGCCTGGCCGTCGCGCTGGCCAACATCGATGACTTCATCGAGATCATCAAGCGCTCGCCTACCCCGCCGGTCGCCAAGACCGAGCTGATGGCCCGCTCGTGGGATTCGTCGCTGGTGCGCGAGATGCTGTCCCGCGCCGAAGCCGACACCCCGGGTGGCCGCAATGCCTACCGGCCGGAAGGCCTGCCCGCCGCCTACGGCATGCAGGAGGACGGCCTCTACCGCCTCTCCGACGACCAGGCCAATGAAATCCTGCAGATGCGACTGCAGCGCCTGACCGGCCTGGAGCAGGACAAGATCGTCGGCGAATACCGCGATGTGATGGCCCAGATCGCCGACCTGCTCGACATCCTGGCCACGCCCGCCCGCGTCACCACCATCATCGGCGACGAACTCAGCCACCTGCGCCAGGAATTCGGCCAGACCAAGCTGGGCGCACGCCGCAGCGTGATCGAGCACAACGCGCAGGAACTCGGCACCGAAGACCTGATCACCCCGACCGACATGGTGGTCACGCTCTCGCACACCGGCTACATCAAGAGCCAGGCGCTGAGCGAGTACCGGGCCCAGCGCCGCGGCGGCCGCGGCAAGCAGGCCACCGCCACCAAGGAAGACGACTGGATCGACCAGCTCTTCATCGCCAACACCCATGACTGGATGCTGTGCTTCAGCAACCGCGGCCGGGTGTATTGGCTGAAGGTCTGGGAAGTTCCGCAAGGCTCGCGCAATGCGCGCGGCAAGCCGATCGTCAACATGTTCCCGCTGCAGCCGGAAGAGAAGATCAACGTGGTGCTGCCGCTGACCGGCGAATTCCGCACCTTCCCGGAAGATCACTTCATCTTCATGGCGACCGCGCTCGGCACCGTCAAGAAGACCTCGCTGAAGGACTTCAGCAACCCGCGCAAGGCCGGCATCATCGCGGTCGATCTGGACGCCGGCGATTACCTCATCGGCGCCGCGCTGACCGATGGCCAGCATGACGTGATGCTGTTCTCCGACGGCGGCAAGGCAGTGCGCTTCGACGAGGACGATGTTCGGCCGATGGGCCGCCAGGCCCGCGGCGTTCGCGGCATGATGCTCGAACCCGACCAGCGCCTGATCGCGATGCTGGTCGCGGAAGACGAAAGCCAGAGCGTGCTGACGGCCACCGAAAACGGCTACGGCAAGCGCACCAGCATCATCGAATACACCCGACACGGTCGCGGCACCAAGGGCATGATTGCCATCCAGCAAAGTGAGCGCAACGGCCGCGTGGTCGCAGCCACGCTGGTGCGCCCGGAAGACGAGATCATGCTGATCACCGACACCGGTGTGCTGGTCCGGACCCGCGTATCCGAAATCCGTGAGCTCGGCCGCGCCACGCAAGGCGTGACCCTGATCGCGCTGGACTCCGGCGCGAAGTTGTCGGGCCTGCAACGCATCGTCGAAAACGATGCCAACGAAACTGCAGTCGATGGCCCCGATGCCGAGGCCACTGACAGCAGCGATTCCTCCTCCACCCCCTCGAGCACCGACACCCCCCGCGCTGCGGGCGACAGCTCCGAACCTGACGCAAAGGAATGACCTTGTTGCTGAAGTCTGTACAAGCCGGCGCCATCGCCGCCGCCCTGCTGGTTTCCCCGCTCGCCTGGGCGCAAAAGGCCGACACCGCGCCAGCGAAGAAGGAGCTGATCGCTCGCATCCTGAAGCTGCAGCAGCCCGCCATCGAGCAACTGACCATCGGCACCCTGAGCCGCCCGGTCAACGAGCTGGCGCAGAAGGTCATGCCGGCGCTGCGCAATGTCCCCGAGGACAAGCGCGAAGCGACCGCCAAGGCCATCGATGCCAACCTGCGCAAGTTCATGGAAGACAACGGTCCGGCGCTGGTTGAAAAGGGCCAGAAGCTGGCGCCATCGACCATGGGCGTGATGCTGGACGAGCGCTTCACCGAAGACGAACTCAAGCAACTGGTCGCCTGGCTGGAATCGCCGGTGAGCAAGAAGTTCGCCGACACCGCGCCCGAACTGCAGCAGGCCTTCGCCAAGAAGCTGATCGACGACAACGGCAAGCAACTGGACGAGCGCTTCAACGCGCTGCAGACCACGATCGCCAAGCAACTGGGCCTGGAGCCCGGCCCGGCGCCGTCCGCTTCCGGTGCCAAGGCGTCGGCCCCGAAGGCCGCCACGCCCGCACCCAAGAAGTAAATCGGCGCACACTGGCATGACGGGAGGCGCTTCGGCGCCGACCCATGCCAGCCCTGTGGGTGGACGTGGCTGCGCAGCCCGGCTGTTCGCACCTCCACCCTTCCATTTTCAGAATCGACCCCAACGCCCAGCCCATTGCCCTCCATGACCCACACCCAACGCCCCTACAACTTCTCCGCCGGACCTGCCGCCATACCGCATGAGGTGTTGAGCCGGGTGGCCGAGGAGATGCTGGATTGGCACGGCAGTGGCATGAGCGTGATGGAGATGAGCCACCGCGGTCGCGAGTTCACCGCGATCCATGAAGCGGCCGAACGCGACCTGCGCGAGCTGCTTCAGATCCCCGCCCACTTCCACATCCTGTTCATGCAGGGCGGCGGCATCGGCGAGAACGCCATCGTCCCGATGAATCTCTCGCGGGGTGGCGTCGTCGATGCGGTGCTGACCGGCACCTGGTCACGCAAGAGCGCCGACGAAGCCCGCCGTTATGCGCAGGTCCATATCGCCGCCGACAGCGCCGATGCCCAGGGACAGTACCTGGACCTAATCCCGGCCTCCGACTGGAAGCTCAGCCCCGATGCGGCCTACGTCCATGTCTGCACCAACGAGACCATCGACGGCCTCGAACTGCAGCAGCTGCCCGACCTGAAGGCACTGGGCAGCGACGCCCCGCTGGTGATCGATTTCTCGTCCCATGTCGCGTCGCGGCCGGTGGATTGGTCGAAGGTGGGCCTCGCCTTCGCCGGCGCGCAGAAGAACATCGGCCCGGCCGGCCTGACGCTGGTCGTGGTGCGTGACGACCTGCTCGACCGCGCGCTCCCGATCTGCCCGAGCGCCTTCAACTACCAGACGGTGGCGCAGGCCCAGTCGATGTACAACACCCCGCCCACCTTCGCGATCTATGTCGCGGGCCTGGTGTTCCAGTGGTTGAAGCAGTTCAGCTATGCCGGCCAAACCGGCCTCGCCGCGATCGAACAGCGCAACATCGACAAGGCCGCCCTGCTCTATCAGGCGCTGGATGCATCGTCGCTGTATGAAAACCGCGTCGCGGTGCGCAGCCGCTCGCGCATGAACATTCCCTTCTTCCTTCGTGACGAGCGCCTGAACGACCCGTTCCTGGCCGGCGCTCGCGATCACGGACTGCTGCAACTCAAAGGCCACAAGTCGGTGGGCGGCATGCGGGCGTCGATCTACAACGCGATGCCGCTGGAGGGCGTTCAAGCCCTCGTGAGCTACCTCAACGATTTCGAGAAACGCCATGGCTGACCCGGCCGATCCGATCCCTCCCAGCCCGGTCGCTGATCCGGAATTGCTGGCCTTGCGCGACCAGATCGACGCGCTGGACAACCAACTGCTGTCGCTGCTGAACCAGCGCGCCCAGGTGGCCGAAAAGGTCGGCGAGATCAAGCGCCGTGACGGCACGCCCTTCTTCCGTCCCGACCGCGTCGCGCAGGTGATCGCCAAGATCCGCGCCGCCAACGCCGGCCCGCTCAAGGGCGAGCATGTGGCGGCGATCTGGCGGGAAATCATGTCCGCCTGCCTGGCGCTGGAGTCGCCGCAACGCGTCGCGGTGCTGGGTCCGTTCGGCACCTTCTGCGAGCAGGCCGCGATCGAATACTTCGGCGGGGCCGCCGACCTCATCTACTGCAACAGCTTCGACGAGGTCTTCCACGCGACCGCCTCCGGCAGCGCCCAGTACGGCGTGGTCGGCGTCGAGAACATGACAGAAGGCGTCGTCACCCGCTCGCTCGATCTGTTCCTGCACACCCCGACCCATGTGGTCGGCGAAGTCAGCCTGCTGATCCGCCACAACCTGCTGCGCAAGGACAACACGCTGGAAGGCGTGGAAGCGGTGCTGGCCCATCCGCAAGCGCTGGCCCAATGCCAGAACTGGCTGGCCAAGCATCTGCCGAATGCCGAGCGGCGCGCCGTCTCCAGCAATGCGGAAGGCGCTCGGCTGGCCGCCACCAATCCCGCCTGGGCCGCGATCGCCAGCGAGCGCGCGGCCCCGCTGTTCGGTCTGCACATCGTGGCGCACGCGGTGCAGGACGAAGCCTACAACCGGACCCGCTTCGCCGTGATCTGCCTGCCGCAGACCATGGCGGCGCCGCCGGCCACCGGTCGGGACTGCACCAGCCTCATCGTCTCCGTGCCGAATCGGCCGGGGGCCATGCATGATTTGCTGGTTCCGCTTAAAAATCACGGGGTATCGATGACCCGGTTGGAGTCGCGCCCGGCGCGGACCGGCCAATGGGAGTATTACTTCTACATCGACCTGGACGGGCATCCGTCCCAACCCCACGTCGCTGCGGCATTGGCGGAACTGCGCGAGCTTTGCGCGTTCTACAAGGTCATCGGTGCCTACCCCCTGAAGGCCTGAGAGGGTGTCTACGATGTTCAATCAACTCGGTGTGATCGGTTGCGGCCTGATGGGCGGCTCGTTCGCGCTGGCCATGAAAAAGGCGGGCCTGGTCCGCCGCGTGGTGGGCTACAGCAAATCGCCCTCCACCACCGACACCGCCCGGCGCATGGGCGTCATCGACATCGCGGCCGAATCCGCGCTGCTGGCGGTTTCCGGCTCGGACATCGTCCTGGTGGCGGTCCCGGTCGCCGCGACGGAATCGACGCTCAAGGCGATCCGTCACCTGGTGCGTGCCGATGTCCTGCTGATGGATGTGGGCTCCACCAAGAGCGATGTCGTGGATGCCGCCCGCCGCGCGCTGGGCAAGCAGTTCGGCAGCTTCGTGCCGGCTCACCCGATCGCCGGCAAGGAAAGCGCCGGCGTTCAGCATGCCGATGCCGCGCTCTATCAGGGTCGCCAGGTCATCCTGACCCCGCTGGAACAGACCCGCGCCGAAATGGTCCAGAAGGCCACCGACGTCTGGTCCGCGCTGGGCTGCCAGGTGCTGAAGATGGCGCCGCATCACCATGACGAGGCCTTCGCCGCCGTCAGCCATCTGCCGCATCTGCTGGCGTTCGCCTTCTTCAATGCGGTGGCGCGTCAGCCGTCCGGTCGGGACTTCCTCAGCCTCGCCGGTCCGGGCTTCCGTGATTTCACCCGCATCGCGGCGAGCGATCCGGCGGTCTGGCGCGATGTCCTGCTGGCCAACAAGACCGAGGTGCTGGCCCAGTCGCAGCGCTTCAAGGATGCCTTGGATGAGCTCGAAGGGCTGATCCAGCGGGGCGACGGCGCTGCGCTGGATGCGGTGATCCGTCAGGCCGCGGAAGGCCGCTCGCAGTGGTCGCTGAATCTGTCGTCCGGCAGTTCGGGCAACGCCAAGAACAAATAACCGCGCCGTCGCGCGCCGCTTCCGCGCCATGTACAAGATTCCTTTCCTCGACCTGCCGCCGCTGCGCGCGGCCGCCGGCACCGTTCAACTGCCGGGCTCCAAGAGCATGTCCAACCGCGTGCTGTTGCTGGCGGGCCTGTCGGAAGGCGACACCGACGTCCACGATCTGCTCGACTCCGACGACACCCGCGTGATGCTCGACGCGCTGCGCGAGATCGGCTGCGGGCTGGCGCCGCAAGCGGACGGCGTGCTGCGGGTCACCGGCATCGGCGGCCAGCTGCGGACCACGCAAGCCGCGCTGTTCCTCGGCAATGCCGGCACCGCGATGCGTCCGCTGACCGCCGCGCTGGCGCTGCTGGCTGCGACGCAAGGCGGCCAGTTCGAGCTGTCGGGCGTGCCGCGCATGCATGAACGGCCAATCGGCGATCTGGTGGATGCCCTGCGCGCGCTGGGTTGCCCGATCGACTGCCTGGGCCAGGAAGGCTATCCGCCGCTGCGGCTGTCCGGCCCGGCCGCGCTCCGGCTGCAAGAGCCGGTGCGGGTGCGCGGCGATGTCTCCAGTCAGTTCCTGACCGCGCTGTTGCTGGCCCTGCCGCTGGTGGCCCGCGACGATGTGGTTATCGAAGTCACCGGGGAGCTGATTTCCAAGCCCTACGTCCACATCACGCTGGAATTGCTGGCCCGCTTCGGCGTCACCGTCCAGCGGGATGCCGATTGGCAGCGCTTCGTGATCCCCGCCGGCAGCCGCTATCGCTCGCCCGGCGCGGTGCATGTCGAGGGCGACGCGTCCTCGGCGTCCTATTTCGTCGCGCTGGGCGCCATCGCGGCGGACGGCGCGCCGGTGCGCATTGAAGGCGTGGGCGCCACCTCCGTCCAGGGCGATGTGCGCTTCGTCGAGGCGGCCCAGGCGATGGGCGCGCAGATCGAGATCGGCCCCAACTGGCTGTCCGTGCGTCGCGGCGCCTGGCCGTTGAAGGCGCTGGACCTGGACTGCAACCACATTCCCGACGCCGCCATGACCCTCGCGGTGATGGCGCTGTATGCGGATGGCCCGACCACGCTGCGCAACATCGCCTCCTGGCGCGTGAAGGAAACCGATCGCATCGCGGCCATGGCCACCGAACTGCGCAAGCTGGGCGCCGAGGTCGAGGAAGGCCCGGACTGGCTGCGGGTGCATCCGCTCAGCCAGTGGCGTCCCGCCGCGATCCACACCTACGACGATCACCGCGTGGCCATGTGCTTCTCGCTGGCCGCCTTCAACGGGCTGCTGCCCGGGCGCAGCGCGGCGGCGGTGCCGGTGCGCATCCTCGATCCGCAGTGCGTCGCCAAGACCTTCCCGGATTATTTCGAGACCCTCTTCGGTGTCGTCCAGGCCGATCCGGCTGACATTCCGGTCATCACCATCGACGGCCCCACGGCGTCCGGCAAGGGCACGCTGGCGGATGTCGTCGCGCATGCGCTGGGATACAGCGTCCTGGATTCAGGCGCGCTGTACCGCGTGACCGGCCTCGCCGCCTCTCGCGCCGGGCTGAATCTGGACGATGGCGCCGCCGTCGCCGCGCTCGTGCCCACCCTGGACCTGCGTTTCACCCAGGGACACGTGTTTCTGGCGGGCGAGGATGTGTCGGCCGAGCTCCGGCAGGAAGCCACCGGATTGATGGCCTCCCAGGTCGGCGCGCATCCGCCGGTGCGCCAGGCGCTGCATCAATTGCAGCTGGATTTCCGGCAGCTGCCGGGCTTGGTGGCGGACGGCCGCGACATGGGTACGGCGATTTTTCCCAACGCGCCGCTGAAGGTCTTTCTGACCGCCAGCGCCGCCACCCGGGCCGAGCGTCGATACCGACAATTGATTTCCAAGGGCCTCTCGGCTAACATGGAAGGCTTGCGTGCTGACTTGGAAGCGCGTGATGCGCGCGATCAAGGTCGCAGCGCTTCGCCGCTGAAAGCCGCCGCGGACGCGATGGAGTTGGACAACTCGGCGCAGACCATCGAGCAATCGAGGGATCTGGTGCTGAGCTGGTGGCAGCAACAACGACCCTTCTGAGGATCGTCGCCGGCTGACTAGCCCCGCATGCCTGGTGCATGAGGGGCGGGCAGCCCGGACTGGCCAAGGCGCCCTCACCGGCCCTTCTGCTCGAACCGCATCCAGGCCCGGCTCTGATGCCGGTGCGCAAGTTCTGGAGCATCACCCCTCCCTCCGGACGTCAGTCCACTGGGGGTGATGCGTTCGACAACCTAACCCGCAAGTCCGCTTGCACAACGCCGCCAACGCTTGGAACGACGCACGCCGCTTCACCTGAAGCAGCGGGATCGACTTCGCCTAGGCAAGGAAATTTCACATGTCCCAAACCCAAACCGCCACCGGCGGCGATTCGTTCGCCGCAATGTTCGAGGAATCGCTGCAGCGCGCCAACATGCGCACTGGCGAAGTGATCTCGGCCGAAGTGGTCCGCATCGAGCACAACTTCGTGGTGGTGAATGCCGGCCTGAAGTCTGAAGCCTACGTGCCCATCGAAGAGTTCAAGAACGATCAGGGCGACGTCGAAGTCCAGGTCGGCGACTTCATCTCGGTGGCCATCGACGCCATCGAAAACGGCTACGGCGACACGATCCTGTCG
The DNA here is from genome assembly GCA_913776825.1 of Burkholderiaceae bacterium. Classification (GTDB taxonomy): domain Bacteria; phylum Pseudomonadota; class Gammaproteobacteria; order Burkholderiales; family Burkholderiaceae_C; genus Roseateles. The sequence continues at coordinate 220,250 of CAJYPV010000015.1, forward strand.
CGTGACAAGGCCAAGCGTCTGGCCTCGTGGCTGTCGCTGGAAAACGCGCTGGAATCCGGCGAGTTCGTGACCGGCACCGTCTCCGGCAAGGTCAAGGGCGGCCTGACCGTCCTGGTCAACGGCATCCGCGCCTTCCTGCCCGGTTCGCTGCTGGACACCCGCCCGGTGAAGGACATGAGCCCGTTCGAGGGCAAGACCATGGAATTCAAGGTCATCAAGCTGGACCGCAAGCGCAACAACGTTGTGCTGTCGCGTCGCGCTGTGGTGGAAGCCTCCATGGGTGAAGAGCGCGCCAAGCTGCTCGAAACGCTGACCGAAGGCGCCATCGTCAACGGCGTGGTCAAGAACATCACCGAATACGGTGCGTTCGTGGACCTGGGCGGCATCGACGGCCTGCTGCACATCACCGACATGGCATGGCGCCGCGTGCGTCACCCCTCCGAAGTGGTGACGGCCGGCCAGGAAATCACGGCCAAGATCCTGAAGTTCGACACCGAGAAGAACCGCGTGTCCCTGGGCCTGAAGCAGATGGGCGACGATCCCTGGATGGGCGTCTCGCGCCGCTACCCCCAAGGCACCCGCCTGTTCGGCAAGGTCACGAACATCGCCGACTACGGCGCGTTCGTGGAACTGGAACCCGGCATCGAAGGCCTGGTCCACGTGTCCGAAATGGACTGGACGAACAAGAACATCGCTCCTTCCAAGCTCGTGTCGCTGGGTGACGAAGTCGAAGTCATGGTCCTCGAGATCGACGAAGACAAGCGCCGTATCAGCCTGGGCATGAAGCAGTGCAAGGCCAACCCCTGGCAAGAATTCGCCCAGAACACCAAGCGCGGCGACCGCGTGAAGGGCCCGATCAAGTCGATCACCGACTTCGGCGTGTTCGTGGGTCTGGCTGCCGGCATCGACGGCCTGGTTCACCTGTCCGACCTGTCCTGGAACGAGCCCGGCGAAGCCGCCGTGCGCAACTACAAGAAGGGCCAGGAAGTCGAAGCCATCGTGCTGGCCGTGGACGTGGACCGCGAACGCATCTCCCTGGGCATCAAGCAGCTCGACGGCGACCCGTTCACCACCTTCGTGACGGTGAACGACAAGGGCCAGACGGTGACCGGCAAGGTCAAGACCGTCGATGCCCGCGGCGCTGAAATCGACCTGGGCGAAGACATCGTGGGCTACCTGCGCGCTTCGGAAATCTCCCGCGACCGCGTGGAAGATGCCCGCAACGTGCTGAAGGAAGGCGACGAAGTCACGGCCGTGGTGGTGAACGTGGATC
>CAJYPV010000016.1 GCA_913776825.1 Burkholderiaceae bacterium
AGCAAGGCGAGGCCGCAGAGCGGGCCGTAATCATCGCGCTACAAGCACGCATCGCTGCGGCGGGAGCCGATCCATACCGCCAAAACTGGATGCCGCACGACCGAACCTGACTTCGCCGGACGCTTACAGCGATCGCGCGTCGTGCCGAGGCGTGCCGTCAGCTGAACGCGGCGAGCAGACGCTCCAGCGCGATCATGAAGGGTTGATGCATCAGCGGCAGGGTGGCGACCATGCCCACCAGGCCGATGCTCACCGTCAGCGGGAAGCCGACCGAGAACACATTGAGCTGCGGTGCCACCCGCGAAATGATGCCCAGCACCAGGTTGACGAACATCAGCATGGTGATCAGCGGCAGCGCGATCCACAGGCCCATGCGGAAGACTTCCGCGCCCCAGGTCTGAGGCTGGGCCACGCGCAGGAAGCGGAACGGTTCCTCGCCGACCGGGAAGGCCTGGAAGCTCTCCACCAGCGAGTTGATCAGCATCAGATGGCCGTTGATGGCGATGAACAGGAAGGCCACCATCGAGCCGAAGAAGCGCGCGGACGACGTGCCTTGCGAGCCGGTGGCCGGATCGAAGAAGCCGGCGAAGTTCAAGCCCATCTGCAGCCCGATCAATTCACCGGCGAACTCCAGCGCCGCGAACACCAGCCGCACCGCGAATCCCATCGCCAGGCCGATCAGCAACTGCTGGCCGACCACCGACAACAGCACCGGCAGCGAATTCAGGGGGATGACCGGCATCTCGGGCAGCGAGGGCTGCGCCGCCACCGCGATGAACATCGCCAGGCCGATGCGCACCCGCGTCGGCACGCTGCGCTGGCTGAACACCGGCATGCCGGCGAACAGCGCCAGCGTGCGCAGGAAGGGCCAGAGCAGCGGATTGATCCAGGCCATGACCTGGGCTTCGCTGAAGGTGAGCACGGCGATCGGTCGGTCAGCCCAGCGCTTGCGGGATGCTTTGCAAGGTGCGCTGGATGTATTCGACCAGCGTGGTGATCATCCAGGGGCCGGTCACCGCCAGCACCAGGACCGCTGCCACGATCTTCGGCACGAACGACAGGGTGGATTCGTTGATCTGTGTGGCGGCCTGAAAGACCGACACCAGCACGCCCACGGCCAGCACCGTGAGCAGGATCGGGGCGGCCACCATCAGCAGCACATAGAGGCCTTGCTGGCCGACGGCGAAGACTTGTTGGGCATCCATGTCGAACTCCGCGCTACTGGGCGAACGAGGCCGCGAGCGAGCCCAGCAGCAGGTTCCAGCCATCCGCCAGCACGAACAGCATGAGCTTGAAGGGCAGGGCCACCAGCACCGGGGACAGCATCATCATCCCCAGGCTCATCAGCACGCTGGAGACGATCATGTCGATCACCAGGAAGGGGATGAAGATGAGGAAGGCGATCTGGAAGGCCGATTTCAGCTCGCTGGTGACGAAGGCGGGGACCAGCACCCGGAAGGGCAGGTTCTCGGTCGTCACATTGGGTTCGAGCCGGGCGAGTCGGGAGAACAGCGCCACATCGGATTGGCGGGTCTGTTTGAGCATGAAGGCGCGCATCGGCACTTCGGCGCGCTGCAGGGCGACTTCGAAGCTGATCTGGCCGCTTTGATAGGGCTGATAGGCCTCGGCATAGACGCGGTCGAGCGTCGGGCTCATCACGAAGAACGTCAGGAACAGCGACAGACCGACGATCACCTGGTTGGGCGGCGCGGCCTGCGTGCCGAGCGCCTGGCGCAGCAGGGACAGCACGATCACGATGCGGGTGAAGCCGGTCATCATCAACAGCACGGCGGGCAGGAAGCCGAGCGCGGTGAAGAACAGCAGCGTTTGAATGGGGACCGAGTAGCTGTTGCCACCGGCGCCCTGGCTGATGATCAGCGGCACGCTGGCCGGGCTGCCGGTCTGTTGCTGGGCGAACGCCACGCCGCCGGCGGTGGCGAGGGCCACGGCGGTGCTGGCGACGAGCCAGCGACGCCGCGCGCGCGACGGGCGAGCCGGTGCCGAGCTGTGGAGCGCGGCGGGGGCCAGGGTGAGGGGCGACGGGGGCTGGGCGGTCATGGGGCTCAGGTGCCGGGGTTGTCCGACGGCCGATCGAGGCTGCGCTTGAACAGCTGGGCGAACGACGGTTGCGCGGTCTGCAGGGCCACGGCGGCGTCGGCTTGGGGCGGCATCACATGCAGGGTGCGGATTTGCTGGCCGGTGATCCCGAGCACCAGCCATTCGCGATCGTCGCCGTGACCGACTTCCACGATCACGATGCGCTGGCTGGGCGCGATCACCAGCTGGGCCACGGTTTTCAGATGGCCGCCTTGCGCGCCCCCGCCGAGCGGCGTGCGTTTGAGCAGCCACAACACCAGCGGAATCAGCGCCAGGATGGCCAGGAACCAGAGCACGGGAACGAGGCTTGAGTTCATCGGATCATTATGGCGTCAGGCTTGCGGAAGAAGATCCGGCTCCGCCGGCCTCTCTGCTCGTCGGTGCAGCCGCAACACTTCAAGAGAGGCGCCCCGCGCCGACTCGTCCAGCGGAGCAAGGAGATCCGGCTCCGCCGGGCTCCCTGCTCGCCCCCTGGGGGGCCGGCGTCAGCCGGTAGGGGGGGGCCACGTCCCTCAGCGCCGACCCGTCCAGCAGAGCAAGGAGATCCGGCTCTGCCGGGCTCCCTGCTCGCCCCCCTGGGGGGGCCGGCGTCAGCCGGTAGGGGGGGGTCAAGCCTTACTCAGTCGACGCATCCGCTCGGACGGCGTGACGATATCGGTCAGTCGAATACCAAACTTGTCGTTGACCACGACCACCTCGCCTTGCGCGATCAGGTAGCCGTTGACCAGCACATCCATCGGCTCGCCGGCCAGCGCATCCAGCTCCACCACCGAGCCCTGCGCCAGTTGCAGGATGTTCTTGATCGGAATGCGGGTGCGGCCCAGCTCCACCGTCAACTGGACGGGGATGTCCAGGATCATGTTGATGTCGCTGCCCGGCAGATTGCCCGGCGTGGGCGAGAAATTGGTGAAGGTGGCCGGCGCGACCTGCTCGGTCATCGCCTGCACTTCGTCCACCACATTGCTCGCCGCGGGGGCGGCCTCGGCCAGGGCCGCAGCCCATTCGGCCGCCATCGCGTCCTGTTCGTCCATCGGGTTCGGCGTGTCAGCCATTGCGGGCTCCCAGCCAGCCGGCATCCGGGCCGGTCAGCAGCTTTTCAATCTTGATCGAGTATTTGCCGTTCGAGGTGCCGTAATGGCAGTCGAACACCGGCACGCCGTCCACCTTGGCCTGGATGATCTGCTCCAGGTCCAGCTCGATGAAGTCGCCCGGCTTGAAGGCCAGCAACTGCTCCACCGTGGCCGGCGCCTGCGCCAGTTCAGCGACCAGCTCGACTTCGGCCGACTGGATCTGATGCTTGAGCAGGTTCACCCAACGGCGGTCGGGCTCGGTGGAGTCGCCTTGGGTGGTGCTGTAGAGCACATCGCGGATCGGCTCCAGCGTGGAATAGGGAATGCAGAAATAGACGGTGCCGCTGGTCTCGCCGATTTCCAGCGTGAACGAGGTGGAGACCACGATCTCGCTCGGCGTGGCGATGTTGGCGAACTGCGGCTGCATCTCCGAGCGCTGGTATTCCAGCTCCAGCGGATAGATGCCCTTCCAGGCCTTGAGATATTCCTGGGTGATCACTTCCACCAGGCGCAGGATCACCCGCTGCTCGGTGGCGGAGAAGTCGCGACCTTCGATCCGCGTGTGGAACTTGCCGATGCCGCCGAACAGCGAGTCGATGACCGCGAAGACCAGCGTCGGATCGCAGACGATCAAGCCGTTGCCGCGCAGCGGCTTGACCGACACGATGTTGAAGTTGGTCGGCACCACGATTTCTCGCAGGAAGGCGCTGTACTTCTGCACCTTGATGCCGCCGATGGCGACTTCCGGGCTCTTGCGGATGAAGTTGAACAGGCCGATGCGGATGTTGCGGGCGAAGCGCTCGTTGATGATTTCCATCGTGGGCATGCGCCCACGAACGATCCGCTCCTGGCTGGCCAGGTTGTATTCGCGAATGCCGCCGCTCTGGACCTCTTCGGCCTCGAGCTTCTGGCTTTCGCCGGTGATGCCCTGCAACAGGGCATCGACTTCGTCTTGCGACAGGATTTGCTGATTCATCGCCTGGTCCCTTCGGGAAGTCCGCTTACTGCACGATGAACGTGGAGAACAACACTTGCGTCACCGGGCTCTCGACGGCGCGCTTCTTCTTTTTCTTCTTCTTGGGCGCGCTGTCGGCCTCTTCGTCCTCGTCGTCGAGCTCGATGCCCATCGGGCGCACGGCCTCGCGACGGATTTCCTTGGCCAGCTGTTCCTTGCCTTCGATGCTCAGCAGCTCGGCCGAGGTCTTGTGCGACAGCACGATCAGCACGTTGTTGCGGATCGCCGGCATGTAGGCCTTGAGCTGGTCGGCGAACTTCGGGTCATTGACCTCCAGCGTGATGCCGATCTGCGCGAAGCGGTCGACTTCCTTGTCGGCCAGGTTCACGGTGAAGGGGTCGAGCGGGACGAAGGTCGGCGGGGTGCCGGGCTTGGCGTGGGCGGCAGCGGCCGGCTTTTCCTCGGCGGCGGCGCCGTCCTCGTCCTCGGCATGGGCCTTCTTCTTCATCATGAGCAGCGCGCCCACGCCGGCCAGCACCAGCACCAGCACGATGGCGATGATGATGATCAGCTTCTTCTTGCCACCACCCTTGGGGGCGGCGTCAGTGCCGGCGGCGGCAGCAGTGGCCATGGGGCGCTCCTATGCGGTCGGGTCGATTCGATGATGCCCATTGTGGGCCGAACCTTTCCATCTGCAAGCCTGGAAAAGGCAGGGAAATCAGGCTTTAGGAAAGTCTGCACACGCTGGCCGGCCCGGGAGGCGGGCCTCGGTCGCCCTCCGGTGACGGACGGCCAGGCCGTCCGACCGGTCTCGACCGCCGTCGATGGAATCAGCGACCGACCCGGCGATCCCGCGTCAGCTCGGCGCTGAGACGCCGCGCATCGCAACGAAGGCTGAAAGGATGCCCGACGACGTCAGCGGATCCTCGGCGCCATCGTGAACAGGCGCCGAGCGGAGTCGATGCTCACGCCCAGGCGCCCATCGGCAACGTCCGGCGTCAGGCGTACAGATCTACCAGCCCACGCGGCGCGGTGCGCCGCTCGGCCCGGCCGGTCGCCGGCACGCCACCGTCGTCCGGACCGCCACGTCCACCGCGGCGGCTGCCATCTTCCGACGACGCGTCGCGGCCGCTCTGTCCGTTGGCGGACTGCTGTTGCGCAAACACGCCGCCGCCGCTGAGCGTCAGGCCCTGGGCCTGCAGCGCGGCGGCCAGATCCGGCAGGCTGCGCTCCAGCACCTCGCGGGTGGCGGCTTGCTCGGCATGGAAATTCACCTGAGCCTGCTGGCCGTCCAACTGGATGTGGATGGCGACCGGTCCCATTTCGGTCGGATTGAGCTGCAGCTGCGCCTCATGCACGCCGTCCTGGATCAGCAGGCTGACGCTGGCCGACAGCTCCGGCGCGAAATCCGGGCTGTGCAGCGGCTGTGACAGCGGAACGCTCGGCGCGTCGCTGCGGGCGGTGGCGTCCGCGCCGGTCGCGGACGGGCTGCCGCTGCCTTGCGCCGCCGCGAGCAGCGCGTCGAAGCTCGGTTGCGCCGCGCCGCTGGCCGGCTTGGCGTCGGCGAGGGCGATCTCGTGAGCGCCCTGGCTGCTGTGGGCGCCCTCCAGGTGGTCTGCCTGGGCCGAGGCATCCTGCAGCGCGCCGCGAGCGGCATCACGCAGGTCCTGCTGCAACTGGCGGCTGTCCTGCAGCGCGGTCGCATGTGCGGACTTGCCGTGGGCCGATCCGCTCACCGGCGAATCGCCTGCGCGGACATCGGTCTCTTCGCCGTGCGCCGCGCCTTCGCGAGCGCCCAGCTTGGCTTCCGGCGGCGCGTCGCCGCGAAGCAGGGCCAGGATCTGTTGGGCCGGGGTGGCGGTGGCGTCGGCCAACGGGTCGTGCGGGTCCTTGTCCGCGTCTTCCGCGGACTTGGCGTCGCGGGCCTGGACCTGATCACTGTCTGGCGTCTTTGCCTTGCCGGTCGCAGGGCGCGTGTCCTTGCCGTCGGCACGGGCGGCGGCGTCGGCATTGGTCGACTGGCCGTCCTGTCCGGCCGGGCGTGCCGCCGCCTTGGGCGATTCCGCCTGACGATTGGCGGCCTGGCGATTCGCGGCGTTGCGAGCGGCCAGCTTGTTTTCGTCCGAGGCGGTCTGGTTCTGAGCGCCGTTCGGGCCGCTGTTGCCGGCGCCGTTGGAAGCGCCGTTCGAAGCGCCGGTCGACGGCTTCGGCGCCGCATTGGCCGCGGGCGAAGCCGGCGCGGGCGCCTGCACGGGCGTGGGCACCGGCACCTTCATCTGCTGGCTGCTCTGATTCAGCCATTGGGAGAACGGCGCGGCGCTCGGGCTGGATGGGCCGGACACATCGCGGCGGCCGTTGGCGCCCAAGGTGCCGATGGTGTTGCTTGCGTTGCCCGCGCCGAACAGCGGCGGGTTCTGGGGAATCTGGGTCATCGCGCGGTCCTCAGGCCACCAGGCGGGTCATCGGGTTGCCACCGCGAGCCGCGGCGCGGGCGGCTTGCTCATCGGTGGTGCGCTGGTCCTGGCGCATCTGTGCGCGCAGGGTCTCGGCGCGACGGCGCTCGATCAGCTTGCGCACCGAGGCCACGCGCATCTCGCGCTCGCGCAGCACATCGCGGGCGGCGTTCAGGCGCTGGTCGGCATAGTCGGCGATGCCGGTTTGCTGGCCGATGGCCTGGTCCAGGCGGCCACCGAAGTTCTGATAGCAACCCAGGATCTGCACCGTGGTGCGCTGGGCAAATTCCTGCGACCAGCGCTGGCGGTAGTCGGTGCGGTACTGGGAGAGCTGGTCCCGCTGATGGGCCGCCGCATCGGCACGGGCCTGGGCCTCGCGCAGCAGGCGCAGCGCCTCGTCGCGCTCGGCTTCAGCGCGTTCCAGGAGAACGGTCAGGGCCTGGAGATTGGATGAACTCATGGGGACGACCTCGTGTCACGGACTGCGACGGATACCGACGGATGTCGACGGCTTTCACGCGAAACTGAGTGTGGCGCCCAACTGGGACAGGCAATCCGCCAAAGAAGCGGGTGAATGCATGTCTTGTTGAAGCAATCGGACCATGTCGCCATGCAAGCGCACCGCCGTATCCAGATCCGGATCGTGCCCCGGTTGATAGGCGCCGAGCTGGATCAGGTCGCGCGCCTTGTTGTATTTCGCGAGCAATTGCCGGAATCGGCGAGCCAGTTCGACATGGCGCCGGTCGGCGACGCTGGTCATGACCCGCGAAATCGAGCGTTCCACATCGATGGCCGGGTAATGGCCGCCTTCGGCCAGCTCGCGGCTGAGCACGATGTGGCCGTCCAGGATGCCTCGGGCGGCATCGGCGATCGGGTCCTGCTGGTCGTCGCCCTCGGACAGCACGGTGTAGAAGGCGGTAATCGAGCCTTCGCCGGCCAGGCCGTTGCCGCTGCGTTCGACCAACTGCGGCAGCTTCGCGAAGCAGGAAGGCGGATAGCCCTTGGTGGCGGGCGGTTCGCCGATGGCGAGGGCAATCTCCCGCTGCGCCATGGCGTAACGGGTCAGCGAGTCCATCAGCAGCAGCACATGCTGGCCACGATCGCGGAAGTGCTCGGCGATGGCGGTGGCATAGCTGGCGCCCTGCATGCGCAGCAAGGGCGGCGCGTCCGCAGGCGCGGCGACGACGACGCTGCGGCGCAGGCCGTCCTCGCCCAGGATGTCCTCGATGAATTCCTTCACTTCGCGGCCGCGCTCGCCGATCAGGCCGACGACGATCACGTCGGCTTCGGTGTAGCGGGCCATCATGCCCAGCAGCACGGACTTGCCGACGCCGGTGCCGGCGAACAGGCCCAGACGCTGGCCGCGTCCCACGGTCAGCAGCGAATTGATGGCGCGCACGCCGGTGTCGAGCGGGCGGCGGACCGGGTCGCGGTCCATCGCATTGATCGGGCGCCGCACCATGGGCTCGTCGCGCACCTCGATCAGCGGGCCGGCGCGGTCGAGCGGATGGCCTTGCGGATCGACCACCCGACCCAGCAGCCCGTCGCCCATCGGCAGATGCAGGCCACGGTCCTCGTCGCGCCGCCAGGGATGACGGATTTCTCCCAGCGCCGGACCATGCAGCGCGGCGGGGCGCGGCAGCACCATCGCGCCACTGGCCAGACCGTGGATTTCATCGGTGGGCATCAGGTAGGCGCGGTCGCCGGAGAAGCCGACCACCTCCGCCTGCACCGGCCGCTGACCACGACGCGGACTGGTCGCGGACGAGGGCATGTGGATTTCGCACACCGAGCCGACCGGCACCTTCACGCCGGTCGCCTCCAGCACCAGACCCGCCACCCGCACCAGCTTGCCCTGCGGTTCCAGCGCCGGCGCATTGCCGGCGAAGTTCTGCAGGTCATCCAGGTATTGGCGCCAACGATCGAGTCGGGCGTTGGAGGGCGTGTTCATGCGGGCGTGTCGTCGCCGAAGCGGCTGGGCTCGTAGCGGCTGTCGAGGTTGGAATCGAACCGCGTGTCGCGGGTGTCGCGGGTGTCGCGGGTGTCGCGGGTGTCACGGGCGTCACGGGTGTCGCGGACGGACCGGTCATCCCGGCTGTCGCGGGCCTCGCGAGGGGCCTGCCAGGTGTCGTCGCGCGGTGTCTGGCGGCGCTCGGGACGGCCTTCCTGCCAGGCGTCGGCACTGGCTTCGGCGCGCTCGCCGTAGCGCGCGCTGCTGGCGGGCCGATCCGAATCCGAGGCGCGACGGTCTTCCCAGACGGATGTCTGTCCGAGTGCACCGACCGCTTGCTGCCAGCGCGAGGGCAGGGTGGCGTCGACGCTGCAGATGTCGGCGTCGATCTTGCAGCCGCCGCGTGCGATGGCGGGATCGGGAATCACCTGCGCTTCGCGGGCACGCAGTTCCTCGCCGGCGCCCTCCAGCACCAGCGGCAGATCGTCCGGATGCACCCGCACCCGCACATGGCGGGCATTGATGAGCAGCGCTTCGACCGCGTCGTGGGCCACCTGGGCGATCAGATCGGGCTGGGTGGCGAGCTCGTTGCGCACGACCTGGCGGGCGAGTTCCACCGCGGTGCGCGCGAGCGCGCCCGCCATGTCCTGCTCCAGCGCCTGCAGGTCGGCATCGAAGTTGGTGACGAGGGTGCCGAGCTGGGCGCTGATCTGCTTGGCAAAGCTCTGCTTGAACGCCTCCAGCGCGGCCATGCCGTCGCGGTAGCCGTCCTGATAGCCGGACTGGCGCGCGGCATGCAGCAGCTCATCCAGGCTGGGCTCGGGTGGCGGCGGCGGAGGCGGGGGCTCGACCGGCGGCGGCGCGCTGACCGGCGGACGGCGAGGCGCCTGGCCACCGTCCAGCGAGCCGGGATTCCAGGCGGCGAAGCCGGACAGCTCCTCGCGCGGAATGATGCGGCTGTAGGTCGTGCCGCGCGGGCCCTCGCCCTCGGCGCGGGAGGGCGGGGGAACCTGGCGGGGCGGGCGAGTGGCCATGGGGCGGGTGATGAGCGGTCAGTGACGAGGGTGGCGATGCCGATGGGCGGAACGCGGGTGGAAGGCGATGGGCGGCGTCCTGCGGATCACAGGAACTGGTCGTCCCCGCCGCCGGCCAGCACGATCTGACCTTCGTCGACCAAACGACGCACGATCTTCAGGATTTCCTTCTGCTCCGCTTCCACTTCGGACAGACGCACCGGACCGCGCGATTCCAGGTCTTCGCGCAGGGTCTCGGCGGCACGGCTGGACATGTTGCGGAACACCTTCTCGCGCAGCTCGGGGCTGGCGCCCTTGAGCGCGACGATGAGCGATTCGGACTGCACTTCCTTGAGCACGGCCTGGATGCCACGGTCGTCGATCTTGTCCAGATCGTCGAAGGTGAACATGTTGTCCATGATCTTCTGGGCCAGGTCGGAATCGGCTTCGCGGATGTAGTCCAGCACCGAAGCCTCGACGCTGGAGCCCATCATGTTGATGATTTCCGCCGCCGTCTTCACGCCGCCGAGGTTGGACTTCTTCATCCGTTCGCCGCCGGCCAGGATCTGGCCCATCACCTCGTTGAGGTCCTTCAGCGCCATCGGCTGGATGCCGTCCAGCGTGGCGATGCGGATCAGCACTTCATTGCGCTGGCGTTCGGTGAAGACGCGCAGCACCGAGCTGCTCTGGTCGAAGTCCAGGTGCGACAGGATGGCGGCCACGATCTGCGGATGCTCATTGCGCAGCAGTTCGGCGACCGAGCCGGGGTCCATCCACTTCAGGCTTTCGATCGACGACACATCCGAGCCCTGCAGGATGCGATCCAGCAGCAGATTGGCCTTGTCCTCGCCGAGCGCCTTGCGCAGCACGGCGCGCACATATTCGTCGGTGTCGGAGACCAGGGTGCTCTGCGTTTCGGCCAGTTGGTCGAATTTGTCGAGCACCTTTTCCACGCGCTCGCGCGGGACGACCTTCATCTTGGCGATGGTCTCGCCCAGCTTCTGCACTTCCTTGGGCGCGAGGTGCTTGAAGACCTCGGAGGCTTCTTCCTCGCCCAGCGACATCAGCAGGATGGCTGCGTCTTCTACGCCTTTGTCGTCCATGGGGTGTCTCGGTTGATTCCGTATCGGTGCGTGGGCGCGGCGGGGCCGCGCTCAGCGCTTGGCCGTTTCCAGTTCCTCGCCATTCACCCAGGCCCGCATGATGTTGGCCACGGCGATCGGGTTTTCCTTGGCCAATTGCCGCGCCCGCTCCAGCTTGTCATTGGACACCGGCGCCTCCAGGACCGGCAAGCCTCCCGGGCCGGGCAGGGCGGGGGTCTCGTCGGCGAGTTCGTTCAGCGCGTTGGCGGAAGCTGCAGTCTCGTCCTTTTCAGCCGGCGGCGGGAAAGCCGCCTTGAGAGCAGGGCGAACCATGCCGAACACCGCGATCAGGGCCACGAGCACCAGGGCGGCCGGGATGGCGGCATCGCGGGCGATGTCGCGCAGCCACGGTTGTTGCCACAGCGGCACATCGTTGGCGGTGAGCTTTTCGGTCACGAACGGGGCGCTGACGACCTTCACCGAATCGCCACGCTCCTGCGAGAAGCCCAGCGCTTCCTTGACCAGTCCATCCAGACGCTGAAGCTCATCGGCGGACAGCGGCTGGCTGGTGGTCTTGCCCTTGGCATCGGTGACGCTCTTCTGATTGACCACCACGGCCGCGTTCAGGCGACGCACCTGACCGATCGCATTGCGGGTCACCCGGACGGTGCGATCGACTTCGAATTCGGTGCCGTTGACCCGACGCATGTTCTGCGTGCCACCCGTGGTGCCGGCCGGCTGGAGCTGCTGGGCCGGGCCGTTGATCGGCGCGGCGGCTTGCGGCGGGACCTGGTTGGTGGTGGCGCCGGGCACGCCGGTCGGCACGCCGGGGGAGGAGCCGGTCTGCTCCTCGGAATTCATGCGGCGCACCGAGCTTTGGGTGTTCGGGCCCTGATTGGGCTTGAATTCCTCGGCGGTGGATTCGACCTGGTTGAAGTCGACATCGGCGGTGACGGTGGAGCGCAGGTTGTCGCGGCCGACCACCGGTTCCAGCAGTTCGGCGATGCGCTTGTTCAGGTTGGCTTCGACCTGTTGCTTGTATTGCAGCTGCTGGCTGTCAAGGCCGGTGCCGTTGTTGTTGTCGCCGTTCTGGGAGAGCAGGGTGCCGGTGCTGTCGAGCACGCTGACGGCCTTGGGATTGAGTTCCGGCACCGAGGACGACACCAGGTGCACGATGCCCGCGATCTGGGCGCGGTCCAGGGTGCGGCCGCCGCGCAGGGTCAGCATGACGGACGCGCTGGGCTTCTGCTGTTCGCGGAAGAAGCCGTTTTGCTGCGGCATGGCCAGGTGGACGCGGGCGTCGGCGACGTCGGCCAGCGCGGTGATGGTGCGGGTGAGTTCGCCTTCCAGGCCGCGCTGGAAGTTCAGGCGTTCATTGAACTGGGTCTGGCCGATGGACTGCTTGTCCATCAGTTCAAAGCCGGTGATGCCGCCCTTGGGCAGGCCGGCGGAGGCCAGCTTCATGCGCAGGTCATAGACCTGGCTGGCGGGGACCATGATGGTGCCGCCGGCCTCATTGCGGTAGGGCACATTCATCTGCGCCAGCTGGGCGATGACGGCGCCGCCGTCCTTGTCGGACAGGCCGGAGAACAGGGGGCGGTAGTCGGCGCGACCGGTCATCATCGACATCGCCACGATCACCGCGACCAGCGCGGCCACGCCGGCGCCGAGCATCATCTTGCTCTTCATGGGCAGGGCGGCGAGGCGGGCCGGGAGGCTCGTCGGGGCGGGCGTCACCTCGGGGAGACCGGCGGCGGGGCTGCTCAGGGCGTTGTCCATGGGGTGGCGTGGGGGCGTCGAAGGGGTCGGGTCGGACGGGTGAGGACCGGGTCGGAAGCGGCCGGACGCAGGTCTGGCCACAGGTCGAAATTATTCGCAAGACGGGCCTCAAGAATGCCGAGAACAGGCCGAATAAGCCCCCCCAGTTCCGCACTTGCGCGGGCCGTCCTTTCATTAGGATGCGTTCCGTGGACCTGAAACTCAAACCCTTCGACTTCGCGAACGCGGTGGCCCGCGCTGGCCTGACCCCCCAGGGTCAGCCGGTGGCCAAGGCCGCCACCGCCGCGTCCGGCACGAGCTTCGCGGATGCGATGAGCTCGGCGCTGAAGGGCGTGAGCGCGCAGCAGAACGAGGCGTCCCGCCTCCAGCGCGAGGTCCAGCTCGACAACCCGACCGTCAGCCTGGAAGAAACCATGGTGGCGATGCAGAAGGCGCAAGTCGGCTTCCAGGCCACGCTGCAGGTGCGCAATCGGCTGGTGTCGGCTTATTCCGAAATCATGAATATGCAGGTGTGAGGACCGGGTAGCCGGTGAGGCCGGCCTCCGGAACCGTCAACCCTTGAGCCTTGCGGCGCCTTTGGCGCGGACACGGCATGTCGTCGTCCTTGGAAATCGGGAGATTTCGGCGGGGAGGGACATGCATTGTGGTTTCGCATTCTCCTTTATTCCCCATTTGGCAGCTCATTCGCTGGATGCGCGTTGGCGCATTGGCGCGTTGCGTGGCGGAGCGTCTGCTTGCAAAAGCTTGACTTGAACAACTTGGCTGCGGCGCGGGTTGTGGGGATTTCGCTTCTCAGATCGACGATGTGGGTGGCTCGCCTTTTGTAATCAATTAAATCCCTTCCCTCGGTGGTCGGCGGCGATGGGCGAGTGCGGACGTCGCGACGGGTTGGAACTGAGATTCCTGAGTCCTGAAATCGCCGCGTTCTATCGAATAGCAAATTTGCGTGAGTTAGGAATGTGCAGATTTGTTATCAAAATGCCTTGAACAAGTAATGCGCGAAGGGCGGGATAAGGCGTACGCTGTTTGCAATGTTATGGCGAGCGCGGGGTGAAATGTTTTTTCATACAACGGCAACAAGCGTTTCGCGGTCAATTCAGCTGTTGAAGCGAGTTGGCGTACGGCGCATTTCATTGATGGTCTCTTGGCTGGCTTTGGTTCTGGCAATCTCGGCCTGCGCGTCGCCTGGGAAGGGGGCTCATACGGAAAGAGCCCTGCAAATCATGGCCGAAAGATGCCGCGTGGCGGGGGAATACATCCATAGCACGGTTCGAGATGTGGACGGGATTGTTCTATTAAAACCAAGGGTCCCAGATTTGGATTTCTCTGACCAATATTTGATGAATGACCCGTACGGAAGAGATGGCGATGGAAAGGGGTACATCGTTCGATTTCTAAGGGGAGAAAGTCGTCAGCTTGGTGTTGCGAAGGAAGGTGAGCCGCAAAGGAAGGGCTACAAGTACGTGCAGGCGCGCGAAACTGATGGGTCCGACTGGAAAAATTACACCGGGGCTGTGGAGTTCAGCTTTGATCGCGCTCGTCCGCAGTCGCCTCCATCGTCCAGATTCGTCAGTTTTGAAGAGCCGATTCAATTGCCGACGGCGCGCTATGGCGTTTCGTATGAAGATATTTCTACGCGAGAGGATAGGGATCATTGGATTGCCGGTAGCCGCTTGTCCGTGATCGACCGCTTTACCGGAGAGGTGCTAGCGGAACGCGTTGGCTACATGGTCGATATGGGGTTCGGTTCGCGCGTTAATGGACGAAGGCCCTGGTTACACGCCGCTGATCATGCGTGCCCAAGCTTTGACCGATTTCCCGGAGGTGAACAGCGGCAAAAGGGGTTTTCCATGCAATTCCGACAAACTGCGGATTTTGTGGAAAAGGTTCTTTTGCCTGTGGATTAAATATTTTCCGATAAGGGATTGTCTTTATGATAAATCGCTCTGTTGGCATTGATGCATTGTGCAAGGCTGCTGCGGCTCAGATGGCCGCAGAAGCATTCCTAGTCGTCGGGGAGAAAGTTAAGCAAGACGAAGCGCTTATTGATGCGCTTCGTGCGGGCAATGGCTTCAACAGCATCTTTACTCCTACACAAGCTGAAGCGTTTGTGGACAAGTGGGAAATCGTGGCGCAGCGCTCCAATACCCCCACTGGCTTCAGCGGCACCCTCCTCAGATGCCGCCAGGACGACCCCATCACCGGCGCCAGACGAGGCGAGCTGATCCTGTCCTTCCGCTCGACCGAGTTCATCGACGACGCCGTCCGAGACAACAAGGCGACCAACACCCTCGAGATCTTCAATACCGGCTTCGCATGGGGCCAGATGGCCGACATGCAGGTCTGGTTCCAGACGCTCAAAGCCGAAGGCCTGATCCCGCCGGGCGCGCCGCTGTCGGTCACCGGCTACAGCCTTGGCGGCCATTTGGCGACCGCGTTCAACCTCTTGAATCCGGATGCCGCGCAAACCACGGTGACCTTCAACGGCGCTGGCGTTGGACAGGTCACCAAAGGCGCGCTGCAAGAAGCGTTGGACGACTTCAACGCCCTCCGCCAAAGCCCCGAATCGATCGTGGCGCGCCTCACCGATTCGCCCGAACTGGCCGATCTGTACAACACGGTGCACCGCAAGCTGGAAGACGGCAGCTGGAGTGCCGCACAGGCGTTGACGCACGTGCGCGGCCTTTACCCGGCGGCGGGCAAGGATGACCATGGCGCCATACCGGTGCTCGCGTCGACCCTGATCCAGGCGCTCGCGAATGTGCAGACGCTCGCCATCGAACATGCCCGGTTGCCAACCCTTCGTTCCGACGGCACCCCCGAGGCCACCCGTCCGCTCGAGGTTCCCGTCCAACAGATCGCCGCCCTGTCGCTGGACTACCAGATGGCGGTGGCGATGGTCTCCAACCGCAGCGAAAGCGCGGGTGTGACGACCAACCTCAAGCAGACGTTCTGGAACAAGGCGATGCTGCCGATTCCGGAAGGAAATACCGCGCTGGCCCACCAGTTCGACGTCGTCGGCGACACCTCCCCATCGATGGTCGCGCACAGCCAGTGGCATTACGGCACCGACGTCCGCATCGGGATCGAGGACCAGCCCGTGATGCGCGGCGGTGTGGTGGCGGCTGCGGTCGCGGCCTCCCTCAGCGCGGGATCGGTGTCGCTGCTGACGGACCGCTACGGCGAGCGCGACTTCGGCGATACCCATAGCCTGGTGCTGCTGGTCGATTCGCTGAGCGTCCAGAACTTGTTCCTGCAGATGCTGCCCGAAGGCGATCGGTCGGCTGCCACGGCGGCGATGCGCACGATCCTGAGACAAGCGTCGCATCTTGTTCGTCAAGACGGCGACCTGATGTTGGGCAGCGGCGCAGGCAAGGCCGAGGGCGATGTGTTGGAAAACACCTTGAACGCGCTGGCCGACCTCTGCCTCGGCCAGACCGCCGTGCCCAGGCTCCGGGGCAATCCTGCCGGCGCCACTTATGCCGTGATGGGCGACACGGGCGGCACGTCAGCGTCGGATCCTGTCTATACCGGGCGCGAATCGCTGCACCGCCGTATCGATGAGATCCGCGACAGCGCGCTCTACCAGGCCATCCAGCGCGGCGACGTGTCCTGCCAGCTGTCCGCCGGGGGCACCGACCTGGCCACCCAGGCACGGCAGAACTTCGGCGCCTACGCCGCGTTGGTCTCGCTCGGTCCCTTCGTGCTGTCGCTACAAGGCGACCCGACCACCTTGGATGGACTGCTGAGCGAGCGCTGGGGCGACACCTGGACGCGTTGGCAAGCAGACCACGTCGCGCATGCCGATGTGCAGGCCGACGCCCTGGCCAACGGTGCTGCGGCGCAGAACCCTGCGCTGGTATCGATCAGCAATGCCTGGTTGGAAGACCGGGCCGCGTTGCTGACGCGCAAGAACTACTTCAATGACGCGAATGCGCCTTATGCGACGAAGGCCTCTCGCGAACCCGCGAGTCAGCGGGCCACCCGCTACGACGGGGAAGACATCGTCTGGAGCGATCAAGCGTCGCAGCTGCTGATCCAACGCGGTGGCGAGACCGCCCGGACCCGCTTCGTGCGTTTCGGGGATGCCTCGGCCAATGTGCTGCGAGGCGGACGAAACGATGATCGGCTGTACGGTGGCGCGGGCCACGACCAACTGTACGGCGGCGCTGGCAATGATCTGCTGGAAGGCGGCGACGGGGATGACGCGCTGGATGGCGGTGCCGGCGCCGACGTGCTCAACGGCGGCCTGGGCTTCGACACCTATCACGTGACCGCCGGAGATCGGGTGCTGGATGCGGACGGCCGCGGTCGCATCCTGGTCAACGGGGTTGAGCTTACCGGCCCGCTGCAGGACGCCGCGAACAGAATGGGGCTGCACAGCTGGATCGGCGCGCAAGGCGAGCTGTACCGCCGCGCCGGTGATGAGCTATTCATCTACCTGCGAAATGCACAAGGCGAGTACGACACCCCCTGCATCATCGTCCGATGCGGGCCCTCGTCCCCCGTGTCGTCCATGGCGGCCGGCGGCGACGGGTTCCAGACGTCCAGCATGGCGGGGTCATCAGGATCGATGCTGGGGATGGTCCTGCCCGACGCCGCGCTCAGCTTGCCCGAGCCCGCGGCGATCTGGCAAGGCCGGCCCGAAGGCAATTACTGGGTGGTCGGAGCGCCCACCATCGGCGCCGATTGGCAGGACAGCGAGGGCACCGATCGCTTCGTGATGGGCGAGGGCGTCGACACGGTCCAATCAGTCGACGGGGATGATCAGTTCTTCGGCCTCGGCGGCGACGACGTGTTCATGGGCGGCAGCGGCCGGAATGTGGCGGAAGGTGGCGACGGTGACGACCTGCTCGTCGACGACCTCATTCCCGAGCGTGAGTTCACCAGCAGCTGGCGGCCAGGCGTTCCGGTTTACCTGCCCGGCATCGGCTTCTTGCCGGGCTCGCCGACCCAGGTCTGGGCGTGGCGCTTCTCATCGGTGACACGAGAGGAGCAACGGCTGGACGACGCCCTGCACGGCGGCGCTGTCCTGCTTCACCAGCTCGCCGGTGCCACCAGCACAAGCAGCAGCTTCAGCGCGGATCGGCTCGTGGGTGGCACTGGCAACGATTGGCTGCTGGGCCAATCCGGCAACGACGACCTGGACGGCGGCGATGGCGACGACGTCCTCTACGGCGGCAGCGAGCATGACGAGATCCGCGGCGGCGCCGGCAACGACCGGATCAGCGGCGACAACCTGGGCCTGACGCTCAACGGCGCCTGGCATGGCCATGACCTGATCGATGCGGGCGACGGCGACGACCTGGTCTACGGCAACGGCGGCGACGATGTGATCCTGGGCGGCCGCGGCGATGACGTGCTGCACGGTGACGATGCCCTCACATCCGTCGAGTTCCACGGCGACGACGTGCTGCATGGCGGCGCGGGCCACGATCGCCTGTACGGCGACGGCGGTCACGATCAACTGCAGGGGGATGACGGCGATGACCTGCTCGTGGGCGGCGATGGCGATGATCGTCTGCAGGGCGGCGCCGGCAATGACCGCCTGATCGGCGATGCGCCGTCCGGCAACGACATCGATCGATCGCCGCTTCTCATCGCGGCCACAGGCAGCTCCGCTGACCATCTGCGGACTCACTGGGAGACGCTGCTTCGCGAAGCCGCGCCGGGAAGTCGAGACGAACAACCGGGTGACGACGAACTGGACGGCGGCGCGGGCGATGACGTGCTCATTGGCGGCAAGGGCAACGACTGGCTGCGCGGTGGTGGCGGCAGCGATGTCTTTCTCTATCAGCGCGGGGATGGCCACGATGTCATCGAGGAATCGGGTGGGACGTCTGCGGCTGAAGAGGTCGACACGTTGACCCTCGGCGCCGGCATCTCCGCCGCGATGACGCAGGTGCTGCGCCAAGGCGATGACCTGGTCCTGCGTTGGAACGAGCAGCACAGCATCACGCTACGCCATCAATTCGCAGGCGACGGCGCGGGCATCGAGCGGGTGCAGTTCGACGACGGGATCGAATGGCGCGAGGCGGATCTGCTCGCCCGGCTCGATCAGGGCTCCGACGGCAACGATCAGCTTCTCGCATCGTCGGAGACTGTCCGCAGGTCCCAAAGCGGCGGCGCGGCGGCGGTGCCGACCTTGTCGGCCGGCGCGGGCGACGACCTCATCCGCGTCCGACATGATTGGCACGACGCCCTGCATTCGTCGGCGATCCGCATGGATGACTACCTCACCCGCAGCCGCAAGACGATTGCCACGGCGGGCCGGGTGGCCGACATCGATTTCTCCAGCAGCCTCTTTGCGATGAATGGCCTGGCCGTGGGCGGCCATTTCGCCGCGCAGGTGCTGAGCGTGGACGATCGCACCGACGGCATCCGGACGGCGTGGATTGGCTTCGCGTCGCCGGTCCACACCAAAGCGGTGAAGGTCCGATTCGAGGACCTGGCGGATGGCGGCATCGGCGCCCGCCTCCTCACCGCGAAATACACCTACGGCGACGTGACGACTCAAACCTTTGATTGGGACACCCGCGGCCAACTGATGAGCATGGCAGACGCGGCGGATGCGCGCGGCTATGGGCTGTCGGCCATGGCGCTGACGGTCGCGGGGTTCGACGATCCGTTCGTCATTCGCGGCGGTGCCGGGCAGGACACGGTCGACTACCGCGATGGCTTCGGCTATCGACAGACCGGGGTGACGGCCGTGCTCGACGACGTCGCATCAGCACCGATCGGCGCCCATCCCGCCGAATCAAGCGCTGGCTCGGTGAAGGTCGGACAGGGCCGAGACACGCTGCACGACATCGAACACGTGGGCGGCACCGATGCGGCGGACCGCCTGGTGGGGAACTCGCAGGCCAACCGCTTGATGGGTTACGGCGGGTCGGACCGCCTCGAGGGGGGTGGCGGCGATGATGAACTTCACACCGGCCTCGGTCGCGATTGGGTGCAAGGCGGGGAGGGCGACGATCTCATCCTCGTCAGCCATGAGCAGTCGCCGGCGTCGCTGACGCTGGACCGATTCGTCACCGCGCAGCCGACGTCGCTCAGCACCCGAGGCCGTCTGGCGGACATCGACTTCCAGGCCAGCCGCTTTCAGTTGGACGGCGCGTCGGTGGGTGCATTGAGTGCACGCGCGTTATCGGTCGATGAGGTGGCCGAGGGTGAGCGTCTGGTCTGGGTGGGCGCGTTCACCGGGGTGCACACCAAGGCCGTCCTGTTGCGCTTCACCGAGGCGGCAGACGATTTCAGCGGTGAAGCGGGCGGCGTGCGGGTCAGCGTCGTCAAGTCTCGCTATGTCTGGGGTGACCACACCAGCGAAATCTTCGATTGGAATGGCCTGGGCGTGTGGACGAGCGTGGCGCAAAGCGCCAGGGCCTCGGGTTATGGCGTGAGCGGCATGACGCTGACCACGCTTGGCGGCTTCGCCGACGGCAAGTGGCTGGATGGCGGCGACGGGGTGGACACCGTCGACTATCGGATGGGCATGCAGCGGGACGACCTGGGCATCGACGCATCGCTGGTGCGGGGCACGGTGCGCGTCGCCCGCACGAATGGCGCGCAGAGCGTCGACAAGGAGGTCGGCAGTCGCGCCGAGGGCGACCGGGGCCTGGGCAGCGAGGTCGGTGAGATGGACCGGCTCATCGGCAT
Source organism: Burkholderiaceae bacterium (assembly GCA_913776825.1). GTDB lineage: Bacteria > Pseudomonadota > Gammaproteobacteria > Burkholderiales > Burkholderiaceae_C > Roseateles. The sequence continues at coordinate 20,057 of CAJYPV010000016.1, forward strand.
TGAGAACCTGGGCGGGACCGATGCGGCGGATCGGCTCGAAGGCGATGCCGGCAACAACCGGCTCGTGGGTTATCGCGGCAGCGATGTCTATCTCTTCGGGCGGGGCGGCGGTCACGATGTCATCGTGGATGAGGACGATACGGCGGGCCATATCGACACGCTGATTTTCGGAGCAGGCATTTCTGCGGGCGTTCTCGACTTTGTCCGGGTGGGCGATGACCTGCGCATCGGCTTGAAGGTGGACGGCGATGCGGCGCCTTCGGCCTCGGCATCCGCATCGGCATCCGCATCGGCCTCGGCCTCGGGCTCGGCCTCGGCCATTGGCCCGTCGATCGCCGGGTCGGACAGCGTCACGGTGCAGCGTTGGTTCGTCGATGCCCGCTTCCGATTGGAGGCGCTGCAACTTCAGGACGGCAGCGCGGTGAGTCTGCCCACCGAATTGCTCGGTCTTGCGCCGATGTCGGTGATGGGCGTCTGACCGACGCCGGCCTGCGCGCGCAGATTTGCAGAGCGGGGATCGGTGATCAGTGTCGGTGATCGGGAATCGGGAATCGCGAATCGGGAGAACCGCAGAACCAGAATCTGGCGGTCGTCCGACCGAGACGGCCTTAAGCGAGCCGCCTGGCTGACCGGAAATGCGAACGCTCCCGTGTTCGCAAGGCAGTGGCTGCGTAGCGCTCAGTCGCGGCGCAGCAGTCGCTCGCGTTTCTGCGCCTGGTCGATGAACAGCTGCAAGGCGCGGGTGGCATTGGGCGTCATCGCCACGAAGGCGCAGCCGATCTGGTGGGGCGCGCCGTCCTGGCCGTCGGCGACATGTTGCGCGCGCAGCCGCGTATGGAAGCTGACTTCACGCTCCAGCTCAAGCGTGCCGACCACTTCTTCGCCGGCACGCGGAACCGGCAGCACCTCGGCCGGCCATTGCAGCGCAATGCCGCCCGCGCTGACATTCAGCACTCGCAAGCGGGGCAGGTCGGGATCCGCCAATCGAAGGGCCGGATAAAGCTGACCCGGCGATTGAACGCGATAGGCCTGCCGGCGTTGAAATCGATAGAGCCGCAGTGGCAGCGGCGCGCGCAGCACATCGGCGCCATCGCCCCGCACTTCGGTCAGGCCGCTCAGGTCGAACTGCAGCTTGATGCGGTCGAGGAACGCGGTGGCGACCAGCTCATCGCTGGCCAGCACGGCGGACAGCGCGCCGCGCTCCAGCGGCGCCTCCAGGCTCAGCATGCCGTGCGGACTGTCGAGCGCCCGCAGCACGGTGTGAATGGCCTGACCCTCCGGCGTCATCAGCTGCACCCGCGCCTGATGGCGGAGCAGTTCGCGCAACCAGCTCAAGATTTCGCCCGGCGCATCGAGCCGGTAATCGGCATCGACCTCGTCGGGCGTGTGGGTGGGGGAGGGAAGGTCGCTCAAGGCGGGCCTGCTGTCGTGGGCGTTGGGGTGTCTGCGAAAACCGGTCGGTGCGCGTCGTGTCGGATCGGATCGGGTCGAGGCGTCTAGGGTTGCGTTGCGTTGCGTTGCTCTGCGCAGCGTGGCGTCGTGACGTGCAATCGAGGCGACCGCCGATCCAATGACGATCCGATGACGATCAGTGGACCGTCTTCGACTTGCCCTTCATCAGATGATCCAGGTCTTCCAGCCACGGCTCGGCCAGGTGGCGGATCTCGGCGTCGTTCAGCAGGATGCGCTGCATGATGCGGGTCTTGAGCTGCGTCTCATCCGGGCCCAGTTGCTGCGAGCTCGCCGCATGCTTGAGCTGCGAGATCAGCAGCACACAGGCGCCTTCCAGCTTCACCACCTCATCCCAGTTGCCCGAGCGCGCGGCGCTGAGCATGTCGGCGCTGGCCTGCTCGATGGCCTCGTAGTAGCTCAACAAGTGGGTGTTCATGATTCGGTCCGAGGTCGACGTGGCGGTCTGAGCGGCATGCGCATTCAGGGACTTGGCGGCGGTGTGCTTGGTCATGGAACGGCTCGATTCGGGGTGCGGTCGGTGCGGGGTCTGGCAGCGGGTGCTCAGGCGGCGGCGCGTTGTTCGGTGACAGCCGGGGCGATGCTCATCCAGGCTTCGCGGATCGGCTGGAGCAGGCGCTGGCATTCTTCAATCGCCGCCACATCGCTGTGCAGGTTGGCGAAGGTCAGGCGCATGCACATGTAGGCATACAGGTCGCGCAGATCGGTGGCCAGCTTGCCGGTCTCCAGGTTGAGGGCAGCCTTCAGGCCTTCATCGAGGATCCGCACGGCGCGGCTGAGCGCACGGTTCTTCACTTCGACGTTCTGGGCATGAATCGCTCCCAGGCCTTGTGTCATGGCATCGAAGGCGCCGTCCAGCAGCATGGCGACGAGCCGATGCGGCGAAGCGGTCAGCACATCGGTCTCCACGCCAACACGGTTGTACATGTTGCTGGCGCGCTGTCCGTGGGAGGCGAAAGGTGAAGAGTTACCGTACATGATCTGCTGCGAGAGTTGCTGGTGCCTGAAGATGTTTTCGGCGCCGGGGCTCGCGACTTGAGCGGTCAGTTCGTGGAATTTGTCAGCAAATTCTGCGTGATTTCAGAAAGACAAAAGCCTCCGTGAGGAGGCTTTGCAGGAGTCTTTTCGAAGCGCCGGAGAAGCGGTCCCGGAAGGGCGCTGTTGACTGGCATGGGTTGACCCCTCAGTTGCCGTGCCAGGAGCCGCCGGAGCGCGGATTCGCCGCGACTTCAGCCCGAGTACAGCGCGACTTGAGCGCGACTTCAGCCCAGCATGCTGGTGATCTTGCTCACGTAGCTGGACATGTCGTTGAGCTTGGCCATCTGGGTGTCCAGCGCGGTGTACTGCGCCCGCACGCGCTTCTCGTAGGCGGCGGCGCGGTCGGTCAGTTCATCGGTGCGCTTGTTGTTGGCGGTGACGCGTGTTTGCAGGCCGTTGGTGCGGGTGGTGATGGCGCCATCCACCCCCATGACCTGGTCGGCCAACTTGCGCCAGCGCTGCGCGATGCCGTTGTTGTCGGGATTGGCGTTGTCGATGCCCATGAACAGCTGCTTCACGTCGCTGATCTTGCCCATGGCGCTGGTCAGCTTGGCGTTGTCGACGGTGATCAGGCCATTGGCGCCGATGTTCAGGCCGATGTCGGCCAACCGCGAGAAGCTGCCACCCAGCGTGCTGCCGGCGGCGGTGATGTTGCGCAGCTGCCCTTGCAGACCGACGGCGGTGCTGTCGCCCTGCAGCGCGCCGGCGGACTTGGACGAATCGTCGTACTTCGTGTTGTCGCGCAGCATGGTCATCAGGCTGTTGTACGAGGTGACGAAGTCGGTGACGAGCTTCTTCACCGCGTCCTTGTCCTGACCCACCGTGACCGTCAGATCGCCCTTCTTGAGCAGGTTGATGCTCAGGCCGTCCACGGCGCTTTCGATGTTGTTGGTGGCCGAGCTGATGCTCATGCCGTTGATGCTCAGGCTGGCATTGACCGCCGCGATGTTGCGGGTCATGCCGGGAGGCGTCGATCCGCCGGTGTTGGCGGTGGCGTCATAGGCCAGCGCGGACAGGCCATCCGAATCGGTGTTGTTGCCGTCGGCATCGGCGGCGGTGATGCGGAAGCCGTTCTCGATGCCGGTGTCCTTGGACCGAATCACCAGGCGCGAGCCGCTGGCGTCGGTCACCACCGAGGCCAGCACGCCGGCGCCGGAAGAATTGATCTTGTCGCGCACGGTGCTGAGGTTGTCGCCCGCCCCGATGGTGACGCTCACCGGCGATGTGCCGGCCTTGCCGGTGAAGGTCGAGTCGTCCGCGCTCCACTGGCCCAGCTCGATGGTCAAGCTGCCGGCGCCGACGGCGGCGGTGCTGCTGTAGGCCTTGCTCGACAGGCTTTGCGCCGCCGCCAGGTTGGCCACGCTGATGGCATAGCTGCCCGCGCCACTGCCGGTGCTGGCGGTGACGGTGGCCATGGTGGTGTCGGACGAGGTGGCAGTCAGCGCGGCCCAGCTGGACGGCGTGGTCAGCTTGGAGGCGGCGTCGCGCATGGCGCTGAAGGCGCTCTGGATCTTGCCGTAGGCGGAGATCTGGGTCTTGAGCGTGTCGGTGCGGGTCTGCAGCTCGGTGATCGGCTGCTTTTCCAGCGACACGAGTTTGGACACGATGTCTTCGACATTGAGACCGCTTCCCAAACCGGTGGAAGTGATGCTGGCCATGGCGCGAACTCCTCTCTGATGTGGGTGTCGGGCTGGGGCCGTGGCGCCGGGGAGGGCGACAGGCGGGCCGAAACACCGCTGGGCTCAATGCAGAACAGGGCCTCGTGAAGGAGGCCCTGTCTGGCTTATCGGCGCGACGGCCGCCCGACTTGAGGGCCGTTCTGATTTATTTTTAGCCGCCGCGCAGCAGCGACAGCACCTGCTGCGGCAACTGGTTGGCCTGGGCGACCATCGCGTTGCCGGCCTGTTGCAGGATCTGGGCGCGGCTGAGGTTGGAGGTTTCCGAGGCGAAGTCGGCATCCATGATCCGGCTGCGGGCGGCCATCTGGTTCTCGTAGGCGACCTGCAGGTTGGAGATCACCGCATCGAACCGGTTCTGAGTCGCGCCGAGCGTGGCGCGTTCCGAGTTGACCCGGTTCAGCGCGTTGTCGATGTTGGCGACGACGGCGGCGATGGCGGCCGGATCGGCGGTGGCATCGATCACCGCGCGGCCGGTGCCGGCGTTGTCGGTGCCGGCGACCAGGATGATGCCGGGGTCTTGCGTCAGATCGGGCGTGGTGACCGCGATCTCGTCATTGGCGGTGGTGTTGGGGCCGACCTGGAAGGTCTGCGGCGTGGCCGCATCCGCGCCCAGGATGTATTTGCCGTTGAAGGTCGTGCCGCCCAGCACCCGCTGCATTTCCTTGGCGAGCTCACCGAACTCCTTGTCGAGGGAGTCCTTGTCGCTGTCGGCATTGGTGGCGTTGCGGGCCTGGATGGCCAGTTCCCGCATGCGCTGCAGCGAATCGGCCACCTTGCCCAGCGCGCCTTCTGCGGTCTGCGACAGGGAGATGCCGTCGTTGGCATTGCGCATGGCGACGCTCATGCCACGTGCCTGGGCATTCATCCGCTCGGCGATCGCCAGGCCGGCGGCATCGTCCTTGGCGGAGTTCACCCGCAGGCCCGACGACAGCCGTTGCATCGACGTCGCGAGGGAGGACTGCGAGGCGTTCAGATTGCGCTGCGCATTCAGCGAGGCAATGTTGGTGTTGATGGTCTGTGGCATTGATGCACTCCTGCGGAGATCCTGTCCTGGCTGCGATCCGGATGTCGATCGTGGTTGACGCTGTCGTTCCCGACCTCGCCTGCCGATCCTTGCTGCGGGAATCGCAGACTTGAAAGAATCTGCCGGTTGGACCGGTGGTCGAGCTGAGGATTCCTGCTCGATGGACTCATTGTGGAGAAAGTGCCGTTGCCCAAAGCCTCGATTAGCGGGCGGAACACCGCCCAAAAGAAAAGAAGGCCCCGCCACGACCCGGAGAACCGGGCAGCGGCGGAGCCTTGGGAGTGGCCGCCCCGTGGGGCCGGCTCTTGAGGAGATCTGTCTTGCCGGCGCGCCGGCGCCTCAGTGAGGCGCGAGGCGGGCCGGGGCGGGCGTGGTGCCGATCCGCCGGGTGGCTGGATCGACCTGGCCGGTCACCGGCTTGATCAGCCGCGCAGCAGCGACAGGACCTGCTGGGGCAGCTGGTTGGCCTGGGCGACCATGGTGTTGCCGGCCTGCTGCAGGATCTGCGCGCGGCTCAGGTTGGCGGTTTCCGCGGCGAAGTCGGCATCCATGATGCGGCTGCGGGCGGCGGTCTGGTTTTCCACCGAGATCTGCAGGTTGGAGATGATCGCGTCGAAGCGGTTCTGCGACGCGCCGAGCACCGCGCGCTCTCCGCTGACCAGCTTGATGGCGGCATCGATGTTGTCGATCACCGTCGCCAGCGTGGCGGGGGTGGAGGCGTTGTCGATGGTGCCGGCGGTCACGGCGGTAATCGTCGCGTCGTTGGTCAGGTCGGTGGTGATCACGTCCACCGAGTCGTTGGCGGTGGTGTTGGCGCCGATCTGGAAGGTCTGGGTGCCGGCATCGGCGCCCAGGATCGACTTGCCGTTGAAGGTGGTGCCGCCCAGCACGCGGCCGATTTCCTGGCCGAGCTGCTGATATTCCTTGCCCAGCGAATCCAGGTCGGAGGTGGTGTTGGTGGCGTTGCGGGCCTGCACTGCCAGTTCACGCATGCGTTGCAGCGCATCACCCACCTTGGACATCGCGCCTTCTGCGGTCTGCGCCAGGGAGATGCCGTCGTTGGCATTGCGCTGGGCGACGTTCATGCCGCGGACCTGGGCATTCATGCGCTCGGCGATGGCCAGACCGGCGGCGTCATCCTTGGCGGAGTTGACCCGCAGGCCCGACGACAGGCGCTGCATCGAAGTGGCCAGGGACGACTGCGAACCCGACAGGTTGCGCTGAGCGTTCAGGGATTGCAGGTTGGTGTTGATGATCTGAGCCATGATGAGCCATTCCTTTCGGTGACAGGGACCTTGCCGGCCCGTCGGACGTTGAGACAACTGTCCGACTGAGCCGGACCACGTGGCCCTCGCTGAAGATTTGCGGACCCGTTGATGCAGTTATCGGGTCGCCCAGGAATGGACTTGAGCCCTTCTTGAAAAGAAAGGTTGTAACGGCCCGGCGGGACCGTGACGGATTGACGCCTCCCGGCGCCCTCCGTGGGGCTGATGGGGCTGGAAGGCCCATGAACAGGGCGTTTCCAGCTTGTCGTCGCGATCTCCTTCCTGTCCGCAGGGCCGGTGGCCCGGGCTCAGACGTGAAGGAGATCGCGCCACCCCGCGCCTGAGCGCCGGGTTGCGCGAGCCACTCGCCGTGCCGCTGTGCCGCGCGTCTCCTGCGCTGGCCGTGGCCAGCGCCCCTCGCGCGCTGCCCCGCGCATGACCGGCCGGGCCGGGGTGTGCGGGGCCGGCCTCTTTTTTCGAGGCCGGCGTCAGCGGTCGGGGAGGGCTTAGCGCAGCAGGGCCAGGACTTGCTGCGGTTGCTGGTTGGCCTGGGCGATCATCGCGTTGCCGGCCTGCTGCAGGATCTGCGCGCGGCTCAGGTTGGCGGTTTCCGAGGCGAAGTCGGCGTCCATGATCCGGCTGCGGGCGGCGGTCTGGTTTTCCACCGAGATCTGCAGGTTCGAGATGATGGCGTCGAAGCGGTTCTGCGAAGCACCCAGCTTGGAACGCTCGGTCGACACGGTCTTGATGGCGGCGTCGATGTTGTCGATCACGGTGGCCAGGTCGCCGGTCGTGGAGGCGTTGGTGATGGCACCGCCGGTCACGGCCGTGACGGTCGTGTCGGTGGTCATGTTGGTCGTCTGCACATCCACCGAGTCATTCGTGGTGGTGTTGGCGCCGATCTGGAAGGTCTGGGTGCCGGCGTCACCGGCCAGGATGGCGCGGCCGTTGAAGGTCGTGCCGCCCAGCACGCGCTGGATTTCCGAGCCCAGCTGGGCGTATTCCTGACCGATCGAATCCAGGTCGGAGGTGGTGTTGGTCGCGTTGCGGGCCTGCACCGCCAGTTCACGCATGCGCTGCAGCGAATCACCCACCTTGGACAGTGCGCCTTCAGCCGTTTGCGACAGCGAGATGCCGTCGTTGGCATTGCGCTGGGCGACGTTCATGCCGCGGGTCTGGGCTTGCATGCGGTCGGCGATGGACAGGCCGGCGGCATCGTCCTTGGCGGAGTTCACACGCAGGCCGGAGGACAGGCGCTGCATCGACACGGCCAGCGAAGACTGGCTGGTGGAGGTGTTGCGCTGAGCGTTGAGCGACAGCAGGTTGGTGTTGATGATCTGGGCCATGATTGCTCCTAACAGCTATACATAAATACCGGCAAAAGCGCCGAACCACACATGAGCGCCCTCCGCAGGTGCTCTTGCTGAACCTTCCGAGGCCGAGGCCTCCTCCAGTCCCAGTCCGACGCTAGTCAACCGTTGCCGCCCGCCCTCCTGGGGCTCAGGTCGCGAGGCCTTCTAACCGGACCACGGTTCTGTCTGATGTTGATTCAGCAGACCCGTTGTTTTGGTTGTCGGCACTTGCGCCATAGAACTTGAGGGCGATTTGTCAAGACTTTGAAAAGCTGGATAAGCGGGTCTGACAACAGGCTTTTGTCGTTTGACTTTCAACCGGGGCTGCCGGTCCAAAGTGTCGCGACGGACACCCCTGTTCTTACGGCCGTCTGGCGGAAGTATTGAGGGGGAAAGTTGGCGCTTTTCGTGTGCTCGATCACGGGGGTGCCCCCCTAAAGTCGCTCCCAGCGCTGCCGACAGGGCGGTGCGACTGTCTTCCCACCCCCTTCAATCCAACGACCATGGAGAGGCCTATGCCGCAGCAAACGCAAATGAAGGCACGGTCCGCCGTGTCGATGATGTCCCCGGCGCATTCGGTGGACGATCACCGAGTCCGTCCTGGCTCCCGCGAGTCCCAGCTTCTGCTGGCGCAGGCCCGCAACGTGGCTTATGCGCAGGCGGCGCAGGGTCAGATTGGAGACGGGGTCAGCCTGTTGTGCGATGCGCTGGTGATCGATCCTTCCAGCGTGGAGCTGCTGTCCGACGTTGGCGCGCTGCTGCTGTCGGCCGGCCAGCTCACCGATGCGGCGCTGTATGCGCACCGGGCCGTCGAGCTGGATCCGAACCATGCCGCCAGTCTTTACACCCTGGGCTTCGCGCTGTCGGGCCTGGGCGAAATCAAGTCCGCCATCGAAGTGCTCACCACCCTGAGCCAAGGCGAGCCACTGGAAGCCATGTTGCGCGACACGCCGGACCTGGTCCCGCTGGTCGCCACCGAGCTGCATCGCCTGCAATCGGCCAACTGATGTGACTTATTCACGATGACATGGGAGGCGTCGGACGCGCCGCACAGCGACCTCCGACCCCACCGCAACGGGCTGCCTCTTGGCAGCCCGTTTTCATTGCTCGTCTCCACGCACCCGGACTCGATTCGCAGGTCGCGAATCCCAACGCGTAATCCGCGATCCCATCCCAATCGGCGACCTGCAAACAGCAAACAGCAATCAGCAATCAGCCGATCCCGAGCCGAGTCGTTGATGTATTGATTCTTCGTGTGGGTGTGCGGTGTATCGGATTGGAGGAGTGGGTGGCCCCTTTCCGGAAGTCAAGGAAGTGAATTCGCCACCCGGTAGGGTGGTGAAGAGAGGGACATGGAGGAAAGGGGCCACCCGCTCCTCCGATCTTGCTCGGTAGCGGAGGGAAGCCCTCCCGCCAATGACTCCGATCCACCAACCCGAACCCAGAACCAAACACCGACTCCAACACCGCCCCCGAAGTCCGCACCCCACGTGCCTGACAAGCCATCCCCTTCAGCAACCCCCTCAACCGCCCATCCCATGGGCCTCCTTGCCACCGCCCGCCGACAAGTCCCCTGCCAGCGTGTAGGAATCTGCCTGACAAGCGGGTCGGCGCGATCCCTAACCTGGATCTGGCGGGCGCCTGATGTTGTCATCCGCCCCGGTCCTCCAGAATTCATTCCATCGCAGCCCCCCACCGCTGCCACCGAATGACCGCAAGGAGTGCCAAGAGATGAATGCTGATCAGATCCTCGCCGAAATCCGCGAAGCCAATCTGTCGTACCTGATGCTGGCGCAGAACCTCATCCGTGCGGACCGTGAGCAAGCGCTGTATCGACTGGGCATCTCGGAAGAGACGGCGATGCTGCTGAACACGCTGAGCCCCGCGCAGATGCTGAAGATGGCTTCGGGCAACACCTTGCTGTGCCGCTTCCGCATGGATGATGACCTGGTGTGGGGCTTGTTGACCTCGCATGGCAAGCCGGCGGCGAACGATGGCGTGTCGCGTCTGCATGCGTCGATCCTGATGTCGGGTCGTCATCAGGAAGCCGCCTGACCGGCGGAGTCCTCCGGGCGGGAGCGCGCCGGACGGCCCGCGCCTGACCCCGCCCCGGCCGTGACGGCCGTGGGCATCTCAACTGCCCCGTTCCTGCGCGGTCGATGACGACCGATGGAGAGCCCTCATGCGCACCAAGTCCATCCTCACCGAAGCCAAGCAGATCGAGCGTGCGGTCACCCTGATCAAACTGGGTGCGCGGCTGCAGGTGCTGGAATCCGAGACGGACTTGAGCTATGAGCGCCTGCTGCGCCTGTACAAGGAAGTCTCCGGCA
>CAJYPV010000017.1 GCA_913776825.1 Burkholderiaceae bacterium
ATGCCCGTCAGAAGGCGCTGGCCGCCGGTGGCAGCCGTGCGCAAGTGCAGGTGCAGGAAAGCCGCGGTCAGGTCGTGCTGCGTTGGGATGCCGACGCCACGCCGTTCCTGAGCGTGACCTGGACCGACGGCACCCGCCGTCTGAACCTGGCGCAGGACCTGCAAGGCGGCCAGGCCACGCTGGACACCAGCGAGCTGCCGGCCGGCGGCCGCTTCGAGATGGCGGTCTCCGACGGTCTGAATGCGCAACGTGTGGAGCACGCGCGCTGAGTCCAGGCCCTGAGCGCGGCATCGGCTGAACAGGCCGAAGCCGGCTTCTCCTGACTTGTCTTCGGGCATGTCCATCTGGTGATCCAGGTGGCATGCCCGAAATGCTTTTGCAGGCTCAATCCGTCGGGCGGATCACCAGCTCCGGATAACCGGTGGCGGCATCGAACACGCGCGTCAATTGCCAGTCCTGCAACACCGCGATCAGCAGCTCGGCGGTGGTGCGGATCTCATTGCCGTCCACCAGATGGCCACCGAACACCTCGCCATGCGCATCCGCCACCGACAGATGCAGATGCGCGCCGTCGGCGCTCAATGAGCCGGAGATCGTGAGGATCTCGATCGGGCCCGGGATCTCGCGGACCTCGCTCGCACCGGCCAGTCGCAACCGTGCCCGCGTCAGGCTGCCGATGCCGGACACGACAAAGGCCGCAGCCCCCCAGTCGTCGCGCGCGGCCTCCAAAGCCCGGCGCAGATCCACACCGGGGGCGAGTCGTAAAGGTCGAAGGTCCATGCGCCAGGACGATAGCGCACGCCAGTGCGCGTCACGCCGCGCGGCGACGCGCAACAACGCGCCGACTTAGCAAAACGCCCTGAGCGCCTCATCACCGTGAAGGTGAGAGACGACTCAGGGCGATGAATCCGATCGAGACTCGAGACCGTCGATCCTTGCTGATCAGCCCGGCAAGCCCAGCGCTTCAGCGTGAGCTCCCGGGCACCGTGCGACCGATCAGGGCGTGCGCACCTTCGGCCACGCCACCGGCAAGGTCATGCCGGTGCCCAGGAAGAAGCTGGGATGCGGTGGCTGGTTGTAGCCCATGTTCTGTCCCGCGACCTGCACCCGGTACTGCGGGTCATGCATCAGCGTGGGCAGTCGGACCGAGGTCTCGTTGGGCGTGGTGAAGACCAGCAGCGCGGTGTTGTCGCTGGTGCGCCAGACCACTTCCTCGCGCCAGTCGCCCCACAGATCGGCGCTGAGCACCGGCGTGGCCTTGGTGGTGTTGTTGCCGGCCGCGCCGTATTGATAGGCGGTCAGCTGCCGCGCCAGGTCCGCAGTGGCGGGTCGCCATTTGTCGATGGTGGTGCCGTCCAGCAGTTCACGCGACAGATCGCCGTCCCACCACACACCGAAGTTCACCCGGCTCGGGCGCGCGGTGCTGGAGATGACCTTGCCGGCCGCGCTGAACAGATTCGTGCCATTCGTGCTCCAGCATTCATTGCCGGGATACGCCGGATCCACATCGAAGCAGACACCGCGCCCGACATCGCCGGTGCTGCCGTAGCTCCACAGCAGCTTGCCGGTGGCGGCGTCATGCATCTCCATGCCGTGGCCGCTGTAGGCGTCCGGATCCTCATGGACCATGAACACCTGCTGACCGCTCAGGGCCGGGTTGTGCTGGCCGACATGCAGGGCATCGCCATGACCCAGGCCGGTGCTGTAGAGCAGCCGGCCATCGCTGTTCAGCGTGGCGGCGCCATAAATGATGTCCTGCTTGCCATCGCCATTCACATCCGCGACCGAGAACCAATGCGCGCCCTGCCCCGCCAGCCGGGCGTTGCCGCTGGTGTTGCTGTCCGCGATCCAGCGCTGGGTGAGCTTGCCATCGCGCCAGTCCCAGGCCACCACCACCGCGCGGGTGTAGTAGCCGCGCGAGAACACCGCCGAAGGACGCTCGCCATCCAGATAGGCGACGCCGGCCAGGAAGCGGTCGACGCGGTTGCCGTAGCTGTCGCCCCAATCCTTGACCGTGCCGCGGGCCGGCGCGTAGTTGACCGTGGCCATCGCGGCGCCGGTGCGGCCATTGAAGACCGTCAGGTACTCCGGACCGGTCAGCACATAACCCGCCGAGCTCCGATAGTCCGCCGACGCATTGCCGATCACCTTGCCGGTGCCATCCACCGTGCCGTCGGCCGTCTTGAGCATCACCTCGGCCTGGCCGTCACCGTCCAGGTCATAGGCGACCAGCGTGGTGTAGTGGGCGCCCGCGCGGATGTTGCGGCCCAGGTCCAGGCGCCACAGCCGCGTGCCATCCAGGCGATAAGCATCGACGAAGGTGTGGCCGGTGTAGCCGCTCTGCGAGTTGTCCTTCGCATTGGTGGGCTGCCACTTCAGGATGATCTCGTATTGGCCATCGCCATCCAGATCGGCGGTGGTGCCGTCGTTGGCCTCATAGGTGTAGGCCTCGCCGCTCGGCGTGGTGCCGGCCGCGGGCGCGCTGAGCGGAATGCGCAGATACGGCAGGGACAACACCCGGGCCGATACCGCCGTGCCTTCCGCACCGCCCACGATGGGCCGCACCGTGTAGCGCGAGGCGCTGGTGCCGGTGGTGTCGAGGAAGTTGGTGCTGGCGGTGATCTGCGCGCTGTTCAGACGTTGACCATCGCGATAGAGATTGAAGGCCGTGTCCGCCGTGTCGGTGCCCAGCAGGCGCCAGCTCACCAGCATGCCTTTGCCCGACGGAACGGCGATCACGCCGCGATCGAGCTTCTCCACCTGCTTGGCCGCCGGCGCCGGAGCTGCGGCCGTGGGGCCGGGCGCGGGTGCAGGCACGGGCGACTTCTCCGGGTCGGGATCGGGCTCGGGGGCCGGCGCGGTGGGCGTCGGCGGGAAGGGATCCGGCGGCGGTGAGGTCGTGCCCGGATCGGGCATCGTGGGTGTCGTGGGCGTGATCGGCGTGGTGGGCGCAGGCGGCGTGGTGATGACGCCGCCATCGCCCGTGCCGGTGCCGGCTTCCAGGCCCACGTGGGCCGACGGCTCATGGCCGCCGCCGCAGCCGGCCAGGCCGGCCGTCAGGCTGATCAGGATCAGGGGATGCACGGACCGGGCCGCGCGCGCAAGAGTCTTTTTCATTCCGCTTTACCTCCGCGGCGGAATGTAGAGACCTTCCGTGCCCGTCGCCTGCTCGAACCGGTCACCAGTTGTGCGCAAGCGTTCCCGCATGTAGCGGGGCGCCGGTCAGCCCCGCAACACCTGCGCCAGATAAGGCCCGGTGCGTGAGGCCGGATCGGCCGCCACCGCCTCCGGCGTGCCGGCCGCGACGATGCGTCCCCCCGCGCCGCCAGCCCCGGGTCCCAGGTCGATGACCCAGTCGCTGCCGGCCACGATGCGCATCTCATGTTCGACCACGACCACCGTGTTCCCCGCCTCCACCAGCCCTTGCAGCTGGACCATCAGGCGATCCACATCCGACGGATGCAGGCCCGTGGTGGGCTCGTCCAGCACATAGAGCGTGTGGCCGCGTTGGGTGCGCTGCAGTTCGGTGACCAGCTTGATGCGCTGGGCCTCGCCGCCGGACAACTCGGTGGCCGGCTGGCCCAGACGCAGATAGCCCAGACCGATGCCCTGCAACAGCGACAGCGGGCGCGCCAGCGCCGGCTCGTCTGCGAAGAAGTCGGCGGCGGTGTCCACCGTCATCGCCAGCACATCGGCGATGTGGCGGTCGCGGTAACGCACCTTCAAGGTCGCCTCGTTGTAGCGGGCGCCATGGCAGCTCGGGCACGGGGCATAGACGCTGGGCATGAACAGCAGCTCGACGCTGACGAAGCCCTCGCCCTCGCAGGTCTCGCAACGGCCCTTGGCCACGTTGAAGGAGAAACGCCCCGCGTCATACCGCTTGGCCTTGGCCGCCGGCGTGGCCGCAAACAGCCGGCGCACGTGGTCGAACAGCCCGGTGTAGGTGGCCAGGTTGGACCGCGGCGTGCGGCCGATCGGCTTCTGGTCGACCTGCACCAGCCGCCGGATGTCCTCGATGCCGCCGGTGATCTGGCCGAGGGTGTCGGGCAGCACGTCGGCATCGTCGGTGGCGTCCTCGCTCTCCTCGCTGCTGGGCGCCTGGCCCAGATGACGCCCGACCAGCTCGACCAGCGCGCGGCTGACCAGCGTCGATTTGCCGGAGCCCGACACACCGGTCACCGCCGTGAAGACGCCGAGCGGGAACGCGGCGTCCAGGCCCTCCAGGTTGTTCTGCCGAATGCCGCTGAGGGTGAGCCAGCCGCGCGGCGTTCGTGGCGTGGGCCGCACCGCCTGCGGCGGCTCGAAGAGATAGGCCGCCGTGCGCGATGCCGTCACCGCGCGCAGGCCGTCGGGCGGACCGCTGTAGAGCACCTGCCCGCCGAGCTCACCCGCCGCCGGGCCGACATCGACCAGCCAATCGGCGGCGCGCATCAGGCTGAGATCGTGCTCGACGACGAACACCGAGTTGCCCGACGCCTTGAGCTCGCGCAAGGCGCTCAGCAGGGATTCGCCATCGGCCGGATGCAAGCCGGCGGAGGGCTCATCCAGCACATAGACGACGCCGAACAGGTTGCTGCAGATCTGCGTGGCCAGGCGCAAGCGCTGCAGCTCACCCGGTGAGACTGACGGCGTGCTGCGCTCCAGCGACAGATGGCCCAGTCCCAGCGCCAGCAGCGGTCGCAGGCGCATCAGCACGTCCTCGACCAGCCGCTGCGCCGCCAGGCGTTTCTCTGGCGACAGCGCCGACGCATCCGCGCGCGAGAGCGCATCCGCCAGCTCCGCCAGCGGCAACTGCGACAGCGCACCGATGTCCAGGCCCGCATAGGTGACCGACAGCGCCTCGCGCTTGAGCCGCTTGCCGTCGCACACCGGGCACAGCCCGCCAACCAGATAGCGCGACACCCGACGCTTCATCAGCGCGCTCTGCGTCGTCGCGAAGGTGTGCATCACATAGCGACGGGCACTGCTGAAGGTGCCCTGATAGCTGGGCTCCATCTTGCGGCGCAGCGCATCCTTGGTTTCCGCAGGCGTGAAGCCGGCGTAGACCGGCACGGTGGGTTGCTCGTCGGTGAACAGGATCCAGTCGCGCGTCTTGCGCGGCAGGTCGCGCCAGGGTTTGTCGACATCGATGCCCAGCGTCACCAGGATGTCGCGCAGGTTCTGGCCGTGCCAGGCGGGCGGCCAGGCGGCCACCGCGCGCTCCCGAATCGTGAGCGAGTCGTCCGGCACCATCGACGCTTCGGTGGCGTCGTAGACCCGACCCAGCCCGTGGCAATGCGGGCAGGCGCCTTGCGGCGTGTTGGGAGAGAAGTCCTCCGCGTACAGCATCGGCTGCTTCGCCGGATAACGGCCCGCCCGCGAATAGAGCATGCGCAGCAGCGAAGACAGGGCGGTCACGCTGCCCACCGACGACCGCGCGCTGGGCGTGCCGCGCTGCTGCTGCAGGGCGACGGCGGGCGGCAGGCCGTCGATCGAGCCCACCTCCGGCACGCCGACCTGATCGATCAGGCGGCGCGCATACGGCGCCACCGATTCAAAGTAACGCCGCTGCGCTTCCGCGTAGATCGTGCCGAAGGCGAGCGAGGATTTGCCGGATCCCGACACGCCGCTGAACACCACCAGCGCGTCACGCGGGATGTCCACATCGACGTCCTTGAGGTTGTGCTCCCGCGCGCCACGCACCCGCACGAAGCCCTGGCCGGGCGAGGCCGCGTCGGCCGGGCGTGGTGATGCCGTCACCGGCGCGACGGGGTCACCGTCGATGGCGGATGCCGCAGAGAGGGCCGAGTGGGTCGAGGTGGCCGACTTGGTCGACTTGGTCGAGGCTGTCGACGCGGTTTTGGCGCGGGCGGGGGCTCGGGCCGATCGAGAAGTTCGGGAGGTTGCCAAGGGAGTTCCTGCAGGGGTTCGCATGCCGCTTGCCCTGCCAGGGCAAATCAGGGGCCTACACGGGTTGGCATGATCGCTGACCCGCGGATCACTCGATCACGCACGCGCGACCTGAGGGCGCCCGGCCGACGGCCGGCGACCACCTGCGACCGACGAGGCCACGGTCACGCCTGGAATGAATGGACAGCATGGAACGATTGACACGCTCACAGCAACTCGCCACCACGCCACGACACGGCCACCGACAAGGACACGGCGACGATCGCCGGACGCCCTCGAGCGCCGGCCGCCGATGGTTGATCGCCCTGGGCCTGGTGGTGATGTCGTGGATGCCGATGACGGCCCCGACCGCCTCGGCGCAGGGCAATGGATCGACCGCCAACACGGGCGCGACCGCCGCCTCGCGCGCGGCCAATGCCGACGCCCCCGCCGAGGTGGATCCCGCCAAGCTGCTCGACGCCGCCCGCCGGGACATGGATGCGATCCGCGCGGTGCAGGACGACACGCTCGATGACGCGGCCACCTTGCAGTTGCGCAAGCGCGCGCTGTCGGCCCAGACCCGCGCGGAGGAAGCCGCGTCCGCGCTGGAGCCGGAGCTGGCCGATGTGAAGGCCCGCCTGGCGCAGATCGGCGAGCCGGCGGACGGGGTGAAGGAATCGCCGGAGGTGGCGGCCCAGCGGGCCCAGCTGATGCGCAGCATCTCCACGCTGGATTCGCAGATCAAGCTCGCCAAGCTGCTGGCGCTGGAAGCCGAGCAGGCGGCCGCCACCGCGCTGGAAAACCGCCGCATGCAGTTCAGCGCGCGACTCGGCGAACGGGTGCCGTCGGTGCTGGGATCGCGTTTCTGGAAGGCGCTGGCGGCCGACGGCGAGGAGGACCTGCAGCGGCTGGGCACCCTGGGCGCCGACGTGGGCCGTCGCGTCGCATTGATCTCGACCGGCCTGTGGCTGTCGCTGATCGGGCTGGCCGTGGGCCTGCTGCTGGCGCATCTCGGATTGCGGCGGCTGCTGACCCACCTCAGCGCCACCCGGCTGCCGTCGGGCCGGCTGCGGCGCTCGCTGCATGCCTTCGGCGTGGTGGTGCTGTGGACGCTGACCTTCGGCCTGCTGGCGCATGCCAGCGTGCTGGCCCTGAGCGCCGGCCCCGATCCGGCGCCGCGTCTGGCCGACTGGCTGGACAGCGTGGAAGCGATCCTGTGGTTCGGCGCCTTCGTCGGCGCACTGGGCACCGCCCTGCTGATCCCGCGCAAGCCGTCCTGGCGTCTGCCGCCGGTCCCGGACGAGCTGGCCAGCCGACTGGCCTGGTTCCCGCTGACGCTCGCCGGCACCGTCGTCCTGGGCTGGATCTCCACCCGATCGGTGGCGGCCGTGGATGCCAGCGTGACGATGTCGTGGGCGGTGAACGGGCTGTCCACCCTCACCCACCTGGCAGTGCTGGCCGTGGCGCTGCGGCAGGCGACGCGACGCCGCACACCCGCGTCCGACGACGCGGCGGCGGATGGCTCGACCCCGGCGCACAGCGCGTCCGCGCGCGACGCAGGCGGGCCTCACGACGGCCATGGCGCCGCCCCCCAGCCGCCCCGCCCGCTGTGGCTGCCGATGTTGCGCACGGGTGCCTGGATCGCGGTGGCGGCGTCTGCGCTGGCCTTGCTGGCGGGCTTCCTGGCGATGGGCACCTTCATCATGAACCAGCTGGTCTGGGGCCTGATCGTGCTCAGCACCGCCTATCTGCTGACCGCGCTGGTGGACGATCTCTTCATGTCGCTGCTGGCGCCCACCGCCTCCAGCCGCACGCCGGAAGAAAACGGTCAGCGTGCCGACGAGCCCGCACCCGCGAAGCCGCGTACCCGCGAGCAGACGGCGGTGCTGCTGTCGGCCGTCTGCCGGGCGATGGTGGGCGTGTTTGCGCTGGTGCTGTTGCTGGCGCCGTATGGCGAAGGCCCCGGCGAGCTGTTCCGACGGGCGACGCGGCTGCACGAAGGCCTGTCGATCGGCGAGTTGAGCCTGCGGCCGATGGCGCTGCTGCAAGGCGTGCTGGTCATGCTGGTGGGCTTCGGCGCGGTGCGCCTGCTCAAGGGCTGGCTGGCGAATCGCTACATGCCGACCACCCGCATGGATGCGGGGATGCGGATGTCGGTGACCACGCTGTTCGGTTATGTCGGCGCGGTGGCGGTGATCGCGGTGACGATGTCGGCGCTGGGCGTCGGCCTGGAGCGGGTGGCCTGGGTGGCCAGTGCGCTGTCCGTCGGCATCGGCTTCGGCTTGCAGGCGGTGGTGCAGAACTTCGTGTCCGGCCTGATCCTGCTGGCCGAGCGGCCGGTGAAGGTCGGCGACTGGGTGTCCCTGTCCGGGGTGGAGGGCGACATCCGCCGCATCAATGTGCGGGCCACCGAGATCCAGATGGGCGACCGCTCCACCGTGATCGTGCCGAACTCGGAATTCATCACCAAGATCGTCCGCAACGTGACCTACGGCGATTCGCTGGGCATGGTGCAGTTCAAGCTGCCGATGCCGCTCTCCAGCGACACCGCCAAGGCGCGGGCGCTGCTGCTGGAAGCCTTCACCGCCCATCCCGGCGTGCTGGCCTCACCGCCGCCGAATGTGCAGCTGGATGGCATCGACGGCACCAACTATGTGTTGAACGCCACCGGCTTCGTCAACTCGCCGCGCGCCGCCTATGCGGTGAAGAGCGATCTGCTGCTGGATGCCCTCACCCGACTGCGCGGTGCGGGCCTGCTGCCGGCGCCCCCGGCGGCCTGAGGACCAGCGCGTGAGGCGCGCCGCGTGATCGGCGCGCCGCAAACGCGCACGGCGCCCGAAGGCGCCGCGCGGTGAGGGTTGAAGTCCTCGAGGTCATGCGATCCAGAGGCCGCTTGGTGGCGGCTTCATGGCGACGTCATCGTGACTTCATCGCGACCTCATCGTCGGTCTCACTGACGCGGTGCCAGACGATCGGCCGGAGCGACCGGGAACGGCGCACCCAGCACGGTGGAGCGGCCCTTCACCTGGTTCTGGGCCTGGCACTTGTGGGTGCAGATGGTGGCGGGCGGCGCGACTTCGGTCGCGTCTTCACCGAACACCATGCCCATGCGGCCACCGCTGGAGACTTCCCAACGCGAGGTCAGACCGCAGTGGCTGACGTTCTGCACGCTGCCGTCGCGACGCACGATCGGGTTGACGCAGTTGGCATCGCTCAGGCGGGTCGCCACTTGGGGGCTGTCGCGGCCGACGAACTTGGGCGAATAGTCATTGCCGAAGTTCACGCGCGGCGTCACCACCACGGTCGTGTCCTTGTAAGGCACCGCCTCGCCCTCGCGATTGCGGAAGTTGCGGTTGTCGAAGTAGAAGGCGTTCAGCGACGGGTTGGTCGGATGCGTGGCCAGCACATGGGTGAACACGGTGGCCGTTCCGTCGGCGCGGGCGACTTCCATCTGGAACACGCCGCCATTGGCGCAATCCTTGGCCTGCAGCTTCATCGTGACTTGCGCGCCTTCGCGGATCAGCGCGATGTCGGTGTCCTTGAGGTCCACGTCCACGCCGCTGGTCAGGGTGGCGCCGCGGTGGTCCGGCGTCTTGGCCGCGAAGACCGGGGTCGGCACGCCGCCGGTCATGTCCAGCGCATTGGCCGCGCCAGTCAACACATAGTTGCGCACGCCGAAGGTCGCGGCATCGACCTCGAACTGCACATACTTGCCCTGCACCAGGAAGCTGGCACCGACGCTGGCCGCCGGCACGGTGGTGCTCTGGCTGCCGCTCAGGCCCAGCACGCGGAAGCCGCCGCCTTCGCAGCCTTTGGACGAAGCCGCCGCGGCCAAGCCGCTGGACAGCACCAGGGCCAGGCCCAGCAGCGCGGTACGGCCCGCCTGGAAGCGGGAAGGAATCGACAGAGAGTGACGCAGAGATTGACGCAACATGGAGGGTGCTCCGTGGAATGGACCGCGTGGGTCCGGTTGAGGCGAGGGGTGACGCCATCGGCATCGGTGCTCGCATCGTAGGAAGCCGCTCCCGGCGCGCCCAGGGCTGAAAGGCGGGACGTGGGTCCGCCCATGGTCGCGATCGGTCGGGACTTTGGTCCATGGGCAGGCCGGATGCACGCTGTTACAGTCCCGCCGATGAAACCAGCGGCTGCGCGGCTGTCGCTCTCGCAACAGTTCCTCCTCATCAGTTTTCCCATCCTTCTGGCGACCACGCTGGTCATCGGCTGGTGGGTCGGGCAGCAGGTGCATGACAGCGTGGTGCACCGCATCGGCGGCGATACCGCGCTCTATGTGGACGGCTTCATCGCGCCGCATCTGCAGCAGGTCAACGAGACCGGCACCTTGAGCGACGCCGACCGGCGCGCCCTCACCGCCCTGATGGCCGATGCCGAATGGGCCCGCCGCATCGTGGCGCTGCGCATCTGGCGGCCCGACGGCATGGTGCTCTTCACCAGCGACGGCGAAGGGGCCGGCAAGCAGCTGGAGATCGACGAAGGTCTCGAAGCAGCCGCCGCGGGCAACATCTTTTCCGAGGTGAGCATCCGGCGCGGCAAGGTCCAGACCGATCACGGTCAGCCGATGGAACGGATGATCGAGACCTACACCCCGATCCACACCTCGGATCGTGGCCGCATCGGCGCGGTGGCCGAGTTCTACCAATTGCCCGACGAGGTCGACCGCGAGGCCGGCGTGGCCCAGCGCCGCAGCTGGGGCGTGGTGGCCGGCACCATGCTGCTCACCTATCTGCTGCTGTTCATGGTGGTGCGACGCGGCAGCCAGACCATCCTGGCCCAACAAGATGCGCTGAGCGATCAGGTGCAGCTGCAGACGGCGCTCAATGCGCAGAACCTGCAACTGCATGCGCGGGTCAGCCGCGCGGCGGAAGACGCGATCGTCAACCATGAGGCGCTGCTGCAGCGGGTCTCGGCCAATGTGCATGACGGCCCGTGTCAGGACCTGGGCTTCGCCCTCATGCGGATCAAGAACCTGCGGGATGCGGGCGGCGCGTCGGTGGTGACGGGCGAGGACCTGGATCGGATCACCGATGCGGTCCAGTCCGCGATGAGCGATCTGCGGGCGATCTCGGCGGATCTGGAGCTGCCGGACATCGGCCCGCTGTCGCTGCACGAGATCGCCGCACGCGTGGTGCGCGACTTCCTGGCCAAGACCCGCCAGCCGGTCCGGCTGCACACCGAGGTGGATGCAGACCGGCCGGTGCATTTCCGCCTCAAGACCACGCTGTATCGGCTGTTGCAGGAATCGCTGGCCAACACCGTGCGCCACGCGCCGGGCGGCGAGGTCGAAGTCCGACTGCACGCCGACGCGCGCCTGGTGAGCCTGGACGTCATCGACCAGGGCCCCGGCTTCGATGTGGCGGCGGCGCTGGCCAAGCGGCGTCTGGGCTTGAGCGGCATGCGTCAGCGGGTGGAATCGCTGGGCGGAGAATTCCAGGTGCTCAGCGAGATCGGTCGCGGCACCACCATCCGGGTGCGCCTGCCGCTGGTGGGCGCGGCGCCCACGACGGACCGGTCGACCTGATCGTCGATCGCATGGCACCCTCGACCACCTCGCCCTCCTCGCTCACGCCGCCTGCCCCGCCTACCCCGCCTAACTCGCCCACCTTTTGGACATGACGGAATTGCCGTGACTGAACCGACCGAACCGACGCCCGCGCCCGACGTGATCGATGTCATCGATGTGCTGGTGGTGGACGACCATCCGCTGTTCCGCCAGGGCGTGGTGCATTCGCTGGGGCTGGCGCCCGGCTTCCGGGTGGTGGGTGAGACCTCGTCCGGCGAGGAAGCGCTGGCGCTGGCGCAGTCGCTGATGCCGCATGCGGTGCTGCTGGACATCAGCATGCCGGGCTGGAACGGCATCCAGACCGCCGAGAAGATCGCCATGGCCTGTCCCGCCACCGCGATCGTGATGCTGACCATGTCCGAGGACAAGGACAAGCTGTTGGCCGCGCTCAAGGCGGGCGCGCGCGGCTATGTGCTCAAGGGCGTGTCGGCCCGCGAGCTGACCGAGGTGCTGCGCTCGGCGGTGGCGGGCGAGGTCTATGTGTCGCCGTCGATCGCGGCCGAGATGCTGGTCTCGCTGACCCAGCGCAAGGCGCCCGATCCGCTGCAGGAGCTGACCGACCGCGAACGCAAGATCCTCGCGCTGATCGGCAGCGGCAAGACCAACCGCGAAATCGGCGACGCGCTGTTCCTGTCCGAGAAAACCATCAAGCACTACGTCACCAACATCCTGCAGAAGCTGCAGGTGCGCAGCCGCGTGGAAGCGGCGCTGCTGGCCAGCCGGCATGACGCGGAGGGCGCGGGGCACTGATCCGCGTTGAGCGGACAGCAGCCACGCTTCGGTGCATGGCGCATGGCGCATGGCGCACGGTGGTCGGACCGCCTACGCCGCCGGCGCCGCTTCATCCACGGCCTTCGCCTTGGCCTTCGCGTCTGGCGTGGACGCAGGCGCTTCCGGCTCCTCCGGATCAGGAGGCACCTGCTGCGCCATCAAGGCCACCACCCAGTCGATGAATGCGCGCAGCTTGCTGCTCACATGCCGATTGGGCGGATAGGCGACCTGCATCGGCATCGGGTCAGCGCGCCAGCCGGGGAACAGCGGCACCAGCTCGCCCCGATCCGCATGCGGCTGGCCCATGTAGTGCGGCAGCCAGAGCACGCCCATGCCCGCCAGGCCCGCAGCCAGATAGGCATTGCCGTCATCGGCCGCCACCACATAGCGGCCATGGACCTCGACGCGTTGGGCGCCGTGGCGCAGTCGCAAGGGCGCGACCTTGCCGGTGCGGCTGCTGAGGAATCCCACGGTGTGGTGCGGCGCCTGCGCCAGCTCGCGCGGATCCGTCGGCGTGCCGACGCGCGCCAGATAGCCGGGCGCGGCATAGACATCCAGCCGCAGATCGCCGAGCCGGCGCGCCATCAGCGAGGAGTCCGGCATCGTGCCGCCGCGCACCACTGCATCGACGTGATCGCCGATCAGGTCGACCATCCGGTCGCTCGCGCCCAGGTGCAACTGGATCTCGGGATAACGGGCATGAAAGTCCGGCAGCGCCGGCATCAGGATCAGCCGCGCGAACGGACTGGGCACATCGACTCGCAGCCGCCCGCGCGGCACGGCCGAAGCGCTGGACAGGGCCGTGTCCGCATCCTCCAGGTCGGCCAGCAGCCGCACCACCCGCTCGTAGTAGGCCGCGCCATCGGCCGTCAGCGCGACCTGCCGCGTGGTGCGGTTCAGCAGCTTCACCCGCAGTCGCGCCTCCAGCTGCTGGATCAGCTGGGTGACCGTGGTCTTGCTCATGTGCAGCGTGGCGGCAGCCTTGGTGAAGCTGCCGGTCTCCACCACCCGGGCGAAGGCCTGCAGCGCATCGAATCGATCCATCTGAGCTCCCGACGGACCGACGTGCCTGGTCCGATCAAGCAGAGGATTGTGGCGGCAAGCCGGCGGGCTCCACACCGTCGGCGGGACGCTCCGTCGGCAGATGCCGCCGAGGCAGCACCACATAGAAGCGGCTGCCTTCACCGGGCGCGCTGAACACGCCCGCGCTGCCGCCCTGCGCCTGCGCCAGCCGGCGGGTGAGCGCCAATCCCAGGCCGGTGCCCGTGCGGTCCTGGCCGGGTCGACGCGGCAGCTGGCGGAAATCCTGGAACAGCGTGGCCTGCTCCGCGTCGGACAGGCCGGGCCCGCTGTCCTGCACTTCCAGCAGAAAGGCCCACGGCCCGCGCGCCCGGGTGCGCACCACCACTTCGCCGCCCGGTGGGGTGAACTTGATGGCGTTGGACAAGTAGTTGTAGAGGATCTGGCGCAGCCGCAGCGGATCGAGCAAGACCTGACCCACATCGGGATCCAGGTCTTCCCGCAGCCGATGCTGGCGCGACTGGGCCATCGGCCTGAGCGTCTCCTGCAGCTCATGCACGGCGGTCGGCAGATCGAACTCCACCGGGCTGAAATCGATCTTGCCGGCTTCGATCTTGGACAGGTCCAGCACGTCGTTGATCATCTCCAGCAGATGCCGGCCGGCGCCCAGGATGTGGCCGGCGAACTGCTGGCGGCGCTCGTCGGAGACCGCCACCGACGGCTCACTGAGCAGCTCCGCAAAGCCGATGATGGCGTTGAGCGGCGTGCGCAGCTCGTGGGACATGCTGGCCAGGAACATCGACTTGGCGCGCATCGCTTCCATCACCTCGCGGTTGTCCCGCTCCAGGGCCTCGATGCGCACCTGCGCCTGTCGGGCGGCGAGTTGCTGGCTGATGTCGCGCACGATCTTGGCCACGCCGACGATGGTGCCCGCATGGTCCCGCACCGGCGAGATCGACAGCGCCACATCGATGCGCCGCCCGTCCCGGGTCAGGCGCACCGTCTCCAGCGCGGGAATGCGTTCACCGCGTGCGATGCGGGACAGGATCTGCATTTCTTCATGATGGCGTTCCGGCGGGATCAGTCGCATCACCGACATGCCCAGCGCCTCCTCCGCCTCGTAGCCGAACAGGCGCTGCGCGGCCTGGTTCCAGCTGGTGATGGTGCCGTCCAGCCGCTTGCCGACGATCGCATCCTGAGACGATTCCACGATCGCCGCGAGCCGGTGGGCCGCGGCCTGCGCCTCCTGCAGCGCGGTCTGATCGCGGAAGACCAGCACCAGCCCGTCCACCTGGCCATCCGGGCCGCGGCTCAGGCTGGAATGCACATCGACTTCCAGCGCGCGCCGGTCGCGCGCGATCAGCCGCATCGTGCGGCCTTCCCCGGGACGCCACTGCTGTTCCTGGGCGACCTCGATCGGGTTGCGGTTCAGGTAATCGGACGGCCGGCCTTCGCGCTCGAAGACGGTCCAGATCGACCGGCCCTGGGCCTCGCACAGCGGCCAGCCGGTCAAGGTCTCGGCGATGGCGTTCATGTCGGCCACGCAGCCGCGCGCATCCAGGCGGATGTAGGCCGCGCGGATGCTGGCCAGCGCGAGGCTCAAACTGCCGTCGCGTCGTTCACTGCCCTGCGCCTCACCGCGGCTGGTGGGGGCCCCGCACGCGGGCGCTTCTCCCTGGGTCATGGCGGCCCTTTCTAATAGTCTGGCCACGCGGCACCGGGGTGTCCCGAAGGGACGTCGCCACGGTGCGGCTCGATCTTGGCACAACGCGGTGCCGTTGCCGGCCTGTCCCGCAAGCATGGGGCAGCCCGGCGGGCCCGTGCCGCCTGTCGGACAGGGGCTGGCACGGCGCGTGCCCCGCAGAGCCATGAACGAATCTGGAGCCCCGCCTTTCCCGGAATCGAGCGCGCTCGAGCGCCTGCACACCGCCTTGCTCGCGCTGGCGGGCCAGGCGCCGGGCGCGGCGCTGCGCAGCCTCATTCAGGAAGGCCATGCCGACCTGCCGCTGCCAGGCGCCGGCCGCACGCTGGAACGCTGGCGGCTGCTGGCCGCCGTGGCGGCGCATGACCTGGCGCTGGTCAAGCTGGTGGAAGGCCATACCGATGCCCTGGCGCAGTTGGCCGAAGCGGGCCACGCCGCCGTGCAGCCCGAGGCGTCCTACGGCATGTGGGCGGCCGAGCCGCCGCAGGCCCGGGTGATCTTCACCGAAACGCCCACCGGCGGCGTGACGCTGTCCGGCACCAAGGCGTGGTGCTCCGGCGCCGCCGTGCTGGATCGGGCCTTGCTGACGGTGTGGTCCGACGACGGCCGTGGCCCGTGGCTCGCCGATGTGGACCTGCGCCAGCCCGGCGTGTCGGTGGACGAGAGCGCCTGGCAGGCCGTCGGCATGGCGGCCACCGCCAGCGGGCAAGTGCGGTTCGAGTCCGTGCCCGCGCGCCTGATCGGCGATGCCGGCTTCTATCTTTCCCGCCCCGGCTTCTGGCAGGGTGGCGTGGGCATTGCCGCCTGCTGGCACGGCGCCGCCAGTGCGGTGGCCCAGGCGCTGCTGGACCAGGTGCGGCGGGTCGGCGATCCCGGCTGGCATCGGCTGCTGGCGCTGGGCGAGATCGACCGGCTGCTCAGCGCCAATGCCGCGCTGCTGCGCGAAGCGGCCGACTGGATCGATCGCCATCCCCATGCCGATGCCCGCGACTGGGCGCTGCGCACCCGCGCGTCCAGCGACGACATCGCGCAGCAGGTGCTGCGCGCCGCCACCCGCGCGATGGGTGCCGGCCCCTTGTGCCTGGAGGCCCGCTTCGCCCGTCTGGCGGCGGACCTGCCGGTCTTCATTCGACAAAGCCATGGCGATCGTGACCTGGTGGCCCTGGGCGAGTGCGCACGCACCGCCGTGGACACCGCCACCGCCCGCCCGGTGCCCCCTCCCTGGATGCTGTGATGCTGAGCCCTCCCCTGAGCGCCCCGCGCGCGACCGCCGAGCCCTTGCGCACGGCGCCTTTCTCGCCCCGCCCGACCGGCGCGTCGCCCGGTCAGCGCCTGCTCGACGCGCCGGAGCCGCCGCGCATTCATGGCGACGGCACCCCGGAATGGATCTGGCAGGCCTGGGGCCGGCTGTCGAGCGCGCCCCTGATCGATCTGGATGCGCTGCTGCAGGAGGGCCAGCGCGCGGTGGTGGTCGCGCCGCATCCGGATGACGAGGTGCTCGCCTGCGGCGGCTTGCTGGCGATGCTGGCGAGCCGTCAGGCTGCCGACACCGGCCCATGGGGCGAATCCGCCACCCCGCTGCTGATGGTGGGCGTGACCGATGGCGAGGCCAGCCATCCCGGATCGCGGCACTGGACCGCCGAACGGCTGGCGGTGCAACGTCGATCGGAGCGGGCGCATGGCTTGCGGCAACTCGGGCTGGACGTGCCGGTGTTCACCGCCGGGCTGCCGGACGGCGGCGTGAGCGCGAATGAAGATGATCTGGTGATCTACCTGCTCAGCCTGCTGCAACCCGGCGATGTGGTGTTCACCACCTGGCGGGAGGATGGTCATCCGGACCATGAGGCGACCGGACGCGCCTGTGCCCGCGCCGCCGCGCTCACCGGGGCGCGTCTGATCGAGATGCCGGTGTGGACCTGGCATTGGGCGCAACCGGAAGATCCGCGGGTGCCGTGGCATCGGCTGCGGCGTCTGCCGCTGCCACCGTCCGCGCTGCAGGCCAAGCGGGCGGCGATCGCCGCGCACCGCAGCCAGTTGGTGGCGGACGGCGAGCGCGCGCCGGTGCTCGGCGCGGCGACCGTCGAGCGCCTGATGCGCCCGTTCGAATACCTGTTTGAAGCGGAGTCCAGCTCATGAGCGCCGGCCATCCGTTCGCGTCGGGCGCGGCCAGCGCGCCGGTGTCCAGCGCCGAGGCCGATGCGTCGGCCGCGGCCCGGCTCGCGCAGCATTTCGACACGCTGTTCAAGACCGAGGGCGATCCCTGGCGCTATCGGACCCGCTGGTATGAACGCCGCAAGCGCGCGCTGACGCTCGCCTGTTTGCCGATGGCCCGTTATGCGCATGCCTTCGAGCCGGCCTGCGCGATCGGCGAGCTGAGTGCGGCGCTGGCGGGACGGTGCGACCGTCTGCTGTCGACCGATGGCAGCGCGGCGGCCGTGGCGATCGCCCGCGAGCGGCTGGCGGACTGCGTCAATGTGCAGGTCGAGCGCGCCACCATGCCGGCCCACTGGCCGGACGAACGCTTCGACCTGATCGTGCTCAGCGAATTCGGCTACTACCTGGAAGCCGACGCCCTCGCGGGGGTGATCGAGCGCAGCGCCAGCACGCTGATGCCGGGCGGCACCATCATCGCCTGCCATTGGCGTCGGGCCGAAGGCGACTACCTGCGACTGGGCGATGAGGTCCATCGGCTGATGCACGACGGCTTCACCGGTCGGCATGGGCTGACGCGGCTGAGCCGGCTTGAAGAAGACGACTTCCTCATCGAGGTCTGGAGCGACGATGCGCGCGCGGTGTCGGAACGTGAGGGGCCGCAGCCATGATCGGCGTGGTGGTCCCGGCGCACAACGAGGCCGCCTTGATCGGCCGCTGCCTGCAGGCCTTGATCACGGCCGCCCAGCATCCGGAGCTGGCGGGCGAGACCGTGGAGATCCTGGTGGTGCTCGATGCCTGTGACGATGAGACCGGCGAGGTGGTGCGGGCGCTGGGCGTGGGCGCGCTCGGCGTGGCGCATCGCAATGTGGGCGCCGCACGCGCCGAAGGGGCGATGGCCCTGATCGCGCGTGGCGCACGATGGCTGGCCTTCACCGATGCGGATTCGGTGGTCTCGCCCACCTGGCTCGCCGGGCAACTGGCCTTGCGATCGGATGCCGTCTGCGGTGTGGTGCAGGTCGAGGACTGGAGCGACTTCTCCCTCGAAGAGCGGCGCGCCTATGAGGCGCACTATGTCGATGCGGAAGACCATCCGCACATCCATGGCGCCAACCTGGGCGTGTCCGTCGCGGCCTATCTTCGAGCGGGTGGATTTCCGCCGATCCGACATCGTGAGGATGTGGCGCTGGTGGACCAGCTGGAAGCCGCCGGCGTGCGCATCGCGCGGACCAACACCGTGCGCGTGACCACCAGCCCGCGCCGACTGGGCCGCGCGCCCGATGGCTTTGCCGGTTTCATGAGCCGCCTGCCGGCCCGCGCCGAGGCCATGGCGCAGCGGCTGCTGCCTCCGCCGCTGGCCACCGGGCTGGAGGCGTGATCCCATCGGGCGCTGCGCGGACTGCCAGCCCGATCCCCGATGCGCTGCGTGAGAGACTGATGCGATGACGCCCGCGCCACTCCCGCCGCCGTCGACGACCTCCCCCGCCTCGCCGACATCGCCGCCCTCGCCTTCATCGGCTGCATCGCCCACATCGGCCACCTCGACTCAGGCGTCGGCATCGCCGCCATCGGCCTCATCGCCGGCGTCGGCCTCATCGCCGCACTCGCCGCACTCGCCCGCCGAGCCTGATTTCCTGGCCTCGATGCGCGACGACCTCGCCGATTGGCGCCAATGGCTGGCGCGCGCGGTGGTGCTGTCCTATGCGGTGGCGGCTGGGTTGGCGGTCGTCCTGTTCACCTGGCTCAGCGATCAGGCCATCGACGGCTTCGCCCGTTTGCGAGCCTGGGAGCCGCTGGCGCTGCTGATCTGGACGCCCTGCTGGACCGCGGGCCTGGTGTGGCTGACGCGGCGCTTCGCGCCCGGCGCGGCGGGGTCGGGCATTCCGCAAGTGATGGCGGCCTTGTCGCCTCAGGTGCCGCCGCAGCAGCGCGGTCTGTTCGTGTCCTTGCGCCTGAGCGCGGCGAAGATCCTGCTGACCTCGGGCGGCTTGCTCGGCGGATTGGCGATCGGCCGCGAGGGCCCGTCGGTGCAGATTGCCGCCGGCGTGATGCAGCATGCGCAGCGCTGGCTGCCTCGGCGTTCACCGCTCAACCATGACGGTCTGCTGGTCGCGGGCGGCGCGGCCGGCATTGCGGCGGCGTTCAATGCGCCGTTGGCGGGCGTGATGTTCGCGATCGAGGAACTCACCCGCAAGATCGAGCAGCGCAACAGCGGCCTGATCATCGCGGCCATCGTGCTGGCGGGCTTGATGGCGGTGTCGGTGTTCGGCAATGCCAGCTACTTCGGTCGCCTGCGGGTGGAACATCTCACCTGGTCGCATCTCTGGCCGGGCTTGCTCACGGCGCTCGGTTGCGGTCTGGCGGGCGGCGTGTTCTCACGGCTGCTGCAGCGCAGCCTGCTCGGCGGCAACGACCGGTTCAGCCGCTGGCGTGCCCAGGCGCCGGTGCGTTTCGCATTCGGCTGTGGGCTGGCGATCGCGGTGATCGGCTGGGTCAGTCACGGCGCGACCGATGGCAGCGGGTATGACTACACCCGACGCCTGGTCGAGGGCCATCTGGACCTGCCGGTGCTGTACGTGACCCTGCGCATCGTGGCCACCTGGCTGGCGGTGTGGTCGGGCGTGCCGGGCGGGATCTTCGCGCCGTCGCTCGCGATCGGCGCCGGCATCGGCAGCGACATCGCCCAACTGGCCGGCACCGATCAGGGCGCGGCGGTGCTGATCGCGATCGGGATGACGGCCTTCCTCGCCGCCGTGACGCAGGCACCGATCACCGCCTTCATCATCGTGATGGAGATGGTGGACGGCCATGCGATGGTGCTGAGCCTGATGGCGGCCGCGCTGCTGGCCAGTGCGGTCTCGCGCTGGATCAGCGTGCCGATCTATCACCGGCTGGCGATGGCGCAGTTGATGCGCCTGCCGGTGACGACCGCGGAACCGAGCGCAGCGCCAGCCGCCGCTGACCCGCCTGCGCGCTGAACGCGAGGCGGCCAGCCCGCGCGCCTCGTTCCAATCTCGGCGCGCGGACTCGCGATCTCAAGGTCTTGCGATCTCACGGTCTCACTTGAGCTTGTCGTCCTCTTCCTGCGCTTCGCGCATGGCTTCCGGTTCGAGCTCTTCGGCATAGCGATTCAGGCGGATGAAGACGCCCCAGCCCGCCAGCAGCACGCCGACCGCCAGCACCATCGCGGCGGCGTGCAGCAGCTGGGTGGAGTCCTCATGCGCGGCGCGGAAGGTGGCGACCAGGGCCTCGATGGCGAGCGCGACCACCACCACGACCATGAAGCGCGACAGGAAACGTCGCACCCGCGTGGGCGCGCTGATGTGGGCGCTGCGGATCACTTCTTCCTCGGTGATGGTCTGCGCGATCTGCAGGGCCACGACGGCGGCCGCGAGCACGCCGACCGCTTCGATCACCAGTTGCGCGGCGCTGGGGCCCAACTCCATGTTCAGCACCTGCCAGGCCTCCTTCGCGGAGATGGCCACCAGCAGCAGCGCGAGACAGGCGAACAGCGCCGCCAGCAGCGCATGCACCACCGCGAAACCACGCAGAAGAATCGGTGCTGCCTCGTCGTCATCGTCCTCGCGCAGCGCGGGCGGGCGCGACCGAGGATGCGGTCGCGACGTCGGCGCCGCGTGCGGGTCTGATGGCGCTGGCGAGGCGGCGTTCGCGTGCGAAGCGATCGGGGCACTGGCGTGGGGACCAGCGTCGTGCGAGGTGGGGCGGGAGGTGGGGCGTTCCATGGGCCTGAAGGCTATCGCCCGCACGCAGCGTACGGTGTAGGACCGCACCGCGTTCATCGTCGGGATGCGGGTTTTGTGGCGCTGCGACGGGGTTTCGCTCGATCGACGTCGGGATCGACGTAGGTCAAGACCGACACGACGACGCGCCGATGGCCTGCACACCCGGCGCGACGTCGCCCCTAATCTTCAGTCATGCGCTTCTCATTGTGGAGGGGCGCAACAACCAACCCGGAGAGATGTCATGAACAAGGACCAAGTGAAGGGCGCTGTCAAGGACGCCGCTGGCAAGGTGCAAGAGAAGACTGGCGAGATCATCGGCAGCAAGGAACAACAAGCCAAGGGCCTGGCCAAGCAAGTCGAAGGCAAGACCCAGAAGTCCGTCGGCGACGTGAAGGAAGCCGTCAAGGACGCGGGCAAGTACTGATCCTGCCTTCTCCCCGAAAGAGCGCGGCGCTGCCGCGCTTTTTTCGTTCAATGCCGCAACGCGCGTCAGTTCGACGTCTCTTGAAAGTACCTCGGCGAAAGCCCCGCGCGGCCAGGGAAGAATTTGAAATACGGGCGGGCCTGATCCACCGTGGCAGCGACCGATGGGCGCGCCATCAGTCGATCGACATAGGCGCGCAGCAGCGGCAATTCGTCGGGAATCGGCACGTAGGCGACGGCGTAAAACAACGAAGGCGCTGCCGCGCAATCGGCCAGGGTGAACGCGTCTGCGGCGATCCAGGAGCGCTCGCCCAGTTGCTGCTCGATCAGCGGATAAGCCGTCGACAGCGTCTGCTTCGCGCGAGCGACGCCGATCGGGTCGCGTTCAGCCTCATCACGCAGCAGGTCGGCGGTCAGCGCCTGCATCGGCGTCATCACATACTGATCGAAGAAGCGATCCCACAGCCGGACCGTGAGCGCCGCATCGCCGTCTGCAGGCAGCAGCGTGCCGTGCGGCGCATGGTGACGCTGCAGATGCTCGATCAGGATGCTGGTCTCGGGAATGCGTTGTTCGCCATCGACCAGCAAGGGCATCTTGCCCATGGGCCACAGCGCCAGAAAGGCGGCGCGCTGGGTCGGGTCGCCCAGATTGAGCGTCTGCTTCGCCACGTCGAGCCGCAATTCATCGATGGCGATCAGCGCCTTGTGGCAGTACGAGGAAAGCGGGTGGTAATGCAGGGTCAGGCGAGACATGAACAAGCTCCACGGCGTCAGCGGGCCCCCATTGTGCGCAGCCGCCCGTCGCCGCAAGATCAGTCCGCGACCCGCGTTCGACGAATTCACTGACTGACAGGACACACGACCGAATCGATGTCGATGTCGCGCCCTCTCGTTCGTCGAGCAGGACGGCGGCCAAGCTGATGGCCCCGCATTCCCACCCCCCACCGGAGAATCCGCATGTCATACATCGATGGTTTCGTGATCGCCGTTCCCACCGCCAACCGGGAGAAGTTCATCGAGCACGCTCGCCACTTCGATTCGATCTTCCTGGAGCTCGGCGCGCTGCGCGTGATGGAGTGCTGGGGCACCGATGTGCCGGACGGCAAGCTGACGGACTTTCGTCGTGCGGTGCAGGCCACTGCGGAGGAGACGGTGGCGTTCTCCTGGGTCGAGTGGCCGGACAAGGCGACCCGTGATGCCGGCATGAAGCGAATGATGGAAGACCCGCGCATGGACCCCAACCATCCGGGCAATCCGCCGATGCCTTTCGATGGCAAGCGAATGATCTTCGGCGGCTTCGAGCCGGTGCTGGAAGTCAAACCCTGATGTCAATGCTTGTCCCTGCCGCCCACGCTGGAACACGCGTTGCCGCATTGAAATCGTCGGCAATCCAGCCGATGGTTCAACTCAGGAGACCACCATGACGCAACAGAACAATTCGGATCGGAACGACCGCCCGGACAACACCAGTTCGCAGCGCAACCAAGTGGGATCGCAGGACCAAAAGTCCGGCCAGCAACAGCAGATGCAGAACCCGTCCAGCCAGCAGAACCAGAACCAGCAGCGGACCCCGGGTCAGCAGCAGGGCTCGGGTTCTCAAGGACAGCCCGGCCAGCAAAGCCAGCAGGGTTCGGGCACGCCCGGTCAGCAAGGTCAACAGAATCAGCAAGGCCAGCAGCGCCCAGGCGGCAGCCAAGGCCAGAACGACAAGTCGCAAGGCGGCAATCGCTGAGCGCAGTGTTCCGGCGCGTTCATGCAACGCGCCCCATGGATCGGCCACGGCTGATCCATGAACGTTGATCGGCTGAAGATGCGCGGGTGACGCGCGGTCATTGATCGTGCGGCACGGCGCATCGAGTCGATCACGACGTCCGGCAGCCTGACGGCGGCCGGACGTGGCGAACGCGCCCATCGCCCCACCTTCCTGCGTCCGGTTCAATCGGCATGACGGTGGCGGCGTGGCTCGCCGAAGGCCCGGCTTGTCCGGGCCTTTTTTCGTCCGCTCAGCGCAGGCCGCGGAATTGGAAATTCCGGAAGTGGACCGCGCCGCGTCCCGCGCTGAACAGCGCCAGCTTCAAGCTGAGAAAGCCACCGAAGACGTTGTGATGGAAGCCGCCCACTTCCATCTGCCAGGGATGCTGCGTCCATGACGCGCCATCGATGGAGGTCTCGAACGTGACGAGGTTCTCCCGGTTGGTGACCCGCAGGTGCAGCAAACGTTGCGGCATCGGCTGTCGCATCCACTCGATCTCTTGCCCGTAGTTGTAGGTGCGCGATTGCCCTTGGCCCAGCCCAATGCCCACGAAGCCGCGGCCGTCATAGAACAGCGCCAGGCCGCCGTGCGCATCGCCCTCCACTTCCACCGAGACCGAGGCCTGATAACTGCGGTCGCCCACGAGGCAGGTCAGCGGTGAGCAATCCGCCAGACCGGTGCCCTTGCCCTGTAGCGTCAAGCGGCCGGCTTCGCGCTTGAGCCGGCTCGCGTCGTCGGGGCCAGGCGCGAAAAGACTCCACTGCAGACCCAGGCGATCGGTGGAAAAGTCATCGCTCAAGTCGGCACCGGCCGGGCTGGTCGAGCCACCGCGAGGCTTCTTCAACGGGCGATCCAACGCGCCGCCGAGCGGCTTCAACCAGCCATCGGCCGTCCAGCTGACGGGCTCCAGCAAGGTCTGGCGTCCCAGCGTCCGCATGCCGTTCTCATAGCCGTGATACACCATCCACCAGTCGCCAGCCGGCCCTTCCACCAGGCTCGCATGACCGCGCGACCACCAGGCTTCATCGGCGTGACGGGTGCGCACCACCGGGTTGTTGGGCGCGTTCTCCCAGGGCCCATGGATGGAGGCGGACCGCGCCACCGTCACCATGTGGCTGGTGGGTGGCCCCGAGGTGCCGCCGACCGCCGTCAGCAGATAGAACCAGCGCCCATGCCGAACGATCTTCGGCCCCTCGGGCGCAAACATCTCCACCACCCAATCCTTTGGGTAATGCCAGGGTTCATAGACCTTCTCAAGCGCGCCTACGGTCGCCAGGCCATCGTCGGTCAGCTGGATGCGACGCACGCCGTTGACGAACAGATAGCGTTTGCCGTCTTCGCCGACCGCATGGCCAGGGTCGATGCAATCCGGCAGGTTCAGGTCGACGGGATCACTCCAGGGCCCGCGGATGTCGTTGGCGTGAATCACCACGATGCGCGAGCCCTTCTCCTGCATGACCGGGATGTACAGGTAGTAGCGGCCGTCATGCTTGACCAGATCCATCGCCCAGACCGCGCCCAATGGCTGGCGCAATGCGGCGGTGATGGGCGCCCAGTTCACGAGATCGGTCGAATGCCAGATCACCGCGCCCGGGTAGGAGGTGAAGGAGGAACAGGTGAGGTAGTAGTCGCGGCCGTCCTTGAGGATGGTCGGATCGGGCCGGTCGCCCGCAATGATGGGATTGCGGTAGGTGCCATCGCCCAGATCGGCCCGGCGCTGCCCTTCCCGGCCGATGCCGAAGCGGGGCACGCTGCCGCAAGCGGTGGGCGCTGCGGCGACCGGCGCGCTCAACGCGGACCCCGCGACGGACGCCATCGCCATCTGCACCGCGCCGCGGCGGGTGAATCTCGCCATCCTGGTCTCCTGTGCGGAGGTCACGGACGAGCGCCGCGCCTCCATGTCGTGATGGAAGGCGCCGATATTAGTTCGACGAAAATACTAATTCGCCGCGCGTTAACCCGAGGTCATGGCCGGCTCGGATCCGATCGCCGCATGACGATCGCCGCAAGCCGATCGGACAGGCGTCAAGCCGCCGCCAGCGACGCCTGCGCCCAATCGCTCGCGGCCGCCCAGGTCGGCGGCACGCAGCCCTGTTCCTGCACGCACAGGCTGGCGCTGGCCACCGCGTGGCGCAGCGCCTGCTGTGCGGCGGTGGACGACAGCTCATCGAGCCAGGCCGCCACGCTGACCGCGCCCGCGCGCCGCGCCTGCCGCAGCAGATGCGCCTGCAGACCGGCGAGGAAGCAATCGCCCGCGCCGACGGTATCGATCACCGTCAGCGCTCGGGTCTCCTTCGCGAAGCAGGCGGTGCCGTTGCGATGCAGCAGCCACGCGCCGTCTGGGCCCAAGGTCAGCGCCAGCAGGGTCGCCTGGGCATGCTGCGCCAGCAGATGGCGGGCGCGGCTCAACGCGTCCTCGCCGGGCACGGCCAGATGGTCGAGGTCCTCATCGCTGACCTTGATCACATGGGCGAGCGCCAGCGCCGCATGCACCGCCGCGCGGTAATCGGGCAGGTCCGGCATGACGGAGGGACGCAGGTTCGCATCGACCACCACGCAGCGCCCCGCCGCCCGCTGCGCCTGCAGCCAGGGCAGGTAGATGCGGGTATCCCGCGCATCGAGCGCGAGCGCGCCGGTGCACACCACCTGCAGTCCCGGTACGGCCGCGCAGGCCTGGCCGAGGCCGACGGCGGAGATGGCGCGGTCCGCCACGCCTTCGCGGTAGAAGGCGTAGTCGGGATGCCCGTGTTCATCGAGGTTGACGACCGCCAGCGCGGTGACCTGCTGCACCAGCTCCGGCTGCGCCAGATGCACGCCATCGCCGATCAACTGCGCTTGCAGTTCCCGGCCGAAGCGATCGCGCGACAACGGATTGAGGTAATGCGTGCCGATGCCCTGACGCGACAGCGCGCGGCTGAGGTTGTAGAGCGCGCCGCCCAGGCACGGCAAGTAGCTGCCATCGGGACGACGGATCAGGTCGATCAGCGCCTCCCCCGCGACGGCGACGGCGATCTCCGGCGTGTCGACAGGAGAGGCGGCCAGGGCCGGATCGGCATTCGGAGACAGATCGACGACGGTCATGATGAGGAGGACTCTGACGAAAGGACAAGGACCGCCACGGACTACTTCAGCCCGAAGCGGCCGGCGGCCTGCTTGCGGTACTCGGTGGGCGTCATGCCCTTGATGTCCAGGAAGCGGCGGTTGAAATTGGCGATGTTGTTGAAGCCGACGTCGTAGGCGATCGAGGTCACGTAGCGGTCGGTGTCCTGCAGCAGCTGACAGGCGCGATTGACCCGGACCAGGTTCACGAAATCGGTGAAGGTGTTGCCGGTGGCGCGGCGGAAGAAGCGCGAGAAGCGGCTTTCGGTCATGCCGAGTTCCTGTGCCAGCTCGGCGGCGGACAGCGGCGTGGCCAGATGCTCGGTGATGCGGCTGACGATGGCATCGATCTGCGCGAGCTGGGTGTCGCTGTCCTCGCTCTGCAGTTGGGCGCTGGACAGCAGGCGGAAATCGCTCGACCGGGCCAGCTCGCTCATCCATTCGCAGAAGGCGCCAAAGCGCGCCAGGCCCTGACAGGATTTGATGCGTCGCCAGTGCGCCGTCGCTTGCGCCTGCATGCCGAAGAACTCGATGCCGTGACGGGCCCGCTCCAGCAGCGGCATGACCTCGCGCATTTCCGGAATGCCCTCGCAGGCCTGGGCCAGCGGCGCATGCGGGAACTGGACCACCAGATCACGCTCCGCATAGCCCGCTTCCGGCACATCCATGCTGATCCAGTTGTGCGGCAGCCGCGGCCCGGTCAACACCAGCTGGCCGGGCTGGAATTGCCCGATCCAGTCACCGACGAACACCTTGCCGGACGACGCGGTGATCAGGTGCAGCTCATATTCGTCGTGGTAGTGCCAGCGCGCCAGCGGCGTGGGAAATCCGTGCGAGAGGCAACGGATGAAGCCGGCCGATTCCGGCGGCTCATAGCCCA
This sequence comes from Burkholderiaceae bacterium, assembly GCA_913776825.1. Classification (GTDB taxonomy): domain Bacteria; phylum Pseudomonadota; class Gammaproteobacteria; order Burkholderiales; family Burkholderiaceae_C; genus Roseateles. Next base: position 26,989 of record CAJYPV010000017.1, read on the forward strand.
GCTCCGGCGAGCGGGAATAGGCATGCTCCAGCTCCGGCTTGGTCTGGCGCGGCAGGGCATGGGGCGTGGACATGGCAAGGAACTCCTCAACAGCGGATGGCGGACCCGCGATCCTCAGCCGCCGCGCGTGGCGGCATGCTGCGCCACGAATCGTCCCACCTTTTCCGTCGCCTCACGCAGGCCCTGAACCAGACGCGCATCGCCGGCCAGTTCGCCCCACAAGACCGGGTCCGCGGCGAAGGCTGCCACCGGATCGGCCGCCTCGCAGATCGCGTGCGCGGCGGCGGGGTCCATCGCCTGATCCTGGTAGGTATAGGGAATCTGGCCCGCATGCCAGCGATGCAGGTAGGCCAGGAACAGCGCCGGCAGCACCGCCACGCTGGCGATCGATTCGCCACGCGCCAGCCGCTCACGCACCGTCGGCGCGATGAAGCCCGGGATCTTGCTGAAGCCGTCCATCGCGACGCGCTGGTTGGTGTCCTCGATGGCCGGATTGCCGAAGCGCTCCAGCACCACATCGCGGTAGGCGGCCAGATCGATGGGGCTGGGCGACAGCACGGGAATGGTGTCGTCGGTCACGTAGTCATACGCCAGTTGGCGGATGGCCGGATCCTGCGTGCCTTCATGGATGAAGCGATAGCCGACCAGCGTGCCGGCCCAGGCGATGCAGCTGTGGGTGGCATTGAGCAGCCGGATCTTCGCTTCTTCATACGGCGCGACGGAGGTCACCAGCTCTGCGCCGACCTGCTCCCACGCCGGGCGACCATTGGCGAAGTGGTCCTCGATCACCCACTGGATGAAGCTTTCGCCCATGACGGCCGCCCCATCCGCCCGGCCGGTCGCGGCCAGCACCCGCGCGGCGACCTCGGGCGTCGGGCGCGGCGTGATGCGGTCCACCATCGCATTCGGGCTGGTGGTGTGGGCCTCGATCCACGCGGCCAAGGCGTCATCGCCCAACGCGCGCACGAACTGCAGCAGGCCGCCGCGCACGCGATCGCCGTTGTGGCGCAGGTTGTCGCAGTTCAGCAGCGTCAGGGCGCCGGCGTCGGCTTCGCGACGCGCGCGCAGCAAGGTGGTCAGCGCGCCGTACAAGGTGCTGCCCGCACGACCGTCCCGCAGGGCCTGCAGGTCCGCCTGGAGATCGGGCGCCGCGGCCCAGTCCAGCTGATGCTGGCTGTCGAGGTAATAGCCCGCCTCGGTCACGGTGAACGAGATGATGCGGGTGCTGGGACGCACCGCGATCTCGATCAGGCCGGCCAGGTCCGGCGTGTGGCTCACCACGGTGCGGATCGACTCGATCCAGCTGTAGCGCCGCTCGCCCTGCGCCGAGACCGTCTCCAGCGTGTAGGCGCCGCCCTGGGCCTGCAGCGCGGCGATGGTCTCGGGCATGTCCGGCCGCAGATTGCCGCCCGCCAGCACCCAGCGGGTGTCGCCCAGCGCATGCAGGGCCTGCAGGTAGACGGCCTGGTGAGCGCGGTGGAAGGAACCCAGTCCCAGATGCAGGATGGTCAGAGTGTCTTGAGCGGTGGTCATGGCGGGTCGAACAGCGGGTGAAGCAGGAAAGACAGGAGACGCGAAAGATCCAGAAGCGACGAGGGCGGCGCGGACGTCAGCGCGCAGCCGCCTGGGCTTGCACCACCCGGCCGGCGCTGTCGAACCAATGCGCGGCCTCGGCCGCGACATCGAGCGAGACGTCATCGCCCGGCTGCAGCCCGGTGCGCTCGCTCATGCGGGCGACCAGTTGCGCGCCTTCCTGGGTGCGCACATACAGCAGGGTTTCGGCGCCCAGCGACTCGACCAGCGAGACCTGACCCGCGATCGCGCCCTGCCCCTTCGGCATCACGCTCACCGCCTCCGGACGCAGACCGATGGCGCCACCGGCGGCGGCCTGCGGACCGAGCTGCTGGACCGAATCCGGCAGTTGCAGGCTGGGCACCACATTCATCTGCGGCGTGCCGATGAACTGGGCGACGAATTGATTGGCCGGCCGGTCGTACAGCTCCAGCGGCGTGCCGACCTGCTCGATCTGGCCATCCCGCAACACGACCACGCGATCGGCCAGGGTCATGGCCTCGACCTGGTCATGGGTCACATAGATCGTGGTGGCGCCGAGGTCGCGATGCAGCTTGGCGATCTCCACCCGGGTCTGGCCGCGCAGCGCGGCATCGAGGTTGGACAAGGGCTCATCGAACAGGAACACCTTCGGCGCCCGCACGATCGCGCGGCCGATCGCGACCCGCTGGCGCTGACCGCCGGAGAGCTCCTTCGGCGTGCGCTTCAGGTAGGCGGTGAGGTTGAGGATGTCCGCCGCGCGCTCGACCTTTTCCCGGATCACGGCGGGATCCACCTTCGCGAGCTTGAGCGCGAAGCTCATGTTCTCGAAGACGCTCATGTGCGGATACAGCGCATAGCTCTGGAACACCATCGCCAGGTCGCGCTTGCTGGAGGGCTGCTCGGTGATGTCGCGGCCATCGAGCATCAGCGTGCCGCCGTCGATGTCCTCCAGGCCGGCGATCAGTCGCAGCAGCGTGGATTTTCCGCAGCCCGAAGGCCCGACGAAAACGATGAATTCGCCCTTCTCGATCGAGAGGTCGATGCCCTTGATGGCGCGATGCTGGGCAAAGAATTTTTCGATGCCGCGCAGTTCAAGATAGGCCATGGTGGTGACTCCTGAAGTGGTGAGGCGCCGGGTGATGGCGGCACTCACGCGGGAACATGGAAACGCCGGGACCGTGGACGGTGGGACAGGGCCCGTGGGGTCGAACGGTCAAGGCGCCGGGACGGCAATGACTGGCAATGCAATGACAAGCGGGAACGACAGGTGCGGGTGCGGGTGTGGGTGCAGGACCGAACGGCGCGCGGTCACTTCACCGCGCCGAAGGTCAGCCCCTGGACCAACTGCTTCTGACTGAACCATCCGAACACCACGATGGGTGCGATGGCCAGGAGGGACGCTGCGGACAGCTTGGCCCAGAACAGACCTTCCGGGCTGGAATACGAGGCGATCAAGGTGGCCAGGGTGCCGGCCTTCGCGGCGCTGAGGTTCAGGCTCCAGAAGGCCTCGTTCCACGACAGCACCAGGCACAGCAGGCCGGTCGAGGCCAGCCCGCCCATGCCCAGCGGCAGCAGCACCAGACGCACTTCCTGCCACAGCGTGGTGCCGTCCATGCGGGCGGCTTCCAGGATCTCGGGCGGGATGTCCTTGAAGTGCGAATACAGCATCCAGACCATGATCGGCAGGTTGGACATCGCGAACACGATGATCAGCGCGAGCTGCGTGTCCAGCAGATGGCTCTTCTGCGCCAGCACATAGATCGGCACCAGCGCGCCCACCGCCGGCATCATCTTGGTGGAGAGCATCCACATCAGGATGTCGCGGGTGAAGCGACCGCGGTGAAAGGCCATCGCATAGGCCGCGGGCGCGGCCAGCAGCAGACCCAGCACCGTGGACAGCACGCTGGTGATGACCGAGTTCTTCGCATAGAGCAGGTAATCGCTGCGGGCCTGCACCTCGTGGAAGTTCTCCAGCGTGGGCGAGAAGATCAGCTGCGGCGGCACCGCGATGGCCTGCATCTCGGTCTTGAAGGCGGTGAGGAACAGCCAGGCCAGCGGGAAGAACAGCAGCAGCGCCACCGACCAGGCGGCGACGGTGCGCACCGCCAGAGCGGGCGAGAACGCGGAACGGCGTCGTGATGTCATGCGGACGCTCCTTATTTGTCGAGGTTCTTGCCGACCAGGCGGATCAGGAACAGCGAGGCCACATTGGCCAGCACCACCGCGAACAGCGCGCCGGCCGAGGCCACGCCCGCATCGAAATTCAGCAGCGCCTGCTTGAAGATCAGGAAGGTGACATTGGTGCTGGCATCGCCCGGCCCACCGGCGGTGGTGGTGTAGATCTCGGCGAAGACGCTCAGCAGGAAGATCATTTCGATCATCACCACCACCGCGATCGACCGGCCCAGATGCGGCAGATAGAGATAGCGCAGCTGCTGGGCATAGGTGGCGCCGTCCATGCGCGCGGCTTCCAGCTGCTCGGTGTCCATGCTTTGCAGCGCGGTCATGAAGATCAGCGTCGCGAACGGCAGCCATTGCCAGGCCACCATCACGATGACCGAGAACAGCGGATGGTCGGTGAGCCAATCCACCGGCTGGGCGCCGAAGAACATCCACACCTGGGCGAGCACGCCGTAGATGGGGTTCATCATCATGTTCTTCCACAGCAGCGCATTGACCGTGGGCATGACGAAGAACGGCGAGATCAACAGCACCCGCACGATGCCGCGACCGGGGAACGGATCGTTGATGAGCAGCGCGATGCCCACGCCGAACGCCACGGTGATCAGGATCACGCTGCCCAGCAGCAGCAGGGTGTTGATCACCGCCGTGCCGAAGGACGGATCGGTGACGAAGAACTCGAAGTTCTCCAGCCCGGCGAAGCCCGTCTGGTCGGGCTGCATCAGGTTGTAGCGGATCAGCGAGAAATAAATCGTCATCCCGAGCGGCACGATCATCCAGAGGAAGAGCGTGCCGATCGCGGGCGTGAGCAGCAATCGAGGGATCAGGCGTTTCATCGGGGTTCCCGGGCGGGCGCGGGCACGCGGGGCCTCATCGGACCCGGTCAGCGAAAGAGGGGCGGCAGACATGGGCGTGGCGGGCAGGGTGATGGCGGGACGACTCGAGCAGCGCTCGCACCGCCCGCCTCGGTGACTCGGCGCCACGGCGGCGACCGGCGCGCACCGCGGGGTGCGCGACGAGACGCCGACCGTGACGGTCCACAGGGGCCCGCGGTGCGCGCCGGCGAAGACCGCCGGACGTGCGCCACGCGCCGGAGCCGGTCGAGCCCACGGGCGCGGGCGGCGACGCCCGGCATCCCGTGAGCCTCACGGCTCACCGCTCAGCGGCTCACTTGTAGTAGCCGCCCTTGCGCATCTCGCGGTCGGCAGTGACCTGACCGGCCTTGAGGGCCGCATCGACGGTGGTCCGTCCGGCCAGGGCCGAGCTCATCTGCTGACCGACGGCGATGCCGATGGCCTGGAATTCCGGGATGGCCGCGAACTGCACGCCCACATACGGGCTCTTGGGCAGGGTCGAATCGGTCGGGTTGGCCGAATCGATCGCGGTCTTCTCAGCGGCGGCGAAGCGGGCCGCCTTCTGGAATTCCGGATTGGCGTAGGTGCTCTTGCGGGTGCCGGTCGGCACATTGGCCCAGCCGTTGGTCTTGGCGACCAGCTGGATGTACTCCTTGCTGGTCGACCAGTTGATGAACTTCTGCGCCGCCGCGACCTTTTGCGATCCGGCCGGGATGGCCAGGTTCCAGGACCACAGCCAGTTCGCGCCCTTGGGCGTGTTCATCGTCGGCGCCTGGGCGAAGGCCATCTGGGCCGCCACCTTGGATTGCTTCGGATCGGACACGAACGAGGCGGCGATGGTGGCATCCACCCACATGCCGCACTTGCCCGAGTTGGTCAGCGCCAGGATCTCGTTGAAGCTGTTGGCCGAGGAGCCGGGCGGGCCGTAGTTCTTCAGCAGGTCCACATAGAAGTTGACCGCTTCCTTCCAGGGCTTGGATTCCAGCTGCGGCTTCCATTGCATGTCGAACCACTGGCCGCCGAAGGTGTTCACCATCGTGGTGATGAAGGCCATGTTGTCGCCCCAGCCCGGCTTGCCGCGCAGGCAGATGCCGTAGACGCCGTTCTTCGGGTCGTGGATCTTGGCGGCCAGGTCCTTGATCTGCGGCCAGGTGGGCCGCTCGGGCACCTGCACGCCGACCTTGTCGGCCAGGTCCTTGCGGTACATGAGCATCGAGCTCTCCGCATAGAACGGCGCGGCGTACAGCTTGCCGTCGACCGACAGGCCGCTGCGCACGGCGGGCAGCAGATCGTCGACGTCATAGGCGGCATCGGTCTTGAGCTCCTGCAGCCAGCCCTTCTTGCCCCAGATCGGCGCCTCGTACAGACCGATGGTCATGACGTCGAACTGGCCGCCCTTGGTGGCGATGTCGGTCGTCACGCGCTGGCGCAGCACGCCTTCTTCCAGCGTGACCCACTTCAGCTTGATGTCGGGATTGGCCTGCTCGAACTGCTTGCTGAGCTTCTGCATCTCGATCATGTGGCCGTTGTTGACGGTGGCGATGACGAGTTCCGTCTGCGCCTGGGCCAGGCCGCTGAAGGACATCGCGACCAAGGCGGCCGCAGCCGCGAGACGGACCGGCGCGACAAGAGGGGAAGCGGGCATCGAAGTCTCCTGTTTGTAGGTATGAGGCCAGGCCCGGATGCGCGGACCTGGAAGCTCGAAACGATACCGATCCGGAAATTCGGGGTTGGTACCTGATGGGCGAGCGACGATACTCTTTTGCATCATCGACCTAGTGTTAATACCTAAACGGTATCAATTTCGTACGCACCGAAAGGCAAATCGCAGGCCATCCCGGCGCGGTGTGGAAGGAAGAGCGCACAACCGGGGGGCAGGACTTGCGTGCGTGGTCGCTGAGCGCGCGGAGTTGCCGCAGAGCGCCATCTCATGCGCCGCCGATGTGAGGTCAGCGCCATCCATCGGGCGATCGCGAACGGATCAACGGCCTGGCGCCGTCCCGTCCGCGTCAGCCGCGTGCACGTCACGCGCGTGGTGCCGCCTCGTTCGCGCCGGCCGGGCCCGTGGCGCCGGTGGCAGCCATCGCTTCTCCAACCTGCCGCAGATTCACATCGAGCTGATTGAGCGGGATCGCGATGTCGGCGGCCTTGAAGGCGGCGAGCAGCCGCACCAGCAGCTCGCTGCGCACATCCATCCAGTGATCGAAATCGGGCGTCCAGACCCGCAGCGAGAAATCCATCGAGCTCGGCGCCAGCCCCATGAACAGGGCCACCGGCGCCGGATCGTTCGCGACGCCGGGCGAGCCCGTCGCCACCGACTGCAGGATGCGCAGCACGCTGCTGACGTCGGACCCGTAACTCACGCTGATCGGCAGCTCGATGCGGCGACGGCGGTCGAACAGGGTCCAGTTCTTGAGGTTGCCGCCCAGCAGCGCGCTGTTGGGCACCACCACGTCGGCGCCGTCGGAGGTGCGCAGCACCGTGGCCCGCAGGCCGATCTGGCGTACTCGGCCGGGGATGTCGCCGATCTCGATCATGTCGCCCGGCTGGATCGGCCGTTCAAACATCAGCACCAGGCCCGACACGAAGTTGCTGACGATGCCCTGCAGGCCAAAGCCGATGCCCACGCCCAACGCGCCGAACACCAGCGCCAGCTGGCTCACCTTGAAGCCGGCGGCCGACAGCGCCACCATGAAGCCCAGCAACAGCACCGCGTAATAGCTCAGCGAGGCGATGCTGTTGCCCGCGCCGCGCGGCAGCGCCGGGCTGTCGTTCAGACGGTTGCGCAGCACGGCCCGCACCAGTTGCGCGCTGATGGCCGCGACGGCCACCGACAGCGCGAACACCAGCAGGTCGCCCAGGCTCACCGAAATCTCACCGACCTCGATGCGCAGCGCCAGCACGGTCTCCACCGCCGATTGCACCGGACGCTGCACCCGCATGACGCCGGCGGCATAGACCAGCCAGCCCAGGTTCACCGCCAGATGCAGCACCCGCCGGGTCACCCGGGTGATCTTCGGCAGATGGCGACGCCAGCCCATCGATGACGTCAGCACGCCTGCGGTCGCGCCGGATTCGACATCGGCACCGTGGGCCGATCCCGCCGCCAGCAAGCGCAGCAGCGCGATCACGACCGAGAGGCCCAGATGCAGCAGCAGGCCGAGGTAGGCGATGTCGAACAGGCCGTTGATCAGCGTCTGGCCCAGGGTCACATGCCCGGTGAGTTGCGCCAGCGCGCCCACGGCCAGCCCCGCGACCGCCGTCCATCCCCAGGCTCGATGGAGGGTGGACAGACGTCCCGCGCCCCATAGCGGGCCCGCATGCACCCGCCTCAGCGCCAGCCACAACCAGGCCATCGTGATGATCGCCAGCCCCATCAGCAGCACCCGATAGAGCAGCGCCTGATCGAGCGCGAGCAGGCACAGCCACTTCAGCGCATACAGGCCGATGAAGGTCTGCGGCAGCGGGGACCCGCCGCGCAGCGGGCTGACCGGCAGCAGACGCAGCGCGGGGACGAGCGCGATCAGCAGCGCGAGCTCGCGCGTCATCAGCGGCGCGTCGGTGCGCAGCGGCAAGGTGACCAGCATGCCCAGCAACAGCCAGGCGGACAGCGGCCGGCTGAGCAGCCGATGCACGCACAAGGCCGGCTCGGGCGGCGGAGACCGCGACGCCTGACCCACGCCATCAGCGCCACCCTCCACATCGGCCCTCTCCGCCACATCGGCCTCGTCGATGCCAGCGGTGCGATCGATCCCGGCGCGACGCTCACGCCGCACGCGTGCCGCCGCCCACAGCATCAGCGCCAGCAGCATCAACTGCACGACCGTGGTGGCCTGCACCTTCAGCGCGGCGGTCGTCAGATAGTCGCTCGCGAAATTCGCTTCCAGGTCCAGGCCCTGATCGGACAACGCCGTCGCGGACGCGGCCGACATCGGCGGGGTCGCGTCGGTCGACCAGAGCGGCGGCACCTCCCGCTGCAGCAGCCGTTGATCGGCCGCGCCGATCACCTCCTGCACGGCCTCCCGGCCGGTCTGGATGCGTTCGCCCAGTTCCCGGGCCTCCTGGCCCAGCGCGATCTGGTGAGCCAGCAGCGGCGCGACGCGCTGTTCGGCGTCGCCCAGATCCTCCAGCAGCGCGCTGATGCGGTCGGCCATGGCGGCCGGCATCGGCGCCTGGCTGGTGAGCGTCACTTCCCACTGCCGACGCAGGCGCTCGAGCAGCGCCGCATCCTCGGCCAAGGGCGCGAGCCGGCGTGCGGCCAGCGCCTGCCATTCCTCGAACCGACGCTGGTCCAGCGCCCAGTAGCGATCCAGGCTTTCTAGCCGCATCACCGCCAGTTGGCGAATCTCCTGCGCGGTGTAGGTGCGCCGCTTGTCCTCCACCGACTTCGACAAGTCCGCCAGACCGGCGCTCAAGCCCGCAGAGGGATCGGAGCGCGCCAGCTGACGGCGGATGCGGTCCACCACCCACTGGTCCCGGTCGGCCTGGGTGAGGATCTCGGCCATCGGGATCGCATTCGCCTTCGAGGCCACCGCCGAGGCCGCGGTCGCCGGTGGATTCAAGGCAGCGGCCGAAGCGGCCATCGTCGTCGTCCATCCCGCGCAGAGGATCAGCAGTCCCAGCCATCGGCTCAGTTCATTGCGCACCGTCATCTCATCGCCTCCTGGGCTCGGCCCGCTGGTGCGGACCCTGGAAAAGTGGGCGGGCCTCGCGGTGGAGACGCGACGCCCGTCGCTGCGCGGGCGATCGCCTCCGCCATGTCACTGCGTCGGGCATCAGTACGACGGCATGGCGGCATGGCGGCATGGCGGCATGGCGGCATGGGGACATGGACGAAGGGACGGCGAGACACCGCGCTCGCGGCTGAGTGACGTGCGCCACCGAACGATTCTGCGGCTCGCGGCAACGCGCTGTTGCAGACGTTTCCCTGCGGTTGTCGCTGAAACCGGGGAAGCGGTGAAACCGCTTTCAACATCCGCGCCAGAATCCGCCGCACCTCCCCGAACTTCCCTGGGGCAGTGCGGCCGCACCCGTTGCCGCCCACTCGGCCCATGGCCGGCGGGCGCTGGGTGCGGCCTCATGTCGCCGGGGAAGTCCACCGCGTCGGGCGGGCGGCGTTCCGCATGCGGGACCCCCGCGTCTGGCGCTCATCGCGGCCCGCGTGGCCGTTTTTCTCCGCAAAGGATCCTGCCGTGAGCCTGCCTCATTCCTTCCATCGTCATCTGTTGGTCGCTGCCCTGGCCCTGTGCGGCCTGTCCGAGATCGCGGCGGCGCAGACCAAGGTCGTCGGCTACATCCCGTCCTACAAGGGCCTGCGCGCCGTGGCGGACAAGACCGATCTGAGCAAGCTGACCCACCTGAACCTGGCCTTCGCCAATCCGGCGGCGGGCGGCAGCTTCCTCAACGGCGGCAATCCCGCCTGCATGGAATCCGCCACCGGCGCGGACATCAGCTACGTGGTGCAGAAGGCCCACGCGGCCGGCGTGAAGGTGCTGGTCTCGGTGGCCGGCGGCGTGATCCCGGGCTGCTCCGGCGATTGGCAGAGCCTGCTGCAGCCCGGCTCGCGGTCGACCGTGGTCAACAGCCTGACCCAGTTCGTCAACACCTATGGCCTGGACGGCGTGGATGTGGACCTGGAGGGTGCGCTGCTCACCGCCATCGATCGCGCCGGCAACTACACGCCCTTCATCCAGAACCTGCGCAGCGCCCTGCCCGGCAAGCTGATCACGGCCGCGACGGCCACCTATGAGGGCGGGATGATCCCCATCTCCTCGCTGCCGCATTTCGACTTCGTGACCATCATGTCGTACGACGCGGTGGGTCCGGGCTGGGGTCAGGTCGGCGTCGAGCATTCGCCCTACTCGCTCGCGCAAAGCAACATCGCCACCTGGCAGGCCCGCGGCCTGACCAAGGACAAGCTGGTGTTGGGCGTGCCGTTCTACGGCTACGGCTTCAACGGCTATGCGGCCTCGTACGGCTTCTCGGACATCGTCAATCAGTTCGGTGCCGCTGCGGCCCAGAAGGACCTGATCGGCACGCTGTGCGCCTCCTGCGGCTATGTGACCTACAACGGCATTCCGACCATCAAGGCCAAGACGCGGCTGGCACTGCAGCAGGGCTCGGGCGTGATGATCTGGGAGCTGTCGCAGGACGCGACCGGTGCCAACAGTCTGCTGTCGGCGATCCGTTCCGAGATCGGCAGCCCGCCGCCCGCCGGCGTGGCCACCGTCTATCAGGATTGCAACTACGGCGGCTATTCGATCGGCCTGAATGAAGGCCGCTACACCACCGCGCAACTGCAGGCGCTGGGCGTGCGCAACAACGATCTGTCCTCGCTGAAGGTCAATGCCGGTTATCAGGTCACGCTGTATGACGGCGACAACTTCAGCGGCCGCAGCGTGGTGAAGAGCGGCAATGCGGCTTGCCTGGTCGACGATGCGTTCAATGACCAGGCCAGCTCGGCGGTGGTGTCCAAGGTGTCGTCGTCCTGGACGCTGCAGGTCGAGGCCGAGAGCTTCACCAACCAGAACGGCGTGCAGACCGAAGCCAGCAGCGAAGGCGGCGCGAATGTGGGCTGGATCGATGCCGGCGACTGGATGGTCTACGGCAACATCACCTTCCCCAGCAGCGGCAGCTACCGGGTCGAGTACCGCGTGGCCAGCCCGAGTGGCGCCTCGCTGTCGCTGGACCTCAACGGCGGCGCGATCCAGCTGGGACAAGCCAGCATTCCGGCCACCGGCGGATGGCAGAACTGGACCACCGCCTCGCACACCGTCAACATCAACGCCGGCACCTACAACGTGGGCGTCTATGCCCCGGTGGGCGGCTGGAATCTGAACTGGATCCGCTTCACCAAGCTGTAAGGCGGATCGAGGGACGTGGGTGACCACCCGCGTCCCTCGACGCTGGACAAGGGGTCATGACCACGGCCCCGACGGCACGCCACTTGCCCTTCGGGGACGTCGCGTCTGTCGAGAGTCTGTCCATGTCCAGCGTCCTTGCTCCCACTCCTTCGCCCGCTCCGTGGCTCGCTCGCCTGTTGGGCGGCGCGCTGCTGGTTGCGGGCTTCGTCCTTCTGGCGGCCGGCGGTTGGCTCGCCTCGGTCGGCGGTAGCTGGTATTACGCGCTGAGCGGTCTGGCCTGGGCCGTCATCGGCGCGCTGATGTGGGGCAAGCTGCGTGGGGCCGTGTATGGCTATACCGCCTACTTCCTCGCCAGCCTGGTCTGGAGCCTTTGGGAGATCGGCCTGGATTGGTGGCCGCTCGGCGCGCGCATGGGTGTGCCCTTCATCCTCGGCGCGGTGCTGTTGCTGGTGATGCCCACGATGCGTCGCCATCTGCCGCTGGACGATCCGCGCCGCGTCGCCTTGCGCAGTCCGCCAGCCGTGGCGTTGATGCTGTCGATGGCCGCCTTCGCGGTCGTGGCCGTGATCGCGATGACGCGCGATCTGCATGCGCTGGAGGGCACGATGCCGGAAGCGCCTGCCGCACCGGCCACACCGGGCGCAGCCGCCTCGGGAGCGGACGCGTCGAGCGCCGTGCCCGATGGCGAGTGGCATGCCTACGGCCGCACTGGCGCGGGTCAGCGCTATTCGCCGCTGGCGCAGATCACCGCCGCGAACGTCGGCGACCTGAAGCTGGCCTGGGAATTCCACACCGGCGACAAGCGCGGCCAACCGGGCGATCCGGAAGAAACCACCTTTGAAGTCACGCCGCTGAAGATCGGCGAGCGCCTGTTCCTCTGCACGCCGCACCAGCAGGTGCTGGCGCTGGATGCGACCTCCGGCCGCGAGCTGTGGCGGTATGACCCCAAAGTACGCGGCGAACTCGCGCTGCAGCATCTGACCTGCCGCGGCTTGTCCTACCAGCCGCCGGTCGCCTCGACGACCGCCGGCACTGCGCCGGCCAACGCCGCCAGTGCCGCCACCGCGGCCAGCAGCGGCGGCAGCTGTGCCGCCAAGCTCTTCATGCCGACGGCCGATGGCCGCCTGATCGCGCTGGATCCCGAGACCGGCAAGACCTGCCCCCAGTTCGGACGTGAGGGTGCCGTCGACCTGTGGGCCGGCATGCCGAATGTGAAGCCCGGCGCCTATTACTCGACCTCGCCGGTGGTGGTGACGCGCCAGCTGGTGATCGTCGGCGGGACGGTGCTGGACAACGCGTCGGTCAAGGAACAGTCCGGCGTGATCCGGGCCTTCGACATCCAGACCGGCGCGCTGGTGTGGAACTGGGATTCCGCCAATCCGGACGTGACCACGCCGCTGCCGGCCGGTCAGACCTACACGCCGAATTCCCCGAACAGCTGGTCGGTGGCCAGCGTCGATGAGGCGTTGGGGCTGGTGTATCTGCCGATGGGCAATCAGCCGCCGGACCAATGGGGGGGCAAGCGCTCGGCGGCGGTGGAGAAGCACTCCTCGTCGGTGGTGGCGCTGGAGCTGGCCACCGGTCGTCTCAAATGGGTGTTCCAGACGGTGCACCATGACCTCTGGGATTACGACGTGCCGTCGCAACCGGTGCTGGTCGACCTGACGGTGCGCGGTCAGCGGGTGCCGGCGCTGGTGCAGCCGACCAAGCAGGGCGAGCTGTTCGTGCTGGACCGCCGCGATGGGAAGCCGGTCTTCCCGGTCACCGAAACGCCGGCCCCGCAAGGCGCGGCGGCCGGTGACTTCACCGCGCCGACGCAGCCGGTCTCCGCCATCTCCTTCAATCCGCCGGAGCTGAAGGAGCGCGACATGTGGGGCGTGACGATGTTCGACCAGCTCTATTGCCGCATCGCCTTCCATCGGCTGCGGTATGAGGGCCGCTTCACGCCGCCGTCGACCCAGGGATCGATCATCAACCCGGGGAACTTCGGCGTCTTCAACTGGGGCAGCATCGCGGTGGATCCGGTGCGTGGGCTGGCGTTCACCACCCCCGCGGTGCTGGCGTTCACCTCGACCCTGGTGCCGCGCCAGGACGCCACCACGCAACTGGTGCAGGACAAGGGCCCACCGGCCGGCGCCCTGCCCGCGCTGAATGAGAACTTCGGCGCGCCCTTCGCGTCGCGCATGAAGCCGTTCACCTCGCCGCTGGGCATTCCCTGCCAGGCGCCGCCGTGGGGCACGGTGGCCGGCGTGGACCTGAACAACGGCAAGATCGTGTGGCGCCATCGCAATGGCACGGTGCGGGATCTCTCACCGGTGCCGGTGCCGATCAAGCTGGGCGTGCCCAGCCTGGGCGGGCCGCTGCTGACCGCCGGCGGCGTGGCCTTCCTGTCCGGCAGCATGGACGACTATGTGCGCGCCTATGACGTCAACAACGGCCGCCAGATCTGGGAAGACCGCCTGCCTGCCGGCGGCCAGGCCACCCCGATGTCCTACCTCGGCGCCGATGGCCGCCAATACCTGCTGGTCATCGCCGGCGGGCACGGCTCGACCAGGACGCGGCCCGGGGATTCGGTGCGGGCGTATGCGATCGAGAAGCGCTGAGGGGCTGGGGCCCGCATGACGTTCTTCACCGAAGGGCACTGATGACGTCATCCAGGTCGGTGCTCAACCTGCAGGTCTGTTGCGATTAAGCAAGTCGCCACGACCCCGTTGACCAGGACATCTGCGCGACAATGACGCGATCATGGCCAACGGCGACCAACTCAAAGCTTTGTTCCGCTCCTACGCGGACGGGGACGACCGTCATTTCCATTCGGTGGCGATGCAGATGGCCGCGCACGAGGCCAAGCAAGGCCACGGCAAGCTTGCCGAAGAACTGCGCGAATTGCTGGACGCGGCTAAATCGCGTCGGCAGGCCGGCAGCTCCGATGTGGCCATTCCGCTCGCCCGGCCCAGGGGCGAGCTGGCGTCTCTGCTGGGCGTGTCCTATCCAGCCGATCGAATGTCGGACATGGTGTTGGCCGAACCGGTGCTGGAAGGGTTGCAGCGTGTCTTGAAGGAGCAGCGCCACTTGAGCAAGTTGCGCAGCCATGGTCTGCAGCCGCGCCGTAAGCTCTTGCTGGTCGGACCCTCAGGCACGGGGAAAACCATGACAGCTGCGGCGTTGGCTGGGGAACTGGGGATTCCGCTCTTCGTCGTGAGACTCGATGCGCTGATTACCAAATTCATGGGGGAATCGGCGGCCAAGCTGCGGCAGGTCTTCGATGCAGTGGCAGCGACGCGAGGGGTCTATTTCTTTGACGAGTTCGACGCCATTGGTAGCCAGCGTGGCCTTGCGAATGACATTGGGGAGATTCGCCGTATTCTCAACAGCTTCTTGCTGATGATCGAGCAGGATGAGTCCAACAGCCTCATCGTCGCAGCGACTAACCACGCAGACATTCTTGATGAAGCGCTATTCCGGCGTTTCGACGATTTGGTGGAATATCAACTACCTGCCGCTGACGACATTCGGGCGCTACTGCGCAAGCGGCTGAGCACCTACATGAAATCCGCCAAGTCCGTGGCTAGCTTGGCGGAACAGGCAGTCGGTCTTAGCCACGCTGAGATCACTCGCGCGGTCGCTGACGCTGTCAAGGAAGCCGTGATGCAGGACGAGGTGAGCGTACCGCCAGAGACTATCCAAGGTCTTTTGCAACAACGTCAGGCTATGCGTCGCCGCACCAGTGCAGCGAAGCCCTAAGCATGCGTCGGCTGAATGGCAAACGGAGATCGGCACCACCGCCCCCACCTGTTCACACAGGACACGCGTCACGCTGAGGGTTACACAGCCAAGAACCTTGGGGGCGGAAAAAGAGCGGTCGTTCCGCCAAAGGACCGACTGCGGCACGCTGGCGTGCTGCGCGCTCAATTGGCGCACGTCAGCGCGGTCCAACGCCAGCGAGTCTCCGAACAGCAGGCCGCTGGCCTGATTCATGCCCTCGGCATTCAGGTTGAATTCGAGAGCGAACCTGACCTGACGCTGGCCGCGGCGAGCTTAGCTCGGGACAGTCGTGGCATCGAACTGATGAACGTTCGCCAACAAGGTTCACAACTCCTGGCCACCGTATTCGTCCCTCCGGGCCGTTTGGCGCATTTCGAGAAGTTGCTTACCGAGTACGTGGACCACAAGGTCAACAAGCACGGGAAGCCGCTGGACCATCAAGCCCTGGTCGACACCATTCGCGCGCTTCGGGTGGCGACATTTGATTCGCTTTGGACCGATGACGCGGCGTCTCTGCCGGTTGATCCCGCTCAAGCCATCTGGTGGGAGGCCTGGATCCCCATAGGCTCAGACTCAGATGCCAGGTTCGCCGAACTTCGACGCTTGGCCGTCGCCGCAGGCTTGCAGGTCAGCGATCGCGTTCTGAAGTTTCCCGAACGCCTTGTCGCGCAATTGCACGGCACAAGGCAAGCGCTTCAGCAGTCGACGCTGCTCCTCACCATGATTGCGGAACTGCGAAGAGCCAAGACCACCGCCGAATTTTTCTATGAACTCGAGCTGGTTGAGCAGATCGAATGGCACGGGGATCTTCGGCGAAGACTGCAAGCCGACTCCAGTGCCAACACGTATGTCACGCTGCTCGACACCGGTGTCAACAACGGGCACCCGCTGCTCGCCCCATTTGTCGCCGAGGAAGACCGCCACTGCATTGAGCCTGCGTGGGGTCCTGACGACACCAATGG
Source organism: Burkholderiaceae bacterium (assembly GCA_913776825.1). Lineage (GTDB taxonomy): Bacteria > Pseudomonadota > Gammaproteobacteria > Burkholderiales > Burkholderiaceae_C > Roseateles. The sequence continues at coordinate 43,168 of CAJYPV010000017.1, forward strand.
CCACGGGAGTGAGCTAGCCGGTCTCGCGCTGCTGGGTGATCTCACACCCGCATTGGCTGAAGACGCGCCGCTGCAGGTGCCTCACCGGTTGGAATCGGTGAGAGTGCTGCGCTTTGGGGGGGACAACGAGGGCGAGTCCTTCGGCGCGATTACCGCTGAAGCGGTGGCCAGGGTGGAAATCACCGACGCTGCACGACGTCGTGTGTTCGCCATGGCGTTGACATCGACTGACGGACGAGACCGCGGAAGACCCTCATCCTGGTCATCACAGATTGACCGCCTCGCAGGCAACTACGACGACGCCGGCGACACTGGGCGATTGTTCGTGCTTTGCGCGGGCAACATTCAGGACGCCGCCGCTTGGGCCACCTACCCGGCCAGTCTGAGTACCAGTTCAATCCATGACCCGGGCCAGGCGTGGAATGCGCTCACCGTGGGCGCCTACTCAAACCTGACGACCATCTCGCCAAAGGCCCCTGCCTACACGCCGGTCGCCAGGGCAGGCGGGTTGAGCCCCTACACCACCACTTCGGCGACGTGGCAGTCCGAGTGGCCGTTCAAGCCTGACCTTGTCATGGAGGGGGGAAACGTCGGCATTGATCCGTCAGGCTTCACCAGTTCTATGGACAGCTTGTCATTGCTCACGACGGGGCATCAGCCGCATCAGCGGCTCTTCACGGTGAGTTGGGCGACCAGCGCAGCAACTGCCCTGGCCGCAGGCATGTGCGCGCGGATCGCTTCCGCGTACCCAGCCTTTTGGCCGGAAACCATTCGGGGCATGATGGTGCATTCGGCGCGTTGGACGCAGCCGATGCTCGATGCTTATATGCCACGCGGCGAGCGCAACCCAGTCAACATGCGGCAACTATTGCGTCACTGTGGCTATGGTGTCCCCAGCCTTGAGCGCGCGCTCTACAGCGCCAGCAATTCGTTGACCTTGATCGTGCAAGACGCGATTCAGCCCTATCACTTGCAGGAGGGCAAGGTAAAGACGTGCGAGATGCATTGGCATGACCTCCCGTGGCCGATCGATGTGCTGCAAGAGCTGGGGGACCTGTCAGTCACGCTGCGGGTGACGCTTTCTCATTTCGTAGAACCCAATCCCGGCGAACGCGGCAACGCTGACAAGTACGCCTACCAGTCGCATGCCCTTCGTTTTGCTGTCAGGCGTCCACTGGAGACAGCCAAGGCATTCCGGCTTCGCATCAATGCGCAAGCATTCGCTGGCGAGCCGGAGTTGCCGGGCGAACGCGAGGGCGATCCTGGGTGGACGGTTGGAGCGAGGCTGCGCACACGCGGTTCACTGCATTCGGACACTTGGAAAGGGACCGCCGCCCAGCTCGCCAATCGCAGTCAACTGGCGATTTATCCCGCGATGGGTTGGTGGCGAAATCGTCCATCCCATGGTCGATTCGACCGCAAGGTGCGGTACAGCCTGCTGGTCTCGATTGAAGCCCCAGGCGCGGAACTGGATCTTTACGCGATAGTCGCTTCGAAGATCATGGTGAGGTCCGAGGCTCGGGTAATGGCAGAGGTGACGTGACCGCCCGCGCCGCCTCAATCCAGCCATCAAAGATCGCCCGATGCGCCCGGATCCAGCCGGCGACATGCCGTTCGATGTCGCGCGGCTTGTCCTGGCCTTCGGTCATGCGCAGGTTCTGCGCATTGATGTCGGCCATCGGCACACGGATCACTTCGAAGAGCTTGCCGGCAGCCGGGTGCTGCGTCACGAATGCCCGGTTGGCGACGATCTGCTCATGGTCGGCCTGGAAGCCGTAGTCCCGACCGTTCGACTGCTGCGTATCGCTGACCTGTCCCGCCGGTGACGGCACCTGCAACCACACCACATCACGTCCCGGCCGCAGCACCGCGCTGACCCAATACGGCGTCCAGGTGTAGTACAGGATGGGCTGGCCCTGCTTGAAGCGCGCCAGGGTGTCCGCCATCAGCGCCGCATAGCTGCCTTGTCGGTGGGTCACCTGGCCGCGCAGTTGCAGGCTGTCCAGATGGCGCTCGATGGCCATCTCGCAGCCCCAGCCCGGATTGCAGCCGGTGAGATCGGCCTTGCCATCGCCATCGGTGTCGAAGAGACGCGCCATCTGCGGATCCTTCAACTGATCCAGCCGGGAGATGCCGTAGCGCTCGGCCGTGCGTCGGTCGATCAGGTAGCCCTGCACCGCGCCTTCGGCCAGTGCGCCTCGACGCACGAGGCGCGCATCGCCGCCGCTCTGGCGATAGAAGTCCTCATGCAGCCGATGCCAGTGATTGGCCATGAAGGTCGCGTCCCCATTCGCGATCGCCAGATGCTGCGTCGCGGGTTCCAGATCCTTCATCGGCAGCACCGTGTAGCCCAACGCCTCCATGGCGCGCGAGACCAGCAGCGTCTGGAAGGCTTCCTCCGCCAGTGAGCTCTTCAAGGGCTGCACCGTGACGCCTGTGCCGGGCAGCGAGGCTGCGGTCGACTCGGTGGGTGCCGGCGACGCCAGCACCAGGCCGGCCATGACGATGCCGAAGACACCAACCACGAACGATCGGGCCCGAAGCCAAGGGCGCGAGCGCGCGCGCAATGACGCCTCCGTCGCAGGGGGACGCCTCGGCAGCGCGTGAACCGGGTCTGGGCGCGCGTGGCGCCGGAACATCGTCGACATGGGGAGAACTCCTTTCCTGCACGGGGTTGCGGTGCGTGGCGAGCGGCTCATCGAGAGGCGGGCGCGGCGGAAGCGGGGCGCGTCGGATGGGGAGCGTCGCCGCCGATCGGCGCGCGCATCACGCGGGCCACGCCGCGCAGCAGCAGCCCCAGCGGGCCGGTGTGCCACCACCGTTGTCCGGCGGCGCGGCGGGATTGGCCGAAGGCCTGGGTCAAGCGGTCCAGGGTGATGGCCAGCAGCACGATGCCGAGGCCGCCGACCGTCGCCAGGCCCATGTCCAGACGCCCGATGCCACGCAGCACCATCTGACCCAGGCCGCCGACGGCGATCATCGACGCGATCACCACCATCGACAGCGACAGCATCAAGGCCTGATTGATGCCCGCCATGATCGACGGCATCGCCAGCGGCAGCGTCACCTTGGACAGCATCTGCCACGGCGACGCGCCGTACGCGCGCGCCGCTTCGATCAGGTCGGGTCGCACCTGTCGCAGCCCCAGGCTGGTGAGGCGGGCGAGCGGCGCCAGCGCGAAGACGATGGTCACGATCACGCCCGGCACATTGCCGATGCCGAACAGCATCACCACTGGCACGAGGTACACGAACGCCGGCGTGGTCTGCATCGCATCCAGCATCGGCCGCATCCAACGCTCGGCGCGGTCGCTGCCGGCCAGCAGCACGCCCAGCGGAAGACCGAGCAACAGGCAGAACAGCAGCGAGGTCAGCACCAGCGACAGCGTCACCATCGCCTCCGACCAGATGCCCAGGGCGGCCACCACCAGCAGCGCCAGCACCGTGCCGATCGCCAGCTTGCGTCCGGCGAATTGCCAGGCCAGGAGGCCGATCAACACGATCATCGCCAGCGCCGGCCAGGCGGACAGCGCGGACTGAATCTGGTTCAGCGTGGCATCGATGGGCAACCGCACCACCTGGAACACCGGGCGGAAATGCGTCACCACCCAGCCCAGGCCGTGATTGATCCAGTCCTCGATCGGCAGGCTGCCGTCCCACAGCTGCTGCCAGTGAAAGCCAGACGTGCCGGCCTGTGCGGCCGCGCCCTGAGCCGGCGCATCCAGCCAGGCGACCGACGCGCTCGCATCCGACGTCTGGGACATCGCCTGCCAGGGATCGAGGTCGCTGGCGGTGGGCTGCGCGGCCACTGCGCCCGCGGTGATGGGGCTGGACGCGGACGGCGCCAGCGCGCCGGCAGCGGCTTGGGTGGCGGCCATCGCCTCGGAGGCCGCGAGGTCGGCCTGATGGGGAATCACAGTCATCGTTCAGCTCCTCGATTCAATGGGTCAGGACATCGGGCGCCTGCGCCGCGCGGGCGGCCTCGACGTCGGACGAACTCAGGGATGGGGTGGCCGGCGGCGCGTCGATCGGCGGCGTGTCACGATCGAGGAACTTCAGCAGCGTGGTCTTGCTGATCGCGCCTCGGAAGCGGCCGTCGTCATCGACCACCGGAACGCCGCAGGGCGCGGCAGCCACCTGACCGACCAGACCCGCGACCGGCGCATCGGCCGCGATGGTGAACAGATGCGGCAGGAACGCATGCTGCAAGCCCAGCGGTCCGACATGGCCCTCCAGCGCCGCACGCAGGGTGTCGGCGGAGACGGTGCCCAGATAGCGTCGGCGCGGGCTCACGACGTGGGCGAACTCACGGTCCTGATCCTCCAGCAGCTTCAGGGCGGCGCGAGCGCCGCGGTCCTGGTGCTCGGAGACCACGGTGAGCGGCTCGCGGGCGATGTCGGCGGCCTTGAAGACGGCCGAGGCGTCGACGCCGCGCACGAAGCTGCGCACGAAGTCGTCGGCGGGATCCCGCAGGATTTCGTCCGGCGTGCCGACCTGCACCACGCGGCCGTCCTTCATGATCGCGATCCGGTCGCCGATGCGCATGGCCTCGTCCAGGTCATGCGAGATGAAGACGATGGTGCGGCGGCGGACCTGCTGCAGCCGCAGCAGTTCCGATTGCATCTCGGTGCGAACGATCGGGTCCAGCGCGGAGAAGGCCTCGTCCATCAACAGCACCGAGGGATCGGCCGCCAGCGCGCGCGCCAGGCCCACCCGCTGCTGCATGCCGCCGGACAGCTCGTCCGGAAACTTGTCGCCCCAGCCCGCCAGGCCGACCAGCGCCAGCGCCTCATCGGCCCGCGCCAGGCGATCGCGCTTGGGTGCGCCGGCCAGTTCCAGGCCGAAGGCCGTGTTCTCGCGCACCGTCATGTGCGGCATCAGCGCGAAGGACTGGAACACCATGCTGATGTCCTTGCGACGCAGGGCGCGCAGCGCGGCGTCGTCATGGGTGTTGATGTCCTGACCATCGATCACGATGCGGCCGGCACTGGGCTCGATCAGTCTATTGATCAACCGGACCAGCGTCGACTTGCCCGAGCCTGAGAGGCCCATGATCACGAAGATCTCGCCCGCCTGGATCTCGAAGCTGGCATCGAACACGCCGATGGATTGACCGGTGCGCGCCAGGATCTCCTGCTTGCTCACGCCCTCCCGGACCAGCGCGAGCGCCTCGTCCGGACGGTCGCCGAAGACCTTGAAAACATGGTCGATGAGAATGCCTTTGGCCATGTGCCCTGCTCCTTTGCATGCGATGACGGTCTCGCCGGCGGCTCGGTGGCGCGCAGGACGAGGATCACACCAGGCCGCCGCGCGGCGGGCCGAGGGACAGCGGGCAAGGGCCGATCAACGGCGCATGCGGCAGGCCCCGGCAAGCCGGAGGGGCTGCGGGCGGGCACTGACAACGACAGAACGGAACCAGTCCCCGTCGCAAGTCATTCACAGGCAGCGGGCCGGGTCGAGGGGCGCTGCCTGGAAGAGCCTGGCGTGGCAATGGGGCCGGGCGAACCGGCCGGAGATGCCGGGCATGTGCAGACAAGCCCGGCGGCGTGAGACCTGCGCCGCGACGTGATTCGAACGATCAGCGAGTAGCGCGAGGGCGATCAAGCATCGGTGTGGCACACCGTCTCATGAAGGGCTTGATCGACGAAGAGGCAACACCTTAACGGCCGCAGCGCCGTGAGGTCAACCCAAACGGGCGCATGACGCCCATCGGTCCGGTCGGTGCGGCGACCGTCAACGTGGGTTTTGGCCCGTCGCCATCGGGGTTGTGGCGTGGCGCCAGGCCGCAGCGTGGCAAGGATCTGCACCACGCGCTGGCGGCCGCATTCCCTGCTTCGACAAAGGTTTTCGCGGCGGCCTCGCGCGCTCGTTGGCGTCGCCGGCCTGCACGATGCGGTTAACATGCGCTCCGCCTTGGGTGCGTGCCGTCCTGCCGGACGTCGCGTTAAACGGGAAACCGGTGACGCTGTGATTCACAGCCATTCCGGTGCAGCCCCCGCTGCTGTAAGCCAGACGACCCTGCAACCAGCCACTGTGATGCGTCACGGGAAGGCGCAGGGAAGGACGATGGCGAGCCAGAATACCGGCCCGATGGCGAGTGTCAGCACCATTCCCCGGGGCGAGGGAAGCCGCTGTCGGCGCCGCGTGGCCAGCTCCTGGCCGCTTCCGTGCTGATGTCGCGTTCCTGCCGGGTCGATGGGTGATGAGTTCAACCATTCGACGGGAGGTATCGAATGCACATCATGGAGGGCTTCCTGCCTTTCAAGCATGCGCTGGCATGGACGGCAGCGTCCGCGCCCTTTCTGGCCTGGGGCCTGCACGCGGTGAGCCGCCGCTTGCGCGCGCATCCCGAGCAGCGCCTGTTGCTGGGCGTCAGCGCCGCGTTCGCGTTCCTGCTGTCCGCACTCAAATTGCCGTCGGTGACCGGCAGTTGTTCCCATCCGACCGGCGTCGGGCTGGGCGCGCTGCTGTTCGGGCCGGCGGCGATGGTGCCGGTGGGCTTCGTCGTGCTGCTGTTCCAGGCCTTGCTGCTGGCGCATGGCGGACTGACCACGCTGGGCGCGAATGTGTTCTCGATGGCCATCGTCGGGCCCTTCGTCGCTTATGGCGTGTTCCGCCTGGTCTGCGCGATCGGCGGGTCGCGCAGCGTGGCGGTGTTCTTCGCGGCCTGCCTGGGTGACCTGTCGACCTATGTGACCACCTCGGCGCAACTGGCCCTGGCGTTTCCGGATCCGGTGGGCGGCGTGCTGCTCTCGTTCGAGAAATTCGCCGGCATCTTCGCGGTGACCCAATTGCCGCTGGCGATCACCGAAGGCCTGCTCACGGTGCTGGTGGTCAATGCGATGGCGCAATTCAATGCCACCGAGCTCCGCCGCATGCCGGTGCTGCGCCATTCGCGGAGCACCGCCCCATGAGCCGCGCCCGCATTCATGGCCGCACGTGGCTGCTGATGGCCGCCGTGGTGCTGTTGACCGTCCTGCCGCTGCTGTGGGTGCGCGCGCCCGCGCCGGACGCCTCCGGAGCGCCGGCCGAGCTGTTCCAGGGCGCCGACGCCCATGCGCAGCAGGCCATCCTCGACATCGCGCCCGATTACCAACCGTGGTTCAGTCCGGTGCTGGAGCCCTCCAGCGGCGAGATCGCGTCCCTGCTCTTCGCCCTGCAAGCGGCCTTGGGTGCGGGCGTGATCGGGTATTGGCTCGGTGTCTCCAAAACGCGCGCGGCCCTGTCGGCGGCGTCGCCGGACGCCGCGACTGCGGATGCGGATGCCGAAGCGGATGCGGACGCCACCGGCCCCTCGCCCGCGCCCGCCTCGACTGCGGATCACCGTGATCATTGAACGACTGGCCTATGCCAGTCCCTGGCGTCGCGTCGCGCCCTCCGCCAAAGCGATCTTCGCTGGCGGGGCGATGGCGGCCGCGTGGCTGGCGGTGTCGCCTGCGGGCGCGCTCGGCGTGGCCGCGCTGGTCGCGGCCGTCACCGTGCTGGGCGCGCGCATTCCCTGGCGGGATTACCTGCGGGTGGCGCGAGCGCCGCTGGGCTTTCTACTCGTCTCCTGTCTGTCGATGCTGGTGAGCGTCACGTCCACCAACGGCGCCCCGCAATGGCGCCTCGCTCCCGAACTGCTGCCGCAGGTGCTGCTGGTCGCCAGCCGCGCGCTGGCGCTGTGCGCAGCCTTGCTGTGGCTGGTGCTGACGACGCCGCTCGGTGATCTGCTGACGCTGATGCGCCGTCTGCACTGCCCGGCGGTGCTGACCGATCTGATGGCCGTGACCTACCGCATGCAGACGGTGCTCGGCGAAGCCTGGACTGAAGGACTCACCGCTCAGCAGGCCCGGCTGGGCCATGCGGGCCGCTGGCAGTCGCTGCGGTCCACTGCGGCGCTGATCAGCCATCTGGCGGTGCAGTGCTGGATGCGCGCCAGCGCGCTGCAGGCCGCGGCCGATGCGCGCAACCTCGATGGCGAGCTGCGCTTCCTCGCGCCGCACCATCCACACCAGCGGCGCCACGGCGCGCTGGCGCTGATCGCGGGCCTGGGCCTGATGCTGCCCGCCGCCTGGGGACGCTGGGCATGAGCGCGCTGATCGAGCTGGTGTCCGTCCGGCATCGTTATCCCGATGGCCGCACCGGCCTGGACGACTGCAGCCTGCGCCTGCGCGGCGGGCTGCGTCATGCGCTGCTGGGCGTGAATGGGGCGGGCAAGACGACGCTGATGCAGCACCTCAACGGCCTGTTGCGCCCCGACGCCGGCGAAGTGCGGTGGCAGGGCCAGCCGGTGCGCTACGACCGCGCCGGACTGCGCGCGCTGCGGGAGCAGGTCGGGATGGTGTTTCAGAACCCCGATCGACAGCTCTTCTCCGCGCATGTGGAAGAGGACGTCTCCTTCGGCCCATTGAATCTGGGATTGCCGGACACCGAGGTGCGGGCACGCGTCGCCGAGGCGTTGTCCGCCGTCGGTCTGAGCGCCCTCGCCCGCTCGCCGGTGCATCACCTGAGCTTCGGCCAGAAGAAGCGCGTGTGCCTGGCCGGCGTGCTGGCAATGCAGCCGCAGTTGCTGGTCCTGGATGAGCCGATGGCCGGACTGGATGCGCCGATGCAGCGCGATCTGCAGCGCATGCTCGATGAGCAGGTGGCGCGCGGCGTGACGGTGCTGCTGTCGACCCACGATGTGGACTTCGCCGCCGCCTGGGCGGATGAGGTCCATGTGATGGCGGCCGGCCGATGCGTCCGGTCCGACAGCGTCGATCGGCTGATGCATGAGCCGGCGGCGTGGGCGGCGGCGAGCCCGTCGATGCCCGAGGTGCTGGCACTCCATCGCGAGCTCACCCGCCTGGGCGTGCTGCCGGCCGGATCGTCGCCCCGCGCAGTGCCACAGCTGCTGAACCAACTGCGCGCGCTCCAGCGCGCCCCACATCACGAGAGAGCAAGTCATGACATCCCATGAAGCCGCTGGCGCCACCGACGCCGCCGTCGCGGCCGACACCGGCACGGTGTGGTTCGTCGGTGCGGGTCCGGGCGATCCGGAACTGATCACGCTGAAGGGCCAGAAGCTGCTGGCGCAAGCCGGGGCGGTGCTGTTCGCCGGCTCCTTGGTCGATCGCGCCGCGACCGCGTTTGCGCCGGCGGGCTGCGACATCCGCGACTCCAAGGACATGACCCTCGAAGCCATGACCGACTGGCTGGTCACCCGCGCCCGACAGCATCGCACCGTGGTGCGACTGCAGACGGGCGACCCGTCGCTGTATGGCGCGCTGATCGAGATGGCGCGTCCGCTGGATGCGGCCGGCGTGCCGTGGCGGGTGGTGCCGGGCGTGTCGTCGGCGATGGCGTCGATGGCCGCCGCCGGCGAATCGATGACGCTGCCGGAAGTGACCCAGACGGTGATCCTGACCCGAGTGGAGGGCCGCACGCCGATGCCGGAGGGTGAGGACCTCGCCGCCCTCGCGGCGCACCGCAGCACGATCTGCATCTTTCTGTCGATCACGCTGCTGCACAAGGTGGAAGCGGCCTTGCGCCAGGCCGGCTGGCCGGAAGACGCGCCGATGCTGGTGGTGCACAAGGCCAGTTGGCCCGGCGAGGAACAGATCATTCGCGGCACGCTGGCCGACATCAAGCAGCGCTGCCGGGACGCCGGCGTGGTCAGCCAATCCATGATCGTCGCCAGCCCCACGCTGGGCTCGCGCGATTGGGAGACGCTGGCGCGCTCCAAGCTTTACGACCCCACGTTCACCCATCGCTTCCGAAAGGCCCACGCATGATCAGCTCCGACGACACCCTGTTGATAGTGGGTCACGGCTCCCGGGAGGACGCCGGCAACCAGGAGATCCTCGCCTTCGCCGCGCAATGGCAGGCGCAATACCCGGACTGGCGCATCCGCGTGTGCTTCATCGAGTTCGCGCCGCCGTCGCTGCAAGCCGGCCTGATGGAGGCGGCCCGGGAATCACGCCGGGTGCTGGTGGTGCCGCTGATCCTCAATGCGGCCGGCCACGTGAAGATGGAAGTGCCCGAGGCCATCGAGCAGGCACGCCTGAAGAATCCCGGCGTCGAGATCCTGCTGGCGCCGCATCTCACCGCCTGCGACCCGATCCTGACGCTGCTGCGCCGCCGCCTGCGCAAGGCGATGACGGCCCTGGACATGCCGGACCCGACAACCACCGGCGTGGTGCTGCTCGGGCGCGGCTCATCCGACCGCGGCGCCAATGGCGAGATGGCCAAGATGGCCCGCTGGCTGCTGGAAGAAGGTGACCATGAATTGGTGGACCTGGCCTTTACCGGCATCACCTGGCCCCGCCTAGAGCGGGTGGTGCAGCGCCAGGTCTTGCTCGGCATGCGGCAGATCGTGGTGTTGCCCTACTACCTCTACACCGGCACGCTGATGCAGCGCATCCATCGCCAGGTCGAGCATCTGCGGGTTCAGTACCCACAGATCCGCTTCGCCTGCACCGACCACTTCGGCTTCGAGCCGGAGATCTTCGGCCTGATGACCCAACGAGTCCTGGACCTGGATGCGCACAAGCCCGACAGCCGCCTGCCCTGCGATGGCTGCAGCTATCGCGAACTGGCGCATGAAGCGGGCCATGGCCATTCGCATGAGCACACGCATGCGGTCGCCGTGCCGACGAGCCGCGAGCAGGTCGTGCATGTGCATGCGCAAGGACATGCGCATGGTCACGAGGATCGCCACGCGCATGGCCATGACCATGCCCACGATCATGGGCACGACCATCCGCATCACGGTCATCACGACCATCCGCACGAGCACGACGCTCACGACCATGCCCACCACCACGGTCACGGTCACGGTCACGGTGCCGCTGCCGAGGCCACGCCGCACGCCGCCGGCCAGCGCGAGGGCCAGACCGCATGAGCACCGTGAACGTCGTCACCGAGCAGTTGACCCGCGCGGGCCAGGTCATCGAGCACGACAGCTTCTCGATCATCGATGCCGAGGCCGGCCCGCACGCCTACACCGACGGCCAATGGGCGATCGTGCGCCGCATGATCCATGCGAATGCGGACTTCGACTTCAACGGCCTGACCGATTTCCATCCGCAGGCGGTGGAGGCCGGCATCGCGGCCATGCTGCGCGGCGGCGCGCCGGTGGTCGCGGATGTGGAGATGATCTGCTCCGGACTGTCGCGTCCCCGGCTGCATCACTTCGGCATGAAGACCTGGCAATTCATCAGCGATGAGGATGTGATCGCCGATGCGCAAGCGCAGGACACCACCCGCGCGGTGCAGGCCATGCGCAAGGCCCATCGACAGGGGCTGTTGAATGGCGCGATCGTCGGCATCGGCAATGCGCCGACGGCCTTGATCGAGCTGGTCCGCCTGATCCGCGAGGAAGGCGTTCGGCCCGCGCTGGTGGTCGGCATGCCGGTGGGCTTTGTCTCGGCCAAGGAATCCAAGGACCTGATGGCCGAGCTGCACGAGGTGCCCTGGATCATCATCCGCGGCCGCAAGGGCGGCTCGACGCTGGTCGTCGCCGCGCTGCATGCGCTGCTGGCCCTGGCCGAAGCCCGACAGCGCGCACCGGTCGCGCCGGGAGCGCCTGCATGAAGGACGCCGCCGCACCTCGCGGCACCCGCACCGGCTTCACCACCGGTGCGTGCTCGGCGGCCGCCGCGCGCGCGGCGGTGCTGGGGCTGGCGGGGGGCCAGGTGCCGGATCGGATCGAAAGCCTGTTGCCAAACGGCGACCGCATCTGGTTCGAGGTGCATGACGGACGCTGCGCTGGCGACCAGGCCCATGCGATGGTGGTGAAGTTCGCCGGCGACGATCCGGACTGCACCGATGGCGCGCACCTGACCGTCGATCTGCAGTTGCTCGCCGGCCAGGCCGGCGTGGTGACCTTCCATGCCGGCGACGGCGTCGGCACGGTGACCATGCCGGGGCTGGGGCTGGAGGTCGGCGGACCGGCGATCAATCCGGTCCCACGCACCAACATCGCGGACAACCTGCGCGAGGCCGCGCCCGCGCTGTTGGCCGAGCATGGCGTGGCGGTGACCATCAGCGTGCCGGGCGGCCAGGACATGGCGCGCAAAACCACCAATGCGCGGCTAGGCATCCTGGGCGGCATCAGCATTCTGGGCACCACCGGCATCGTGCGACCGTATTCCACTGCCGCCTGGCGCGCGAGCGTGGTGCAAGGCGTGCAGGTGGCCGCGACGGTCGGCCACGACGTGGTGGCGCTGACCACCGGCGGACGCACCGAGACCTTCGCCATCGGTGCGCTGCGGGCGGAGCGCCCGGAGCTGCCGCAAGCCTGCTTCGTGCAGATGGGCGACTTCCTGCGGTATGCGCTGGATGAGGTCGTCGCCCAAGGCATTCCGCTGGTGGTGCTGGCGGTGATGGTGGGCAAGCTGACCAAGATCGCGCAGGGCGAGACCATCACCCATGCCAACCGCAATGTGGTGGACACCGATCTGGTGGCCGAGATCGCTCGCCGCATCGGCGCCAGCGCCGAGGACTGCGCCGCGATCGCCGCCGCCGAGACCGCGCGCTTCGGCGCGGAGCTGATGGTCGAGCGTGGCCTTGGGGATGCCTTCCATCACGCGCTGGCGCAAGCGGCCATCGACACGCTGCTGGCGCCCGACCGCTATGACCGCGCCTTCGCCCTGCGGGTGATGGTGTGCGACTTCAATGGGCAATGCGTGGCCGATGTCCATTCCGGCCCGGCGCGACCGCGCGAGCGGCCCGCCACCGCCGGTCGCACCGGCACCGACCACCTGCCCGACGCGGACGGCCCTGCCGACGCGACCTGATCTTCAAGGACTTCGAGTGAGCGATCCCAACCCCTGCCATGTCATCGGCGTGCTGGACGACGGCATGGCCAGCCTGAGCCCGACGGCGAGCGCGCTGATCCGGTCGGCCGACGTCGTCATCGGCGGCGAGCGCACGCTGGCGCTGTTTGCGGGCGAGATCTCGCCGCAGGCCGTGCGCCATGATCTGACCGGGGCGCTGTCGCGCGTGCCCGAGTGGGTCCGTGCCGCACGCGAGCGTCTGCAGCGCTGCGTGGTGCTGGCCACCGGCGATCCGCTGTGCCACGGCATTGCGCCGTACCTGGCCCAGCATCTCTGCATCGAGGCGCTGGACATCCATCCCAATCTGTCGACCCTGCAACTGGCCTGCGCCCGCATCGGGCTGGCCTGGCAGGATGCGCGCATCGTCTCGGCCCATGGCAAGGATGCCGGTGAATGGACGCGCGGCAGCCTGCCGTCGCATGGTCTCTATCCGCTGGCGCAGGCGTTGCGCGCGCACGATCGTCTGCTGGTGCTGACCAGCCCGGCGAACTCGCCGGACCGCATCGCCCGGCTGCTGCTGGCCGAAGGGCTGGGGGACGAATTCCTGATGGCGGTCGCCGAGCGACTGATGCAGCCCGAAGAGCGGGTGCTGCCGCAACTGGAGCCGGCGGACGCCGCGCAGCAGCAGTTTGCCGACCTGAACGTGGTGCTGCTGTGGCGCCGGCTGCCGGCGCCGCGGCCGGTGCGCTTTGGGCTGGCTGATGCGGCCTATCACCAGCGCCAGCCCGAGAAGGGCCTGATCACCAAGCAGGAGGTGCGTGCGGTCAGCCTGGCCCGCATGCAACTGCGCGCTGATAGCGTGGTCTGGGATCTGGGCGCGGGCTCGGGGTCGGTGGGACTGGAAGCCGCTCGGCTGTGTCCGCAGGGGCATGTGCATGCGATCGAGAAGAACGAGGGCGATGTCGCCATCGCGCGGCGCAACCATGACGCCTTCGGCGTCAGCAACTACACGCTGACGCTGGGCAAGGCGCCGGAGGGGCTCGACGCCTGGCCGGCACCGGATGCCGTGTTCATCGGCGGTTCCGGCGGTGAGCTGTCCACGCTGATCACGCAGGTGATGGCGAGGCTGCGGCCCGACGGACGGCTGGTGATGAACTTCGTCACGCTGGAAAACCTGGCGACGGCCACGGCGGCGCTGCAGGCGCTGTCCGCCGACGGTGTGGCCTGGGATGTCCTGCAGATCCAGGCCTCGCGCAGCAAGCCGATTCTTCACATGCACCGCATGGTGGCCGAGAACCCGGTCTGGATCGTGTGTGCCTGGCGGGAAGCGCGGCCCGCGGCAACGACGGAGGCGAGCGATGACTGAGACGACGCCGATCACGCCGAACGCGCCGACCAGGCCGAGCACGCGCGGGACGCTGTGGGGCGTGTCGCTGGGCCCGGGCGATCCGGGCCTGATCACCCGCGCGGCCTGGGACGCGCTGAGCCGCACCGATGCGGTCTGGGTCTATCCCGCGCGCAGCGGCAAGACGCCCAGCTATGCCTTCGACATCGTGCAGCGCGCCGGCCTGACGCCGCCCGAGACGCATCGGCAGTTGCTGTTCCCCATGACCCATGACGGCGAGAAGCTCGCGCGCGCCTGGCTGAAGGCGGCGGAGACCGTGCTGCCCTGGCTGCAGGCGGGACAGGATGTGCTGTTCCTGGTGGAAGGCGATGCCAGCACCTATGCCACCTTCGGCCATCTCGCGCGCACGGTGCGGGCGATCGACGCTGCGGTGCCGGTGCGGGTGCTGGCGGGCGTCAATGCCTTTACCGCCGCCTGCGCCAGCGTGGACATACCGTTCGCCGAGCAGGACGACACCGTCGCCATCGTGCCGGCGGCCTACGGCGTGAGCGCGGTCGATCGGCTGCTGCCCGACTTCGACACCCTGGTGCTCATGAAGATCAAGCCGTTGATCGGGGAGCTGCTGGACTGGCTGTCGCAGCGCGAGCTGCTGGCCCAGGCCCATTTCATCGAACGTGTGGGTGCGCCCGATGAGCGCCGCGTCTCCGGTGCCGACCTGTTGAGCCTGCGCGATCAGAAGGTCAGCTACCTCTCTTTGATGATCGTGAAGAACCCGCACCGCATCCGCGGTGAGCGCATCAAGGGCTGCCTGAAGAAGAGCGGTCCCGGCGCCGTTTCGGTGCCTCTTGCCGACGCCGTCTCCGCCGATGTCTCCGTTCCCCTGTCCTTGGAAAACTCATGAGCTCTGCTGCCTCCTCCAGCGAATCGCCGGCCGTCACGCCGGTGCTGTCCAGCGTGCCGACCGCCGAGCCTCGGCTGTGCATCGTCGCCATCACCAAGCACGGTGCCGCGCAAGCCGCGCGCCTGGCGGCGGATCTGCCGCAGGCGCAGGTGTGCACCTCGGCGAAATTCGCCGCCGCCTTCGACGGCCTGCCCAATGCGGTGAAGGCTTACGACGGCGCGCTGCGCGATCAGATCGGCCCGCTGTTCGCGGAGCAGGATCAGCTGATCTTCTTCGTGTCGCTCGGCGCGGTGGTGCGGCTGATTGCGCCGCACCTCAAGGACAAGGATGTGGACCCCGGCGTGATCGTGGTCGATGACGCCGGCCAGTATGTGATTCCCGTGCTCTCCGGCCATGTCGGCGGCGCCAATGAATGGAGCGAGCGGGTCGCGGATCTGCTGGGCGCGGTGCCGGTGTTGACGACCGCCTCCGATGTGGGTCGAACGATTCCGGTGGACATCCTCGGCCGGCATCTGGGCTGGCGGGTGGAGGCGCCGAAGATCAACATCACGCGGGTCTCGGCGCATGTGGTGAATGGCGAGCCGATCGCCTTCGTTCAGGAAGCCGGTCGGACCGACTGGTGGACCCGCCCCACCCCGCTGCCGGCCAACATCCATCGCTTCGATCGCTTCGACGAGGTGGACCCGTCGCGCTTCGCGGCGGTGCTGTGGGTCACGCAGGCACCGATCGCACCGGCGCTGTGGAGCGAGTGGCATGAGCGGCTGGTGGTGTATCGGCCGCCGGTCGACGACGCACAGACGCCGCAGCCATGACCGCCATCACCTTGGGCGTGGGCTGTGATCGTGGCACCTCGGTGCAGACGATCCACGAGGCCGTCACCGCCGCGTTGAGCCAGGCGGGCCTGCGACTGGACCAGGTGGTCGCGGTGGCCAGCATCACGCTCAAGACCGATGAGGCGGGCCTGCTCGCCCTGGCGGCGCAGCACGGCTGGCCGCTGCAGTTCTATCCCCCGGAGGTGCTGGCGCAGGTGCCGGTGCCGAATCCGTCGGAGACGGTGCGCCGTCACACCGGCACGCCGTCGGTGAGCGAGGCCGCGTGCCTGCTGGCCGCAGGCCCCGACACCCCGATGAGCGCATTGATCGTCGAGAAGCTGCGCCATCGCGGCGAGGACGGCCGTCACGCCACCGTATCGATTGCAAGGAAGACCCCATGACGTTGGACATTCAGACCGTGGACATTCAGGAAGCGGCCGCCGCGCCGCGCGGCAAGATCATGCTGGTGGGCATCGGCCCCGGCAGTGAAGCGCACATGACGCATCGGGCCCGCGCGGCGATCGCGGAGTCGGACGTCGTGATCGGCTACGTCACCTACATCAAGCTGGTGGCCGATCTGCTGGAGGGCAAGGAGGTCATTCGCAAGTCGATGACCGAAGAGCTGGACCGCGCGGTGAGTGCGCTGGAAGCGGCGCGCAGCGGCAAGAAGGTGGCGTTGATTTCGTCGGGCGATGCCGGCGTCTACGGCATGGCCGGTCCGACTTACGAGGTGCTGTTCCAGGCCGGTTGGACGCCGGAGGACACGGTCGAAGTCGAGATCATTCCGGGCGCGTCGGCGCTCAACAGCTGCGCGGCGCTGGTCGGCGCGCCGCTGACCCATGACTTCTGCGCGATCTCGCTATCGGACCTGCTGACCCCCTGGCCGACGATCGCGCGTCGGCTGGATGCGGTGGCGATGGCGGACTTCGTCGTCGCGCTTTACAACCCGAAGAGCGGCCGCCGCACGCGCCAGATCGTCGAGGCGCAGCGGCTGTTCCTGCGCCATCGCCGGCCGGACACGCCGGTGGCGATCGTCAAGAGCGCCTATCGGCGGCGGCAGAACATTGTCTTCACCACGCTGGACCAGATGGCCGAGGCGGACATCGGCATGCTCAGCACCGTGCTGATCGGCAACAGCAACACCTTCATCCAGCACGGGCTGATGGTGACGCCGCGCGGCTATGCTAACAAGTACGACATGGCGGATGGCGCCACGCGTGAGGGGGAGCGCGCGGGTCGGTCGCTGTCGACCGGTTTGCTGGGCTGGCTGGATCAGTTGCGCGCCGATCAGGCCGCGGGCGACGACCTCGCCACACTGGCGCGTCGTCATCGACTGCCGGAGGACTATCTGGCCGCCGTGCTGGCCGAGCCGGACGAGGTGAGCGAGCCCTCCAACGAGAGCACTGAGGCGGCCGCGACGGAGGAGCAGTCGTGAGCGAGTCCGAGGTCATCAAGCCCAAGATCGGCGAGTACCGCCGGCACATCCTGGTGTGCACCGGCGAGCGTTGCACGGGCGATGGGGCGTCGCAGGCGCTGTTCGACAGCCTCGGCGACAAGTTCAAGGCCGCTGGCCTGAATGCCGGCCCGTTGCGGGTCAAGCGCACCCGCGCGAGCTGCTTCGCGGCGTGCAAGGGCGGTCCCATCGTGTGCGTGCAGCCGGATGGCACCTGGTACTACAACGTCACGCCGGACAACATGGACCGCATCATCGACCAGCACCTGATCGGCGGCCATCCGGTGAGCGATCTGGTGTTCCATCAGGCCGAGGTGCCGGAGGCCTGCGAGGCCGCCGATGCGGGCGCTGAGGCGACGTCGTGCGCGGCGTCTGCGGCGAGCGCGGCGTCTGCGGCGAGCGCGGACGGGACGAATGAAGGAGCGGCTCGATGAGCGTTCCCTTTCATCTGCCGCCGGGCAGTGTCGCGCTGGTGGGCGGCGGCCCGGGCGCGGGCGACCTGATCACCTTGCGTGCGTTCCATTGTTTGCAGCAGGCGGATGTGGTTCTGTATGACCTGTTGGTCGGGCCGGATGTGCTGGCTCATGTGCCGGCGGGCGTGGAGCGCATCAATGTCGGCAAGGCGGCCGGGCGCCACAGCTGGGCGCAGCGGGACATCTGCGCGTTGCTGGTGGAGAAGGCCCGCGCTGGCCTGCGGGTGGTGCGGCTCAAGGGCGGCGATCCGTTCATCTTCGGCCGAGGCGGCGAGGAGATGGACGCGTTGATCGAGGCCGGCATCACGGTGCAGGTGATCCCGGGAATCACCGCTGCCATGGGCGCGGCGGCGGGTTTGGCATTTCCGCTGACGCACCGCGACCATGCGCACAGCTGCGTCTTCGTCACCGGCCATCTGCAGCATGACCAGCTGACCTTGAACTGGACCGCGCTGGCGCAGCCCCGTCAGACGGTGGTGATCTACATGGGCCTGACCGGCGTGCAGACGATCGCGACCTCCCTGCAGGCCGCGGGTCTGCCGGCGCAAACGCCGGTCGCGATCGTGCGGTCGGCGACGTGCCCGGATCAGGAGACGCATGTCACCACGCTCGAGGCGCTGCCTGAGACGGTGCGGGAGCGGGGTGTGACGCCGCCGGCGTTGTTGGTGATCGGGACGGTGGTGGGGTTGATGCGAGTTGAGAACGGCGCCGAGTGAATCGGGCCTCTCAGGCGGCTGATTCAGATGCCTGGCTTTTTCGCTTGGATGTTCTTGGGCTTTGGCTTCAGCTCGATCGCGAGAAACTCTGCGGCAGTCAGCATGCTGCCTCCAAGGTTTGGCACGCTCACCAGGACAAAGGTCGTGGGGATTGGGGACGTGGGCTGCGGTTCGTCGGTGGCCTTTTCGTCAGCCGCCGCGCGGGCCGGTGTCGTGCTTTGAGCGATTGAGGCGCCTCCGCCTCCACCGCCACTGCCGCCGCCCTCTCCGGACTCGCCTGCCGAATTGAGCCAGCTGCCGCGCACCTCATCCAATTTCCTCAGATAGGCCTGCATTTCTTCAGCGGTCGTCGAGCCCAAGTCTTTGAGGCAGCCTTCGCACGTGAGGTTCACGAAGTCTCCAGCAGGGTCGCTGGCGTAGCGCTGCGCACGCAACTGGAAGGTGTTCTCTTTTGGATGACCGTAGACAAAGAAGTGCGCGTCGCTGCCGCCGAGCCGCTCGAAGCCTTGGAAGGCTTTTTTGAACAAGTCGAAAAAACGGCCTGGCTTCACGTTCTCGTCGGCTGCGTCCGAGGCAAATGCGGGGAACTTCTCCTTTTCTCGTTGGATGGCCGCTTTGTTTCTCTTGAATTCGATCAGACGGCAACGGGTTCCATCCTGAATCAGCAGATCCCCAAAACTCTTTTCGACATCGCCCGCGAGTGGAAAGGCATCGGCCGCACTCGGAAGGATGTTTCTGACGAACGCGTATTCCACTGTCTTTTCCCACCAGATGTAGGTGGGATTGGCCGCTGGCACCTCGGCGGCAGCGGGCGCCTCAGGCGCATCGTTCGTGGGATCGGGGTGGGTCATGGCGATCAGGCAATGGTGGGATGAAGACGCGACAGCAATCGCCGTTATACCTGTCCATCGCTCCAACGCGCTTTGAAATCCTCCGGCCAAAACTCCGCCGGCACGATCATCACCGCGCCGGTGGACGGATGGGTCAGGATCGGCAGCAGGCCGGAGGTCAGCACGCCTGCCGGCAGGTGCCGGCGGAACACCATGAAGGTGGTGGACCGAAGCGGACGCGTGGAAAACACCGGCGGCAGATCGTCGCTGAGCGTGCGGGACATTTCGTCCGTGACCTGATTGGCCAGGCGCTTCAGGACCGGGTGGGTCTGCTCGGTGTTCTTGAATGAGAAGAAGGCGCCGCCGATGGCTCGCAGCTCCTGCGGGTGCTCATCGAAATAGCGGTCGCGCGAATAGACCAGCATGGCGGGGCAATCGTCTTCGCCCGGCGAGAACAGCAAGCGATTGGCCTGCACCAGCGCGCCCCAGCCGATCTGGCCGCCCTTGAGCAGCAGCGCCTGTCGCTGGACGACCTCCGACAGCCGGTCCTCCTTCTGCATCCATTCCGGCCGCGGCCCCAACAAGCCGTTGATCAGTTGCGTATCGGCGCCGAGCTGCCAGCCGGCGAAGCGGCTGCGCAGGGTGTTGAGCATGCTCGCCAGATCCGGCTGCGACGGCATCGGACCGACCAGCGGCTCGAAGGCGGCCAGCTCATCGGCCTGCGCATCCGCCATCGGCCGCTTGCCGAGTCGCGACCGCAACCATTGAACAAGGCCGCCACCGCGCCCGGCGCGCGAGGAATCAGCGGGAGAGCGTGAAGCCATGAGAGAACCTGTGCGTCCATCGATGCGGCCACATTCTCAGCGGCTCATTGCGGACCACCTGTCATCTTTCTAGCGCTCAGCGGACATTGTTGGCAACAGACGGCGCATCGCTTCGACTGGTCCTCGTGGACTGACAGGCAGAGCGCCGCAACCCTAGCCCCCGCACAGACATCGAAGATGCTGACGAGCGCATCGACGTCCTGCGCGCCGCCCGCCAAATCCTTTACTAGACGACCGGTCTAATGAATTGCTATCATGCGACCCATGGCGTCCGACAGCGCGGGTCGCGCTGGATGCGGGGCCCGCTACGTCCGGGCAAGCGCCTTGCCCTTTGGGCTGTCACCTCTCTCACCTCATCGAGGTGATTTTTTCGATCCGACCGCTAGTCGACTGGTCTAGTTGGTCCTCAAGGAGATTCACATGAAGGTTCTGATGGTCCTCACCTCCCACGACCAACTCGGCGACACCGGCCGCAAGACCGGCTTCTGGCTGGAAGAACTGGCGGCGCCGTATTACGCATTCAAGGACGCGGGCGCCGAGATCGTGCTGGCGTCGCCCAAGGGCGGTCAGCCGCCGCTGGATCCGAAGAGCAATGAGCCGGATGCCCAGACCGACGACACCCGTCGCTTCCAGCAGGATGCGGAAGCCACCCGTCAGCTCGCCAACACGGTGCGGCTGGACACGGTCAAACAAGCCGACTTCGACACGGTGTTCTATCCCGGCGGCCACGGCCCGCTGTGGGACCTGGCCAATGACCGGCATTCGATCGCGCTGATCGAATCCTTCATTGCCGCCAACAAGCCGGTAGCACTGGTCTGCCACGCGCCGGGCGTGCTGCGTGATGTGAAGGCACCGGACGGCCATCCGCTGGTCTCCGGCAAGCAGGTCACGGGTTTCACCAACACCGAAGAAGCCGGTGTCGGCCTGACCGATGTGGTGCCGTTCCTGGTCGAGGACATGCTCATCGCCAAGGGCGGCCAATACAGCAAGGGCGCCGATTGGGGCTCGCATGTGGTGACCGATGGCCTGCTGGTGACCGGCCAGAACCCGGCGTCGTCGGCCGATGCGGCGACGACGCTGCTGAAGCGTCTGCCCGTGAAGGGCTGAGGCGCGGGCTTCTCAAACGCCACGCGCCGCCCCGAGTGACCTCGGAGACGGCGCGTGGATGAGGATCGCATGCGGATCCTCGGCCGGACGATCCGGCGACCAAGCGATCGGTCGTCGGATCCATCGCTCGATGCGGACGCGCTGGGAAGCGCGGTCCGGCATCGCCGGCTCAATCGCAGCTGAAGCGCGAGCTGCCGTCCAGATCCAGCGGCAGGACCAGCGTGCGGATGTTGGCCGCACGGGAGGCGGCGCAGAGCTTGTCGCGCGCGCCGCTCGTGTTCTTCAGGTACTTGCTGGCGTACTCCGCGTTGAACACCGGCTTGTTCTTCGAGGTGAAGGCGGTGTAGACGCCGCACTCCGAATATTCGGCGCACTGCTCGTTGACCGCGAAGTCGAAGTACGGCTCCAGGGCCGCGACCTGGTCCACATCGTTCTTCAACGCGACCGCCAGACCCCGCGCATGGGCCTGGTTGGCGAGGAACTTGTTGTAGTCCAGCTGATGCGCGGCAGTGAGCGGGAAGCCCGACTTGTTGCTGTAGCCGTCGACGTTGTCCGGCTCCACACCGTCACAACCCTTTTGCTTGGCCAGATCGAGGCGAGCGACCATCACGCTGCGCACCGTCGTCGAGCGCACATCCAGCCAATATTCACCGGGCCATCCATCCAGTCCCTTGCCCTTGTCGGACGCCTGGAACTGCGGATAGTCGGCGCGCCAGTTCTCGGCACTGCCGGCGGAGAAGTAGCAGATCACCTTGCGACCCGCCGCCTTCAGCTGCGCGATGGTGCTGGCCTCGGTGTTGAACAGGTCGATGTCGTAGACGGTGGCATTGACCTTGGTGTCGAGATTGCCCGTCAGCTGCCAGTGCCACGAGGTATTGACGGTCGGCTTGTACCAGCTGCCCGGTGCGGGTGCGGGCGACGGTGCCGGCGCAGGCGATGGGGCCGGAGAAGGCGCCGGTGACGGGGCTGGCGACGGTGCCGGCGAAGGCGACGGCGCGGGTGTCGGTGCTGGCGCGGGGGCCGGGCTCGGTGCGGGTGCGGGACTCGGCGCCGGGGCGGAGGCAGCGCTCAGCGAGAACAGCTCGCTGGCATTGCTGCTGCTGCAGGTGGCGAGCGAGAAGCCGAGGTTGCCCAGCTTGCTCGGCGCGGCGAGGCACAGGCCGGTGGCGACATGGCGAAGCTCGACCTGCTTCGGGTCGGCCTGGACCATCAGCTGGAACTGCTGTTTGGTGCTGCCATCGCAGTTGTCCAGCTCGACATAAGCGCCGGCCCGGGTGCCGTTGGGCTTGAGGCAAGCGCCCGACACGCCCGAGGCTTCCACGGTGTAGACGCCCGAGCTGCCACTGACCGGACGGAACACGAAGTTCTGCGCGGCACTGCCGTTGCAGCTGCTGAGCTTCACATCCCAGCTGGACGACACGGCTTCGGTGCAGGCGTTGAGGCTCACCGCCACCAGCGGCGTCTGGGTGCTGGGCAAGGCCGCTGCGGCGGCCTGGATGGACACGCGACCGCGGCCGCTGGTGTCCGCATCGGTGGACGAAGCCGATGCAGACGCCGCGATGTCCGCGCTCGCGGGTTTGAAGACGCTGGAGCCGGCGTCCTTGTCGGAACCGCCGCCGCACGCCGCCAGCAGGCTCAGCGTCGCGCAACTGCCCATGATCACGGCGAATTGCGACAGACGATGGGTGCGGCGTTGACCAGCGGCAGTGGACACGGGGGGCGCAGGCGCGCGAAGAGGAACGAGGTGGACCATGGATGCCTCGAGGGTGATGAGGGAGGAGGAGAGGATCCGCAAATCGGATGTCGACACTGTGCGTGGCCTCTCGCCGCGATGCAGTGACGGTTGTCCTCGCGTGTTACGACACGTTGACGGACGCAGTACGTCCCACCGACCGACCAACGGTCGATCTTGGTCGGTCTGCGGATCAACGATGCGGCGGCCTTCCATGCGCCCCGGCTGCCCGGTGATGGATGTCGGCGTCCTGTCAGCTCACGGAACACCGCCACGTCGATGAGGTCGACGCTGTCCTGCCGTTCATCGCCTCCGATCCGACCGACGCCCCACGTCCCTGACTTCGATGACGGCCGATCGCCATGCGCATCGACCGCTCGCTCAACCATTCGTTACCAAAACGCGGCGCCCCGTTGTGGGGTCGAACCCGCATGGTGACGGACTTTCGCGCAGCGCGCACATTTCGAAAGCGATCGCGGGTTGGAAACGAAAAAAGGTCCCGCCGCAGCACATCACGCCCCGCGCCGTCAGCGATGTATCGCAGGGCACGAGCCAGAGGTTGCCCGGAGGAATGTGAACACGCCTGACGAAGGGCGACCTCTGGCTCGTGCCCTGTTGCTCGGTAGGCCGCACGAGGCCGGGCGGTCTGCCGCATGCGCCAGAGCGGGCATCACGCCCCGCGCTGTCAGCGATGTACCGCAGGGCACGAGCCAGAGGTTGCCCTGAGGAATGTGAACACGCCTGACGAAGGGCGACCTCTGGCTCGTGCCTTGTTGCTCGGTCTACCGCATGAGGGCGAGCAGCCCTTCTCATGAGAGCGCTCAGCGTCTCAGCCCATGACCCCGTACTGCGCTGCGATCTGCTGCACCTGCGCATCGACCTGCTGCCGCGCCGGCACGCTGCCCGGCTGCGCTTCACCGCTGCCCGCACCGCCTTCGATCATCTTCATTCCTTCAGCCGACAGCGCACCCAACGCCGCCTGCTGTCCCGCGCCTTTCGCTGCTGCGAGCGCGACCTCCCCTCGGGTCACGTCGGTCTGCGAGTTCACCGACTTTTGCGCCCAGTTCTGAAGGCCGTGACGGCCCTGTTGGGCGGCTTTCTCGGCGCCTTCTTTCGCGCCCTCCTTCGCGACCTTTTCCAAACCTTCCTTGGCCGCCTTCGACGCCCCCTTGCCGCCGATCAGGCCGACCAGGGTCGCGGCGCTGCCGATGCCGGCGTTGATGCCTTCCTGCTTCACATCGCCGCCTTCGATCGCCGTGGCGCCGACCTTGGCGGCGCCTTGAGCCATGCTGAGCCCCATCGCGCCGGCACCGGCCAACCAGCTCAGCCCAGGAATGCGGAGATTGGCGACTGCCCCGAGCGCGCCGGACGCCAGGCCCGCCACGAAGCTGAAGCCCTTGAGCAGGCCCGCGCCGAAGTCGGCCAGCCCGCCGCCCTTCTTGTGCTTGAAGTCGGGCTGGTTGTACTGCCCTTCCAGCATGTCGCGCGCTGCGCTGAGACTGAGATGCTGTGGCGCGGTGGCGGGGCTCGCTTGTGCCGGCGCGACCGTCTTGTTCATTCTGCGCAGCCAGGCGTTGAGGTCGCCCTCGCCGATTTTCTTGTCGTTGGCGGGATGGATGGGATTGCCGCCGTGTTGATGCTTGCCGTTGTCGAGCATTGCGAAGAGCATCTTGTTGCTCAGCAGCGATTGCGCCGCCGCGCGCACTTCCGGATCCGCCTTCTCGTCTTGCGCGAGCTTCTTCAGCTTGTCAGGCGTGAGGCTCTTGCCGCCGAAGAACTGATCCCGATGGGTGGACAAGGTGCGCAGCGTGTCGTGCTCCGCCTGGGTCAGCTGGATCTTGTCGTCGGTGCGGTTGAGCAGCTTGTCCTTGCGGATCGATCGGTCCGGGCCACAGCCGACATCGCGCTTCCACGCCTCGGGATGGTCCACATAGAACTGCGCCGCTGCCTGCAGCTGCGGCGGGCAGCGCCCCGCGTTCGCGGTGCCGTTGGCGATGTCTTTCAGCGCTTCGCGAGACACGCGTTTGGGCAGTTCGTCCGAGTACTTGAACAACTCCCGCATCGCATCGTTCGACGTCATCGCGCGCGGCCCCGCCTGCCCCGGCGCCGCATCCGACGGCACATAGTTCTGGGTGTACTCGCGCGCCTTCGCTTCGGCATAGGCCTGCTGGCCCGGCATGTTTTTCTGTGCGCTGTTGATGTCCTTGGCCTGGAGGCGGCCATCGCCCATCAAGGTCTTCTGCAGGCCGGGGTTGCGCAGCAGTTCGTCCAGCCCGCGCTTCAGGTCGGGTGGCGTGTCCGCGTCGCTGGCCATCTTGCGCAGGGTCGCCAGATCCGCGTTCTTGAACCGCCCTTCGTGGCGGCCCAGGATGGAGACGACCTCATGGTCGCTGGGAGCTCTGGCCGGGGACGGCCCTGTCTTCAAGGGCCCCGACGCCGTCCAATCCGGTGCGCTCGTCGCCGATGCCCCCGCGCGCGGCATCACGAGCGAGGCATCGCCCGGTGCTCGGCCGCCCACGTTGGCGCTGAGCGTCGTGCCCGGCGAGGCGACGAACGGCGCGCGCTCAGTCGGGATGAGACCGCTGAGCGCGCCCGCGCCCGTTTGCGTCCCGGTCGACGGCAAGCCGGATGCGCCGACACCGGCCCTTGGCCCAGCCCCCTCGGCCGTGGCCGGCCCCGTGGCCCGCGTGCACGGCGGTTCCGCGCCCAAGGCGCTGCGCTCCAGACACGTCCGCGCCGTGGACGCCAGCAGCGCCTGCAGCAACTGCTGCAGGGCGGCGACCTGCGTCGTCAACGCGGCCCCGGGAGGGATCTGCGGGGCCACAGGTTCATGGGTCCGGGCGCCCGGCGTGATGCGTGAAGACATGGCGATCCTTCGGCGAGAGGATCGGGAAATTCCAGCGCCAAGCGCTGCGGACGCGGCCCGCCATGCGATGCCGTGTCCATGCAGGCGAAGCGCGATCGCCCGCGCTGCATGGACGGAACTGCCGTCTTAATGGGCGGGATCGGTGTCGCGTGCCCCGTCCGCGCCGGACATCCTGGCGATGTCTTCATCGCCCCCGCGCGCCGCCGCTCGCCGGTGGGCCAAGCGGTAGAGAACGGGCAGCACCAGCAACGTGAGCGCCGTCGACGACAGGATGCCGCCGATCACCACCGTGGCGAGCGGCCGCTGCACCTCCGCGCCGGTGCCGGTGGCCAGCGCCATCGGCACGAAGCCCAGCGAGGCGACCAGCGCCGTCATCAGCACCGGGCGCAGCCGCGTGAGCGCGCCCTCATGGATGGCGGCATCCAGGCCGTGACCTGATTCGCGCAGATTGCGGATGAAGGCAATCATCACCAACCCGTTGAGCACCGCGACGCCGGACAGCGCAATGAAGCCCACCGCCGCCGAGATGGAGAGCGGGATGTCGCGCAGCCACAGGGCCAGGATGCCGCCGGTCAATGCGAACGGAATGCCGGTGAAGACGATCAAGCCATCCTTCAGGTTGCCGAACATCGCGAACAGCAGCACGAAGACCAGCAGCAGCGACACCGGCACCACGATGCGCAACCGGTCGGTGGCGGATTGCAGGTTTTCGAACTGGCCGCCCCACACCATCCAGTAGCCCGTCGGCACCTGCACCTGCGCGCCGATGAGCTGCTGCGCCTCCGCCACGAAACCTCCCAGGTCGCGGCCGCGCACATTGGCGCTGACGACGATGCGTCGCTTGCCGTTCTCGCGGCTGACCTGGTTGGGGCCGGGCGCGGCGTTGAAGTCAGCGACCTCGCTCAGCGGAATGAAGCGCCGCGCGCCGTCCGGGCCGATCGGCAAGGGAATCGGCAAGCGCTTGATCGCCTCGATATCGGCCCGCAGCGTTTCGGGCAGCCGCACCAGGATGCCGAACCGGCGATCACCCTCGAAGAGGATGCCGGCCTCGCGCCCGCCGATGGCGGTGGCGAGCGTGTCCTGCACATCTTGCACATTCAGCCCGTAACGCGCGGTGCGCTCGCGGTCCACCGCAACGCTCAGCATCGGCAGGCCGGTGGTCTGCTCGACATTCACCTCGGACGCGCCGGGCAGGCCCTTGAGCAGGGTTTCGATCTTTTGCGCGCTTGCCTGCAGCACCGCCATGTCGTCGCCGAAGATCTTCACCGCCACATCGGATCGCACGCCCGAAATCAGCTCATTGAATCGCAGCTGGATCGGTTGGGAGAACTCGTAGTTCTGACCCGGCAGCTTGGCGACCTCGGCCTGCACCGCCGCGAGCAAATCGTCCCGCGTGCGCTTCGGATCGGGCCATTGATCCTGCGGCTTCAGCATCACGTAGCCGTCGGAGATGTTCGGCGGCATCGGGTCGGACGCGATCTCCGCCGTGCCGGTGCGCGCGAAGACGCGTTCGATCTCAGGGAATCTGGCCTTGAGCGTGGTCTCCAACTGCTGCTGCATCGCCAGCGACTGCGTGAGGCTGGTGCCGGGAATGCGCAAGGCCTGGATCGCGAAGTCGCCCTCGTTGAGGCTGGGAATGAACTCGCTGCCCATGCGCGAGGCCAGCAAGCCGCTCAGCACCACCGTCACCACAGCGACGGTGAGCACGACGGGCTGAGCATTCATCACCAGGCGAAGCATCGGCTCATAGGCCTGACGCGCCCAGCGCATCAGCCGGTTCTCCTTCTCATCGACCTTGTCGCCGATGAAGAGCGCGACCGCCGCCGGCACGAAGGTGATCGACAGGATCATCGCGCCGATCAAAGCGATGACGACGGTGAAGGCCATCGGATGGAACATCTTGCCCTCCACGCCGGCCAGCGCAAAGATCGGCAGGTACACGATCATGATGATCAGCTGGCCGAACAGCAGCGGACGACGCGCTTCCTGCGAGGCCAGAAACACTTCATGGAAGCGCTCGGCGCGGGTCAGCGGACGTCCGCGAAGCTGCTGCGCATGGGCCAGACGCCGCACGCAGTTCTCCACGATCACCACGGCGCCGTCGATGATGATGCCGAAGTCCAGCGCGCCCAGGCTCATCAGGTTGGCGCTGATCTTCTGGTTCACCATGCCGGTGAAGGTGAACAGCATCGACAGCGGAATCACCAGCGCCGTCAACAACGCGGCGCGCAGATTGCCCAGGAACAGGAACAGGATCGCGATCACCAGCACCGCACCTTCGATGAGGTTCTTCTTGACCGTCGCGATCGCCTTGTCGACCAGCGTGGTGCGGTCATACACCGTCACCGCGTGCACGCCCGGCGGCAGGTTGGCGTTGATCTCCGCCATCTTCTTCGCGACCGCCTGCGACACGGTGCGGCTGTTCTCGCCGATCAACATGAACACGGTGCCCAGCACCACCTCGCGGCCGTTGTCGGTGGCCGCGCCGGTGCGCAGCTCGCGTCCGATCTCGACTGTCGCCACATCGCTGATGCGCACCGGCACGCCGCCGGTGTTGCGCAGCACGATCAGGCCGATGTCCGCCATTGACCGCACCTGGCCCGGGGCGCGAATCAGCACCTGCTCGCCGCGACGTTCGATGTAGCCCGCGCCGACGTTGGCGTTGTTGCGATCCAGTGCATTCACCACATCGCTGAGCGTGAGGCCGTAGGACGACAGCTTCGACGGATCCGGCGCGACGTGATATTCCTTCGCGTAGCCGCCGATGGTGTTGATCTCGGTGACGCCGGCCACCTGGCGCAACTGCGGTTTGATGACCCAGTCCTGGATCTCCCGCAGGTCCGCGGGCGTGTACGGCTGGCCACCGGGCTTCTTCGCCGCGGGCTCGCTTTCGACGGTCCACAGATAGATCTCCCCCAGCCCGGTGGAGATCGGACCGATCTGCGGCGTCACGCCCGGCGGCAACTGGTCGCGCGCCGACTGGATGCGCTCATTGACCAACTGACGGGCGAAGTAGACATCGGTCCCGTCCTTGAAGATCACGGTGACCTGCGACAGGCCATAGCGCGAGAGCGATCGGGTCTGCTGCAGTCCGGGCAGGCCGGCCATCACCGTCTCGATCGGATAGGTGACGCGCTGCTCGGTCTCCAGCGGCGAATAGCCCGGCGCGCCGGTGTTGATCTGTACCTGCACGTTGGTGATGTCGGGCACGGCGTCGATGGGCAGCTTCTGATAGCTGAAGACGCCCAGCGCCGCCATGCCGACGACGGCCAGCATGACGAGCCATCGATGATCGATGGCGAATCGGATGATGCGTTCAAACATGGGCGTCATCCTTCAGTGGGCATGGGACGCGGTGGACTTGCCCACCTCGGCCTTGGCGATGAAGCTGCCCACGGCGATGTAGGGCGTGCCGGCTTTCAGGCCCTGCACGATCTCCACCCGCTGTCCATCGGTGCGTCCCAGTTGCACCGGCTGCGCGACGAAGCCGGCGTCAGTCTTCACGAACACGACCGTGCGGTCTTCCAGTGTCTGCACCGCGTCGGCGGTGACCGTCACCGGCGCCTCGACGGCCTCGCGGGCCATCTCGACATTGACGAACAGCCCCGGACGCCACACGGCCTGCGGGTTCTGCAAGGTCACGCGCGCCTGGGCCGTGCGCGTCGCCTCGCCGATCAGCGAGCCGACATACGCCACCTTGCCGGGCGCGGATTGCTCGAAGGCCGCCGAGCGCACCGTGACGGCATCGCCCACGCGCACCATCGGCAGCGCCGTGGCCGGCACGCTGATCTGGGCCCACACCGTGCGCAGGTCCGCCACGGTGAAGACCTGCGCATCGTCGCGGACCTGCTCGCCCAGCGCGATGTGTTTCTCGACGATGGTGCCGTCGAACGGCGCGCGCAGCTCATAGCGATTGAGCGGGCCGTTCTCCGCGCGTGCGCCCACGGCCTGCAGCTTCTGGCGGGCATTGGCGACGGCGATCTCGGCCTCGCGCAGCGCCTGCTCGGCGATCTGCACATCCTGCTGCGGCGAGATCCTGGCCTCGAACAGATGCTTCTCCCGCTCATGCGTGGTCTGCGCCAGCTGCAGTCGCTTCTGCGCCGCCTGCAACTCGGCACGCTGGTCCGAGATCGTCGGACTGCTCAGCACCGCCAGCACCTGGCCCTTTCGCACCTGCTGCCCCAGCGACACCGGCACCGACTCCACCACACCCGCCACGCGCGGCACCACATGCGCGGTGGTGTCCTCATTGAACTTGACCTCGCCGGGCAGTTGATAGCGTGCGGTCAAGGTGGCGGGCCGCGCGGCCTCGACCACCACGCCCGCTGCCTTCTGCTGCTCCGCCGTGAGGGCGATCACGCCCTCGTCGCGGTGGGCCGGCTGGGCGTCGTGTTGAGACGCTTGATCGCCCGACCCCTTGGCTTCGTCGTGGCCCTTTTGGTCCTTGTGGTCCTTGTGATCGCTTTCATCCTTGTGGTCCTTGCGGTCCTTGGGCCCGCCGGACGGGGCCTCGCCGGGATGGTCGTCATCGGCGGCGTGGCCCTCATCGTGCGCATGCGCATCGGCGCCAGCGGATGGGCGACCCGTGGTGAGGATGGCCACGCCGGCGGCGGCGCCCAGGGCCATCACCACCGCGATCGCGATGGCTTGCTTGCCGGCGCGGGAGCGCAGCCGGTCTTGAAAGGAATCGTTGGAAATCATGTCAACACCTATGGAGAGGTCTGGCGTCAGGGGCGCGCGTCAGCGCTGCCGAGACGGCGGTCGATGTCGGCGGCAAGGCGGTGGGCCTGCGACAGCGCCAGCACGTACTGCCCGCGCGCTTGCAGGAAGGTGCGCTGCGCATCCAGCACCTCCAGGAAACCAAACTTGCCGAGCTCGAAGCCGCGACGTGCGGCGTCGTGAGCGGTCTGGGCGCCGGGCAGCACATCGCGGCGCAAGGCTTCGATTTCATCGATGCGGGCCTGGAGCTGCGCCACCGCCTGCATCACGTCCGCACGCAGCCGTTGGGCTTCGGCCTGGGCCATTGCCTGTGCGGCATCGCGCCGACGCATCGCCTGCGCCTGCGCGCCCTGGTTGCGATCGAACAGCGGGATCGGCATGGACACGCTGATCAACGGCTGCGTCCGTCCGACATCGGGCGCGCGTTGAGCGCCGATGCCCACGGTGACCTCGGGCCGGCCGCGTGTGCGCTCCAGTTGAAAGGCCGCATCGGCGCGCTGCACCTCCATCTGAGCGCGTCGAAGTTGGGGCGAACGGTCGATCCGCTCGCTCAGCGTCGCGCCGTCGGGCAGGCTCGGCAGCGACTCCAGGCGGCCATCGACGCGAGCGATGCTGCCGGCGGGCACGCCCATCGCGGCGCAGAGCGACTGCAGCGCTGCGGCGAGATCAGCAGTCGCCAGTCGGGCGTCGATGCGGGCCGAGGACTCGGCCACCCGCGCCCGGGTCTCCTCCACGGGAGACACCTTGCCGGCTGTGACGCGGCGCACCGCGGTCTCCGTGCCGCGCGTGGCGATCGCCAGCGATTCCTCGGCGACGGTGACGCGCTCCTGCGCGATCAACACCTCGAAGAAGGCCTGGATGGTGTGGGCGCGCAGCTCGGCGCGCTGGGCCTCCAGGGTCAGCGCGGCCAGGTCCCGATCGCGCTCGGCGAGCGTCACGCGCGCGGCCCGCTGGCCGCCGAGCTCCAAGGTCTGGCTGAGCATCACCTGCGTGGTGCGCGTGGCTCGGCGGGTGTCCTCCGCGCTCAGATCCAGCGTGGGATTGGGCGGCAGGCCCGCCTGCCCGATGGCGCCTTCGCTGGCGCTCAGCTCGTGGCCGTAGGCCTGCAGCAGCGGGTTCTGTCGCAGGGCCGTTTGCAGGGCGGCGTCGAGCGTCAGGCCGATGGGTGGATTCGGCGGGCTGGGCGGGACGGGCGGGGCCGGCGTGATTGGCGCGGTCGTAGCGACCGATCCGAACGCGGTCGGGGTCGGCGAGGACGGGCTCGCGGTGGTGGTGCGGGGCACGTCATCGCTGGCTTGAGCCAGGACGGGCGAAGCCATGGGAAACAGTGCCGCGCAAGCGAGCGGCAAGAGAGATCTGCGCATCGAAAACTCCAGGGTTGCGGGAACAACTCGAAGGATTCGACGAGGGCAGCGCGGCGCATGCCGCTCAAGACAGGGAGAAGGAGCGAGCCCGCTGCGATCGCCGAATCAGGCGATGCGCCAGTTGGGGCGTTCGGGATGGTCGGGGGCGCGGGTGGAGAAGCGCTTGTCCGCACCGGCGCGCGGGAGGCGCGTGGCGGGGCCGGCCAGACTCATGGTCGTGGCCGGCACCGGCTTGGCGGCGCTGAGGTGGCAATTGCCGCAGTCGCTGTCCACGGTCAGCTTGCCCTTGGCCTTGTCGGCGCCTGCGGGCTTCTTCGCGTGGGAGGCATCGCCGGCGGCGTCCCCATGCGCGTGCACATGGTGGCC
The DNA here is from genome assembly GCA_913776825.1 of Burkholderiaceae bacterium. GTDB lineage: Bacteria > Pseudomonadota > Gammaproteobacteria > Burkholderiales > Burkholderiaceae_C > Roseateles. Next base: position 75,415 of record CAJYPV010000017.1, read on the forward strand.
GAAGTGCTGGGCCTGGCGGGTGCTCTCATGCTCGCTCTCATGCTCGCAATAGGCCGCCGCCGCGCTCCAGGTGAACTGGAGCGGCAGCAGGACCAGCAAGAAGAGGACGAGCCAACGGCGCATGGGGCGCGAGTGTAGTGAGATCGGCCCGTAGTGAAAACAGACGATCGGGTTCGGGGAAGCGGCGGCAGGCTGTGGATGGAAAGGTCGTGAATTCGTCCCCAGCCTCTGTGGACAACTCTGTTGGCTGCCTGGGCAGGGTCGCGCTAACCGATTGATTTCAAAGGTCTGGGATCACTCTGCCTCAAAACGAGGCGCTGGTCGGTCGATCGCCGTCAGCCCGCCGGATGACCGCGATCCGTGTCGTTATTCGCACGCCTCACCTCCGCGCGCCGCCAAGTTGTCCACAGCTTCGCGCCCGGTGCTCCAGCGATGAGAATCGCGGCCATGCCGAGCCGTCGCCACAACGCCATCCCACACATCGACGACCTGCTGGAGCCCATCGCCGCCGCCCTCCTGCCTCACGGCTTCGTTCGGACCGAGCAGGTGTTCCACCGTCGCTCGGACGATGACCTGCTGCCACGGCTGGAGGCGATCACGGTCGGGACGGCCTACGGCTTCCGGACCTGCTGGATGCACACGACGGTGAAGATCCCGGCGCTGGTCGACCTGCTGGCGCACCTTCGGGGAAGCCGGGCGCGGGACTCGTCGGCCTGGCGCGTGCCGGATCATGCGATTCACGTGGCCTGCATGCTTCGGCTGTCGGAGCTGAACGGCGCGCGCCAGTGTCCGCTGCCCGATGGCCTTCACTGGCGCCCGGACGGCCGCTTGCAGCGGGCCCGCACGGTGCCGGCCTCGGTGCTGGCGTCCACGCTGATCGACCTGATGGAGCGTTTCGCCCTGCCCGCGCTGAATCATCGTCTGGTGCTGCAAGGTCTGGCCCGATCGGCCGAGGCGCCTGGATACGCCGAGAGCGGCATGGCCGGACGGTGGGCGCTGGCGGCCCGCCTGGCCTTGGGCGATGTGGACGGCGCCGCCGCGGCCTTTCGCGCCCACCCGTTCTCGTCTGGCGCGGACCGCGAGGTCTTCCTGCGCGTGAAGCAATCGCTGGTGCGCTCGGGCGTGGCGGTGGACGATGTGCCGTGGGATGCAGCGCGGGCCGATGCGGCCAATCCGTGGCAGGCCCAGGGATGGATGACGGGCGCGCTGGTGCGTTGAGCGCTGGGGCTGCCGGCGGCTCGCATACGATGGCCCGGTCTTCCTATCGGCACACCGGGTCCATGCGACGCTTCCGACTTCCGCTCACGCTCCTGCTCATCACCGAGGCTTCCGCGCGCGCTGGCGGTCGACGCGCCTCTTCGCGGCCACGGGTTCAGATTCAGGCAGGTCAGGCATGACGCCGATTCAACAATGGCACGCCACCCGCACGCTGCGTCTGGTGCTGCAGACCGTGCGCGACATGCTGGTGTCGATGGGCCCGCTGCTGCTGTTGGGCGGTGGTCTGCTGGTGGCGGCGTATTGGTGGCTGGATCCGCAGCCACCGCGTCAGGTGCGGTTAGCCACCGGACCGTCCGGCAGCGCCTATGCCAACTTCGGCGAGGGCTATGCGAGAGCGCTGGCGCGCGAAGGCATCCGGGTCGAGCTGATCGCCAGTGAAGGCGCTCAGGACGATCTGGGGCATCTGCGCGCCGGCACCGCCGATGTCGGATTCGTGCGCGGCGGCATGGCCGATCCGGTGGCGGACACGGAGAGCGGCATCGTCTCGCTGGGCAGCCTGTTCTATGAGCCGATCTGGATCTTCTACCGCCGAGACCTCCCCATCGCGCGACGCCAGACGGGCGGCGAGCTGCAACGGCTGGGCCAATTGCGCGGATTGCGGGTCAGCGTCGATCAGGACGGCAGCGGCGTGCCGCAGATCGTCGAGAAGCTGCTGACCTTGAATGGGCTGAAGCCGACCGATCTGCAGCTGTCCAACCTGCCGCCCGATGCCGCCGGCGCTGCGCTGCGCGAAGGCCGGATCGACGCGGCGGTGTTGATCTCGGCGCCGCAGTCGAGTCTGATCCGAACGCTGTTGCGTGATCCGGCGATGGCGCTGATGGCCTTCGAGCAGAACGAAGCGTATTCGCGCCATCTGCCCTTCCTGTCCATGGTCACGCTGCCGCGCGGCGTGGTGGATCTGGCGTCGGATCTGCCGCGTCATGATGTGCCGCTGTTGGCGACCACCACCGCCCTGCTCGCGCGTGAACAGACGCATCCGGCGCTGCGGCAGCTGTTTGCACAGGCGGCCTTGGGCCAGCACAGCCAGGCCGGCTGGTTCAACGGTGCACGCGACTTCCCCAACACCCGCACGAGCGAGCTGCCCGTCAGCGCTGAAGGCGACCGCGCCATCAATGGCACGCCGCCCGGCTGGGCGAGGTACCTGCCCTTCTGGGCAGGCAATCTGCTGGAGCGGATGTGGCTGGTGGTCGGCGGCCTGCTGGTGCTGATGCTGCCGTTGTCCCGCGTGGTGCCGCCGCTCTACACCTTCCGCGTGCGCTCGCGCGTGTTCCGCTGGTATGCGCGACTGCGGGAAGTGGAAGCGAAGCTTGAGACCGGCACCGGCGAGCGCGAGGCCCTGCTCGACGAGCTGGATGAGCTGGATCGGGTCACGCATCGCATCGCGGTGCCGCTGTCGTATGCGGAAGAGCTGTATGCGCTGCGGAACAACATCTATGCGGTGAGGAAGCGGTTGTTGGCGCAGCGGGGGCGGCGTGTCGACGGCGAGCTGGAAGGGCCGTCGGGCTGAACACGCTGCGGATGGGCAGCGGAATGGGCGGCGTAACGGGCGCCGCCCCGGGCGATCACACCTGCGCCATGCCGCCGTCCACGTAGAGCTCGATGCCGTTGATGAATGTCGACGCATCGGATGCGAGGAAGAGGGCGGCTTGTGCCACGTCCAGCGGCTGACCGATTCGGCCGCTCGGAATCTGAGCGGTCATGTAGTCCACCAGACCTTGCTGCGCGACGGGATCGTTGCCCGCCAGCTCCACCAGGCCCGGCGTCCGGATCGGACCGGGCGACAGCGTGTTCACTCGGATGCCCTGCTCTTTGAGGTCCAGCACCCAGCTGCGCGCCAGATTGCGAACGGCAGCTTTGGAGGCGCTGTAGACGCTGAACGCGGCCGTGCCCTGGATGCTGGTGATCGATCCGGCCAGGATGATGGAGGCACCGCGCTTCATCAGCGGCAGGGCCTTCTGCACGGTGAAGATCACGCCCTTGACGTTGCGGCCGAACGTCTCGTCCACATGCGCTTCCGTGATGGCGCCGAGCGGCAGCATCGAGCCGCCGCCGGCATTGGCGTAGAGCACGTCGAGCTGACCGCGTTCGGCACGAATCTGTTCATAGAGACGATCAAGGTCGTCGAGCTGGCTGGAGTCGGCACGCACGCCAATGGCGCGCTCACCGATCTCCGCCACCGCGCGATCGAGCTCCGCTTGGCGACGTCCGGTCAGGTAGACCAGCGCGCCGGCCTCGGCGAAGGCTTTGGCCGCTGCAAGGCCGATGCCTTGCGTGCCGCCGGTGACGAGAGCGATCTTGCCGTTCAAAGAATGCGGGTTCATGAGGAACTCCTGTGGGTGGGTCGATGTCGCTGACTGTATTTAGATGCCACCGATGAATAAACCGCCGCCATTCGTTATCTCAATTCATGGCCATGGATAATTGAGCGCTCCTCATCCCTCCGTCTGCCATGGATCAACTGCTTGCTCTGCGCGTGTTCGTCCGCATTGCCGAGTCGGGCGGGTTTTCCCGCGCGGCCGATGCCATGGGCATACCGCGTGCGACTGCCACGAAACTGGTGCAAGACCTGGAACGCCACTTGCGCGTTCGACTGCTGCATCGGACGACCCGACGGGTGAGCGTCACCCCCGAGGGCGCGGCCTATTACGAGCGAGCCGTCAGGCTGATCGCGGAGCTGGACGACATGGACGAAGGCATGAGCAGCGCCCGCGCGCAACCGCGAGGTCGGTTGCGTGTCGACGTGGGCTCGGCGCTGGCCAACCTGCTGCTGATCCCTGCCCTGCCCGCCTTCCAGGATGCGTTTCCGGAGCTGCACCTGGACCTGGGCGTCAGCGACCGGCCCATTGACCTGATCGGTGAGGGCGTGGATTGCGCCATTCGCGGAGGGGACCTGCCCGACACGAGCTTCGTTGCGCGGCGCCTGGCCGATCTGGAATGGGTGACTTGCGCGTCGCCAAGCTACCTGAAGCGGCGGGGCGAACCGGACCATCCCCAGGACCTGCTGGCTTCCGAAGCCCCACCGCGTCATCAGCTGGTGGGCTACTTCTCGTCACTCTCGGGACGCCACGTGCCGATGATGTTCTGTCGCGACGACGAGCAAATCAGCGTGCCCGTCACTGCGGCGGTCGCGGTGAATGAAAGCACGGCTCATTTGAATGCGCTGGTGGCGGGCGCTGGTATCGGGCAGACATTCCGGTTCATGGCGGAATGGCATTTCGCGCACGGCACGCTCAAGCCAGTGTTGCCAGAGTGGACGAGGCCGGATCACCGCATCCAGCTGGTCTATCCGGCCAGTCGGCATCTGCACGCCAAGGTGCGCGCATTCGCGGATTGGGCGGCGGAGTTGTTTGCGCCGGTTGACGCGCAGCGGTGAGGCCACGCCTCGACGGCATTCCGCAACCGAGAACGGTCGGCCATGCCCGTCGACGAATGGCCGCCCGATCGACATGGTCGGGCTGAGACTCCGGCGGGTGATCGTGTCCCTCCGAGATTGACGCCCGTCGTCCATCCCGGCAGACTGCCCACTTCCAATTTGCCTCACAGGAGAACGCCATGACCCCAGCACATCGTGTCGCCCTTCTCTTGTCCGGCCGTGTGAGCGTCCCGCGCTCCTGACCCAGCGAATTCTGCGAGTCCATTGATCGCCGCGACCACCGCGGCCGACAGCCCAACCTTCTGCCCATGCGCCGTCGCGCATGGACGCGTTCGCCCCTTCATCGGGCGACGGCCGACATCAATGGACTTCCATGATCGACATCCACTTCGAGCCGCTGCAGGCACTCGGCCTGACCCCGGCCATCACCCATCGCGCATCGCGACTCGCTCTTTCAGCACCGCACCTGCGCTTGGCCAGAATCATCGAGACTCAGCGCGACCGCTTCGTCCTACACGATGGCGTCGTCGAGCACTCGGCTCGAATCGGCCCGGGACTCCTCCAACCGCTGACCGCCGCCCATCAGACGCTCACCATCGGCGACTGGATTGCCATGCAATTGGACGAGTACCACCAGGCCTGGATCGTCCACCGCGTGCCACCCTCGACCGAGATCGCCCGTCGTGCCGGCGACGGACGACGACAGCCGCTCGCCAGCAACGTGGACACCGCGCTTCTGGTCATGGGGCTGGACACGGACTTCAATGCGCGCCGCATGGAGCGCTACATGGCCATGGTCCGCGCCAGTGACGTCGCGCCGGTCGTCGTCCTGACCAAGCGAGACATCGCGCCGGATGCAGACGCGCGCATCGCCGAGATGTATGCGCGGCTGCCTGCGACCGTCCCGGTGCTGGCGGTGAATGCGTTGTCGGCGGAATGCCGTACCCACCTCGGCCCCTGGGTGCATGGCGGCGCCACGCTGGTCGTGCTGGGATCATCCGGAGCCGGAAAGTCCACACTGATCAACACCTTGAGCGGCGCGGACCAGGCCACCGGCGGGGTGCGAAGCGGCGATGGTCGGGGCCGTCACACGACCACGGCGCGCTCGCTGCATCGTTGCCCGTCGGGCGGCTGCATCATCGATACGCCGGGGCTTCGAACCTTCCGCGCAGACGCGGACGCTCGCAGCCTTGCCGCATCCTTCGAGGACGTGCAATCACTCGGGCAACAGTGTCGCTTTCGCGATTGCCGGCATGAGGGCGAGCCCGGTTGCGCGGTGCGGACCCATGTCGACCCGGACCGCCTGGCCAACTATCAGAAGCTTCTGCGCGACGCCGGCAGAGGCGAAATGACTGCCTTGGACCGCGTAGCGCAGCGCGGGAAATGGAAGGCCATTCAGAGGGCGGGCAGTCGGCGTGCGCAGGAGAAGCGGCGATAAGGGCCTGCCATCGAGACCGCGTCTGACTGGCGGCGGCTGTCCATGCCGGCAGCGTGTGTGGCTCATCGCCCTCGCCGCAGCAATGGCTCCAACGCGATGGCCAATTGCTCATGGGCGCGCACCTCAATGAGCCCATCGTGCGCCACGCTGATGCGCCGAATCGGCCAGTCCAGGATCTGTCGCGCGCTGGCTGCTGCGGCGTCGGCGTCACGCACCAGAGCACGGACGTGAAGCGGCACGCCCAGGCGCCGCCGCACGCGCGTCAGCCTGGCCCATAAAGCGGCTTGCCACGGCAATCTGTCACCCTGCCACCATTGGCACACATCGGTGAGGATCAGCGTACCGCTGCGGGCATGAAACCAGACCGTCTCATTGATCAGCGGCATGCCCCGCCACCAGTGATACGACAGATCAGGCTGCCAGATGCCGGGCTCGTCCGGCAAGGGCTGTCCGCGGAGGTCCGGTCGCTTTCGGGACAGCCCGGGCGCCAGGTACAAGGTCGCTTGCGGAAAGGCCTGCATGAAGGCGCCCGCAAACAGATGGTGCGCACAATTGGGGGCGACGACGGCCGCCACCGTGCCCAGTTGGCGCAACTCGGTGACCAGCGCGGCGTCAAGGGCCACTGGCGAGTGCACCCAGAGCTGGCCACTCGCCAAACGGATCACCGTCATTCGCGTATGTGCCGGGACGCCATTCACCACCAGCGCCTGCCGCACTTGCCAGACGTCTTCACAAACCGGGATCAAGGTCGAGGAAATCATGGTGAGCATGCTGCGCCGCCGCGCGCCCTCGGGATAGAACGGAAACGACATGTCCGATGTGCTCACGCCTCGGCCTACGATCCGTCCGTATGCAGCTCCGCCCCACCCCTCTTCCTGCCAGCGATGGCCAGCTTTGGTTGCCCAGCTACGAGCTCTCCGGTTGCGTCGTGGCGGCGATGTCCCGACAAAACCATGGCAGCTCGCGCCAGGCCGACGCTGACTTCTACAACCATTACCCGGCCTCCCCCTATTGCACGGTTTCCTGGTGGCTGAAGGGGATGGGGGAATGGTGCGACGTGGGCGGCGAACGGGCCCCATCACAGGGCCGACGCGCCCTGCCCCGCATCACGTTCAACGGCCCGCAACGACGGCCCGTGACCACGTGGTGCGAACCACCCTGTCACGGCCTGATGCTGAACTTCAGGCCTGAAGCATGGCGACGGCTGACGGGCATCGAGGCGGGCCCGTGGCTGGACACCTGGGCGGACGCCCACGAGGTGCTGCCCGCGTCGTGGCATGACTTCCTGCAGCGGGTGCTGGAGGCGCCGGACGATTCGCTGCGGATGGCGCTCATCGAGCAGTTCCTGCGCCCCCGATGGCGCGAGGAGCAGACCCAGTCAGTGACGCGTCGAGAACGCATCCAGGACTGGTGCGAGGACCTCGCCCGGCGCGCGGCCTTGAGCGGCACGGGAAGAAGCGCGCGCCAGTTTGAGCGTCGCTTCAAGCAATGGTTGGGACTGCCCCACCGAGAGCTTTTCGCTTTGGGCCGCGCTGAGCGTGCGTTCTTTGAAGCACTCGCGCAGGGGGACGAGCAGGACGACATCGATTGGCCGGACATCGCTGCATCAGCGGGCTACGCGGACCAGTCTCACATGATTCGCCACGCGCGCCGGATCACTGGGTTCACGCCTGGGGCGCTCGTTCGACGCGTGAGGACGGAGCCGGCGTTTTGGGCGTATCGGCTTTGGGGGGTTGGGGGCGGGTGAGCGGGCGGGGCTGAGTTGATGCGGAGGGTGCTGGACGTCGGGGGCCTCAGGCTTCGGGAATGAAGAGACGCGGCAGCGCCTCGCCTCCATGCCGCAGTGCGGCCGCATCTCGTCGTATATGGCCGCCAAGCTGCAATGGCTCAGGTACCCGGTGTGGCCACCCTCGCGACGATCAGACCGTGACCTTCTTTCGCCAAAGTGACACCGCCAGGTAGATGCACAGGCCCAGCATCAGAAGCGGCAGAAGTGCCCACTGCAGCATTTCTTGCGGACGAGGCAGCAAGTCAACGTTCTCTTCCAGAATCTCGGATCCCGGCCGCTTCGCGAGCCGAAGCAAGCGCACCTCCCGACCGATCCATTGCGGCTGATCCGCTGGAGCAACATCGTAGAGATTTCGAACCTGCGTCACGACCACGCGCTCGCCATCCTGGTAACGGACGACCATCGGATAGTGCGTCACGGCATTCGTGCCGTAATGAACCAGCTTCGAGTCGAATCGCTCGACGGTGGCCGTGCTGCGAATGGCGCTCTCCACGTAGGCCCGTCGAATCGCCTGATTCTCAAGCGCCGTGCTGACGAGGACGACAAGGATCAGCAGAGGAATGGATCCAAGGACGGCGCAGAGAACCGCATAGACGCGGTAGGGGGGCGAGGATGGACGCCGTGCGGCCTTCAGAATCTTCATTGACGTTGCTTCAGTACTGAGGTCAGGGGCCGCCAGCGGCATCGCTGCAGGCATGCGGCGCATTGTCTCGAGGAGATATCGGCCGTGCCAAATGAGGCCATCGAGGCGTGCTATCCGAAATCGAGGCACTCCGGACTTGTCGATGAAACCCTTGTCCTGGTGCGCACTGCACACGGTCACTGGCCCATCGCATCGCGAATCGTCCGGCTTCTAGAATCGTCATTCAAACAAGGAGGAAGGGCATGACCCTGGACGATCACAAGGCCCGCTTTGGCGGCAGCGAAGAAGCTGCTCCTGGTTGGCAGGCCATCGAAGAACACCTCGTTCGTGTGTATGGGGATCAGGTGCCACAGCACTGGGGCACGGTCATCAAGTACAGCCTTGGCGGCGACGATCCGATCGATGGCGTGAGCGTCTATCGAAGCCAGGCCGGCGGCGTGCCGCACTTCCACTTCTGCACCTACGGTTTCAGCGCGCTGTATGACGAGGAGGACAGGGTTGGCGACGACGTCAGCGGCTACGGCTTTGAACTGACCTTCCGCCTGCGCGACACCGGTCAGGACATCGAGAATCTGATCTGGCCGATCAATCTGCAGCAGAACCTGGCGCGCTACGTCTTCAGTTCACACAACGTTTTCGCCGACGGACATTGGATCCCGGCCAACGGCCCGATCGAAAGTGGCGCCGACACTGACATCGTCGGCTTGCTCTTCGTCACCGATCCGGAACTCGGCTCGATTGACACGCCGCATGGACGCGTCGATTTCCTTCAGATGGTCGGCATCACCTCCGCCGAAGTAGAGGACCTGAAGGCCCGTCGCCGCACGGCGCGCCAGATCGCTGCCGAACTCGCGGCAAGCAACCCGCTGCTGATCACGGACCTGGCCCGAAGCTCGCGCTGAGCGGGCCGACCGTCGGGCGGTCAGGTCATCCTCGTTTGGCAGACGCTGTTCCGATTTGAGGAGTTCTCAGGCGTTATGCCGATGACAACGCCCTGGCCGAGAACATCAACGGCCTCTACAAGGCGAGGTGATCCACCGGCGCGGCCGTGGAAAAACAAGCAGGCGGCGGAACTGGCAACTCTGCAATGGTTGGCTTGGTTCAACCTCCTTCGATTGATGGAGCCGCTGGGCTACATCTCGCCGGCCGAGTTCGAAGCTAACTACCATCGACAACACGCTGGTCAGGCCGCGAACGTCTGACTTAAACCAAATGGCCTCCGTGAATGCCGGGGCGATTCAGTGGGGGAGTTTGGGTGGCCACCGAGGGTTCATGGAGGACGCGATCTAGTACGGCCGATGCCGACGCTCTTCCTCCGTAACCCAGCGCATGTGTGGTTACCATCACCACACATGAAAGTCGACGCGCCTAAGAGGCACGCAGGGAGGTGATTGATATGCATACGTGCAAAGCGCCCGGTGCCGCGCTCGACAAGTGGTTGAAAAAAACCTCGTGTCAAAAGGGCGCCTACGGCCACCTGCTTCTGGAGCAGGTGGGCGCCAGCGATGCTGATCTGGTCAAAGAGCTCCGACCCTATTTTGAATCTGCGCATGCGGATGCGCGAGGGCATTTTCACGAGCTGATCGGGATGGATCTACACCCAGAGGCGAGTGCGCCAGGCTCTCATGCAGAGTACCCGCGCTGCCTGCCAGAAGTGGCCCGACGAGGGCTCTTCGGCGAAGTAATGGCGGGACTGCTGACCGAGCACTACGACTTCATTGGCAGCCATGACTGGAAGGTGCCAATCTTCTTGTTTCGGCACCATGAGGACGTCGAGCGCTATCTTTTCGCCTTAGCACGCGATCCGTCTCTTGCACGCGCTGTCTTTGGCAGATTCGGATCGGACTTCATCGCCATCAGCGTGGATCAGGGCGGTGACGTCGTTCGCTATCTGGCTGGCGAAGCCAAGTGGCGAGGGAACCTAACCAAAGGGACGGCAGACAACTTGCTCCTGGGAGGTAAGTTGAAAGGCACCACAGTTCGAGCCAATGATGGCATCTGGAGCCAGCTCAATAAGGATTCCAAAATGCCCCACGGGTTGAGGCAGCTTCAGCGATTGCTAAAGGATCGCGATCCTGCTGGCTGGTCGGCAGCGATCTTGTCCCTGGACAAGGCTTTGGTGCTGAAGAATCCCCTCCCCTTGCCGCGGACGAATCTCGTCCTGATCTCAGGCAACAACACGCCGAAGAGAGTCCAGGGGGCCGGCTGGGTGGCGACTGACAAAGCGCCAAGCGAGTACGCCGCCTCTCACGACCTGCAGGTCGTCGAGCTGTTCTTGACGGAAGGCGAGAAGCTGATCAATACGGTCTACGAGTCACTTTGGGAAAAGGGGGCGTAAGTGGCGACCAACGATGCAGATCGCTTGAAGCTAGCGGAACAGATCCATCGTGAGTTGGCCTTCGAGAACCGCTTGCAAGCAAGCCAAGCACGGGCCTTCGTCCGCGGGCTCCAAGTCAGCTGGCAAGTGCCACCGATCCAATGGACCGAAGAAGATTCTCGGAACCTGCTCGTCGATGCCAGAAGGCTGATACACGTCGCTGGAATGTTTGAGGACTTGAAAGGGCTCGATTCGGCCGAGGGTCAAGATTGCTACCGACGAGCAGCGGATGTACTCGAGTGGCTCACGCGCGCGGGCGACTCGCTAAGGCAAATCACCCCGATCGAACTATTCGCCGCCGCAGCGTTTCAGCTGGGAGGCCTGCCTGCGATGGCGAGTGGGTTGCTCAGCCAGCTGCGCGAGCCTGATCCTGGTACGCGGTTATATGCGAGCTTTCTGAAAGCGGACTTCGACGCTGTGATTCACGAGGCCATGGGATTCTGGGAACTGAATCCCGAACTGACGGAGCGCGACGCGTCGGCGAAACTGCTCCTGGATCAGCGGAACGAGGGAATCGAGTGGTTCTTTACCAGCGAGCTCGTTCGATGTATCGGGCTCGTGGCTGCTTCGCTCCGCAAGGGTGACGAATCGCGTCTGCAAAGCGGCCTGCAGAAACTACGGGCCTTGGACAACATGGCAACCCGGTCGTTCAGCGATGACATTGCGCTCCTAGTCACCTTGCTTCGAGCCGTCGCCGATCGATACGCAGCAACCAGCATCTACAAGCCGCTCAGACAGCTCGCAGCGCTCAACTCAGATCGAGGACCTCGCCTCACCCGATTCGCGCGCGATCAATTCTCCAGAGGGCGCGGCATCCTGTGGACGTCCCAGATTCGGGGACTCGATCGGCTGCTCGACTCTTCGGCCTTCGCGCTTTGCACGCCGACGGGGTCTGGAAAGACGCTGGTTGCCAATCTCGCCTTAATTAAGGAACTGCTGCTTCCAGCCGACTCCGAGATCGCACCTCTAGCGCTGTACCTTGTGCCCTCACGCGCTCTGGCTGGGGAGGTGGAGGCTAAGCTGACAAGCGAGCTAGGACGGGACCTGATCATCACGGGTCTCTACGGTGGCACGGATTGGGGCATCACCGATTACTGGCTCGGCGCCAAGCAGGCCACAGTACTCATTGCGACGGTGGAAAAGGCCGACGCTCTGATGCGCTACATCGGCCCACTATTGGTCAAAAGGCTTCGGCTACTTATCGTCGATGAGGCGCATCAAGTCGTTCCAGGCGATGCAAAGCAAGCGAGTAAAGATTTTGCTCAGCATAAGAGCCGCTCGCTGCGCCTCGAAGCCTTTGTTTCCAAGTTGCTGGCGCGAGCACCGGATATTGCTCGCATCGCTCTGACGGCAGTGGCTGGCGGCGCGGCGGCGCCCGTCGCCAAATGGATCGAAGGGCGCAGTGATGCTCTGCCGATAGGGACCAAATATCGCAGCACACGGCAATTGATCGGCTCGCTCGAAGCCACGCCGGGCAAGTCCGGCACGATTTCGCTGCGCCTCATGAACGGAGCCCCGTTGGCTGTGCGGGCGCGCGGCGACGAGGTGTACATCCCTCTGAAGATTCCGCCGATGCCGAAGTTGCCCGCGGATATGCGCAACAGCCTTGCCTTTTACAACGAAGTGAACGTTTTATGGACGGCGCTGCATCTGACGGATGGGGATCGCCGCGTTCTGATTTCAATCGCGCAGCAGCCCGAGGTGACGATGGGCCGATTCAAGAAGGCGCTGGAACTTCCCGACTGGAAGGCGGTACGACGTTTCACTCCTCCATCGGACGCTCGGCTTCGGTCGCTTTTTGATCAGGCACGCGCAACATCTGTCGACTACTGCGGCGCGGATTCACATGAAGTCGCCTTGCTCGACTGCGGGATCGCAAGCAGCCATGGCCAGATGCCACAGCGCTTACGCAGGCTGATGACCGATCTGATCGAAAAGCGGATCTGCCCGATAACGATCGCGACTGCCACGCTGACAGAGGGGGTGAACCTTCCCTTCGACCTGATCTTCGTCACGTCACTCATTCGGCGCACGTTCAACCCGAACGCCGGACGGAACGGGCAACAAGAGGTCACGCCACTATCCACGGCCGAGTTTCGAAATCTCTCGGGCCGAGCTGGGCGGCCCGGTGCTACCCAGGGCATGGAAGGGATGACCCTTGTTGCACTGCCGATGGCTCCTTCCAGTACAGGCGCCCAAGCGGTGTCGCCCCAGCCCAAGCAGGTGGCCAGCCTCCATGCCGACTACAACCGTTTGCTTACTGCCCTTCAGGAGGATGAGCAACCGGATGCGCAGGTCGCCAGCCCGCTGTCGTTTCTCCTTCAGTTGATCCAAGCGCGAGCTGCCGCGATCTACGACATTCGCGGCGATGACTTCTTGCGCTGGCTTGAGACCGTTGCTCCTCATCAAATCAGTGCGGCGGCTGGAACCACCTCTGACGATCCGCCTGCCGTACTTGCAGATAGCTTGGATGAGCTTGATGGCGTCATCCTCAGCGCCATCGAAGAGATTGCAACGGACAAGGGCAGCGAGCTCAGCCGCGCTGAGACGGAGGCCTTGCTCGTACGCCTTTGGCAGTGCAGTTTCAGCAGCGTTGCGGCTGTCCAAGAGAAGCTCCTCGAGCAGGCCTTTGTGCGTCGAGGCCGCGGCCTAACCGAAGCTGTCTACAGCGATGCTGCGGAGCGTCGCCGGCTCTACCAGTACGGTTTTTCGCCACACGTTGGCAGAAGATTTGAAGAGATTGCACCGAAGCTTCGACTCGTTCTTGAGGATGCAACAGAGTACGGAACCGCAACATCCGAGGACCGATTCGAGGTCTTTGAGCAGCTCGGGGCGCTCCTTGCAAACGACAGAGGGTTTGGCTTTCGAGGACGCGGCACCGTCGCGGATAACACGCTACTGGCGGACTGGCGAGGTACCTTGAGGTGGTGGATGGGCGTAGCGGGCGCGATGGGACCAAAGCCAGCCGAGCTCCGCGGCTGGCAACGGTTTGTCTCGGACAACTTTGAGTTCAGGCTCGGTGTCGCGGTTGGAGCCGTAGTGGCGCAAGCATGGTCGGATGGAGCAGGCAGCGCGCTCGACATCCCGTCGCTTGAAAAGTGGCGCGACACCACCGGGCTACCCTGGTTTGGATTCTGGGCTCGCGAACTTCTGCGCTGGGGAACGCTGGACCCATTCGTAGCATTTGCAATGGCGCAAGGCCTTGCTGGAACGCGAGGTGAGGCCGACGCATTGAAAGCTGAGTTTGCCGACTGGACCCGGGGCCTTGCAGACAAGGACTCTGAAGACTGGATCGACCCTCAGCGCTTCTTGCAGTGGATGCGCAGCCGAGAAACTTCACCCGTGGAAGACAGTGTGAAGCCCAGGCACATCGACGTGAAACTGAGCGGCGCCCGCGGCACGCTCGAGCGATACAACGTGCTCCCCGTTCAGCGCCAAAAGTCAGTTCATTGGATCGATCCAGCCGGCTTCGAGCTCGCGCAGTCTGATGTGTCGGTACTAGTTACGGCTTCGGCATACCGGGACGACTTTGAACTCAGTCGGATCCGTGGCAGATGGTCAGTCCGCCGCCGTTTCCACGCGGGATAGCGGCGTCAAGCAGAAGAAAACATAGACACTCATTTCTCTGGCGCCGCCAATCGGGCACCGGTGAACAGCGCGCTCGCCAGTCAAGTCGTCTAACACTGAATTCAAGACTTTGGTGTCTGACCTACTAAACGCGCAACGTCGCTTGCTTCCGGCCCCCCTCCGTCAGCTACGAACGGGATACAGCGCAGCTACCCGCGCGAGGATCGTAACCGGGGGAGCCGTCCAGGGACATGAAAGTAAGCGTTCTGGGAAGTCAGGGTGACGCCCGATTGCTCCCCGTTCCGAGCGCCGGCGCTAGGCGTTCGGGCCAGCCACGAACCCTTTGCGAATCGCGCGAACCGCTTCATTACCGGCACTTGCTGCCTGAGGGTGTGGATGAGCGCTACATAGCTCAGCAACGCTTAGCAAATCCTTCCTTGGCCGCTTCGCGATCTCGACTGCAACTGCCTCCGCTAAGAAGAAGTTCGGTGCCGCGGCGAGGTACTCAAGTAAGTCCACATCGCTTAGGTCGAGGCTTGGGATCAATTCGAGCGCGGTGTCCTCGTCTCCGTTGCCCAAGCAAAGATGCCTGATCAGCTCAGCCAAGCCCTTCTGGTCTGGAGTCAAGGGTGAGCAAAGGGGATGCAGGTCGGTTAGCCATCGTCCCTCATTGACGGCGCGTTCCGCCGCATCGACGAACTCGTCGAGGGACGCGAACACGATTCGCGTATCGCCATCGTGGCTGAGAAAGAGCACTTGGCCAGCGACGGGCGACCTGGTGGCGAAGATGTGGTGGTTACTCGTGTCAGGATCATCCAATACAACGCCACCAAGCAATTGAATGGTTGGATGCTCGCTGAGCAGGTCGGACATCTTCTTGGCATTGGTTCGGTCAAGCAGGTTGACTTCGTTCCGCAAGTGGCCGGCATATCGCGCGTTGCCGACTCTTTCAAAGTAGGCATCCAATTCCGCTGCCCGATTCATCGTTCGTACTCCCTGCAAATCACTACAGCCGGCGAGACCAAGCAGTTCTTCAGGGACTTCGCCCCACGCCGAATGTCAGCGCGAGCCCAATCTTCCGTGCACCCGCTCATCTACAGTATGCGGTCAGTGCGAGCTTGAGGTCGCCCAACGGTAGGGCAGCAGGTCAGCGAGGTCGCGCGCTCGCTGGGTTGGAAGACGCTTCAACAGATCATGAAGGTAGGCGTAGGGATCGCGGTCATTGAGCTTTGCCGTCTGGATCAAACTCATGATGGCAGCGGCTCGTTGCCCGGCGATCAGCGTCCCAGCGAAGAGCCAGTTCTTGCGGCCTGTGGCCCATGGCCTGATCTGCTGCTCGTCGAAATTTTTGTCGATGGGCAAGGCCGGGTCACCGGGATAGCGCGTGAGCGCCGTCCATCGGTACAGGCTGTAGTCCATGGCCTTGGCGGTCTCCGAGCAATCCGGCGCCTTCGGCCGGTACTCCAGCAACAACCTGTGTAGGGCTTGAGCCACCGGCGCCGCGCGCGTTCGTCGCTCTCGCAGCCGAACCTCGGCTGGCAGGTCCTTCAATTCCCGCTCGATGCCCTAGAGCTGCCCGATGAGCTCGATGGCGGTGGCTGCCAGCGCGTTCTTGTTGGCCAGGCGCAGCTCAACGAACTTGCGGCGTGCGTGGGCCATGCAGCCCACCTCGGTGATAACGCGGTCGAGGAACAGCGCCTTGTAGCCCGAGTAGTCGTCGCACACGAGGCCGCCCTTCCAGGCGCGATCCGTGCCGTGACGAAGGAAGGACCGCGGATGCTGGCCCGAGCGCGCCATCTCGAAGGTCAGCTTCTCGAGCATGGCGTCGCGCCACTCGATCTGGTGACGGTCGTGCGTCTGGCGATCCAAGAGTGCTCGCACCTTGGCGCCGATGTGCCCGAGCCCCGCAGCTTCCAGCGAGGCGATGTCTTGAGCATTGAGGGGCGCAGCCACTGCCATGACGGCAGTGTGGGGCGTGCGCGGGCAACGCGCATCGGAGCGAGCACCGATTGCGTCACAGCAACCGGATCGCGCCGTCGTCCTCCACGCGCTGCCACGGCAAGCCAAGCCCCAGGGCTTGCAACTGCGGCTGCGTCAGCGGCATCTGCTCCAGCGTGACCTCGCGAGGCCACACTAAGCGGCCCTGGTGCAGGCGCCGCGCGGCCAGCCTCACGCCGATGCCGTCATGCACGGGCATCTTCATGCGCGTGGCGCGCCGGTTGGCAAACACGTAAGCATGGTGAGGCTTGGCGCCGCCGAAGACCTGCACGACGCGGGCCAGAGCGGTCCCAGTGCCGGCGCGCATGTCCAGTGGCGTCGTCGCGTGCCACACGGCGTCGATGCGGATCAACGCAGCAGCTCGCGCATCCAAGCTGCGCACGCGTCGGCAGCGCTTACTGGCCAGGTCACCGCGATGACGGTGGTGCCGCGGCGGACCTCAATGCGGATGGGATCACCACTAGCCCCCGGCGGCACGGAAGCTGCCGGCATCGGCAGCGCGATGAAGCCAACGGGATTGCCGCTGGCGGCCGTTGCGTGGGTAGGCGGCCGAGCCGTTGCATGGACCCAGCGCCGCAGCAGATTGGCGTTGATGCCGTGAGCCATTGCCACGGCTGCCATTGATACGCCTGGCTGCTGCGAGGCCCGCACGGCCTTCGCCTTGAACTCGGCACTGTGAACTCGCCGTCGGCGGCCTGGCGCTGCTTGGTCCATAGTGTGTACGTACCAATCTAGTCTTTGATGGATACGAGCATCCTAGGCACGGCTCAGCGGATCAACATGACTTGCCAGGACGCCTACACATGAAATGCCGCAATGCAAAAAACGCCCGACGGACTTTATTCGAGCCCGACGGACATTTTTTTGGAGTCACGACTGCGGGGGTGGATTAGAAGTGGAAATTCCACATCGAATGGCTGCTGAGGAAAGCTGCTAAGCAACTGATTTAGAAGCATTTTTCCCCAGGCATCGCCGCAGACCAGCCGGCGAGACCCCCTCCCCCTCAAGACGAAATTTTGCACGCCTTCCGGCCAATCGCGGTGCAGGAACAGCCCCTCGGCAGCAAACCGTTCTGGAATCCAAACCGGCTCTGGCGAAGCATCCAATACTCGCGCCTCCTGGATGCTGTCGAGATTTATCCGCTTCGCTTCGAGCAGGCTAATACTCCGGGGCAACCCAATTCGCAAATGGCGAGCTTGGCAGCGCGACCAACCGCTCTGCCGACAATGCTCCAAGCGCATGGCTGCTGTACGTCATTTGACGCTTCGACCAGCCCTCATCGGCCCGCCGGAAGGTTGCGTCCTGGACCCCGTCCCGTCATCACATGGAAAATTAGGACTGCTCTCAATAATTATTGAAGCGTCCTATAACTTTTCCTAAGTTCCCGAGCGACCAGTCATCGCTGGTCTCCACTGACCGGGCGCTTACCCGCCCTGGCCGCCTCGCGCGTCAGGACCGGAAGGTGACCCTGCAGTGAAAGCGCACTTCGTGCATGGCAGACTTTCAGCCTTCTCTAACGCGAAGAACGCTGGCGAGATGTCGCGCGCAAGCTGCCGCTCGAGCGCGGTGAAGCCTGCATCTCCCCTTTGATGACTTACGACCTAAAGCTGCCGAAGCCGGAGGAACACCGAGCGACGCTCGCCCTGTTTTGGGAGACGGCTCAGCCGTTGAAGCATGTTGTCGCGGAGCTACCCGACATCTCGAACGGGCACAAGATGAACATCAAGCCAGTCTTTCCCCGTTCGGCGCTAGTTCCCGGAGCCTCGACGGTCGACTTGCTGAATGCGTCGGTCAGCTCAGAGTTGGAGCTTGTGTTTCCCAACCTCCCAGAGCCTCTCTTCGAAAGACTCGCGCTTCGGTTCCGGCCGTTCTACGCCAACGACGAAGAGGTCAACCTCCTGAAGCTGCTGAACTTTGTCTCCCAGCTGAATCCGCACCTCCATCCATGGAAGAAGGAGAGGAAGGCCTCCTGGGACCGCGCTGTATTCTGGGGCGCCATGGGCATGCCCGAACAGACGCCGGCGGTCAAAGCGGAAGACGTCATCAAGGCCGGCCTGTACTCCCGGTACTTCCACGTGAACAAAATTCATCGCGAGAAGGCGCTTGCCTACGAGAAGTCACTGGGTGTGGGGATGTACCGCATCGCACTGGTTTCATCGGTATGGCAGCGGTCCAACGTCGTGCTGCAAGTCGCGAACGAGATGGAACAGTTGCTGGTGGGGCTGGGCATCGTGACAGCAGAAGCTGTGGAGGCGGCTAAGACACCTGCCGTGCAACCAGAGGAGGTCTCGCTCAAGCTGAAAGGCGGGCCTGGTGCCTTCCAAGCCAAAGAGATAAAGAAGTCGTAGACCAGTTCGCCTCACTTGGCCCGACGGCCACTAGAGCAATCAGCGCACGACCTTCATGCTTGGCTTCGACCCGTACTCGGCGCGCCCACCCTTTTTTTGCCGCCAAGCCGCGGTCCGCAAGCCGCAACCTCGTTCCAGTGCCTCAAGGCTTCTTCTTGCTATCAGCGAACCGCTGGAGGAAGCGCTCCGCCGCGCTCATAGGTTTGGACATCTCAGGCGCTGACGGCGACGGCGAGGCCGCAGGTCTTGGTCCAGCCGCGGGCGCTGGCGAAGGTGCAGTCTTGCCGGCCGGCCCTCTCCCTGCTGCGGCAGGAGCAGCCCTCCCAGGGCGGGCCTCCTCGTGCTGCGCCGCCAGGAGGTCAGCGAACATCTGCGCCTCTTCGGCCGGCGTCTTCCCCGAGGGCGGCACCGTAGCGGCCGGCGTACTTGCAGCGGGCACCGGAGCATTCGAAGGCAGAGGAGCTGCGACATCTGGCGCGGCGGCCACCGGAGCTGCCACCGCAGCCGCAGCCGCAGCCCCCGACGCTGCTGCCTCTGCAGCTTCCGCCCGCGCCTTCCTCTGCGCCTCCTTCCGGTTCTTCATCAGAAGCGCAATCGGGTCCTGGTCCATCGGCCGCTGCGACTTGGCAATGGCATTGGCTACTTGGCGGAAGTCCTTGAGATTCGCGGCGGGCCTCTTCCTTCGAACTCCGTTCACCCGATGCAGGCGCGCCGTCATGAGCTCAAACATCGCCTGCGTCACTGCTCCTGTCTTCCTCGCCTTTTCATCGGCAATCTTGGCCCTGGCCCGATTGACCTGCGCCGCAAACTGCAGCTCCTCAAAGGTCATGCGTCCGTTGAGTTTCCTACTGGTCTTGTTCGGCTGCAGCGCGTCCATCTGCCCCTCATCAGTGACCCAGTAAGCCACCTCCGGCCTGCTTGGGGTGTAGTAGATTTTTGTCTTGAAGGAGTCACCGAGCCGTCTGCGCTTCCGACTCATTGCCTCCGAGTTGTATATGTTGCCGGCGATGTTGACCCCATCCACAGTGACGATGCGCGTCTCATGGTTCAAGAGCTCAGTGAAGACTTCAACATCGGTTCTAACCCGATGGCGCACGCCTCCCATCTTCTGAAGTGACCAGCTAAAGATGGCGTTCGAGCTGGGCTCCACGCGGTGCTTCGCGCTCTTCATCTCCGCGGTGAGGAGATGCTCTCTGTTTCGCGCAGCATTCTTCCGAATGATGAACCGCACCAGCTTTTGCTCCAGCTGATACACATCTTCGGATGCAAGAAGCTTTGCGAGTCGCTTCTTCTGGCGCTCATGCGTCTGGTTGGTACGCTGGTAGCCCCCTGGGTCACCCGCCTGGTCCTTCTGCGCTTGGCCTATGCTCCCCTCGACGTCGCCCTTGCCTTCAGGCACCGCCGGGCCTGGCATCTTGAAGTCAATGCGCAGCCGGTCGTATGAATCGCGCGCCGCCGCAGAGGAGGCCGGTCCGCCGTCGGAGTAAATCGCCCGGCACACGATGTTTTCCTCATCGGGGAAAGCATCCGGTTCGTCGATTTCGAGGTACTTCAGATGCGCGGTTTTCGATGTGAACGCGCAGTAGAAAGCAAGGCGATAGCCCTCGGCCCAGTTCTCGGGTTCAAGGTTGACGTGCCACCCAACAATCTTCTTGCTTCTTCGGTCGATGACAAGAATGACGGTCGCCTTCCCGACGTTGACCATGACACCCTTCGCGCCAAGAGAATCGATAAGTTCCTTATTGAACTCCGTTGCGTCCGTGTCGAACATGTCGCCCGCCTCTGGGGCCAAGTCCCAGCTCACGCCTCTCGACTCAAACACCCCCTCTTTGTCGGAATGGTGAGTTCTCAACTTCTCGAGCTCTAGCGAGATGATGAGCTTGCGTGCGTGATAGCGAAACTGCTCGTAGCTTGGCACCTTCTTCGGTCGGTTCTGGAAGAACCCGTACTGGTTCTCCGTGTAGTAGAGGACTTGGAAGTCCTCGTAGCACTCCGTCAAGTTTCGCCACTTGTTGACGTAGGACGCTCGAAGCACCAGCTCGACGCGCTTGATGTCTTCCCCGTTGACCGGGCGTGTCGCGTAGTGGTCCCCCAGCAACTTCTGCGCATCGCTCTTCGCGCCCCGCGTTCTGCCAGACAAGCGCGTTCCGCCCGTGGCGCCCTTCGACGGACGAAGCTCAAGAAGAGCGTTCCTATCCAGTCCGAACCAGGCGAACTTGTGAAGGATGCGCCGCAGGAACTGCAGATTCACTCCTACCAGAACGCAGTGCTCAAGCAGAACCTCACGGGCAGTTGCCGGCGAGTAGGTGGCGGCGATGGCATCGGCTGTGACCAAGCCGGCAATCAGCTCGTACAGGTTGTCTCTCTCGGCGAGCCAAACCACTGCACTTTCGTCCGCAGCGCGCTTCTGCTCGTCCTCTGAGCTCCCGTTGACTTGCCGCGCCACCGAGCGCTCCTTTAACTCCCGGTCGCTGAGGTTCATGAAAGCAGGTCTGATGGTGTCAGGGACTTGCCGAATGGAGCCAGTGCGCAACAGCGAAAGCCCGTTCTCAAGGTCCATCTCCTCGGCTTCTCGAACGTCCCTTCGCCACTTCTTAGCGACGACCTTGAAGAGCAACTTCTTGCGCTTCACGTCCTCGCAGATGAGCCGCATGAGCTTGCTTCCACCGACTGAATTCTCGTAGACGGCGCCCACAAGGAAGTTGAGCTTATCGAGGCTTTCGTCGTCCATGGCTGCTAGCGTGGACGATTCCAGCGTGGCGAAGGCGCGAGCGACAAGGGCTTATATGGGTCGAGGGGCTTGCTGTGGTCAAGGCCAAGGTACCCCAAGTAGTAAGCCGCCGCGAATACGAAGTTCTGGTCGTTCTCGGAGATTCCGAGCCGCTTGCCCAACATCGCCAGAAGCCGGTTGAGTGGCTTCGTGCTCGACGTGCAGTACAGCTGCGTCGCCAGTTCGCGCGCGTCGTCGTTCGCGTCATCGATGACCCAGGAGACAGGGAGGACCATTCGCCGAAGGGCACGATGGTTCTCTACCGACTGTTCCGGCGGTGGGTCCAGCCGGCGCCAGCCCCAGCCGCGCGATGCGCAGTACGCCTGCTCTCTGTCGTGCTTCAAAACGACCGCCGGGTTATCCCACTGCGATATGGGCTTAGACGAGAGTGCCTCATATCTCAGGCGTCGGTCGGGCGGCGTCGGTGCCCTGGTCGTCACGAAGTCCAACGTCGCCACGTTGACCCTGTTTGGCCGTTCGCCCGCGAGTACCGTCCCTTCTGCCCCTCGGTTCGAGTACCAGTAGCCCTCTCTGACGCTCAGGATGTTCCAGTCGCCCTCCATCACCCAGAACGCATGCTCCTCCTCTCCCGAGGCAAGCGACAGCTTCCGACCGCACCAGACGGACTGCGATTCTTCGCGATTATTCAGCTTCGCCCGCAGCTCCTTGATGGTCAGGATGGTGCGGTACTCCGGTCCGTCTATCTCGCCATTGATGTCGGGCGGCAGCTCCGCGATTCCATGCGCCAGGAGGCGCAGTCTCGATGCGGGATGGCTCACTTTCTGCCTCTCCGCTGGTTTCGCCGGCCGCCGTTGTCAAGCTTGGCACCAGCGTTAGGACCGTCGTTGGGGCCGTCGTTGGAGCCTTCGCCGGTGCCTTCCAGACTCTTCCTCCCGGCCGCGTCCACCTCTTCGGCGAGCACCTTTGCGTTGAGCTGGTTTACGTGTGTCCTCCTTAGTCCGGTACGAACCTGCGCTCGGCCCAGCGTGTGCGGGTCGCCTCTGCTCAACCGGAGGATGGATAGGGCGAACCGCTCCTTGTACTGCGCAGTGGTCTCCTCCGCCTCTTCGATGGCGGCGCGAGTCTTGGGCAAAGACTTGAGGAGCTCCTCCGAGATTTCGTTGCCTCGTACCGCACGCTTCAGAAGTGCTGTCTTGGTAATCATCTTGGGGTCACGCCCGCGGTCGGATAGCAGGTCAGCAAGCCGCTTCTTCACGTGCGCCGCAGTCCGCTTGTCGAGCATCTGCAGATATGACGCGCGCTCCTCCTCCGTGCTTGCCGCTCGACCCGCCGCCTTGGAAGGACAGACAGTTCGATACCACTCAGGGTCGTGCTCTCTCACGCGCGTCACC
The DNA here is from genome assembly GCA_913776825.1 of Burkholderiaceae bacterium. Classification (GTDB taxonomy): domain Bacteria; phylum Pseudomonadota; class Gammaproteobacteria; order Burkholderiales; family Burkholderiaceae_C; genus Roseateles. Next base: position 98,348 of record CAJYPV010000017.1, read on the forward strand.
ACGCGACCAAGGTCGCGCAGGAGTTCAGAACGCTCCGCCCCCGGATGCGCTTTGATGTATTCCAGGATGAGCCGCTTGTCGGAAGGCTGCATCGGCGCCTCCTTCTGTCCGCGGGTTTCACCCTTCTTGGCTGGGCGCCAGACCGCCATGTAGAGGCTGCTCTGCCGAAGCTGCTCAGGTTCTGGGAGCTTGCCCGCACCAAAAAAGTCCAGCAGCAGGAGGTTGCGCCCGAGGACTGGCGACGTTCCGTTCTTTCCGAAGACGAGCGGAAGCCAGTTCCTATCGGACGCCAGGTCCGCGTTGAGCCGCTGCAGGACCGCCGGCGAATAGCGGCGTCTCAACTCCTCGACCAAGGCGACCGTTTTGAAGCGTCCACCGAAGGCATATCCGAACTCTTTCGCCTTCAGGTGGTAGTAGCCCGTCACCTCCCGTGCGGACCAATCTTTCATGGCACCGTTCAGCAACTGGAAGCCGAGCTGCGCCATCCGCGTCAGCACCTTTCCAGCGTCTTCCGATACGGCCGAATGGCTCAGGGCTCGCTTCTGGCCGCATTTGCAACGCAGATGCGGCAGCTGCATCTGCCGACTACCTCGCTGCGAAAAGTGACAGTTTCCGCAACCGACCAGGAGCGGGCAGCCGTGGTGCGGACAGTATCCAAGGCCGGCAAGCTGGTGCTCCCTCCGCCAGGCGCCAGCTCCTTCCTTCTGGTCCTCTTTCAGGCATTCAGGGCAGAGCGCGAACTCCGGTTTGCTCTCGATGCCTCGCCCGGCGAGCCCCAGAAGGCTGGCTACGCCCATCTGTTTTTCGCCGTCCATCACATGACTCAGGACAATCTCTTTCGATTCAAGGGACACGAACGGCAGGTGCGCGGGAAGGCAGGTGTGCTCTTCGAGAATCTGTTCAGCCGAAGCGAACACGGGCTCGAGCTTCTCGCAGATTCCGCGCAAGTTCGTGGGCACCGTCCAGGGTGGCTGGATGACCTGCCTATCGACAAGCTCGGTCGCGAGGTCCTTCATCCGCACCCAGCCGCTCAGGTGAGTGCACTCGAAGATGTACCCAAGGAGAGAGTCGGTCTTCCTCACGGGACGGAGCTGGGACAACCGCACAGCGATGGGTGAATCAAGCTTCATGGAGCAGCTCCTGCATCATGAGAACCTCGGCCCGGGCAACGACCTCGGACACCTGCACTCCCGCCGCCTCGATGACTTCTGCGCGCAGCCCGGATTCCTTCTTCACTTTCCAGTCGGGCGCCCAGCGGCCCTCCCGGCGGAGCCGTCGAACAGTCCACAGCAAGCGGCGGAACACATAGGTGTGAAGTGACTCGGTGGCCGCCGAGACCGCTGCGGCTGTCTTGGGCATCCCGCCCGTTGGCACGTGGGCGAAGGTGCGGCCAGCGTTGTGCATCACAGCGGTCAAGGTCTGCTTCGGCGCTGGCGCGTTCTTGGCCTGTGCCGAGGCACGCGACACTTTCTCGGCCAGAGCGTCGTCCGCACCTTGCGGCGCCCGCGAGCGCGGGGGCTTACTCTTGCCCCGTGCCATCGGTGCGGGCAGCAGCTCCTTCAGCCAGTCTCGGTCCACGCGGTAGAGGAACGCGTAGTCGGCCGGCGCCAAACCTCTCAGGTCTTTCGCCCCCATCTCCGGATGCCGTTGCACCAAGGCCGCGAAGCGTTCACGACGGAGGGTGAGGTCATCGCCGAAACGCTGAGACAGTCGCGACGTCCACGCCGCTTTGAGGTCAGTGGAGGCGGAGAGGATGCGATAGACCGTCGACTGCGAGAGGCCTGTCGAGTGGGCCACGGCGCCGACCGCCTGTCCGGTCCTGAGCTGAGATTTGACCTGGTTGGTGAGGTCCGGGGTCAGCACCTTGGGTCGCCGGCCGACGGGGATTCCAAGCTCCATCGCTCGTTGGATGGCCGATTGGACCGAGATGCCAAACGAGTCCGCGGCCTGAGTGGGTCGCTGGCCGTTGGCCAGAGCGGCGTCGAGCTCGGGGGAACGGATGTCTCGCCTAGGCTCCCACAGCGACGGCTGGGATGTGGGCTCGAGCGCCTCCAGTGTGCTGATGAGGATTGCTGCGACCGATGGATGAAGCGTCCCGCGCCCGTTCCACAGCGGGGCAAGCAGCGCCTCTGCCTTCGCCTGAGTGCTGAGGAGGTCATCCAGCTCAGGATGCTCAAAGCGGCCCTGGCTGAACTGCACGAGGTGCTTGACCAGCGGCCTCCTGCGGATGCTTCCCTTCGGCGTCACCAATCCGCGAGACTGAAGAAGCTCCCCCAACTCGCTCAGCAGGTCACGTTCACCGCCAAGGATGCCCTGGACAGAAGCTGTGAGCTCCAGGCTGCCCTCTTCTCGACCTGGTATGAGCGGACAGTGCGCCAGCTTCCGAGCGCTTAGTGGGGTCCAATGACTGCACCTCTGGAGCGGCTCCCCATGGTCAGAGCAACGTGTTGCGAACGGAGTCAGCCATTGGCGAAGCACCACCGAATGACCGAGCGTCCGTTGGAAGTGAGCCTCGCACTCCGGGCAGATGAGTGGTGGACCTGCCAGCCACTCGTCGACTGAGACGGGCAAGAGTGGTCGCCGCGGTCCGAGGTCCGTCTCCAGCAGGCGCCCTTGGAAAGCTTCGCGACGCACCGCCGTGAGCGTCGACCCGAAGTAGGGTGCCAGCGTATGGGACGAAACCCAGTAGGCGGGGTCCGCGCGGCCAAGTGGCTCGCCAAAGCGCGAGGCGAAACCACGCAGTCCAGTTGGCAGCGTCCAGTCGACACTCGACCATCTGGTCTTTCCCATCCCCAGTGCTCGGGCACCGCGGGCTGTGATGCCGTTGACCCGCTGCAGCCGTATGGAGTAGCTCGGCAAGGCCTCCAGCGGCACGACGGGCACGTGGTTCATCGCCGTCGTATCCTGTTCAATCGGGAGCGCCCGTTGCGTCCGGCGCCGGCGTCGGGTCGTCGAACTTAGTCGTGGCCTTGACGACCCGGTCCATGTTGTCCTGCGCCTTCTTTTCCCGCTTGGCCTGGTTCTTCTTGCCGTACTCATAGGACGTCATCGGCTTCTTCGCTGCGGCCCTCGTACGCTTGGCTTGCGCCTCGTCTTTGTCTGCGAAACGGAGGCCATCGGCGGAGAGCCGCGCCTTATAAATCAGGTACTCCTCGGCGGTAAGCATCCCTTCGTCGTCAAGGTGTTCCTGAAGCCACTCAAGATGGGCAGCCTCCTCGGCCGGAGTCGCCTTGGGCCTGTCCGCCATCCAATAGAAGTGCTCGTACGCATCTTGTTCCGCATACGACACCTCAAAACCTAGGTCGGCCTTGCGAAGGCGGGACAGCGCCAACTGCCATGACTTCATCTCGTCTGCTGCGATGGCCTCGAGCAGGGTCTTGTCGGCAACGACGCTCTCGTCCTTTGCGTGTCGCTTGAGAACTGCCTTCATGGTTATCCGCATGAAGCGTCGAACGCCCATGGTGTGAGCCATGAACCAGTAGTTGAAGTCATCGGCGTAGACGACCGGCGTCTTTGACACAGCGAACTCTTTGAACATCTGCATCAGCACCTCGGTGTCCTTGTCGTCGAGGTTCATCAGCGGCATGTCAAATCGTCCGGCGCCGGCGAACTTGCTCATCTCCATGGCATGGCGCTCAAAGAGAGCACCGACAGCCACTGTTCCGACGACCACGACCGGAATTCCGCCGTACTCCATAATCTCAATGAGGCCGGCCATAATTGTTTCTGCCGCCGCCTTCGTCAGCCTGCCTAAGCACTGAAATTCATCGAGGATGAGGATTGGAGCGAACTGGCCACAGAGGGCCAGCTTGACCGCGAGAACGAGCTTGGCTGTGCTCGTGTTGTTGTTGAAGCCGCGCATCACGCCTCGGCCAGTCTGACGGTCAATCTCCGCAAGTATCTCGAGTAGCGTCCCCTTCCACGTTTCTTGGACCTTCACGACAACTGCAGTCAGCTGCATCCATCTGCAGGGCTTACCGTTCACAGATAGGTGGACATGGGGTTCATAGCCAAAGAGCTCTTTGACTCGCTCGATGAGCGATGACTTCCCTATCCCGCTACTTCCCACGAGAACAATCCCCAAGCCTCCACCACCGCCGGTCTTGGTGGTTCGCCTGACAATCAACTCTTTCCCGTCAGCTGCGGCCAGAATCACCTTCATGACTTCGGGGTTCTTCGGGTGGCGTCCGCGCATACCCTCTCGGGCCAAAGCCACAATCTCCTGTACGACATCGATGTCGAACTCGCGCGGGACGTAGAACTTGTCCATCGTCTGCAGGTACTCGATGCGCAACCCACGAGAGCGCTCGAAGAAGTCAGGTGCACGCTCTACCGGGAACACAGACAGGATTGATTCGACGTCATCGTCGTCCTCGAGCATTGGCAGCACCAAGGCCATCTCGTTGTCTGCCAGCTCCGGGTCAACTTCCTCCCGATAGTGCCGCCAGACCCTGAACCCGTCGATGCGGTCGTACTGGCCCTTCCTGCGCGCGACCTTCTGCGTCGACGGGGAATCGTCGGCAGACGACTCCGCGCCCGCTTCGGTGTTAGGGGTGTCGCTCATGATTGGCCCATCCGTGCGCTCATCGACCCATGGTCTACCCGGCCCTTGGGAACCTGGACTTCCGACGTCCTGATGCTCTCGAAGCAGCTTGTCACCGGGAGTTGTTCGTTCGAAAAGTCGCGTACTGCTGCTGGCACGCGTGCACACGCGCAGTCGAGGCCGTGCGCGTTCGAACTCGCGCGCGAGGCGATAACTCGACTTGTTACGACAAGACTATCGATAACGTTTTTCACAACAGTCATCAGCACTCTCCTTAATGTCTTTGTCACTGCCAATTGATTAGCAGGAACACAGTCAATTAACTCGAAGCGGGCGGATGATAGACATGCACGAATGCGAGATGGCAAGCGCGTTCTTTACTTGATTAAGCGGCGCGACTCACTCGCCAGAGGAAGACGCACTGAATGACGCCCCCGACATCGGTGACACGATTGCGCGCGGAGTTTTGGCGGATTCTTCTGAAGTCGAGCCATGGAATCCGACCCAGTGGATTCAGGTCTCCAGCGTAGTCGTGAGACCAAAGTCTTGTAAGTACAAGACTCAATGAAGCTTTGGGGGAAATGAACTACACCGACTGTTCGTCCCGAACAGGGAGACAAGACTAGTTTCTTGTGGATTTGCCCAATGCTTATTCGTACCGCCGTCGGCATCTCGATTGGGTCGAAGCGCGCAGGAAGCTCGCGGCCCTTCAGCAAAACCTTGGCGACCTCTTCGCAGCGAGCTACGAAGGCTTTCGGCTACGTCTGCGCCTCCGGGCCGGAAGGCCGAGCCCCCTCCCAATCTCGTCGAGCACGTCGGGCCCCAACTTGGCTCGGCGGTTTGCACTTGAGTAGCGCTGACGCGCGTCACCCTCTCCGTACTTGAGGATGGACGTCGCAAGGCGCATCGTGAACGCCTCGCGCGTTTCCGTACATTCTTCGAGCGCCAACCTAGTTAAGGGAAGCATTTTCAGCGCTGCGGTCGTGATGTTCTGCGCCACCGGAACACCTCTCAACAACACCTGCTTGGTCATCTGCTTCGGTGCATCACCTTCATAGGCCAAGAGCTCAGCATGCCGCTTCCTGATGTGTGCGGCCGTTCGGGTATCAAGCGCCCCGTGGGCCTCAGTCGTCTGTTCCTCGCTGCGCGGCTGAATGATGTGCCGGCGACTGGGGGAAACTTGGTCGAGCCAGTCAGCGTCGCGCGAGCGAGCCCTTGCCACGGTTCGATGCAGAAGGCTGTTGAGTTCGCTACGGCTGGCGCCAGGGTTGCGCTCCAGATGCTCTTCAATTGCCGCCCGGTCTTCCTCGATGGAGTGCTTCCCGAACCCAGCCGTGTAGACCCGAGTTTCTGCACGTCCGGTGGCGGAGGTCTCCCTGGCCATCCGTAGGTCCTCATCGTCCGGCAAACTCCCACCGAAGATGTCGAGCATCAGCAGGTTTCGGCCAACGACGCACGGGGCCACGCCCTGCGCTAGCGTGTGGTGCATCCACTTTGGGCCGCGGGCTCCGCCCGCTGAGTTCAACCGGCTCAGAACTTGGTCGGAGTAGGGAACGAGCGCATCCATCGCTAGCTCTTTGCTTCGAAGGTAAACGCCTGCGTCATAGCCGAGCTCGCGGGCCTTCATCTGGTAGTAGATGCCTATCTTGTTCGCATCCCATCCCTCAAGTGCGCCTTCAAGAATGCTCTTCGCATTGATTGCCAGCCGAGTGAGAACCTCACCATCCTCCTCCGACATCTGGTTCACCGTGAAGTCGTGAGGCTCTCCGCACCAGCAACGCAACTGAGGGAGGCGCATCCTGGTTGAGGTCTGCTGTGAGTAATGGCATCCCCCACACCCAGAGACAAGCGGACATCCGTGGGTCGCGCAGTAGCCCAGGCCGATGCACTGATGCTCGCGATGCCAGTACGCAAAGCCTAGGCGTCCGACGTCCTCCGCAACGCATTGCGTGCACAGGCTCAGGCGGACCTTCGCCGTCAGTCCGTTCTGGCTCAATCCGAGGGATGAGTGCAATGCTCGGGCGGTCCCACCCTGAAGAGCAAAGTCAAGGACGGCGGGAACTTTCTCGACGGTGGCGAACGGAAGATGAAGCGGCAGCATCGTGTGCCCCGCAAGAATCTCGTAGCCGCTGCCGAACACGGGACTGAGCCACTCGGCCATCGCGTCCAACCTCGTCAGAAGCACGCTGGAGCTAAGCAGAACCTGATGGCCAGGGACCAGCCATGGCGCTCCCTCCTTGTAGATGTCAATGCCCAGTAGGGAGCACCGCCCAAGGTATCCCAGGATGGTTTCCCCAGACTCCACAGGTGGGGCCGAAGCTAGGTTCAATTTTGCATTCGTCACCGTGCACGCCTCCGAACTGAGGAAGTGATACCTGCGTCACCGATGGCCAAAACGGCTTCTCGCGTGTACATCACCACGAAGCCACTCCGACGACCTTCTCTCGCCGAGAAGTTGGGCCATCTCTGAGGCGCCGACTCGCATCGAGGCGGCTCCCTCCGCGGCTCTGTCCTCACCGCCTCCGAACGATTTCAGGTCGAGCGCTTCTTAGGAGGCCAGGACGTCTGCTGGGCAAGGCAAGAGCGCTTGTTCTCGATTGAGCGCGCCAGTCTCTCGTCATCACCCTTGTAGGCCAGGTGGGCGGGCGGTGCGTGTTCTATCGAGATGCCGCAGCGAGTCAATGCTTGGTCGGCCCGACGGGTACTCGATAGCGCCCTATCTTTGACCACGACGTTCGGCTCGCCGGTGGGCTTGAGATTTTTATCCTTCATTGCCAACCTCCACCTCAGTGATTTGCACAAGACTCCAAGACCTTCTCATTCCGACAAGACTATTCATTTCAAATCTCCATCCATATTGAGAGTCATAACAGGTCCGCAAACTAATGTCAGCGGAGCGGATGATAGGAATCGGACTCGCGTTTCTCAACCAGGTTCAAGCACTTCCAGCTCGACTTCAGCTCTCCTCACTAGATACGCATTCGATTCATGAACCACACAGTTGGTACACAGGCATCGACTCCGAGTGGAAGGCCTATCGATGCAATGGGGCGCTTTCAGTGCGGTCGTCGACTGGTCTCACTCGCGCCTCATCGCTCCGCCTGGCTGGCTTGCATCTATAGAGTCTTGTATTTATCCGCGCTGCACACGCGGGCTCGATTGCACAACTACAGCGACTGTTCATGCCGGAGTTGGATTGCGACGCTCGCTCTTGCGTTCTTCTGTCAGTTCTTTGACGTGGACGGGCGCTCAGATAAATGTTTGGACTACACCCCTGACCATCGGAGAGGGGGCTAGATACACCGCGGCCGATGGGAGCATGCGCAAGCGGGATGTGGGGCGCGACACCGGTGAACAGTACTGAGGTGCACAGGGGCGAGTGAACTTCGCCATGTCAGTACATCTTTGGTCCAGTCACGGAGCCAAAGCCCAGAGTCTCGACTCCGGAAAGTCACGCTCGGCAGCGACTCTTCGCGGCCTTAGGGGTGACTTTGCCCAGAGTTCTCCATGGATGGAGTTGTTTATAGAAGCCCTACCTAAGGCAGAGCTCTATGTACTACAACCAGTGCGCGCGAGGAGAAGGAAGGGCTGAGCTGGCCGCAGGCAGGGCGCCGTTACAGAAGTTCGCCCATGGCCATCGGTCACCTATCCAGCAGCCAAGCCTTCACGCGTTGGATGAGCGACCGCCCCGGCGCTCTCGCTTGAGGTTGGTTCACCTGGCCGACTGCTTCGACGGCCGCCTCAGCCTGCATGCGACGCATCAGTTCGCCTGGAACAGGATGGCCAATGGCGGCATCCAGACGCGCTCGTTCCTGCGCTTCACGGATGAGCTTCTGCTGCGCGTCAGAAGGGACGAAGTCGGGCATGGGTACACCTTAGCCTCCACGTCGCGCCGCAGCAAGACCACCCGGGTTCGTCGCGTCTTCCGCGCTGGCGAGGCTCACCAAGGTAGGCACATGAACAGTTGCTGCATACAGGCGTTCCTGTGTGTACACGCGTGGCTTAGCCCTAAACAGAGTCGATGCCCACGACACTTAGGCAGTCCGCAGCCGCTGCTCCTACAAGCTTCGCTGGACGTCACACCGAGGGTTGAACATGAAGCCATTCAGCATCGAAGACGCAACGCCTGTCCCCGCGCCGGAGGTCGCCACTCTTCCGCCGACCTGCTTCCTGAACGCCGACGGAGTCGTTCATCCTGTTGGCACGAGCTACCTTCATTGGGACCTCGCTGGCCCGGCTAGGCCACCGTTCTGCTGGGTCGGAGGCCTTGAGGACTTAGCGCACCGCTGGGACCTTAGGTTCGTGCTTTGGACGTCCGCAACGGCAGTGCTTGGTCTGGAGCGCGTTCGCGGAGTTGCTCCGCCCTGGTTGCAGTCCCGCATTGACGGGGAGACTCCGCCGAAGCTTCGATTCATCAGCCTGTCGGAGGTGCGTAAGCTTCGCAGCAGCTTCGCATCACTTTCGTACCACCTGACGCTGCATCCGACGCAGAACTGGGTTGCTGTGTCAGACGACCTCGACGGATGGCCTGCCGAGACCGAACTGCGCAAGCGACTCGTTGTGTGCGATGGCAGCCGAGGCTTGTCAGACCCGGCTGTGGTCGAACGGATTGAGGCTGTTCTGCGGATGGGCGCGACATGACGCCCGCACTAGGTGACGAGGTCCAGCGGGGCTCAGAGTGCGCGCCTCTGCTGTTTCTCGACATCGATGACGTTCTGTGCATCAGTCACCATCACGGAGGCCGCCAGGCTGCCCTGGCGCTCAACTCCCGCCGCACGGCCGATGCCGCGCCCTTTCCATGGGACCAGCTGTTCGAAGAAGAGGCCCGGATTGCTCTGAACTTGCTTATGGAGCGAGCTCGGCCTCGCATCGTGGTGACGTCCACTTGGCTGGCACTGTTCAACCGGGCAGCCATGGCGGAGGTCTTCAGGCTCTCCGGACTGGCCCGAATAGCTGACGCCCTGCACGTCCACTGGGATGCTCCTCAGAACCGTTTTGAGACACGCCTGGCGGCGATAGAGCGATGGCTTGCCGCCAACCACCGCGGCGAAGCGTTCGCTGTCCTCGACGACCGTGAGAGCGGGACCGGCCTTGCCGGGTCCACAATTGAACGAGAAGGTCGCGTCGTCTTTTGCGAGGTCGGCCGAGGTCTGCACCTGGACTTGCTGCCCGCACTAGAGGCAGCACTGACCGAGCCTACCAAGCGCTGAAACCTCTTGGCTTTTGCGCCCAGGCCGCCAGCCAAAGTCTGCGGGCCTCCCGTCGCCGCTATCCCCAATCTCATCCTTCGGATAGCAGCATGGGCGAAAACGGCACTGGTTCCTGCTTTAATGCGCACCACGGCGCACTCCCCTGCGTCGACTAACCAGTGGAGCCCTAGATGCCAAAGTCGCTGCAACAGGTCCTGAGCCAAATCGACAAGCTTCAAAAGGAGGCGAACTCCATTCGCGCCAAGGAAGTTGCCGGTGTTATCAGCCGCATTCAGGAAGCCATCCGTCACTATGACCTGACGCCGGCAGACCTGTTCGGCTCAACTGCGAAGAAGGCAACGGCTGCGACCAAGGGCAAGCGCGGTGGCGTCGCCAAGTACCAGGCTGAGGACGGCCGTACTTGGAGCGGCGTGGGCAAGCGTCCAAACTGGTTTGTTGCAGCCATTGAAGCAGGCAAGACGCCTGAGGACCTTCTAATTGCAGGCGCTGGAGGAAAGGCCGCCGAGCAAGCCAAGCCAACACGCGCCAAAGGCTCCAAGCGCAAATCAGTCGCCAAGGAGAAGCGCGTCGGCGAGCCCAAGTATCACAATGGCGAAGGCAAGACTTGGACGGGCAAGGGGACCCGGCCCGGATGGTTCGTTGCCGCTCTAGCTTCTGGCAAGACGGCTGAAGATTTGCTCATCAACAAGAACTGACGCTCGCAGGCCGCTGGTGGCGGTTGTCCCCGCCGCATCAGTTTGGCGAGCCTTGCGGGGGCTTCGCTCCCGTGGCCTCCGCCCGCAACATTCCCGCAAGCATCTCCAGCGCGCTGGCTAGCTTCAAGCGGTAGTCGGGCGTGTCGTTTAAGGGGTGGACTGCGACCGAGCAGCCGCTGCCTCGTAGCCCATTCACCACGATGACCGCCGCGGCTTCGGCGCCAGAGGACCTCACCAGGTCCTCGGCCTCGCGGTTGAACTTGCTCATCTGACTCTCGCTGCTTCGGCACCTTGCTACCGTTGGCCGCTTCGACGTCGCACTCAATCAGCGCCGCGCTGCTGCTCAGTAGCTCGCCGTCGGGGTATCTGGCGCTGGAATGATTTTTACGAGGCGTGCGGACGGGAAGGCCTTCTTCACCGCCTCGGTAGCGCTAACCAACGCCTGCTCGGCCGAAGCAGCCTCACGCACGAACTGCAGCTCGAGCTGTCCCTTGATGTCAGCCCCCTGCAGTGTGTCAGCGCACCCGGCTCGCTCCAATCGACTCATGGCCAAGTCGATAAGCACATCGTGCTCATCAAGCTCGTACCGAAGGCTGAACTCAAACTGCAGCGTCCGCGGCCCGGCCTGACCCAGCCAAAAGCGCTGCCGAGAGGCTTCGCCAAGTTCGGCCAACTCCGCGGCTCCCGTACCGTTCCCTTTTGCGAGCATTGGAGGAGCACTCGCACCGTCGTCAGCACGCTGGCGTCGACCTTCGAAGGATGCCCCCATCTCAGTGCTCCGCCTGTTCGAGCGCCAGCTCCCCATGCGAGTGCACGGCATCCCCGTCGCGCTGCGCCCCCACCACGGAGGTCTCCAGCTGAGCGAGCTGAAGCAGGGCTCGCTTCTCCGGGTCAGCGTTGATGAGGCGGCGCGCATGCAGGATGGCCGCGCGGTGTTCGGGCCGCCGGCGAGCCCAATCAGACAAGAGCGCACCGTGCCGGGACGGGTAGACCGCCCACCACTGCAGGATGCTCTGAGAGTCGTTCAAGTCGAGAAGCATGTCTCTTCCTTCCGAGGTGTCGGCAGGAATATACTGTATGTCCATACAGTGTTTCAAGACCATGCTAGTCCGAGCCCTGCTCCTTCGCCATCACGGCGTTCGAGTGGCCGCCGAGCATCTGCGATGCCGAGAGCCGATGACCGGGCGCCTGCAGCTTCGCATGAGCCATTACGAGGGTCGCGATGGCCGCGGCAGGCAGGTGTGCCTGCTCATGCCCGCAGCTCCAGCCAGCTATCAGCCGCTCGTGGAGCTATTCAGCGCCAGGCTCTTGCGCATCGAAGACAGAGGAATTCTCATCGGTGGCCGCGAGGAGGTTTGGGTCCGCAAGCGCAGAACCGAGTACCCCCAAGTGCTCTGGGCCTGGCCGGTACCGCCCGAAACCTCCCAGGACGCGCCAAGAGAGCGCATGCGCAGTCCCGAGGTGACACGTCTGCTAGAGGCCATTGAGGCAATCTCGTAGTTGAAGAGCCGTCGTTCCGCCAGCCTGTTCCGTCGTCCCTTGACTTGAACAATTGGAGGTCGAATAACCACGCCAACTTGCGCACCAGGAGAGTCTGACTGCCAAATTGGCCGGAAAGGGGTCAGCTTCCGCTCGACGAAGGCGGCTGGAGGTCGGCCTCATCGCCGCGACCGCAGGCCGAGGCGGAGGTACCGCGGCTTTGCACAGGCTCGTCCGCTATAGGCGCCGCCGGCTGCACTTGGTCCTTACTTTCAGGGCGACTGGTCAGCGTCGACAGGACGCAGTAGCGCAGCAGAAGCCACCACGCGTAGAAGACTTCCGTACCGAACAGGTCCTTGTCCGGCATCAAGCCATGCAGGACCTCGTTTCTGAGATTTCCCCCCAACGTGTCCACGAAAACGTCTTGCATCTCGAAGACCGCATCCTCACCGAACGCCATCTTCGCCTGTTCGAGTTCGAGCAACGGTTTGAATATGCGTTCCGGCTGCAGACCTGTCGGGCCGAGAATTGAAGTGTCGGCGCCCATGCCCTCCATCACGTGGCGCAGCATTGATTCAAACTTTGGTGGCACGAGGTGGGCGACTAGGAGCATGTCGCTATCGAACCCCGCCAGCAACGCGCGCAAGAAGCTTTCCCTCTGACCGCTTGGGATGGCAGGGCTGTAGCGGATGAGCTCCGCGATGTCATGCCTGGTTGGGTGATGCTCGTCGCATATCCGCCTCACTGCGGGATGCAGAACGGCGGATACATTGAGGTCCCGTCCTCGACGGGCGTGATGGTACATACGCCCACGCAAGCCCTCTGCGTTGATGTCCTGACAGCCGACTTCCAGTGGCGGGATGATTGCCACGGTGCGCCCGCGATAGTTCATAACGCTCAATGGGGTCATGCTTCCCACGATGGCGACTTCCGCGTCTCGGGAGACCTGCGTCTTAAGCGAGTCCACTCGAGGGGGCCGCACAAGATGGCAGAGCGCCATGACGGCATCGCGGAAGGGCTTTCCACGCACTGCGTCGATGGCTTTTCGCGTGATGTCTGTCACATCCATGCGCGTGGAGACTGTTTGGAGCTGGTCCAGCGACAGGGTCTGCCATTCCAGCATCCGCGCATGCAGCTCGGCTGCGCGTGCGGCATTCCCGCCAGCTTGGCGCAAGGCCGTGACGGCGTCCCCCATGATGGACGCTGCAGCAATAGCCCCCTGGATGGGTCGCTGAAAGGCTGCTTCCGCCTCGCTGGCCAGCGCTTCGGCTGCGGCGAGATGCTCCGTCGTGGATGCGACGCCGTCGCCGGCCTTGCTGAAGCAATCTGCAGCCAAGGCGTGCGCATCTTTGGCTCGGAAGAGGTTGCCTTGCAAGCTCATAGCCGACCCGATGGCCGACGCTTGCCTCCCAAGCACCGCCGCGTCTCCATGGTCGAACTCAAGCAGAAGACCGATGAGGCGGAACCGGAGTGGCGAGCCGTCATCCGGCAGGTCAACCACGGTTTGAATCTCGACGAGAACCTCGTCCTTGAGCGCCGAGCCGCCTCGACCCAGACTTGCTGCCAGGCGCAACGCACGCTCGAGGCGCGCCTCACGCTGGAACCAATCGTCAGATTCAGCATAAAGCTTTGATGCCGCGAGATACGCGCGGACCGCACCCTGGGCAGAGGGGAAATGCCTAGCCTGCATCCAGATGACGTCCAGGGCCCTTGCGCGCAATTCTGCGTCCGCAACCTTGTCGGCCCATGGATGGATGCGCAGTAACGCATCCTTCGGGATGTCTGCTGGAATCCAGGACCGTTGCCCCTCGAGCACGAACATCGGCCCGAAGGGTTCCTGCGGATTCGCATGTCTGAGCACCATCTGAAGCATGCCCTGCAAGTAGGCAAGGCAGGCATATTGAGCTGGTTCCCATCGGGCTGCGTCGGCAAGCATTGGGGCGAGAACTGAGCTGTAGGCCAAGGTCTCTCGCTCGGTCGCGGACGTCAAGAGCGCTTCGACGTCCAGCGAATCCAGGGCCTCCGGCGTTACAAGGGACCAATCCAACGGCATCATTTCTCCTCAAACGGCGCACGATTCTGGAAGGGATTCTCGCCGCCAGTAGGACTTGCCAGTCGAGCGTCCAGCCCGTCGTTGCCAGGACGACACGCGGCTCCACCTTAGACGCGCACGGACGGAGGAACCGGTGGGATTGAGCCGTCTGAACAATGGCCGCTCATCTACGCGAGAATCGGGCCACTCACACTTGAAGGCAGGAAATGGCCAGCGTCTTCTTCTCGTACAGCCACAAGGACGAAGCCTTGCGGGACCAGCTTGAGACCCATCTGGCCCTACTGAAGAACCAGGGGCTAATAGATGCCTGGCACGACCGCCGCATCCTCGCGGGAAGTGAGGTCGACGACTCCATCTTCGACAAGCTCAATTCGGCCGACGTCATTCTTCTTCTCGTGAGCGCAGATTTCCTGAGCTCGTCGTACTGCTACTCGCGGGAGATGCAGAGAGCGATGGAGCGCCACGCAGCGCGGGAGGCCCGCGTCATCCCAGTCATCCTGCGCCACTGCGATTGGCACGGAGCCCCCTTCGGCAAGCTCATGGCTGCCCCACAGGACGGCAAGCCCATCACGGCCTGGCCGGACCGCGACGAAGCGATGGCTGACGTCGCAAAGCAGATTCGAAAGGCGGTCGAGGCAGCAGGCGCCACCAGCTCTGCCTCGAAGGCCTTCGCTACTCCGGCGACCGTCCAACGGGCACCATCGTCGGGGCTTCTTGACTCCCTGCCTCGCTCGAGCAACCTGCGCTTGAAGAAGGAGTTCAGCGAGCAGGATAAGGACGAATTCGTCCGCTCTACCTTCGAGTTCATCTGCAAGTTCTTTGACGGCTCGCTTCAGGCGGTGGGCGAACGCAACCCCGATGTCACGGGGCGATTTGAGCGTGTTGATTCGCGCCACATGGCAGCTCTGCTGTACCGCGGCGGCAAGAAGATTGCTGAATGCTCCGTTCGCCTGGATGGCTTTGGCCGCGACAACGGCATCGCGTTCTCGCACGACGCGTCGTCCCGGCAGGGCTCTTTCAACGAGCTGCTGAACGTCCACGCAGATGACCAGTCGCAGTTCCTGACGACGATGGGGATGTCGTTTGGTGGCGGTCGCGAGAAGCGGCTCTCAGAAGAGGGTGCAGCTGAGTTTCTTTGGGAACTCTTTATCAAGAACGCTCGATGAGCGCGCTTTGGCTGGGCCCCATCGAGAATCTGCAGCGCGCAGCTTCAGCGCTGTTCTAGGGCTCAGCGCTGCAGCACCTGCGCGATGAAACTCTCATACTCGGCGAGGCTTCGAAAACTGCGCTTCAAGCGAGTGGTCAGAGCCGGGTCTTCGGCCTTGCAGAAGGAGCTACGGCCGAAGCCGCCGTAGCCAATCTCCGATTCACCCGCGTCGCTCAGCAGCTCACTCCAGCGACGAAGGTCCGCAACGAAGGCGAACAACTCCGTGCGGCTCAAGGACCCCACCGTGAGCTGCCCATGGAAGAGCTTGTTGCGATGCTCCGAGGCGTCGTCCAGTCGAGCTCTCAGGACACCGAACTCAGCGCCGACTAGTTGCTCAAGCGGGCGTGAGTAGAGCGCATCGAATCCGTGCAGGAAGCCGTTGAAGTAGACCCGCCTATTTTCCGCGAGCAACTTGCGAAGTGCTGGCACGTCGGTCCGGTCGAAGCACGGAGACTGGAAAACCAAGTACGTCACCAGCCGCCGCGCCTGGCGCTCGACCTTCAACAGCGACAGGGCAAAGGCATCAACGCCGGCTGTCTTTACGCCGGAATCGATGACGGCATCGACGCTGCGGAACTCGTCAACAAACGACGGGTGCATCTCCCCTCCTGGCTCGCTACTTCCGCAGACTGCTACGCACTTCTCGCTGGAAGCCGTCCCGGTTCGGGAGCGGGCTGAAGCCGGGCTCGGTCAGCCCGTCCGCATCCACCTGATTGCCGTCAACCTCTACTCCATGGCCGATTCGTTGAGCGTTCACGCGTTCGATGAATTTCAGGGTTGCCCAACGCTTGGACTGAACAAATCGGTCCGACCCAATGTCGTACATCTCGAAGCAGAACACCCGCACCTTCTCACCGTCTGTCCCGACAACTGGCATAGCTTTCCTCCCAGTGATTCACATGCTGGCTTTTGAAGCCCTCGGGCCGGCCGCAATCCACGAACGCGGGCAACTCCACTCATTCGCCCGTGGCCCCATCGGCCACGTCACCGGTCCCGAAGCTTTCGGGCAGGTACTGCGCGTACTTTCGATGAAGCAGGGCCACGCCTTGGTCTTTGGTCGCGGTGTAGTCGAGTTTGGTGCGGAACAGCTCAAGGCGAGCGCGCGACGCATTGAGAACTTCAGCCCAGGTGGCTAGACCAACTCGAATGTTCCTCTCGTGATGGAAGAAGCCGAATGGCTTTCCCTCCTGGCGAATGGTGCGCTGAGCATCCGGCGTCATCTCGTTCGACACCGCGAGGAACGTCCAGTAGGTGTTCTCAGCATCGAAGCGCTCGTCGCCGGCCACTGCCATGGCATAGCCCAAGATTTGACGATGGACGTCTAGGTCGACCTTCTGAGATGGTCGCTTGAGTTCTACGACCAGAAATTCTCGACGCGTCTGCGCATACGCCGGCACTTCGCGGGCCAGCATCAAGTCGATGATGCCTTCCGTCCCGTCATCTCGCACGACCGCCTTCCGCTTGCCCTTCTTTTTCGCCAACTCCGGTCGAAGCGTGGCGAGGTGCTTGCGAAGCACGGTGTTCAGATTCTCATCACTGCTCGTGAGTAGGTACTCCTCGCCAAAAATCCAGGTTTCGTTCTCAAGCATTCGATGCAACTGCGTGCGCTCACGCAAGTCGCGCTTGGACTCGGCACGGAACAGAAGTTCTTGGAGTCCGACCAAGAACTGGAGGCGGTCCGCCACCAGTTTCCCCGCTTCGATGATTGACGATAGCGTCGTGTACTGCAGCAGGTCTGCGAGCTCGTTCTGTTTCTCTTTGGGAAGACCAAGAACCTCGGAGAGGATGCGCTTCAACGCCTCCGGATTTTCGTCCAACGCAGTCTTCAACATCCGCAAGGTGAACTGTCGGTCCTTGACCTGACCCTCACGGAACGAGTCCAAGTACTGATGCACACTGAGTGCGCAGATATCGAAGACTTCTCGACGTGCGGCCTCGAGAGCACTGGTCGCGTCTCCAGCAAACGGATAGACCCCTTCGTCCTTCCACTGCTTCACAAGCTCCGATGCGGACTCTGCCTTCCTGCGCCGGAAGTGTCCGCGCAACGCCGCTCGTGCGTCGTCCACGATGCGCCGCAAGCTAGGCTCCAGCCCGTCCATAGAAAGGACGTTCTCCTGGTGCAACTTCGCTACGTAATCGGACCGTAAGTAAGCCGTGAAGTTGAACTCGCTGCCAGGGCGGATTCCTGCCTCTACCTCGTGAAGAACGAAGCCATCAGCGTCGCACAGACAGATTCGACGCTCCTTTTTTGAGAAGGACCACTCAACGACATCCAGCTGCGCCCTGACTTTCACGCCTTCATCGGTCACGAACGCAGGTAGCTGATGCGTTTCATGGGCCAGCTGAACCATCTTCGGGTCGATGCGTTCACCGCGGTAGATGATGTCCGTAGCCGGGTAGGTCTTCAGATACAGCGCGAACTCCTCCGCTAGCTG
This sequence comes from Burkholderiaceae bacterium, assembly GCA_913776825.1. Lineage (GTDB taxonomy): Bacteria > Pseudomonadota > Gammaproteobacteria > Burkholderiales > Burkholderiaceae_C > Roseateles. The sequence continues at coordinate 115,970 of CAJYPV010000017.1, forward strand.
CCGGGCGGCTGAACCGTCTCGGGAGAGCACCCCTAACGGTTCCTGAATTCCGGTGATACGCACATTGGTGCCACGTCCGCGCCCCACTGGGGCAGGCGATATCGCGCCAATCTCAAACTCCTGGAGGCGATGCCCATTTCCTCTGATGACGAAGTTCTGCGGCGCATCGTCCTCATTGATGAACACCGTGTCCCACTCCGCCTGATGGCCGAGCGCAAAGGCTTTGAATCGACCCTTTCCGTTGCGGCCGTGCATCTTCTTCTGCGACCGCTTGGTGACGCGCTGTTCCCTCTTCCAAGAACCGCCCAAGTTCCCAAACGCGCGTTCCGCCTCGCTAAGGCTGATGCCATTTCCGTTGTCGGAAATTTCGATGACGGCAGGATTTCCGATTTCGTTGTCCGTGATTCCAATCCTGATGCGGTCAGCATCCGCATCAAGCGCGTTCCACACGAGCTCGGCAAGCGAGCTGATTGGCTTGCCCCGCGCCAGCGACTCGAGGTGGTCTGGCTGCGCCTCCACGTGGATTACCCGAGCGGTGTGCTCGGCAGCGACCTGTACAGTCATCGTTCCCCTCCCCAAAGTTTTGTCGTTCTTGCCTGAGTATCCTGTGCTCCGCCGCCACCTTCAACAGGCGTGACGTCGGCAGCAAGCTGAGGCGTCAGGCTCTTCTGCTCCGCAGTTACCCGCTTCGATGCCTCATGAGGCTCGATGCCAGCGCCCTCTACCTCATCAGTCGACTTTATAGGTCGAGCGCAGATTTAGCGTGGTAGCCCACCCGCTCAGCCTACCGGGCTCACCGCACTAGAGTCGAACACCTTCGCGGCGGTGCAGCGGAGACTGCGGAGGGCCCCACCCACCTGCAGAGCTACCGGGAGATGGCAGTGATGGAAATACGGGTCGCATGGCTGTTCGGCCTTCACGAGACCGACGCGGGGGAAGCAACGAGCGGCGGCAACTGGTTTCCTGACAACGAGTCGAACCGCCGCGAGCTGGAAATCATCGTAGAGGCTGGCAACGACGCCTGCGGGCCAGGCACGCATTGGCTCGAAGAGCGCCAGGCCTAGGCAAGCGCCTCCATGCTGCTCGTTCAGAAGAAGGCTGGAGGTGTAAGGGACCGCCTAGGAGCCCCAATGATTGAAGATGCTCAGCCGGTCGAGGTCCTCCTGCGATGGAACGGACTCGACTTTCTGCCACGGTCGATGCAGCGTCAAAGTTGGGGAACCGGGAAGGAATGTCGGAAGGGTGTCACCGCCGAAGGCCAGCCGCATGAAGATGAGGAGCACCACCTGCGCAATGGGCCGGTCTGCACCTGAAATCACGCGGAGCTCTTCAAGCCGCAAGTGCTCTCTGAACGACCAGGCCTCGCACACCCAGGTGCGGCCGTCTCGCTTCGCCGTGAACTTCGCCACCGCCTCCTCGCCGTAGCGCACATCTACCTGGGCGTAATGGGTGGGGCGCTCGCACGATGCTCCATCTCTGGTTTGTCCCCACAAGGCCTCGGCGCCTCGTGCCGCCAAACAAATCATCGGCTCCTGGCCGATGCTGCGCGCCGATAGGCACGCTTGCCCGACTCGCCGATAGTCTGGGTTGAACTCGATGACCTCCCAGTCGAGCTTGCCCTCTTCGTGAGTTCGAGTCGCGCTCATCCTGTACTGAGGTCCCCACCTGAGCTCGCCATCCGCCGCGGCATACGCGCAGGTCACCACCAAGTCGAGCTCATCCCCGGAATGTTCGCGGTCCTCGCCAACGTGGGCAAGCATCGATGAATGAGTCGTCATGTCCAACTCCAGTTGAGCAAGGGGCGTGGCAAGCCGATGCGGCGGCTTCTCAGCCCTGCAGCTGCGGCACGACGGCGAGGGGGTAGCCGAGCTCTCCATCCTTCAAGTCAGGTTCGTCCGCCAAGGCTACGAAACGCGAGCTAGGCGACTCGCACAGCTTGCAGTGGGTCCGGGCGTAGACCTGCTCTTCGGACAGACCGCTCAAAACCGTTGACGGAGCGGCTTCGTGCACCGTGCCGCATACCCGGCAAGCGCACACCTTCATGGCGCGCTCCCCACACCTTCGCTGGAGGGCAACACCCGCTCAGCGCGAAGAACGACGCCGAACTTCAGCACCACTAGGCAGTTGAAGTGCTGGCCCTCCTCGACCGCCTGGAATCCGTTCCAGACGGAAGTGCGCCGGTTGAAGGCAAGAATCCGGCCGTCGCTTGCGCGCAGATGGACGTGGTCAGGGTCACGGAGGGCTTCAAAAACCTCAGCCTCAATCCAAACGGCGCTCTCGGTGGCTGCCGCCGTCACTGCCGGCACCGGAGCGAGGGAGCCCAGGCACTCCTCAACCTCCCGCTCGGACAGCACGCCGTCGACAGCTAGCTGGTCGAGCACGGGAATCAGCTTCCCTGATAGCGACCGCACGTCGACCATCTCAGCCGCGGGGAAGACTGCGCGGACGTCCCGAGCGACCTTCAACGTCGCATCGAGCATCGAGCCGCCCCTGGTCAGTCGCTCGACAGCCAAGAAGAACGGACGGCGCCAGTACATCTTCGCGTTCGTGAACTCCCGACCAAGACGCTTGAGCAGCACCTCCTGCGACAGGCATTCATCGACCACGGCTCCTAGGCTGACGAAGAACTCAAGCTCCTGCGGTGAACCACAGTCGCCCTCCGCGGACGCCTCTGAAACCAAGGCGGCTTCATCGGGTTCGCCATCGTCGGCGGAACCATCCAGCGGAGGTCGGTCGTGTTGGGCCATCCCCGTTTCTAGCTCGGCGCCCCCGCCGGGGCAATCCCAATATCTGCATCGTATGGCGGTGTACGCCGGCGATAGCAGGTGTATCTGCTGCCAAATCTCACATCGTCGCCCATGCGGTCGCAAGGGTGGCTCAACTCATGAGCCACCGACACCGCAAGCTCTTCCCATGGACACGGAGGCACCGTGCCGCATCAAAGGAGTCCGCCATGACGCCAGAAACTGTGCCCGTTGAGGGTGACGAGGTCGGATTGATTCAGCTGCAGCTCTGGGGAGCGTTTCTGCTCTCCATCCCATCACTTGGCGCCCCAACCGTCCATCTGTCGGGTTGGAACCCTGCGACCGGACGCACCCGCGTGTCCAGCCCGGTGAAGGAGGTGATGGTCCGAGAGCGCCGGGTCATCACCGCATCGGGGCGCATCTACCTGGTGACCGGCAAGCCAGGTCGAGCTGCATTCGGGCTACTAGCGCTTCAAGGGTGGGCACCGGCGTTGAAAAGCGTCGTAGTTGCGAACGTGACCCGTCAGTTGTTCGAAGGCCCCCGCCTGGTGCTGGCGGCCAAGTTCGCTCCGGTCGAGACGGCATATCTCCACTGAGCGCAGCTGCGGCTCCCGCCCCAGCCCAAAGACGATGTCTATCGGTCCGCCGACTTGTGCCTGCCGGCCAGCCGGCGCAGCTCAGACAACTCTTCCCGGGCGGCTTGCTGCATGTCTGCCCGCGACCATGCAGCGGCACCGTCATCGGACATCGATGCGTCGAGAGCCGCGGACCTTGTATCGAAGGTCGCCACGGCATAGTCCAACCAACTTTCGTAGCCAGCCGGCGGCGGAGGTGGAGGTCGCGTCATCGAATGGTCCTCGGTCTTGCTGCCGCACCAATCTTCGGCGCCGGGACTGTGTCGCGCAACGGCCCCTCTCGGCCTGCGCCGTCCCTTGAGCTGCCCAAGCGCACCCCGAAGTCCCCACGAACTGTGGACAACTCTGTTGGCTGCTTGGGCAGGCGCATCGTAGAGCGTTGATTGCAAAGGCGAATCGGTACGCTGCCTCAAAATTGAGCAGTGAGCAGATGCCCTCGTCCCGCGGCCTTCGGGCTGCCTATCCCTCATGGCCGCCCTGTAAGCTCCGCTCATGAATGATTGGTTCGCCGACGTAGATGCCGACGAGGTGCCCTCCGGAAATTTCGTGCCGGTGCTCGTGCTCGTTCCCCCAGCAGAGCTGGAACCGCCACTACGTCGACGCCTAGAAGGCGAGCACCTTACCGCTGAAGCGGCGCGCTTTGCGGCGCTCGAAGCCATCGCGGCTATGAGCATCTCCCAGCCTAGTTCCTCGGACGACTCACCACAGCCGCGCTCACGATGACATCAAAACTTGTTGTGTTCCCGGATACGAACCTCTTCCTTCAATGCAAGCCGCTACAAGAACTCGATTGGTCTCTTATCGACCATCACGGTGACGTCGATATCCTCATCACTCGCCCGGTGCAGGCTGAAATCGATGAGTTCAAGGCGAAGGGGAACTCCCGGCAAGCATCTCGAGCACGGACCATTTCATCGCTTTTGGGGGAGCTTCTCGAGACTGACGACGATTGGGTAGAGCTGCGGCAGCGACCACTCGTGCGCGTCACGGTTGATTTGGAGCTGGACCCGGACCCGGCCAAAGCGAAGGAACTCAAGTACGACACGCGAGATGGCCAACTCGTTGGTATGGCGCTGAACTACCACCTATCAAATCCGGACGCGCTCGTCGCTCTGGTTACCTTCGACAACGGTCCATTGCTCAGCGCCAAGCGTGTGAAGTTGCCCTTCAAGAAGGTGCCGGACGCATGGATGCTACCGCCGGAGCCAGACGAGGGCGCCAAGCGCGAGGCGGCGTTGAAGAAGCAGATTGAACTCCTGCAGAACAGCGAGCCAAGGTTCGAGATTTCCGTTGAAGGGGCAACCGGTCCGATTCACGAAGTTCGATATGACATGTACGGCCCTCTGTCCTTGGACGAGACGGAGGAGCTTCTGCTCGCGCTGTTCACCGAGTACCCTGAGGCAAAGGAGTTCGGGCCGGCCGAGGCCTTCGAGAAGGTTGTATCAACCGAAGGCTTCTCTACCTCGTCGTACAGCTTCGAAAAAGAGGTGTTCACCCCAGCCACCGTCGAACAGATTGAGAAGTATCGAGGGGCCTACGCGGCATGGAAGTCTCGGTGCCGGGACTATTTGGGGCTAGTGCACGAGCAGCTGAACAAGCGCCTGACTTGGCCGACTATCACGCCCCTGATAGAGAACGTCGGTTCGAGGCCCGCCGAGGACTCGCTGATTGAGCTGGAGGCAAAGGGGCCATTCGCCATCACAAGGCTAGCCAAGAAGAGTGAGGATGAATCCGCTAGTTCGGAGAAGAGCGAGGTCCTCCGGCTTCCACGTCCTCCTCTGGTGCCAAAGGGTCAGACAAAGCGTGTTCGCACTGGCCCGAACTTCGACGCCCGCCCGGCTACCGACTCGTCGGCCGACATTCTCGTCAGACAGAACCAGCTCAGCAGAACGTTTGATGTTCCGTTCAGGCCACCATTCGCCAAGGACCCCAACGCGTTCTATTGGGAGGCCAGCACTGAGGGATACCCCGTCGGTGCGCTCGCACTACGATGCCAGCAATGGAGGCATGCCCGCCCGGTTGAGCGCTTCCCTGTGGGTCTCATGTTCCGACGTGAACCAGGCACCTACTCCGGGAGCCTTGAAGTTTCTGTCCATGCAGCAAATCTGTCGGCCCCGGCAAAGCTGGTGCAGCCAATCAGGTTCGTCGTCTCGGAGGTCTCGCCGTCTGCCGAGGTCAAGAAGTTGATAGCTGACTTGGCGCTGCCTTCGCCGTTCATCCAGCTCGGCGAGTACTGAGGTGCCACCGATTTACACTTGAGTCGCGCATCACTTATCAGCCTCCTTCGGTGGGGTGGCCGTTCCTTGCAGCTTCCACGAGGCAGCGTCATCCGACTTCTCGCCCTTCTGAGCGCCTGCGTCGGCCACGGAGACTAGCTGGGCGCCATTTCCATTAAGTGCAGCGCAGATGCCCAAGGGGGCAACGGCTTGCTCCGCCGCAGCCGTTGGCACAGCGCTTTGCGACCTGAGGGTGTAGACCTTGGTAATCGCGGTCGTGGTGGCTTCAACCCTCACGACAAGCCGTGAGTCAGAATCTGCCAACGTCTTCCTAACCTTCGCTGAGAGAAGTGCGTTCGACTTTGCGGCTTCTGAGGCCAGGCCCCACTGCTTCGTAAGCTTGGCCGTAATCGGGAACAGCCCGAGCAACGTCTTTGCGGTTTCGTCGGTCACGGAACCGCTAGCCTTTGTGAGTGTCCCGTCGGCACCAAACTCAAAGTCAAATGACGAAGTACCGAACAGCGGATGTTTTGGAGTCAGGTAGTGAACTTTGGGGCCAACGACCATCGTGTTCTGCCACGAATTGGAGATGACAGCCAGCCGCGCTTGCAGGGCCGCGCAGTTTCCGGGAGTGGGGCTCAGAAGCGGATGCGCCTCCACAAGCTTGTAAATCCTATCGTCGGCAAGAAATGCCTTGGTGTCCTCGTACGTGACCGTGGCCCCTTCTGGAATGCTGACCAAGAACTTGTCCAGGGCCGCCCTGGCCGCCGGCGTATCGCCCATCCGCAGGGGACCACTCGGAGGGAAATCCTGAGACATCAACACCTTCGGAGCCTCCCCCGGCTGCAGAAGGACTTGGGACACTGTAACCACCAGATGCAGTTGGCGCTCCGCCAGATTCGTTTCCTGAGTACGGACGGGAATCTTGATATAGAAGGGAATGCCCTTCTCCGCCTCGGCCCCGCCTTCTTTATAGACTTGGACGCTCGAACACCCTGCGAGGGCCACGGCGAGGGTGATAACGCTCGATTTAAGTCTAGTTTGCATCGTCTTCTCCCTTAGAAGACGTATCTTCGGGGACAGGATGTTGAGCGTCATCATCATCCAGTACGAAGTTCTGCGGCATTGCAACAACGAACAACCTTGAGGGGATGCCTCCCTTGACCGAGCGAGTCTGCGCTTGCTCGGGACAAAGCTTGAGCAACTCTTCGTTTGTCAATGGAGGAGGTAGTCGCGTATGACTTTGATTGCAAATCGAGGCGGGCTGGCCCTTAGCGAAGATGACCTGAAGGCGCACTTGGCCAGACTGCTCCAGCTGGAGAACGTCGCGGTTCTTCTTGGCGCAGGCGCTTCCGTTGGGGCTGGCGGCATGACGGTGCGAGACCTCTGGGGAGACTTCGTGCAGAGCCACCCAGACAGTGCGGAGTTTCTTCTCGACCATGAGTTTGTGACCGCCTCGCACATAGAGGCCGCACGCGAGACGCGACAATTTCCAAACATCGAGCGTCTCGGCGACAGCCTTCAGATTGCCCTAATCGACGGGAAGAGGCACGACCTGTGGCCCGCAGATACCAGGCAGCTCGAGAAGGCAATCAACGATATCAAGCGTTCGGTCGTGCGAGCCTCACTGCTGCAAGTCGAGTGGTGGCAGAACTCCGAGGCCACTCGGGTGGCGGAACGGCTGTCACAGCATCGAGAGTTGTTGCAGAAGCTCACCTCCGCACGGCAGCCGGGACAGTCCGCGCCTTGGGTTTTCACCACCAACTATGACCTGGCTATCGAGTGGGCGGCGGAGTCCATTGACCTGCAAGTCCTCAACGGGTTCTTGGGCCTTCACCATCGCCGCTTCTCGCCGCAAAGCTTCGACCTTGGCCTACGAAACACAATGGCGCGAGGAGAGGCGCGCTTCGGGGTCTACAACGTCTACTTGGCAAAACTGCACGGTTCGCTGACTTGGGCCGAGCGAGCAAGCGAGGTTTACGAACGCGCTGCCGCCGCAAGCTATCAAGAGCTCAACTCCTTTCTTCAAGGGGCCCCGGCTCTGGCGCAGACCATGGTGTTCCCCCGAGCAGCAAAGTACATGGAAACCGTCGGCTTCGTGCTCGGTGAACTTCTTCGCCGGTTCTCCGAGTATCTAGTTCGCCCCCAGACGTCCATCCTCATCTCTGGTTACGGGTTCGGTGATGAGCACCTGAATCGAATACTTCTGAGTGCGCTTCAGAACCCTACGCTTCAGCTGGTCGTCTATCTTCCTGAGTGGAATGCGGACGCACCCGCTGCCAACTCAAAGACGGTGCAAACACTCATGAGCCTTCGCTCACCTCGGGTGACCTTGGTAGGCGGCATGCCAGAGGCGTTCTTCAATTCGTTTGTCGCCCATTTGCCAGACCCTATCGTCTACGACGAGCAGGCAGCTCGCCTGCGAGACGTCTTGCGGTCATCGGCCGCTGGAGACGCACGATGAACGCCCGGGCTCCCGTCGGGTACGTCGTGGAAATCGACGACGGCGAGATAACACTTAACCTACTTGACCGTCATCGAGGGCAGCTTGCGTCTCACTCTCAAGGAGTGTCGCCGGTCACTGAGGTCGGCAGCCTTCTCGGCATAGATGCCGGCTCGAGGCTGCTTGTGATGCGCGTGAGAGGCATGAGCTTCGCCGAGCCGCGCGAGGTACACAGACGCACTCGCGTCGGTTCCTCGGATGAGCAGGAACCACTTCGGCATCTGAAGGGCTTCGTTGTAGGCTACCTGACGCGCTCCGCACGAGTCACTCACTTCTCCAATGACTCCCTCGCGACGCCATCGCTTGGTGCCGAAGTTTTTCCCCTGACTAACGATGAGCAAGGTGCCATCGCTGGGGACTCCACCGAGTTTGTAGTTCCCGTCCAGCTAGGTCGAGACGTTCGCGCAGACCGCTCCGTGACCGTTGGGCTTTCATCGCTCATCTCGAAGCATGTTGCTGTACTCGGGGCTTCCGGCCATGGGAAGAGCTCATTCAATGCCGCCGTTCTACAGCAGCTAGTGGGCCTTCCGAACGCCCACGTCGTCATCTTCGACATGAATGGTGAGTACGAGCAAGCACTTGCACCACACATTCCGCAGGGCCGTCTACGCAGCACCACCTTTGGTGGCCCGGACGGCTACCAGATTCCTTACTTTGCGCTGGGACGTCAGGGGCTCCAACGACTTCTGTTGCCAAGCGAGAAGACCCAAAAGCCGGCCTTGACCTTTGCAGTGGAGGCTCTGAATCGGGTCGTAGAGTTCCCTGGTCTGCAGGGCGTGGGCTTGGTTGGAGACAGGGCACCCCGCCTATTTGATGACTGCCGCGGGGGAAATGCCACGCTTGCGGAACAAGCAATCGAACTCCTGCGGAGCAGGCAGGCTCAGATATCAGCCATTTGGCCGGGCATGTCTGCGCTCGCGTCCCTGGTTGCAGACAGCTACTCCATCAGCCCCAGTCGAGATGGCCCAAAGCGTGACGCCTTCTCCTATGGGAACGTTGCGCCGCTGATATCCAGGATTCGGAGGTTGGTTGAAGACGAACGTTTCCGCGAGGTCGTGAATGTGGCGAGCGCGAGGTCCACTCTGCCCGGCGCGCTCGATTGGGCAAACGAGTCTCGCGCACTGGTCGAGGATATCTTCGGCACGCGGCAAAGTCCCTGGACAGTCCACATCATCAACTTGCGGCTCGTAGCCCAAGACCTGATGCCACTCGTCCTCGGGTCTCTCTTGGAGCTCTACGCTTCTGAGCTCTTTCGGCGCGGCCAAGGTGCGAGCCCGGAGACGCTCTTAGTGCTGGAGGAGGCGCACCACTATCTGCGCTCGGTCGGCACTGGCGACGATGCGAAGGAGAACGCCCTTGCATACGAGAGACTAGCCAAAGAGGGGAGAAAATTCGGCCTCGCGCTCTGGGTGAGCACACAGCGACCTTCAGAGGTCTCACCTACCGTGCTGTCTCAGTGCGGGACCTGGGCCTGCTTCCGTTTGACGACCGAGCAAGACCTTAATGCAGTCGCCAACGCCACCGAATGGGCCGACCGTAGGGACGTCCGGAGAATTGCTGGACTGGCTAAGCGACACGCCATCCTGTTCGGAAGCGGCATCACGATGCCAACGCTCCTTCACACGCGTACGGCCTCTCCACCGCCGAGGTCCGAGGACCCTGTATTCGAAGAGTGGGCCCGTCTGGAGGACTGAGTCAGCCCTTGTCAACTGCAGCAGCCCGCGCTACCGCATACCGCACCAAACGAGGCGCCCCCTTCGAAGGACGTAGTCGGCGGAGGCCTTTTGCCACTTTCGGAAGCAACGCGGCAGGTGGCCAGTACCGCCATCAACTTGCCGGGACGTCGAAGCTTGCCGCGGCGCCACCGCCTCCCTCAGCGCCGGTACGCCCGCCTATTGTCGAACCTACTCGACAGAGCTTCGTTCCAGGCCACGCAGCCTTGCTTCTGCCGATGCATTCTCTTCAGCGCGGCCACAGCGCGTGTTCGCGCGGCACGGCAAACATCATCAGAACCCGACATGCCAGAACCCCTCATTCTCGGGATGCAACCTGTAAGAATCGGGTTGCTGAATTCGCATTAACGCGGTGTTCACCGCACGCGTGGCTGCAACAATTGGCTGCATCTAGACCACAAGATGAGTCGCGAATGGTGGACCCCGACAAGGGACTCATGCAGCTTCAGTCGAGCTTGCAGAGATTGCTTGACCCTGTTGAACTTTCGAGACATGTCTCGGTCGCCGCGGCGTCCCTGGATGGAGAGGCGCCGAGTACCACCGTGATGTACGTCAAGCTGAAGGAGGACGTCGCGAACGTCCTTAGCCTGGCGGAGTTCCTTTGGCACAAGGCACCCAACTACGCGCTCTCGCGCAAACGTCGCGAGGAGCTGCAAGCGCAGATATCAAGCGCGCCTAAGGGCGATTTGTCTGTGACTAGCATCGTGTCTTCTGCGGTGCGTGACTCCTTCCTCGACTTCCGAGAGAAATTCCCTGGCCGCGCAAGCGAGGTAGGCGAGTTGCTGGCCTATTGCGTCGCAGTCGAACAGCTTGGAGCGACTCAGCTAGCCGCAAAGATGGCCTTGAAGACGAACAGCAACATGCCGGTTCACGGTCTCGACGGAATCCATGCAAAGGTCGAGAACGGTTGCCTCTACGTCTTCTTCCTCGAATCCAAACTTAGTGCAAGCGCGAGCAGAGGCGCTGCCGAGTTCGCGGAGTCAGTCGCTGATTTTGTCGCCAGCGCGAAACAGTACGGGCGCGAGTACAACATCGTTAGAGACCTCGGCAATCTGGATGTTCTTCAAGGAGCAGAACGCGAGAACGCTCTGAGGTACTTCGACGTCCTTGCGCAGGAAACTGTCGTGGACTTGCGTGAACGCCACGTCGGCGTAGTCCTCTACAGCGATAGCAAGGTCTTCGGCTCACTGCCTGCGAAGTCCGACAGCCATCCAGCCGGCTTCTACGATGCGCACGCCGCCACCAGTTTCAAAGCGGCGCTCCCCGCTCATCAGAAGGCTGCGCACCACCAGTTGACGAAGCAGAAGGTCGACCCGAAAGGCTGCCGCATCTACTACGTCGCGGTTCCCAGCACGGCCGAAGTCCGCAAGCTCTTCTATGAGTTTATGGGGTACACGCCACCAAAGCCAAAGGCGACCCCGAAGAAGAAAGGCCAGCCAACGCAACCACAAGCAGGCAAGAATGGAGCGTCGAAGTGAGCACCTTCGCAACTGAGCTTTCCGGCCGATTTTTAGCAAGCGACAAGTACTGGGCCCTCCTCGAGACGTTGCAAGCTGCCGGCGTCAACGAGACGCTGGGGCAACGAATTCTTGTTGAGGCACCGACCGAGGAAGAGCTTGCCAAGCTCTTGTATTGCGCCGAGGTCTTCGTGCAGACGGCGGATGAAGAAAAGCTACGACATGCCCAAGAAATTGCCATCCAAACGCTTCTAGTCACAGAAGGCGCAACCGAGCGTGAGCGCGCGATGAGGCTGCTGACTGAGCTCGGAAATTTTCCCAGCTTGCGCTACGCGGAACTTCGCTACACGGGCGCAGCTGAATCATTGTTTGGCATGGTGAACCGGAGGGTCTCCGAACAGCTGAACACCGTGAGAATCGGCGATGAGTCGCTTCCGCTTACCGACTATCAGCGCGGCGTCTGGGCGGCTCTCCCAAAGACTCCTCGAGCGGCGGTCACCGCGCCCACCTCGGCCGGGAAATCGTTCTTAGTCCTTGAGCACCTTTGCCGAAAGGCAGAGAGCTCACACACTTTCACCGCTGTGTATGTCACGCCAACGCGAGCACTCCTCGCAGAGGTGCTGCAGAAGGTTCAGGTTCGACTTAAGGGAGACACGAGCATTCGAGTTTCTGCGGTTCCGGCGCTCAGCGCGTCTGCTCCAGCGAGGCAGATTTTCGTGCTGACGCAAGAGCGCCTGAATGTACTGCTTGCTGCTGATGATGCGCGATTCAAGCTAGACATGCTTGTTGTGGATGAGGCGCAGAACTTGGCCGAGGACGCTCGCGGCATGATTCTGCAGGACTGCCTTGAGCGCATTGCTTCTCGCCATCCAAACGCGCAAGTCATCCTGCTGGCACCAGGGGCCACAGGCATGCCGGACGTTGCACGCACCTTCGGCGTCTCCGACCTGGTGCCGCTCGCCACTCAACTTTCACCGGTCCTTCAGAATCGGATTGTCCTGACGAAGAACGGCGGACGCGGAAAAACCCATGAGCTGAGCATCGCGCTGATGGGACGCGAGGGTGCTCGACGCCACCTGGGCTCAATTCGCACGAGGCTGTCTTTGGAGAGGAAGACACATCGGCTGGCTACCGTTGCGCTAGAGCTGTCCGGCGACGGTAAATCTCTTCTCTACGAGACCGGGGCCCGAGAGGCAGAGAAGACTGCGGCGCTATTAGTCGGAATGCTCGAAGCTCGAAATGACCGCCCCAGGTCAGCGTCTCTCGGGGAGCTTGCCAAATTCATCCGAGAACACATCCATCCTGAATATCAGCTCGCGGGCATGGTTCAGTGCGGCGTCGCGTATCACTACGGGAAGATGCCCAACCTCCTCCGGGAGGCGTTGGAGCAGTCGTTTAAGCAAGATGAAGGCGGCCTTCAGTTTCTGGTCTGCACGACCACTCTCGCGCAGGGCGTCAACCTGCCAGCGCGCAACGTATTCATCGACACGCCCAAACGTGGGCAAGGGAAGCCGCTTCCCCCCGCCCTTCTCTGGAATTTTGCCGGCCGCGCAGGTCGACTCAACCACGACATCGTCGGGAACATCTTTCTGCTGAACTACGAGGAGTGGGACAGCAAGCCCATGGATAAGTTCGTGCCGTTCGATGTGAAGCCCGCAATCACCGAAACAATCCGGCACGAACGTCTGAGAATCGTAGAGGCATTGCGCGATGGTGTTCTCCCGCCTCAGACACCAGGGAACGAGGATGTGGCACGAGTTCGAGCCTGCGCAGGGCTGCTCATGTCACATGTGGCGCGTAGGGATGTCTACTCGTTCCTTGGAAAGGTCATGGACCGACCGAACCCTGGCGAGCTGAATGAGTTGGCTCACGCCGCAGAACTTGCCTATAGCCAGCTCGAGCTGCCTGACTACATCGTCGCGCAGAATTGGACGGTGGACCCCTTTGGTCTTCGTCGCCTGTATGAATTCATACTCGCCAAGATTGAGCAGGAAGAAATCGACGAACTCATTCCCATGAACCCGCACGTTGAGCCTTCCGGGCACTACAAACGATTGTTCGGTTTCCTCGTCGAGCGAGTGCATGGCAAGTCCAGAAGCTTTGGAGCCCTTGCCGGGGGACTGGCAGTTCAATGGATGAAAGGCCTCCCCTATCCAGTCATGTTGAAAGGCTGGCTCCGTGGTCGGCGCATGAGGGAGAGTTCTGAGCGAAGAGCCGCAGGCTTCGCCGGTACAACCCCACCGAAAGAACGAACGCTGGACGCGCACATTCTCGATGCGTTCCGGCTCATTGAGGATGTCGTTCGTTTCGAGTTCGTGCAGCTCGCGAAGGCTTACCGCGACCTGCTGTTGCATGCGCTGCGCGAGACCGGAAACGACCATCGCATCCCGGATGTGGAGGACTTTGCCCTCTATCTAGAGCTTGGAATTTCCACTGTGGTCGGAACAGCCTATGTGGAGCTCGGCCTGTCTCGAATCGCGGCATCCGTGCTTGAGGGCTTGGACGGTGGCGCCGATGTGCGCACGGCTGAAGACGCTCGGCGCTTCCTCTCCAAGCTCGACCTCAGCTCAGTCAAGGTTGGCCCAATCATTCAGGACGAGCTAACCAGATTGGGACTGACTCCAGCGCAGCCCTCCGGAGAAGAGATGGCCTGACGGCCGGGAGCAATGCGCGCCGTCGGTCCAATCGACCTTCTGCCGCAGGCAAACGACAGCATGTGAATGCTCGCTTTGCCGAGCTTTCCGCATCCAGATGCTGCGTTGGAGTCAAGTGCCACAAGAACGGAAGCTTGGACACATTAAGAGCGGTAGTTGAGCCTTCTGAGTAGTACCTGGAGCTGCCTTCGTAGTAGGCGGTTTGCCGTCGCCAGTTGCCGGGCTCGCTTTCCCGAACCAGAACGTCAGAGCGCCCTCCCCCTGTGGCTCGGCCGCAGTCGCCTAGCGTCGCTTGGCCGCTCGTGTCTGCTTGCGGCGTTTTGCGGCTGACCTGCAATCTCCGCGGCGCTTCTTCGGCTGAGTCGCCCCTGCCGTGCGGTCGACGACCCTGACAGGGGGATAGGTGATTTCGAATTTCACTGGGAAGTCGTGGCGCGGCCGACCGTCCAACACAACCGGCGTATCCGGTCGAAGGATGTCTCGACTCTGCGCTAACTCCGCGAACGCTTCAATCTCTCCGGCAGAAAGAGTGTCTCCAAGGCGGACGTACAGCATGTCCTGAGTGCCCGGTTGACCGCCAGGTTCGCTGACGATACAAACGACCTCTCGTAGCAGAGGCAACCTTGCGGCGAAACCAAGGACGTATGCCCGCGCGTGTTTTGCCCTTTCTGCGCGGTACTCCTGATAGGCAGCGCCAGTTTCCGGCGTAGCGGCCATGAACACGTAGCCTCGCTGCTTGTCGATAGACACAAGCCTAGTCCGCGCCTGCCCCGGAGGCACATCCTGGGCGAGGAGGGCCATCAGTTGCTCAACCAAGATTCGCCTGGACAGGCGACTCTCCGACGCCATAGCTCTAAGCACCAACTCATGGTCCGAGCTGAAGTCCGATTCCCCGATGACTTGCTCGGCCGTCGCGGCGACGCCAAGCTGCACGTGCGAGCTATGCCATTCGATAATCTCGTCCCAAAGATAGCTGTCGGCGTTGGCGAAGCGGCGGCCGACCTGCTCAGGTCCATTGCGGTAGCCGAACCAATCGCCCTCTTCCAGGACCATCACGTCCTCGTCGCCCCCGTGGTCGAGAGCTAGACCTCTGCGACCAGCTATCTCACTCATCATGTACCGCGCGAGAAGGTCTTCCTCGCCAGCAAGATTCACCCAGGGCCGCGCGGTGATGTACGCCTCTTTGGCGCTTAGATAGTCGACAAGGTCCCTGGCTGTATCAAGCTCCCCCAAGAGTACGTCTACAGCCATCTCGTCGAGCACGTGCACGAACCTTTTGCTTGGTAACGGGTAGCCAATGTGGAAGGGCACGGCGTAGTGGTCGTTTCCGACTAGCGTCGTACAAAGAATTGGCGTTCCCGAGCTACCCATGCCGAAGAACTTTTCACCAGCCTTATGGCCACCTCGAGTTACGGCAACAAGGTGGAAGATGGCTTGTTCCGGTTTCGGCAGCGAGATGGGGAATGGAACCGTGCAGAGTGGGTCGAGATAGAGCCTCCCCGGGTGGTGCTTGACGAACTTCTCCGCTCCTTCAAGCTGCCTGCAAGACTTTTCAATCGCGGACGAGTACCAGCGACGCCATGCAACACCAACGTCGATGCTCTCGTTGAACTGGCAATGCTTATCCGAGAACATGACGATGTGGTCGCCGAAGACCACCAAGAGGTCGCAGAGTTCCGTTCCTGCCCCTCGCCCGTTCTTCTGGCCGGCATCTCGGAAAACGTTGACATAGCTCCACATCGAGAGAAATGTCCTCTTCGCTAGGCGGCTCAGGATTCGCTCTGAGTCCGTAGTACCGAGTGCAACCGCAGCAGCGGCCCAAGCTTCGCTCCCTTGCATGCGCCCCCTCATCTGTTTGAAGGGAATCTACCTCGTTCAAGGCGTTTGCCTCTGATGGCCTCTTGGGGTCTAGAAAGGGGGGGGCATCGAGCACGGAGGCAGCCTGCTCCGGGAGCCGGACACTCAGAGCTTCATGGCGATGGCTCTTGCAGCGTTTTCAACGGCGAGGCGGGCTGCTGGGCAGTCGAGCTCGAAGCCGGCTCGCGCCAGGCAGCAGAGGAGCTCTTCGAAGGCGATGCGTGCGGACTCAGCTTTGCTGCCAAGGTCGTCGGTCGGCACGTAGAACCCGCGTTCTAGGCGACTGGCAGTGACGGCCGCGTCGTGCGGCGTCAATTCGAGGCTGATGCCGAAGGGCAGCGAGAGGGTCGTGTGCATGGGAGGCTCCTGTCCCATGTGTAGCGGTGACGTTTATCGCCGGGCCGGCACGTCAGGCTTGTGCCCTACCCGGCGATGGGCGGCCTTGACAGGCCTGGGCGTGAACCGAGCGTCGGCCGCTCGTTGTCGCTAAGGGTCGGGCGCCTGGTTTCAACCTTCGGCCCCGGCCAACGTTGTAGCGACAAGGGAACCGGAGGGGCCTGGGGTCAGAAATTCCACTTCTAATCCCAGCCGCTCCGGCCAATTCCACTTCTAATCCCTGCGTCGATACACTTTTGCAACACTTTCCAGCGGGGTGAGGGGGAGGGGGTGCCTCCCCATCAGTCGGCGCTAGGTTGGCGAAAAAAGTTCTTTAGCGACAGTGCGTTAGCGCCGGTTTCTCACGTGCGTGAGGATATGGAATTTCCACTTCTAATTCACCCCCGCACGACAAAGACCTCGGCCCACCCTCACTCCACCGTCACACTCTTCGCCAAATTCCGCGGCTTATCCACATCCGTCCCCCGCGCACACGCCGTGTGATACGCCAGCAACTGCAGCGGCACCGTATGCAGAATCGGGCTCAGCGCGCCGTAATGCTCCGGCATCCGGATCACATGCAGGCCAGGCTCGCTCTCGATCTTGGTGTCGCCGTCGGCAAACACGAACAGCTCACCGCCGCGCGCCCGCACTTCCTGCATGTTGCTCTTGAGCTTCTCCAGCAGCGTGTCGTTCGGCGCCACCGTCACCACCGGCATCTGCGCCGTCACCAGCGCCAGCGGGCCGTGCTTCAGCTCACCTGCGGGATACGCCTCCGCATGGATGTAGCTGATCTCCTTGAGCTTCAATGCCCCCTCGAGCGCAATCGGATAGTGCAATCCACGCCCCAGGAACAAGGCATTCTCTTTGCGCGCGAATTCCTCGCTCCACGCAATGACCTGCGGCTCCAACGCCAGCACCGCTTGCACGGCGACCGGCAAATGACGCAATGCCTTCAAATGCTCGGCCTCTTGCTCGTCGGTCAGATGACCTCGCGTTTGCGCCAATGCCAACGTCAGCAGGAACAGGCCGACCAATTGCGTGGTGAAGGCTTTTGTCGACGCCACACCAATCTCCGCACCCGCGCGTGTGATGAATGACAGCGCGCATTCACGCACCATCGCGCTCGTCGCCACATTGCAGACCGTCAGCGTGTGCAGCATGCCGAGCGAACGCGCATGCTTGAGCGCCGCCAGCGTGTCCGCCGTCTCACCACTCTGGCTGATGGTGACGACCAACGTGCGCGGATTCGGCACGCTGTCGCGATAACGGTATTCACTGGCGATCTCGACATTGGTCGGAATCTTCGCAATGCTCTCCAGCCAGTACTTCGCGGTGGAACCGGCATAGAAGCTGGTGCCGCACGCCAGAATCAGCACCGAATCAATGTCCTTGAACACGCGGTAAGCACCATCACCAAACAACTCCGGTGTGACGCTCGTGATCGCATCCAGCGTGTTTGCAATCGCGACCGGCTGCTCGAAGATCTCTTTCTGCATGTAATGGCGATATGGCCCCAGCTCGGCCGCGCCACTGTGCGCATGCACCGTCCGCACTTCGCGCTCCACGGTCTGGAAACGGCCGGTCTCAGCATTCCGGGTGCTGATCCAGAAGCGACCCAATTGCAGGTCCACCACATCGCCCTCTTCCAGGTAGACGATCTGATCCGTCACACCCGCCAAGGCCATCGCATCAGACGCCAGGAAGTGCGCGCCCGCATAGTCATCACGCCCCACACCCAGCACCAGCGGTGAGCCCTCGCGCGCGCCGACCACACGATGCGGCTCATCCCGGTGGAAGACCGCAATCGCATACGCGCCCTTCAGACGACCGACGGCTTGCTGCACCGCCTCCAGCAGATCGCCTTGATAGAACAGGTCGACCAGATGCGCGATGACCTCGGTGTCGGTCTGGCTGAGGAACACATAGCCGCGGCCCTTGAGCTCGGCACGCAGTTCGTCGTGGTTCTCGATGATGCCGTTGTGCACCAGCGCCACGCGGCCGGGACCTTGCGGCGCGTCCACGCCGGGACCATGCGAGAAGTGCGGATGCGCGTTGTGAACGGCCGGCACACCATGGGTGGCCCAGCGCGTGTGAGCGATGCCGGTGCCCGCCGCCACGCCGTCCTGCGCCGCGAGCGTCTGCAGTTCCGCGACGCGCGAGGTGCTGCGCGCCCGTCGCAATTGGCCGTCCTGATGGACCGCCACGCCACAGGAGTCATAACCGCGGTATTCCAGGCGCTTCAGCCCCTCGATGAGGATGGGAACGATGTCCTTCTGGCTGACCGCGCCGACGATGCCACACATGGTTGTCTCCTGAGACCGATTGCGAATGGCGGGATGCTAGGGATCTCTGAGATCAAGAGGCTTTCAAAATTGAGGGTGAAATGAAAGAATCCATCCACCAAATCTCAAGTTGAACGATCGTTTCAAAGAACATCATTAAATGGAAGAATCCATCACTTTGGATGCGCTGGACTTGAAGCTCCTGGATCTGCTTCAGGATGACGCATCCCTCTCCAACCAGGCGCTGGCCGATCGTGCCCATGTGTCGCCCGCGACCTGCCTGCGCCGCGTGCGCCGGTTGGTCGACACAGGCGTGATCGAGAAACAGATGGCCATCGTGTCGCCCGAAAAGGTCGGGGTGGGCCTGTCGGCGCTGGTGGAGATCACCCTCGATCGCCAGGGTGCCGAGCATCTGGACGACTTCGAAGCCCTCGTCGTCAGCGCGCCCGAAATCCAGCAATGCTGGCGGGTGGCGCCCGGCCCGGACTTCATCCTCGTCCTGCAAGTGCCCGACATGCCGGCCTATCACGCCCTCGTCCAACGGCTCTTCACCCAGCAGGCCAACGTTCGGAACGTCAAAGCCTTCTTCAGCGTGAAGCGCGCGAAATTCGATCCACGGGTGGGATTGGGGGCGGCGTTGGGGCGGACGGCTTGATGGGTCGAACTGGGGTGATCCGCATGGGGGATCTGAAGGCACCGTTACTGGATATCGCGGTGCGAGGCGCCATCCATCACGCGCCAGGGGCAGGCTGAAGACGGCGATCGAGCGATCGATCGACCGAGCGAAGACGCCAGGAGCCGGCAGCCCGCTTCGCTCAGGCGCTCCGCATTCGCTCCGCGGGCCGCCGGCTCCTGACGTCTCGAATCACCAAGGGGTGCGACGAGGTGCATGGCGCATCGCTGTGCCTTTTCGAGCGACCCTTTGGTCCTGGCTCGGGCAGCGCTTCAACGCGTCAACGCGTCAGGACCAGCAAGCCCTTCAGGTACTCGCCCTCGGGGAAGTAGAGCGTTTGCGGATGGTCGGGCGCGGCGCCGACGCGGTCCATGATGAGACCATCGACCGCCGCATCCATGCCGGCGCCGGCCACGATCTTGTGGAACAGCTCCGGGCCGATGCCGCCCGAGCACGAGAAGGTGAACAGCAGGCCGCCCGGATTCAGCAGCTTGAGCCCCAGCCGATTGATGTCCTTGTACGCACGCGCCGCGCGCTCCGCATGGGACGCCGTGGGCGCGAACTTGGGCGGGTCCAGCACGATGGCATCGAAGCGGCGGCCCTGCTTGATCAGGTCGCGCAAGGTGTGATTGACGTCCGCATCCAGCGCCGTGTGACGGCTGGCCTCGAAGCCATTGAGCGCCACATGCGCGGTCGCCCGCGCCAAGGCCGGCGCCGACGAATCGACGCTGATGACGTCACTGGCCCCGCCCGCCAGCGCCGCCACGGAGAAACCGCCGGTGTAGCTGTAGCAGTTCAGCACGGACTGGCAGCCGTATTGACGGACGAGTTCGGCGAACTTCTTGCGGTTGTCCCGCTGGTCCAGGTAGTAGCCCGTCTTGTGGCCTTCGGCGACATCCAGGCTCAGCTGCCATTCATGCTCACGGATGACGATGGCGGTGTCGCCCTCGCCGCGCAGCCAGCCCGTGGCCGGCTCCATGCCCTCCAGGCTGCGCACGCTGGCATCCGAGCGCTCATACAGACGCGTCAGGCCGGTCGCCGCCAGCAGCAGATCGGCGATGTCCTGCTTCCAGCGCTCCATGCCGCAAGCGAGGAACTGCGCGCAGAGCGTGTCGCCGTAGCGGTCGACGATGAGGCCCGGCAGGCCGTCGGCTTCCCCATGGATCAGGCGCATCGCGTCCGACGCGATCGGCATGCGGGCGCGCAGCGCGATGGCGGCGTCGATCTTGCGCTGAAAGAAAGCGCGATCGATGCGCTCGGTCTCGTCGAAGCTCCAGGCGCGCACCCGAATCAGCGAGTTGGGACTGAAGGCGCCCCAGCAGAGAAACTGGCCCTCGGCGGACTCGACCCGCACGGTCTCACCCGGGTCGGCCTTGCCCTTCTCGATGGAGCCCTGGAACACCCACGGGTGGCGACGCAGCAGCGAGCGGTCCTTGCCCGCACGGATTCGAATCACTTTCATGGGCGCGATTCTCCCCGATGCCGCCAGGTTCAGGTCGTCGATGCCGCCAGCACGGCCTGCGGCACCGGCGGCCATTGACCGGCCTCGTGGCGAGCCTGGAACCAGCGATGCATGGCCGCATCTTCCACCGCGTACTCGCCGCGGGCGGATTTCCACACCAATGCGGGCATTCGCTGTCGGAGCGACTCCAGCGCCCGCTGCACGGCGGGGACGGTGATGGGCTGCGCCAGCAGGTCGGTGTAGAAGCGCAGCGCCTCCGCGTCATACGGCCGGAAACGAGCACCCAGCTCCAGCATGCGCCAAAGCACCACCTGCTCAGTCGGTCTGAGGCCGAGGAAATCCGCCTCCAACTGGGCTTCATCCTCACGTTGCCGATCGACGGCCGCCTGCAGCAGCGCGACCTCGAAACGAACCGACAGATCCGCAAGAGGGCTCAACACCTGTCCCAGCGCCGCCATGAAAAACTGCGGCCGATGCCCGAAGGCATCGAACGCCCCCTGCAGCGCAGCCTGGTCGACCGGCGCCAGCGAGGGTCGCTGAGACTCGATCAGCGAGGCGACATGGGCGATGAAATCCGGCCCCAGCGGCGGCATGCGCTGCACCTGCGAGCCGAAGAACGGCGCGGCATTGGAATTGACCAGCCGGATCAGCTTGTCGCGGTCCGAACCCGACATCACCAGCATCAGCCGGACATCGCCAGGGCGATTCAACTGGTCCCGCGCGGATTTCAGCGAGGTCATGGCGGCCTCGCCGGCCTCGCTGGTGAGCGCATGTTGGGCTTCGTCGATGATCAGGGCGATCGGCTTGCCAGAGGTCTCATGCAACGCACGCAACGCATCCACCAGCGTGAGCCCGTCCAGCTTGCCGATGCGGCGGGTGTCCACCTGCAGCCAGCCGGCGAGGCTGAGCTTGTCGACATCGGCCTTCTTCGCGGTGCGCGCGATCATGCCCAGCTGCGGCTCCAGCGCGCGCGCAATGGCGTCGGCGATTAGCGCCCCGGGATCCCGATGGGGATCGGCCCAGAGATCCACATAGACCACGACCACGCCGCGGGCCTCCAGCACCGGCAGCAGATCACTCTGCAGAAAGGTGGATTTGCCGGTGCGGCGGGGCGCGGCCAGGAACAGGCCGTTATGGGCATCGCCCAAGAGCGACCTGCCTTGCATGGCAGTGGCCACTTCCTGCGCCAACCCGGTGCGGCGAAAGGCAATCATCGTTTATCGGACAATTATCGGCATTCCGATAATTTATCGGCCTGGCCGATAAAACGCAATAAAGCGAGGCGATCAGCGCTTCGCCGCAGGTCCCAAGGTGCCAAAGGCCCAGCCGATGTTGAGGCTGACCATCGGGGTGCTGTGCTTCTCGCCGCCCAGCGCCTTCCATTGGCCGACGCCCACTTTCACCCGCAGACGATCTCGCGCGGAGCTGCCTTCCCACTGGCCCCAGATCTCCGCCTGGGTGACCGCGCCGCCGCCGACCGCGACCCCGCCGCCGCCCGCCGCGCCGACCATCCCTTCAGCACCGACACGGAAACCGCCGGCCAGGCGCCGCGTCTGCGCGCCGAGACCGAACATGCCGTAGGAGAACGCGCCCGCCTTGCCGAAGGCCGCGCTGCCCGCCTGGGCCGCGCCATACCAAGGACCGCCGAAATCGCGCGTCATGCCGATGCCCAGTCCGGTGACGGCGTCACGGGTGCCGTCCTTGAAGGCGAATTCCTTGAAGCGCGGCATGCTGAGGTACCACGACTGCGTGCGCACCGTGCCCGATTCCAGGGGCGGACTGTTCAGCACACGGGAGGTCTTCTCCAGCGGCAGCGCCAGCGACACACGCACCTGCTTGGCGTCGTAATGTCCCCACGGCGCGCGCATGTAGCCGGCATCGACCCGCAAGGTGGGGCCCCACGGCGTGATCCAGCGCAGCGTCGGGCCGGCGCGAACCAGCCATCCGCTGCCGGTGTCCAGATTGCCGCCGCCACCCAGGCCGACCGACAGCTGCCCGCCGACCCGCAGCCGTTCGCTGAAAACGCCCCAGTCCTGACCCGCGTTGGCCAGAATTTCCATGTAGCCATCGGTACCGCCGGACGCCGCGCCCGAGGCCTCCAGACCCCACCACGACGAGCCGTCGCCGAAGTACTGACGCAGGTCGGCGCCCGCCTTGCCCTTGCGACCCGTCAATGCGCGACCATCGCGGGTGCGGCTGCCGCCGCCCGGCTTCTCGAGGCCCGCGCTCAGCGCGATCTCATCGAAGCCCATGCCGGTGCGATCGCCCGCGCGCCCGCTCAGTCCCGAATCGGCCGGCGAGAAGCTCAGGAAGCGGTCCATCCGGCCGATCATGACCGTCCAGCCGGTGTCCTTGATGTTGCCGCTGGGGAATCGCACCTGCGCCACGCCGACGCCGGCGTACCAGTTGCCGAACTCGCCTCGCAGCGAGACCTCTGGCCGCAACATCAGTCCGCCGCCGGCCCGCACCCGATCCGAGCTCACCCCGCCGCCAGCGCCGGCATACAAGCCCGCGGCGGCATGCCAGTCGCCGCCCAGGCGCCAGCGACGCTGAGCCGTGAAGCCGGCGGTGAACAACCCGCCGTATTGGCCCTTTGCGGCGCCGTAGAACGCCGGGCCCAGACCCCAGTCTTCGTTGACCGCGACCATGTAATTCAGCCCGAGCAGCGCAGTGCTTTCGCCGGTGGGCATCTTCAACGGCGTCCAGTTCATCTCGAACGCCGCCGGGCGGCTGTCGGTCGCGGTGACGATGCGGGCCTTGTCCTCGCCGGTCAGGCTGGTGCGGACGGGCGTGAGGGCAGTCGACGTTGGCATCGATGTCGATGTCGATGTCGATGCGGATGTCGACGAGCGGGACGTCATCTGGCCCCCTGCACCTGCTGGAGCGGCCGAGGCCGGCTCCGGCGCGGAAACCTGCGACTGGGCATGGACCTGCGCGCCGATCGCCATCAGCGCGGAGCACAGCAGCAAGGGACGGGAGGGCAATCGTTGGAGCGCGAGCGGGCGTGACATCGGACGAAGCATCGGAGGGATTCGCGGGTGAACGTTATTTCTTCTTCGCGCGGGGATGCGCGGCGTCGTAGACCTTGGCCAGATGCTGGAAGTCCAACCGGGTGTAGATCTGCGTGGTGGTGATGTTGGCGTGGCCCAGCAGCTCCTGGACACCGCGCAGGTCGCCGCTGCTTTGCAGCAGATGCGACGCGAAAGAATGGCGCAGCATGTGCGGATGCACATGGGTCGGCATGCCTGCGGACAGCGCCCGCTGCTTCAGCCGTTTGCGGATCATGTCGGGGCTCAGCCGCGCGCCGCGCGGCCCGACCAGCAGGGCCGGCTCTTGCTCGGCAGCCCACTGCGGGCGCAGCGTCAGCCAATGCTGCAATGCCGACCGGGCCTGGCTGCCCAGCGGCACGGCGCGGCGCTTGGCGCCCTTGCCCAGCACCTGGGTTTCGGCCGCGTCCAGATCGACCCAGCCCGCCGACTGCGGATGGTGTCGCACATCCAGGCCGGTCAGCTCAGACACCCGCAACCCGCCGCCATACAGCAGCTCGACGAGACACCGGTCCAGCGCCTCGGCGACCGGATCGGCGTTGTCCTGCTGGTGATCGGCCAGCCGCACCGCATCGTCCACGCCAAGCGCCTTCGGCAGGGGCTTGCCCTGCTTGGGCGCCCGCACATCGACGATCGGATTGGCATCGACCCGGCCCTGCTGCCCCAGCCAGCGGTACCAGCCGCGCCACGCCGAAAGGATCAGCGACAAGGTGCGCGGCGAGAGCTTCTGCTGATGCAGCTGGGCGAGGAATCGACGCGCCTGCAGGCTGGTGAGCTTGAGCAGCGGCAGGCCATCGGACTCGGCCATCTGGACCAGCCGTTGCAGGGCATCCTGATAAAGGATCAGCGTGCGCTCCGCCAGCCGACGCTGCACCCGCAGCTCGTCCAGGTAGCGCTGCTGGTCCTCAGTCAGGCTGGGAGACGGCATGCGTGTCCGCGTGGAGCAGGCGCGAGAGCGCCGCGCTGGCGATCTCGCCGACCCGCGACAGGAACTCGGTGCCCATCTCGGCGGTGTAGCGGGTCGGATCCGGCGAACCCAGCACCAGCAGCCCGAACGCCTGCGACGGCGTGCCGGTGGTCAACGGCACCAGCGCGAGCGAGGCCACATCCTCTTCGAGCCAGCGGGCGGCTTCGAAACCGGAGTTGATGCCGCAATACGGCTGATGCAGGCTGCCGACGAAGGTCTTCACATCGGTGCTGACCTCGGAGGCGAACGGCGCCAGCGTCGGCCCGCCTTCCACCTGCCACAGCCGCAGATTGGCTTGCGGAATCAGGAACTGATGGCGCAGCTCACGCAGCAGCACTTCGGGCAACTGGCGGTCGTCGCGGGTGAGCATCAGCGCCAGCGTCCAGCGATGCAGGCGGTCGGCGATCGCGACGTTCTCCTGACCGTTGCGGATCATCTCGACGATCTTCTGCTCCAGCCCCTTGATCTTGTCGCGCAGCAGTTCGGCCTGGCGCTCCTGCAGCGACACCGCGCGCTGGCCATGCGGATGGGAGATGCGCACATTCGCCAACAACTCGGCGTGACGCTCGAAAAATCCGGAATCCTTCGCCAGATAGTCGGCGATGTCCTGTTCGGTGATGCCTTCGATGCCGCTCACAGTTCGATCTCTCCTTCAAAAACGGTCTGCGCCGGACCGGTCATGTAGACCGACGCGTTGAGGCCCTCTGACAGGCCGGCCCATTCGATGCGCAGGTCGCCGCCATGGGTGTGAACTTCGACGGCTTCGTCCAGCCAGCCCAGCCGGATGCCCGCCACCACCGCCGCACAGGCGCCGGTGCCGCAGGCCAGGGTCTCGCCGCTGCCGCGCTCATACACACGGAGCTTGACCTCGCTGCGGCTGATGACCTGCAGGAACCCGGCGTTGACGCGCCGCGGAAAGCGCTCATGGCCCTCCACCAGCGGGCCGATCTGTCCGACGGGCGCCCGGTCCACATCGTCCACTCGCTGCACTGCATGCGGGTTGCCCATGGACAGCACCGCCACCTCGGCGGTCAGGCCATCGCCCAGATCCAGCGGCCAGCGCTCGAAGCCATGCTCAGGACGCGCCGTGGCGCCGCGGCCATCGAAAGGCACCTGGGCCAGATCGAAGATCGGCGCGCCCATGTCGACCGTCACCCGGCCGTCCTCACGCAGACGCAGCGTCAACTGCTTGTTCACGGTCTGGACGCGCACCGTGCGCTTGTCGGTCAGACGCTTGTCGACCACGTACCGCACGAAGCAGCGCGCGCCGTTGCCGCAATGCTCCACCTCCGAGCCATCCGCATTGAAGATGCGATAGCCGAAATCGACTTCCGCCGACGCGGGCGGCTCGATCACAAGGATCTGGTCGCAGCCCACGCCGAAGCGGCGATCGGCCACGCGCCGCAATTGCTCGGCGGACAAGGCCATCGGTTGTTGCGTGGCATCCAGCACGACGAAATCATTGCCGGCGCCCTGCATCTTGGTGAAGCGCAATTTCATGGCGGGGATTATCTCCGCGCGCTTGTGACACGGCGCTGCGATTTCCGCAGGCCGGGCCGCCGCAGAATCACCGCGAGTAGAGCGACGGCTCGCCAGGCGGACGGGTCTTGAATCGCTTGTGGACCCAGAAATACTGGGCGGGGTTTTCCAGGATCCGCGCTTCCAGCCATTGATGGAAATGCCGGGCGTCCGCTTCCAGATCGCCGCTGGGATAGCCCGGCAGCGGATCATGGGCCCGCACCAGAATGCCCTCGCCCTTGGGCAGCATGGTGACCACCACCGGCTGCACCACCATCTGCATCGTCTGCGCGATCTTGGCCGGCGCCAGCAGCGTATTGGCGGGCACGCCGAAAAATGGGATGAAGGCGGAATCCTTGGGGCCGAAATCCATGTCCGGGAGATTCAGGAAACTGAAGCCGTCGCGGATGCTGCGCAACACGCTGCGCACGCCTTCATGCCGATCCACCAGTTTCGTCACGCCGAAACGCGAGCGCGCGTGGCGCAGGCGCTCATCGACCACCGAATTGCTCTGGCGCTGATAGATGCTGGCGCCGGGACGCGACTGGTTGAGCATCAGCGCCGGGCCGATCCAGTCCAGGCCCACGAAATGCGGCATCAGCCACATCACCGGCCGATCGACCTGTTCCGACAGCTTGATGTTGCCTTCGATACGCATCAGCCGCTGCAGCCGGCTGGCGGGCGCGAACCACAACAGGCCGCGCTCGATCAGGCTGCGTCCGAGCCAGCCGAAATGCTCCCGCACCAGGGCGTCACGCTCGGCGGCCGGCATCTGCGGAAAGCAGAGCTCCACATTGCGCAGCGCCACCCGGCGGCGCGATCCCGCCACCCGATGGAGCAGCCCGCCCAGTCCCCAACCGATGGCGGCCAGCCAGCGCAGCGGCAACCAGTGCAACAGCCACAAGAGTCCGATCGCTGCGTGCGTCGCTAGTTTTCCCATCTGACTTGCCAAGCCTTTCACCAGCTTTCGCCAGCTTCTTTTCTATAATCAATTCGTCGCCGAGTTAATTTGGACAACTTGCGGGGCGACTCATAAATCCCGCTAAAGCGTTCGCCGCCTGACTCCTCAGCACGGCAACGCCGACGACTGAACCCAGGAGTTTAAATTGGCAAGCGATTTCCTCTTCACCTCGGAATCCGTCTCTGAAGGCCACCCCGACAAGGTCGCCGATCAGATTTCTGATGCGATTCTCGACGCCATCCTCGCGCAAGACCCGCGCTCCCGCGTGGCCGCCGAGACCCTCTGCAACACCGGCCTGGTGGTGCTGGCAGGCGAAATCACCACCAACGCGCATGTGGATTACATCCAGGTCGCGCGCGACACCATCAAACGCATCGGTTACGACAACACCGAATACGGCATCGACTACAAGGGCTGCGCGGTCCTGGTCGCCTACGACAAGCAAAGCAACGACATCGCCCAGGGCGTGGACCAGGCGTCCGACGACCACCTCAACACCGGCGCCGGTGACCAGGGCCTGATGTTCGGCTATGCCTGCGACGAAACGCCGGAGCTGATGCCGGCGCCCATCTATTACGCCCATCGTCTGGTCGAGCGCCAGGCCCAGCTGCGCAAGGACGGCCGTCTGCCCTTCCTCCGTCCGGATGCGAAGAGCCAGGTCACCATGCGCTACGTCAACGGCAAGCCGCACAGCGTGGACACCGTCGTGCTGTCGACCCAGCATGCGCCCGAGATGTCTCTGGGCGACAAGATGAAGCCCGAGTTCTACGAGGCGGTCATCGAGGAAATCATCAAGCCGGTGCTGCCCAAGGAATGGCTGCAGGACACGAAATACCTGGTCAACCCGACCGGCCGTTTCGTCATCGGCGGCCCGCAGGGCGATTGCGGCCTGACCGGTCGCAAGATCATCGTCGACACCTACGGCGGCGCCTGCCCGCACGGCGGTGGCGCGTTCTCGGGCAAGGATCCGACGAAGGTGGACCGCTCCGCCGCCTACGCCGCCCGCTATGTCGCCAAGAACATCGTGGCCGCCGGTCTGGCGCGCCAGTGCCAGATCCAGGTCGCCTATGCGATCGGCGTGGCGCGTCCGATGAACGTGACGGTCTACACGGAAGGCACCGGCGTCATCCCCGACGAGCAGATCGCCGCGCTGGTGAATGAGCATTTCGACCTGCGTCCGAAGGGCATCATCCAGATGCTGGACCTGCTGCGCCCGATCTACTCGAAGACCGCCGCCTACGGCCACTTCGGCCGTGAAGAGCCGGAGTTCTCGTGGGAGCGCACCGACAAGGCCCAGGCGCTGCGCGCCGCCGCCGGCCTCTGAGCCCGGCGCTGGCTGGCGCGTCGCGGCGCGCCGCCGGTGGGCCAGCGGTCCTCGGTTCGTCGCCCGCCTCTCGGGGCCGGTGTTTTGACACGAAGGACTGCGACTTACCCCTCACTCAGGGCCGCCTCGGGCGGCCCTTTTCATTGGCGCCCCGGCACAATCATCGGATGAGCCCGACGCCCTCCACACCTGCGCCGCTGACCATCCTGATCGTCGACGATCAGAGCGCCACCCGCGTGGCCCTGACCGCCGAGCTGGACCGTGTCGGCCATCGCGTGCTGGAGGCCGACAGCGCCACCTGGGCCCTCGAACTCTTCCAGCGCTACAAGCCCGACATCGTGCTGCTGGACGTGGAAATGCCCGGTCAGGACGGCTACTGGACCGCTCGCGAAATGCGCGCGGCCGAGCCCGGCGGCTGGACGCCGATCATCTTCCTGTCCCAATTCAATCAGGCCGCCGATGTCTGGAAGGGCATCGAATCCGGTGGCGATGATTACCTGGTCAAACCGGTGTCGCCGATGATCCTGCATGCCAAGCTGCGCGCGATGCAGCGACTGGCGCAGATGCGGCAACGGCTGGTGAAGATGTCCGAGGAACTGCGCTCGGCCAATGCGCAATTGGAGAAGCTCTCCACGGTCGATGGCCTGACCGGCCTGATGAACCGCCGCGCGCTGGATGCCCGGCTGCAGCAGGAGCTGGATCTGGCCCGTCGCGAGGGCAAGCCGCTCACGCTCGTGCTCTGCGACGTCGATCACTTCAAGCGCTACAACGATGCGATGGGCCATGTGGCCGGCGATGCCTGCCTGCGCCGCGTCGGACAACTGCTGCGGGAAACCTGCCGCCGTCCCAGCGATTGCGCCAGCCGCTACGGCGGCGAGGAATTCGCGCTGGTGCTGCCCAACACGCCGCGCTCCGGGGCGATGACCTATGCCCGGGCGCTGATCAAGACCATCGAGCTGGCCGCACTGCCGCATCCCGATTCGCCGACCGGCCCGCACATCACCCTGAGCGGCGGCATCACCACCTGCCTGCCCGACGAAAGCACCAGCGCCGAAGGCCTGATCCTGCGCGCGGACGACGCGCTCTACAACGCCAAGTCCACCGGCCGGAACCGCTTCTTCAGCTACGAAATGCAGATGGACACCGAAGAGCAGCGCCGTCGCACCTTCGGCAGCTGAGCGCGGCGCGGTCGACGTTCCCGCCGTTGACCTGACCTCGCACGATCTTCGGTCCCGCAAGCGATCACGATCGCCATGACGATCTTGATCGCGATGCGCAGTTCCAAAGGCCGCGTCGCTCAGGCGGCCTGCCGCTCCGGCGACGCCCCATTCAACAGCGCCATCGACACCGCGGGATAACGCGGTCCCGACACCGGATGCGCCGCCAGCAGGTCACGCACATCCTCGCGCAGCACGTCATTGAGCAGCAGCCGCGCCGCGCGCGCGTTTTCCTCCAGACGCGCCAGGCTGCGCGTGCCGGGAATCGGCACCACGTCCGGGCCGCGATCCAGCAGCCAGGCCAGCGCGAGCTGGGCCGCGGTCATGCCGTGGTCGGCGGCCAGCGCGCTCACCGCGTCGGCCAGCGACAGATTCGCTCGCAGATGGGCCGGCTGGAAGCGCGGGTTGAGCCGGCGCCAATCGGTGGTCGCGAGTTGGTCGGCATCGCGGATCGCGCCGGTCAGGAAGCCTCGGCCCAATGGGCTGTAAGGCACCAGCGCGATGCCGAGCTCGCGGCAGGTCGGCAGCACCTCGGCCTCCACATCGCGCGTCCACAGCGAATACTCGGTCTGCACCGCCGCCAGCGGATGCAACCGATGCGCGCGGCGGATCGTCTCGGCCGAGGCCTCCGACAGACCGATGTGGCGCACCTTGCCCGAGCGCACCAGCTCCGACATCGCACCGACCGTGTCCTCGATCGGCACCGTCGGATCGACGCGGTGCAGGTAGTAGAGGTCGATGTGGTTGACGCCCAGCCGGCGCAGGCTGGCATCGCAGGCGCGATGGACATGCGCCGGGCGGCCATCCACACCGGCCGACAAGCCCTCGGCATTGCGGACGATGCCGAACTTCGTGGCCAGCACCACCTCGCGGCGGCGATTGGCCAGCAGGCCGGAAATCAGGCGCTCATTCGCGCCCATCCCGTAGAGATCGGCCGTGTCGAGGAAATTCATGCCCAGGTCCAGCGCCCGGTGCAGGACGCGCAGGGAATGGGCATCGTCGGCGGGTCCGTAGAAATCGGACATGCCCATGCAGCCCAGTCCCAGGGCGGAGACCTCGGGCCCATGCGCGCCCAGGCGGCGCCGGGGCAACTGGGGCAGCGAATGGTGGGGTTCTCGGTTCCAGGCAGTCATGGTGCGCTCCTTGCGATTCGTTCCCGCGACGCACCCAGGCGCCGCGTTGCCGAGAGCTTAGAAATTCGACCCCTCATGGAGCCAGCGCAAATCTCGCCCATCCTTGCCCAATCCTCCGGACCCCGGTGCGGCGGCCTGGGCACGCGCGCGAACCCCTTGCACAATTGGTCGCATGGTCCTTCCCACCCCGCTCCCCATGGCCGATGCGCTGCAGGCGCTCCGGGCCCAGATGGTGGATCTCACCCTGCGCCATGTGCCCGGCGACGGATCGCATGCCAGCGCGGTCGGCTGCCTGCATCTGATCCGCGCCGGCTGCAGCTCGGCCAAGCCCGGGCCGGCGCTCTATGAGCCCGGCCTGGTGATCGTGCTGCAAGGCCGCAAGAAGGTCGAGCTGGGCCAGGAGACGCTCTACTACGACCCGCTGCACTTCCTGCTGGTGTCGATGACGATGCTGCCGCGCGGCCAGGTGATCGAGGCCACGCCCGAGCGTCCCTACCTGTGCGTGCGCATCAGCTGCGACACCCAGACGCTGGCGGATCTGATGCTGGAAGTCGGGCCGTCGTCCTCGGACGCCGCGCCGCAAGCGGCCTCCGGCCTGAATGTGGCGCCGGTATCGGAATCGCTGTTGAGCGCCACGCTGCGACTGATGCAGCTGCTGGATGCGCCGCAGGACCAGCGGGTGATGGGGCCGTTGCTGCAGCGCGAGATCTTCTACCGCGTGCTCACCGGCCCGCTCGGTCCTCGCCTGCGCACGCTGGCCCAGCAGGACGGCGCCACGCGGCGCGTCTCACGCGCCATCGATGAACTGAACCGTCGCTTCAACGAGCCGCTCAGCATCGATGAACTGGCCGCCGTCGCGCACATGAGCCCATCGACGCTGCATCAGCGCTTCAAGCAATTGACCAGCCTGTCGCCGATGCAATATCAGAAGCAGTTGCGCCTGCAGCATGCGCGTCGGCTGATGCTGGCGGACGGCCTGGACGCGGCGCGCGCGGCCCATCAGGTCGGCTATGAAAGCGCGTCGCAGTTCAGCCGCGAATACCGACGGCTCTTCGGCACGCCGCCGCGAGCGGACATCGAGCAATTGCTGCGCGTCGTCGGCTGAGATCAGCCGCCACGCGCCGCCAGCAGCGCGCCCGCCACTTCGGCGAAGCCTTCGCCGCGCTCGCCGTCGGTCACATAGGCCGGGCGATGCGCCAGCATCGGCAGGAAGCGGCGCACATTGGCCACGCCCACCGACAGGGGCACCCGCTCGAACATCAGCTGGTCATTGGTCGAGTCGCCCACATAGACCCAACGGGCGGGATCGAAGGCCTGGTCGGTCAACCGCGACACCGCCCAGTGCGCGGCGGTCCATTTGCTGTGCTCGCCGATCCAGCCATTGATGTGGATGGAGCTCACCGTCGCGGTCAGACCATGCGCGCGCATCAGCGCACAGACGCGCGCGATGTCGGCCTCGTCCAGCGTGCTGAACTCGCTGTGGTCGATGGCGATGTCGGTCAGGCGGCCGGCGCTGTCCTGGGCCAGGCGGGCGCGGGGCACCTGATCGAGGATGTCGGCGGCGCAGCGGCGCAGTCGCTCGGCATTCGTCTGGCGGATTGCATCGTCCTGCTGATACTCGATCCGCAGTTGCGCATCCTCCCGACACAGCAGCACGCCGCCGTTCTCGGCCACGATGCCGCGCACCGGCCACGACAGCGCGAACGGCTCGCTCCAGCCGGCCGGCCG
This sequence comes from Burkholderiaceae bacterium, assembly GCA_913776825.1. Classification (GTDB taxonomy): domain Bacteria; phylum Pseudomonadota; class Gammaproteobacteria; order Burkholderiales; family Burkholderiaceae_C; genus Roseateles. The sequence goes on from CAJYPV010000017.1 coordinate 148,459, forward strand.
GCCGGTGATGGCGATCACCGGCACCCCGGCGGCGTCCAGTTGTCGCAGCGCCGCGAGAGCGGAGGGCGCGATCGCGCCGTGCTCGGTCAGGGTGTCGTCGATGTCGGTCAGCACGCCCTGCACGGCGCGCCATTCTTCACGGGAACAGGAACTCAGCGATCGCATGGGCGGCGATTGTGCGTCAGCCCCGTGCCAGGCCCTCGACGCCGCGGCAAACCTGTCTACAATTGCGCCCTGTTCCGAGGAGCGTTGCAACCTCCCATCACCAGAGGCCAGGCTCGGAACCGCCGTGCGGCGATCGTCGCGCGGCATTGGCAACCGCGCTCACCCGTTGACCCTTTGGCGGCCGGGTGAGGCTTGAGCGGCACCGCTGCTCGGCAAACCGCCCTTCTCCAGGTATGGCGAGACATTGCGACTTTTTGCGATGCCTCGCGACCTCGCGCACCCGGCCCCATCGGCGTCAACGGCTCTACCCACGTAGGAGCCCGCATGAACGCCCAACTCAAGCCCCTGGCACAAGACCAGTACCTGATCAAAGACCTGTCGCTGTCCGACTGGGGCCGCAAGGAAATCAAGATCGCCGAAAGCGAAATGCCGGCGCTGATGGCCATCCGCGAGGAATACGCCGCCAGCCAGCCGCTCAAGGGCGCGCGCATCACCGGCTCGCTGCACATGACCATCCAGACCGCCGTGCTGGTCGAAACCCTGCAGGCGCTGGGCGCCGAGGTGCGCTGGGCGTCGTGCAACATCTTCTCGACCCAGGACCATGCCGCCGCCGCGCTGGTCGCCACCGGCACCCCAGTGTTCGCCTACAAGGGCGAGACGCTGGAAGACTACTGGGACTACACCCACCGCATCTTCGAATTCGGCGCCAAGGGCACGCCCGGCGAAGGTCCGAACATGATCCTGGACGACGGCGGTGATGCCACGCTGCTGATGCACCTGGGTCAGCGCGCCGAGAAGGACCTGTCGGTGCTGGCCCATCCCGGCAGCGAGGAAGAGCGCATCCTGTTCGCCGCGATCAAGAAGAAGATCGCCGAAGACGCCACCTGGTACACCCGCAAGAGCGCCGAGATCATCGGCGTGACCGAGGAAACCACCACCGGTGTGCATCGTCTGAAGGAAATGTCGGACAAGGGCACCCTGCTGTTCCGCGCGATCAACGTCAACGACTCGGTCACCAAGAGCAAGTTCGACAACCTCTACGGCTGCCGTGAATCGCTGGTGGACGGCATCAAGCGCGCCACCGACGTGATGGTCGCCGGCAAGATCGCCGTCATCGCCGGCTATGGCGATGTGGGCAAGGGCTCGGCCCAGGCAATGCGTGCGCTGTCGGCGCAGGTGTGGGTCACCGAGATCGACCCGATCTGCGCGCTGCAGGCCGCGATGGAAGGCTATCGCGTCGTGACGATGGAGTATGCCGCCGACAAGGCCGACATCTTCGTCACCACCACCGGCAACAAGAACGTCATCCGCCATGAGCACATGGCCGCGATGAAGCACAACGCCATCGTCTGCAACATCGGCCATTTCGACAATGAAATCGATGTCGCCTCGCTGGAAAAGTACGAGTGGGAAGAGATCAAGCCGCAGGTCGATCACGTGATCTTCCCGGACGGCAAGCGCATCATCCTGCTGGCCAAGGGTCGCTTGGTCAACCTGGGTTGCGGCACCGGCCACCCGAGCTATGTGATGTCGTCCAGCTTCGCCAACCAGACCATCGCGCAGATCGAGCTGTTCGCCCACAAGGACGCCTACGCCGTCGGCAAGGTCTATGTGCTGCCGAAGCACCTGGATGAGAAGGTCGCGCGCCTGCAGCTGAAGACGCTGAATGCGCAGCTGTCGGAACTGACCGACGAGCAGGCTGCTTACATCGGCGTCTCCAAGCAGGGCCCGTTCAAGCCCGACACCTACCGCTATTGAGCGGCGGTCCACGCGGCCGGGCCGTCGCCTGGCCGCGTCCGCGCACGGCGTGGGAGATCGAACGATGTCCCACGCCCGGCGCGATCTCACCGATGTCCTCTGATTCCCGGGGCGGCCCACGGCCTCCCCGTCTTCCCGACTCCCGGTGTCGATCGCTGCATCGACCTGCCGCCGCGCCCTGTCCTGGACCTGATGAGAGCCGATCAATTCCTCGTTGCCGCCGGCCTGGCCCCGACGCGATCCGCCGCGCAACGGCTGATCGAGCGCGGCGCCGTGCTCTGGTCCTCGCCCAAAGGTTGGGTGCCGCTCAAGAAGGCCGGCGAAGCGCTGCCCGAACACGCCGAAGTCCGCATCACCGATGACGCCGAGCTGCGCTATGTGTCGCGCGGCGGGCTGAAGCTCGAAGGCGCTTTGCGCGCCTGTGGCCTGGATGTCGCCGGCTGGACCGTGCTCGACATCGGCCAAAGCACCGGCGGCTTCACCGACTGCCTGCTGAAAGCCGGCGCGGCCGCGGTGGTGGGCGTCGACGTGGGCCACGGCCAGTTGCATGCCTCGCTCCAGACCGATCCGCGGGTCACGGCGCTGGAAGGCACCCATGTGCGGGAACTGCCCACCTCCCGACTGCCCGACCTGGCACCGGCAACCGGTTTCCCGCTGATCGTGGGCGACCTCAGTTTCATTTCGATGATCGGCGCCCTGCCGCATCTGGATCGCTGGTTGTCGGCCCAGGGTCAGGTGTTGCTGCTGATCAAGCCGCAGTTCGAGCTGGGTCCGCAGGCCATCGGCAAAGGCGGCCTGGTGAAGGATCCATCGCTGTATCCCGTGCTGGCTCAGCAGGCACACGCCGCAGCCGCCGCCTTGGGCTGGCAGGTGCGCGGCTGGATGGACAGCCCGATTGCGGGCGGCGACGGCAATCGCGAGTTCTTTCTGTGGGCGAGCCGCGCGAGCGCGGGCGCCCTGCCCGAGACCGCGGCCACGCCTCGCCCGATCGCCACGACTTCGATTTCCTCAGACGCCAAGGACGCCTCATGACGACGCCGGTCAGCATTGAATTCTTCCCGCCCAACACGCCGGTCGGCGCTGAGAAGCTCAAGACGGTCGTGCAGGAGTTGCGCGCGGTGAACCCGCAGTACTTCAGCGTCACCTACGGCGCGGGCGGCTCGACCCGCGAGAAAACGCTGGCCACCGTGGCCGACATCGCCAGCCAGGGTTTCGAGGCGGCGCCGCATCTGTCCTGCGTGGGCTCGACCCGCGAGAACATCGCCGAGATCCTCGCCACCTACCGCGAGCAGAACATCCGACGCGTGGTCGCCTTGCGCGGTGACCTGCCCAGCGGCACGGCCACCGCCGGCGAGTTCCGCTACGCGGCGGAGCTGGTCCGCTTCATCCGCGAGACCCAGGGCGAGGACTGGGACATCGAAGTCGCCGCCTATCCCGAGTACCACCCGCAGCAGCGCTACGCCGCCCGCGATCTGCAGTATTTCGCCGACAAGGTGAAGGCCGGCGCCAGCGGTGCCATCACCCAGTTCTTCTACAACCCGGATGCCTACTTCCATTTCGTCGACGCGGTGCGCGCGCTCGGCGTGGACGTGCCGATCGTGCCGGGCATCATGCCGATCAACAACTACGCCCGCATCGCGCAGTTCGCGCAGCGTGACGGCATCGAGATTCCGCGCTGGGTCGCGCTGAAGATGGAGGGCTACATGGACGACGCCGCCTCGGTGCGCGAGTTCGGCCTGGAGGTGCTCACCCGGCTGTGCGAGCGCCTGATCGCCGGCGGCGTGCCGGGCCTGCACTTCTATACGCTCAACCAATCCGCGCTCACGCTGGCGTTGTGCCAGCGCCTCGGGTTGTCAAACGAACGTTGATCTCGCTCAAGCAGCGGCCGATGACCGGGCCTTTGCATGCTGAGCTTGTTCAAGGTCAAGGCCGCAACGCCATGCCGGCCGTTCAATAGCTCCGTGATTCATCCATCCAGGAGATATCGAATGGTCCGCATCCCGTCCCGCTTTGTCCCCCAACTCCTCGCCGCCGCCACCCTGGTGGCGCTGACCGCGCAAGTCCACGCGCAAACCGCGAACAACGGCCCCTTCCTGGTCCGTGTGCGTGCGGTGTCGCTGGACCCCGCCAACAAGGACAGCACCGGCCTGGACTTGAAGCTGAACAAGAAGACCATTCCTGAAGTGGACTTCACCTACTTCATCACGCCCAACTGGGCCGCTGAACTGATCCTGACCTATCCGCAAAAGCACAAGCTGAGCATCGATGGCACCGAGATCGGCACCGTCAAGCACCTGCCGCCCACGCTGACCGCGCAGTACCACTTCAGCCCGGAAGGAAAGATCCGTCCGTACGTGGGCGCTGGCGTCAACTACACCCGCTTCTCCGATGCCGAATTCATCCCGGCCGTGCAGACGGCGCTCAAACCGAGCATCAAGCGCAACAGCTGGGGCCTGGCGGCGCAGCTGGGCGCCGACATCATGATCGACCGTCAATGGTCGGTGAACTTCGACGTGAAGAAGATCAAGATCGACACCACGGTCTATTCCGCCAACACCTCGGTCGGCAAGTTCAAGGTGGACCCGCTGCTGCTGAGCGTGGGCGTCGGCTACCGCTTCTGATCATTCGGGTTCGGTGAGGTCCGGCGGTCTGATCGCAGATCAGGGGCAACGCTGCCGGATCTCTCCAACCCTGGTGATGTCCAGTACCGCAAGAGCGCTCCGGCGCTCTTTTTTTTCGTCTGTCCGCTGTAGCGAAATCCGACATCACCCCTTCGAAAAGCGTCGGATTTCTTGACACCTGAACATGGGACACGCGATTGGTCACCGGTAGTAAATCACGGCAACGAACGCAACCCCTTGTCACGACTGGTGACGGACCGCCATCCCTAGTTCTAGGCATGGAGTCTGCTTGAGAGAGAAGGCAAACACCTTTTCTCTCTGCATCTGATTGGCTTCCTCCCCATGAACATCCAGCGCCTCGCCCTTGCCGCCGTGACCGCGGCCACTGCCGCCTTCAGCGCCCAAGCGGCTGTCGTGACCCTGAGCAACAGCACGCCGGTCACCGTTTGCGACATGTGCGTCGTGAACTCGACCATCACCTATGACAGCCATCTGCTGCTGGACGACGTGAATGTGTCGATCTTCAATCTGCGTCACACCTGGGATTCGGACCTGGTGATCCAGCTGATCTCGCCCACCGGCACGCAGGTCATGCTGAGCAACCGTCGTGGCGCCAGCGGCGAGAACTACATCAACACCGTCTTCGACGACGAGGCCACCCAGTCCATCGCTGCCGCCCGTGCGCCGTTCACCGGCAGCTTCCGCCCGGATGCGCTGCTGTCCGCCTTCGACGGTCAGGATGCTTTCGGCACCTGGACGCTGCGCGTGTCGGATGTCACCGCCTTCGACAACGGCCGCCTGAACAGCTGGGGCCTGAGCCTCAGCGGCGTCAGCCCGACCCAGAACGTGCCGGAACCGGCGTCGCTGGCGCTGGTCGGCATCGCCTTGGCGGGTGTCGGCCTGGCGCGTCGTCGCAAGGCCTGACCCCGGTCGGCCCGCTCGCCGCCGGCTTGCCGCGTCCGTGACGTTCACGGCGCGACGATGGCAGCGGCGAGCTGAGCCGTCGCGCCCATGAACAAGAGCCCCGTCATCGACGGGGCTCTTGTCTTTGGCGGATCGGTTTCGGGTCGACGGGCCCTTCCGCGTCCGCGCGTAGTCGCTCCGATGCGCGCCATGGCTTCGAATGTCGGCCAAGAGTCGCCAAGGAAAAGCATCGCCCAAGAAAAAAGGAGCCGATCGGCTCCTTGGGGTGGATCTCAGAGGGCCAGCGGTCGCTGGCCGCTGGATCAGAAGTCGTAGGACGCACCCACCTTGAAGGCCCGCGGACGGATGGCATAACCACCCCGCAGGTTCACGGGACGCTCGTCACCCATCACGTTGTTGACGTTCAGGGACAGACGCAGGTTCTTGATGCCAGTGTAGGACAGGCTGAAATCGGTGCGCAGATCCTCGTCGATGAAGCAAGGCAGAGCGCCCGGATTCAGACGCGACGTGCAGGCTGCTTCGCCCCAGGTCGCCTCGTCGGTCTCGTCATAGTTGAGCGAGGTGCGCGAGGTGTAGTTGAAGCGCAGGCCCGTGGTCCACGGTCCCTTGTTCCAGAAGGCCGAGATCACCGCCTTCAGACGTGGGTTGGTGTACTTGCCCACCTGGTTGGGACGCCACGTGTTGGCATCGATGTCCCAGGGCTTGTAGGTCAGCGCATAGGTCGCGGCCAGGCCCAGGTTCAGGGTACCGAACGCGCCGGAGGCGACGCGGCCCTTGAGGTCGATGTCCACGCCCGAGGTCTCGGTCTTGCCGAAGTTCTCGTACTGCAGCAGCAGCGACGTGATCTGGCCAGCTTGCCAGTTCAGGTTGGCAGCACCGGTCGGATCCAGCACCTTGGCGCGGTCGATCCAGCCTTGTTCCTGACCGGTGACGACATCGCGGCTGATCATGTTCTGGTATCCGGCCGTGCCTTCGCGCTCGAGCACATAAGCGGGATCGCGGGAGCTGATCTCGTTCTTGCGTTCGATCTTGAAGTAGTCCACCGCCAGCGACATGCTCTTGGTGGGTTCGAACACGAAGCCCACGGTCACGCTCTTGGAGGTTTCCGGCTTCAGGTTCGGGTTGGCGGAAATCATCGCCGGCACCGAGGCCAGGCAGCCGCTGTTGAACGCAGCCGTCGCATCCGAGCGGTCCGACGCCGTGCCCTTTTGCAGGATGTTGCGCAGCGCGGTCGCGGTCTCGCAACGACGCGGATCCACGGTGTTGTTGAAGAAGCCGGTCACGCCGACCTGACCCAGGGTTTCCGGGATGTTGGGAGCGCGGAAGCCGCCCGCCACCGTGCCGCGCAGCAGCAGCTGCGGCATCACTTCGAAGCGAACGCCGAGCTTGGGCGAGACGCGGCCATCAAAGCCCGACGCCTTGTCCCAGCGCAGCGCGCCATTCAGCTCCAGGCCCTTCAGCACCGGTGCATTCAGCTCCAGGAAGGCGGCGTCCAGCTTGCGGTCGCCATCGATCAGCACCGAGCCGCGACCCACGATCTGGGCTTGCAGCACGTTCTGGGTCGAGATGATGCTGACCGCCTCTTCCCGATGCTCGGCACCCACTGCGAACGCCAGCGCGCCACCGGGCAGTTGCGCGATTTCGCCGCTGACCTTGGCATCGATCCAGTTCTGATGGTTCTTGCCGTTGGAGCCCTGCATCGGGAAGTACTTGTCCAGCAGTTCCTTGCTGTTCGGGCCGCCGATCTTGTACTCGCCAGAGGCCACCGCCGCGAACAGGTCGCGCGATCCCCAACGGCTCAGCTTGTCGGCCTTGGCGCCGACACGGCCACCGGCCACTTCCCAGTCGTAGCCGCGGAAGTTGCCCTGCAGGCCGACCATTGCGCGGTATTGGCTCGCGTCGTTGTCATAGCCAAAGATGCTCGGGTCATCCATGAAGCGGTAGTCGATGCCCACCGGCACCGCGAACGGATTCGCCGGATTGCCCACCGCCAGACGCGGGTGAGCCACCGACTGCGCCACCTTGTTGAAGCCGTCGTACCAACGCGAGGTGCCGCCGGACGAGATGGTCATCGGCAGGTTGTAGTACTCGGTCGTCGTCTTCGAGTAGGAGACCTCGGCGAAGGCCTGCAGATCCTCGTTGAACTTGAAGCGGCCGCCCGTGAAGACGTTGATGCGATGCGCCGGATCGGAGATCGGGTTCACGCCGTTCAGGTCGGTGACGCAGGCGCCGGCCAAGAGGGTCGTGCAACCGGCCACGGGCACGCGCGCATTGGTCGTCGGGTTGCGCACGTTGCCGGGGAAGGAGGTCGGCGAGGGATCACCGAAGGCCGGGCTCACGATGGCCTTGTGCCAAGGCGCATAGTCGCCCTTGACGTCCGCCACGGTGTAGCCCTCGCGGCGATACGCCTCGATGTTGCCGAACACGTTGAAGCGATCGCGGTCCAGATCGCCGTAACCCGCCACGATGCTGGCGGTCTTCTGGTCACCCAGATTCGGGCCGTCATTGAACACGTAGCTCGCCGACACGCCGACGCCGTTGTAGCTGCGGCGGGTGATGATGTTGATCACGCCAGCCATCGCGTCCGAACCGTAGATCGCGGAGGCGCCGTCCTTCAGCAGTTCAATGCGCTCGACGACATCAGCCGGGATCGAATCGATGTTGACGAAGGTGTCCTTGGCGCCATCGGCCAGGCCATAGTTGGCCACGCGGCGACCATTCAGCAGCACGAGCGTCGCGCCCTTGCCCAGACCGCGCATGGAGACGCCCGTCGCGCCGGAGGCGAAGCTGGAGTTGTTGCCGTCGTCGCGCAGCTCGCTGTTGCTGGTCGACGTCAGCGTGTCCAGCACCTGACGCACGGTGTTGCCGCCGGTGCGACGGATTTCGTCGCGGTTGTAGACCTGCACCGGCGAGGCGGTTTCGGAGGCCAGACGCTTGATGTTGGAGCCGGTGACTTCCACGCGCTCGAGCTGCGTGGTGGCCGGAGCTTCGGATTGGGCGATCGCGGCGCCGCAGGACAGGCTGCAGGCGGCAGCGACGACAGTCAGCAACCGCACGGGTTGCTTCGCAATGGATCGGGACATGAACGGGTCTCCTCAAGGGTGGCGTTCGGTGAAACGCCGTCGATTCGCGCTCTTCGGCAGCCGCTGGATGCAGCGGGGCCGGTGCGGAGGCGATTGTTACCAGTTCGTTAATTCCATTGGCGAATATGCAAACGCTTGCTAAGGAACTGACTTATTTGTGCAACAGCTCCATTCGCGTTAACCCTGCAATGGGCGTCCATCGGCCTGGCGAAGAAACGCTGATGAGTCCCCGGTGAACGGTGAGGCGCCAGCGTCCCTGACCACCTGCGCGCCGGCGACGCGCGGGCTCAGACGTGCCGCGAGAAGAGGTGACACGGTGACAGGCGCGAGAGACGCGGCGACCCCGTGCAACGTGGGCACAACGCGCCCGAGCGGGGGCAAGGGCCACCGCCCCTCCCCTGCACCACCTGACCGAGGCGGCGCGCCTCAGCTCAGGCCATCCAACGCATCCCGCGTCAGGTTTTCCGGCGCACCCTCGGTGCTGCAAGCGACATCGTCTTCGATGCGCACGCCGCCGAAGGCGCTCAGGTGCTTCACCAGCGACCAATCCACGGCGGCCGCTGCGGCCGTCGCGCGCAGTTGATCCAGCAGCATCGGGATGAAGTACAGGCCCGGCTCGATGGTCACCACCATGCCGGGCTGCAGCACCCGCGTCAGGCGCAGATAGGGATGGCCGTCCGGCTTGGGCAGGGTGCCGCCGTCCTCGCCGGCCATGAAGCCGCCGATGTCGTGCACCTGCAGACCGAGCAGATGGCCGATGCCATGCGGCAGGAAGGTGGCAGTGACACGCTGCGCCAGCATCGCGTCCTCGTCCATCCTCACAATGCCGAGCTGGCGCAGGATGCCCGCCACCTCGCGGTGCGAGGCCAGGTGGATGTCGCGGTAATCGGTGCCCGGACGCACCTGGTCGACCAGGCGGCGCTGGGCGGCATCCATCGCGTCGATCAGCGCCTGGAATTGCGGATCGCCGTTGCCGGTGGTGCGGGTGATGTCGGAGGCATAACCGCAGCTCTGGGCGCCGGCATCCACCAACAGCGAGCGCGATTGCGCCGGGGCGACCACGTCCTGGTATTGGTAATGCAGCACCGCCGCATGCTCATTGAGCGCCACGATGTTGCTGTAGGGCAGCTCGCGCTCGGCATGGCCGACGGCCTCGAGATACGCGCGATGGATCTGCGCCTCCGACCGCCCTTCGCGGAAGGCGCGCTGCGAAGCCAGGTGGGCCCGAGCGCCCAGCACCGAGGCTTCACGCATGCGCCGCAGTTCATACGGCGTCTTGACGGCGCGCGCGTAGTGCAGCGGGTTCAGCACCTCGGGCGGGTTGTTGGGCACCACGCCGTTGAGCGCGGCATCGACTTCGCCCACGATCGCCAGACGGCCCGGCACTTGCAGATGCGGCAGCGCGTCGGCCGGCTTGCGCACCACGATCAGCTCAAAGTGATCGACCCAGAAGCCGCTCGGCGCGGCCGGCGGCACATGCCAGTAATCCTCCGGCTGGCAGTAGACCAGGCGCGGTCGGTGACCGGGACGAATCACCAGCCAGCTGTCGGGATGCTGGATCAGCGGCGCCCACAGCTTGAAATGCGGATTGGTCTGGAAGACATACGGCCGGTCATCCAGGAATGCGAATTTCTCGATGCCGGACGCGATCAGCAGCGCGTCGTAACCGCCCCGCGCGAGGGCGTGTTCGGTGCGGCGTTGCTGCTCGGCCAGGTGGGCGGTGTAGAGCGTGTTCAGCGAGGCCTCGGTCTCACGAGAGGCGGACGCGGCGGGACGGGTGTCAAGGGCGGCTGTCATGCGCGCGGATTCTCCCAGACCAATCCCGCTTCGGTGAGCATCGCATCCAGCCGCACATCGTGGGGCAAGGGGCTGAGCGCGGGCTGGAAGCCATGGCCATAACCCACGCCGACGACCACCGGACGAGGCTGCAGCTGCGCGATCGTGCGCTGCATGAAGCCGCCGCCATAACCGAGCCGGATACCGCCCGGCCCGTAGCCCAGGCAAGGCAGCAGCAACAGTTGCGGATCGAAGGCCTCGGTGTCCTTGGGCTTGGTGATGCCGGTGGCGTCTTCTTCCATCGGACAGCCGGGATACCAGACATGAAACCGCAGCCGGCCCTCCTCACGGTCGACCACCGGCAGGCCGATGCGGCGTTGCGGATCGACCTCGCTCCAGCGGTAGAGCGCCGGCAGCGGATCGAACTCTCCCTTGATCGGCCAGTAGGCGGCGATGCGCAATTCCTTGCGCCCGACCAGCCAGACCCGCAGCACCCGCTGCAGCTCATCGGCCAGCGCCAGCCGGCCAGGCAGATCCAGACGTTCCTGGATCAGTTGGTCTCGCAGCGCTCGGCGCGCCACCAGGGTCTCGTCGTTGGGCAGCTCCATCCAGTTCCCTTCGGGCCAGGCAGGCCTCGGTGGCGCCGATTGTGGCCGTCCGGATCGGGGTGCGCCAGGGAAGTTCTGCAAAACTCCCGCAAGCCGAGGCCGCCCGGATTCGGGATGGGCCGCCAGGCGTTTTACAGCGCTTCCCTCGAGTGACACGTCATGCCAGCACCCCCTTCTGCCCTCGGCGCGGTCGCGCCGCTCCATGCCTTCGTCGCGCACTGCATCGAACTGCTCGGTCCGATGGGGCCGGTCCGCTCACGACGGATGTTCGGCGGCCATGGGCTGTATGTGGATGACCTCTTCGTCGGGCTGATCCTGAATGACCAGCTCTATCTGAAGTCCGATGCGATCAATCGATCGCGCTACCTGGAGGCCGGCTGCGAGCCGTTTCGCTACACGCGGACCCGGCCCGACGGCTCGACCCAGGAAGCAGGCCTCAGCTTCTTCCAACCGCCCGAGGAGGCGATGGACTCGCCCGCGCTGATGCAGCCCTGGGCCAGGCTGGCGATGGAGGCTGCGCTGCGGGCCGCGAACGCCAAAACATCAAAGGCGTCAAAGGCGCCAAAAGCGCCAAGAGCGCCAAGAACTCCGAAAGCCTCCAAAGCCTCAGAGGCGCGGACGGCGCCGACCGCGCGCCCCACCGCCAAAGCGGCCAAGCCGCCGAAAGTCACCAAGCCCGCCAAGCGCTGACCGCGCAACGGCGCGCCGATCCAGGCCCGCCGCCGCGACAACCGTCAGGCTGCCACCAGCCGCTGACCGATGGCGCTCCACGGCGAGACCCGACGCGCCCGCTGAGCCCGGCAGGCCGCCGGCGTCACCAGCAGCTGGAAGCGCGCGCTGGGCCAGGCTTCCACCACCAGCTCGGCGCCGCTGGGAAGCTCCAGCGCATCGCCGGCCTCCAGCCAGTAATCGTCCGAAGGCATTTGCAAGGCGCCCTGCTGGGTCACCCAGACGCGCCCTTCCAGCACCCGCAGCTCCCGGGGGCCGGGGCCGATCGGCAGCCGCATGACGTCGCCACGGGACAGGGTCCAGGCCCCGTCGTCGCGCGTGGGACGGATTGATGACGTGGCGGTGTTGATCATGTGGCTCTCCCTTGACCGGATGGTCGATCTCATCAGCGCTCGAAAACGCCGCTGAATCTCGTGAACATGGGGGAATCCTAGGAGTCGGCGCGCGTCCGGTCCAATGAGAGTTCTCGCCTCGATTGATACCATCCACGCATGAATGCCCCTGCTCCGCCTGGACGATCCGCCAGCGCTCCTGCGGTCGATGCGGCCCTGGATGACGCCGTCGCGCCATCGACGGCCCACCGTGACGCCGGTCCGCCTCGCAGCGCCTCGAACGCGCCGCACAACGCGCCACGACAGCGCCCGTTGTCGATCGGCCCCTTGCGCGCTTTCGAGGCGGTGGCGAGGCGCTTGAGCTTCAGCGCGGCGGCCCAGGAGCTCTTCCTGACCCAGCCGGCGGTGAGCCGACAGATCCGCAGCCTGGAAGAGGAACTGGGCGCGCCGCTGTTCCAGCGCGGCACGCGTCATGTGGAGCTGACCGCCGACGGGCTGCAACTGCAGCATGCGCTGCTGGCCGTGCTGGAGCGGCTGGACGGCACGGTGCGGCAGATCCGTCAGGCGCGCGGGCGCCGCGTGGTGAATGTGACGACCTTCGCCTCGTTCGCCTCCTTGTGGCTGATCCCGCGACTGGAAGCCTTCCAGCGGGAGCATCCGGACACCGACATCCGCGTCTCCGCGCATGACCAGATCGTGGATCTGGAGGACAGCGAAATCGACATCGCCCTGCGCTACAACGTGCCCAAGGGCATGCCGTCCTCGGCACAGCGCATGTTCGGCGAGGTGCTGACGCCGGTGGCGGGCCCCTGGATGGTCGCGCGGGCCGCCGCCGGTGAGGCGCCGCCGTTGCAGACGGCCAGCGATCTGCGGCTGCACACCTTGGCGGAAGAGGACGACCAGCGGCCGACCGGGCTCTATCTCAGTTGGCGCCGCTGGCTGGCGACGCAGGGGCATCCCGAGCTGCAGCCGCGTCGATGGATGTATCTCAACTTCACCTATCAGCAGATCCAGGCCGCGGTGTCGGGCCAGGCGATCGCGCTGGCGCGGCTGCCGCTGGTCGTCGAATCCCTGCAGCGCGGCGAGCTGATCGAGCCCTTCGGCCACACCGGCCGGATCGACAGCCCGACGGCCTACTGGCTGCTGCTGTCGCGCCAGGGTCGGGCGCGGCCGGAGGTGGTCGAGTTCGCGCAGTGGATCAGCGAGCAGGCGGCCATCACGCGACAAGCGATCGGCGAGACGGATCCACCGTCCGCCACGGTCCCGCAGACCGCGAACGACGATCGCTCTCGCTGACGCACCGCCGATGGTCGGCGTTCACGTCGAGGTCGCGGTCGGCGTCGAGGTCGGTCTCAAGGTCGAGGTCGAAGCCGACGTCAGGGCGCGATGACTTCCCGCTCGGTGAGGACGATGGTCAGCGCCTGGTCATGCGGCTGCACCTCGAAGCGGGCCTCACCGAGGCTCCAGGCCAGCCCGATCGTGGTGACGCCCGGATGGGCCGACAGCCAGCGGTCGAAATACCCGCCGCCGTAGCCGAGGCGGAAGCCTTCGCGGGTGTAGCCCACGCACGGGACCAGCAGCACCTCGGGCACCACGCTCGGGCCGGTGCAACTGGGGATGCCGCACTCGTCCTTGATCGTCGGGTCCTGACCATCCCAGACGCGGAAGTCCATGCGCGCGGGGCCCTGATCCGTGGCTTTGCGAGCGAATGGCAAAGCCAATTGCATCTGCGCCCCCAGCTTGTGCGCGCGGGCCCACGCCACTGCGTTAAATTCACCGTCCAGTGGCCAATACAGGCCGAGGCTCAGCGGCTCCAGCTGGCGCAGCAATCCAGACAACTGCTCGCCCATCCGGTCTTCCGCCACGCGGGCTTCGGCGCTGGCCCACCAATCGCGGCGTCGCGCCAACAAGGCGCGTCGCCATTCGCTTCGCTCATGGGGCCTGGGGTTGTCCGTGGGCAAGTCACTCATCGCAGTTCGGCATGAAGTTCGCTCGGATCACTGTAACCGCCCTCACCCCGTCCCAGCCGCACGCCACGACGTCCAACGTCACGGCCTGGCGCGCCGGCCACGCTCGGGCCCTGGCCTTCCTGAACGCCGCGCGGGCACCGCTCGCGCTGGCACCGCTGGCCCTCGTGGCCGGCCTGGTGCTGAGCGGCCTGACGCCGCTGGCCGCGCAGGCGCAAACCAGCTTCAACGTGGTGCCCAATCCGCAGCCCCCCAATGCGGAGCTGGTCCTGCAAGCCCGCGAGGCCTGGCGGCTCAAGGATCGCGGGCGCCTGGCCGCCGCGCGGCAAGCCGCGCTGGATCAGCAACATCCGCTGGCCCCATGGATCGATTACTGGGAGCTGAACAACCGGCTTTCGGAAGCGACGCAGCCTGAGCTCACCGCCTTCTATGCGCGCTGGCCGGGCAGCTATGTCGAGGACCGGCTGCGCAACGACTGGCTGCTGGAACTCGGCCATCGGCGCGACTGGACCAACTTCCGTCGTGATCTGGCCGCCTACAAGATGCAGGACGACCGCGAGGTGGTCTGCTACACCATCCTCTCGGAGCCCAATGCCGACCGCGGCCGCGAACTGCGCGAGACCGCCCGTGCCGCCTGGCTGGCCCAACGCGATGCGGATGAAGGCTGCCACATGCTGGCCAGCACGCTGCTGGACAACGGCAAGCTCAAGGACAGCGACATCTGGATGAAGCTGCGACTGGTGGTCGAGACCAACCGTCCCCGCGCCATCAAGCAGACCAGCTCGCTGCTGCCCAAGGCCCAGGCCGATGCGATCACCGAGCTGATGGACAAGCCGGACCGCTACCTCAAGCGCAAGGCCGCCGCCAAGCCGCGCGCCCAGGCCGAGCTGACGCTGCTGGCCCTGATGCGCCTGGCGGCGCAGGATCCGGCCGCTGCGGCAGATGATGTCGAGCAATGGGCCGCCAAGCTGCCGCCCGACCTCGCGGCCTGGGCCTGGGCCCAGTTGGGACGTCAGGCCGCCCTGCGCCTGCAGGACAACGCCAGCGACCATTTCGAACGGGCGATCCGTTTGCAGGCCAAGGCCGGCGAGCCGGTCGCCTGGAGCGATGACACCCTCAACTGGGTCGCCCGTGCGGCGCTGCGCGCGGATGGCGGCGCGGGTCGTCCCGCGCTGGTACTGGGCGCGATCGCGCTGATGCGGCCGTCGGAGCAACGCGACCCCGCCTGGCAGTACTGGAGCGCCAAATCGCGCCAGAGCCTGGCGGCCAACGGTCCGTCGGGCGATGCCCAACGTCGCGAGGCCCAGGAAGCGCTGCGCGCCATCGCCACGCCGCTGACCTATTACGGCAAGCTGGCCGCGGACGAACTCAAGCTGCGTCTGCCGCTGCCACCCGCCCCGGCGGAAGTCACCGCGCAGGAACGCGCCCAGGCGCTGGCCCAGCCGGGCGTGGCCCGCGCGCTGCAACTGCTCGCTCTGGGCATGCGCAGCGAAGGCCAACGGGAATGGAACTTCAGCATGCGCGGCCTGAGCGATCGGGAGCTGCTCTCGGTGGCGCAGATCGCCTGTGAGCGCGAACTCTGGGAGCGCTGCATCTCGACCAGCGAGCGCACCCGCCAGGAGATCGATCTCAACCAGCGCTATCCGATGCCCTATCGCGCCGACGTGTTCCGCACGGCGTCGGCCTCGGGTCTGGATCCGTCCTATGTCTACGGACTCATCCGGCAGGAATCGCGCTTCATGATGGACGCCCGCTCGCATGTCGGCGCCTCCGGCCTGATGCAGGTGATGCCGGCCACCGCCCGCTGGACCGCCAAGAAGCTGGGCCTGGATGTGAAGCCGGAACTGCTGGGCGATCGCGAGGTCAACCTGCGGCTGGGCACCGGCTATCTGAAGCTGGTGATGGACAGCTTCGAAGGCTCCCAGGCGATGGCGGCCGCGGCTTACAACGCCGGCCCGGGACGCCCGCGCCGCTGGCGCGAAGGGCCGTCGCTGGACGCCGCCATCTGGGCCGAGAACATTCCCATCCACGAGACCCGGGACTATGTCCGCAAGGTGCTGTCCAACGCCACGATCTATGCGCAGTTGCTGGGCCGGGAAGGCGGCACGCTGCTGCGGGATCGGCTGGGTCGGGTGATCGGGCCGGCCTCCGCGGCGGCGGTGGACATTCCCGCCAACGGCACCACACCCGGCACCGCCGCGGGCGCGACCGCCGGCAGCGGGGCCAGCAACTGATCACGCGAGACCGACGTCTCTCGGGCGCGCGCGTCGCCGGCGCCTGAGCGCGGCGTGAACCTCGCGCCATTCAACGACCGCGCTCGTGGGCGCGCTCGGTGTCTTCATCATCCGCCACGCATCCAAGGACGGCACCACCATGCAACTGATCATCGGCAACAAGAACTACTCGTCCTGGTCGATGCGCCCCTGGGTGCTGATGAAGGGACTCGGCCTGCCCTTCGAGGAGCGCCAGCTGCGCTTCGATTTCTCGCCCGGCTCGGCGTTCTATCGCGCGCTGGAATCGGTGTCGCCGACCCGCAAGGTGCCGGTGCTGGTGGAGGACGACGGCTTCGCGATCTGGGATTCGCTCGCCATCGTCGAATACCTGGCCGAGCGCTTTCCGGATCACCCGGTCTGGCCGCGTGACGCTCGCCAGCGCGCCCGCGCGCGCACGATCTGCGCCGAGATGCACGGCGGATTCAGCGCGCTGCGCAGCCTGTGCCCGATGAACATCGATGCGGATCTGAGCGTCGTCGGTCAGCGCCTGATCGCGCAGGAACCCAGCCTGCAGGCCGACCTGACGCGCATCGTGCAGCTCTGGACCGAGGCGCTGGCCAGCAGCGGTGGCCCGTTCCTGTTCGGCGAATTCGGCGCGGCTGACGCCTACTTCGCGCCAGTGGTGATGCGCATCACCCGTTACGGCCTGCCCGTCACCGACGGTGCCCAGGCCTATGCCGAGCGCGTGGCGCAGTCGCCGGGCGTGAGCGAATGGATTCGGGATGCGCTGGCGGAAAAGGATTTCCTCGACTTCGAGGAACCCTATCGCGACGTCAGCGGTCCGGTGCCGACGCTCAAGCGCTGAGACCCGCGTGACGGACCGGGCGCATCGAGGCGGCCCGGCCTTCTCGCTGCGCGCCGGCATCGAGCGCCGCTGAGGCCGCTGGGCCACATGATGCGGCGTCAGGAAACGACAACGGCGGGCACGAGGCCCGCCGTCGGTGGCGACAGCGCCGGATGGCGCTCCGCCGGCCTGGACCGTTGCCGGTCAGGCCATCCAGGAGATCAATGCTCGCGGCGACGCCGCACCATGAAACCCATGGCGAGCAAGCCGCCCAGCATCAGGGCCTGATTCTGCGGATGGCTGGCGAAAGCCGGCATCACCGAATCGGCGCCCTCTTGTTCATTGACATCGGGCAACTGGGCCGACGCCTGCTGACTCTGCTTGCTGAAGCTGGATTCAGCGGCGACGCTCACCGCCTGGACCTGCGGTGCGGGGACCTGTTGCTCCTGCGCGTGGGCGGCCAGGCTCAGGGCGCCCAGCAGCGAAACGACGACAGTTTTCATTCATACACTCCCTACTGCTTTTGCCGCCTGCCAAACTCGGGTGTCTCTCTCGGCGAGTCGGTCCGTTAAAACGGACACTGGATTGCAGGCAACATGGTGAATATACGTAGATAGACTAGTTGATGCACCCCCAGAACTGGGGATGCTGCACTGCAACATGGGTATACAAATGTATCTGGTCGGCGGTGCTGTCCGCGACGCGCTGCTGGGTTTGCCGGTCCAGGATCGGGACTGGGTGGTCGTCGGGGAAACCCCTGAATCCCTGCTGGCGCAAGGCTTCGTGCCCGTCGGCAAGGACTTTCCGGTCTTTCTGCACCCCCGCACGCATGAGGAAGTCGCCCTGGCCCGCACCGAGCGAAAAACCGCCAGCGGCTATCACGGCTTCCAGTTCCACACCGCCCCCGATGTCACTCTTGAAGAGGACTTGGCCCGTCGCGATCTCACCATCAATGCGATGGCCCAGGCCGAGGACGGCACGCTGATCGACCCCTACGGCGGTCAGCGGGACCTCGCCGCGCGCTGCTTCCGGCATGTGTCGGACGCCTTTGCGGAGGATCCGGTCCGCATCCTGCGGCTGGCCCGCTTCGCGGCCCGTTTCAGCGATTTCAGCGTCGCGCCGGACACCCAGGCGCTGATGCGCCGCATGGTCGAGGCGGGCGAAGTGGATGCGCTGGTCGCCGAGCGGGTCTGGCAGGAGATCGCCCGGGGTCTGATGGAGCGCAAGCCCTCCCGCATGATCGAGGTGCTGCGCGAATGCGGCGCCCTGGCCCGGCTGGCGCCGGAGCTGGACCGCCTCTTCGGCGTGCCCCAGCCGCCCGCCCATCATCCGGAGGTCGACACCGGCGCCCATCTGCTGCTCGTCCTGGATGAATGCGCCCGGACCGATGCGCCGCTGCCGGTGCGCTACGCCGCGCTGTGCCACGACCTGGGCAAAGGCACGACGCCGGAAGAGGAATGGCCGCGCCATCTCCAGCACGAGTCCCGCAGCGTCGAGCTGTCGACCGCGCTGTCCCAGCGCTGGCGGGTGCCGTCGGACTGCAAGGAGCTGGCGGAGCTGGTCGCGCGCGAGCACACCCATGTCCATCAGAGCCAGAGCCTGTCGGCCGAAGCCCGTTTGCGGCTGCTGGAGCGCTGCGATGCACCGCGTCGTCCGGACCGCTTCGCCCAGATGCTCTGGGCCTGCGAATGCGATGCGCGTGGTCGGGCCGGCCTGTCCGACCGACCTTATCCCCAGCGGGCCGCGCTGATGCGCGACCTGGCCGCGCTGCAGTCGGTGGACCAAGGCGCCATTTCGGCCGCCGCGCTGGCGGCCGGCAAGAAGGGCCAGGCGATCGGTCAGGCGATTCAGCAGGCGCGGCTGGCGGCGCTCAGAGCGTGTGAGACCGATCCCCTGCGCTGAAGCCCAGCGCATCGAATCCGTCGCCCGGCGCGAAGCCGATCACCTTGAACAGCTCGCCCATTTCATGCTCGGCGATCAGCCGGTGGGCCATGGCGCGCACGGCCAGATCGGCTTGCGCCAGCAGATCCAGCAGGCCGCAATTGATCAGGAAGTGGGCCTGGCTGGTGTAACCCAGCACCATCAGACCCGCGTCCTGGCCCGCCAGCGCGATGCCGGTGAAGTTGACGTGGGTGGTGATGTCCTTCTCACCCGGCCGCGTCAGCGGATCCGGATCGGACTGGTGCAGGTGATGGCACATCAGCGTGCCGCCGGTGCGCTGCGGGTGGTAGTACTCGGCTTCGGGGAAGCCGTAGTCGATGAAGAAGGCCGCCCCACGTTCCAGATGGCCCGCCAGCGTGCGGACGAAGGCCTCCGCCTGCGGATGGATCTCGACCACCGTGCCCGGCAGGAACTGGGCGTCGTGCTCGGGCGGCGTCGGCGGACGGGCCTCACCGGGCCGATCCTCGAAGCGCAGCGTGCCGTCCTCCGCAGCCACGACGCCGCGCTCCAGCCAGTGCTGGCCGGTCCAGGTCAACAGCGGCACCGGCATCGCGTCCAGCAATTCATTGGCGACCACCACGCCGTGAATGGTCTCCGGCCAGCGGTCCAGCCATTCCACCCGAGGCGCGAACCGCGCCAGCCGCTCGGCCTGTCGTGCCCGCAAGCTGCCGGACAGATCGACGATCTGATAGCGCGCCGGCGGCTGGCCGAGCGCATCCAGCGCCTCGATCAACTGCTCGGCCAACGCGCCGCTGCCGGCGCCGAATTCGATCACCGTGTCGGTGCCGCTGAGCGCCAGCGCCTGCGCCACCTGGCGCGCCAGGCTGCGACCGAACAGCGGTGAGAGCTCGGGCGCGGTCACGAAGTCCGAGCCTTGCGACGGCATCGTGCCGAACTTGCGGCGGTCGTTGGCGTAATAGCCCAGTCCCGGCGCATACAGCACCAGGCTCATGTAGCGATCGAACGGCAGCCAGCCCCCCGCGTCGCGGATGGCCTGATGCACGCGCGCCAGCATGGCCTCGGTGAGGGAGAGCGAGCCGGAGGAATCAACGTGGGAATCGTTCGGAGTCATGACGTGAGGCGCGGCGGGGATGCAGAGAGACGGGGACGGGACGGGACAGGACGGCGGAATGATGCGAGACAGCGAGTCAGGCGACGGTGGGAACGACGGCGATGGCTGCGGAATCACGGGTGCCCAAGCGGCAGCGACGACCCTTCACGCCGAGCTGACGCCCGAAGAAGCGCTCACGCCTCCAGCCGCGGCAGCCCGGGCCGGCCGCGGGACACCAGCCAGGCTTCGAAGGCCTCGGCCGGCATGGCGCTGGCGATCACTTCGCCTTGCAGTTCGTCGCAGCCCCATTCCGCCAGCAGATGCCATTGCCGGGCACTGCGGACGCCTTCCGCGCCGACGCGCATGCCCAGGCCTTTGGCCATCTGCACCACGGCCCGGATGATGGCGGTGGCAGGCCGGTCCTGCGGCAGTCCGGCCACGAAACTCTGGTCGATCTTGAGCTTGTCCAGCGGCAGCCGGGTCAATTGGTTGAGCGCGGTGTAGCCGGTGCCGAAGTCGTCGATGGAAATCGCCAGGCCGAGCGCGCGCAGGCTTTGCAGCAGCTCGGGGAGCCGATCGATTTCCTCGGTCAGCATGCGCTCGGTGAGCTCCAGCTCCAGCCATTCGCCGGGCACGCCCGCGGTCTTCAGCACCTGCGCCACCGACTTGGCAAAACTGTCGAGCCGGAACTGCATGCTGGACAGGTTCACCGCGATCGGCACCGGGGCGATGCCGCGCTCATGCCAGACGCGCGCCTGGCGCGCCGCTTCCTGCATCACCCATTCGCCGAGCGGCAGCATCAGGCGGTGGCGTTCGGCCACGAGGATGAAGGCGTCCGGGGACAACAAGCCACGGGTCGGATGACGCCAGCGCAGCAGCGCCTCGGCGCCGCTCAGTTCACCGGTCTGTGCCGCGACCTGCGGTTGATAGAACAGCACGAACTCATCGGCGGTCAGCGCCTGCGCCAGCTCCGCTTCCAGCACCAGGTCCGCATACGCGGTCTCGGCCATGGTGGCTTCGAAGAAGCGGTAGGTGGCACGGCCGGCAGACTTGGCCAGATACATCGCGGTATCGGCATGCTGGAGCAACTGCTCCGGGCTGTCGCCGTGCTCGGGATACATCGCCACGCCGATGGTCGGCGTGACCGACAGATCGCGGCCATCGGCGCGCACCGGCACTTCCACCACGCTCAGCAGCGCATTGAGCACCACTTGCACATCCTTGCGCTGATGGACATCCTCCAGCAGCACCACGAACTCATCACCTCCGAAACGCGCGACCAGATCGCCCGCGCGCAAGCCGGCCCGCAGCCGGTCCGCGACGGTGCGCAGCACCTGATCGCCTTCGAGGTGACCGAGCGAATCATTCACCCGCTTGAAGTTGTCCAGATCGATGAACAACAGCGCCGCGCGGGTCGACGGGCCGCGCGCGAGCCGTTCGCGCAGACGCTCCATGAAAGTCGCGCGATTGAGCAGACTCGTCAGCGGATCGTGATGGGCCAGATGATGGATGCGGGCCAGCGCCGCCTGCTGTTCGCGGATGTCGCGGACCACGGCCATGCGCAGCCGCTCGCCATGTCGCCACAGCGTGCGGACGATGAATTCCACCGGAATGCGCTCGCCGCTGTGGTGCTGGATGGCGGTCTCATAGCGGGTCTCGTCGCCTGCGGCCATCACGGCGCGCACGATCTCCAGCTGATCCGGCGCGACGAGGTCCAGCGCCTGCCGACCGACCAGCGCCTCCAGCGGATAGCCGATCAAGGCACAGAGCGCCGGATTCACATCGGTGATCACGCCGTCGCGGTGGAACAGCAAGCCCTCCATCGAGGCTTCCATGAAGGTGGCGAGCCGCTCTTCCGATTCCCGCATCGCGAGCTCCGCATCGCGGGAGCGCGTGATGTCGGTGATCAGCACGAAGGCGGCGCTCACCTCGCGGCCATCGGGCGTCAGGTGCGGGACCAGATTGACTTCGATCCAGCGCGGCTCGCCGCCCGGCGGCTGCAGGCGGCGCTCATAGCTGACGGCGCGGTGTTCGCGCTGCACCCGCTCGATGTAGGGCCGGACTTCGTGAGCGGCTTCAGCGCCGATGATGTCGTCGAAGCTCCGGCCGAGGATGCTTTGCTCATCCAGACCGAAGCGCTGCGCATATTGGCGGTTGGCGAAGAGGCAGCGCAGGTCGTGGGCATCGAACAGCGCGATGAGTGCCGGCGCATGGTCCACCAGCAGTCGGAACTGGGCCGCCTGGTCCTCGATGGTCGGCACCCGGCGAGCGGCCCCACCGGGCGCATCGCCGGCGGATCCGGGCGGCGTGGTGGTGGCGCTCATTCAGGGCGCTGCCTCGACGGTCTGCCAGGCCAGGCAGAGGTCCTCCCAGGACTTCGCCTTCTCGGGCAGATTGCGCAGCAGATAAGCCGGGTGATAGGTGACGATCAGCGGCACGCCCTGATAGCGATGCACCCGGCCGCGCAGGCGGCCGATCGCTTCCTGGCTCTGCAGCAGTTGCTGCACCGCGAAGCGGCCCATCGCCAGGATCACGCGCGGCTGGATCAATTCGATCTGGCGCTGCAAATACGGCTCGCACTGCGCCAGCTCGCCCGGTTCCGGATTGCGGTTGCGCGGCGGCCGACATTTCAGCGTGTTGGCGATGTAAACCTGCCGTTCAGGCGGGCCGTCCTCGCGGCTCAGGCCGAGCGAGCGCAGCATGTTGTCCAGCAGCTTGCCGGCCGCGCCCACGAAAGGCTCGCCCTGCGCATCCTCCTGCTCGCCGGGCGCTTCGCCCACGATCATCCAGTGGGCGCGCTCATTCCCCACGCCGAACACGGTGTGCTGGCGGGATTCGCACAGGCCGCAGGCGCGGCAGCCGGCGACGGTGTCGCGCAGGCCGGTCCAGTCCAGCGCGGCAATCGCATCGCGCGACAGGCCCGCGCCGACCGCGTGGGCGGGCGCTGCGGTCGGGGCCTGAATCGGCATGGCCGAGGGCAGTGCCTTGGCCAGCACATCCGCCATCGGTCGCGGCGCGGGCGCCGGCTCGGCGGGCACGGCCCGCGCCGGGGTTGGCGGCGCAACTGGCCGGCGGGGCTCGGCCGCCACCGCCACGTCGCTGTCGATCGCGGGCGTAGGGGCGGCGACACGTGCGCTCACAGCCGGTGCGGCGGTCGTCGGGGCTGCGCGCTCCGGTGTGGACGCCGTCATCGGGGTGTCCGCAGCGGTCGGGGACACCCAGACCTTCAGGCCCATCGCTTCCAGCATGGCGCGCTGACGATCGGTCCAGCTCATGTCTCGTGCTCCGTCAGGCGCAGCGTCATCAGCAGCGCGTTTTCTCGACCTTCAGCGGCCGGGTAGTAGCCGCGGCGCAGGCCGCTCTGGGCAAAGCCGTAGCGCTCATACAGGCGCCGCGCGCGGTCATTGCTTTCGCGCACTTCCAGCCAGACCTGATGGCATTCACGGGCACGGGCCAGCACGGCGAGCGCGTCCAGCATGCGCCGGGCCAGGCCCTGGCCTTGCAGATCGGGCGCCACGGTGATGTTCAGCAGATGCATTTCGTCGATCACCTGCATCGCCATGAAATAGCCGCACAGCCGCGCCTGCGCATCCCGCAGCACGAAGCCGACATAACCGGCGGCCATGGAATCGATGAAGTTGCCGCGCGTCCAGGGATGGCTGTAGGCCTGCACCTCGATCGCCATCACCTCGTCCAGGTCCATGGTGCGCAGCGGCTGCAAAGGCTGCAGCGGCGCCGAGGCGAAGAGCTCGCGGGCCTGTGCGCTCATGCGGCGTTGGCGCCCGAGGGCGTGCTGAGCGCCTGCGCGTCGGCCTTGGCCTGCTCGCGTTCGGCGGTGGTCTGGGCGATCTTGTCGCGCACATACAGCGGCAGGGCCTGCGCCGGGTCTTCGGCCAGCCCTTGCGCCCAGGCCTGCTGCGCCAGCGCGGCCAGCGCGCGAGCGCGCGAGACGGTCTGCGCAACACGGCGGGCGGCGCCGGTGTCCAGGTCGAAGGCCTGCAGCGCGGTGCCGGCCACGCAGGCGGCGGGCTGCTCGCGCCACAACGCCTGCAGCGGTTCGGGATCGATGAGCATCGGCGCGACCACGGTGCGCCAGGCCTGACCGTGCCACTGGTAGCGGCCGGCGTAAATCTGATTCATGCGGGCGTCCATGGCCACCCAGATGTCGAGGCCATCCTCGGCGGTCGCGCCGTGGGCGGGCGCCGCGCTGAGCGCAGCGGTGGGCGGGTCGACCGTCGCGCGGGTCTGCGCCTGCTGGCGGGCGTCTTCCGCCACCAGCATCAGACTGTCGAGGCTCAACACGGGCTTGTGGGCGCCGAATGCCAGTCCCTGCGCCACCGAGCAGGCGGTGCGCAAACCGGTGAAGGCGCCGGGACCGCGACCGAAGGCGACCGCATCGATCTGGGCGAGCGTCAGCCCCGCCGCTTTCAGCAGCGCCATCGCCTCGGGCACCAGCCGTTGAGACGCCAGCGCGCCGCCATCGGCGTCCACAAATGCAACATGGCCCTGGCCCACGAGAGCCAGAGCCATGTGTTCGGTCGAGCTATCCAGGGCCAGCAACACGCTCATGCGGCAAGTGTATCGGCCCTGGATGGGCCCGTCGGGGGCATCCCCCCGTTTAGAAGGTGTAGCCGAGCGACAAAGAGGTGACGACCGGGCGGAAGTTGATCTTCGTGCTCAGTTCCTCGACGCCGTCCTTGGTCGTGGTGTAGGCGCGCATCGTGCTGCGCACGTCGGCATACGCCACCGTGCCCACCAGCGACCAGTTGCGGCCGTACTGAACCACGAAGCCCGCGTGAGCGGCCGCGCCCCAGGAATTGCTCAGCGTGATGCGGGTCGGGCCGCCGCTGATCGCATCGCCGATCGGGGTGCTGCGCTTCTTCTCGAAGTAGGTGTAGTTCACGCCCAGGCCGACGAAGGGATGGAACTTCGGCAGCACTTCATTGAAGTGGTAGTTCAGGAACACCGTCGGCGGCGCCTGACGCACCACCGCGATCTGACCGGCATTGGCCAACACGCCGTTGCCGTAGATCTTGTGCGAGGGCGGCACGCCCAGCACCACTTCACCGCTCAGGCGCTCGGTCATGCGGTAGACATAACCGAAGCCGGTGGTGGTCGCATTGCCGACGCGGATCTGCGCGCCCGGCGACGGGAAGGACTTGCTGCCCGACAGCGGTGCCGCCTTGCTGTTCACGTCGATGTGGGCCAGGCCCAGATAGACGGTGTGGCTGCCGACCGGGGCTTCCTCCGCGCAAGCCAGGCCTGCCGTCGCCAGCAGGGCCGCGCCCAGGATGAGGGAAATGTTCTTTTTCATGAATCGTGTCTCCGTGCTGATCGCCGTGGCTTACTTGCCGCTGGCCAGAACCGTCTGGAAGTAGCCACGCACCAGGGCGTTGCAGAAGGGAGGCACCAGCGTGCCGTGGTACTGGGCGGTGGCGTTGGCGCCAGCGGCCGCGACGGCTTGCTGGAAGCCACCGTAGACCAGGTCGCCCGACGCGCCAGCCGGCAGGGTCGAACGCGATTCCAGGTTGAAGGCGGGGAACAGCTTGCCGCGGCCCGCGAAGTCGGCCTGCGCATCGGTGGTGTTGAAGAAGAACACCGTCGGATCCTTGGCGCCGCCGCACATGGCGACCGGGGCCTTCGGCGTCCAGCCCAGCAGCGTGTTGGTCTGCAGCGCCTTGCGGAAGTTGGAGGTCATGTAGCCGCTGCGGAAGGCATCGGTCAGCAGGCCACCGGTGCCGAACAGCTTGGTGAAGGTGGCGTCAGCCGGCAGCTTGCCCGCAGCGATCAGCTTGTCCAGCGATTCGGTCGACGGGAACAGCGTTTCAGCCGTGGCGGCGAACGGCGCCTGGTAGACGTCGGCCGGGTTGCTGTAGATGTTGCCGTAGGCCTTCTGGTAGCTGGTCAGCTGCAGCGGCAGGAACAGGGTGGCGCCGGCGTTGATGGTGCCGCTGGTGACCGCGTCGCCCATCTTCACCAGGTTGTACGGACCGGACATCGGGCCCGCCGCGGTGACGGTGAATTCGGAGGCGTAATCACGCTCGATCACCTTCTGCGTGGCCATCGCGACGTGACCGCCTTGCGAGTAGCCGGTGATCAGCAGCTTCGACGAGGGCTTGGACGCGCCTTCCACGGCCAGGTGGGCCTTGGCCGCGCGCAGGCCGTCGATCATGTCGATGGCCGAGGATTCGGCGTTCAGGTAGGGCGTGTACTGCAGCCCGGAGCGGTCGTAACCCATGTAGTTGGGCGCCACGACGATGAAGCCCTGCGCCGCATAGAACGCCATCATCAGCGAGCCTTCGGCGTTCTTGTCGACCTGAGCCATGTTGAAGGCCTTGTCGGTGGTCGTGCCGTGGGCATACAGCACCACCGGACGCTCGCCGGAGCAGCCGGCATCGGCGCCGGACGGCACGAACACGGCGGCGGACGCCGTTGCCGGCTGGCCTTGCGGGTCGCTCGTCACGTAATAGACGTAGCGGATCTCGACATCACACTTGGCGGCGCCGGCCAGCGCGATCACGCCCTTGGCAGTGGTGCCGGCGTCGATCGTCGCCTTGGTCACCGTGGGCGCGGCCTGCAGGCCCAGCATCAGCGTGCCGCGCGCTGGCGGCGGATCATCACGAGAGGCATCGGTGCCGCCGCCGCAAGCAGACAGCAGAACCGAAGCGGCCAGGGCCACGCTGCCCAAGGTGAATTGGCTTTTCATTCAGACTTCTCCAGGGTTGTCTCCGTCGACCGTCGCGCGCCCGCTGAGCGGGGCACGAAAATAGAACGGTCGTTCGTTTTTCTACGCTTTCACTATAAGCAGGGCCCCTCACGTACTTAAACGTAAAAACCCTGACATGCCGTCAGCATGCCAGGGTCTCCGGGGCACCGATACGGGGACGAGGCGCATCCGCAACAGTGTGGTCATGCTTGTGCGATAGCGACTCCCGATCCCAGTCATCGATCGTCGCCTTCCCGCATGGAGAGGGCGCAAAAGCGGGTTGGATCAGAGAAAGCCCAGCCGATTCCTTCCGTACACCGCATGAAAAAAGGGCCTGCTGGAAGCAAGGCCCTTTGGGGAGAACGCAGGTCGCGTTGTCGGCTGATCGACCGCATGGGCACCCGGATGCGGGTGCCGACCGTCAGCCGATCACGCGTCGCGCTGAACAGCGGTTTCGAGGCCGATCAGAACGGGTTGTTGATCGCCCGCGTCCGTGCCGAGTTGGCGATGTAGGCGTGTGCGCCCGGTGCCAGCAAGGTGTCGCCGGCCCACATCCAGCCGGATGCGGTCGCGTTGGTCGCCAGCGTCTTGTCCGTGCAGACCGGGGGCAGCGCGCTGGCCAGGCAGGCGGCGTCGGTGGAGTTGCTCATGCCGTAAGACGACGGATAGCGGGCCATCGTCTGGCTGAGTTCATCCGTGAGGATCAGGCCGATCATCCGACCATCGTTGATGATCTTCAGACGCAGACCGACGTTGAAACGACGGGTCAGCTCGCTCAGCAGCGCGGCGCGGTCGGTGTCGTTGTGGCTGGCCTTTTCCTTCGCCGCGAAGGGCGAGTAGCCGATGTCCTGCGTGGTCGACAGGATGACCTTGCCCCCCGCATTCGCGATGCGATTCACCTGATTGGCCAGCGCTTCGCCGCGCGCTTCGGCGGCATTGCCGAGCGTGTTGGCATCCTGCAGGCCGAATTGGCTGTAGAGCTCGAGGATGTCATTGACGCCGGCCAGCACCGTGACCAGGTCCTTGCCGTTGAAGCCGTCGAGCGCCAGCTGACGATCGATCTGGGTCGCGACATCCGCGACCTTGGCGCCGGCGGCGGCATACATGACGCCGGTGGTGGCTGCCAGGTTGGAGGTATTGCACTCCTTGAACACCAGACCGAAATTCGCGGCCAGCGACTGGTTCCAGATCGGATTCAGCGAGCAGGTCACCGCATTGGTGGTGGTGTCCACGCCGTTGATGCTGTACTTCGTGCCATCGGTGCGCAGCACGCTGGTTTCGTCACCGAAGCTCAGGATGCGGGTGGGCTTGAACGGCTCAATCTGCTCACTGCCACCGCCACAGGCGGTCAGCAGTGCGGTCGCCCCCAGCAGGCAGCAGGCCAGGTGGCGCTTCAAACTCTTCATGAACACTCCAAATCGTCAAACTCAGCGCGGCACAAACGCCGCCGCAGCGCGGGACAAACGGTCCCGCACCCCATCCCAGGCCGCCTCATCAGGCGGTGACTCGACCCAGATCTCGCGGACGCCTTCGGCATCCAGTTCTCGCAGCACGGCAAACAACTGGCGTGCCGCTGCTCGCGCCTGAGCCGGCATGGGACGATACAACGCATCGCCCACGTCCAGCGTCGTGCGGGAATATACCGCCAGCCCCGCCGACCCATCGGTCGCCGGAGATGCCCCCGTGTCCAGCGCCGCCGCGCCGGCCACCCCGCGGCTCAGCCGGGTGTTCAACGCCTCACGCAGCGCGTCGGTGGACATCAGCCGCACCACCGCACGCGGCGCGTAATGCGCGGCCAGCGTGCCGGACGCGCGCGGCGCCCTGGCATCGGGCGACTGCAGCGGCTCGCCGGCCACCGCTTCGATCTGCTCGGGCGTCAGGACGCCGGGACGAAGCAGCACCAGCCGGCCCCGGCTGCAATCGATGATGGTGGATTCGATGCCGACATCGCAGGCGCCGCCATCCAGCACCAGCAGGCCAGGATCAAATTCATCGGCCACATGCTGCGCCAGCGTCGGGCTGACCCGACCGAAGCGGTTGGCGCTCGGCGCGGCGAGGCCTTCCACCCCCAGTGCCCGGCACTGCGCCAGCAACGCCCGGGCGACCGGATGCGACGGGCAACGCAAGCCCACCGAATCCTGCCCACCCGCCGCCGCCGCAGCGATGCCGGCAGCGCGGCGGACGATCAGCGTCAGCGGTCCGGGCCAGAACGCCTGGATCAATCGATGCGCGACCTCCGGGATGTCCTGCGCGAAGACCCGGGCGCCCGACTCGTCCAGAACATGGACGATGAGCGGGTGATCGCTGGGTCGGCCCTTGGCGGCGAAGATCTTCGCCACGGCGGCGTCCTGGTCCGCACGGGCGGCCAGGCCGTAGACGGTTTCGGTCGGCAGGCCGACGAGCTCGCCCTGCGCCAGCGCCTCGGCAGCGCGACGCACTGAGGCGGAATCCTGGCCGTCCAGCACCATGGTCTGCATTCCTTCGGGACCCGGCGTCACCACGTGTCCGGCAGCCCCAGCCGGGCGCAGGCCTGGCGGGCGGATGCGCGGGCGGCCTCCGCCGTGGCGCCGGTGAGGTTGAGGTGGCCCATCTTGCGGCCCGGGCGCGCCTGCGCCTTGCCATACAGATGCAGCGAGGCGCCTGGCAGCGCCAGCACGCCGGCCCAGTCGGGCGTGCGTTCCCGGCCCTGCGCATCGAACCACAGGTCGCCCAGCAGATTCAGCATCACCACCGGCGAATGCAGACGCGGCTCACGCAGCGGCAGCCCGGTCATCGCCCGGACCTGCATCTCGAACTGCGACACATCGCAGGCATTCATCGTGTAGTGACCGGAGTTGTGCGGGCGGGGCGCCATTTCGTTGACGACCAGCCGGCCATCCTTCAGCACGAAGAATTCCACGCACAGCACGCCGACATAGCCGAGCCCGCTGGCGATCGCCGCGGCCGAGGCCCGGGCCTGCGCCTGCAACGCGTCGTCGACCTGCGGCGCCGGGACTTCGGTCACGGCCAGGATACCGTCGCGATGCAGGTTCTGCTGCACCGGATAGGTCACGACCTGACCCTCGGCGCCACGCACCACCAGCACGCTCAGCTCCAGCGCCAGCGGCAGCATCTGTTCCAGCACGCAGTCGACCCGGCCCAGCGCCTGATAGGCCTCGGCGAGCTGCTGGCGGTCCGTCACCCGGCGCTGGCCCTTGCCGTCATAACCGAGCCGGGCGGTCTTGAGGATGCCCGGCAGCAGGTGGTCCGGCACGGCCGCCAGATCGGCGTCGCTGCGCAGCACTGCGTACGGCGCGCAGGCCACGCCGCTGGCATCGAAATGCGCTTTCTCGCGCGCCCGGTCCTGGCAGACCGCCACCGCGCTAGCGCCCGGCGCGACCACACGGGTCTGCGCGAGCTGCTCCAGCGCCTGGGCAGGCACGTTCTCGAATTCGGTGGTGATCGCGTCGCAGCGGCTGGCGAGTTCGCGCAGCGCGGCGGGATCGAGGTAATCGGCGCAGAGATGCTCATGCGCCACGACGCCCGCCGGACTGGCGGCGTCCGGATCCAGGACCAGGCAGGTGTAGCCCAGCGACTGGGCCGCCTGCACGAACATGCGGCCCAGTTGGCCGCCTCCCATCACGCCCAGTGTGGCGGTGCCTGGCAGCAGCGGCATCAGCGCAGCTCCTCGGACATCGCGGTCGCGGCGGCGGTCTGGCGCTCGCGGAAGGCGGCCAGACGGTCGCGCAGTGCGGGAGCGCCGCTGGCGAGCAGGGCCACCGCGAACAGTGCGGCATTGCCGGCGCCGGCGGTGCCGATGGCGAAGGTCGCGACCGGAATGCCCTTGGGCATCTGGACGATGGAATGCAGTGAATCGACGCCCTGCAGATGCCGGCTGGCGACCGGCACGCCGAGCACCGGCACCAGGGTCTTGGCGGCCAGCATGCCGGGCAGATGAGCCGCGCCGCCCGCGCCGGCGATGATCGCGCGCAGGCCACGGCCTTCAGCGGATTCGGCATAGCGGAACATCTCGTCGGGCATGCGGTGGGCCGATACCACCTTCGCCTCGAAGGGCACGCCGAACTCGGTGAGAATGTCGGCAGCGTGCTTCATGGTCTCCCAGTCGCTGCTGGAGCCCATCACCACGCCGATGAGGGGGGCGATGTCGTTGGCGGTGGCACTGCTCACGGGTCGTCCTGATCGTCAATCGTGAAACCTTGAATTGTAGGCGGCCTACCTCGAGATGCCGTCATCCGAGCCGCAAGGCCGTGATCCTCTTTTCCGGCCTCAAGCCCTGATCGCCCCGACATGACCGACATCACCCTGCAAAACTTCGAAACCGAGCTGCTGCAAGCCTCCATGCAACAGCCGGTGCTGCTGGACATCTGGGCCCCTTGGTGCGGCCCCTGCCGCTCGCTCGGCCCGATGCTGGAAAAGCTGGAAGTCGCCTACGCCGGGCGCTGGAAGCTGGCCAAGCTCAACAGCGACGACCAGACCGAGATCGCCACCCAGCTCAGCCAGGCCTTCGGCGTGCGCTCCATTCCGTTCTGCGTGATGTTCGTCGGCGGCCAGCCGGTGGACGGTTTCGTGGGCGCGATCCCGGAAGCGCAGATCCGCGAATTCCTGGATCGCCATGTCCCCAGCGGTGAAGCGCTCGAAGCCGAGGAAGACCTGGCCGAAGCCCAGGCGCTGATGGACGACGGCGACAACGAAGGCGCGCTGGAAAAGCTGCAGGCCGCCGTGCATGCCGACCCGGCCAATGAGACCGCCCGGTTCGACCTGGTCCGCGCGCTGCTGGAGAACGACGACCTGGCCCATGCCCAGGCCGCCTTCGCGCCCGTGGCCGCCCGCGCCGCCGACACCATCACGCCGCACGCCCGCTTCGCTGCGCTCGCCACCTGGATCGCCGCCGCCGAGCGCGCCGAGCAGGGCCTGGACCCGGCCGGCCTGCAGGCCGCGATCGCCGCCAACAAGCGCGACTTCGACGCCCGCTTCGCCCTGGCCCAGGGCCTGCTGGCCGGCCGCGACTTCACCGGCGCGATGGACGAGCTGCTGGAAATCATCATGCGCGACAAGACCTGGAACGACCAGCTCGCGCGCAAGACCTACGTGGCCATCCTCGAACTGATGACCAAGCCCGCGCCCGCCGCAGCGGCCGCCTCGCCCGAGGCGCGCGGCGGTCTGCAACTGGCCGGACCGAGCACGGTCGCGTCCTCCGATCCTCTGGTGGACCAATACCGTCGCAAGCTGAGCATGGCCTTGTTCTGAAGCCGGCGTCCCCGTTGCAGGGGGCGCCCCCGCTTCACAGCCGCGGCGCAGGCACGACGCGGCTGGGCCACACTGACCGGCACCTCTTTCCGGAGATGCTGATGCCCGCTGACCCCCTCCGGCACGGACGCCGTGCCCTCCCCCGCCCCGCGACCGGCACCCCTCGTGATGAGGCTGGCGCTTCGCGTCCTCCCGCTGATCCCGCGCGACGCGCCCCTGCCGGTCCGAGCCGGGCCGCTCGGGCATGGGCGAGCCTCCTGATGCCCCTCCTCGCCTGGTGCGCGACCGGGGCGCACGCGCAGGTGACGCCGTCCGATGTGCAGGATCTGGTCGGCGCGCGCGCGCCGGGAGGCGAATCCGAACTGGCCTCGCGCGGCTATGTGAATGTCGGCGGACGAAAAGGCGATGACCGGGCCTGGACCTTCTGGTGGAACGATCGGCGCGGCGTGTGCCTGTCGGTCACCACGCGCGAAGGCCGCTATGAGTCGATCGTCGCCACGCCGGCGGCGGATTGCCGACAGGAAGGCCGGCCGGTGTCGGACAGTCCTCGCAGCGAGAACCGCAACGACAGCCGCAACGACAGCGATCGCCTGGTGCTGGTCTGCTACGGCGACGGTCAGCGCCCGACGACCGAATACCACTCCGGCTATGAATGGGACAACAACTCCCGGCGCTATGTGCCGAAGGACCGCACCGAGTGGACCACCCAGCATTACGACACCTCGGTCACGCTGGAAATCGACGGCGATCGGGGACGCATTCGTCCCGCCAAGAACATGCTGCCGCCGCTGCATGATGCCGCCGACGATGGCTGGTACAGCCTGCGCCATGTGGCCGTGACGCCGGATGAGATCCGTGGCGAATTCACCTTCAACGGATTCAATCGGCCCAAGCTGAAGGTGGATCGGCGCAATAGGCATATCTCGCTCGAAGGCATGACCCACTTCACCGGCACCTGCGACCGCGCCGATGCCGCGCGTCGGTTCTGAGCGCGCCTTTGCCGTCACCCGGCCTCATCAGATCGCCAGCGCTGACGCCTGGATGACGCGCCACGGCGGTCTCGCCGGCTAGCATCGATGCGCGCGGCCCGCGCCCCGCGGGCCCGGCCTCACGAGCCTGCCGCTCGACTTGCCACGGAGACCCCCATGGATTGCCTTGCCCTGACCGAAGACGCTGGCGTCGCCCATCTGGTGCTGAATCGTCCGGAGGAAATGAACACGATGTCGCCCGCGCTCTGGCGCGAGCTGGAGGCGGTGCTGGAGCAGTTGCATCGCAGCCCGACCGTGCGGGCCCTGGTGATCTCATCGACCGGCAAGCACTTCAGCGCCGGCATGTCGCTGGAGGTGTTCAAGAACGGCGCGATCCAGCTGGATGATTCCAGCGCCGAAGGCCGCGCGGCGATCGTGGACCTGCTGGCCGACATGCAGCAGGCCTTCAACCGACTCGACGACCTGCGGGTGCCGACGATCGCCGCGATCCATGGCGGCTGCATCGGGGGCGCGGTGGATCTGGTCGCCGCCTGCGATATCCGCCACGCCAGCGCCGACGCCTTCTTCTGCATCCAGGAGATCAACATCGGCATGGCGGCCGACCTCGGCACGCTGCAACGGCTGCCGAAGCTGATGCCCCTCGGCCTGGTCAAGGAACTGGCCTACACCGGACGACGGTTGAGCGCGACGCGCGCCTTGGCCTCCGGCCTGGTGAACGAGGTGTTCGAGTCGCACGGCGCATGCGTCGAGGCCGCGCTGCAATGCGCGCGCGAGATCGCGCAGAAACCGCCGGTGGCCGTGTGGGGCAGCAAGCAGGCGATCCACTATGCCCGTGACCACAGCGTGAAGGACAGCCTGCAGCAGATGGGCTGGCTGCAGGCCGCCATCTGGCAGAACAAGAACCTGATGGAGGCCTTCGCCGCGACGCAGGCCAAACGCCCCACCGCTTTTCCGGATCTCGCGCCGCTGAAATTTTTCCGCGACGCATAGAGCACCGCGCAGTGGTGCGCACCAAGCATCACGCATCACGCATCACGCATCACGCATCACGCATCGCCTCGCGCATCGCATCCGACATCGCGACATGCGCCGCCTGAGCAGTGCGTCGCACCGTGCCAGATGCGACCGCTGAGCCGCCGCGCGAGGCGCTGCCTCAGGTCACCTCGTCCAGCACCTCACGCACGCGGCCTGCCAGCTCCTCCAGCGTGAACGGCTTGCCGATCAACTGCACGCCGGGATCCAGCACGCCGTTGTGGACCACCGCGTTGCGGGTGTAGCCGGTGGTGAACAGCACCTTGAGGTCGGGCCGACGGCGCCGCGCTTCATCCGCGAGCTTGCGGCCATTCACCACGGGCATCACGACGTCGGTGAACAGCAAGGCGATGTCCGGATGCATCTCCAGCAGCTTGAGCGCCGCCTCCGCGCCGTCCGCCTCCAGCACGCGGTAGCCGAGCTCCTTCAGCGCATCGACCGACAGCGCCCGCACCGCCGCCTCATCCTCCACCACCAGCACGGTTTCCTGACCGTCGCTCAGCGGCATGGCGATCTGGTGGTCGGGCGGCGCTTCCTCGTCCTCGACCGCGATCAGGCGCGGCAGATAGAGCTTCACCGTGGTGCCCTGGCCGGGCTCGGAATAGATCTTCACATGGCCACCGGACTGCTTGACGAAGCCATAGACCTGGCTGAGCCCGAGCCCGGTCCCACGCCCGACTTCCTTGGTGGTGAAGAACGGATCGAAAGCCTTGGCCACGACGGCCGGTGTCATGCCCGATCCGGTGTCGGTGACCGCGATCATCACGTACTGCCCCGGCTGCACGCCGACCTGCTCGGCGACATAGCGCTCGTCCAGATGGCTGTTGGCGGTCTCGATGGTGAGGCGTCCGCTGTCGGCCATCGCATCGCGACCGTTGACGGCGAGGTTGAGGATCGCGTTCTCCAGCTGGTTCGGATCCACATGCGAGCGCCACAAGCCGCCGGCCAGCACCGTCTCCAGTTGCACCGCCCCGCCGAGCGAATGACGCAGCAGATCGGACATGCCGGCCACCAGCCGATTGGCATCCAGCGACTCGGGCTTGAGCGGCTGCTGCCGCGAGAACGCCAGCAATCGCTGCGTCAGCTGCGCGGCGCGCTTGGTGCCGTTGCGCGCGGCGTCGACATAGCGCATGGCATTCGGATCATTCGCCAGGAACTTGCGCGCCAGCAGGTCCAGCGAGCTGACCACCACGGCCAGCATGTTGTTGAAGTCGTGCGCGATGCCACCGGTGAGCTGACCCACGGCTTCCATCTTCTGCGACTGCCGCAGCGCCTCTTCGACCGCCATGCGGCGACCGACTTCGTCGGCGACCCGCCGCTCGAGCGTGTCGTTCAGCTCCCGCAGCGCCAGCTCGGCGCGATGGCGCTCGGTGACGTCCAGGAACAGCACCGCCACCTGGCGCCGCTCGGGCGGCTCGACCCGGAAGGCCGCCAGTCCGAGGTAGCGACCGGTCATCTCCAGCTCGCGCTCGAAGCGCACCGGCTCGCCGGTGAGCAGCACCTTGCGGTAGATCTCGACCCAGCCCTCGGCCTCATCGGGCACCATCTCCCGCACCTTCTGGCCGACCACATTCGCGATGCCCGCATTCAGCAGATAGGCGGGATTGGCCATCACATGCACATAGTCGCTGAGCGGGCCGTGCGGACCGTCGAGGAACTCGATGACGCAGAAGCCCTCGTCGATGCGGTCGAACAGCGTCTGGAACAGCTGCTCGCTCTCGCGGGCGCGGGCTTCGGCCGCATGCCGCTGGGTGAGGTCCAGCATGGCGCCGATCATCCGCACCGCTCGGCCGCGCGCATCCCGCAGCACCGAGCCGCGGTCGAAGATCGCCGCATAGCTGCCATCGGCGCGACGGAAGCGGTATTCACCGGTCCACGAGGAGCCACTGCCGTCGATCACCGCATGGATGCTGGTCTCGATCCGGGCGCGATCCTCGGGATGGATGTGGTCCAGCCACCAGTCGGCATCGAACTCCTGCCCGGGATGACCGAACAGGGTGGTCAGCGCCTGGTTCCAGATGACGTGGTTGTCCTCCAGTTGCCAGTCCCAGATGGCATCGTTGGTGGCCAGCGCGGCGAGCCGATAGCGCTCGGCCAGTTCGTGCTGCGCGGCGTCCTGAACGGCGCGTGCGTCGGCTTCCTGCCGGCGCTGCGCATCCAGACGATCGCGCTCCAGCAGGCTGGCCTTCAGCGCGGCCTCGCTCTCGGCCAGGCGGCGCTGGGTGAGCACCTT
This sequence comes from Burkholderiaceae bacterium, assembly GCA_913776825.1. GTDB lineage: Bacteria > Pseudomonadota > Gammaproteobacteria > Burkholderiales > Burkholderiaceae_C > Roseateles. The sequence goes on from CAJYPV010000017.1 coordinate 184,678, forward strand.
GTCGGTGGTCTCCCACACGGTGCACAGCAATCCGCGAACCACGCCGTCGTCGTCCTGCAGCGGAGAAAAAGAGAAGGTGAACCAGGCGGGAGCGGTCTGACCGTGGCGACGCACCGTCAGGGCCAGGTCTTCGCGATAGAGCGCATGACCGGCGAGGGCCGTGGCGACCAGGTCCTTCACATCCGGCCAGATGTCCGACCAGACCTGGCTCAGCGGAGCCGCCAGCGCCTGCGGATGTTTATCCGCGAGGATCGGCACATACGCGTGGTTGTAGACCATGGCCAGCTCAGGCCCCCAGCCCAGCCACATCGGCATCTGGGACTCGAGCATCAGCTCCACCGCCGCCCTGAGCGGTCGAGGCCAGTGGTCGGGGTCGCCGAGGGTGCTGGCGGGCCAGTCCGCCTGACGGAGCAGCTCTTGCGCCGCAGCGCTGCCCATCAGGGGGCGGGGGCCAGGCGGCCGCTGAGGGGCCGCTGGCAGATCGTTGTGTTCCATCGCGGCCGTCACTCGGTGCATCCTGACGTTGGATGCTTCGGGCCAGTATCTCACGCACGTTGTCGTCGACCCTGACCGCAACGGCGCGCCATCGCCCCCTCTGTCACCGCCCGCTCACGATCGCGCTGAAGGTCTGTCGCCCGCGCTTCAGGCCTTCCCAAGACGCGGCGGTGGCGCTTCAATTGCCCAGGATGTGATGCACCGTGCGGGTGCTGGCCGGACGACGGGCAGCGCCCATCGCCGCGTCGCGCGCGCGCCGGCGCCCTGCCCTGTTCCACTGATGAAAGACTCCCTCGATGGTCAAGCGATCTGCCGCTGCGTCTCTGAGATCCGCCTGGCAACGGAGCATGCGTGCCATGACGCGCCAGGTGGTGAAGGCGATGAAGACCTCGGCGCCGTCGGTCAAGGCCCGCGCCGTGGGTGGGCCGGACACGCCGCTGCGTCGTGTGATGTCGGCCGCCACAGGAACGCCTCACGCGCCGTCCGAACCACCGCCCGGTCCCGGCGAATGGATCGTCGGACTGGCGACCCTCGGCACTGGCGCGCGACGATTCCGTCTGTACCGCCCGCCTGGTGTCGCACCGGGCGAGCGCCTGCCGCTGTTGGTGATGCTGCACGGCTGCGGGCAGGATGCCGAGGACTTCGCCCGCAGCACCCGCATGAACCGCGTCGCCGACCGGGAGCGTTTCCTGGTGCTGTATCCGGAGCAGAGCCGGCTGGCCAATCCGCAGAACTGCTGGAACTGGTTCGAGATCGAGTCGGGTCGCGCGCTGGGCGAGGCGGCGCTCATCCTCGCGGCGGTTGATCAGGTCGGCCTGCTGCACGGCGCGGACCGCCACCGCGTGGCCATCGCGGGCCTGTCCGCCGGCGCCGGCATGGCCGCGCTGCTGGCGGCCCGGCATCCCGAGCGCTTCAAGGCGGTGGCCATGCACTCGGGCGTGCCGCCGGGCGCCGCGCAGACGGCCAGCGCAGCCTGGCGAGCGATGAAGGGACAGCATCTGCGCGCCGCGCTCAAGAGCGTGGCGACGCCCGCAGGGACGCCATCGGCCCGCGCCAGCGGTGTCGGTGACCGGCGTCGAGGGGTCGGCGATGGCGATGGCGCGGTGCCGATGTCTTCCGACGCCAGCACGGCGGCGCCCGCCGTGCGACCGCCGCTGCTGGTCATCCACGGCGAGGCGGATCGTGTGGTCGTGCCGGGCAATGGCCTGGCGGCCGCGATGCAATGGGCGCTGGTGGCCGGTGCGCCGACGCAGCGCTCACGCACGGTGCGGCGCGGGCGTCGTCATCCGATGACGGTCACGGACTTCAAGCGCGGCGCGCACACGGCCGCGACGCTCGTGTCCATCGACGGTCTGGGCCACGCCTGGAGCGGCGGCGCCGCGAAGGAACCCTTCAGCGATGCCGACGGACCTGATGCCTCGCGCATGGTGTGGCGGTTTGTGGCGAAGCACTTCAGAGGGTGAGGCCCCGCGCGCAGTAGAGAGCGCTGGGAGCGCCGGAAGCCTGGGAAGTCCCCGGGAATCAGGCGATCAGGCGATCAGGCGATCAGGCGATCAGGCGATCAGCCGATCAAGCGATCAGCCGATCACGCCTCCAGCCCACTGCCCGCGAGCAGGTCGCGCCACTGCAATTGCTGCGCGTTGAACTGGGTCCAGGCCGCATCGGCCAGCGCCTGATGACGATCTGCATCGGCGGTCTGGCCGAGCAGGCGGAAGGTCTGCGCCAGCCGGCTGTGGGTGATGGCGCGATCATCGAGTTCGCACGTGGGATCGAGCTCCACCTCGGCTTCGCGCGCCTGCTGCAACGCATGCTCGGTCTGTCCGCAATTGGCGCGGCACCAGGCCAGGTCGGACAGCAGGCTGCTGCCCAGCCGCTCCAGCCCCAGCGACATCGCCTGCGGCAGATGCTGCTCGTACAGCTGGCGGGCTTCCTCGAAGCGGGCCTGCACCGTCAGCACCTGCGCGCGCAGGACCGGGGTCAGGTCGTTCATCATGGCGGCGCCGACGGCCTCGTCATAGTGACGGACCGAATCCACGCTCAGCAGCAGCTCGGAGCCCCGCGCCGCCGGACTGCACAGGCTTTCGCGCCGCATCTGCGCCGCACGCATGCCGGCCATGTTGAACATCAGCGCGGACAGCGTCGCATCGTCGCCCTCGCTGGCCGCATGCCGGCGGGCGCGCAGATACCAGCGCTGCGCGGCTTCGCTGTCGCCGGCGTAATGCCAGGACAAGCCCATCGCCATGCACACCCGCGATTGCGCGACGTGATGCTCCGGCTGCGCCGCCGCCAGGCAGCGACGCGCGAAATCCACCGCCGCGGCCGGCTCGTGCCGAATGAACGCCAACTGCGACAGCCAGGCGCAGGACAAGGCCTCCACCTCCACCAGATTCGGCTGTCCGGTCGCGATGGTGAGCGCGCGCAGGATGCGATCCTGGGCCTGCTGCACCGCGAAGCCGTTGTAGTAGCTCATCAGGCCTTCCGCCAGATGCAGCCAGGCGCCGATCTCGGGATGCGGGTGCTGGAACGACAGCTGATGCAGCGACGTCAGCGCTTCGCGCGCTTCTGACAGCGCGCCGTGGCGACCGAGCAGCATCGCGCGCTTGGCGCGGGCACCGGCCGACGCCATCGGCGACGCGGCGGAGGCGATGTCCTTGTCGAGCTGCTTGAGCAGGCGTGACTTGATCGCCGTACCGGCGGCGGGATGAGCGGCGGCAGTGGCTGAGGCGGCGTCCATGCCGGCCTCAGCGGGTGAGGCGCTCGAGCGCTTCCTGATACTTGCTCGCCGTGTTGGCGATCACCTCGGCCGGCAGCGTCGGCGGCGGCGCCACCTTGCCCCAGGGCTGGCCGTTCACCGTGGCCTGCTCCAGCCAGTCGCGCAGGAACTGCTTGTCATAGCTGGGCGGGTTGCCGCCGACCGCATAGCTGTCGGCCGGCCAGTAGCGCGACGAATCGGGCGTGAGCACCTCGTCCATCAGCGTGAGCGTGCCGTCGGCATCGAGGCCGAACTCGAACTTGGTGTCCGCAATGATGATGCCCTTGGTCAGCGCATAGTCTGCCGCGCGCTGATAGAGCTGGATGGAGATGTCACGCACCCGCTCGGCCAGCTCGCGACCGATGATCTGCACACAGCGATCGAAATCGATGTTCTCGTCATGGTCGCCCATCTCGGCCTTGGTGGCGGGCGTGAAGATCGGCTGCGGCAGCTTGCTTGCGTTCTGCAGACCGGCCGGCAGCGACACGCCGCAGACCTGGCCGCTCGTCTTGTATTCCGCCCAGCCACTGCCGGCCAGGTAGCCGCGCACCACGGCCTCGATCGGCAGCGGCTTCAGGCGCTTGACCAGCATCGCGCGGCCGCGCACCTGGTCTTTCTCGACGTCGGTCACGACCGACAGCGGATCGTCACCGGTCAGGTGATTCGGGACGATGCCGTCCAGCTTGTCGAACCAGAACAGCGCCATCTGCGTCAGCAAGGCGCCCTTGCCCGGAATCGGCTCGTTCATGATGACGTCGAAGGCCGAAATGCGGTCCGAGGCGATCATCAGGATGCGGTCCTCGCCGACCGCATAGTTCTCACGCACCTTGCCGCGCGCAATCAGGGGAAGGGAGCTGATGGAGGAAGTGTGCAGAGCGGCGGTCATGAGCGGACGGCGCGGAGCCGACGAGGCGGGAAAGCGCGGATTTTAGGGGCGTCGCATGACCCTGAAGCGACGATGTCCCTCAGTCGCGCAACACCGGCGGCACCGCCGGCGGATCGCCGGCCGCGCCGAGCGCATCGAAGCCCACATAGCGGGCCATGAAACGCGCCTTGCCTTCGCGCTCGAAGCGCTGCTCATCCCAGGCGCCCGGGCCCAGCGGATGCGCGGGCAGGTCGCGATACAGATAGGTCCAGGCCCGCATCCAGCGGCCATCGGGCACCGTCACCAGCACCTCGTGGCGCTCATAGGCCTCGCCCTCGAACGCATCGAGGCGCGCCCAGGCGGTCTCGGGCAGATCCAGATAGAGCCGCCCGGCCACCGCCTGGCCTTTGGCGGGGACCATGCCCGGATAGTCCTGTCCCAGGACCGGATGCCGCGCATGGTCGGCGAGCGTCGCGGGCAGCGACGCGCGCTGCAGCAGGCGCGGGTCGGCGCAGACCCGGGCCATGATGTCGGCCCACATCAGCGAACCGTAGGTGAAGGCATGCGCCATGAGCGGGTCTCGTGTCCTGCCGCCGGCACCTGCCGTCGTCCTTACTGGACGACCTGAGCCAGTTCGCCGTTGGCGTAGGCCTTGGCGGTGTCCACCAGCGAGCGCGGCTTGATCTTGCCGGCCTGGCCTTCGCAGTTGAACTCGATGTAGCGCTGCTTGCAGACCATCTTGGCCGCTTCACGCGCCGGCTTCAGCCATTCGCGGGCGTCGAACTTCTCGGGGTTCTCGGCCAGGAACTTGCGCACCGCGCCGGTCATCGCCAGGCGGATGTCGGTGTCGATGTTGATCTTGCGAACGCCATACTTGATGGCTTCCTGGATCTCCTCGACCGGCACGCCGTAGGTTTCCTTCATGTTGCCGCCGTACTGGCGAATGACTTCCAGCAGCTCCTGCGGCACCGAGGACGAGCCGTGCATCACCAGATGGGTGTTGGGAATGCGGGCGTGGATTTCCTTGACGCGGCTGATCGCGAGGATGTCGCCGGTGGGCTTGCGGGTGAACTTGTAGGCGCCATGGCTGGTGCCGATGGCGATGGCCAGCGCATCCAGACCCGTCGCCTTGACGAACTGCGCGGCTTCTTCAGGGTCGGTCAGCAGCGAGGCATGATCCAGCACGCCTTCGGCGCCGATGCCGTCTTCCTCACCGGCCATGCCGGTTTCCAGGGAACCGAGGCAGCCCAGCTCACCTTCCACCGTCACGCCGACCCGGTGGGCCAGTTGCACGACCTGGCGGGTGACGTCGATGTTGTAGTCGAACGACGCGGGCGTCTTGCCGTCGGGCATCAGCGAGCCGTCCATCATCACCGAGCTGAAGCCCAGGTCGATCGCGCCCTGGCAGATGGCCGGGGTCTGGCCGTGATCCTGGTGCATCACCAGCGGAATGTGCGGATAGGCTTCCACCGCCGCCTGGATCAGGTGCTTGATGAAGGCTTCCCCCGCGTACTTGCGGGCACCGGCGCTGGCTTGCAGGATGACCGGGGCATTGACCTCATCGGCAGCGGCCATCACGGCCTGGACCTGCTCGAGGTTGTTGACGTTGAACGCTGGAATGCCATAGCCGTGTTCGGCGGCATGGTCCAGCAACTGGCGCATCGAAACGAGTGCCATGTGAGATCTCCGAGGAAGTGAAAAATCCTGGGCCGCGGACCGACGCTGCAAGCTCGCCGTAACCACGCCGTAACTGCGGCAGATTCTAGCCAGCAGGGAAGCCAGCGCCTGTAACGACACCCAAACCGGGGCCTGTCGTCACCCGCCGCCTCCCCCACTCGCGGGTCTGTTCGGTTGCGTACAGTCCAAGGGGGCCGGTAGGCTGTCAGCCAGCCACGGCGGGTTGACCGTCCCGGCCCGACGTCCGCCGACGCCGCCCCCACGCTGGCGCGCCAGCAAGTGCCGTGCCTTGGTCGGCCGGTCAGCGCGCCAGCCGCCCACGGGCGCCGCGTCGACGTCCCCGGGATCAGCCTCCTGGAGGCTGGCGGACCGTTGTCATCCTGCCCGTTGTCCGGCTCACCAGGAGTGCCATGACCCGACTTGCGATCGACCAGCTCACGCTCTGGATCACTGCCGCCGCCAACGAGCATGCGCTGGATCTGGCCGCCCATGTGGAGGAACGCACCGGGGCGAGCCACCGGGCCGCGGTGGCCGCCTTGAGACGATTGGTGGATGCCGGCTGGCTGACCCGCTCCGGCAGCGCGCGCCGGCCGGTGTATGCGCCGGGCCATCTGCGCCAGGTGGTGCGCAGCTACACGCTGCACCAATTGCAGGAGGATGTGGTCTGGCAGCGGGACTTTGCGCCCCATCTTGCGCTGCCACGGCATGTGCAGCGCATGGTCCAGCATGGCTTCACCGAACTGGTGAACAACGCGATCGATCACAGCGGCGGGACCAGCGTGACGGTGTCGCTGCGCCAGACGCCCAGCCATGCGCAGCTGCTGGTCTCCGACGACGGCTGCGGCGTGTTCGAGAAGATCTGCGACACCTATGAACTCACCGATGCGCAGCATGCGATGCTGGAATTGAGCAAGGGCCGGCTCACCACCCAGCCGCAGGCGCACACCGGTCGCGGGCTGTTCTTCAGCTCGCAACTGGCCGATGTGTTCGACATCCACGCCAACGGCAAAGCCTTTCAGCGCCGCGCCTGGGAGGGCAATGCCTGGGCCGCCGGACGCGGGCTGCCGCGTCAGGGCAGCTCGATCTACATGGCGGTCGCGCTGTCGACCACCCGCACGCTGGAGCAGGTGCTGGGTCAATGGAGTGTGGATGGCAGCGGCATTGCCTTCGATCAGACCCGGGTGATGCTGAACCTGGTGGTGGGACCGGGCCAGATGCTGGATTCAAGAGCCCAAGCGCGGCGCGTGGCCGCACGGCTGCCGCAGTTCAAGCGGGCGGAAGTGGACTTCACCGGCGTGGAGGATGTCGGCCACGCCTTTGCGGATGAGCTGTTCCGGGTCTTCGCCCGGGCCCATCAGCAGCTGGAACTGGTGCCGCTCAACATGACGCCGCGCGTGGCCGCGCTGGTGCGCGCGGCCCGCGACAGCTGAGTTCGGCCTCGCCGCCTCAGGCGACGCGGCAGACCTTCAGCATGTTGGTGCCGCCGGGATAGCCCATCGGCTCGCCACAGGTGATGGCGTAGGTATCGCCGGGCATCAGCACACCACGGTCGATCAGCAATTGCTCGGCCGCGCGCAGGGCCTGGTCGCGGTCGTCAAAGTTGGGCATCAGCAGCGGCGTGACATTGCGGTAGAGCGCCATCTTGCGATCGGTCAGCACCTGCGAGGTCAGCGCATAGATCGGCACATGGATGCGGTGACGGCTCATCCACAGCGCGGTCGAACCGGATTCGGTCAGCGCCACGATCGCCTTGCAGCCGAGGTGATGCGCGGTGAACAGCGCGCCCATCGCGATCGACTGGTCGATGCGGCCGAACTGGCGGTTGGCGAAGTCGGTGTCCAGCGTCACGAACTCGGCGTTCTCCGCTTCCAGCGCGATCGCGGCCATCTGCTCGATGGTCTCGACCGGGAAGCGGCCCGCTGCGGTTTCGGCGCTCAGCATGACGGCGTCGGTGCCGTCCAGCACGGCATTGGCGACGTCCGACACTTCAGCGCGGGTCGGCACCGGATTGGTGATCATCGATTCCATCATCTGCGTGGCGGTGATGCTGAGCTTGTCGAGCTCCCGCGCCATGCGGATCATGCGTTTCTGCAGCGCCGGCACCGCCGCGTTGCCCACTTCCACGGCCAGGTCGCCACGGGCGACCATGATGCCGTCGGACGCCTTCAGGATCGCTTCCAGGTGCGGGATCGCCTCATAGCGCTCGATCTTGGCGATCATGCCGGGCTTGTGGCGATACGGCTCGCCGGCGACATTGGCCAACTGGCGGGCCATTTCCATGTCGGTGGCGTTCTTGGGGAAGCTCACCGCCAGGTATTCGCACTGGAAGGACATCGCGGTCTTGATGTCCTCCATGTCCTTGCCGGTCAGGGCCGGCGCGGTCAGGCCGCCACCCTGCTTGTTGATGCCCTTGTTGTTGGACAGCTCACCGCCTTGCTTGACGATGGTGTGCACCTGGCTGCCGCGCACCGATTCGACGGTCAGCACCAGCAGGCCGTCGTTGAGCAGCAGCGTGTCGCCGGGCTTCACATCGCGCGGCAGTTCCTTGTAGTCCAGGCCCACGCAGGTCTCGTCGCCGGGCTCGGTGCGGGCGGCGTCGAGGATGAAGGGCGTGCCGTTGATCAGCTCGATCTTGCCGTTCTGGAACTTGCCGACGCGGATCTTCGGACCCTGCAGGTCCGCCATGATCGCCACCTGCTTGCCGGCGCGGGCGGCGGCTTCGCGCACCATGCGGGCCCGGTCGATGTGGTCCTGCGCCTTGCCGTGCGAGAAGTTCAATCGCACCACATCGACACCGGCCTGGATCATCCGCTCCAACACCTCGGGCGACGAGGAAGCAGGACCGAGGGTGGCAACGATCTTGGTGGCACGGGACATGGCTTTGTCTCTGTCTGAAATTTAGTTACAGCGGGCGATTATGGAGCGGCAATCCCCGATCCGGGCAGTTTCGACAGGTTACCGCTGAGTTTCCAACGGCGTCATGACGACGTCGTGGCTCCTGGCGTCACCCGGCGCGGCGGGGCGGTCTCATCACCCGTCGCCCCATCGGTTCACAGTGCCTCATTCCGAGGCAGACCAAGGGTTTCACTGTCGTGACAAGGACTTGCGTCATCCGCGCCCATGGTGCCAACAGACTTGTCCACAGACGACGGGGACATCCCTTCCATTGGCCGAGCCCGCGATGAAGAGCGCACACCTCGTCACATCCTGCGAGACGGCGCGGATTCGCCGATGCGGGCCCGACCGCGCCGACGCGCCTGGGCGGGCCCCAATGACAAAGGCCCCGAAGCCGATCGAACGACGTCGATCGGCTTCGGGGCCTGCAGCGGTCCATACCGTGACCAAGACCGCCGTGACCGAGACCGCCGCATCTCATGCGCGCGGCCTCGGCGGCTGGCGAATGTCAGCCCTTGGCGGCCTGCACGTCGGCCACGGCCAGCGCGGTCATGTTGACGATGCGTCGCACCGTCGCCGACGGGGTCAGGATGTGCACCGGCCGGGACGCGCCCAGCAGGATCGGGCCGACGGTCACGCCCTGCCCGCTCACCACCTTCAGCACATTGAACAGGATGTTGGCCGCATCCAGGCTGGGCAGCACCAGCAGATTGGCCGATCCCTTGAGCGTGGAGTCCGGCAGGAAGGTGCCGCGCACGTCTTCCGACAGCGCCGCATCGCCGTGCATTTCGCCATCGCATTCGATGTCGGGATGACGCGCCGCGAACAGGTCACGGGCCTGCCGCATCTTGATGGCCGACGGCCGCTTGCTGCTGCCGAACATCGAATGCGACAGGAAGGCGACCTTGGGAGGCAGGCCGAAGCGCTGCAGCTCTTCGGCCGCCTGGGCGGCGATCTCGGCGAGCTGCTCGGCGGTCGGGTCGTCATTGACGAAGGTGTCGGCGATGAACAGGGTGCGCTGTTCCAGCATCAGCGCGTTCATCGTGGCGAAGTTGGACACGCCCGCCTTCAGGCCGATCAGGTCGTTGACATGCTCCAGATGGGAATCGAAGCGACCGACCATGCCGCAGATCATCGCGTCCGCATCGCCGAGCTGGATGGCCAGCGCGCCGATGGTGGTGTTGGAGCGGCGCACCGCGGCCTTGGCCATCTCCGGCGTGAAGCCGTTGCGGCCCATCGCCTGGTGATAGGTCTCCCAGTACTGGCGGAAGCGCGGATCGTTCTCGGGGTCGATCACCACCACGTTCTCGCCGAGCTTCAGGCGCAGGCCGGCGCGCTGGATGCGCATCGCGATGACGTCGGGACGGCCGATCAGCGTGGGCTTGGCCAGACCTTCATCCAGCGCGACCTGCACCGCGCGCAGCACGCGCTCATCCTCGCCTTCGGCATAGATGACGCGGGCCGGATTCGCCTTGGCGGCCGCGAAGACCGGGCGCATGAACATGCCGGTCTGATAGACGAAGCGCGACAGGTGGTCGCGGTAGGCGGCCATGTCGGTGATGGGTCGGGTGGCGACGCCCGACGCCTCGGCGGCCTGCGCCACGGCGGGCGCGATGCGCAGGATCAGGCGGCTGTCGAAGGGCTTCGGGATCAGGTAGTCCGGACCGAAGGCCAGGTCTTGCCCGGGATAGGCGGCGGCGACTTCCGGCGGGGTTTCGCTCTTGGCCAGGGCGGCGATTTCGCGCACGCAGGCGAGCTTCATCGCTTCGGTGATCTTGGTGGCGCCGCAGTCCAGCGCGCCACGGAAGATGTAGGGGAAGCACAGCACGTTGTTGACCTGGTTCGGATAGTCCGAACGGCCGGTGGCGACGATCGCATCGGGACGGGCCTGCTTGGCCAGCTCGGGGCGGATTTCCGGTTCCGGATTGGCCAGCGCCAGGATGATCGGCTGGCGCGCCATCGACGTCACCATCTCGGCCGAGAGCACACCCGCCGCCGAGCAGCCGAGGAAGACATCGGCATCCTTCACCACATCGGCCAGCGTGCGGGCCTGCGTGTTCTGGCAATAGCGACGCTTGGACTCGTCCAGCTTGGCCGCATCCGCGCGCTCGCTGTGGATCACGCCCTTGGAGTCGCAGACGAACACGTTCTCACGCTTCACGCCCAGGCCGACCATCACGTCCAGGCAGGCGATCGCGGCAGCGCCCGCGCCCGACACGGCCACCTTCACCGCGCCGATTTCCTTGCCCACCAGTTCCAGGCCGTTCAGCAGCGCGGCGCTGGAGATGATGGCGGTGCCATGCTGGTCGTCGTGGAAGACGGGGATGTTCATGCGGGCGCTGAGCTGCTTCTCGATGTAGAAGCATTCCGGCGCCTTGATGTCCTCCAGGTTGATGCCGCCCAGGGTCGGCTCCATCGCCGCGATGATCTCGACCAGCTTGTCGGGATCGCGCTCGGCCAGCTCGATGTCGAACACATCGATGCCGGCGAACTTCTTGAACAGACAGCCCTTGCCTTCCATCACCGGCTTGGCGGCCAGCGGGCCGATGTCGCCGAGGCCGAGCACGGCGGTGCCGTTGGTGACCACGCCGACCAGGTTGCCGCGCGAGGTGTATTCCGCCGCGAGAGTCGGGTCTTTCTCGATGTCCAGGCAGGGATAGGCCACGCCCGGCGAGTAGGCCAGGGACAGGTCGCGCTGGTTGGCCAGCGGTTTGGTCGGGGTGACGGCGATCTTGCCGCGGGTCGGGAAGCGGTGATAGTCCAGCGCTGCTTCACGCAGGGCGGCTTCGGCCGGGCTCAGGCCGAGGCCGTCGTTGTTGTCAGTCATGCGGTGCTCCGTCGCGGATGGATCGCGCGTCAAAGGATCCAGGAAATGGGGCGCAAAGCTTAATCCCAGTCCGGTCCCGTGGCGATGCAATCCGGTTTAACTCGCATGCAAAGATGGCCATCGACCGGGCGCGGGGCGTAGCGGGTCGGCGGCATTCGCACCGGGGTGCGGCTTGTGTGCCGCGCGTGGCTTCACTGCCGGCGCGCGCATGAAAAAACGCGCCCGAAGGCGCGTTGCTTTGCGGTCGTCCTGCGGTGATGCAGGTCGGTCGTGAATCAGCCGGCCGCGCGCTTGGACAGGATCTCGAAGGCCGGCAGGGTCTTGCCTTCCAGCACTTCCAGGAAGGCGCCGCCGCCGGTGGAGATGTAGCCCACCTGCTCCTCGATGCCGTACTTGGCGATCGCGGCCAGGGTGTCGCCGCCGCCCGCGATCGAGAACGCATCCGATGCCGCGATGGCACGGGCAATGGTCTCCGTGCCGTGGGCGAAGGCGTCGAACTCGAACACGCCGACCGGGCCGTTCCAGACGATGGTGCCGGCCGCCTTGAGCTGCTCGGCGAGCAGCGCGGCGGTTTGGGGACCGATGTCCAGGATCAGGTCGTCGTCCGCCACGTCGGTGGCGGCCTTGACGGTGGCCGGCGCATCGGCCGCAAAGGCCTTGGCGGTCACCACATCCACCGGGATCGGCACGGCGGCGCCACGGGCCTTCATCGATTCGATGACGGCCTTGGCCTCGTCCAGCAGGTCCGGCTCCGCCAGCGACTTGCCGATCTTCAGACCGGCCGCCAGCATGAAGGTGTTGGCGATGCCGCCGCCCACGATCAGGCCATCCACATTCTTGGACAGCGATTGCAGGATGGTCAGCTTGGTCGACACCTTCGAGCCCGCGACGATCGCCACCAGCGGCCGCTTCGGATTGGCGAGCGCCTTGCTGATGGCGTCGATCTCGGCCGCCAGCAGCGGACCGGCGCACGCGATCTTGGCGAACTGGGCGATGCCATAGGTCGAGGCTTCGGCGCGATGCGCGGTGCCGAAGGCGTCATGAACAAAGATGTCGCACAGGGCGGCCATCTTCTTCGAGAGCGCCTCGTCGTTCTTCTTCTCGCCCTTGTTGACGCGGCAGTTTTCCAGCAGCACCACCTGGCCCGGCTGAACGGTCACGCCGTCCACCCAGTTGGCCACCAGCGGCACCTCACGGCCGAGCAGCTCGCCCAGCCGTCGGGCGACCGGCGCCAGCGAATCGGCCGGCTTGAACTCGCCTTCGGTGGGACGGCCCAGGTGAGACGTCACCATCACCGCGGCACCGGCCTGGAGGGCCATGTCGATGGCGGGAATCGACGCCCGCACGCGGGTGTCTTCGGTGATCTGGCCCGCGTCGTTCAGCGGCACATTGAGATCGGCGCGGATGAACACGCGCTGGTTGGCGACCTTGCCGGCCTCGATCAGGTCGGCGAAACGCAAGACATTCATGGAGAGGGACTCGGGTAGTTGGAAAGCGGGCGCCGCCATCGGTGTCGTCAGGGCGATCCGCGCGATCTGCGCGATCGGGATCGTCGACACGCCAGCGGCGAATCGCGCGAAGCTTACCAAGCCCCGCCCCCCTCACCCGGAGGACGGCGCGACGTACCGGTGACGAAACCCGTCCGAGTCGCCCGAACGGGGGGCGGTGGCGAGAACGTCGCATCGCTCATTCGCCCCTTCCAAGCACAACGATCAAAGAGCCGTGCGGACGGGGCGCGCGCTCACCAGCCCAGTCCGAGTCGCAGCGCCAGCATGACCGCCGTGCCGCTGACGATCGTGCCCAGGATGCCGCGCTTCCAGAAGAAGTAAGCGGTGCCCACCGCCGCTGCGTAGAGCCGCGGATCGCGCCAGGTGTTGATCAGCTGGCCCTGAGTCATGACGATCTCCGGCACGATCACGGCGGCCAGCGCGGCGAGCGGCGCATAGCGCAGGCCGTCGCGAACCCAGTCCGGGAGCGGGATCTCCTTGTCGGGGATCATGAAGAAGCTGCGCGTGACCAACGTGATCACGCCCATGCCCAGAATGCCGAGGATCGCTTCCCACCAACTCATGACCGGTCGCTCCTCAGGTCCGTCCACCGGCCGAACGACCTGCGGTCGGCGGCAGCCAGCGTTCCATCAACAGGCCCACCGCCACGGCGGCGGCGATCGCCACCAGGATGTTGAGCCGCAGCGGCAGCGCATAGGCGGCCACGGCGGCGCAGCCCGCCACCGCGCCGGAAACCCAGCTGTTGCGATCCTTCAGCAGCGAGTAGCTCAGCCCCAGCAGCGCCAGCACGCCGGCAAAGCCCAGGCCCCAATGGGTGGGAATGCGGTCCGCCAGGAAGATGCCGGTGATCGCCGGCACCTGCCACGCGAACCAGTTGGTGGCCACGCCGCCCCAAAAGTAGGGCACCTGGTTGGCGGGGTCCGGCTTCATGTCGGGGAATCGCTTGAGGAAGGCGACGTAGTTCAGATCGGCCGCGAAGTAGCCGATCAACAGCCGCTGCACGCGGGGCAGCGGCTCGAAATACAAGCGCCACTGCGCGCTGAAGATGACGAAGCGCAGGTTCACGCAAAACGAGGTGGCCCACAGCACCCACAGCGGCGCGCCGCTGGCGATCAGAGGCAAGGACGCCAGTTGAGAGCTGCCGGCGAACACCACCAGGCTCATCAGCAGGGACAGCCCGACGCCCAGCCCGCTCTTGACCATCGCCACACCCGTGACCAGTCCCCAGGCCGAAATCCCCAAGGTGATGCCGAGCATGTCGCGCGATCCGCGCTTGAATTCGGGGTGGCGCACGAGCGCCGCAAGTCCTGCCGCCATGCCGCGATTGTCAGCCCTGCGCCAAAAAGCCAAACGCCCCTCGCCCGCCTGCGCGGTGAGGGGCGTCCACCATTCGCCCGATACCGAACGACCGGCGACCGGCCGATCGGCAGCGGGCCAGGCGCGAGCGGGTTCAGTCCTTGAGCTTGCGCACCCGGCCGGAACCGGCGTTGGACATGCTGATCTCCGGATTGCCGACATAGCCCACATCGCCCGATCCCGCGATGGCGACATTCAAGCGCTTGGCGGCCTGCACCGACACATCGCCGCTGCCCGCGATGTTGACCTTGGCCTCGTCGACCGCCAGGCCCCGGGCGCGCACGTCGCCGCTGCCGGCCACGCTGACCGAGAGGCTGCCCGCCTTGCCACTCGCGACGATGTCGCCGCTGCCGGACACCCGCAGGCCGACGCGCTCGGCCTCCAGGCCATTGATCCGGATGTCGCCACTGCCGGCGATGCTGGCGTCCACCGGGCCGGTCTTCATCGGCTCGACCGAGATCTCGCCGGAGCCCGCAATCGACAGACCGCGCAGCTGCCGCATCTCCAGGAAGACGACCGGCGTGGTGCTGGAACTGAGGTTGAAGCCGCGCTTGGCGCTGATCTCCAGCGTGCGGCCCTTGCTGCCTTCGCTGACCTTGGTTTCCAGATAGGGCAGCAGGTTGCGGTCGGCCTTGACCTCGACCTTGTCACTGGCGCCTTGACGCACCACCACCTTGAAGCTGCCGGACAAGCCCACCGATTCGAAACTGCCGACGTCGCGGCTTTCGGTGGTGACATCCCCCGTGCCTTCGACACGCTGCGAGCCGCCAAAGCTCCAGGACCAGGCATGAACCGCATTGGCCGCTGCCAGCGCGATCAGCGAAGCAGCAAGAAAACGGAAGATTTTGTTCATTTGGCGATCTCCTGTGGGTCGGAATGATCGCATCTTCGCGGGCCGGCCGGACTCGATCCAGACCCTGCCGACGAACTGCAGGCGCGGCGGCATCAAGTGCATCAGGCCCGGACCGGCGAGACGCGGGTCCAGCGTTGACGCGACGCCCCTCCGCGGTCAGTGACCGGTCTTGCCGGAGCTCTTGCTCGGCTTGGCCGGTTCTTCCTCCACGTCGGACGCTGGTTCCGACGGCTTGCCGGCATTGGAATTCGCCACCACCGGGCGGGTGCCTTCCAGCTTGTTCTCCCGCATGTATTCGTCCATTTCGCGCCAGCCCTCGTAGACCGCCGCCTTCTGGGCCTTGGGATTCAGCGCGTAGCAGTCCTCGATCGCGCGCAGCGCATTGCGGCACGCGCCGCCGATCGCCTTCGCATCGGCCACCTTGCTGGCCGCCACCTTGGCCGGATCCTCGATCCCGAGCTGGTCGCAGCCCGCCAGCAGCAGCGCGCCCGCCACCGCGCCGAGCCCCCAGACACGGGACGGCCAGCGCGCCGGTTCGCGGGCCGGCGTCCGTCGGGCCCGCGGGGCCGTCTGCTGGAGCGAGCCTGTGGGTGTGCGCAGAGAGGGGAGCGAAGAATCCTTCATGCTGTCCTTATCGGCTGCTGGGACGCTGTGCTTTAACGCGATCGCGTCGGCGCGGTGCGGCTCGGCGTACACGTCCCAGGGATGAAGGCATTCTTGCTCAGGACGCGCCGCCGGTGTCAGGGCGCCCGTCGTCTCAGCGGCGGGTCATCGCCATCAGGCGGGCGACGCGTTCCTCGGTCGACGGATGGGTGCTGAACAGGCCACGGATGCCGCCGCCGGAGAGCGGGTTCATGATCATCATCTGCGCGGTTTCCGGATGCCGCTCGGTGGTCTCCAGCGGGATGCCCTGGGCCACGCGATGGATCTTGTTGAGCGCCGAGGCCAGCGCTTCCGGATCGCCGGAGATTTCCGCGCCGCCGCGGTCCGCCTCGAATTCGCGGGCGCGGCTGATGGCCATCTGGATCAGGCTGGCGGCGATCGGCGCCAGGATGGCGACCAGCAGGCCGACCAGCGGATTGGCGGGACGGCCTTCGCTGTCGCGGCCGCTGAAGAACATCGCGAAGTTCGCCAGCATCGAGATCGCACCGGCCATGGTGGCGCTGATGGTGGAGATCAGGATGTCGCGGTGCTTCACATGCGCCAGTTCATGGGCCATGACGCCGCGCAGCTCGCGCTCGGAGAGCACCCGCATGATGCCGGTGGTGGCGGCGACGGCCGCGTTTTCCGGATTACGACCGGTGGCGAAGGCGTTCGGCGCGTCTTCCTGGATCAGGTAGACCTTGGGCATCGGCAGTTGGGCGCGGTCGGCCAGTTCCTTGACCATCCGGTAGAACTGCGGCGCGCTGCGCTCGTCGACCTCCTGGGCGTTGTACATCTTCAGCACCAGCTTGTCGGAGAACCAGTAGCTGAAGAAATTCATGCCCAGCGCCACGACCAGCGCGATCAGCATGCCCTGCTGGCCGCCCACCATGCCGCCGATCGCCATGAACAGCGCGGTGATGGCGGCCATCAGGATGGCGGTCTTCATCAGGTTGAACATGGTCACTACCTCCTGGGAGAAATCGTCGAAACGCCGCCGGACGACCCGGCTGGCAAGGGAACGGTACACCGTCCGACCTGTCAGGTGACGCCGGCGCGCCGTCCTTCAAGTCGGTCCGACCTGCGCGTCGATCAGGTCGAAGCGAACAATCGGCGGATCAGGGCCGTCAGTGGAAGCGCTCGCCGACCTGCACCGGTCGTGACTGCAGGAACGCCGCCGCCGCCAGCCGCTTGCCGCCGGCGCGTTGCAGCTCGGTCAAGCGCACGCAGCCGGCGCCGCAGGCAACGACCGGGCCTTGCGGATCCACGCTCACCACCGTGCCGGGTGCTGCCGCGGCGCCGTCCGTCGCGACCACCGCGGCGCGCCAGATCTTCACGGTGTCGCCGTCCAGTTGGGCCGCGCCGCCGGGGAACGGATCGAAGGCGCGCAGGCGGCGATCGATCTGCTCGGCGGACTCTTCCCAGCGGATCTGGCTTTCCGCCTTCTCGATCTTGTGGGCGTAGCACACGCCCGCTTCCGGCTGGCGGACCGGCTGCAAGCCGCCGGACGCAGCCAGCGCCAGCGCGTCCACGATCATGCGGCCGCCCAGATCAGCGAGACGGTCGTGCAGCGCCGCCGTAGTGTCCGCAGCCAGGATGGGCAGGCGCTCGATGAGCAGCATGTCGCCCGTGTCCAGGCCCGCGTCCATCTGCATGATGGTGATGCCGGTCTCTGCGTCGCCGGCCTCGATCGCGCGATGGATCGGCGCGGCGCCGCGCCAGCGTGGCAGCAGGGATGCATGGATGTTCAGGCAGCCCAGGCGCGGCAGGCTCAGCACCCATTGGGGCAGGATCAGGCCATAGGCGGCGACCACCAGCACATCCAGATCGGCGGCCAGCAGGGCTTCGCGGCCGGCGGTGGCCTCGTCCGGGAACTTTCCATCCAGGCGCAGGCTGCGCGGTTGAGCGACCGCGATGTCGTGGCTGAGCGCCAGCTGTTTGACGGGCGAAGCTTGCAGCTTCATGCCACGGCCGGCCGGGCGATCGGGCTGGCTGAGCACCAGCGGCACGGTGAAGCCGGCGTCGATCAACGCCTTGAGCGCGACGGCGGCGAAGTCCGGCGTGCCGGCAAAGCCCACCCGCAGGGCGAGGGCGGTCGACGCGGGGGACGATGCGGTCATCAACGGGCCTTGGCGTCGTCGCGCGCCCGCTTCACCAGCTTGGTCTTGATGCGCTCGCGCTTGAGCGGGCTGAGGTATTCGACGAAGACCTTGCCCTGCAGATGGTCCATCTCATGCTGCACGCACACGGCGAGCAGGCCTTCGGCATCGAACTGGTAGGTGTGGCCATCGCGGTCCAGCGCCTGCACCGTGACCTTGGCATGGCGCATGACCTTGTCGTAGATGGTCGGCACGGAGAGGCAGCCCTCTTCGCCTTCGATCATCTCGGCGCTCTTGGCCATCAGCTCCGGATTCACCAGCACCAGCGGCTGATCGCGGTTTTCCGAGACATCCATCACGAGCACGCGCTCATGCACATCCACCTGGGTGGCGGCCAGGCCGACCCCTTCGGCGTCGTACATCGTCTCGAGCATGTCGTCCGCCAGACGACGGATGCGGTCGTCAACAGCGGCCACCGGCTTGGCGACGGTGTGCAGACGGGGATCGGGGTATCGAAGAATGTTCAGTTTCGCCATGGTGTGGACGCGTGGCCTGTGGACGGCACACAACGCCTGTTTGTAAGGGCTTGCAAGCGGGGGCGGCTTCCTTCATTGCGGGTACCCCTGAATCTGGGCAGAATCGCCGCCAGCGACGCCGGATTTTCGCTGATTTGGTTGAACTGCGGCTCGCACGCACAAGCGCCATTGGCCACGAGGGGCCTTCATCCCGGCGCAGGAGAACAAGTAATGACGCAACGGCAGCCGCTGGGCTTGACGACCACTTTTGCTGCCCTGTTGGTGGGAGCGCTTTGCAGCGGCCCCCTCCTGGCAGCCGGGAACTATCCGATCACCCCGCAGCAGCGGCAAACCGCGCAGCAGGTCGCCCAGACCGGCGTGCCGCTGTCCGAGCTGTCGCCCAACGCGCCCGACACCTACACGGTCAAGCGCGGCGACACGCTGTGGGACATCTCCGGTGTCTTCCTGCGCACCCAATGGCGCTGGCCCGAGCTGTGGGGCATGAATACCGACCAGATCCGCAATCCTCACCTGATCTATCCGGGTCAGGTGCTGGTGCTGGTCAAGAGCGACGGCCGCGCCCGCCTGCAGCTGGGCCGTGATGTCGGCAAGGCCGGCGACACGGTGAAGCTGTCGCCCCGCGTCCGCGCTTCGGGCCTGGACGAAGGCGCCATCGCCGCGATCCCGCAACACCTGATCGAGCCGTTCCTGAATGAGGCCATCGTCCTCAACACGAACGAGCTGGAGACCGCGCCGCGCGTCTTCGCTGCGCAGGAAAACCGGGTCTGGATGACCAAGGGCGATCTGGCCTATGCGCGAGGCAACTTCGGTCCCGAGACCGAATACCGCGTGTTCCGTCAGGCCAAGCCGCTGATCGATCCGGAAACCAAGCAGATCCTCGGCTACGAAGCGCCGTACGTCGGCACCGCCGCCCTGGTGCGTCCGGGCAGCGGCAGCGGCAAGGACGAAGTCCCGACCACGCTGACGATCACGCTCAACCGCCAGGAAGTGGGCCTGGGCGACCGGCTCTCGCCGGTGCCGCCGCGCAACTTCAACAACTACGTGCCGCATGCGCCGTCGGGTCCGGTCGAAGGCCGGATCGTGTCGGTGTACGGTGACGCGATCACCGCCGGCCAGAACCAGATCGTCGCGCTGAACCGCGGCGCGCAGGACGGCATGGAACGCGGTCATGTGCTGGCGCTGTGGCGTGCGGGCCGTCTGGCACGCGACACCACGGTGGTGAAGCCGGAGCAGGTCCGCCTGCCGGATGAGCGCCACGGCACGCTGTTCGTGTTCCAGGTCTTCGATCGCGTGTCGTATGCGCTGATCCTGACGGTCCAGGAACCGGTGACCGCCGGCGATCGCTTCACTCAACCCTGAGGCGCTGACCCACGAACGCGCTGACCGCTCAGCAACGGCACGCAGTCCGGAGGCCCCACGATGCACGCCGAGGAGCTCTCCCCCTGGCTGCATCTGCTGAGCAGCGTCAGCCGCGCCGGCGCCCGCCGGCTGTTGGCCCGACACGGCTCACCGCAAGCCGTGCTGGCCGCCGGTCCTCGCGGCTGGGCGGATCTGCTCCCCGCTGATCAGGTCCAGGCGCTGCAAGCGCCCCCCGCCAAACTGCCCACCCTGGTGCAGCGGACCGTGGCCTGGCTCGACGCCGGCCGAGGCGACGAACCCGACGCCACCGCCCCTCGCCGCAGCATCCTGCTGCTCGGCGATCCCGACTACCCTGCCCCGCTGCTGCACACCGCCGACCCGCCGTTGATGCTCTACCTGGAGGGCCGACGGGAGTTGCTCGCGCGCCGTGCCGTCGCCGTCGTGGGCAGCCGCAAGCCCAGCCCGCAGGGCGAGGACAACGCCCGCAGCTTCGCGCAAGGCCTCGGACAGGCCGGCTTCTGCGTGGTGTCCGGTCTTGCCATGGGCATCGACGGCGCCGCGCATGAAGGCGCGCTGCACACCGACGGCAGCACGATCGCCGTGCTCGGTACAGGCCTGGACGAGGTCTATCCGCTCGACCATGCGCCGCTGGCGCGCGCCATCGCCCGACGCGGCCTGCTGATCAGCGAATACTTCATCGGCACGCCGCCGCTGGCGCCGAACTTCCCGCAACGCAACCGCATCATCGCGGGGCTGTCCGAGGGCTGCCTGGTGGTGGAGGCCGCGATGAAGTCCGGCTCTCTGATCACCGCGCGCATGGCCTCGGAGGCGGGACGGGAAGTCTTCGCCATCCCGGGCTCCATCCATGCGGCCCAATCCCGTGGCTGCCATCACCTGCTGAAGCAGGGCGCCTGCCTCGTGCAGGAGCTGGACGACCTGCTGTCCGAGCTGCCCGCGATGGGATCGGGGTCGGAGCGCCCCGTCCAGCCGCCTGGTGGCTCGAAAAAGTTGTCAGGAATTGCGACGAGGTCGGCGCGCTCAACGTCCTCAAAGGGCGGTTCCGGCAGCTCGATTCCACCGCGCGATGAATCGTCGGACGATCGACAAGGCGACCTGCTGGCCGAGGAACATCCGCTCTTGCGCGCCTTGGGTCATGAGCAGGTGTCGCTCGAGCAGTTGGCGCAGCGCACCGGCTGGCCCTTGGACGACTTGAGCGCCACCCTGCTGGACCTGGAGCTGGAGGGCCGGATCGCGCGGCTGCCTGGGGCGCTCTTTCAGCGTCGCGGGCGCGGGTGAAGCGGCCACAAACCGACGCGGCGACGCGGCGACGTGAGATGCGCTTTCTCGCATCCGAGTGGGAAAACCGACTAGAAACCGGCCTGAAACCGCTCAAAGCAGCGGATTTCGGGACACTCGACTCAGGGAAGTTGCCCACGCCGCCGGCTCATTTCGGCAAAGGGGCTTTTGGGGCGCTGAGTTATAGTGCCCGCATGTTTGACGTCCTCGTCTATCTGTACGAAACCTACTGGCGCCCCGACGCTTGTCCGGATCACGCCCAGCTGACGCGCAAACTGTCAGCCGTAGGCTTCGAGGATGACGAAATCCGGGATGCACTGTCCTGGCTGGATGGTCTGGCCTCGGTCGCTCAATCGCATCATGGCGAGCCGGACGCCCGCAGCCTGCGCGTCTTCTCGCGCGAGGAGCAGGAGCATCTCGGCGAGGTCTCCATCGGCTTCATCAGTTTCCTCGCGTCGGCCGGCGTGCTGCCCACCGCCATGCGCGAGATGGTGATCGACCGCGCCATGGCGATTCCCGGCGGACCGCTGGATCTGGAAGACCTCAAGATCATCGTGCTGATGGTGTTCTGGAGCCTCGGCGAAGAGCCCGATGCGCTGATCCTCGACGAGCTGTTCGTCGCGCCGGAAGAGCGCCTGATCCACTGAGGCTCACCGCTGACACCGCTGCCGCTGACGCGTTCATGAGCGTCGACGGGCAGAAAAACAAAGAGCCGCTTGAAGCGGCTCTTTTGCTTTTTGCGCCGATGAGCGCGGTCGTCGGACGTCCGATCAGCACGCCACCGTATGCAGCGGGACCTTCGCGACCCGGGCTCGTTCGCCGTCTCAGGCCAGCAAGCGGCTGGGATCGACTTCCAGCTTGGCCAGCGCATTGCGGGTGGCCTTGACGGTGAGCGACTCGTCCTGCGCCGGCAGCATCAGCCCGGCCTGCAGGAACGCGGCCAGACGGCTGAGCTGGAACAACACGCCGCGCCCTTGCGGCGAGACGAACAGGATCAGGTTGTGCCGCATGCCGCGCCAGACCAACTGGACCGGCTCGACGCGGTTGCGGTAGTCCAGCATGTACCAGCTGCCGACCTGCAGCTCGCGCGCCCAGGCGAGCATCGCGGGCGTCGGCGCGGCGCCGCCTTCGGCCACCACCTCCAGGCCTTCGCATTCATGGCTGGACAGATCGCGCACCAGCGACTCGTTGATCTCGCCGCCCGCCGTCGCATTCGGCAGCATGGCTTCCAGCGTTTCCAGCTGGCTCATCAATTCATCCAGACGCTCACGCGGGATGGCGGCCGTCTTGGCGGTGAACGCCGCCGCCAGCGCATTGTTGAGCGAGCGGATCTGCTCATCCTGCCGTTCGGCATTCATGCCGGCGTGGCCCATGCCGTCACGCAACGTCTTGAGCAACGGCGGCAGGCGGCGGATGACCTCGGCGCGGTCCTCGCGCGAGACCTTGGCGCTGGCCGACCAGATCAGGTCGGCGGCCGCCCGCTTCATCAGCTTGGTCTGGTCCGCCTGCGGACCGTAGCGCACACCGGTCACGGCCAGCACATCGGCCCAGACCTGGAACAGGAAGTCGCGCACGCCGTCCTGCACCGGCACTTCGGACAGCATCTTGCGCAGCTCGATGGTGTACTGAATGGCCAGGGTCTCGCGCTGCTCGACCTGCTGGGCCAGCGACACCCCCTTGCGGGAGACTTCGTTCTCCTGCTGGAAGTAGTGATCGAGGAATTTCTCGAATTCGGTCAGCACGGTCTGGAAGACCCGCCGGCCGGTATCCGGATAGGCCTCGACGACCTGCACCACCCGCTTGATTTCGCGCTCGAGCGCGTCACCGATCTCCGCGGTCGAAGTGCTGAAGCCCATCACGCAGGCGCCCATGCGATCGATGAGGCGACGCGCGGGATGGTCTTCGGTAGCGAAGAAATCGGGTTCGCCGATCGCGACCCGCAGCACCGGCATCTGAAGCCGCGCGAACCACACCCGCAATTCCGACGGGATGCGCTCTTCCTGCAGGATGGCCTGGAACAACAGCGCCACCAGCTCGATGGTCGCGCGCTCGGCGGGCGTGTCGGCCGCCTGCTTCAGGACGGACTTGAGCGCCTGATTGCGTTGGCGGATGTCATCCAGCGCCTGCGGCGCCGTCAGATTCACATCCACGCCAACCTGTTCGGCCTGCTCGGCGCGACGTTGCAGCGCATCTTGCGCATGGTTGATCGCCGCATTCAGGCGTGGCGAGCTGCGGGTGGTGGGCCCCGCGTGATGACTGCCCGCTGGCGGCGCGTAACCGGCCGGCGGTGCGTAACCACCGGCGGGAGGCGCGTAACCCACGGATCCCGAACCGCCCAGGGGGGCCGCCCGGGTGCCGGGCAGGCGCGCCGTCTGGGTGGAGGCGCTCTGCGTGGGCGCCGGAGCGGTGTGTTGCGCGAGTTCCGGGACATGGCGCGCCAGCACCCGCTGCAATTGCGCCATCACTTGCTGGGCGGATTGGCTGGCCGGGGTGCGCACATCCGCAGCGGCGGACGCCGCGCTGGTCGCCGCCGGGGCGATGCCGCCATGATGGGTATGGCCGCTTTGCGTGCCGGCATGGGCGCCGGGCTGCGCGGCGGACGGCGGCAGCGCGGACACATTGCGCCGGATTTGCGGTCGCAGATCCACTTCCGGCATCACGCCTTGCTGGATCAGCCAGTGATTGGCCTCGTGATAGGCATCGGTCAGCAGCAGCGTCAATTCATGGTGCAGCGCGCGCTGCAGCATCTGCCAGACCGAGCTGCTCAGGCCGGCGTCGTACCAGGCGTCCAGCACGATGCGGGCGAAGACCTGGCCCCGCAGCAGATCCTGGTGGGCGAGGTCTTCCACGCCTTCCAGCCGCTGCATGCGGTTGCGCAGGTCGCTGAATTCCCAGCTGGCCTTGTCCATCATCGCCAGCGAGAGACGCGAGGCGATGATTTCCCGTTCGATGGTGTCGTCGTCCACCAGCGACAGATTTTGCGGACGGGACGACAGCGACGCCGACCGCGAATCGCCCGCGCCATGGTGAAACACATGGCGCAGCGATTTGCCCAGCCGGGCGTGCCAGGAGGTGGAAGAGCGCTGCCAGGCCTCGTACGCATCGCGTCGGGCCATTTGCAGCGCGTGTTCGGCGGGCTGGGAGAGCAGCTCCTGCACGCCGGTGGTCAGCGCGGCGACCACGGCAGGCAGCCCTCGCAGCAGCGTTTCCGTGTGAACGCGCCGCGCTTGTGAAGCCAGAGCCTGGGAGCGAGCGTCTGCGGCGGTCATCGAAGGCAGGAGTGGGGATCTGCGAAGGACTCTACTACACCACTGCGCCGGCGTTGGGATCGTCGGAATCCTCGCGCTTGGCACCCTGCTTGACCAGGTCCTCGCGCTTGACACCCAGCCACATCGCCAGCGCCGCGGCCACGAAGACCGAGGAGTAGATACCGAACAGGATGCCGATGGTCAGCGCCACCGCGAAGTAGTGCAGCGTCGGGCCGCCGAACAGCAGCATGGACAGCACCATCATCTGCGTCGAGCCGTGGGTGATGATCGTGCGGCTCATGGTGGAGGTGATCGCATGGTCGATCACCTCATGCGTGCTCATCTTGCGGTACTTGCGGAAGGCCTCGCGGATCCGGTCGAAGATCACGACCGATTCGTTCACCGAGTAACCCAGCACCGCCAGGATCGCCGCCAGCACCGCCAGCGAGAACTCCCACTGGAAGTAGGCGAAGAAGCCCAGGATGATCACCACGTCGTGCAGGTTGGCGATGATGCCGGCAACGGCGAACTTCCACTCGAAGCGGAACGCCAGGTACAGCATGATGCCGATCACGGTGAAGCCCAGCGCCATGGCGGCGTCATGCGCCAGCTCAGCGCCCACCGACGGGCCGACCACCTCGCTGCGCGCCAGCGACAGCGGTTCCTGGCCATTCACCGCGCAGGCCTTCTTGCTGATGGTCTCACCCTGCGGCGACACCGCCTGGTGCTGCACCACCTGACCCTGTTCGGCCTTGCAGAGCTCACCGAAGACGCGGTCGACCATTTCGTCCTGCTTGATCTCGGGACGGATGGGCAGACGGATCATGACGTCGCGCGAGGTGCCGAAGTTGGTCACCTGCACTTCGCCGAAGCCCATGTGCTCGACGACCTCGCGGGTCTTGTTGATGTCCGCCGCCTGCGCGTACTGGACCTCGATCACCGTGCCGCCGGTGAATTCGATCGAGAAGTGCAGACCGCGCGTGAGCAGGAAGAACACGGCGGCGGCGAAGGTCAGGAAGGACACGACGTTGAAAATCAACGCGTGCTTCATGAACGGGATGTCCCGTTTGATTCGGAAGAATTCCATGGCGTTGTGCGCTCTCTTCTAGGACTCGGTGCTCACCCTCAAGGGGTGTCGGCGGTGGGCGCGACATCGCTGCCGCCCGCGGGCTTCCAGACGGTCCCGATGGACACCGACTTCAGACGCTTGCGACGGCCATACCAGAGGTTGACCAGCGCCCGCGAGAACATCACGGAGGAGATCATCGAGGTGACGATGCCCAGGCAATGCACCACCGCGAAGCCCTTGATCGGGCCGGAGCCGAAGGCCAGCAGCGCGATGCCGGCGATCAGGGTGGTCACGTTCGAGTCGAAGATCGTCGCCCAGGCGCGCTCATAACCGGCGTGGATCGCCTGCTGAGGCGCCAGCCCGGCGCGCAGTTCCTCGCGGATGCGCTCATTGATCAGCACGTTGGAGTCGATCGCCATGCCCAGCACCAGCGCGATCGCGGCGATGCCCGGCAGGCTGAGCGTGGCCTGCATCATCGACAGCACGGCCAGCAGCAGCAGCAGGTTGAATGCCAGCGCCACGGCCGAGAACATGCCGAAGATCATGTAGTACAGGCACATGAAGATCGCCACGGCCACGAAGCCCCAGGTGACCGACGCGATGCCCTTGTCGATGTTTTCCTTGCCCAGCGACGGGCCGATGGTGCGCTCTTCGATGATCTCCATCGGCGCCGCCAGCGAGCCGGCGCGCAGCAGCAGCGCGGTGTCGCTGGCCTGTTGCGGCGTCATGCTGCCGGTGATCGAGAACCGGTTGCCCAGCTCGCTCTGGATCACCGGTGCGGTCACAACCTCGCCCTTGCCCTTTTCGAACAGGATGATGGCCATGCGCTTCTTGATGTTCT
Organism: Burkholderiaceae bacterium; assembly: GCA_913776825.1. Classification (GTDB taxonomy): domain Bacteria; phylum Pseudomonadota; class Gammaproteobacteria; order Burkholderiales; family Burkholderiaceae_C; genus Roseateles. The sequence goes on from CAJYPV010000017.1 coordinate 210,996, forward strand.
CGCGCGAGACCTCCTTCATGATCCGGGCGCCCTTGGCGTCCATGGTCAGGGTGACGGAGGGATTGTGGTTCTCGTCGAAGCTCGGCTGCGCATCGTTCAAGTTGTCGCCGGTGACGATCACCTGGCGCTTGACGATGATCGGATAGCCCGCCTCGCCCGCACGGGCATGGCTGCTGTCGAGGAAGCGCTCGGTGCCGAACGGCAGCGGGCCGCCGCTCAGCGCGGCCTGGGCTTCGGCGCTGTCGTCCACCAGGCGCATTTCCAGCGTGGCGGTGCGGCCGATGATGTCCTTGGCCTTGGCGGTGTCCTGCACGCCGGGCAGCTGCACCACGACGCGGTCGCGGCCTTGCTGCAGGATCACCGGCTCGGCCACGCCCAGCTCGTTGACCCGGTTGTGCAGGGTGGTGATGTTCTGCTTGATCGCGGCGTCCTGCACCGCGATGACGGCGGCCGGAGTCAGCGCGCCGGACAGGCGCAGCTCGGAGCCGGCGCCCAGCGAGGTCCAGGCGACTTCCGGGAACTGGCCGCGCAGCGCATCGAGCGCCTGACCGCGGGTGGGTTCGTCGCGGAAATTGATGACCACGTTGTCGCCGTCGCGGGCGATGCCGGCATGGCGGATGTTGCGGTCACGCAGCAGGGCGCGGATGTCGCTGGAGAGCGATTCGGCCTTCTTCGTCAGCGCCGCCTTCATGTTCACCTGCATCAGGAAGTGCACGCCACCGCGCAGATCCAGGCCCAGGTACATCGGGAAGGCGCCCAGCGAGGTCAGCCACTGCGGCGAGCGCGACACCAGGTTCAGCGCCACGATGTAGGGCGGGGACTCGGTCTCGGCGCCATTGAGCGCGCGCGCGATCGTGTCGCGGGCCTTCATCTGGCTGTCGGTGTCGTTGAAGCGGGCGCGGACCGACGTGCCTTCCAGGTGCACGAAGTCGGCGCTGACCTTGGCTTCGGCCAGGGCCTGCTCGACGCGTTGGCGCACTGCATCGTCCACCTTCACGGTGGCCTTGGCGCTGGAGACCTGCACCGCCGGCGCTTCGCCGAACAGATTGGGCAGGGTGTAGATCAGGCCGACCAGCAGCGCCACCAGCAGGACGGCGTACTTCCACAGCGGATAACGGTTCATGAGGACATCCTCTGCAAACCAGACGTGGCGCGCGGGCGCCACTCAAAGCGGACCCGGCCGGTGCGTGGCACGGGCCGGGTCGTCAGGGACGCCGCGCTCGTCAACGAGACGGCGGCGTCTGGATTGTTCTGCTTACTTGCCGACGGTGCCCTTGGGCAGCACCTGCAGCACGGCGGAACGCTGGACCTGGATCTCGACGCCATTGGCGATCTCGACGCCCAGGTAGACCTCACCCAGCTTGGTGACCTTGCCCAGCAGGCCGCCGGTGGTGATGACTTCATCGCCCTTGGCCAGCGCCTCGACCATCGCGCGGTGTTCCTTCTGGCGCTTCATCTGCGGGCGGATCATGACGAAATACAGCACCACGAACATGAGCACCAGAGGCAGCATGCCCAGGAAACCACCGGTCGGATCGGATGCACCCGCGGTCTGGGCGTAAGCGTTGGAAATAAACACGTCGATATCCCTCAGGAAATGAGCCTCCGGCCTCCTGAACCCGATTCATGGTTCCTGGCAGCCCGTTCGATCCGGACAACACCGGGGGCGAAACGAGGCCAATGCCAGCCACGGGTCCGAAGCGCGGACGAAAGAACCGGTGATTGTATGCGTCCGACCCGGACGCCCTGCCAGCCGCCGGACCCGGAATTAACTGGGGTTGTTCCCCGTTAACTCGATAGGGGAATTCACCGATCCGCCGCGACCGCGCGCTGCCCTCGATCCGCCCGGAGCGTCAACCGGTGGAAGCGATCGGGTGGCTCGCCCGGCGGCGCGGCCCTCAGCTGCGATGATCCCGGCCATGACTTCAGACATGGTCGAACAACAACAAGAACTGGACACGCGGCGACAAGCGGATCAGGCCTATGACGCCATCGAGACCCTGATCGCCACGCTGGAACTCAAACCCGGCGCGCCGGTGGTGGAGACCGCGCTGATCGCCCGCATCGGCCTCGGGCGCACGCCCACGCGGGAAGCGCTGATGCGCCTGGTGGCCTGCGGCCTGATCGACCAGCAGCCGCGCCGCGGCCTGCTGGTCAGCGATCTCCAGGTGGACGAACACCTCGATCTGCTGGAAGCCCGCCGCGTGCTGGAGCGGCTGATCGCCAGCGCGTCCGCCCGTCGCGCCACGCCGGAGCAGCGCGAGGCGCTGCGCCGTTGCGCCGACGACATGGCCCAAGCCGCTGAAACCGAGGACCTGGCACGCTACATGAGGGTGGACCAGTTGATGGATCGGGTGAATCATGCGGCGTGTCGCCACCGATTCGCGGTCGCGGCGGTGGTGCCGATGATCGTGCAGTGCCGACGGTTCTGGTATGCCCACCGCCATCACGGCGACGTGTCCGACGGCGCGCGCGCCCATCAGCGGCTGGCGCTGGCGATTGCCAGCGGCGACAGTGAGGCGGCCGCGCAGGCCTCGGACGCTCTCATCGACTCTTTACGCGCCTTTGCGCAACAGGTGATCGCATGACGCTTCCTCCGCTCCCGAGCTTCAGCGGCGCTGCCCCGACGGCGGCCGCGCTGCCGGCCTCGCCCCGGATCATCGACAGCCACACCGGCGGCGAGCCGACGCGGCTGCTGGTCAGCGGCGGACCGGCGCTGCAGGGCATCACGATGGCGGAGCGGCTTCAGGACTTGCGTGATCACCATGACAACTGGCGCCGTGCGCTGGTGACCGAGCCGCGCGGCTCGACCGTGATGGTCGGCGCCCTGCTGACCGAGGCCGAACGCCCCGGCAGCGATGCGGGCGTGATCTTCTTCAACAGCGCGGGCTATCTGGGCATGTGCGGCCACGGCGCCATCGGCGTGGTCGCATCGCTGGCCCATCTGGGCCGGATCCGCCCCGGTCCGCTGCGACTGGACACACCGGTCGGCACCATCCAGGCGGAGTTCATGCTCGATGGCTCGGTGCGGATCGACAACGTCCCGGCCTATCGGCTGCATCGGCAGATCGAGGTCTCGGTCGACGGACGGACGCTCCATGGCGATGTCGCCTGGGGCGGCAACTGGTTTTTCATTTGCGACGATCACGGCCAGGCCCTGACGGCCGACCGCGTCGACGCGCTGTCCGCCTTCGCCGCGCAGATCCGGCAGGCGCTGCTGGCCCAGGACATCCGCGGCGCCGATGGCGCGGTGATCGATCACATCGAGCTGACCGGACCGGCGCACGATCCCGCCCACAGCGGCCGCAACTTCGTGCTGTGCCCCGGCACCTCCTGGGACCGCAGCCCCTGCGGCACCGGCACCAGCGCCAAGCTCGCCTGTCTGGCGGCGGACGGCCAGCTGGCGCCCGGCCAGGTGTGGCGGCAGGAAAGCCTCATCGGCAGCGTCTTCGATGCCAGCTATCAACCGGGCGAGCAGCCGGGACAGATCCATCCGACGCTGCTGGGCCGCGCCTACGTGATGCTGGATGGGCAGTTCATCGCCCAGCCTGACGATCCCTTTGGTTGGGGCAGGCCTGACCTTGGCGCCACTGCGACCGATCGCGCGGGCATCTGATTCGACTCGATCAGCGCGCCGCGGCCGTGGACGTCGTGGGCGCCACCGGATGGGGCGCATCGCCTCGGCGCCAGGTGTTGCGCGTCCGCTGGTTATGCTGGGCGCCATGCTCCTGACCCGATGGATGACGCCCGCCCTGCCCCGACCGACCCCGCCAGCGGCGACGCCTCATCGCGCGCCCGGGCAGACCGCCATCACCGCATGGGCGCGTCAGGTGATGCCTGCGCTGGTGGCGCTGGTGGCCCTCGGCGCGGCCTCTGCCTTCGCCGCTGATGCGGCGAGGACATCGGGCATCGAGGCTGCAGCCTCTCCATCGGCATCGGCATCGGCATCGGCAGCGGCAACATCAGCCGCAGCGACCTCACCGGCGCCCGCACGCATCCAGCTCGCCGCCGGCGCCAAGGCGGCGCCGCTGCGCATCGGCTCCAAGCGTTTCACCGAGAGCTACATCCTGGCGGAGGTGATGGCCCAGACGGTGCGGGCGACCGCTCCCACGACCGCCGTGGAGGTGCGCCAAGGCCTCGGCAACACGGCGATCGTGCTGGCCGCACTGCGCGCGGGCAGCATCGATGTCTATCCCGAATACCTCGGCACCATCGAGCGCGAGATCCTGGGCCGATCGACCACCGGGGCTGCGCTGGCCGAGCTGAAGGCTGCACTGCGTCCGCTGGGTCTGGATGTCGGCGTCCCGCTCGGCTTCAACAATGGCTATGCGCTGGCGATGCGCGGTGATCTGGCGCGGCAGAAGGGATTGACGAAGCTCTCTCAACTGGCCGCGCATCCCGAGCTGGCGATGGGCCTGAGCCATGAGTTCCTCGGCCGTGCCGATGGATGGCCGGGGCTGGCGCGTCACTACGCCCTGCCCCAGCGGCCGGAGGGACTGGACCACGGGCTGGCGTATCAGGCGCTCGCGCGAGGCCAGATCGCGCTGACCGACATCTACACGACCGATGCGCAGATTGCGGCGCTCGGCCTCACCGTGCTGGACGACGACCGGCAGTTCTTCCCGCGCTATGACGCGGTGCTGCTGTTCCGCGCCGAGTTGCCTCAGCGTCATCCGGCGGCCTGGGCCGCGCTGCAATCGCTGCGAGGCCGCATCACCGAGGCCGACATGATCGGCATGAACGCGGATGCCGAGCTGAAGTCGCAGCCGTTCGACGGGATTGCGCGGCGCTTTCTGTCGGCCGCTGCGCAGCGAGCTTCCGCGCCGACGTCCGCGTCCGGCGCTTCCAGCGCTTCCGGCGCTTCCGGCGCTTCTGCCGAGGCATCATCGTCCGGCCTCGCATCGACCTCGGCAGCCGCCGCATCCGCGACGGCGCGGGCGGGATGGTGGTCTCGGCTCTGGGGACCGGACCTCGCCCGACTGGCGTGGCAGCACCTCGGATTGGTGCTGAGCGCGGTCGGCCTGGCGACGCTGATCGGCGTGCCGCTGGCGGTGTGGCTGCATCCGTGGCCGCGCTGGCGCGAAGCGGTGCTGGCGGCGAGCGCCTTGCTGCAGACGATTCCGTCGCTGGCCTTGCTGGCGCTGTTGATCTGGGCGATGGGCCGCATCGGCCTGGCGCCGGCGGTCGTCGCGCTGACGCTCTATGCGCTGCTGCCGATCCTGCGCAATGCCACCGTCGGATTGAGCGAAGTGCCGGCCGGCCTGACCCAGGCCGCGACAGCGCTCGGACTGACCCGTCGGCAGACCTTGTGGCTGATCCAGCTGCCGCTGGCGCGACCCGTGATGCTCGCGGGTCTGCGCACCGCGACCAGCCTGTCCGTCGGCACGGCGACGATGGCGGCCTTCATCGGCGCCGGCGGCTTCGGTGAGCGGATCGTGACCGGCCTGGCCCTGAATGATCAGGGGCTGCTGCTCGCGGGCGCGCTGCCGGCGGCGGCGCTGGCGCTGCTGTTGGACGGGTTGTTTGTCGCGGCAGGATGGGCGTTCACGCCGCGTCGGGACTGAAGCGCTGCTCCAGCGCCTCATAAGCCCGGCGCTGAGCCAGCGACCAGTCGCCCAGTTGCGAGGCCTGCAGACCGGGCTGCATCAGATGGCGCAATCCCACCGCGCCGGCCGCGCGCACCACTTGCGCCAGGACCGCCACCTCGGCGCTCTGACCCGGCTGGCCCGGCCGCGCCACCAGCGCATCGACGACGCGCGTCGGGAAGCCCCAGTGGGCGACGATCAATGACGACCAGCCGGCCGACAGCGTGACGAGCTGTCGATGCAGACCTTCGCGATCCAGGCCGGGCCGCTGCCCGACCGGCAAGGTATCCAGCACCCGCAGCAGACCCATCAGGCCGACCTGCGAGCTGAGGCCGGCGAGATAAGCCGCGAAGCGTTCATCGCCGGGTGGCGCCAGTTGCATCGCCGCCAGGCCGACGCGTTCGCCCAGGTCCCACAGCAGCGTGCCGGCCTGTCGGCTGTAGCGGCCTTGGGTCTGGTTGTAGATCGGTCGCATCGTCACCCGCATGACGACTTCATTCAGGCCCTCATGGCCCAGCACCAGCACGGCGCTGGCGAGATCGGTGATCTCGCGCTCGGGCCGGTACAGCGCGGAATTGGCCACCCGCATCAGTTCGCCGACCAGGCTGGGATCGCGCGACAGCACATCCACCAGCGCGCGCGAGGACAAATTCTCGCGCCGCATCAGCCCCATCAACTGAGGCAACACGGCGGGCAGACGGGGCAGCAGTTCCGACCATTGCGATCCGGTGCGGGTCTGCAGGCGCTGCAGCAAGGCGGACTCGAGCGGATGCGGCGCGGAATCCTTCAAGCGCTGCAAGCCAAACAGCCGCGCGCTGAATTGCAGCCACTCGGCCGAGACCGGTTGCAGCCGATCCGGCGAGGCGCCGCCGGGATAGAGCTCCGGCGGTCCCAGCGTGATCGGACGCGAGGCCGGCACCGTGTCGTAGCCGTGGGTGGACGGCGTGCCTGAAAACACCGAGATGTCCGGCAGCGTCAGCGACAACGCCGGCGACGGTGCCGCCGCGGGTGCCGAGGCGGCGGTCGTCGTCGACGGCGCACCGCGCAACGTGGACGGTGCGACGGTGGTGGCGGCGGGCTTGCGGCTGTCGCTGGACAGCAGCTTTTTCAGGGTGGACAGGAGGGCCATGATGTGTGCCGGGATTATGGTCGGCGACCCCGCATCCCCCGCATCCAGCGCCCCCGACTGAGGGGGACGGATCGGTAAAACTGCGCGGCAAGCGCCCTGTGTCCATCGGTGTCCGGCGCGACCCTGCGCGTCGTTGGTGCACGCGACACAAGTCGGCACACCTTTAACCGGCTCCTGTCGATTTCGCCGACCTTGCTTCGTCGAGCTCATGTAGGCAGCATGACCCGGTCGGCGCCACCGGCCTCAACCATGGAGCATCCGATGAATCCATCACGCGACACCCCGGCGTCCCCCGACGCCCACCACCACGGCCATCTCAACCCATTGTCCCGCCGCGCGCCGACGGCCACCGCCGTGCCGCCCGCAAGCGGCGTCGTGCCGTATCTCACGGTGCGCGACGCGCCGGCCGCGATCCAGTTCTATCAACAGGCCTTCGATGCGCGCCTCGGGCTTCGACTCGATGCGCCCGACGGCGTGATGCATGCGGAGCTCCACATCGGCGCCGCCCGTTTCATGCTGACCGAGGAACGGCCGCAGATGGGCGCCGTGGGGCCGCAACAGCTGGGCGGCTCGCCGGTGTCGATGGTGCTCTTCGTGCCGGACGTGGACGCCACGGTGGCACGCGCGCAGTCGCTGGGCGCGACGGTCAACATGCCGGTCGCCGATCAGTTCTGGGGCGATCGCATGGGTCAGCTCGTCGATCCCTTCGGCCATTCATGGATGGTGGCGACGCACCTGGAGGACCTCGACGAAGCGCAGTTGAAGACGCGCATGGCCGAAGCGATGACGCGCGGCGGTCCCTGCTGATCGACGTTGCCATCGGTCGCGCGCGATCGATGGCATCCAGGCGAAGCGCGGCCCGACGCGACGCGCGGCCGAGGCGTGCGCGCGTCAGTCCCGACGGCTCGCGCCGAGGTAGGTATCGATGACGCGAGGGTCCACCGCCAATTCGGACGCGGGACCCTCGAGCGCGATCTCGCCGGTCTCCAGCACATAGCCGTAGTCGGCCACGTCGAGCGCGGCGCGGGCGTTCTGCTCGATCAGCAGGATCGAGACGCCCGCCTCGCGCAGACGAGCGACGATGCGGAAGATCTCCTTCACGATCAGCGGCGCGAGACCCAGGCTGGGCTCATCCAGCATCAAGAGCCTGGGCTTCGCCATCAGGGCGCGACCGACCGCCAGCATCTGGCGCTCACCGCCGGACAGCGTGCCCGCAAGTTGATGGCGGCGCTCCAGCAAGCGCGGGAACAGCGCATAGACCCGATCGAGCTCATCGCGCCAGCCCTTCATGCCCAGCCGCATCGGACGGAATCCGCCCAGCACCAGGTTGTCCTCGACCGACATGGTGGTAAAGAGCTCGCGCTTCTCGGGCACCAGCGCCATGCCCTTCATCACGCGGGCCTCCAGATCGAGTGCGCCGATATCCTCGCCGCCCAGCAGCACCTGGCCCTGCGCCGGCAGCACGCCCATCAACGCATGGAGCGTGGTGCTCTTGCCCGCGCCATTGGGGCCGATGACGGTCACCACCTCGCCTTCGCGCAAGCGCAGGTTCAGGCCGGTCAGCACCTGGGCGCGGCCGTAGCCGGCCTGCAATCCGCTGACCTTCAACAGCTCGCTCATGTCAGTGTTCCGTTCCGAGATAGGCGGCCCGCACGGCCGGGCTGGCCTGCACCTGCGCGGGCGTGCCCTCGATCAGCTTGGTGCCGAACTCCATCACCACCAGGCGGTCGGTCAGTCCCATCACGAAGTCCATGTCGTGCTCCACCAGCAGGATGCTCATGCCTTCCTGGCGCAGTTGTCGCAGCACCTCCGCCAGCGCCTGCTTTTCCTTGTGGCGCAAGCCGGCGGCGGGCTCATCCAGCAGCAGCAGCGTGGGATCGCTGCACAAGGCGCGGGCGATTTCCATCAGGCGTTGCTGGCCGAGCGCCAGATTGCCGGCCCGCTCGTCCAGATAGGCCTGCATGCCGATGCGGCTGAGCTGACGTTCCGCCTCCGCCAGCAATTGGCGCTCTTGAACACGGTCCAGGCGCAGCATCGCGCGCCAGGTGCCGTTGGTGGTGCGCAGGTAGCCGCCGAGGGCCACGTTCTCCAGCACCGTCATGTCCGGAATCATCTTCACGTGCTGGAAGGTGCGGGAGAGCCCCCAGCGAGCGATCCTTCGCGCCGGCTGACCGCTGATGGACTGGCCCGCGAAGCGCAGCTTGCCCGCGCTGGCCGACAGCACGCCGGAGATCAGGTTGAAGGTGGTCGACTTGCCGGCGCCGTTCGGTCCGATCAGGCCCATGATCTCGCCCGCGCACAGGTCGAAGCTCACATCGTTCACCGCCACCAGACCGCCAAAGGTCTTGCGCAGCCCCTGGACCTCCAGCAGCACCGTGCCGGGCGCGGGCTTGGGCCGCACCGGCAGCGGCAGCGGTGGCGCCTGCGCCCAGTCGCGCACACGCGGGCGCGTCGGACGATGCCGCGCCAGCGCGGCCTGCAGCGCGGGCCACAGCCCCTTGGGGGCGTACTTGAGCATCAGCACCAGCACGATGCCCAGCACAATGATTTCGAAGTTGCCGCTGCTGCCCAACAGCCGGGGCAGCAGTTCCTTGAGCTGGTCTTCGATGATCTTGAACACGCCCGCGCCGACGAACGCGCCCCACACACTCGACGCGCCGCCGACCACCGCCATGAACAGGTATTCGATGCCCATCTTCAGCCCGAACGGGCTCGGGTTCACGGTGCGCTGCACATGCGCGAAGAGCCATCCGGACACCGACGCCAGCAAGGCCGCAATCAGGAAGACGACCACCTTGTAGCGATAGGTGGAAATGCCCATCGCCTCGGCCATCACCGTGGCGCCGCCCAAGGCGCGAATCGCGCGGCCGGGACGGGAATCCAGCAAATTGCGCACCGCCAGCGCGGCCAGCAGCGCGCACAGCCAGATCAGGTAGTAGATCGCTCGTCCGTCGGCCAGGCTGATGCCGAACACATGGATGGCGGGCACACCAAGCAAGCCGTCGTATTTGCCGAGCACGTCGAGGTTGGCGATGCTGAAGTTCAGGCTCAGCGCCCAGGCGATCGTTGCCAGCGGCAGGTAATGGCCCGACATCCGCAGCGTGATCCAGCCAAGCACCGCCGCCACCACCACCGTGATGACCAGCCCCGCCGCCAGTCCCCACCAGGGCGACAGGCCGTACCGCGTGCTCAGCAGCGCTGTCGCATAGGCGCCCACGCCGACGAAGGCGGCCTGGCCGAAGGACGTCAATCCGGCGATGCCGGTGAGCAGCACCAATCCGAGCGCCACCAGCGCATACATGCCGATGTAATTGGCCTGGGTGATCCAGAACTCGGGCACCGGCAGGACCGGCAGCAAGGCCAGCACCAGAACGCCGGCGGCGGTGAACAGGACGGAAGGGGTGGTCTTCATCAGGGCGGGAAGGTCCTTGGCTCGGTGGCGCGTCATCAGCGGGCGGTCGCGGCCTTCCCGATCAATGGTCTTCTGGATGGGGATCGCGCCAGCTGCGCCACAGCAGCACCGGCAGGATGGTGGTGAACACGATGACCTCCTTGAAGGCGCTGGCCCAGAAGGAGCTGAAGGATTCGATCAGTCCCACCACCAACGCGCCCACGGCCGCGCCGGGGTAGCTGGACAGTCCCGCGAAGACGGCAGCGACGAAGCCCTTCAGGCCGATGAGGAAGCCGCTGTCGTAGAAGATGGTGGTGGTCGGGCTGATCAGCAAACCGGACAACGCGCCGATGAATGCGGCCAGCGTGAAGGACAGCCGTCCGGCGGACTGGCTGGAGATGCCCATCAAGCGCGCGCCCAATCGATTCACCGCGGTGGCGCGCAGGGCCTTGCCGTAGAGGCTGCGCTCGAAGAACAGCCACAGGCCGACGATCAAGGCGATCGAGGCCCCGACGATGATCATCGTCTGCCCCGACAGCAGCAGCGGGCCCAACTGGAAGCTGGCGTCCCAGAAGCTCGGATTGCGGGAGCCTTCGGCGCCGAAGAAGGCAAGCCCCAGCCCCGTCAGCGCAAAGTGCACGCCGACCGACACGATCAGCAGCACCAGCACCGACGCATCCGCGAGCGATTGATAAGCGAGGCGATACAGCAACCCGCCCATCGGCGTGACGATGGCCAGCGTCAGCAGCGCTTGCGCGATCAACGGCAGCTTCATCGGCGCCAGCCAGAGCGCCAGTCCCCCGATCAGCAGCGGCCCCGCGGCGCGCATCGCGATGCTTCGCCAGGCGCTGCGCCACTGGCGCGCACGTACGGCAGCGATCAGGTCCAGCAGCGCGACCAGCAAGGCCATCACGATCAGGAAGTGGATGGTCAGCGGCGTGTGCCCCAACTGCAGGCCAGCCAGCGTCAGCGCGCCGAAGGCCACGAACTCGCCTTGGGGAATGAAGATCACCCGAGTGACCGCGAACACCAGCACCAGGGCCAGCGCCAGCAGCGCATAGACCGCGCCATTGGTGATGCCGTCCAGCACCAGGATGCTTGCGATCGAGCCGTCCACCGTGTCTCCGAGTCGGTTGTGGTGCGGCTGACTCTAGCCAGATTCACTCGCCACTCCGTCAGTGGATGCCGCCTTGACAAGGTCCGGCCAGCTCAGCCGACCGGTCGGTCGATCAGACGCGCGCCTGATCGACGTGGGTGAGGACAAGCCCGCCGTCACGGCTGAGGACGTGCGGCCGGCCGCGTCCGGGCCTCTAGACTCCCGCCCATGCCGCACCAAGCCCCCACGCTCGAACTCGATGGCCCGATGGCCCGCATCACCTTGCGTCGTCCGCAGGTCGCCAATCGCCTGGAACTGCTGGACCTGCAAACGCTGCATGCGCACCTGCAGCGCGTCAACGAGCGACCCGAGGTGCGGGTGCTCCTGCTGCAGGCGCAGGGCAAACACTTCTGCAGCGGATTCAACATCGACGCAGTGCCCGGCGTGGATGCGGGCGCGCTGTTCGAGGCGCTCGCCGATGCCTGGGAGCGTGCGCGGCCGGTGACCGTCGCGGCGATTCACGGCGGCGTGTACGGCGGCGCCACGGATCTGGCGCTGGCCTGCGACTTCCGGCTGGGCACGCAGGCGTGTGAGATGTTCGTGCCGGCGGCGCGGCTGGGATTGCATTTCTATCGCGGCGGCATGGCGCGCTATGTCAACCGGCTCGGGCTGTCGGTGGCCAAACGCATCCTGCTGGCCTGTGAGACCCTCGATGCGGCCGCGATGCGCGACAGCGGATTCCTCGATCACCTGCTGCCCGACCGCGCGGCACTGGACGATGCGGTGGCCAGCTTATGCGACCGGCTCTGCAGCCATGCGCCGCTGGCGCTGGTCGGCATGAAGCGCCACCTGAATGCGCTGGCGAATGGGGATCTGGATCAGGCGGCGCTGGCCGCCGACATCGCCGCGGCGAATGCTTCGGCTGACCTGGCCGAGGGCGTGAAAGCCTGGCAGGAAAAGCGCGCGCCGAAGTTCGTCGGGCGGTGAGCGGGGTGGTCAGGCGCGCCGGTATCTGGCGCGCGGAGGCGGGTGGGACCGTTGTTCCCCGATAGGCGGGGGCGCAGGCTTCGGGCTGCGGCTTATCGCGCCGACGGGGTGGCGCCGTCCGCGAGCGCCGGTCGGATTCGATTCGATTCGATTCGATTCGATTCAAACCGATCCTATGCAGGATCGACGGCTTCAGGCGGTTTCCATCTCCTGGCGCAGCGCGTGCAGTTTCAGACACGCTTTGGCGGTGGCACGGCGCAGGTCCAGTTCTTCGCGCTTGGTCCAGATGCGCGGCTCATCCCGCTCGCCCAGTGCGATCACGCCGATGGTCTTGCCGTTGATCTGGCCGCAGACGTCCAGCATGGCGCGCCAGCTGGGCGGGCTGGAGAGGCCTTGCAGGCGGGCATCGGTCGAGGAATCGGCGCAGTTGAAGACGCCTTCGCGCAGCAGCGCGCTGAAATAGCCGGGGCAGGCCGGCTGCGCACACACCGGGCTTTGTCGACTGGCGCCATCGGCAGCATGAGCACCGAGGCTGCGAAGGCGGTACTCGCCCGGAGCGCCATCCAGCAACCACAGACTGGCATGGCTGCATTGGAAGTAGTGGCACAGGGCTTGGCTGACCTGCTCGGCATACGCCGCGATGCTGTCGCCGCCGGGCCAATCCAAGGGTTGCCCGGCCGCCCGCATGGCGGCGAAAAGGCTCTCGATCCGATCCATTCCTGCACTCGCTTCCCTGTATCGCACCGGCTCCCGCCGCGAACACCGCCCGTGGCTGGGGCGCTGCGGGGGTGTGCTTCTGCGGGTTGTTGCGCCTTTGTTTGCGCACTTGTTGCGCGCTCTGTTGCGCTTGTTCGCGTTTTGTTTCTTGACGCCCGCGTGGAATCGAGCGCCGAGATTCTAGGTGTTTTCCCTAGACGCTGCCAAGGCTCCGGCGCAGGAGTTACATGCGCGGCTGCGCGGCGCCGAGCCCCGCTCACAGGGGCCGGGTTCCCGTCACGCGCGCGCCAGGCGATCCGTCATACAGCGCACGATGAGCGCGCCGAACAGCGTAGATCCGTCCCTTGTCACGGGCATTAGCGATGCCCCGCTACGGCGAAGGTCCTGGATATAGGAAAATACGGGTTTGGCCGACATCTTCCAGGGGGACTCGAAGACTCGGCCCGGCATTTCATACTCTTATCAAGATCAGGATCAGCGTGGCCAAGGAAACGACCAAGACGACCATCGAAGCCGATGGTTTGCGCTATCGCTCTAAAGCTCCCGGTTCGCCGTTCGCGGCAACCTCTTCCTTCGGCGCGGCAACCATGTCGTGCTTCCTGTGTGGCAAGCATCGTCCTCGCGCGCTGCTGAAGTCGCGCAAGCTGCTGGGCAAGTCTCAGCCGGTTTGCGCGCCGTCGTGCAAGGAACTGGAAGAACAACTCAACAAGAAGTAACCGCCAGCGGGCCTCGGCGGTTCGTCGCACCCCTTTGCGCCGATCGCCGGGCGCCGCCGCCCCACGACCGAGAGTCGTCCACGGGCGCCGTGGCGTCGCGCTGCAACGGACAGCGTCTGTTGGCGTGAGGATTCCGCCGATCGGCGCGCTTCCGCATCCCCGTCAGGCGACGCTGCGTCAGGATGACGTGCGCCTGCGTGATGCGCGCGTTTACGTTGTCCACGACGGTGGCCGCCGGATCGGCAGCCTGCTTTCCCATCGCTCGATCATGTCGGCCAACGGCCGGCCGCCCCCTCGATCGAGACGCTCAAGCGCCGCGGAAGCACCGCCCGCACACCGCACGGTAGCGGCTGTTGCCGCCAATCTCCACCTGCGCGCCCTCCGTCTGTTTGCGCCCACTCGCGTCGACGCGCATGTTCATCGTCGCCTTGCGGCCGCAGTCGCAGATCGTTTTCATCTCGTCCATCTCATCGGCCAGCGCCAGCAGCGAAGCGGAGCCGGGGAACAGTTCGCCGAGGAAATCCGTCCGCAACCCGTAGCAGATCACCGGCACATGGCGCAGGTGCGCGATCTCATGCAGCGCCCAGACTTGCGGCTTGGTGAGGAATTGGGCTTCGTCGACCAGCACACAGGCGATGCCGGGGGAGGCCTCGATCTGTGCGCGGAAGTCGGTCTCCGGGGTGAAGACGTCAGCGACCCGCTGCGGACCGAGCCGCGAGGTGACCAGGCCGCGGCCATAGCGGTCGTCGACGCCCGCAGTGAAGATGCGCACCGCATGGCCGCGCTCTTCGTAGTTATGGGCCACTTGCAGCAGCGCCGTTGATTTGCCGGCGTTCATTGCGGCGTAGCGAAAAAACAGTTTGGCCATGACGATCCACTGAAGCCGCGCCGGATGGGGCGGCGGTGCGATTGTCGATGCATTCCGACCGTTCGTCGGATGCCGGCTCAAACCGGTCTCACCCCCGGGCAAGCGATGTAGCGGGCCGTCACGGACGCCACCTAATATCCATCGAGAGGGATCCCGTGAGCCGTTGCGGTACCACCGGAGCGGCTCGCTACAACGCGCCAAGCGAAGCGAGACCATGAGCAAAGACACCAGCACCGCCGTTCGGGAAGACGGCCTGCGCTACGCCTCCAAACTCGGAGGATCGCCGTTCCAAGGCAGTGGCCAGACCCGTTCCTGTTTCAAGTGCGGTCGCCACCGGCCTCCCAGCAGTCTCCAGTCCAAACGCATCCTCGGCCGCACCGAATTGATCTGCAAACCCGCCTGCGATCCCAAACCCTGATTGACCGTCGCATTTCCGGCATTCCGGCATTCCCGATCGGGCAAGAAGACGGCGATTGACGACTTGAATTGCCATGCCCGTCTGGCTATGGGCACAATCCCCCTTTTTCCCCGTTGGCCGGCCGCGCGCCGCTTGATTCATGTCCTCCAGCATTCCGCCGCAAGGCGAAGCGACCTCTCACGCTCCGGCCACCGCGCCCGTGGAGACGCCCTCCTCCCACACCCCAACGGTGGAGAACGCAGCGGCGCTCGACGCAGCTGACACGCCTGCGACGGACGCCAGCCCGGCCGAAAGCGCCACGCCACCCGCCGCTGCGGGTGCCGAGAAGTCGGCCCGCGTGGACGTCCCCGCTGTCGCCGCCGCACTGAAGGAGCTGTTCCCCGCGCTGTTCGCGGGCGCTCCGAAGCCGCTCAAGCTGCGGGTTCAGGCCGATATCCAGGAGCGCGCCGCCGGCCGCTTCACCAAGGCCCAGTTGTCCGCATTCCTGCGCCGCTACACCGGCGGCACGGGCTATCTGATCGCACTGTCGCGCGCCAAGCAGCGCTTCGACCTGGACGGCCAGCCCGCAGGCGAGCTCAGCGACGAGCATCGCGAGGCCGCCGTGCAGGAGCTGACCCGCCGCCGCGGCATCACCGAAGCGCGCCGCGCCGAGGAAGATCGCGGCCGCCAGGAACGCGCTCAATTGCTGCGGGACTTCTCCCGCACCACGTTGACGCCGACCAACTTCGGCGCGCTCAAGGGCCTGTCGGCCGAGCAACTTGAAGAGCAGCTCGCGCTGGCCCGCAAGGAAGAAGCCGAGCAGCCTGCCCGGCCGGAGCGTCAGGACCGTGCGCCACGTGGCGGCGATCGCCGCAACGGCGCGCCGCGCGGTGATCAGCGCGGTCCCGGCGGCGCTGGCGGCCGTGGCGCTGAAGGTCGCGGCGGCCGTGGCCCTGAAGGTCGTGGCGGCCCCGGCCGTGGCGGCGAAGGCCGTCGCCCGCCGCGTCAGCCCCGCTGAGCCTGATCGATCGGGCCGCGCGGGATGCCGGCCGATCGGCGGCCACACTGCCACGCCTGCGGTCGACCGCAGGCGGGTTGTTTTTGTGGCTGCGTCCACGCGGTGGAGAACCTCACCCATCTGCTGATCCTTCAGCATCCCGGTGAGGTGCCAGAAGCCAAAGGCACCGCCGCCCTGCTCCACCACTGCCTCCGTCACAGCACCCTGTTGATCGGCGAGCGCTTCGACGCTCCGCCATCTTCGGACGGCATGGTGCTGCTGTATCCGCCGACCGCCGCACCGTCGCTGCGAGCGCCTGCCCGCTGGCCCGTCTCGCCCCCGCATACCTTGGTGGTGCTGGACGGCACGTGGCGGAAAAGTCGCCGCATGCTTCATGAGAACGCCTGGCTGCAGTCGCTGCCCCGGCTGACCTTGAACTCGCCGCCGGCATCGCGTTATGCCATCCGGGAAGCTCAGGCGCCGGAGCAGCGCAGCACTTTGGAAGCGTGCGCACTGGCGCTGGCGCAACTCGATGGCGACGAGGGCTGCTACCGCCCGCTCTGGGACGCGATGGACGCCTTCATCGCCTTGCAGCAGCATCTGGCGACCAAGCAGCGCACGCACGCGCCGGACGGGCCACACCTCAGCGAGTAAGCTGACGCCCATTCGCCCGGGCCGTCGCGGGCGCAGCCGCAGGAGATCGCCATGACCACGCCCACTGAACCCCGCCTGACCTCGCTCTCTCACGGAGGCGGTTGCGGCTGCAAGATCGCGCCCGGTGTGCTGTCGGAGATCCTCAAGGGGGCCGCCGGCCTGCCGCTGCCCAAGGAATTGCTGGTCGGGATCGAGACCTCCGACGACGCGGCGGTGTATCGGCTCAATGACCAGCAGGCGTTGGTCGCCACCACCGACTTCTTCATGCCGATCGTCGACGATCCGCATGACTTCGGCCGCATCGCGGCCACCAATGCCATCAGCGATGTGTACGCCATGGGCGGCAAGCCGATCTTGGCGCTCGCGCTGGTCGGCATGCCGATTTCGGTGTTGAGCACCGCCACGATCGGCAAGATCCTCGACGGCGGCGCGTCGATCTGCCGGGAGGCCGGCATCCCGATCGCGGGTGGCCACACCATCGACTCGGTCGAGCCCATCTACGGGCTGGTCGCGCTGGGTTTGGTGCATCCCGATCAGGTGAAGCGCAACGCCGACGCGCAGGCCGGCGATGTGCTGGTCCTCGGCAAGGCGCTGGGGGTGGGCGTGATGTCGGCCGCGCTGAAAAAGGGACAGCTCAGCGAGACGATGTATCGCCGGATGATCGAGACCACCACCCGGCTCAATACGCCTGGCCCGGAACTCGCAGCGCTGGACGGTGTGCATGCGATCACGGACGTCACGGGCTTTGGCTTGGCGGGACATGCGCTCGAGATAGCGCGCGGGTCCGGCTGCACCGTCGAACTGGACTGGGCCGCAGTGCCGCTGCTGGAGGGCGTTCCGGCGCTGGCGCGCGATGGCTTCATCACCGGGGCATCAGGCCGCAATTGGGCCGCTTATGGTGCGGACGTGGCCATGAGCGCCGCGCTGCCGTCGGAGGCTCAGGCCTTGCTCAGCGATCCACAGACGAGCGGCGGGCTGTTGGTGGCTTGCGCGCCGTCTGCGCTGGCGGCGGTCATTGACATCTTCAAGCGCCATGGCTTCGAGGTCGCGACGGTGGTGGGGCGCGTGTCGGAAGCGTCGGCGGGCCGCAAGCCTTTGCAGGTGATCTGAAGCGGCCTGCGTTTCGAGTACCCCGCAACAGGGGCCGAGGTGCGAGTAGTTCTGCGTCGGCGCGCTACAGCGGAATGCGGGCAAAGCCGCGCCATAGGGAGGTTTGACGCGGGATTGCGATCTCGCCACTGTCCCCAGTCAGTCGGCATCCTCGCGCGCTCGGACGCAGTGAAAAGGCTGCCGCAGCGGTCGAGGTCTCAGGCCGACTTACTTGCCGTTCAGACGAAAAAAAGGCCCTCTCGAGGAGGGCCTTGATTGCACTTGTCGTGCATATTGGTTGCGGGGGCAGGATTTGAACCTACGACCTTTGGGTTATGAGCCCAACGAGCTACCAGACTGCTCCACCCCGCGACTGTTTTGTCGCATCCGACGCGCTTGGCGCCAGATTGATTCGATACCGGCAAACAAACCCGGATGGCGCTTTGCTTGCTATTGAACGCGGCCGCACTGTCTAAAAGAGCTTCTGATTGCCATCAGCTCAATTCAGCGAAACGCTGGCCACCTTCTTAAATTCTGGTTGCGGGGGCAGGATTTGAACCTACGACCTTTGGGTTATGAGCCCAACGAGCTACCAGACTGCTCCACCCCGCGACTGAAGAATGAGAGTGTAGCACGAATATAGGAGCTGGCTCAAATTCCTGCTGCTTGGAGTGATTGAAGGAAGCGATCGGCATCCTGAAAACCGATCACCCGCACGCCGACCTGCTCCTCGCCTTGCGGGTTGAAGAAGATCGTCCCGGGCGGTCCGAACAATCGGAAGCGCTTGAGGAGTTCGCGATCGTCGGGACTGTTGGCGGTGACATCGGCCTTCAACAGCACTGCATTCGCCAGTCGCGTCTGCACACGCGCATCGGTGAAGGTGTAGCGCTCCATCTCCTTGCAGGACACGCACCAGTCTGCATAGAAGTCGAGCATCACCGGCTTGCCGCCGGCGGCCCGAATCGCGGCATCCAGTTCCGCGACGCTGCCGATCTTTTGGAACGACACCGCAGCGCTTGGCGAGGCGGTGGCTGCAGCGGCACTCGTCATGTTCTTGGAGGCCCAGGCCGCCAGCGGCTTGAGCGGATCGGTTCCGCCAGCAGCAACGCCCACGAACTGGGCCAGCCCGAAGACTGCAGCCGCCAGCGCGACGCTCTTGCGCAACCAGGTCCGCGGCGCATGCGGTTCCGCCGCATGGAAGAGCCCCAGCAAGCCTGCCAGGCCGATCAGCAAGCCGCCCCACAGCAATTGCGGTGCAGGCGCAGGCAAGACGGGCTGGACGATCCAGAGCGCCGCCGCCAGCAGCATGAGGCCAAAGAAATACTTGACGTGCTCCATCCAGGCGCCAGCACGCGGCAGCAAGGCGCCGGCAGAGATGCCCACCAACAGCAGCGGGACGCTCATGCCCCACGCCAGCGAGAACAGCGCCGAGCCGCCGAGCAGTACGTCGCGGGTCCGGCTGATGTAGAGCAGCAGCCCCGCCAGCGGGCCGATCACGCAGGGGCTGACGATCAAGGCCGACAGCCCACCCATCACGAACACGCTCAGCAAACGCCCGGACTGCAGCCGTTGGCTCACACCGGACACGCCGCCGGTGAAGCGGCTCGGCAACTGGATCTCATAGACGCCGAACATCGACAGCGACAGGCCCACGAGCAGGACGGCGAACAGCCCCAGCACCCAAGGCTTCTGGAGATAGGGGGCCAGCCCTTCGCCAGCCAGCCCCGCCGCCACGCCGAGCACGGTGTAGATCGAGGCCATGCCGGCGGCATAGCTGAACGCCAGCAGGAAGCCGCGCGACCGGGATGGTGCCGCGCCCTGCCCCACGATGATCGACGACAGGATCGGCAACATGGGCAACACGCACGGCGTCAGCGACAGCAAGAGGCCATAACCGAACGCAGCAGCGACCACGAGCCAGAGCTTTCCAGAAGCGAGCACCTGGTCGAGCGCTGAATCGGACGAGGCGTCCCGCGCCAGGGAGGAATTCTGAGCACCTGCCTCAACAGCAGAGGGCGATGCGCCTCCCGCCGCCACAGCATTGGACAGGCCGAAGCCGCTCATCGCATCCTTGGCGGCAGCGATGCGCACGGCGCCGTCGCCACCGAAGCCGCGGAGTCCGAGCTCGAGCTCGCTGGTCATCGGCGGATAGCACAGCCCCTTGTCGGCACAGCCCTGTCCCGTGAGACGCAAGCGCAACGGAGCGGCATTCAGCGCCGTGACGGGGACGGTCAGCACCAACTGATCGCGGTAGGTCTCGACTTCCTTCTGGAAGGTCTCATCGAATTTCCGTTTGGGCTTCGGCCAATCGATCGCGCCAAGCGTGCCCTCTGCGGGCTCCAGCTTGAACTGTTCCCGATACATGTAGTAGCCGGGCGCGATCTCGAATCGCAACTGGACCTGCCGTTCGCCGACAAGCTCCGCGCTAAGCTTGAACGCTTGCTCGGGATCCAGGAAATCATCGGCCTGGGCGCTGCTGCCCAACACGCCAAGCAAGATCGTCAGCAGCAGCAGGACGCGCCGCAGAAAGAAAGCAGGAGACATGAACAAGAACCCGGAAAGTCGTCGTGTGGCCGCCTCGCAGCCTGTGACCGGAACGAGAACCCGCACAGCTTAGCTCGGCTGACGCAATAGAGACCGCACGACACCATGCGCAGCGCGCACATGCGCAGGCTTCCCACACATGCTGGCATCACGCCGCTCGAATCGCGCTTCCCGCAAAGGCCGACGGCCCACCCCACCGATGCATCGAGCGCAAAAAGAAAAAGGCCAGCAGTGCTGGCCTTTCTTGCTGAGCGCGACGCTTATTCAGCGGCGGCTTCGCCTTCGGTGACTTCAGGACGATCCACCAGTTCGACGAACGCCATCGGCGCGTTGTCGCCCACGCGGAAGCCCATCTTCAGGATGCGCGTGTAGCCGCCCGGACGGGTCGCGAAGCGCGGGCCCAGTTCGTTGAACAGCTTGGTCACGATGTCGCGGTCGCGCAGGCGGTTGAAGGCCAGACGACGATTCGCGAGGGTCGGTTCCTTCGCCAGGGTGATCAGCGGCTCGACGATGCGACGCAGTTCCTTGGCCTTGGGCAAGGTGGTCTTGATCGCTTCGTGTTGCAGCAGCGAAACCGCCATGTTGCGGAACATCGCGGCGCGGTGTTCGCTGGTACGGTTCAGCTTACGGAGGCCATTACGGTGGCGCATGGTGCTTTCCTTTCTTCAGTTATTGCCGGCAGCCGGATCAGGTACTGCCGGGGGCACCGGGCGGATCGGTGACCCGCCCTCATTCAAAAAATCAACGCTTGTCGAGACCTTGGGGCGGCCAGTTCTCGAGACGCGAACCCAGGGTCAGGCCGCGCGAAGCCAGCACTTCCTTGATTTCGTTCAGCGACTTGCGACCCAGGTTCGGGGTCTTCAGCAGCTCGGTCTCGGTACGCTGGATCAGGTCGCCGATGTAATAGATGTTCTCGGCCTTCAGGCAGTTGGCCGAACGAACGGTCAACTCGAGCTCATCCACAGGGCGCAGCAGGATCGGATCGAAGCTGCTCGAGCGGGCGGCAGGCGCTTGGTCGAAGGCGTCGACCAGGTCGGTGCCTTGCAACTGAGCGAACACGGCGAGCTGCTCAACCAGGATCTTGGCCGATGCGCGGATCGCTTCCTCGGGCGAGATGGCGCCGTTGGTTTCGATCTCCATGACCAGCTTGTCGAGGTCGGTGCGCTGCTCGACGCGAGCGTTCTCCACCGCATAGCTCACGCGCTTCACCGGGCTGAACGAAGCGTCCAGCACGATACGGCCGATGGCCTTGGTCGGCTCGTCGCCATAGCGGCGCATGTTGCCCGGCACATAACCACGGCCCTTTTCGACCTTGATCTGCATGTCCAGCTTGCCGCCTTGCGACAGGTGGGCAATCACGTGCTCAGGATTGATGATCTCGACGTCGTGCGGCGTCTGGATGTCGGCGGCGGTCACAGGACCTTCGCCTTCCTTGCGCAGGACCAGCGTGACCTCTTCACGATTGTGCAGACGGAACACCACGCCCTTGAGGTTCAGCATGATGTGAACCACGTCTTCCTGCACGCCGTCGATGGCGGAGTACTCGTGGAGCACGCCTGCAATCGTCACTTCCGTCGGCGCATAACCCACCATCGAGGACAGCAGCACACGACGCAGGGCATTGCCCAGGGTGTGGCCATAGCCGCGTTCGAACGGCTCCAGGATCACCTTGGCGCGATGACCGCCCAGGGGCTCCACAGTGATGGATTTGGGTTTGAGCAGATTCGTTTGCATGAGGTCTTTCTTTCAATACCCTCGGTTCGTTACACCGATAAGGCTGAGGGACCAACCGGGCGGCCCCAAAACAACTGACGTCGCCCGGACGAGGAAAAGCCGAGCAGGCCCCGTCAAGGGCCGCTCGGCAGTCACGAAAGAATTAACGCGAGTACAACTCAACGATCAGCGATTCGTTGATCTCGGCGCCGAACTCGTCGCGATCCGGCGTCCTCTTGAAGATGCCTTCCATCTTGGTGGCATCCACCGACACCCAGGCCGGCAGACCGATCGACTCGGCCAGCTTCAGGCTGTCCACGATACGGAGCTGCTTCTTGGCCTTTTCGCGCACGGCCACCAC
The DNA here is from genome assembly GCA_913776825.1 of Burkholderiaceae bacterium. Lineage (GTDB taxonomy): Bacteria > Pseudomonadota > Gammaproteobacteria > Burkholderiales > Burkholderiaceae_C > Roseateles. The sequence continues at coordinate 233,240 of CAJYPV010000017.1, forward strand.
GTCACCGGCCTTGACCAGGTAGGAGGCGATGTTCACGACTTCACCGTTCACGGTGATGCCCTTGTGCGAGACCAGCTGGCGAGCTTCCGCACGGGTCGAGCCGAAGCCCATGCGATACACCACGTTGTCCAGGCGCGATTCCAGCAGCACCAGCAGGTTCACACCAGTGGAACCCTTGCGACGCTCGGCTTCCGCGAAGTAGCGACGGAATTGACGCTCCAGCACGCCGTACATCCGCTTGACCTTCTGCTTTTCACGCAGTTGCAGGCCGAAGTCGGAGGTGCGCTGACCCGAAGTGCGGCCATGCTGACCGGGCTTGGTGTCGAACTTGGCCTTGTCGCTGATGGCGCGGCGGGCGCTCTTCAGGAACAGGTCGGTGCCTTCGCGGCGGGAAAGTTTGGCCTTCGGGCCGAGGTAACGTGCCACTTTGCGTGTCCTTCATCAATCTGACGCCGAACGGCCACAACCGTTCATGCGCGAGTCTGGCCAGTGTTTTTATCGGCTCAGACGGTGGGCTTCAAGAAGTCTTCGCAGACTTCAGCAAGACCGGTGTCTCCACCGGCTGCGCTGGGCTGGCAATTGCACCAACCACAGCAAAACGGCCGGCTGGAGCTTTCGCGCCAGCCGGCTGAATCGAGTCCAGGATTGTCGCATCAAATGACGCGACCTGGAACGACCGTTTAGATGCGACGACGCTTCTGCGGACGGCAGCCGTTGTGCGGCACCGGCGTCACGTCGGAGATCGAGTTGATGCGAATGCCCAGTGCGGCCAGAGCGCGCACCGACGATTCACGACCCGGGCCGGGGCCCTTGATCTTCACATCCAGGTTCTTGATGCCCTGTTCTTGAGCCGCGCGGCCCGCCACTTCAGCGGCCACCTGGGCAGCGAAGGGGGTCGACTTGCGCGAGCCCTTGAAACCTTGGCCACCGGAAGAGGCCCAGGACAGCGCACCACCCTGACGATCGGTGATCGTGATGATGGTGTTGTTGAACGATGCGTGGACGTGCGCAATGCCGTCAGCAACGTTCTTCCGAACCTTCTTGCGGACGCGCTGGGCAGCCGAGTTATTGGGTGCTTTTGCCATGGTGAGCTTTCTTCAGTTGCCGCAGAGGTTACTTCTTGCCCGTGGCAGCCGACTTGCGCGGGCCCTTACGGGTACGAGCGTTCGTGCGGGTACGCTGACCGCGCACCGGCAGGCCGCGGCGGTGGCGGAAGCCACGATAGCAACCCAGGTCCATCAGACGCTTGATGTTGATGGACATCTCGCGACGCAGGTCGCCTTCGATGGTCAGACGGCCGACTTCATCACGGATCTTTTCCAGATCAGCGTCAGTCAGGTCCTTGACCTTCTTGTCGAACGGAATGCCGCAGCTCGAGCAGATCTTCTGCGCGGTCGTACGGCCAATGCCGTAGATCGAGGTCAGACCGATCTCGGTGTGCTTATGCGGCGGAATGTTGATACCAGCAATACGTGCCATGTGCGTCCTCTAATTCGCTTGCAGTCGTGCGGCCAATCAGCCCTGGCGCTGCTTGTGGCGCGGATCGGTACAGATCACACGCACCACGCCGTTGCGACGGATGATCTTGCAATTGCGGCACATCTTCTTCACAGATGCCGAAACTTTCATGGTCTGCTCCTTGACCTACTCTGTTCGCTCAATCAGCGTTAATCCGGGGGTTGCTAAAAAGCTCACTTCGCCCGGAACACGATGCGAGCACGACTCAAATCGTACGGCGTCAATTCCACGGTCACTTTGTCACCCGGAAGGATGCGGATGTAATGCATCCGCATTTTTCCGGAGATGTGACCGAGAACGACGTGCCCGTTTTCCAGCTTGACACGAAAGGTTGCGTTGGGGAGGTTTTCAACAATCTCACCTTGCATCTGAATGACGTCGTCTTTCGCCATACCTTCGATACTTACTGGAAAAGGGTCCTAATAGTTTTCCGATCGTTCGATGCTTCAGTTGGCCTTGAAATTGGCCTTCTTCAGCAGCGACTCATACTGCTGGCTCATCACATAGGACTGGACTTGCGCCCAGAAGTCCATCGTGACGACCACGATGATCAGCAGCGAGGTCCCACCGAAATAGAACGGAACGTTGTACTTCAGTGTCAGGAACTCGGGCAGCAAGCAAACACCGGTGATGTACACCGCGCCCGCCAGCGTCAACCGCGACAGAATCTTGTCGATGTGCCGTGCCGTCTGGTCACCAGGCCGAATGCCCGGGATGAACGCACCGCTCTTCTTCAAGTTATCTGCAGTCTCACGGCTGTTGAACACCAGCGCCGTATAGAAGAAGCAGAAGAAGACGATCGCAGCCGAATACAGCAGAACATAGATCGGCTGACCCGGACGCAGCGCATCCGCCATGTCCTTGAGCCAACGCATGCTGTCACCGGTCGCGAACCAGCTCACCAACGTGGTCGGCAGCAGGATGATCGACGACGCGAAGATCGGCGGAATCACACCGGACATGTTCAGCTTCAGCGGCAGATGCGAGCTCTGACCCCCATAAACCTTGTTGCCCACCTGCCGCTTGGCATAGTTCACCAGGATCTTGCGTTGTCCTCGCTCGACGAACACGACCAGGTAGGTCACGCCGACGACGATCGCCAACACCACCAGGCAAGAGATCACGCTCATTGCACCGGTACGAACCAGTTCCAGAAGCCCGCCGATCGCGCCGGGAAGACCCGCCGCAATGCCACCGAAGATCAGAATGGAAATGCCATTCCCGAGGCCGCGCTCCGTGATCTGCTCACCCAGCCACATGAGGAACATGGTGCCGGCCACCAGACTGGTGACTGCGGTAAGACGGAATCCGAAACCGGGGCTCAGCACCAGACCCGGCGAGCTCTCCAAAGCGAAAGCAATGCTCAAGCTCTGGAAAATTGCCAAGCCCAACGTCCCGTAGCGGGTGTACTGGGTGATCCGACGACGACCCGCCTCGCCCTCCTTCTTCAGCGCTTCCAGGCTCGGCACCACGTACGTCATCAACTGCATGACGATCGAGGCCGAGATGTAGGGCATGATGCCCAGCGCGAAGACGGTGAAGCGCGACAGCGCGCCGCCCGAGAACATGTTGAACAGGCTCAGAATCCCGCCCTGCTGACCCTTGAACAGCTGCTGGAGCTGCGTGGGATCAATGCCAGGAACCGGAATGTGCGCGCCAATTCGGTAGACGACCAGCGCCAGCACCAAGAACACCAGCCGGCGACGAAGGTCACCGAACTTGCCGCTCTTGGCCAACTGGGATGCGTTGCTTGCCACTGTGCCTAGTCCTGTGCTGGGCTGATCAAGCGACGGAGCCGCCGGCCGCCTCGATGGCAGCCTTCGCACCAGCCGTCACGCCGAGGCCCTTCACGACCACCTTGCGGCTGATTTCGCCGGACTTGATGACCTTGACGGACTTCGCCAGTTCAGAGACCAGACCAACCGCCTTGAGGGTCAGCAGATCGATCTCTTCGCCAGCCAGCTGCTGCAGTTCGCTCAGGGTCACTTCCGCGTTGAACGGACGAGCCAGCGACTTGAAGCCACGCTTGGGCAGACGACGCTGCAGCGGCATCTGACCGCCTTCGAAGCCCACCTTGTGGAAGCCACCGGCGCGCGACTTTTGACCCTTGTGGCCACGACCCGCGGTCTTGCCCAGACCAGAACCGATGCCACGGCCCACGCGACGCTTGGCGTGCTTGGCACCAGCGGCAGGCTTGATGGTATTGAGTTGCATCTCTTATTCCTCGTTGGTCCAGAGCCTTACAGCACCTGCACCAGGTAGGCGATCTTGTTGATCATGCCGCGCACTGCGGGCGTGTCTTCGAGGGTGCTTGTGCTGTTCAGCTTGCGCAGACCCAGACCAGCCACGGTCGCACGGTGCGAGGCACGGCAACCGATGGGGCTGCGAACCAGCTTGACCGTCAGAGTTTTCTTGTCGGACATCTCTATCTCCCGGCGATCAGTTGAAGATCTCTTCAACCGACTTGCCGCGCTTAGCCGCCACCTGGGAAGGCGTCGAGCAGTGCTTGAGCGCGTCGAGCGTGGCGCGGACCATGTTGTAAGGGTTGGTCGAACCGTGGCTCTTGGTCACGATGTCGGTCACACCCATCACTTCGAAGACAGCGCGCATCGGGCCACCAGCGATCACGCCGGTACCGGCCGGAGCCGGCGCCATGATCACGTGCGCCGCACCGTGCTCACCCACCACGTTGTGCTGGATGGTGCCGTTGCGCAGCTGAACCTTGATCATGTTGCGGCGGGCGGACTCCATCGCCTTCTGGACAGCGACCGGAACTTCCTTGGCCTTGCCCTTGCCCATGCCAATGCGACCATCGCCGTCGCCGACCACGGTCAAAGCAGCGAACGACAGCGTGCGGCCGCCCTTCACAACCTTGGTCACGCGGTTGACCGCGATCATCTTTTCCTTCAGGCCGTCGTCATTGCCTTCGGTCTGAGCGCGAGGTTGAAACTTTGCCATTTCTAAATCCTTTGTGCGTCAGAACTGCAGGCCGGCTTCGCGGGCAGCTTCGGCCAGAGCCTTGACTCGGCCGTGATAGGCAAAGCCAGCACGGTCGAAAGCCACCTTCTCGATACCAGCGGCCTTCGCCTTCTCGGCGATGCGCTTGCCAATCAGCGTCGCGGCGGCCACGTTGCCACCCTTGCCGTTGGCACCCAGTTGAGCGCGCACTTCTTTCTCGGCGGTCGAAGCGCTTGCCAGCACGCGCTGGCCGTCTTCGGAAATCACCGAGGCGTAAATGTGCAGATTGGAGCGGAAGACCGTCAGACGGGCCACACGCTGGAGCGCAATGCGGACGCGCGTTTGGCGCGAGCGACGCAGGCGTTGTTCCTTCTTGTTCAGCATGGCACGGCTCCTTACTTCTTCTTGGTCTCTTTGAGGGAGACCTTTTCATCAGCGTAGCGGATGCCCTTGCCCTTATAGGGCTCGGGCGGACGAATCGCGCGCACTTCGGCAGCGATCTGACCCACGACCTGACGGTCCGCACCCTTGATGAGGATTTCGGTCTGAGTCGGGCACTCCACCTTGATGCCAGCCGGCATGTCTTTCACCACGGGGTGAGAGAAACCGATCTGCAGGTTGAGCTTCTGGCCCTGGGCTTGAGCGCGGAAACCCACGCCGACCAGGTTCAGCTTCTTCTCAAAACCCTTGCTGACACCGTTGACCATGTTGGCCAGCAGCGCGCGCATCGTTCCACTCATCGCATCGGCATCCGCCGATTCGGAGACCGGAACAAAGGTCAGCTTTCCGCCGTCCAACTTGACCGTGACCAGCGGATTAGCGGCCACGAACAGGGTGCCTTGGGCGCCCTTGACGCTGATCTTCTCAGCAGCGATCGTCACTTCCACGCCTTGCGGGACGACGACCGGCATTTTTCCAACGCGGGACATTGTCTGTCTCTCCTTGCGCTTAGGCGACGTAGCAGAGCACTTCGCCGCCGACACCGGCTTGACGTGCCTTGCGGTCGGTCATCACACCCTTCGGCGTGGTGACGATCGCCACACCCAGGCCATTCATGACCTGAGGAATATCGTGGCGGCCCTTGTAGATGCGCAGGCCGGGACGGCTCACGCGTTCGATGCGCTCAATCACCGGGCGACCGGCGTAATACTTCAGCGCAATCTCGAGTTCGGGACGGGCGGCATCGCCGCGCACCGCGAAATCGTCGATATAACCTTCGTCCTTCAGGACCTTGGCGATCGCGACCTTCAGCTTCGACGAAGGCATCACGACGCTGGCCTTCTCAACGCTTTGGGCGTTGCGAATACGGGTCAGCATATCGGCGATAGGATCACTCATGCTCATACGAAATCTCCTAAACCTGCCGATTACCAGCTGGCCTTGACGACACCGGGGATGTCGCCCTTGAAGGCCAGCTCACGAATCTTGTTACGAGCCAAGCCGAACTTGCGGAACGTACCGCGCGGACGGCCAGTCAGTTCGCAGCGATTGCGCTGACGGGTCGGGTTGGCATTGCGCGGGAGCTTTTGCAGCTCCAGGCGAGCCAGATAGCGCTCTTCGTCCGACTTCTTGCTGTCGTCGATGATCGCCTTCAGTTCCGCATACTTCTTGGCGTACTTGGCGACCAGTTGGGCGCGCTTCAGCTCACGTTGCTTAATCGAGAGTTTTGCCACAGGTCACCTCAGTTCTTGAAGGGGAACTTGAACGCGGCCAGCAGTGCCTTGGCTTCGTCGTCCGTCTTGGCCGTCGTCGTGATGCTGATGTTCAGACCACGCAGCGCATCCACCTTGTCGTATTCGATCTCGGGGAAGATGATCTGTTCTTTGACGCCAATGTTGTAGTTACCACGGCCATCGAACGAGCGACCCGAAATCCCGCGGAAGTCACGAACGCGCGGCAGAGCCACGGTCACGAAACGATCCAGGAATTCGTACATCTGGGCGCCGCGCAGGGTGACCATGCAGCCGATTGGCACGCCGTCACGGATCTTGAAGCCTGCGATGGCCTTCTTCGACTTGGTAACCACCGGCTTTTGGCCTGCGATCTTGGTCAGGTCACCGACCGCGTGATCCATCACCTTCTTGTCGGCGACGGCTTCACTCACACCCATGTTCAGGGTGATCTTCGTGATGCGCGGCACTTCCATGACGGACTTGTAGCCGAACTTCTCGGTCAGGCTGGGCAGGACCTTTTCGCGATAAAACGCTTGCAAACGAGCCATGTCTAACCCCTTAAGCCTTGATCTCTTCGCCGCTCGACTTGAACACGCGCACCCGCTTGCCATCGTCGGTGAGCTTGATGCCCACGCGATCGGCCTTGCCGGCGGCGGCGTTGAAGATCGCCACGTTGGATTGATGGATGGGCATGGACTTGTCGACGATGCCGCCCGTGGTCCCCTTCATGGGGTTGGGCTTCACATGCTTTTTGACGACGTTGATGCCCTCGACCACAACGTGGTCAGCGTCGACGCGCAGCGTCACGGTGCCGCGCTTACCCTTGTCGCGGCCGGTCAGAACGATGACCTCGTCGCCTTTGCGAATCTTGTTCATGGCAATACCTTTGTCTGAGCGGGGCTTAGAGCACCTCAGGCGCCAGCGACACGATCTTCATGAACCGTTCGGTACGCAGTTCACGCGTCACGGGTCCGAAGATGCGGGTGCCGATGGGCTCCAGCTTGGCGTTCAGCAGCACGGCGGCATTGCCGTCGAACTTCACGAGGGAGCCGTCTTGACGGCGCACGCCCTTGGCAGTGCGCACGACAACCGCGTTGTAGACCTCGCCCTTTTTGACGCGGCCGCGCGGAGCAGCTTCCTTGATGCTGACCTTGATGATGTCGCCAATATGGGCATAACGACGCTTGGAACCACCAAGCACCTTGATGCACATGACGGACTTGGCGCCAGTGTTGTCCGCGACGTCGAGTCGCGATTGCATTTGGATCATGTCTGTCCCCAACTTTTCCCGCTCAGGCAACTGCGACCATCGCAGCCATCCAGAGCGGTCAGTCTTGGGCCCGTAAGCCATTCACCTGTCGCTTCAGCGGCGACCCGCGTCTGGCCTTCATGGGCAAGAAACCGAGAACCGAATGCGGCTGTCTTGCGCGCTTGTCGCAAGACCCGTCGAGCACGACGGCACCGCCATTCGGCGAAGCTGCGGATTATGCGTCAGGCACAACCCGCATGTCAACAGCTGCCTTTAACCGCGCTGTGCGCGAGCCTGAGACAGCAAGGTGGCGGCGTCGCTCACCTGAAACTTGCCCGGTGCTTCGATGTTGAGGGCCTTCACTTCACCATCCTTCACCAGCATCGAATAGCGCTGCGAGCGAACACCCATGCCGCGCGCCGTCAGGTCAAGCGTCAAGCCGACCGCCTGAGTGAACGCGGCGCTGCCGTCCGCCATCATCCGCACCTTGCCCTGGGTCTTTTGCTCACGGCCCCACGCGCCCATCACGAAGGCGTCATTGACCGAGATGCACCAGATCTCATCCACACCGGCTTCCCGGAACTCAGCCGCCTTCTCAACGAATCCGGGCACGTGCTGCGCCGAGCAGGTCGGAGTGAAGGCACCAGGCAGCGCGAAGATGGCAATCGTCTTCCCCGCCACCAGTTGCTCCACATTGAACGAGTTGGGGCCGAGCGAGCAGCCCTCACCTTCCACCTCGATGAATTCCTGCAGGCTGACCGCAGGCAAACGATCCGACACTTTCAACATGTGACCTCCCCAAAATCGCGAAGACAGGGCCAGCTCGATGCGAAACCTGGCCCGCCAATGAAAAATGGCTGGACGCCAGGTTCAACCCGTTGTCCAGCCATTCGGAGGGAGCTGCATGACAGCCCCCATGACGTCGCCACTGCGCTTGCACGCAGCAGCTCGCGCAATCACACCAGTTGGGCCTTCTCGACCAAGCGGGTCACCACCCAGCTCTTGGTCTTCGACAGGGGCCGACCTTCGGCGATCTCGACCACGTCACCCATCTTGTACTCGCCCTTTTCGTCATGGGCGTGGTACTTGCGGGAACGAGCCACGATCTTGCCGTACAGCTCGTGCTTGGCGCGACGCTCGACCAAAACCGTCACGGTCTTGGCGCGCTTGTCGCTCACCACGCGACCGACCAGGGTGCGGGTGTTCTTTTCTTGAGCTTGCGTCATTTCGCGGCTCCCTTCTTCTCGGCCAGGATAGTCTTGGCGCGGGCAATGTCACGACGCGTCTTGCCCAGCACCGTGGTGTTGGTCAGTTGTTGCGTCGCCTTTTGCATGCGCAGACCGAAGTGAGCCTTCAGCAGGTCAGTGACTTCCTTTTCCAGGGCAGCCACATCCTTGGCGCGCAGTTCAGATGCTTTCATGGGTATCTCCAATCAGGCGCCGAGCTGGCGGGTCACGAACGTGCAGCGCAGGGGCAGCTTGGCAGCGGCCAGCGTGAACGCTTCGCGCGCCAGTGCCTCGGGCACACCGTTGATCTCGTAGAGCACCTTGCCGGGCTGAATTTCAGCGACGTAGTACTCCGGGTTGCCCTTGCCGTTACCCATCCGGACTTCGGCAGGCTTTTGCGAGATCGGCTTGTCCGGGAAGATGCGGATGAAGATCCGGCCACCGCGCTTGATATGGCGCGAGATGGCACGGCGAGCCGCTTCGATCTGACGAGCAGTGATGCGACCACGCTCAGTGGCCTTCAGACCGAAATCACCGAAAGCGACGGACGCGCCGCGAGTCGCCACACCAGTGTTACGACCCTTTTGCTCCTTGCGGTATTTGCGACGAGCAGGTTGCAGCATGTTTATTCTCCTTTGGCCTCGCCAGCCGGAGCGGCGGCGGGCTTACGCACCACACGCTTGGCAGCGGGCTTGTCGCCGCCTTCAGCGGGCTTGTCGCCACGACCACGGCCACCCGGAGCGCCCGGACGGGCGTTACGGCGCGGACGACGATCATCTTCTGCACCCGGAGGGGTGTTGATCACGGGCGCCTCGCCATTGGCCAGACGGTCACCGCGGTACACCCACACCTTCACGCCAATGACGCCGTAGGTGGTCTTGGCTTCGGAGAAGCCATAGTCGATGTCAGCCTTCAGCGTGTGCAGAGGCACGCGACCTTCGCGATACCACTCGGTGCGAGCGATTTCGATGCCGTTCAGACGGCCAGCCGACATGATCTTGATGCCCTGAGCACCCAGACGCATCGCGTTCTGCATCGCACGCTTCATGGCGCGACGGAACATGATGCGCTTTTCCAGCTGCTGGGTGATGGAGTCAGCGATCAGCTGAGCATCGATTTCGGGCTTGCGCACTTCTTCGATGTTCACAGCCACCGGCACGCCCAGACGCTTGGTCAGCTCGGCCTTCAGGTTTTCGATGTCTTCGCCCTTCTTGCCGATCACCACGCCCGGACGAGCCGAGAAAATGGTGATGCGTGCGTTCTTGGCGGGACGCTCGATCAGGATGCGCGAAACGGCGGCGTTCTTCAGCTTGGCCTTGAGGAACTCACGAACTTGCAGATCTTCGGCCAGCATCGTGGCGAAGTTCTGGTTGTTCGCGTACCAGCGCGACGCCCAGTTACGGGTGACGGGCAGGCGGAAGCCAGTCGGATGAATTTTCTGTCCCATAGTCTTCCTTCAGCCTCAGTTGCCGACGGTCACGAAGATGTGGCAGGTGGGCTTGCTGATGCGATTGCCACGACCCTTTGCACGGGCCGAGAAACGCTTCAGCGTGGTACCTTGCTCCACATAGATCGAAGTGACCTTCAGCTCGTCAATGTCGGCACCGTCGTTGTGCTCAGCATTGGCAATAGCCGATTCCAGCGCCTTCTTGATGATCAGCGCGGCCTTCTTCTGGGTGAATTCCAGGATGTTCAGCGCTTGATCCACCTTCTTGCCGCGGATCAGGTCAGCCACCAGGCGACCCTTGTCACACGAAAGGCGAACGCCACGAACGATTGCTTTGGTTTCCATCGTCGGCATCCTTACTTCTTCCCGGCCTTCTTGTCGGCCGGGTGGCCCTTGAAGGTGCGGGTCAGTGCGAATTCACCCAGCTTGTGGCCGACCATCTGGTCAGACACATAGACCGGCACGTGCTGCTTGCCGTTGTGGACAGCGATCGTCAGACCGATGAACTCGGGCAGGATCGTCGAGCGACGCGACCAGGTCTTGATGGGCTTCTTGTCCTTGATGGCAACAGCCTTGTCGACCTTGGCCATCAAGTGGTGATCCACGAAGGGACCCTTTTTGAGGGAACGAGCCATGTTGGTCTACCCCTTACTTCTTGCGACGCGAGACGATGAAGGTCTGCGTGCGCTTGTTGTTACGAGTACGGTAGCCCTTCGTCAGGGTGTTCCACGGCGACACAGGCACTTGACCCTCACCCGTACGACCCTCGCCACCACCGTGCGGGTGGTCGACCGGGTTCATGGCGGTACCACGCACGGTCGGGCGGATGCCCTTCCAGCGGATGGCGCCGGCCTTGCCGTATTGACGCAGGCTGTGCTCTTCGTTGCTCACTTCACCGATGGTGGCGCGGCAATCGATGTGGATGCGGCGGACTTCGCCCGAACGCAGACGCAGCTGAGCGTAGGCACCGTCGCGGGCCATCAGCACCACGGAGGCACCGGCGGAACGAGCGATCTGAGCACCCTTGCCCGGCAGCATTTCCACGCAATGGATCGTCGAACCCACGGGGATGTTGCGGATCGGCAGCGTGTTGCCCACCTTGATCGGGGCTTCCGCACCGCTCACGATCGACGTACCCACTTCCAGATTGCGCGGGGCAATGATGTAGCGACGCTCGCCGTCGGCATAGCACACCAGAGCGATGTGAGCCGTGCGGTTCGGGTCGTATTCAATGCGCTCCACCTTCGCCGGGATGCCGTCCTTGTTGCGACGGAAGTCCACCACGCGGTAGTGGTGCTTGTGACCACCGCCCTTGTGGCGCATCGTGATGTGACCGTTGTTGTTACGGCCAGACTTTTGCTTCTGCGGCTCGAGCAGCGAAGCTTCGGGAGCGCCCTTGTGGAGGTGCTTGTGCACCACCTTCACCACGCCACGACGGCCAGGCGAAGTAGGCTTGACTTTAACGACGGCCATTACGCAGCCTCCCCGGAGAAGTTGAGCTCTTGGCCCGCCTTCAACGACACGTACGCCTTCTTGACGTGGTCGCGACGGCCCAGACGGCCACCAAAGCGCTTGGTCTTGCCCTTCACGTTCACAACGTTGATGGCTTCGACCTCGACCTTGAACATCAGTTCAACAGCGGCCTTGATCTCAGGCTTCGTTGCGTCGCGCAGCACCTTGAACAGGACTTGGTTGTGCTTTTCGCCAGCCATCGTGGCCTTTTCGGACACGATCGGAGCGAGCAGCACTTTGGCCAGACGGCCTTCTGCAAACTTGGGCGCGCTCATGCCAGCATCTCCTTCAGTTGCTCGATCGCGGCCTTGGTCACCAGAACCTTCTTGTAGAAGACCAGCGACAGCGGATCGACGTAGCGCGGCTCCACAACCAGCACATTCGGCAGGTTGCGCGAGGCCAGCAGCAGGTTGTCATCCACCTGGTCGGAAATCACCATCACGTGATCCAGACCCATGCCCTTGAGCTTGGCGGCGAGCAGCTTGGTCTTCGGGGCTTCGATGGAGATCGAATCCACGACAGCCAGACGGCCTTCGCGAGCGAGTTGCGACAGGATCGCAGCCATGCCAGCGCGGTACATCTTCTTGTTCAGCTTGTGCGAGAAGTTCTCGTCAGGCTTGTTCGGGAAGATGCGGCCGCCCCCACGCCACAGCGGCGAGGAGGTCATACCAGCGCGAGCATTGCCGGTTCCCTTTTGGCGGAACGGCTTCTTCGTCGAGTGACGAACTTCGGCGCGGGTCAGCTGGGCGCGAGTGCCTTGACGGGCGTTGGCCTGGAAGGCCACGACCACCTGGTGCACCAGGGCTTCGTTGTAGTCACGAGCAAAGAGGGTGTCGGGAGCGTCCACCTTGGACGTCGCCTGACCCTGCTCATTCAGGAGCTCGAGTTGCATCAGTTGGCTCCCTTCTTGACCTTGACCTTAACGGCCGGACGGATCACGACGAATCCATCACGAGCGCCAGGAACGGCACCGCGAACCAGAACCAGCTGGCGGGCTTCGTCGATGCGAACGACGTCCAGGTTCTGGACCGTCACGGTGACGTCACCCAGGTGACCCGACATCTTCTTGCCAGGGAACACACGACCCGGATCCTGCGCCATCGAGATGGAGCCCGGAACATTGTGCGAACGGCTGTTACCGTGCGAAGCGCGCTGCGAACCGAAGTTGTGGCGCTTGATGGTGCCGGTGAAGCCCTTACCGATCGAGGTGCCTTGCACATCGACCTTCTGGCCTGCGGCGAACAGCGTGACCGGAACTTGCGCGCCAGCCTTGTATTCGGCGGCGACATCCGATTCCACGCGGAATTCTTGGAGGATTTCTCCGGCTTCGACGCCTGCCTTCGCGAGGTGACCCGCTTCCGGCTTGGTGACACGGCTGGCCTTGCGGGCACCGTAGGTCACTTGAATGGCGCTGTAGCCGTCGTTTTCGTCGGTCTTGATCTGGGTGACGCGGTTGTTGGACACATCCAGCACGGTCACGGGCACGGTATCACCGTCCGCCGTAAACACGCGCATCATGCCCACCTTGCGGCCCAGCAAGCCGAGGCGGCGTTTGCTAAGACTCATGGTTTTCTCCTGACTTCCGAACACGCCACGGAGACACCGCGGCAATGGTCGCCAGTCATTTCACACACCCGACATCGGTTGGCCGGGCTGACAAGCACCGTGCATCAGCAAGTTCAAGGGTAAAGGCCCCAACACCTGCCGTTCGCACGATGCGACGAAGCCGCGCCAGGAAATCCCGGCGCGGAAAAGCTGCGGAGTATAGCGCCATCAGCCGCAACGCCGCAAGGCGTGGGCTCAGGCAGCGCTCGGTTCATGAAAAAAGGCAGCCCACGGGCTGCCTTTTGAAGAAGCGCGATATTCACGCTTCAAAGGGCGTGATGCCAGGCATCACGACCCAACTGCATTACTGCAGCTTGATCTCGACATCGACACCAGCCGGCAGGTCCAGCTTCATCAGGGCGTCGACCGTCTTGTCGGTCGGGTCGACGATGTCCATCAGACGCTGGTGGGTACGGATTTCAAACTGGTCGCGCGAGGTCTTGTTGACGTGCGGCGAACGCAGAATGTCGAAACGCTCCTTGCGGGTCGGCAGGGGCACCGGGCCCTTGACGATGGCACCGGTGCGCTTGGCGGTGTCCACGATTTCCAGGGCCGATTGATCGATCAGCTTGTAATCGAAGGCCTTGAGCCGAATGCGGATCTTTTGCTTGGTAGACATGACTTTTCCTTCAAAGAGCGACGCAAGGTCAATGACGTTGCGGAAGCAGCTGTTGACACCGCCGGATGAGAGACCGTCGAGCTCTCACCGAGTTCAACAGCATCTCACCGACGGGTGAGCAACAGAAAAATTACTCGATGATGGTGGCCACGACGCCCGAGCCGACGGTACGACCGCCTTCACGGATAGCGAAGCGCAGACCTTCTTCCATGGCGATCGGAGCGATCAGCTTCACGGTGATGCTGACGTTGTCGCCAGGCATGACCATTTCCT